>NZ_JAUNTS010000002.1 GCF_030538595.1 Kocuria sp.
CATCAGCGCTGATGAGGTATCAAACTGCGCACGGCTTGGTGATGACTCCGGCTGTCAGCCCACTGCTGCCAGTGCGGCACCCATACGCTCGACGGCGATGCTCAAGATGGTGGGAGAGGTTCCAAAGTTCAGGCGTACAAAGCCGCGTCCGCCGGTCCCAAAGGTGGAGCCGTCGTTGAGGGCAACTCCGGCGTGGTCCAGGAAAAACCCAGCGGGGCCCGTCAGCCGGAACTGCCTGGAGAGGCTTCCCGGCTCAGCTGCAGGCAGGTCCACCTGCGAACAATCCAGCCAAGCCAAGTAGGTGGCCTCTGGGGGCTGAAACCTGAGCCCGGGCGCATGCTGTTCCACCAGTTCTTGGAGCAGACGGCGGTTGGAGGCCAGGCCCGCCAGCAGCGTATCCAGCCAGGGTTGCCCGTGCTGTAGGGCCGCCACATGGGCCAGGATTCCCAGGTGGCTGGCACCGGCATCCACCGTCCAGGGAACCCGCGCAAGATCCTGGGTGGCCTCCGAACCTGCCTGCAGCACGGCCGCCTTGAATCCGGCCAGATTCCACGCTTTGGACGCTGAAAACACTGCAAAGTCCGGCTCTGTGCCGGTCACGCTGAGGTAGGGCACAAAGTGAGCACCGGGCAGCACCAAAGGGGCGTGAATTTCATCCGAAATGACCCGGGCGTTGAACTTCCGGGCCAGGGCCGCAACTGCTTCCAGCTCTGCGCGAGTATGTACCACCCCGGTGGGATTATGCGGGTTGGCCAGCAGCAACACCGGCTGGCGGGTGGTGCCTGAAATCCGTTGGAAGGTGGCCTGGACGGCTTCCGGGTCCAGTCTTCCACCGGGAGTCAGCGGCGCCTCCACAACTTTTCGACCCAGATGCTTGGTGTAAACGTAAAACGGCGGATAGACGGGGGAGCAGACAATGACCGTGTCTCCCGGGTCCGTGAGCGCGGAGATGGCGGCACTGATGCCGGTCATCACATCCGGTACCGTGCGCATCCGTTGCGGTTCGGCACCGGTCCACCCCCACCGGCGTGCCGCAAAGTCACTGAGGGCTTGCGGGTACACATCCCCTGACGGATACCCGGTGTCCCCGGACTCCACGGCCTCCTGCACCGCTTGACGGATGGGCCGGGCCGGGATCACATCCATTTCCGCCACCCAAAGGGGCAGCACCTCCGGGGGATAGTGGTGCCATTTTTCGCTGGTGCGTTTCCGTAGCTGCTCCAGTGGCACGGATTCCAGAGGGTTGGTCACGGCAGGAGTCATGGTTTCAGCCTAGGACAGCGGTGGGGTCTTGGGTGCGGTGGGTGAGCTACCACGTCGTTGTGGTGGGGTTGTTCTGGGAACCTCACCGGGAACGGCACGACCAGCAGTGACGGTGCTGCCAATACTGGCCGCCACCACCAAGGTGACAGCCATGATCCGCCAGGTACCCGCAACCTGGTCCAACAGCACCCAACCGGCTATGGAGGCAACCACGGGCTCCATGCTGAGCAAGATGCCGAAAACCGGACGGGGCAGGCTGCGCAGGGCACTGAGCTCAAAGGTGTACGGCACCAAAGAAGCCAGGATGGCGGTGCCCAGGGCCAAGGCCAGCAGACGCGGATCAGTGACCAGGGCACTCACGTGGCCCACGCTGAAGGGCACCAGCAGCGCGGCTGCCACCACCAGCGCCATGGCCAATCCGCCGGACCCTGGGATCACCTGTCCCACGCGGGCACTGGTGAGAACGTAGAGGGCCCAGAAGCCGCCCGCCACCAGCGCAAAGAGCACGCCCAGGGGATCCAGGGACTCCACACCCAGGGCACTTTCCACGCCCAGCACCGCCATGCCGGCCAGAGCCAGCGCCACCCAGATCAGGTCCCGGCCTCTGCGGGAGAGAATCGCGGCCAGCAACAGCGGCCCCAGAAACTCGATGGAGACAGCTGTTCCCAAGGGGATACGGGCCAAGGACGCGTAGAAAAACCCGTTCATCAAGGCCAGGGCAAAGCCGAAGGCCACAACGGCTTTCCACTGGTCCCGGGTCCAGGACAGGAATCGGGGCCGCGCCACGGCGCAGAGCACAAGAGCTGCACAGCCCAATCGGAAGGAGGTGGTGGCCCAGGTGCCGAACACGGGGAACAGCTGCATGGCCAGAGCTGCCCCGAATTGCAGAGAGATGCAGGAACCCAGGACCAGGGCCACAGCAGGCCCGGTACCCGTGCCCCGCCCGGCCCGGGACAGTGCGGAGTTGGTGCCGCTGACGACGACGGGCGTTGGTGCGGAGGAGGTCATGCCCCATAGCTTGCCGCTGCTCATTAGATTAATCTAGCGAATGATTCTTACTGGTTTACTGAAGTAGAACTTAAGAGGGAAGATGCTGAATCTGAACCGGCTGCGGATGCTCAGTGAACTCAAGCGCCGCGGAACCTTGGCGGAGGTGGCAAGAGTCTTGTCCTACACTCCGTCAGCGGTCTCCCAGCAGTTGGCCCTGCTGGAACGTGAGGCCGGAGTGGCCCTGTTGGAACGCGTGGGGCGTGGTGTGCACCTGACGGATGCCGGTGAGTCCTTGGTGGGGCATGCGGATGCGGTGCTGGCCCGCCTGGAGCGCGCGCAAGCGGATCTTGATGCCACCAAATCTGAGGTGCAGGGGGTGCTGCGCGTGGCCTCGTTCCAAACGGTGGTGATGACCCTGATGCCCACGGCGCTGTCTTTGTTGGCTGAGCGCCATCCGCTGCTGCAGGTGGAGATCACGCAACGGGTGTTGGACCGTGCCTATGACGGATTGCTGTCCCTGGAGTTCGATCTGATTGTTGGAGAGGAACTGCCAGGGTTTCCCGTAGCTCCGCGCCCCGGCAGCGACCGCGTTGAACTGATCCAAGATCCGCAGGTGTTGGCCCTGCCGGATGTTGGCAGATTCTCAACGCGGGTGGCCGATCTGGGTGAACTGGCCCAAACCCCGTGGGCATTGGATGCTGCCGACACCCAGATGGGGGTGTGGTCGCGCTCGTTGTGCCGCGCGGCTGGTTATGAGCCGCGGATCATTCTTGACTCCCCGGACCCGCTGCTGCAGCTGCACATGGTCCGCACCGGTCATGCGGCAGCTTTTGTGCACGGTCTGGTGGGTTCCCAATACACCGGCGGGATTCAACTCATTGCGCTGCCCGATGGGCCGCACCGCAAGATCTTCACCTCGGTGCGCGCTTCCAGGACGCATCATCCGGCGATCACGGCTTTTCGGGAAGCCATGGCGCAAGCAGCCCGCCAGGCTGGTTCCGCCACGGGTGACCGCGCCACGGTGCTGATGCCAGAGGTGTCCTACTCCTTGGGCGCACTGACCTCACAGAGTTCTGACACTCGTTCTCACTAGGCGGTTCACCGTCAGCGATAACCTTGAGTCGCTTCAATCTGGGGGTGCAGGATGGAATGACCCATGCCGCCCACAGCCCGGTTGGGTCAGTGGTGGGTCCGATCTATGAGGAGCGCATCATGCCTGAAGTCCTGGCTTACGCCTGTGATGACAAGACCACTCAGTTCCACAGGACCACTGTGGCAATTCCAGAACCCGGGCCTCATGACATCTACTTTGAGGTCAAATACGCCGGTATCTGCCACTCAGACATTCACACTGCACGTGAGGAATGGGGGCCGGCCAAGTTCCCGCTGACTCCCGGGCACGAAATCGCAGGAATTGTGACCCGGGTGGGTGATGAGGTCACCAAATACGCCGTGGGGGACAAGGTGGGTGTGGGCTGCATGGTTAATTCCTGCGGTGCCTGCGAATACTGCACGGCCGGTGAAGAACAGTACTGCGTGGGCAACGGCGGGACGCTGTGGACCTACGGCGACGACGCAGATGGCAACCCGACCGCCGGGGGCTATGCCCAAGGCTTCACGGTCAACGAAAACTTTGCGGCCCGCATCCCGGATGAGATCCCTTTTGAAACCGCAGCCCCGTTGCTGTGCGCCGGAATCACCATGTACTCGCCACTCAAGCGCTGGGGTGCAGGACCCGGCAAGAAGGTGGCCATTGTGGGCATGGGCGGTCTGGGCCACATGGGGGTGCAGCTTGCTGCAGCCATGGGTGCGGAGGTCTCCGTGATCTCCCAGACGCGCTCCAAAGAAGATGATGGTCGCCGCTTTGGTGCCACTGACTACTACGCGTTGGCGGAGGAAGGCACACTGGCCAATTTGGCCGGGACCTTCGACCTGATTGTGTGCACCGTCAGCGCGGACGACTTGGACTACACCGGACTGCTGGGTGCGCTGAAGCCTATGGGCGTATTTGTGGACGTGGGGCTGCCGGAAAACCCCACCACGCTGCATTTGGCGGGCATTGTGATTGGCTCCAAGGTGATGGCCGGTTCACAGATCGGTGGTATGGCTGAAACCCAGGAAATGCTGGATTTCTGTGCTGAACACGGAGTTCATCCTCAGATTGAAATGATCTCCGGCGAAGACATCACCGAGGCTTACAACCACGTGGTCAACTCCAAGGTGCGTTACCGCTATGTGATTGACACCGCCACATTCTGAGCAGAATTGCCGCCGGTTGTGAGCGGAATGACCGCCGTAGGGTAGGGCCATGACCTACGGCTGGTACCCGCAGCAGCAGACCACCCCCAGCGCCGATCCCGGGCTGGGGGTGGTGGTGCGTCACGGGAAGCCACTACCGCAGGCCTCTGCTCACCGCTGCTGGGCCGCCAGACTGATCGACGCCGCACTCATCACGGTGGCCACATGTGTCTGCATGACGGGTGGAGCAGCTATTGCTCCGAGTGCAGCAGCCACGGCGGTGGTTGCCGTGCTGAGTTATCCTGCGGCGCTGCTGTTTTTCGGTGTCTTGTACGGGCTGACAGTTTCTCCGGGGCAGCTGCTGACCGGGGTGATTTCTTTGCGTGCTTGGACAGGGCGGCGTGTGGGAGCCTGGCGTGGTGCCTGGAGGTATCTGGGGGTGGGCTTGGCGCCGTTCTGGGCAATTTTTGCCGTGTGGAGTGCATTGACCAGCGGCAATTTCATGGATGTGGGCTACGCCGAACCCGTGCGGGTGGTGTACCGCCGAATCGCGTGAGGTACGTGCAACAGCAGCCCCCGGGCGCTCACCGTTGCCATTGTTTCGGAGGATGCGCGGTTGCTCCGTATGACCCGGGACAGTGCTTGCACTCCCGCAGGAAATGCCGGAGCTGTGACACAGAAGGCAACATTTGATGTCATCTGCCAGTTACTCATTGGTCATATAGAAGTTGAGGAGCATACTCCCGGTCAGAGAATTATCGGCAATTCTCTGCCCCGGGGGATTCGGGCTTCGTGTTCCCCGTTCCACGTACATGATGGAACAGGATTTCTCATGAAACCAATTGTTCTCCGCAGCGCCATTGTGGCTGCCCTGGGTGGTCTGCTGTTCGGCTTTGACACAGCTGTGATCTCCGGGACCACACAGGCTTTGACCGAGCAGTTCAATCTGGGGACTTTTGCCCTGGGGTTCACTGTGGCATCGGCCCTGATTGGCACGATCATTGGGGCGCTGACGGCTGGGCGGCCCTCCGACCGCTACGGCCGTAAGAACATCCTTGTGGTGATTGGTGTGCTGTACCTGGTCTCCGCCATTGGGTCCGCCGTGGTGGACAACTGGTATCTGTTCATTTTCTTTCGATTCCTGGGCGGTATAGGCGTGGGCGGTGCCTCCGTGACCGCCCCCATCTACACCGCAGAAATCTCCCCGCCCCGATTGCGTGGCCGCCTGGTGGGTTTGGTTCAGTTCAATGTGGTGCTGGGCATTCTCTTGGCGTACCTGTCCAATTACTTCATTGCCCGGGCCATTGATCCGGGGGTGGCCTGGCGCTGGATGTTTGGCGTGGAGGCTCTGCCCGCAGCCATCTTCATCCTCTTGCTCTTCACAGTCCCCGAATCGCCACGTTGGCTTTTCCTCAAAGGCCGCACAGACTTGGCTCGGACCAACATGCAACGGCTGGCCACGTCACCGCAGGAAGCGGCTGAGCTGGAAACCGAAATTCAGGACGCTGTTGCGGATCTGGCCAAAGACACCAGCAAGGTGCGGTTTTTTGTGCCCCAGTACCGCAGGGTCATACTCCTGGCCATCGCCATTGCGGCGTTCAACCAACTCTCCGGCATCAACGCCATCATGTACTACGCGCCGGACATTTTCCGCATGGCCGGCGCCGGCGATGACTCGGCATTCCTGCAATCCATTGCCGTTGGCGGGATGAATCTGATTGCCACCATGGTGGCCCTGACCGTGATTGACAAGTTCGGCCGCCGCAAACTCATGTTGATCGGGTCGATTGGTTACCTGATCAGCCTGGGCGTGATTGCCATGTTGTTCTTCACCCAGGGCGACAATTTCGGCAACCTCAGCAGCGCCCTGGTGCTGGCCTCACTACTGTTGTTCATTGCGGCTCACGCCTTCGGCCAAGGTTCAGTGATCTGGGTTTTCATCTCAGAAATCTTCCCCAACCGTGTCCGTGCCCGCGGCCAGGCTTTGGGCTCCTTCACGCACTGGTTTGCCGCTGCGGTGATCAGTTGGACCTTCCCCTGGATTGCCGGTGGCCTGGGGCCGGGAACGGCATTCGCAGTGTTTTTCGTCTGCATGGTGGCCCAGTTGATCTGGGTCATCAAAGCCATGCCGGAAACCAAGGGAGTTGCCTTGGAAGAGATGGAGCGCGAACTCAGCACACGCTGAACCGGACCCCGATAGCGGCTGTCCTCACAAGGCACGGCCCTCACAAGGTACGACGACGGCGGTGGTCACCCACCGCCGTCGTCGTACCTCATGGAGAGTGCAGCGCAAGTCTCAAGCCTTTTTGGACTTCTTGGCTTTGCTGGACTTACCAGCCTTTTGTGCGGAGGAGGCCTTTCCTGACTTTTTCTTGCCGGAGCCCTCAGCCAGTGCAGCTTGTTCGATCGTGGTGGCATGATCGGCCACTTCATGCTGTAGGGACCGGTCCGGGCGGCGGTACCCGTTGGTGGTTGGCCGCTTGGGCAGGGACAGTTCGGGAAGCGGCACGCGTTCCCACGGCACACGCTCCAGCAAATCCGCGATCATGTTGATCCGTGCGCGACGTTTGTCCTCGGCTTCCACAAAATTCCACGGGGATTCCGGAATGTCCGTGTGCACCAGCATGGCGTCCCGGGCGCGTGAGTAGTCCTCCCAGCGGGTGATTGATTCCAGGTCCATGGGGGAGAGCTTCCAGTGCCGCATGGGGTCTTCCATGCGAGACTCAAAGCGCTTGTACTGTTCATCCCCGGACACGGAAAACCAGTACTTGATCAAAATGATGCCGTCCTCCACCAACATGCGCTCAAAAATGGGGCACTGACGCAGGAACCGGCGGTATTCCTGGGGAGTGCAGAACCCCATCACTCGTTCCACCCCGGCGCGGTTGTACCAGGAGCGGTCCAGCAGCACGATCTCACCTGCGGCCGGCAAGTGTTGAATGTAGCGCTGGAAATACCACTGCGTCTTTTGCCGCTCGGTGGGCGCAGGAAGCGCCACAATGCGGGCGATTCGGGGATTCAGATATTCGGTGACGCGTTTGATCGCCCCGCCCTTGCCAGCGGCATCGCGGCCCTCAAAAATAACGACGACGCGCTGTCCCGTGGCTTTGACCCACTCCTGCATCTCCACCAACTCGGCCTGCAGCCGAAGCAACTCGGCCTCATAGATGGCCTTGTTCATCCGTTTTTTGGGTTTGTGGGAGACGGAGTCTTCCAGATCCAGAGCGTCGTTGTCCGTGGGATCTTGTGGTGTGGTGTCTTTTGCCATGTCCGCAGATTAGTCCGAGCGCGCTGGTGTGAGCTAGTTCATGTGAAGTGTTGCCGGGGTGGGGCAGGGTTCGGTACCGGGAATCGTTCTGAGGTGATGCGCCACGGCTGCCAGCCAACGGTTCACCGATTCTTGTGCCTGCGGGGTGTCCGGATAGCGGGCCCGCAGGTGCAGCCCGGCATCGGTGACCACAAACCACACCTGAACACCGTTGGTGGGGGCGGAGGCGGAGACATGCTGCGGGTTCAAGGAAGCAGGCAGGGCTGCTGGGAGCCTGCGGTAGTCCAGGTAGGAAATCATGAACATTCCCGGGGGAACCGGCATGCCACCGTAGGGGCGCATCATGGGCTCCAGCGCGTACGAACCCAGGCTCAGAGCTTCCCGGATGGCGGTGCGGCAAGCAGGAAGATCTGGGTTGTCAGATTCCACCACCGAATTGGTGATGAACCACCCCACGGCGTCGCGCCACTGTGGATCGGTGCGGGAATGCACGGGTAGTACGGCCCGCAGGGGCGCCTCCGCCAATGATGTGGTGGCTTGCGTCATGGCAGACACCACCAGAGTCAGGGGACGTTGACCGTGGTGTTCGGCCGCGTGTTCAAACTCGGCCAATTGACGGGCGTCCAAAACTTGGCTTGTGGTGACGCACTCGGGCGGTGTGGGTTCCAGTTCGCCCAGGGGCAGGGGGAACACCGGCATGGCGCCCGAGCCTGCGGCCAGTATTTCTTGCCATCGCTGTTTAATTTTTTCCGGCGACGGCGCCCGGGCGGCCAGTTCACGCGTGTGCTGCCAGAAAGCCGCCGCAGGTTCCACCGGAGTATCACGGGCTGGAGACTTGGTGTGAACCAGGGCCTCCAAGAAGTCGTGCGCCAGCACCGGAAGTGACCAGGCGTCCAGGTGGGCGTGGTCTGCGGCTATCACTACAGTGGGAACCGCATCAGCGGTACGCGGGTCCGTAGCTGTGGGTTCTATGACGCACAGGCGATGGGCGGGGCGAGCCATGGGAGAACATCCCCGATCCAAAACGGACCGCAGGATGGCTCGGGTGCCGGACACCGCGGTGTTGTGCTCCTCCCACCTGACCCCCAGAGGTTCAGGGACCTCCAAGAGTCGGAGGGAATCGACGTCGTGGGCTGTGGTTGCGGCGGTTGCCGCGGGTGTGGGGCCACCACCATCAAAACCGCCACCATCAAAAAAGGTGCGTAACGTGTGATGCCGCTGGATGACGCGCAGCCACGCGGCCCCAATGTCTTGGCGAGTGGCCGGCCCCGGGAGCTCAAAAGACACCGCCATCCAGGTGCCCGGCCGATCACCGGCACTGACGTGCATACGCTGATCGAAGGAAATCGGAAGCTCACGGCACTGATCGGTGGAGATCGGGTCGGTGGAGACCGGGGCAAGCAGCGCACAGCTGGCCACGATGCCCTCCGGCAGCGCAGCGTGCGTGATGTTGGTCAGATACATCAAGACCTCCGTGATCCAATCCGGCCCGGGTGGCACATCTTGGTGTGCTGGCAGCTTCCCAGTATCCGGGCCTACGGCAGCCCATACCCAACCGGGCGCCAAAAATTGACGCATTGGAAACATGCCCGTGTCATCTGACCGCGGGTTGATGACGGTGGGAGTCGTACGGTGGGACCATGCCCACCTTGGATCTGACCCGCTGCCGTTTGGACTACACCGTCACGGGGGAGGAGTCAGACACAGGGGCGCCCGCTGTGGTTCAGCTGCACGGCCTGATGTCCAGTGCCGTGTCCAACACCAGCGGGGGCTTGGACTTGGCGGCATTCATCCCCAAAGCTCAGGTGTTGCGTTACGACGCCCGCGGTCACGGCAACTCCACCGGAGAACCCGTGGTGGATGACTGGTTGTGGTCCAATCTGGCTCAGGACCTTTTGGCCCTGCTGGATCACGTGTTTCCAGGCCGCGCAGTGCACGGCATCGGGCCGTCCATGGGATCAGCCACGCTGCTCTATGCCGCGCTGGCGGACCCGGAGCGCTTTGCCTCCCTGACCCTGTGTGTTCCCTCCACGTCCTGGGCCACCCGGCGCGGTCAGGCGAGCATCTACCGGGAGAGCGCCGAGATGATCGAAACCTTGGGCCTGGAGGCTTACATCCGCGCCACGCGTACGGTCCCGCAGCCACCGGCGGTGGCCGACCGGGAGCGGCACCGCCCGCGAGTTTCCGCAGAGTTGCTGCCCGCGGTGTTACGCGGGGCGGCCGCCACAGACCTTCCAGAGCCCCACGAATTGGCTGCGATCACAGCCCCCAACGTGATCTTGGCCTGGTCCGACGACGCCGCCCACCCCATCTCCAGCTCCGAAATCCTGCGAGCCACCCTGCCCGGGGACCAACTCCACATTGCGCGCACACCCCAAGACCTGGCCACCTGGCCCGCCGTGGCAGCGTCCTTTGTGAAGGGCCTGAGTGGTGAGTGACGGCTGTGACGGTGGGCACGTGAACGTGCCACTTCAGGAGTCTTTCAGCTAGGGGGGCGCAAGATCCTCCCATGGACTTTCTACATCAGGTCACCTCCGCGTTCAGCGATCCCGGTTCTGTGCTGCAAGCTGCCGGCCCATGGGCCATAGCGATCATGATGCTTTTCATCTTCATTGAATCCGGATTGTTGTTTCCTTTCCTCCCCGGTGACTCCCTGCTGTTTGCCGCTGGAATGCTGCTGCCCGTCATGGGCATTCCATTCTGGTTGGTCTGGGTGTTGGCTGCTGCTGCCGCCATCGCCGGGGATCAAGTGGGCTACATGTTGGGCAAGACCTTTGGGCGCGGCTTGTTCTCCGAGAACGCACGCATTCTGAAACTGAGCCACCTCCGCCGGGCCGAGGAGTTCTTTGCCCAGCACGGTGGAAAAGCACTTGTCATGGCGCGCTTTGTGCCGATTGTGCGCACCTACGTCCCCTTGGTGGCAGGCGCCAGCCACTACAAGTACCGCCGCTTTGTGGGGTGGAACGTCACGGGTGCCTTGCTGTGGGTCACCGTGATGCTGACGGCGGGTCGCCTCCTGGGCGGGGTTCCCTTTGTGGCCAACCACGTGGATCTGATTGCCATCAGCATTGTGATCCTCTCCATCGTGCCGATTGTGGTGCACTTTGTGGCCTCACGGCGCCGCGGAGCCCGCGACCAGAACAACCACCTGGCAGACTCGCTGCACGAGCCGGAAACGGGTTCCGTTCAAGATGACGGCCAAGACCTGGCGGCACGGTCCTGATGCGCTGGGGTCATCGCAAGTTGTGGGCCCTCACCTTGGTGGTGGTCGCCGTCGTCCTGATTGTTGGAACACTTCTGTTCGGGATTGATGTGACAGGCAGTGTTCAGGACACTGCGGAGGATTTGGCCCTGGACCAGTGGATCAGTGCCCATCACGTGGTCTGGCTGGATCCGGTGGCCCTGGGAATCAACAATCTCCTGGCACCCGCAGGCGCATTGCTCATCCTGGGTGGTATGGCGGTCTTTGCTGCGATCTGGCGCAGTGTGCCTCACGCCCTGTGGTTGTTGGCCACCGCGGCTGGGGGCTGGGGCACCGTGTTGGTGCTGAAGTATCTGGTGGCACGCCCACGACCCCTGGCAGATGCTCTGGCCAACCCCATGGTGACCGAAACGGGGCGTGACTCCTTTCCCTCCGGCCACACCAGTTTTGCCGTGGTCCTGGCGATCTGCGTGATTGTGCTGGTGGCCACCTCTCCAACGCGGTCCGTCCGGGGATTGACGGGGTGGGTGGGTGTACTGGCTCTGCTGTTCGCCCTGGTGGTGGCCGCGAGTCGTCTGTATGTGGGGGCGCACTACATCTCCGATGTGGCGGCTTCCTTCAGCGCCACCTTGGCCGGCTGCATGCTGGTGGCGGCCGTATGGGTGTGGCGCCACGGTGCGGGTGGCCATCCACGGGAAGCACCCATCCCGGCATCCCGTACCCAGCACAAGGAACGGGTAGATTCCTGATCGAGACAAAAGGCGCAACGGTCTTGGATCATGGAGGCTCGGGCATGCGAGTGCTGGTGGTGGATGACGAGCGCGAACTGGCAGATTCGCTGCGCACGGGACTCCAAGCCGAAGGGTTTGCGGTGGATGTGGCTTATGACGGTCGCACGGGCCTGTGGATGAGCCTGGAACAGGATTTTGACGTTGTGGTCTTGGACCTGATGTTGCCGGGTAAAAATGGGTACGACGTTCTGCGGGAGATCAGACAGGCCGAAATTTGGACTCCGGTCCTCATGCTCACGGCCAAAGACGGCGAATACGATCAAACAGACGCTTTTGAGCTGGGTGCCGATGATTACCTCACCAAGCCGTTCAGCTTCCTGGTGCTGGTGGCCCGCCTGCGTGCGCTGGTCCGCCGTGGCGCGCCGGCCCGGCCCACCGTCCTGCGGGTGGGCAGCCTGGAACTGGATCCTGCCAAGCGCAGCGTGACCCGCGCAGGCTCAGCCGTAGACCTGACAGCCAAGGAATACGCCATCTTGGAGTACCTGATGCACAGGGCGGATCAGGTGGTCTCCAAAATTGAAATCATGGACCATGTCTGGGACTCGGCTTATGAAGGATCTGAAAACATTGTTGAGGTTTACGTGGGGTACCTGCGTAAAAAGATTGACAAGAGCTTTGGGGTGAACACCCTCTTGACCCAGCGTGGCCACGGTTACTGCTTGGTCGCGGACCAGCCATGAACAGTTCTCCCAGGGGGTGGTCGCGGACACGGGGGCGGCTCAAGTCCCGCAGGTGGTTCAAGTCTCCTAGACGGCTCCAGTCCAGTAGGTGGCCCAAATCCCTCATGAGCAACCCCCGCCACTGGGGAGTGCGGCTGCGTGCCACCGTCACCGCAGCACTGCTGCTCACAGCGGTGGTCCTGGTGGCGGGGGTGGCCTTCAAAACGGCGGTGGAAACGGCCTTGACCGCCCAAGCACGTGAGCAAGTCAGCGCTCAACTCCAACGGCTGATGGAGGCCACCGCTTCCGATGCCACAGCTGCACCGGAGGCCCAGCCCACATCGGAAGCTCAGGCCACATCGGAGGCCCAGTCCTCATCGGAAGCTCAGGCCACCCAGCCAGCCCAGGCCACACCGGATGACGGTGTCTCTCAGGCGCACCTGCTGCAACTCATTCAAGATGTTCGGATGGCCGGCGAAACCGTGCAGATTTTGCGCCAAGGCCAGGTGTTGGACTCAGTTCCGGACTCTGCTCTCTCCCACCAGGTCTCGGTGCACGTGCCGGAGCTGGCGCCGGGGGAGACTGCACAGTCAGCGGCTACCGATCTGCGCTCGCATGAGGTGTGGGCAGCCGGTGGGGTGGTTGTTGACGGTGAGGACAGCGCCGTCGTCGTTCTCACGGAGGGGCATCCCGAACTGGCCGTGCTGGAGGTGGTGGAAACGGTCTTGCTGGTGGGCTCGCCGGTGGCCGTGATCTTTGGTACCGCACTGATGTGGTGGCAAATTGGGCGCGCGCTGACCCCCGTGCGCGTTCTCACCCGGGAGGTGGCGCGGATCAGCCGGGCTCGTGAGGACGCCAGGGTGGAACAGCCCGCCACTGCCGATGAAGTGGAAGAGTTGGCGGTGACCATGAATCACATGCTGGCCCGTCTTGCCCAGGCGGAGGCCCAGCAGAGACGGTTTGTGGCGGATGCCTCCCACGAGCTGCGCAGTCCGTTGGCCACGCTGCGAACCACGCTGGAGGTGACAGCGCGTCAGGGTTACCCGGACCGGTGGGAGAGCGTTGGACCGGTGCTTGTGGGTCAGGTGGAGCGCATGAACGTACTGGTGGATGACCTGCTGACCCTTGCCAAAGCCGACGACGACGGCCTTGCGTTACGTTGCGTGGACACTGATCTGGACGATGTGGTGGCCACTGAAATTCAGCGGATCGCGGCCGGCCCCGGGCCCCACGTGGTGGCTCACATTGAACCGATACGGATCACAGCTGACCCCAACCGCATCCAGCAGGTCATTCACAACCTCCTGGTCAATGCCCGAAGACACGCCTCCACCACCGTGTGGGTTGATGTTGGAAGGACAGGTTCACACGCACACGTGTCGGTGGTGGATGACGGCCGCGGAATAGCGCCTGATCAGCGTGAGCGCATCTTTGAACGGTTTGTTCGGCTGGATGAATCCCGTACCCGGGACACGGGCGGGTCCGGACTGGGTTTGGCCATCAGCCGCAGCATTGCGGAGGCACATGGTGGGGGTGTGAGCTGCGACGTCGATCCGCAGGGCCGGACTCGATTCACCGTCTGGTTGCCCGGGGAGTTCGACTGAGCGCAGTGGTTGGTGGCGCTGGGCAGCACGGTCAAACGGGTGTGGCGGCCTGAGTTCTGGGCGGCACAGGCGTGCAAGCCAGCTGTGACAGACTGAGAGCCATGTCTCCCAGCCACGTGCCACCCAGTCACGCTCCGCAAGATCAGATGCCGGTGGACCTGGCCACGGACCTGCGCCAGACGGTAGATCAGGTCACCAAGGAAGCGCTGAACCTGGGGTACCGGCTGGAACAACGCCTGGCTATGGTGCGCCAGCGCAGAGCCAAACGCCGGGGGGACATCCCGGTCATGGTGGCCTTTGACGGCTTCGGCACCACCTCCCACGTCCGGATCTTGGGACGGGCACTGCTCAAAACGGCCGGCCCGGAAGATCCCACCGATGAGGATGCCTCCTCCATCCGCGGTTGGCGCTCTTTCACCTCCCTGCCCATCGCCTTTGCACATGTTGACGTTCGACTGGGCGGGCAGGAGTTCCGCTTGGTGGCGGACAAAGGCGGGGTGATTGACGCCGATCTGGAGATCGCCCTGGAAGCAGGTACCCACCAGGCGCAATTGCGGACGGAGGGTTCGGCCTGGGCCACCTCAACGGTCACGGTGGTGCGCGACGGCCAAAAAATTGGTGTGGTCTCCGATGTTGATGACACCGTGATGGTCACAGCCCTGCCGCGCCCCATGCTGGCGGCCTGGAACTCTTTTGTGCTCAATGAGCACGCGCGCACGCCCACACCGGGTATGGCGGTGTTGATGGAACGACTGACCAAAAAGCACCCGCATGCTCCGTTCATCTATCTGTCCACGGGAGCCTGGAACGTGGCGCCAACGCTGCGGCGTTTCCTTTCCCGCAACGCCTACCCCGCCGGGGCGTTGTTGCTCACGGACTGGGGGCCCACCACGGACCGCTGGTTTCGCTCCGGGCCGCGGCACAAGGTGGAGAACTTGGAGCATCTGGCCAAGGACTTCCCGGGCGTCAAATGGATTCTGATTGGCGACGACGGCCAACATGACCCCGAAATCTACGGCGGTTTTGCGCGGCGCTACCCGGAGCACGTGGCGGCCGTGGTGATCCGCAATCTCTCACCGGCGGAGGCAGTTCTGGCCTCCGGACAGTTGCTGGCGGACTACGGACCGAGCATCCCGGAAGGCATCCCGCTGATTGAAGCCAACGACGGCGCCACCATCGCCGAGAAACTGAAGCAAGTGGGGTTGCTGTAACGCCGTGCTGTCCTTGTGGTGTCTGAGCCCGTGTGCTGTCTGAGTCTGGGCATAACGTGGGGTCATGGAGACGACCAACGCACGCACCGCCCAACACTTTCAGTCATCTGAGCCCGTTCCACTGCCTCAGCACACCGATTACGATTCCCAGCTGGCTCCAGTGCCAGGACTTGTGGAGACGGACGCCCAGGCGATTGGTGAAGCCGTTGAATCAGCCCGCCGGGCGTTTGAACCGGCCTTGGACCTGGCCTCCCGGCTGGAACGCCTGGACCGGCTGGAAGCACTGGTCCGGGAGTGGGAGGCGCCCCTGCTGGCGGCATTGGAACAGGATCTGGGCAAATCCGCCACGGAGGCCTGGACCACGGAACTTGGAACGGTGCTGGGGGAAATCCAGCACATACGGCGTCTTCTGCCGGGCTGGATCAAGCCCACCAAAGCACCGGGAAGTGCCGTGTTGGCCCCTTCGCATGCCTGGGTGGATCACCAAGCCTTGGGGACCGTGTTGATTGTGGCTCCGTGGAATTACCCCGTGCAGCTGATCCTTTCACCGCTGGTGGGGGCTCTTGCCGCCGGAAACACCGCCGTGGTCAAGCCCTCGGAGGTCACTCCCACCGTGGCCAGTGTGTTGGCTGATGCCATTCGGGAACACCTGGGAGATTGCGTTGGAGTGGTCACCGGCGGGGTGGCTGAGACCACGCGGGTGCTTCAGTACCGTTTTGACCACATCTTTTACACCGGCAATGCCACGGTGGGGCGGGTGGTCATGCGGGCGGCTGCCGAGTACCTGACCCCGGTCACCTTGGAACTGGGTGGCAAGTCACCCGTGTGGGTGGATGACACCGTTGACCTGGAGGCCGCGGCTCACAGGATTGCCTGGGGCAAGTTCCTCAATGCGGGCCAAACCTGCGTGGCACCGGATTACGTCATGGGACCAGCGCAGGTCCTGGCTCAGCTGGAGCCCCTGTTGGAATCTGCAGTGCGTTCGCTCTACGGGAGGGATCCAGCCACCAGTGACTCCTACGGTCGGATAGTGACCGAACGCCATCTGAGCAGGCTGGTGGATCAGCTGGCCCAGGTGGCAGCACCGGACGTGGTGTTCGGCGGTGCCCATGATCTGGAGCAGCGTTACTTGGCACCTACGGTGATCCGGGAAAGCACCGATGGCCCCCTCATGCAGGAGGAGATCTTTGGGCCCGTGCTGCCCCTGGTTCCCATGCCGGATCATCTCCAGGCGGCTGCATGGGTCAACGGTGGGGAGAAACCACTGGCGTTGTACGTGTTCAGCCAGGACAACCACGTCCTCAGCACGTTCCGTGAGGCCACCTCCTCCGGGGGGATGTGTGTGGGATCACCGGTGATTCACCTGGCTCACCCACATTTGCCCTTTGGCGGGGTGGGGGAGTCCGGGATGGGCAGCTACCACGGAGTCCATTCTTTGCGGACATTCAGCCACGAACGGGCCGTGCTGGAGAAACCGTTGAAGCCTGACACCTTGAAAGTGGTCTACCCGCCCTACACGGCGTGGAAAGCCAAAGGGGCCAAAGTCATGATGGGACTGCCATCCCCATCCGCGGCTGTCAGGAAGCTCTTTGGTGGTAGCTCGACACGCCCGTCCTGAAGTTTCGTGATGTGAATTTTGCATGCACAGGAGGTCACGGTCGGCTGTCCACAGCTGTGGATCAGCGGTGGTTGATGCGCCCGGTTGGCCGTGATGGCGCGGATGGGCTCAAGTGGGTGGCTGTGGATGATGGGAGGTGAACTGGGGATGACGTGAGGACAACCACGCAGCGTGCCTGACACGACATCTTGGGGTTGTTCAGTGTTCCGAACACTAGATGTAGTATCGGTGCTCAGCACAGGAGAGAGGTCCACCTAGCGGACCGGTCCGCGTCACCACCCGGTGACGCACGTACTTCCCCGGCCGGCTTCTCCCCACCGCGCACCAGAGACCACCCCCGTATGGAAGGGACAATTTGAGATGTCCGTGACCGTTTACTCCAAGCCCTCCTGCGTCCAGTGCAACGCCACCTACCGCGCGCTCAAGAAGAGCGACATTGACTACAGCGTGATTGATGTCACCGAGGATCAGGACGCTTACAACCGTGTTGTGGCCATGGGCTACCAGCAGGTGCCCGTGGTTGTTGCCGGCGAGGATCACTGGTCCGGTTACCGCCCGGACAAGATCTCCTCTCTGCGGATGCGCCTTTCTGCTTGATCCCCTCGGGCCTCATCCCGGGTCACCGGGAACTGAAGCCCACAGTCGTCACAGACGGCCCCGGAGACATCACCACGTTGCCTCTCAGCAGGAACCGAAAGCCCCTACAGCGTTTACGGAAGTGATCTCCCATGTCTGCCCTGTCCGCACTCCTGGAAGCCGCCCGCCACGGGCAGCATCAACCAGACGGTGGACAGGGCAGCCCTGACGGTGTGCAGGATGCCCTGAATGGTGAACAGTGCCGGGGTGAGCTTCCGGAGGGGGCCACGGCGCCCGTCGTCGTATATTTCTCCTCCGTCTCCGGAAACACGCACCGGTTCATGGAGAAATTGTGGGCGCGCACCGTGCGGCTGCCGCTGCACACCTCCGCTGAACCCCCCATCATGGAGGAGCCCTACGTGCTGGCCGTACCCACCTACGGGCGGCCCGAAGGCTCTGGGGCCGTGCCACCGCAGGTGGTCAAGTTCCTGAACGTTGAAGCCAACCGAAAGCTGCTGCGCGGTGTGCTGGGGGCTGGAAACACCAACTTTGGCGACAAATTCTGTATCGCCGCAGACAAAATCTCCGCCAAGTGCGGGGTGCCCGTGTTCTACAAGTTTGAACTGATGGGTACCGAAGATGACGTACACAAAGTGAACGAAGGACTGATGAACCTGTGGCAGTAACCACCCACACCTCGCACATCGGCATTGCCGAATCCGGCCACGATGACCCCTCCGTGCCGGAGAAATACCGTGGCATGGGTTACCACGAGCTCAACGCGGTCCTGAACCTCTACGACGCCGATGGCAACATCCAGTTTGAGGCCGACCGCCAGGCCGCCCGGCAATACTTCCTGCAGCACGTCAATGAGAACACGGTGTTCTTCCACGATCTGGAGGAGAAGCTGAAGTACCTGGTGGATCACCAGTACTACGAACCCGAGGTGCTGGATCAGTACACCTTTGAGTTCATCAAGAAGCTCTCCAAGCAGGCGTACGCGCACAAGTTCCGGTTCCAGACCTTCCTGGGTGCCTTCAAGTTCTACACGTCCTACACGCTCAAGACCTTTGACGGGCGCCGTTACCTGGAGCGCTTTGAGGACCGCGTGGTCATGGTCTCCCTGTACCTGGCTGACGGTGACGAGCAGCTGGCTGAAAAGCTGGTGGAAGAAATCATCACCGGCCGTTTCCAGCCGGCCACCCCCACCTTCCTCAACGCCGGCAAGAAGCAGCGCGGTGAGATGGTCTCCTGCTTCCTGCTGCGCATGGAAGACAACATGGAGTCCATTGGGCGTTCCATCAACTCCGCGCTGCAGCTGTCCAAGCGTGGCGGCGGTGTGGCCTTTGCCCTGACCAACCTGCGTGAGTCAGGTGCTCCGATCAAGAAGATCGAGAACCAGTCATCGGGTGTCATTCCCGTCATGAAGCTGTTGGAGGACTCCTTCTCCTACGCCAACCAGCTGGGTGCCCGCCAGGGTGCCGGTGCCGTGTATCTGCACGCCCACCACCCGGACATCTACAAGTTCCTGGACACCAAGCGGGAGAACGCGGATGAAAAAATCCGCATCAAGACCCTCTCCCTGGGTGTGGTCATCCCGGACATCACGTTCGAGCTGGCCAAGAAGAACCAGGACATGTACCTGTTCTCCCCGTACGACGTCGAACGCATCTACGGTGTGCCCTTCTCCGACATCAATGTCACGGAGAAGTACCACGAGATGGTCAATGACGCCCGGATCTCCAAGACCAAGATCAACGCGCGTGAGTTCTTCCAGACCATCGCGGAGGTCCAGTTCGAGTCCGGCTACCCGTACGTGATGTTCGAGGACACCGTGAACAAGGCCAACCCCATTGCGGGCAAGGTCATCATGTCCAACCTGTGCTCAGAGATCCTCCAGGTCTCCGAGCCCTCCGTGTACGACGCCGACCTCGGCTACTCCACCGTGGGCAAGGACATCTCCTGCAACCTGGGTTCCTTGAACATCGCCATGACCATGGACTCCCCGGACTTCGGGTTGACCGTGGAGACCGCTATCCGGGGGTTGACCGCTGTCTCGGACAAGTCCGAAATTGAGTCCGTGCCCTCCATCCAGCGCGGTAACTCCATGTCCCACGCGGTGGGTCTGGGGCAGATGAACCTGCACGGTTACCTGGGCCGGGAGCACATTCACTACGGATCGGAAGAAGGCGTTGATTTCACCAACATCTACTTCTACACCGTGGTGTACCACGCGGTTCGTGCCTCCATGCTGATCGCCAAGGAGCGCGGCGAGACGTTCGTGAACTTTGAGAACTCGGACTACGCCAATGGGTCCTACTTTGACAAGTACACCGAGCAGGAATGGGCGCCTGCCACCGATCATGTGCGGGAGATCTTCACCCGCGCCGGAGTGCACATCCCTACTCGGGATGACTGGCGGGAACTGAAGGCCCTGGTGGCCGAGCACGGCATGTACAACCAGAACCTTCAGGCCGTGCCGCCTACTGGCTCGATTTCCTACATCAACAACTCCACCTCCTCCATCCACCCGATCGCCTCTGCGATCGAGATTCGGAAGGAAGGCAAGCTGGGCCGTGTCTACTACCCGGCACCCCACATGGACATGGAGAACCTGGAGTACTTCCAGGACGCGTACGAGGTCGGTTACGAAAAGATCATTGACACCTACGCGGCTGCCACCCAGCACGTGGATCAGGGGTTGTCCCTGACGTTATTCTTCAAGGACACCGCCACCACCCGGGACATCAACAAGGCGCAGATCTACGCGTGGCGCAAGGGCATCAAGACCATGTACTACTCACGGATCCGTCAGCTGGCGCTGGAGGGCACCGAGGTTGAAGGCTGCGTCTCCTGCATGCTGTGAACCATCACGCACACGTTGAGCGGTGACTTGTTCCGTCCGAAAGTCTTTTTGAGCGGAACAGGTCACCGTGCGGCGTCGTCGTTAGAGTCAGGTTTGACTCCCCACCCCAAAATCTGCTGATCAAGGAGAGACCCCCGCGATGATGAGCGAGAAGGTGGAACTGCTCCACCACAATGTTGAAGCCATCAACTGGAACCGCATCCAGGACCCCAAGGATGACGAGGTCTGGGACCGGCTGACCGCCAACTTCTGGCTGCCGGAAAAGGTGCCGCTGTCCAACGACGTCCAGTCCTGGAACACGCTCACGGATGAGGAAAAGGACCTCACCATGAAGGTGTTCACGGGCCTGACTCTGCTGGACACCATTCAGGGCACAGTGGGTGCGGTTTCCTTGATTCCGGATGCCGTGACGCTGCATGAGGAAGCGGTCTACACGAACATCGCTTTCATGGAGTCGGTGCACGCCAAGTCCTACTCCTCGATCTTCTCCACCTTGGCTTCCACCAAAATGATTGATGAAGCCTTCCGCTGGTCACGCGAAAACAAGTACCTCCAGCGCAAAGCCGACATTGTGATCGAGCGCTACGTGGGGGATGACCCCCTGAAGAAGAAGGTGGCCTCCACGCTGTTGGAGTCCTTCCTGTTCTACTCGGGTTTCTACCTGCCCATGCACTTCTCCTCCAAGGCCAAGCTCACCAACACGGCAGACATCATCCGGCTGATCATCCGCGATGAGGCCGTGCACGGGTACTACATCGGGTACAAGTACCAGAAGGGCTTGGAGAAGGAGACCCAGGAGCGCCGCGATGAGCTCAAGGACTTCACTTACGACCTTCTGGACGAGCTCTACGAAAACGAGATCGCCTACACCGAATCCTTGTACGACGGCGTGGGGTGGACCGAAGAGGTCAAGAAGTTCCTGCACTACAACGCCAACAAGGCCCTGAACAACCTGGGCTACGAGGCGCTGTTCCCCAAGGAAATGACCGATGTGTCCCCGGCCATCCTCTCCGCGCTGTCCCCGAACGCGGACGAGAACCACGACTTCTTCTCCGGGTCCGGTTCCTCCTACGTGATCGGCAAGGCCGTGAACACCGACGACGAGGATTGGGACTTCTGAGTCTCTGAACTTGGCCGAGGCCCGTAAGGGCTGATGGGAGGTCCGGACCTGCAGGTTTCTGCAGGTCCGGACCTCTTTTCGTGCCTCCATCCGAAGGACAGGGGAGAGCGCAGGTGAACATCAGTACCCGTTCGGTATGGCACGGGGTGGCACGAGCACGCCTTCCAGTCAAGCGCGGGGTGGCTCGCAGCCCGAAGTTTGGAGGTAGTACGCCACCGGATGCGTGCCACTCGGCTCGCATCGAGGCCCGTAAAGGGCAAGGTGAGAGGCCAGCTCGAAGGGATTGCACAGCTTAGTGGCACTTCTGCCAGAAGAACTGATCGAGGAGATAGTCGATGTCGAGGTAGATGGTCGTGACGGTGTTGTGTCCCTCGGGCTCACTGCCACACAGAACGCCTGGGCGAGTCGCGGTCTCACGCAGTGACGATCGCCTTGTATGGACAGCGCTATGACATCCAAAGCTCAGCGCTCCTCGGGTCAGACAAAGATGTGAAGTCCCCGCAGCAGGCAGACGAACAGCGAACCGCGCAGGTCGCCTACTCGCGGCTGCGGACGCAGCACTCCTCGAACTCGCTCCCACGGCCAGAGCGCACCTCTGTGCGACGGGCTCCCGAGCGTGGACTGTAGAACGGTCGCAACAGATCAGAGGCATGGGCCAGTCGATCATAACGGTGGTGATCTTGGCTGTGTCGGTGCATGAACCTACACTGAAGAATCGAACATATGTTCGATTCGGAGGGAGTGGGCCATGGACACGATGTACCGCGAGGAAGTCGCTACCGTCTGGACGACCGCCTCCGGCGCCCCGGAGCGGTTCATCTGGCACCGTCGTCGCTTCGTTGTCTGCGCCCGCCCGATCCCGTGGATGGCTCGCGTGCGCTGGTGGAAGAACAACACGGACCTCGTGGGCACGAGTAACGCCCGGATGGTTGAGCGACCGATGTGGCAGGTGCAGGCCAAGGCACTCGACGACGGCGAGATGCTCATCTTCGATCTCGCGGTCGCCGACGGACCGCGCTGGTCGATCCGGGTCGTCTCCGACTAAGACCGTCCGTGCCCTCCTTCACTCATCTCCATGTTGCTTCGGCGTTCACCGCTCACCACGGCACTGCCCGCCCCGAAGCACTCGTGACTGCCGCCGTTGGTGCCGGCGCTGACGCGGCGGCGATCACCGACCACGACGGCATCTACGGCGCGATCCGGCACGTCCGTGCCTGCCTTGCGGCCGGGATTGATCCGATTGTGGGCGCGAACCTGCAAATCCGAGACCGCGACGGCGCGCTCTCGACGGTGACCGTGCTCGCGCACGGTCACAATCATGGTGCCGGGTGGGCGGGCATGGTTCGCCTCATCTCGGCCTCGCACTCACCGCGACGCCGGCAACGCACCATCCACGGCACCGCCCACCGCAGTGCCTGGATCACCCCCGACCAGGCCCCCGCGTTCCTGCTCGGCGAAACCGGTCCCGTCGCCACAATGCTCCTCGGCCCGGGCTCCGATGTCGGTCGCGCTGTCCTCGACGGCAATCAATCGCGAGCCCAAGCTCTGCTCAAGGTGTGGGAACGGCGGTTCCCAGGAGGCGTCGCTGTAGAGATCGTCTGCCACCACAGCCGCCCCGGCACGGCCGCGAGCCTTCGGCACGCCGCTGACATGTTGCAGCTCGCTCGCGCCAACTGCGTGCCGGCAGTGCTCACCAATGCCGTCCGGTTCCTCCTCCCTGACGATGCGATCACCGGCGACGTGCTCGACTCCGCCGCACTGCTGCAGCCTCTCGGCGCGTTTGAACCTCGGCCCGCCCAGGCATGGTTGAAGCCCGCCCCGGCCATGCACGACTTGGCGTTCCGCATCTGCGAGTACGCCGGGCTGCGCCGCGACGATGCCATTGATTTGCTCTCCCACACGGAGCAGGTCGCCGACCAGTGTCGTCTCGACCCCGAGGTGGACCTGCGGTGGCGGCAACCGAAAGTACCCGAGCTTGAGGCGATCGGCCTGGACGGCGCCGATCCAGTATGGGCGCTGCGGCAACGCTGCGAGGCCGCGATCACCGACCGATACCCGGACGCCTCCGGAACCAACTTGAGGCGGGTGCGGGAACGGCTCGATGACGAGCTCGCTACGATCGGCGGGTTCGGGTTCGAGACGTATTTCCTCACCGTCGCTGACGTCGTCGACCTCATCCGGGACATGGGCATCCGGGTCCATGCGCGAGGGTCCGGCGCCGGCAGTCTCGTCAACCATCTGCTGCGCATCTCTGCCGTCGATCCGATCGAACACAGCCTGCTCTCCGAGAGGTTCCTCGGCACAGCACGCTTGACACTGCCGGACATCGACATCGACGTCGAGTCCGCCCGTCGCCACGACATCTACAAAGCCGTTTTCGACCGCTACGGCCACCACCGCGTGACGCTGCTGTCGATGCAGTCGACCTATCGAGCCCGCGGCGCTGTCCGAGATGTCGGCGCAGCCCTCGGTCTCGACCTCGAACAGGTTGACCGGATTGCGAAGAACATCTGGCGGTTCAACCCTGCGGACTTCCGGCAAGCACTGGAGACGAAGCCTGAGCTGCGCGATGTGGCTGCGCAGGTGAGGACTGATGCGCACCTCGATCTGCTCATTGACCTCACCGCGCGTCTCGATCGGCTCCCGCGGCACATTTCGATGCACCCGTGCGGGGTGATCCTCGGCGACAGCGACCTTCTCTCACTGACCGCGACCCAGCCGTCCGGGATGGGGCTGCCGATGTCGCAGTTCGACAAGGACGACATCGACGATGCCGGGCTCCTCAAACTCGACATCCTCGGCGTCCGGATGCAATCGTCCATCGCCCACACGATCACCGAGATCGCTCGCGTCAACGGAGCAGCCGCCGCATTGGCAGGTGGACTGCCCGTCGATGCGCCCTATGTTGGTGCCGATGGTCGGGTTGACCTTGAGCAGATCCCGCACGACGACGAGCCCACGTTCGAGCTCATCAGGTCCACGCACACGCTCGGGTGCTTCCAGATCGAGTCACCCGGGCAGCGGGAACTCCTCGGCAAGATGCAGCCCGATCAGTACCAGGACCTCGTCGCCGACATCTCCTTGTTCCGACCCGGCCCGATGCAGGCGAACATGGTCGCTCCGTTCATCGACGCCAAACTCGGATACGCCCCTGTCACCTATCTCCATTCGCGGTTCCGGCCGTTCCTGGCCGAGACGTACGGGGTGTTGATCTATCACGAGCAGCTGATGCGAGTGCTCGCTGACTGCATGGATATCAGCCTCGCTGAAGCGGACGAGATCCGCCGTGCCCTCGCCACCGACACCGCAGCCATCGAACACCGCTTCCGCATACGAACGGCCGCCCGCGTTGACCAGCGGGGTCGGCGGCTGTTCCGGGACCGCGACATCGACCGCATCTGGACCAACGTGGTCGCCTTCGGGTCATTCGGGTTCTGCAAAGCCCACGGCGCGTCCTTCGCGTTGCCGACCTATCAGAGCGCCTGGCTGAAGCAGCACTATCCGGTCGAATTCCTCACCGGTATCCTTGAACATGACCCCGGCATGTATCCGCGCCGACTCCTGGTCGCGGAAGCCCGCCGGCTCGGAATCACCCTGCTGCCTGTCGACATCAACGTCTCCTCCGGCCAGTACCAGGCGGAACGAGTCTCGCCCGGGGTCAAGGGCATCCGTTTTTCATTCCGCGACATCACCGGCATAACCGGCGCCGAGCTCACCCGCATCCTCGACGCACAGCCGTACACCTCCATCACGGACCTCTACGAGCGTGCCCGTCCATCGAGACCGCTGATGATGCGCCTGGCCCGGATCGGCGCGCTCGACAACCTCACCCGTGACGAGCACGGGCAAGCCAGCCGTGGCGCCATCATCGCCTACGTCCGACAACTCACCGCCCGAGCCCACAACAAGACTCCTGCGCTGCAGCTGGACCAGACTCCACTCTTCGGCGACGAAATGCTCCTCGACGCCACTATTCCCGACCCCAGTGCCGAGGAACGCATCGCCACTGACCTCGACATACTCTCCACCGAGGTCGACGGCCACGTCATAGACCTCTACCGGCCCATGCTCGACGACCTCGGCATCACCCGCGCCTGCGACCTATTGAGCCTTCGCTCAGGCACGGAAGTGCTCGTCGCCGGCGTTCGCGTCGCAACCCAGACCCCACCCATGCGCTCGGGCAAACGCACTGTGTTCATCAGCCTCGATGACGGCACCGGCTGCATTGACGCCGCCTTCTTCGATGAAGCTCAGAAGCAGTCAGCGTCGGTGCTCTTCACCGCACGCATGATGACGATCCGTGGCCGCACACGCCGAACCGGCGAGCGAGGAGTTTCTGTGCAGGCAGAGGAGGCACTTGATCTCAAGCAGATATGGCAAGACTGGCGTCGTGCTCGTCAGGGGTAACCCAGCCTGTCAAAACACCAACGTTTTCGTTATAGTTTTGACATGACAGTGAGGCTGATGGCCAAAGACGAATTGTGGGATGTCGCAGACGTCCAGCACGGCTTCGTCACCGCCAGACAGGCTGCTGATGCTGGAGTGGCAGCACCGACGCTTCAGATGCTGGTGCATCGCGGAACCCTTCAGAAGGTCGCTCATGGCGTCTACCGATTCCCCAAGTACCCCGTCGGCTCCCACGACGCCAAAATGCTCGCCGTGCTGTGGACCGGGGCGCAGGAGGCAGCGTTGTCGCACGAGACGGCACTGGACGCCTACGCGATCAGCGATGTGAACCCGAACCGCATCCACGTCACTGTTGCCAGACGCCGCAGGATTCGACGTTCCGGTGGTGACGCATATGTAATCCACTACCAAGACCTCCAACCGGCTCAGGTCGGGTGGTGGAACGAGATTCCCATGGTTACGGCAGCACAGGCGATCTCACAGTGCATCGACTACGGCACACCCATCCATCTGCTGAGACAGGCAGTCGAGCGTGGACATGCCCACGGATATCTGACCAAGGCAGAGCAAGGTGAGCTGGCGAAACGCCTGGAGATGCGTCATGAATGACGGAACGGTCGAGTCCCGGTTGGCTGCCATGTTGCACGAGCTGAAGCCCAAGACCAAGCCGCCCGTCAAGGCTGCCGTACTGGATGCTTGGATTGCGCAAGCTGAGGCGAAGCTGGGCGATGAGGCGAAGGGTGGCCGCTTAGGGTGGCTCGTCGCTACATCGGTCGCTGTCGCAGCGATCCAGCGAGCCATTGATCAAGATGGACGGCAGTTGTTCCTGCTCAAAGGCGGCACATTGCTTCAGCACCGGCTCAATGTCACAGCTCGTGCGACGAAAGACGTGGACGGATTGGTCCGCGGTGACATGGAAGCCTTCTTTGTTGCCCTCGATGACGTGCTTGCTGAACCCTGGGGGCCATTGACGCTGCGCCGTGGCCAGGTCGAAAACATCGAGGTGCCCACCAAGACCATCAAGCCGCGACGCTTCAACATGTTCCTGGAGCTGCGCGGCACTGTCTGGCGGCGCGTGCAATTCGAGGTCTCTGCAGACGAGGCAGGCATGGGTCAAGAGAGCGAGACCATTCGCCCGCCGAAGCTGGTCGCGTTCGGATTACCGGCGCCGGATGAGTTGGTGGGGGTAGCCATCCGGTTCCAGATCGCACAGAAACTCCATGCGGTCTCCGATCCGCATGACCCGCCGCACACGATCAACGACCGTCCTCGCGATGTTGTTGACCTTTTGCTGCTCAAGGAGCTCATCGCTGAGGCGGGTCATCCGACGTTGGCTGAAGTGCGCAGTGCGGCAGTCGCGGTGTTCAGTGCGCGTGCGGCCGAATGTGAACGTCTGGGTGA
Source organism: Kocuria sp. (assembly GCF_030538595.1). GTDB lineage: Bacteria > Actinomycetota > Actinomycetes > Actinomycetales > Micrococcaceae > Kocuria. The sequence continues at coordinate 27,215 of NZ_JAUNTS010000002.1, forward strand.
GCAAGGACGTTCGTGGCCTCCGACTGTCACCGCGTACGAGCATTGGGTGGGCAGCTACGACAAAGCTGCGACGTCTACACAACTCGGCCTCACGTTGCACGAGGCTGTATCCGAACTGAACGATTGGATTTCCGACCTTGACTCTGCGGGTTGAGCGGCGGACCTTCAACGTGAGAAATCCCAACAGTCTCCGGTAGCCCAGCACCTATGATCCCGGGTCAGTACAGCTAGGCCGAGTCCGAGAAACGGGCTGGGTCCAGTGCCCTGGCCGTTTCCACCGAACACCAGCTCCCGATCAAGTTCTCCAACAACAGATCCGCTGCGGCGCGTGCCAGGGCGGTGCTGGTTTGGAAGCCGTACCCGGATTGCCCCACCAGCCAGAGGAATCCCTGGACTGCGGGGTCAAAGCCGCACACGGGGACACCGTCCGGTGCGGCGGTGCGCTGTCCGGTCCAGGACCGAATGATGCCGGTGATACCAAGGTCAGTGAGCGAGTTGAGTTCAGCCACGAGTTCTTCAACCTGCCCCGGATGGGGTTGGGCATCGCAAGGTTCTTCCGGCTCTGCTTCGCCGGAGGAAATCAGAGCACCCACCGCATCCTGGCGGTAGTACCAACCGCCGTTGGCCATCACCACCACGGGATGTTCGGGATCCAGTGGGGCATTGAGCTCCACCAAGGCAGCCGTGCGTCGTAACGGTTGCAAGCCCAACGGATCCACCCCAAAGCTGGTTGCCACCTGATCTCCCCAGGCACCTGCGGCGTTCACCACAAGGGGGGCGCGCAGGTGGATGGTGCCGGCGGTGATTTCCCAGGTGCCGTCAGCAAATGTTGCGCCCGTGACCCGGTTGCCCGTGAGGATTTCCACGCCGGATTCCGTGGCAATGCGTCGGTGCCAGTCCAGCAGCGACGGGGCATCCAGGCGTACGGCGTCGTTCTCATACAGGCCGCCTTCAAGAGCCTCCCGGGGAAGGGGACTCAGCTCCGGGCACAGATCCAGCACAGAAGCTCGGTCAATGGCCGTGGAACCAAAAGTGGACTCGGCCGTCAGTTCCCTGTGGCTGCCGATCACCACGGTGGGACATTGCCACACCACGGGCTGGTCCAAGCCTTCCAGGCCCTTGCTCAACTGGGCCACGGTGCGGTGGGTCAGCTCGCGGACCGCCGGAGGGCCGTAGCTGGGGCTGAGATGTTGAGCAGATCGCGCGGAGGTGTGATGCGCCAACGTGTCCTCGGCTTCCACCAGGACGATCCCGTGCCCCGTGGAGCGGCGCCTACTCAGCTCCGAAACCAGAGACAGCCCGGCAATGCCACCGCCGATCACCACAATCTGTGCTTCCATACGCATACTCCAATCCTCACATACGCACCGTAGTAATCCTGTAGACGCGTGTTGGGGGACGGAAGAATGCCCACTAGGGCTAATATCACAGCTAGTCATACGCTGTGCCCAGATTCGTCCCCCGTGCGGTGGACGAATCCATGCAGGACGAATGGAGTAGTCAACCCGGAGATTTTGGTGTGCCAAGATTTCCGCCAGATTTGTTTCACACTTTCTCCTCTCCCAATTTGACCACTTGACCTCTTGACCTCTTGCGAACCGGATGTGTCTGATGCCCAAGGACAGCACCCCCGCTGGCGCACATGCGCCCGCGTACGGTCCCGACGTCGTGGATGCCTACGCCGGCAGCATCACGGAGCCGACTCATGACGAGGATCCCGTGCGCACTTTGCCGGTGTGCCCGCACGGGCAAAGCCTGGACCAGCAGTACGCAAGTCAAGACTCCATGGCGCCATCTCCGGTGCTGACTCTGGGGCCACATCGCAGACGATCACTGGTGGCCATGCGTACTGCGCTCGCCATGGTGTTCGTGCTCTGCCTGGCGCTGGACTTGGGTGGTGTGGCCCAGCAGCGGCCACAGGCCAGCTTGCTGGAACGGGCGATTGAACTGGGCTCCCCGGCCTTCCTGGGGCAGGTGGCTTTGGGGGCCATGTTTGTTCTGACGGGCATATTGACCACGCATTACTACCTGCGCCGGTCACCCCGTGGAGTGTGGGGGCAGCTTGTGGCCCAGACGGCGGCCACGTTGGCAGCCACGGTGATCCCGGGGCTGTTCCTGGCCGCAGTCCTTCACGACGTTGCGGCCCCGTCCACCGTGTTCAAGGTCCTGGCCACCATTTTGCCGGCGTGGGTGGTGGGCAGTGTGGTCATTGCAGTCGTCTTCCGAACCCACTGGGCCAAAGCGAACATCACCCGCATTGCTCCGGTGCTGATGGTGACCTCCATGGTGGTCTCCTTTGTGGTGGGCGTGAACCTGTCCCAGCATTCACCGGCCGTGGGAACGGCTCTGTGGGTGGATCCTGAGTTCTCCTGGGCGCAGACCGCCATCTGTCTGGCTCACCTGTGCACGTATTTCTTTGCGGGCACCTTTGTGGTCTCCATCGGAGATGGTTTGTTACGACGTCGCACCCTCTTCCGGGTCTTGGTGCCCGTGCTCGGTGTGGTCGTGTTTGTGCTGGCTCTGCCCATGGCCATGGCAGGTTTTGATGTGGGGCAACCGTTCTTTGCCCTGGCGATACTGCCCGTGGTGGTCATCCCCATGCCCGCGATCTTGATGGGCCGCGACCTCTGGTTGGGCTTGGTGCTGTACGGGTGGCCCGTGTACCTGGTGCTGCTGGCCGTCGGTGCCGCTGCGTGGCCCGCAGTGGTCACAGCCGTGGTGGTCGTGGTGGCTTCCGTGCTGCTGGCCGGGTTGTCCTGGCGGCATCTGCAACGGCCGCTGGTGAAAAAGTTGACCCGTCACGCTCCCGTGGCGCCCAGGCACCGTGTGAAGCCCGATGCTGAGGAACCCGCTGAACCCCGTTCTGCTCGCTTCCGTCTCCTGGAAGTGGCAGAGGGTCAGCGGGTGAGCTGAATCATCCCGTTTTGGGTGACGGTTGACGCAGTGCCTGCCACCCATCCGTGGCCGGTCCTAATACAGTTTCAGCCATGACTTCTCTCCTGGTGGTGGCCGCACATCCTGCGGAAACCGCATATCTCCCACCGGACACGGATGTGGTGCTCACGGGTATTGGGATGTCCCGCGCCGCAACGCACACCACTCGCGCCATCTTGGAACGGGTCCCCAATTCTGCTGAGCGCGACGATCTGCTGGTGGTGAATCTGGGTAGTTGCGGCGGACTGAGGCCGGGAGTCTCCGGGATTCATGAACCATCGGTGGTCCTCAATCGGGACATAAACGTGCAGGCGATGAGGGCAATGGGCTCTGACCCGCAGGAGAGCATTGCCCTGGCGGCGCTGGGCCAATCCGGGGACGGGTCAGTGTTGGCCACCGGGGATGCGTTCGTTGCTGACGGGAGCATCCGCGATGCCCTTGCTGAGCGAGCTCACCTGGTGGACATGGAGGGATTCGCCGTGGCGGTGGCCTGCCGCGAACTGGGTGTTGGGCTGCGCATGGTCAAGCACGTGTCTGACGACGCCGGTGAGCAAGCCCTCGATTGGGCTGCACGGGTGGATGCCTCCGCGCGGGCATTGGCCACATGGTGGGAACAGTTCCTCACCCGGGTGCAGAACGGCACCCCTCAGCGCACTCGATCCACGTCAGATGACAACCGTGGGGCGGCTTCATGAAACTGATCCGGCAACGTGAATCCTTGGGAGCCACACAGGACTACCAGGCCGGAGACAACATCCTCCGTGGAGTACGCGCAGGCACCGCCGGTCCCGTCCTGCGGATCTATCAGCCGCGTCCCACCGTGGCCTTTGGCCGCCGCGACGAACTGCTCCCGGGCTTTGGGGCGGCTCAACGTGCCGTGAAACGCGCCGGGTTCACACCCCTGGTTCGCGCAGTGGGCGGACGGGCGGCTGCCTATCACCGCGGCTGTCTGGTGATCGACCACATTGAACCGTCGCCTGATCCCAAAGCTGGAATCCAGCAGCGCTACCGGTTGTTCGCGGACATGGTGGTGGCGGCCATGGAGGAGTTGGAGATTCCGGCCGAGGTTGGTGAAATCCCCGGTGAGTACTGCCCCGGGGAGTACAGCGTGCACGCCACCGGGCGCACCATCGACTCCGCCTCTCAAACCATCAAGCTGGCCGGATCCGCCCAGCGGATTGTGCAGGGGGCGTGGTACTTCTCCACCGTCGTCGTCGTGGAACAATCTGAGCCTCTGCGCTCGGTCCTCACCGATGTCTACCGGTGCCTGGGGTTGGAGTGGAGTCCAACCACGGCGGGGGCAGTGGAGGATCTGCGGCCCGGAACGCGCGTGAGTGATGTGGAGGCCGCCCTGCGCAAGATGTACGGCATGTATGCGCGGCACATGAATTACGGTTCCCTGCAGGAACAGGCCTTCTGATGTGTGGCCGCTACGTGATTGCCCGGTCGGTGGACGATCTGTTGTTCGATGCGGACGCCGTGGCCGGAGCGCCGCTGCGCAAGACCGCCACGGATCAGACCCGTGAGAACTGGAACGTGGCGCCCACCACGGAAGTTCCCATTCTGGTGGAGCGTTTGGCGCACAACGACGACGCCGCAACCCCCGGGGAACTCCTCCGTGAACTGCATGTGGCGCGGTGGGGGCTGATTCCGAGCTGGGCCAAGGACACCTCCATTGGCGCAAGGGCCTTCAACGCGCGGTCGGAAACGGTGATGGACAAACCCATGTTCCGTTCGGCCATTCGTCACCAGCGGTGCGCAGTGCCGGCCAATGGCTACTACGAATGGAAGAAGCGACTGGATGCTCGGGACGATCCGTCCACGTCCGGTCAAGATCGTCCCGTCAAACAGCCCTACTACATCCACCCGACTGATCCGGCGGAGAACATCTGGTTTGCCGGGATCTATGAATGGTGGCGGGAGCCCAGTGGCTCTTGGGTGCTTTCGGTCTCCATCCTGACCACGCAGGCCCCGCCTGCGGACTCTGATCAGGGCAACCTGGCCGAACTGGGTGCTTTGCATGACCGCCTGCCCATTGCCCTCTCACGTGCCACGCTGGATGATTGGCTGGATCCCACGGTGGGTGAAGGCAACACCCCGGAGGCCAAACAAGCTGTCATGGACCTGGTGGAGCGCGTTCGTGCTGAAGCCCCGGCAGCTGCGGCCGGGTGGCAACTGCGCCCGGTGGGAGCCGCTGTGGGCAATGTGCGCAACAATGGGCCAGACCTGGTGGAACCCGTACAGGCCTTGTTCTAGGTCTTCAGGGTGGTACGTGACAGTTGAACAACGGATGACAAGCGGGACCGCATGGTTGAGGACACACGCACGGCGCAGACTGGACAGGTTCGAGTTCCCATGGCGGCGTTACTGGACGCGCCGGCGCCGTCGTTGAGAGATCAGGTGGCTGCCCAACTGCGCCACGCTCTGATTGCTGGTGACTTTGCGCCGGGGGAGGTGCTCAGTGCCCCCAGCTTGGCCGCCGAGTTCGGTGTCTCTGCAACACCCGTGCGGGAAGCCATGCTGGATCTGGCCAACGAGGGCCATGTGAGCCCCATTCGCTACAAGGGCTATCGGGTGACGGAAGTCTCCGTGGCCACGCGGCGGCAAGTCCTGCAACTGCGCTCGCTGATTGAAATACCGCTGATGGTGGACGTGGCCCGCACGGGTATCACTGCCGAGATGACTCGGCGCTCGACCGAGCTTGCCGAACAGACCATCCAGGCGGCAGCTGAGGGGGACCTGGTGCGTTTCATCGGTCTGGACATGGAACTGCACTTGGGGTTGCTGGCAGTGGCAGGTAATGACATTGCCGTGCGCCACGTGCGCTCGCTGCGTGCCATGACCCGGCTGACCGGGCTGAAAGACCTGGCAGCCAAGAACCAGCTGACGGACACGGCCAGGGAGCATCATCAGATTGTGGAAGCCGCGCAGTCCCGGGATGCTGTGCTGATGCAGGAGATCATGACCCGGCATCTGGGCCATGTCACGGGTGTCTGGGCTGGTCAGCAGGAAATCACCGGCTAATCAATCGGGCTTGCCTTGCGTTCGGAGTGCCTTACCGGACGCACCTCTGTGGTCAACTGCTATGTAACATTGTACTGTGGCCTGAGTCACGTTCCCTGTCCCAGGGTCACCCACACCGTGGCCCGGAAGCTCATGTACCCACTGGAGGCACCCCGTGAATCCCGGTCATCCACCGAATCCAACACCTGGAGAAGGGCACCAATCCGTGTCCGCCGCGCCTGCGGAGAATGCTGCTGCACCTGCTGCGGGGACTGGCGCCGCAGCGGTCGGCCAGGGCGTCGAGCAGAACGTGGAACAGGAGCTCGCTCTGACTGCCGAAGAGCAGAGGGAAGGCAAAGCCACCCAGGTGGGGGCCAAGAAAACCAATGTGCGGGTACTTTCTGGTTCTCTGGCGGGCAGTTCCATTGAGTGGTACGACTTCTTCCTCTACGCCACCGCTTCCGCACTGATCTTCAACAAGCAGTTCTTTCCCACGGAAGACCCCTACGTCTCCCAGATGCTGTCCTATCTGACCCTTGCCCTGACGTTTTTCATCCGGCCATTCGGTGGAATTGTGTTTGCGCATTTTGGGGACCGAGTGGGACGTAAGGTCACGCTGGTGGTCACCCTGTCCATGATGGGCGGGGCCACCGTGGCCATCGGTCTGCTTCCCACGTATGACCAGGTGGGAATCTTGGCTCCCATCTTGCTGGTGATCTGCCGCATTGTGCAGGGCTTGGCCATCGGTGGGGAATGGGGCGGAGCCCTGTTGTTGGCCTACGAATACGCTCCCAAGCAGCGCCGCGGGTTCTTTGGCTCGGTCCCGCAGATGGGCATCACCATCGGCATGTTGTTGGCTGCCGGTGCTTTTGCCTTGGTTTCCGCCTTTGGTGAGGACTTCTTGACGGGGGTGGGGTGGCGCATCCCCTTCATCGCCTCAGTGCTGCTGGTGATCGTGGGACTGTGGATTCGCGGTGGGTTGGGGGAGACACCGCACTTCAAACAGGCCAAAGCCTCCGGCAGCATTCCCAAAATGCCGCTGGTGGACACGCTGCGCCACCACTGGCGGGCCGTGCTGGTGGCCGTGGGCGTCAAGGTGGTGGAAACAGCCCCGTTCTACATTTTTGCCACCTTTGTGGTCTCCTACGCCACGGGCCTGCTCAACTACCCGCAGTCAGCGCCGTTGAACGCAGTCATGCTGGGCGCTGGGCTGTCCACCGTGTTGATCCCGGTCATGGGCGCTCTGTCTGATCGGGTTGGCCGTTTCCGGGTGTACTTCACCGGTGCCGTGCTGATTGCCCTCTTTGCCTTCCCGTTCTTCCTGCTGGTCAACTTGCAACAGACCTGGGCGTTGTTCGCCGCTGTGGTGATCGGTCTGGGCGTGGTGTGGCCGCCGGTCACCGCAACACTGGGCACCATGTGCTCGGAGATTTTCTCCGCGGAGGTCCGCTACACCGGTGTGACGCTGGGCTACCAGATCGGTGCAGCGCTGGCCGGAGGTACTGCCCCGCTGATCGCCACCTTCCTGCTCCAGGAATTCAACGATTCCTGGCAGCCGGTAGCTGTCTACTTGCTGTTCACGGCAGCGGTTTCTTTGACCGCGGTGCTCTTTGCCCCGGCCATCGCACGCCGGGAAGCTGCCCAAGAGGCCACCCCGGTCCCAGCCCGGGACAACCAGGTCACCTCCACGCAGGAAGATTCCCCATGAGCGCTCAGCACACTCCTGCTCCACCCTGGTTCACCACCCCGGACATCCGGGCGGCAGTCACCCCGGACCGGGCGCGGCAACTGATCCAGGAGGCGTTGACCAGCGGGTTCGATCCTGCGGAGGATCCAGCCCGCACGCCTGTCACGGCCGGCCAGGGGCACCTGTTGCTCATGCCGTCCGTGATCGGGCCCTGGACCGGAACCAAGGTGGCCTCCGTGTCTCCGGGGAATCCGGAACGCGGTTTGCCGCGCATCCAAGCGGTTTACGTGCTCATGGACTCCGCCACCCTGACGCCCCGGGCCCTGCTGCACGGGGATGGGCTGACCTCCCTGCGCACCCCGGCAGTCTCAGCCGTGGCGGCCGATCATCTGGCCGTTGCACGCCCGGGCAAACTGGTGATTTTCGGTACCGGCCCCCAAGCCCTGGGCCATCTGGAGGCTTTTGCTGCCATCCGCAGCTACCACGACGTCGTTGTGGTTGGCCGTTCTGCCACCGCCACCCAGGCTGCACTGAAGCACGCCGCGCAGTGTGGCCTCACCGCGCGGGCGGGTGGGGCAGACGAGGTGCGCGGTGCGGATGTGATCGTGTGCGCAACATCTTCAGCCAGCCCGCTCTTTGACGGCGCACTGGTCGGTGACACCGCCTGCGTGGTGGCCATGGGCTCTCACGAACCCGACCGCCGTGAACTGGACTCCGGGTTGATGCAGCGCAGCACGGTGGTGGTGGAAGACACCGCCACCGCGTTGCGAGAGGCCGGGGACGTGGTGATGGCCATGGCAGAGGGGTGTTTGGCCGAGCATCAACTGGTCAATCTGGTGGATGTGGTCAACCACCGGGTACAGGTGGACCCTTCAAGACCTCGGGTTTTTAAAGGGGTGGGCATGAGTTGGCAGGATCTGGCAGTGGCCGGAGGGGTGATGGCTGCGTCGTCGTGAAGCCAACGGCCTGTGGCCGGTAAGATCACGGGAGTCGAGCGCGGCCCCGGTACGGCCGCGCCCCAACCACGGAAAGGCAATACCCCATGAGTGAACAGGTCCCAGACAACGGCTCCGAAATTTCGGTTGTGGTGGATGGTGAAACGCGTCGTGTCACGGCCGGCACCACCGCAGCGCAGCTGTACACGGAGCACCGTGACGTGGTGGTCGCCCACATCAACGGCACTTTGCGGGATCTTGCCACCACGGTGAACGACGCCGACACCGTCACCCAGGTGCTCATTTCCGACCCCGAAGGCCTGGAGGTGCTGCGTCACTCCACCGCACACGTCATGGCCCAGGCCGTTCAAGAGTTGAAGACCGAGGCCAAGCTGGGAATCGGCCCCTACATCACGGATGGCTTCTATTTTGATTTTGATGTGGACCAGGCCTTCACCCCGGAGGATCTGAAAGCCATTGAAAAGCGGATGCAGAAGATCATCAACACCACCCAGTCTTTCCGGCGTCGTGAAGTCACGCATGAGGAAGCCGTGGCGGAAATGGCGCAGGAGCCCTACAAATTGGAGCTGATCGGGCTGGCTCACGGTCCTGGCTCCGGTGCTGACGGCACCTCGGTTGAATCCGCGGCGGAGGGCGCCTCCCAGGAGGTTGGAGCTGGGGAACTGACCATCTACGACAACGTGGACCGCAAATCCGGTGAGATCGTGTGGCGGGATCTGTGCCGTGGACCCCACCTGCCCAACACCAAACTGATCGGCAACGGGTTCGCCTTGATGCGTTCGGCTGCCGCCTACTGGCGCGGTTCGGAGAAGAACAAACAGCTGCAGCGCATCTACGGCACCGCCTGGCCCACCAAGGAGGAACTGAAGGCGTACAAGGATCGCCTGGCTGAAGCCGAACGCCGCGACCACCGCCGCCTGGGCAGCGAGCTGGACCTGTTCTCCTTCCCGGATGACATCGGCTCCGGGCTGGCCGTGTTCCACCCCCGGGGCGGGCTGATCCGCATGGAGATGGAAAATCTCTCCCGCGAACAGCATGTCAAGGCCGGATACTCCTTTGTGAACACCCCGCACATCACCAAGTCCAACTTGTTTGAACGCTCCGGGCACCTGGGGTTCTACAAGGACGGCATGTACCCACCCATGCACATGGACCAGGAAAGGGATGCCGCCGGAAACATCACCAAGCAGGGGGCGGACTACTACCTGAAGCCCATGAACTGCCCCATGCACAATCTGGTGTTCAATGCGCGGGGACGGTCCTACCGCGAGCTTCCACTGCGCATTTTTGAGTTCGGCACCGTCTACCGCAACGAAAAATCCGGAGTGGTCCACGGACTCACCCGCGCTCGCGGATTCACCCAGGATGATGCCCACATCTACTGCACGCGCGAGCAGATGAAGGATGAGCTGGCGCGCACTTTGCAGTTCGTGCTGGACCTGCTGACGGCTTACGGGCTCACGGACTTTTACCTGGAGCTCTCCACCCGGGACCCGGAGAAGTCCATTGGGGACGACCAGACCTGGGAGGAAGCCACCCGCACCTTGGAGGAAGTTGCCACTGAATCCGGGCTGGAGCTGGTGCCCGATCCGGAAGGTGCCGCTTTCTACGGCCCCAAGATCTCCGTCCAGGCCAAGGACGCCATTGGGCGGACGTGGCAGATGTCCACCATCCAGCTCGACTTCTTCATGCCGGAGCGTTTTGAGCTGGAGTACACCGCAGCGGACGGCACCCGTCAGCGTCCGGTCATGATCCACCGCGCACTGTTCGGCTCCATCGAGCGGTTCTTCGGTGTGCTCACCGAGCATTACGCCGGTGCCTTCCCCGCCTGGCTGTCCCCGGAACAGGTCCGGGCCATCCCGGTGGCGGAGGCTTTTGACGGCTACCTGAGCGACGTCGTCGAACGCTTGCGGACCGCTGGGGTACGGGCGGAACTGGATGCTTCCTCCGACCGTTTCCCCAAGAAAATCCGCACGGCATCCAAGGACAAGGTGCCGTTCGTGTTGATTGCCGGCGGGGACGACGCCGAGGCCGGTGCGGTGTCCTTCCGCTACCGCGACGGTTCCCAGGAGAACGGGGTGCCCGTGGAGGAGGCCGTTGCTCGAATCACGGCGCACGTGAACAACCGCGTCAACGCTGACCCCCGCCCCTCCGCCGTCGCCGGCGCCGAGGACGCCATGTGGGAGGCCCCCGGCGTGGACCCGGAGGCCGCCGGTGCTGCGGGCGGTACCGATGCGTTGAGCACCGGAAGTTCGCAGGGCTGAGGTACTGATGGCTGAGCAGCAGGCACCCCACCACTGGGTCAGGCAGGACGACTTTCGGCTGGCTGGGGTGCCTGATGCTTTTCAAAGGCTCTGGACTCCGCACCGCCTGGCCTACGTGCGCGGGGAGGACACTTCCGTTCCCACACGGCCCGGATGCCCGTTCTGCACGGGACCGCAGTACGAGGACGCCGAATCGCTGATTGTCCACCGCGGCGAGCACTGCTTTGTGATCCTCAATCTGTTCCCCTACAACCCCGGGCACCTGCTGGTGTGTCCCTACCGGCACGTAGCTGATCTTGAAGAGTTGACCCAGCACGAGCTGGTGGAACTCATGGAACTGACCCGTGACGGGATCCGGGCGGTTCGTGCCGCAGCATCACCGGATGCGTTCAACACCGGGCTGAATCTGGGGGAGGCCGCCGGGGGCTCTCTGGCGGCACACCTGCACATGCACGTGGTGCCGCGCTGGGGCGGGGATGCCAACTTCATGCCGGTGACCGCCGGTACCAAAGCGATGATGGACACCTTGGGCTCCACCTGGGAACTCACCCGCGCGAATTGGCCCATTCCATAACGCCGAAAACATGGTTTGACCCAAAATTTGGCCAAAAAATTGGGTCAAACCATGTTTTCGGCGGAGTTGGGAGTTAGTGGAGGCCGCGGCGGGCCAACAGCGGACCCATGTCCGGCTCCCTGCCGAGCAGTGCACGGACCCCGTCCATGGGGTCGGTTTCGTTACCGCGGGACAGGATGCAGCGCGCAAACTCGGCCCCTGCCTCCGCCGACAACCCTCCGTGCGCGTTGAACCACTCCACGGCATCCGCATCAATGATTTCCGACCACAGATAGGAGTAATACCCCGCGGAGTACCCACCGGCAAAGATGTGCTTGAAACTGCCGGAGGTGTAGCGCGGGTCTATCCCATCCACCAGGAGCCCCGCAGCCTCCACCGCATCCCGGTCAAAGGTGGCCAGCTCAGGTGCAGGTGCCTCCGGCGTTCGCTCGTGCCACGCCAGGTCAATGGCCGTGGCCGCCAAATACTCCACCGTGGCAAAGCCCTGACCGGAGGTGGTTTTGGAGCGCAGCTTGTCCACAGCGACTTGCGGCAGAGGTTCGCCAGTGTGGTGGTGCTTGGCATAGACGGGCAGCACGTCCGCGTGGTCCACCCACATTTCATACACCTGAGACGGGAACTCCACCACGTCGCGGGCAACCTTGGTCCCCGCAAAAGACGGGTAAAACACGTCCGAGAGCAGCCCGTGGAGCACGTGCCCGAACTCGTGGAAGAGCGTGATGACCTCGCTGTGGCTCAAGAGCTTGGGCGACCCCTGTGGCGCCCGGGTGAAATTGGTGTTCAGCGTGACCACGGGCCGCTGCTTGCCCAGCCGGTTCTGGTGCACCAGTGTGCCCATCCACGCTCCACCGGACTTGGTGGGACGCGCCCACCAGTCCGCCAGCACCAGCCCCACGGTTTCCCCGGTGGCCGCACGCCGGCATTGATAAACGACGACGCCCGGCAGGTGCCCGCGCAGATCATCCCGCTGCGTGAACTCCAGCCCGAACAATTCCCGCGCCGTGTGGAACAGCCCGTGGTGCACCACTGATTCCAGTTCAAAATAGTCCCGGAGATTCACGGGAGATTCATCCGCATCGGAGATCTCGGCACGGGCCGCCCAGTAGGGCCAATCCCAAGGTTGGATGGGGTGGCCCGCACGGCGTTCCAGCTGTTCACGTTCGGCCACAGCGTTGCGCACGGCTGCTGGCGTCACGGTGGACATCATGTTGTGAACCCGGCCGGGTTCTCCCGCCGCTGATCCGGCCATCACGAACTCGTCGTGACTGTTGAATCCCAGCAGCTGGGCTTGCTCGGCGCGTAATCCGGCCAATTCGGCGGCAATGGGGCGCAGGTCTTCGCGGGAGCTGGTGGGCAGTTCGCCGCTGGGATCGGAGGGACCACGGCCCCGGTCCATGGCAGCCTGATGGATCTCCTGGCGTAATTGGCGGTCATGAAGTTGAGCCAAAACCGGCTGGGTGGTGAAGGCCGCGAGGGCAAGGAGGTAGGCGCCGTCGTGCCCGGCTTCTGCTGCGGCACTGGCTGCGGCGTCAATGTCCGCTTCCTCCATGCCCGCCAGCCGGTCGCGGTCTGTGACCAGCACGGCGGCACGTTGGTTTTCGCGCACCAGGTGGGTTCCGTAGCGGATGCCCAGGGTGGAGATGCGGTCATTGATCTCCCGCAAGCGCGCCTGCGCGGCCGCATCCAGGAGGACACCGGAGCGTTCAAACCACCGCCGGTACTCGCGCAGCACACGCAACTGGGTGCGGCTCAGACCGTCCTCCGGAACGGCGGCGATCCGCTGGTAGAGGTGCCGGTTCAGGGTGATGTCCGCGCGGTGCTGAGAAAGTTTGGTGGCCAGGTCCTCGTAGATGGCTTGTAGGTCATCACTGAGGTCACCGGCGGTCAGGGTGAAGAAGGTGGACTCCACCCGATCAAGGAACAACCCTTCGCGTTCCAGCACGTCCAGCGTGTTCTCCATGGTGGGGGGCCCTGGATCGGCCAGCACAGTGTGCACAGCAGCCACATCAGCTGCCATGGCAGCTTCAAAGGCCGGTGGAAAGTGCTCAGCCTCCAGTGCTGCAAAATCCGGCAGGTTGCACTCCAGGTCACTGGGCTTCATCAGCGGGTTGCTCACCACTTCATCCTATGGCGGGACGGGCCGCGGTGAGGCTGTGTCACGCCCCGGCAACCAGCTCACCGTAGGATGGAACCCATGTCCAGACCACTTGTGAGGCTCCTTGGCCAGGGCGTGCGCGCTGCCACCAAACTGCGCGGCGGCGGTTCCGCATTCCCCGGCCTGGTGATGGAGAAACTGCACCCCAATTTTGTGGCCGAACAGTTGGCCCGCTTGCCACACGGCGTGGTGGTGGTCTCCGGCACCAACGGCAAAACGACGACGACCAAGATGGCCGTTCAACTTCTTGAATCCCAAGGTCTCAGAGTGTTCACCAACAGGACGGGCTCCAACTTTGTCCGCGGTGTGGCTGCCTCCCTGCTGGAAGAGATCTCCCTGACGGGTAAGTTCGACGCCGACATTGCCGTTCTGGAATTGGACGAAGCCCACGCCGTGCACTTTGTGCGCCAGGTCAAGCCACGATTTGCGTTGCTGCTCAACGTGATGCGGGATCAGCTAGACCGTTTTGGTGAGATCGACACCACACGGCGCATGTTGGCTCAGGTGGCGGCAGCCACCACGGAAGCGGTGATTCTCAACCGGGAGGACCCGCGAATTGCCTCCCTGGCGCAGGATGTCCAGCCCGGAACTCGCGTGCTCTGGTACGGGCTGTCCGAGCGGTTGCGGCCCATGTTCCCCTCCGATGACGACATGCGCGCAGCCAGCGGCCCCGCCGCCCCCACCCCGGAGGGGGAGCCGACTCCCCAGACCGTGGTGGAACTGGCTGATTTTGCCGCAACGGATGTGGACTTCCTGGTCCACGGTCAGCCGGCCCAGGCCAAGGTGCACCTGTACGGCGTGTACAACGTCTACAACGCCGCCGGTGCGCTGGCGCTGGCCTTGACGGTCACCGACGACGGCCGCGCCGTGGACCACTCGCAAGCCGGCGTTGACTCCCTGCTGGACGAACTCTCCCGCGTCACACCCGCCTTTGGCCGCGGGGAAACCATCACGGTGGGGGACACCCCGCTACAGCTTTTGCTGGTCAAGAACCCGGCGGGTTTCCGGCTCTCTCTGGCCTCGGCCAAGCCGGAGGCCTACGCCACCATGATTGCGATTAACGACGAATACGCCGATGGCCGGGATGTGTCCTGGCTGTGGGATGTGGAATTCGATTCGCTGCGTGAAGGCGGGGTGGATCTGGTCACGGGCACCCGCGCGTGGGACATGGCGCTGCGCCTGGACTACGACCAAGTTCCGGTCCAGGCCGTTGAACCGGATCTCACCGAATCCCTCCACCAGTTCATCACCGCCGCCAACGGTCGCCCCATGCGGGTGTTCTGCACCTACACCGCCATGTTGGCCCTACGGCGGGCTCTGCGCGCCGTGGCCGAAGTTCCGGAGATTTGAGCCATGACCACCACCACTTCCATGTTTCCCACGGCACCGGATTCGGGCTCACCGCAGGACGGCGGGGTTGAACCCGGCGGTTTGGGGGAGGTCCATCTGGTTCAGCTCTACCCCCGGGACATGAACATTTACGGGGACTGGGGCAACACCCTGACCTTGAAGCGCCGGTTGGAAAAGCGCGGTTACGCCGTCAAGCTCACCGACTACAACCCGGGGGACTCCTTTCCCGGGGACGGCGACATTTTTGTGGGCGGTGGCGGCCAGGACTCCGGCCAGTTCCGGGTGATGGAGGACTTGCAGACCATCAAGCCTTTGCTGCTTGAATTGGTCAACGACGGCGCCCCCATGCTGGCCATCTGCGGTCTCTACCAACTTTTTGGTCACGAGTTCCGCACGATTGGTGGACAAACGCTTCCCGGTATCGGGATTTTCGACTTGACCACGGTGGGCGGTGAACAGCGCCTGATCGGCAACATTGTGACCGAATCGCCAGAGTTCGGAACCATCATCGGGTACGAAAACCACTCGGGGCTCACCCGCTTGGGGGTTGGCCAAAAGCCCTTGGGGCGGGTGGTCTCCGGGGCAGGCAACGATGGCCAGGACGGTACCGAAGGGGCCGTGACCAATCAGGTGTTGGGTACCTACCTGCACGGTTCGCTGCTGCCCAAGAACCCGGTGATTGCGGATCATTTGATTGCCACCGCGGTGCGTCGTCGTTACGCCCATGAACAACTGGAACCGTTGAACGACGCCTTGGCCGTCAAGGCCAGGGAAGTGGCCCAATCACGGCCGCGTTGAGCACCACCCAACACCCGTAACGGCCCGGCGGGACTAGACTGGCGGGCAGATTTTTCACGTTCAGGAGGCACGTATGTCAGGTCACTCCAAATGGGCCACCACCAAGCACAAGAAAGCCGCCATTGACGCCAAGCGCGCCAAGGCTTTTGCCAAGTACATCAAGGGAATTGAGGTTGCCGCGCGTCAGGGCGGCGCAGACACGGCAGGCAACCCCGCACTGGACTTGGCGGTGTCCAAGGCCAAGAAGAATTCGGTGCCCAATGACAACATTGATCGCGCCATCAAGCGCGGTGCCGGGCTGACCGGTGAGGTCATTGACTACTCGGAGATTTTTTATGAAGCCCGCGGCCCCCAGGGCTCAGCGCTCTACATCGAGTGCCTGACGGACAACAAGAACCGCGCGGCCTCTGAGGTGCGGGTTGCCGTGACCCGTAACGGCGGCAGCATGGCTGATCCCGGATCGGTGACGTTCATGTTTGAACGTAAAGGGGTGGCAGAGGTGACCAAGTCTGAGGGACTGACCGAAGACGATGTCCTGATGGCCGTGCTGGATGCCGGTGCCGAAGAAGTGGTGGAAGAGGAAGAGGTCTTTGAGGTGGTTTCCGAGGCCACGGACCTTGGTGCCATTCGCACCGCGCTGGAAGAAGCGGGGCTGGAATACAACAACGACGACCCCGTCTTCCGGGCCAACATGAAAGTTGACCTGGATGCCGAAGGTGCCGCCAAGTTCCTCCGGCTGGCCGATGCCGTGGAGGCGCTGGATGACGTGCAAAACGTGTATTCCAACGCGGAGATTTCCCCGGAAGTCCTGGCCGAGTTGGAAGCCCAGAGCTGAATGTCAACCTCCGAGCAGGTCATCCTGGGAGTTGACCCCGGGTTGACCCGCTGTGGATTCGGTGTGGTGCGCATGCGTGCCAACCGAAAGGTCGAGTGGATTCACCACGAGGTCCAGGGCACGGGCGCCGACCAGCCTTTGGAGATGCGGATTCTCAGCATCGCTCAGGCTGCGCAATCCATGATGGAGCGTTACCAACCGGATGCGTTGGCCATCGAACGCCTGTTTGCCCAGAACAATGCCCCCACGGTGGTGGGTACCGCACAGGCATCCGGTGCGGTGATCGCAGAAGCCGCGCGCCGGGCCATACCGGTGGCCTGGCACACACCGTCAGAGGTCAAGGCCGCAGTCACCGGTGACGGTGCGGCGGACAAAGCCGCCGTGACCCGAATGGTGGTGCGAATCCTGGGCCTGGAGGCACCACCCAAACCGGCCGATGCCGCAGATGCGATTGCCATTGCCATCTGCCACGGATGGCGTTCAGGGGTGGGGGCGGGGTACGACGCCCAAACAGCCACCGCAACTCACCAGGGTGCACAAACCCGCTTGGCTCAACTGACATCAGCTGGTGGGGGTGGGCTCACCGCGGCCCAGAAGGCGTGGAAAGCTGCTGAACAGCGGGCCCGCCGCGGCGGCTCCCGCTCCCAGCGGTTCCGGTGACGGCAGCAATCGCTGCTAGTCTGGGTGAGAATAGTACATATGTTCGATAATCGGCGGTCGTGAGCCACGGCAACGCTGAACGACCACCCTGGACAACCCCCACTGAATCACCCACTGAATCACCCACTGAACCTGGACGCCTCGGTGGCCGGTTCCGGCGCGGAAGGAAACCCCCCATGATTGCTGCGGTGCGCGGCGAGGTTTTGCACAAGGGATTGAGCACCGTGGTGGTTGACGTCCACGGCTTGGGCTTGGAAGTCCATGTGACTCCGGTGACCATCTCCGGCCTGCACGAAGGCCGTGAGGCTCGACTGGTCACCGCCTACGTGGCCCGCAAGGATGATTCCCCGCTGCTCTTTGGCTTTGCCGATGCGCAGGAAAAGGAAGTTTTTGAAACCATGCTGGGTGTCTCCGGGGTGGGCCCGCGTACGGCACTGGCCGTTGTGGCCACTCTGGGCCCGGATGAGGTACGCGCCGCCATTGCGGAAGGTGATCCCAAACCATTCACGGCGGTGGCAGGCATTGGCCCCAAGGGTGCCAAGCGCATCGTCTTGGAGTTGGCGGGCAAGCTCATCCCCACCCAGTCAGCCTCCAATCCGGTTGCCTCGGAACCTGCGCTGCCGGTCTGGCGGCTGCAGGTGACGGAGGCACTGGTGGGACTGGGCTGGAATGACAGGGACGCCGCCCGGGCCATTGACGATGCACTGGTGGGTAGGGATGAGCTGGTGGCCGCGGGCGACGTCGCAGTGATTTTGCGTACCGTTCTGGGGTATCTGGGAGCCCGAACCTCCACCACGTCGTCATCATCCGGGACGTCGCCGGCTGGACGGGGGGCGTGAGCATGATCGGGGACGGGACTGCCCGCAATGGGCGTGACCGCTTGCTGGACGCGGACACTGAGCCGGATGAAAAAGCCGTGGAATCCGCGCTACGGCCGAGCACGTTGGCTGACTTTGTGGGTCAGCCGAGAGTGCGTCGGCAGCTCTCCTTGGTCTTGGAAGCCTCCAAGTTGCGGGGGCGCAGCGCGGACCATGTGCTGCTTTCCGGCCCTCCTGGATTGGGCAAAACCACCCTGGCCATGATCATTGCGGAGGAAATGGGGGCGCCGTTACGGATTTCATCCGGACCTGCCATCCAGCATTCGGGTGACCTGGCCGCCATCTTGTCCTCCCTCACGGCCGGTGAGGTGCTGTTCCTGGATGAAATTCACCGGATGTCCCGTCCGGCGGAGGAAATGCTCTACATGGCCATGGAGGATTTCCGGGTGGACATTGTGGTGGGCAAGGGTGCCGGTGCCACGTCCATCCCTCTGGAACTTCCACCGTTCACGCTGGTGGGTGCCACCACCCGTGCGGGTCTGCTGCCCGGTCCGCTGCGTGACAGGTTCGGCTTCACCGGGCATCTGGAGTTTTATGCGGTGGAGGAATTGGTGGCGGTTCTGCGCCGCTCTGCCGGATTGTTGGACCTGAATCTCAGCACGGAGGGCTTCCAGGAAGTCGCCTCCCGCTCACGGGGCACGCCACGTATTGCCAACCGGTTGCTGCGCCGTGTCCGGGACTGGGCACTGGTGCACGGGGTGGGCCGGATTGACGCCCGTGCAGCCTCCTCCGCCTTGGAAATGTATGAAGTGGACCCCCGCGGCCTGGACCGTTTGGACCGTAGCGTGTTGGAGGCACTGGTCAAACATTTTGGCGGCGGACCCGTGGGGCTTTCCACTCTGGCCATTGCCGTGGGGGAGGAAACCGAAACCGTGGAGGAAGTGGCCGAACCTTACCTGGTGCGGGAAGGTCTGCTGGCCCGCACACCTCGGGGCCGGGTGGCCATGCCTGCCGCGTGGGAACATCTGGGACTTCCCGTTCCGGAGCAGGCTCCGTTCCAAGAATCCTGAGTGCTGGGTCAGCTCAGAGGTGATGGGAAGGCGCGGGGCGGCGTCGTCGCCTACCATGTTGTGGTGTGCACAAGCCGGGGTGTCCCGCAGGCTGTGCACTGACCGCTTGAAATCAACGCAGCTTTGCTGCAGAACCAGGAGCCCGCGTGTTTTCCTCCGCACTCCCCGCACTGTCCGCCCAGACTGAAGCGAGCCTGGAGGCAGCCGGTCAGAACGCAGGAGGATCGGGTCAGTTCCTGTTCTTCGGTGTCATGATCGGCCTGCTGGTGCTGATGTTCTGGTTCACCAGCCGTAACCGCCGCCGTCAGCAGCAAAAGCTCAAGGACCAGCAGGCCCAGATGGTGCCCGGTACGGAAGTGATGACCAGCTACGGCCTCTACGGGCGGGTGGTCAGCATTGACAAGGACGGTGTCAAGGCCGTTCTGGAAATCGCCCCCGGCACCCGGGTGACCGTGCACCTGCAGACCTTGACCACCGTGGTGGACAAGGAGACCCCCGGCACTGAAGCCACCGAGAACACCGGTTCCACCAGCGCCAACGACAACTGAGCGTGGTCCAAAGCGTCCACCGAGGATTCTCCCCGGTGGACGCTTTACTGTGACTGCGCACGGTGGGAACCGGCGTCTTGACCGGAACAAACCCACCATCACCTGAGCCCATCATCAAGGAATCTGCCCATGGCATCCTCCCCAACTCCTTCACAGGAGGGACCGCGTCAGAGCGGCCCCTCCAAAGCAGTCAAGGATCAAACGGAAGTGTCACGTGCTCTGAGCCGTGCCCGCACCTCCCTGGTCGCCTTGACCGTGGTGATCCTGGCTTTGATCGGCCTGCTGGCCTGGGGGGCCGGGCGTGGAAGTACCGACTGGACACCGCGTCTTGCCCTGGACCTGGAGGGCGGCACCCAGATGGTGTTGACCCCGCAGTTGCAGGGGGACGATGCCGGCCAGGAGATCACTTCTGAGCAGCTGGACCAAGCGGTGGAGATCATTCGTCAGCGCGTGGACGGTTCGGGTGTCTCCGAAGCTGAAGTGGCCACGCAGGGTGGGTCCAACATTGTGGTTTCCATGCCCGGAACTCCGGACAGTGCCACCCGCGAGCTCATCCAGACCTCCGCGCAGATGACTTTCCGCCCGGTTCTGCTGACCGGCGCGGCGGAGGCCACCCCGGAGGACCAACGCACCGCTGAGGACCAGCTGCCGCAACCCAGCGCAGAACCCACGGATTCTTCAGACACCAACTGGATCACCGCCGAACTGATGCAGGAGTTTGAAGCCACGGATTGCACGCAGCCACAATCCCCGGAGGAACGGGCCGCCCAAAACGCGGACCGGGCCATCGTGGCCTGTGAACCGGCCAGCGGCGTCAAATACATCCTGGGGCCCGTGGACATTCAAGGCACGGAAATCTCGGATTCCAGCTACGGCATGGCCCAGGGGCAGGGTGGCACCACCACGGGCCAGTGGGCCGTGGACCTGCAGTTCAACGCAGAGGGCACGGAAACCTTCAAGAACCTCTCCGAGCGTCTCTACAACATCGGTCAGACCTCACCCGGGGACCCACGCAATCAATTCGCCATCCTGTTGGACGGCGAAGTCATCTCAGCCCCCCAGATGAACGCGGTGATCCCCAACGGGCAGGCCCAGATCACCGGCCAGTTCACGGAGGAATCGGCGTCGTTCCTGTCCGAACAGTTGCGCTACGGTTCCCTGCCGGTGAGCTTCAGCATTGCGTCCGAACAGCAGATTTCTGCCACCCTGGGTGCCGATCAGTTGCGAATGGGCATCATTGCGGGTCTGATCGGTCTGCTGCTGGTGGCCGTGTGGTCCATCATCCAGTACCGGTGGCTGGGTTGGGTCAACATCATCTCCCTGATTGTCCTGGGTGTGATGTCCTGGCTGGCCATCACCCTGTTGGGGTGGGCGCTGAACTACCGCCTGTCCTTGGCCGGTGTTGCCGGTCTGGTGGTGGCCATCGGCATGGCCGCAGACTCCTTCATTGTGTACTTTGAGCGGATCAGGGACGAGGTCCGCATTGGGCGCACCATTCCATCTGCCATTGACCACGGGTGGAAACGCGCGCAGCAGACCATTTTGGCCTCCAAGGCCGTGAACCTGATTGCCTCCGTGGTGCTCTACTTTGTGGCCGTGGGCAACGTACGCGGGTTTGCCTTCACCTTGGGGTTGACTGCGATCATCGACCTTCTGGTGGTGTTCTTCTTCACCCATCCGGTCATGGTTTATCTCTCCCGCACCAAGTACTTTGGCCGCGGCTCTCCGGGCTCCGGGCTTGATCCCAAGGCTCTGGACGCGGTGCCCTTCTACCGCGGGGCGGGTCGCTTCCGCACCCCGGATGACCTTGATCCCGCCTCCGGTGCCACGCAGATGGACGACGCCGATCCCACCGCCTCCCGCACGCAAGACGGTGCTCCCGCCGAACCGTTGCAGCCAGACGCTGCAGCGCAGGTTTCCGCGGAAGTGGACGGCGGTCACCCACAGGAAGAAGCGGAGGCCCCACCGCGGGTCCCGGTGGCCACAGGGCTGGATGATGGATTGACCTTGGCAGAACGCCGCCGCCAGGCCCGCTTGGCGGCCTCCGAGAACACCACGCCTGAGACTGAGAAGGGGGAGGCCTGATGTCACGCTTTGCCGATTTCGGTAATGACCTCTACAGCGGACGGAAGTCTTTTCCGTTTGTCCCCAAGCGGAAACTGTGGCTGCTGATCGCAGCCGCCCTGGTGGTTGTTTCCGCCTTGATTCCAGTGGCCCGTGGCGGATTCAACTTGGGTATTGATTTCACCGGTGGCTCCGAGTTTGTGGTCTCCAATGTGTCAGATTCCGCGATTGAGCCGGGTCAGGAGGCCGTGACCTCCACGGGCCACGACGGCGAATCGACCGTCACCAACATTGCCCCCGGCACCATTCGGGTTCAGACCGAACAGTTGGATGATGACCAGACCTTGGCGCTGCGGGAAGCCCTGGTTCAGGCCTACGGGGTTTCTGAGGATCAGGTGGCCTCCAACTTTGTGGGACCCACCTGGGGCGCTGGCATTTCCCAGCAGATGATTCGCGGTCTGGTGATCTTCTTGGGGCTGACAGCCATTGTCATGGCCCTGTACTTCCGGACCTGGAAGATGTCCCTTGCCTCCATGGCAGGTGTGTTTGTCACGGTGGCCCTGACCGTTGGCACTTACTCCCTGGTGGGTTTTGAGGTCACACCGTCAGCCATCATCGGGTTCCTGACCGTGCTGTCCTATTCCCTGTATGACACCGTGGTGGTCTTTGACAAGGTGCGGGAAAACACCCGAGGGCTCTTGGACGGCAGTGCACCACCGCCCAGGCTCAACCGCAGCTTCTCCGAACAGATCAACTTGGCCGCCAACCAAACGCTGGTGCGTTCCATCAACACCTCCGTGGTGGGGCTGCTGCCGGTGGGCTCGATTCTGTTCATCGGTGCCGCCCTGCTGGGGGCAGGTACGCTCAAAGACCTGGCACTGGCGCAGTTCGTGGGCATTGTGTGGGGCACGTTGGCCACGCTGTTCGTGGCCACCCCGGTGTATGCGGCCCTGCGATCCATCGAACCGGCGGTCAAGAAGCAGGAGGCACGTGCCGCAGAGCTCGCCCAAGAAACCGTGACCGAGTTGGATGGGGGCGCCGGGACGGACTCTGCTGGGGCGGACCCCGCTCTGGCCGCGTCCGCCACGGCGAGTGCTGACGGGACCGGTGCTGCCAACAGCGCGTCCACGGCGCCGGAGGCCCGCTGACCCGCCTAGAATAAATGCCTCAAGTGCTGTGTTGTGTTGGGCACTCATAACGCCAAAGTCCCAGGGGCATTTTCAGGAGGCGGCCGTGGACGATCACTCGATCCAACCCGATCAGCATCGGAATCGGGACTCGCTGCGCGCACCGGATGTCACCTCCGCCGCCGCCACCGGTGCTGCCGGTACGTCTGAACGGAAGGAGAGCGGGGCGTCGTCGTCCGGGCAGTCAGGCCGTGTCCGCGGAGCCAGTAGCTCCGGGACGCACGGGGTGGTGCCCGCCGCCCGTCCCGTGTTCGGTCGGCCGGTGTTCCCGGGGCGCTCCGAGCGGACGCGTTCAGCGCTGTCCTATCTATCCGGGGCTTCCATCTCCCGGTCGCCGCTGATTGAACCGCTGCTGCGTACGGTGCGGGAGAACGCGCCGGAGGAAGATCTGACGGTTCTGCAACGCGCTTTTGCCGTGGCGGATCGCCAGCATGAAGGTCAGAAGCGCAAGAGTGGTGACCCCTACATCACCCACCCCGTGGCGGTGACCACCATCCTGGCTGAGTTGGGCATGACCGGGCCCGTGCTGGTGGCCGCGCTGCTGCACGACACCGTGGAAGACACGGATTACACGCTGGAGCAGCTGGCCGCGGACTTCGGGGAGGAAGTCGCGCAGCTGGTGGATGGCGTGACCAAACTGGAAAAGGTCCAGTACGGCGAACACGCCCAGGCTGAAACTGTCCGCAAGATGATTGTGGCCATGGCCCGGGACATCCGCGTGTTGCTGATCAAATTGGCTGACCGCCTGCACAATGCCCGGACGTGGCGCTTTGTGTCCCAGGAATCCTCAGCCAAAAAAGCCCGGGAGACGCTGGAAATCTTTGCTCCGCTGGCGCACCGTCTGGGGCTGAACACCATCAAGTGGGAGCTGGAGGACTTGTCCTTCGCTGCGCTGTATCCCAAGATTTACGATGAAATTGTGCGCATGGTGGGGGAGCGGCAACCCCAGCGCGAACGCAATTTGGCTGAAATCCGCACCCTGGTGGCAGAGGACTTGGCGGAATCTGGAATTGAAGCCGTCATCACCGGGCGGCCCAAACACTATTACTCCGTGTATCAAAAAATGATTGTGCGGGGCAAAGATTTTGATGAGATCCACGATCTGTTGGCGGTCCGCGTTCTGGTTTCCTCCGTGCGTGAATGTTATGCGGCATTAGGTTCCCTGCACGCACGGTGGCGGCCGCTTCCCGGGCGGTTCAAGGACTACATTGCCATGCCCAAGTTCAACATGTACCAGTCCTTGCACACCACGGTGCTGGGGCCAGGCGGGCGGCCCGTGGAAATCCAGATCCGCACCCATGAAATGCACCGCCGGGCCGAATACGGGGTGGCAGCGCACTGGAAGTACAAGGACCACGCCAAGCAAGGCGGTGGCTCCGCCACCCCCAAGGCCAGCTCTGATGACATGGGATGGTTGAAATCCCTGGTCTCCTGGCAGGACGACACCAAAGACTCCACCGAGTTCCTGGATTCTTTGCGCTATCAGATTGACACCAAAGAGGTCTACGTGTTCACCCCGCGCGGGGATGTCATGGCGCTGCCTGCCGGCTCCACTCCCGTGGACTTTGCCTACGCCGTCCACACGGAGGTGGGGGCCAAGACCATTGGCGCCAGGGTCAACGGCAAGCTGGTGGCGCTGTCCTCCACGTTGCAGCACGGTGACTGGGTTGAGGTACTGACCTCCAAGTCTCCTGATGCGGCACCGTCCCAGGACTGGCTGAAATTTGTCTCCTCTCCCCGTGCCCGGCAGAAGATCAAGCAGTTCTTCACCAAGGAACGCCGGGAGGAAGCCATCACCCGGGGTCAGGAGGCCCTGACGCGGGCGCTGCGCAAGCACCACCTTCCGCTGCAGCGCACGGTGACCCAGGAGGGCCTGGTTTCCGTGGCCCAGGAGTTGAACAAGTCAGACATCACTGCGCTGTATGAAGCCATCGGCAACGAATCGGTTTCTGCCCGGGAGGTCATTGACCTGCTGGTGGAATCGGCCGGTGGTGCAGATGGTTCGGTGGAGGACCTGGTGGACACCACCTCCGCCATCCGACCTGTACGGCAAGGCATTGCCGACTCCGGGGTGGCCGTGGATGGTGCCAGTGATGTGTACGTCAAGCTGGCTCGCTGCTGCACGCCGGTTCCCCCGGATGACATCGTCGGGTTTGTCACCCGCGGTCAAGGTATTTCTGTGCACCGCACCGATTGCGTCAACATGCGGGCGCAGGGTGAATCCGAGCGCAAGGTGCCCGTCCACTGGGCACCCACCCAGTCATCGGTGTTCCTGGTGGAAATCCAGGTGGAGGCTCTGGACCGGCAAAAACTGCTGTCCGATGTCACTCGGGTGCTCTCCGAAAATCACGTGAACATCCTCTCGGCCAATGTGCATACTTCATCGGACCGTTTGGCCATTTCCCGCTTCTCCTTTGAAATGGGAGACGCCCGCTACCTGGATCACGTGCTGAACCTGGTGCGCAACATCGACGGCGTCTACGACGTCTACCGCACCTCCGCTCAGCAGCGCCTCCCGGACAGACCCCGTTCCCTGGCCTGAGTTGTGGCAAGCCCCAGCAAAAGTCTCACCGGGTACCCGCTGATAGTCGCCCCGCGGGAACGGGTAAGTCCAAGCGGCGTGCAGCCTTGCGGACATTGGCCACCCCGCGGTCCCGGTGCGGCAGTCTGGGACGGGCACGAATCACCTCAACCACCGCCTGCGGCTGGACCCGTAAATGTGGTGCGCCCATCAACACCGTCAGAATTTCCACGGCATCGGGGTGCTCCCAGCACGCCACATCCACGGCAGTGCGTAACGGAGTGGTGACCGCCAGCCCGTAAAAATGATCCACATCCATGGGCTGGTGGAGCAACTGCCGGGTGACCCATCGCACCGGTGCCGAGGGCGGTGCGGGGCGAGTTGAGGCGCGGTCCTGGCGCAGTGTGATGAAATCCACAACCTGCGGCGCAGGCGCACAGGAGTGAAACCAGGCTGCGGAGGCTCTGTGCAGCACACTGCGGTGCCACACACCCTGCGGTACCACCGCACGGATGGCCGCAGCTTTCACCTGGCGGGTGATGGCTGAACCCTTGGCGTAGTGGACCGGTCCCAGCACGGGAACCAGAACGCCGTCGTGCGCCAAAGTGAGCAGTTCACCGGAACTCAAACCGGTGACGGCGTCAACCATCCACAGGGCATCTGCTGATGCGGTGTGGGGCAATGGGGTGGGAATGCGCCAGCGGGGTTCAACGGTCATGGGACCATCGAACCCCGCTGGCGGGTGGCACGGAAGAGTTACGTTGATCCTGTGGATGAACGCAACGCGGCGCTCACAGACTGGCTGCGGAGCGCTTGATCATGTCTCGCATGGCTTCAGCGCTGGAGAGCTCACCGCTGAGCTTCTTCACCTTGGAGGCGTTGCCCGCGGCCTCCGCCTCAGCCACCTGCGCCTGCAAATCCGTGACCTTGTCCTCAGCTTGGGTCAGCAAGGCGTTGGAGCGGACCTCGGGCTCGGAAGCCACTTTCTTGGCTCGGCTGCCGGAATCGGCCTCACGGACGGCGTCCTCCACGGCCTGGAGTTCGTTCTCGATCCGCTTGAAATGAGCGCGCGGGACTTTGCCGATGGCATCCCAACGGTCCTGAATGCCGGAGAGTTTCTTACGTGCCGCCCGCACATCCGTGACAGGCAACAGCTGCTTGGCTTCCTCCACCAGGGCTTGCTTGAGCTTCAAGTTTTCCTCGAACTCTTGCTCCACCTGATCGTTGGCGGACTTTCGGGCGTCAAAGAACACGTCCTGAGCAGCCCGGAACCGTGACCAGAGAGCGTCGTCGTCACGCCGTGAGGCGCGGGGGGAGGCCTTCCACCGATCCATCAGATCCCGGTACTTACCCGCCGTGAGATTCCAGTCCGTGGAACTCTGGAGCGCTTCTGCCTCGGAGATCAGCTTCTCCTTGATGCGCTTGGCCTCCGCGTTGTTTTCGTCCAGCTGGGAGAAATAGGCTCGGCGGTGCCGGTCAAAGGTGGTGCGAGCATTGCGAAAACGCTTCCACAGCGCCTCTTCATCCTTGCGGGAGAGCCGGATACCTGACTTCTGGTGGGCCTTCCACTGATCGAACAGCTCCGCCATCCGCGCCGAAGACTGCTTCCACTGAATCTTCTGAGGATCCTGCGCGGCCATCTGCTCTGCCTCTTGGACAATCGCATCACGCTGCGCAAAGTGCTCCGCCTTGGCGGCCTCCGTGGCGCGCTTGTGCTCGGCTTCCAGCTCGGCAATGCGGGGACGCAGCGCCTCCAGGCGGGCTTCCAGGGCCTTGACGTCGCCTACCAGTTTGCGTTCGTTCAACTGCGCCAGGACGTGATCGGCATTGCGGTTCATGTCGGAGGACGCGGTACCGGCCTCCACCCGCTGTTCCAACACGTTGACCAGGGTGCGGGCGTCCTCGAACTTCTTGGCAAAGTAGGCCAGTGCCTCATCGGCGGGAACCTCCGGAACCTGGCCACACAGGAACCGTTCGTCACCCACCAGCACATAGACGTGACCGTCCTCAGTGACCTCGCCAAAAGGACGGGCGGCTTCCAACTGCTCGGCGCTGAGGCCATCGGCAGCGGTTTCACTCACGGCTTCTGAACCGCTCGGTGCCACAGCGGCGGGTGACGGGGTGGCGACGTCGTCGCTGGTGGGCCCGGGGGTCGCGGCGGAGGCGGGCGTGGGAGCCGCGGCGGCGGAGTCTGTCCCAGCTGGTGGCACGGGCGTGGCCGGGGCAGCCGGCTTGGGTGTGGGGGAGGGCCTGACACCAGCGGGCTTGACGGCCGCGGGTGTGGGCACCTGGGGCTGGGGCTGGTCGTCGGATTCGAGACGTTCGGTCACCGCTGAAACTCTTTCACTCGTGCCGACCCGTGGACCCGGCGATTTCCGGGGCGTTCGGCAGCTTGTCCTGGGGCCGTGGGTAACCCACGACACTGTACGGAAGACCATGGTAGTCATGCCGCGGGCTCCCACAGCTTTTGCGACATTCACCCGCGGTCCATCAGGGCAGAGCTGCCGCAAGCTGAGCGCCTAGAATGGTCGGCAAGACCCCACCCCACACAATTCCAGGAGCAATGCCCCATGGCCTCCAAGTCCTCCCTGTCCGGATTCCCCGAATGGCTGCCCCAAGAGCGCCTGGTGGAGCTGCACGTTCTGGACACGCTGCGGGAGACCTTTGAGCTGCACGGATTTTCCTCCATCGAGACCCGGGCCGTGGAGACCGTGGACCAGCTGTTGCGCAAGGGTGAGATCGACAAAGAGGTCTACGGAATCTCCCGCCTGGCCGAGGACGAGGAAGCCGCAGCCGTTGCCAAGGAGGGCAAGCTGGCGCTGCACTTTGATCTCACCGTCCCGTTCGCGCGCTACGTGGTGGACAACGCCGGGCACCTGAACTTCCCGTTCCGGCGCTATCAGATCCAGAAAGTGTGGCGCGGGGAGCGCCCGCAGGACGGCCGCGCACGCGAATTCACCCAGGCGGACATTGACGTCGTGGGGGATGGCACCTTGCCATTCCGCTACGACGTCGAATTGGCCCTGGTCATGATTGATGCCCTGTCCAAGCTGCCGATTCCTGAATTCAAGCTGCGGATCAACAACCGCAAGCTGGCGGAGGGCTTTTACCGGGGTGTCGGGCTCACGGACGCCCCCGCGGTCCTGCGGGAGATCGACAAGCTGGAAAAGATCGGCGCGGAGAAGGTGGCCCAGAATCTGCGCACCGCCGTGGGCGCCACGGAGGCCCAGGCCCACGCTGCCCTGGAACTGGCCTCGATCCGTACGGAGGACACCGGGTTCGTGGAGCAGGTCCGCGCCTTGGGCGTGACCGATGACCTGCTGGAGGAAGGTCTGGCGGAGCTGGCCGAGGTCATGGCGGAGGGTGTGCGCCGCGCGCCGGGCAAGATGGTGGCCGATCTGTCGATTGCCCGCGGCCTGGACTACTACACGGGCACCGTGTACGAAACCGTGCTGGTCGGCCACGAAAAGCTGGGGTCCATCTGCTCCGGTGGCCGCTACGAATCCCTGGCCACCTCCGGCAAACGGAGCTTCCCCGGAGTGGGGCTCTCGATCGGCGTCACTCGCTTGGTCTCGCGCATGGTGGGGCAGAACTTGGCGGTGGCCAGCCGCGCGGTGCCCACGGCCGTGTTGATTTCCCTGGTCAACGAGGACTCCTGGGCTGATGCCCAGGACGTGGCCACGCAGTTGCGCGCCCGCGGCAT
The DNA here is from genome assembly GCF_030538595.1 of Kocuria sp. Lineage (GTDB taxonomy): Bacteria > Actinomycetota > Actinomycetes > Actinomycetales > Micrococcaceae > Kocuria. The sequence continues at coordinate 56,342 of NZ_JAUNTS010000002.1, forward strand.
TGCCTGCGAGGTCTCCGCCAGTGCTGCCAAGTTCGGCAAGCAGATCAAGTACGCGGACAAGCGCGGCATTCCGTTCGTGTGGTTCTCCACCATCGACGACGACGGCGCGGTCACCCACGAGGTCAAGGACATCCGCTCGGGGGAGCAGGTCACAGCGGACCCGCAGACCTGGATGCCTCCGGCCGAGGATCTGACGGTGAGTGTGTCCGAAGCCTGATTCCGGCCAGACCGTGCGCAGTTTGATACCTCATCAGCGCTGATGAGGTATCAAACTGCGCACGGTCTTTCCCGTTGGGTCAGCGGCGCAGCAGCACCCGGCCCAGCAGGCCGATGGCCAGGACTCCTGCCATGACCAGCACGGAGGTCCACGGCAGGGCGAAAGCCAAAGCCAGGCACCCGGTCAAACCCACCACATTGACCAGGCGCGGGGCCCAACGTGGCCGATCCTCCATGGTCAGGGCTGAAAGATTCGCCAGCGCGTAGTACAGCAGCACCCCGAAAGATGAAAACCCGATCACGGTGTAAACATCCGTGAGCAGCACCAGGGCGATGACCAGCACCGCCGTCGTGATTTCGGAAAGCCAGGGGACGCCACGGCGGGACACTGCTGTGAGCGGCTGGGGGAGGTCGCGCTCCCGAGCCATGGCCAAGGAGGTGCGGGAGATGCCGGCAATCAGAGCCAGCAGCGCCCCCAGTGTGCCCAGGGCGGCGGCTACGGTGACGGCTGCGGCCAACACTCCGGCGGCACCGGAGGAGAGCCCCAGATGTTCGACGGCGGTGAGCAGCGCGGCCTGCGAATTTGCCAGGGTTCCGGGGCCCAGCAGCGCCAGGAGCAGCCCGCCAAGTGTTGCGTACAAGACCAGTGTGAGCGCCAAAGCACCCAAGATGGCTCGGGGAATGGTGCGTTCGGGGTCGCGGACCTCCTCGCCCATGGTGGCAATGCGGGCGTAGCCGGCAAAGGCGAAGAACAGCATGGCTGCCGCCGGGAAGATTCCCCAGGCTGAACCGGACGTGGTGGGCTCCGGTGCGGCCGTGCTGCTGGAATCCCCACCTGCGACGACGACCGCCATGGCCACCCCCAGCGCCAGCAGCACCGCCAGAACACAAGCCACCAACACTTTGGTGACCGTGGCGGTCTTGGTCACACCGAGCAGGTTGATCCCGGTCAGCGCCACGATCCCCACCACCGCAAACACGGCCGCCCAGAGCTGGTTGTTTTCACGGGCCAGCAGCCCAGCAGCATTCAACAATCCGGCCACGTACAGCCCAAAGGTCATGGCCATGGCGGCGGCCGAGGCGGTCTTACCGGTGACAAAGCTCCACCCCGCCATGAAACCCGGCCAGGGACCCAGCCGTTTGGAGGCGTACACGTAAGTTCCGCCGGAGCTGGGGTAGCGGGCAGCCAACTGGGCCGTTGAGGTGGCGTTGCACCAGGCCACCACGGCAGCCAGGAACACCGCGGCCAACATCCAGTTTCCGGCGTGGGCGGCAGCGGGGGTGAAAGCCACAAACACACCGGCGCCCACCATGGAGCCGATCCCGATCACGGTGGCATCGGTGAGACTCAACCGTCGGTGCAGCTGCCCGGTGGTGGGGGTGGAGTGTGAGGAAGACGGCACAACAGTCCCTACTGGTCGCGGATTGCGGACGCTGAGGCCACGAAGAAGGATTGTAGACTCGGGCACAGAAAATCTACGGGTGGCCGGTGAACCGGCGGTGAACAACACCGTCAGGTGGAACTGGAATGGGGCGCTGCGGCGTCGTCCAGGAAAACGCCACCGGTCTGCACACCGCAACAGGTAAGGAACTCATCAGTGCTGCGCACACACAGCCTTGGCGAACTCAACGCCGAGCACATTGGTCAGACAGTCACCCTGGCGGGTTGGGTGGGGCGTCGTCGGGATCACGGCGGCGTGGCCTTCCTGGATCTGCGCGATGCCTCCGGGGTGGCCCAGGTTGTGGTGCGCAATGAAGAGGACTTTGACCACCTGCGCAACGAGTACGTCCTGCAGGTCACCGGCACCGTTGAACGGCGCCCCGACGGCAACGAAAACCCCAATCTGGCCTCCGGTCAGGTGGAGATCATGGCGGAGACTGTCACGGTGCTCAACACGGCAGCACCCCTGCCGTTCCAGATCGACGAGCACGTGGAGGTGGGGGAGGAAGCGCGGTTGAAGTACCGCTACCTGGACCTGCGCCGTCCCGAGCCCGCCCGCATCATGCGGCTGCGTTCGGAGGTCAACCGGGTGGCTCGCAACCTGCTGCATGACCGCGGATACCTGGAGGTCGAAACCCCCACGCTGACCCGCTCCACCCCTGAAGGTGCCCGCGATTTCCTGGTTCCGGCCCGCCTGGCACCGGGCTCCTGGTACGCGCTGCCGCAGTCCCCCCAGCTGTTCAAGCAGTTGTTGCAGGTGGGTGGGCTGGAAAAGTACTTCCAGATTGCCCGCTGCTACCGGGACGAGGACTTCCGCGCCGACCGTCAGCCCGAGTTCACCCAGTTGGACATTGAGGCTTCCTTTGTGGAGGAAGACGACATCATTGAGCTCGGTGAGGCTCTGGTGCGTGAGTTGTGGCGGCTGATCGACGTCGACATCCCTACGCCCATTCGCCGGATGACCTACGCGGAGGCCATGGAGAAGTACGGCTCTGACAAGCCGGATCTGCGCTTTGGGCTGGAACTGACCGACTTGACGGAGTACTTCCAGAACACGCCATTCCGGGTGTTCCAAGCTCCGTACGTGGGTGCCGTGGTCATGCCCGGTGGGGCTTCCCAGCCCCGGCGCACGCTGGATGCCTGGCAGGAATGGGCCAAGCAGCGCGGTGCCAAGGGCCTGGCCTACATCCTGCTGAAGGACGACGGCGAAATCACCGGTCCCGTGGCCAAGAACATCACCGACGAGGAGAAAGCCGGACTGGCGGCTGCCACCGGTGCAGCCCCCGGCGACTGCATCTTCTTTGCCGCCGGTGAGATCAAGCCCTCCCGTGCGCTGCTGGGGGCAGCCCGGGTGGAGATCGGTCACCGCACGGGTTTGATCAATGATGCAGACTGGGCATTCGTGTGGGTTGTTGATGCCCCCATGTTTGAACCGGCTTCCGATGCCGTGGCTTCCGGCGATGTTGCCGTGGGCTCCGGTGCCTGGACCGCTGTGCACCACGCGTTCACCTCCCCCAAGCCGGAGTACCTGGACACCTTTGACACCAATCCGGGTGAGGCCCTGGCTTACGCCTACGACATCGTGTGCAACGGTGTGGAACTGGGCGGTGGGTCCATCCGTATCCATCAGCGCGATGTCCAGGACCGGGTGTTCCGGGTCATGGGGCTCTCCCAGGAGGAGGCCCAGGAGAAGTTCGGCTTCCTGCTGGATGCCTTCGCCTTCGGGGCGCCGCCGCACGGTGGCATTGCCCTGGGATGGGATCGCACCGTGGCCATGCTGGCCGGTACCGACTCCATCCGTGAGGTGATCGCCTTCCCCAAGACCGGCAACGGCTACGACCCCCTGACGGCAGCACCGGCGGCGATCACCGCGCAGCAGCGCAAGGAAGCCGGCGTGGATACCAAGCCGGACCCCCAGTAACCCACTCTCTCTTCCTTCCACCCACCCCCCGCCGAAATCATGGTTTCTGGCAATTTCAGGCACGAAAATTAGGGCAAACCATGATTTCGGCGGAGGGGAGGGGGAGGTCAGGTGTCTCGTTGGCTCGTGGAGCGACGAACAGCAGCCTTGGTTGCCTCCATGATGAGGAAGATCAACACGGCCACCACGATCGCCGTACCCCATTGGCGGATTCCCAATGAAGCAGATCCAAACCACACATGCATGAACGGCACGTAGGTGTAGATCAGCTGTAATCCGACCAAGGTGGCGGTGGAGATCCAAACCGTCCGGTTGCCGGTCCAAGCCCTGCTGGTGAAGGCATGGGTGTTGAGCAGCCGGCAATTGAACAGATATGCCAACTGACCAAGCGCAAGGGTTAACACTGCAGTTGTGCTGGCAATCTCTGAGCTACCCGTGAGTTCAAGTTGCACCAGGTATCCATACATGGCGCCACCACCGATCACCAGGGAGGCCACCGCCACCAAGACCAACGATGACGCGGAAAGAACGTGTTCGTCCGTTGCTCGGGGCCGTCGGTTCATGATCCCCGGCTCCGCAGGCTCATTGGCCAAGGCCAAGCTCAAGGTGATGGCTGTGACCAGGTTGACCCAAAGAATCTGGACCGGTGACAGCGGCAAGGTCCAGCCCAGCAACACCGCCACAATGATCACCAGGGACTGCGCACCGTTCGATGGCAACAAGAAGACGACGGACTTGCGGATGTTGTCATAGATCCGGCGCCCCTCTTCCACAGCGTGTTCAATGGTGGTGAAGTTGTCATCTGCCAGGACGATGTCGGCCGCCTCTTTGGTGGCTTCAGTGCCCTTGATACCCATGGCCACGCCTACATCGGCACGAGTGATTGATGGAGCATCATTGACGCCGTCGCCAGTCATGGCCACAACCTGGCCTTGGCTCTGAAGTGCCCGGACAATGCGGAGTTTGTGTTCCGGGGACGTCCGGGCGTACACGGAAACGTGCTGCACCGCTTGGCACAACTCGTCCTGAGTCATGGCCTCCAGCTGCGCCCCGGTCAAGGCGTTGGCAGCTTCACCAGGTTGGAGGATTCCCAACTCGCGCGCAATGGCGGTGGCAGTTCCCGGGTGGTCTCCCGTGATCATGGCCACCCTGATGCCAGCGTCTTTGCTCTTACGAATGGCTGCTTCTACCTCAGGCCTGGGTGGGTCCACGATCCCCACAAGACCCAGGAAGGTCAGGCCGGTGTCCAGGTCGCTACGCTCCAATCCGGCGTCCGACTCAGCGGGTCGCCGGGCTGCCGCCAGAACCCGCAAGCCTTGTGCCGACAACTCCTCCAGCTGCGCCGTCCAGTAAGAGCGGTCCAGGCTCTTGAGCGCGCCATCCGTGGTCATCTCCGAATCGGAGCGGTCCAGCAGACGGTCTGGTGCACCGACGACGTGGATCATCAGGTGGGATTCCGCTTCCGGCTCCTTGCCGTGAGGGGTGATGCGGTCCAGGGTCGCCGAGTACTTGTACAAGGAGTCGAAGGGCACCTGATGCAAGCGCTCAATGTCATAGGGGCGTTGGCTCTGCTCCTGCTGCTGCTGCGGATCCCAGGCCTTGGTCGCCAGGACGGTCAAAGCCCCTTCAGTGGGCTGGCCCACCAGTTCCCAGCTGTCTTCACCTGGACGGACCTCGGCGTCGTTACAGGCCGCTGCAGCCAAAATCAGGGCATCGAAGGAACGGTCGTTGTTGAGCTCGACCACCCTGCCCTCGGGTGACACAACGCGCCCCTGCGGCCCGTAGCCGGTGCCCTCCACCGTGAAGCTTGAATCGCGGGTGACCGCTTCACGAGCCGTCATTTCATTCTGTGTGAGGGTGCCGGTTTTGTCAGAACAGATGACCGTCACGGAACCAAGCGTTTCCACTGATTCCATGCGGCGGGTGATGGCTTGACGCCGGGCCATTTGTTGAACGCCAAGTGCAAGAGTGATGGTCACCAAAGCGGGTAGGCCCTCCGGAACAGCGGCAACGGCAAAACCTATGGCAGCCGAGACCAATTCATCCCCGGGCCAGTTGTGCACAAAGCGACCTATCAAAAGCATGGCGGCAGCCAATACCAGAATGATCAAGGACACTTGTTTCCCCAATCGGTCCAGCTGCCGATTCAGCGGGGTATCCATACTCTCCTGGTCGGCCACCAACTGGGAGATCTTTCCAATCTCCGTGTGGCCACCCGTAGCGACCACCACGCCTGTGGCTGTACCGGTGGTGATCAAGGTGCCGGAGAACAGCATTCCGGACCGATCACCAAGCTGCGCTTCCACGGATACGGAGCGTTCATCCTTGTCAGTGGCTTCTGATTCACCCGTGAGAGCAGATTCGTCAGCTTTGACATTATTCGCTGCGATGATGCGTAGGTCCGCCGGGATGCGCGCGCCGGGTCCCAGCCGCACTAGGTCACCGGGGACCACTTCCGCCGCATCGACGTGCTCCCACTCCCCATCGCGTTTGACCTGCGCCTCCAGAGATTGCATATCTCGTAGGCTGGCCAGCGCTGAGGCTGCCCGTCCCTCTTGTACGTACCCGATCAGCCCCGTAGCCAGAATGACCACCATGATGACTGTGAAGTCAACCCAATCGCTGGAGACGGCTTTGAGTAGCGCGGCCGCCAACAAGATGTAGATCAATACATCCTGAAACTGCCGCAAGAATCGACGCCACGCCGGCTCGGACTTCGCCTGCGGGAGCTCGTTGCGTCCGTGGCGTTGTATGCGCTTCTGAACCTGATCGGTTGTCAGGCCACTGTCAGCAGAGTCAAAGGCTTCCAATACTTCGGAGGATGAGGCTGCCCACGGATGCTCAGCTGCGGTTTCAGTACCAGGTGGTGCTGTACCGGGGACGGGTGGTTCTGTCACGGTCATGATCTTCTTCCGTTTCTGGATGGTGGAATGCTTGCAAGGCCATACAGGCCCGGGATTTCACAAAGATGATGGGGATATGGCGGTGGGTGGGCGGAGATCACATGGTGACGCCAAGGCGTTTGAAGGCTGATTGAAAGACTGTGAGATCCGTCAGGCCTGGGAGTTTCTGAATCTTCTGATCGAGTTTTTCCAGCTCCGGACCTTGACCAGCGAAAAGGTGGGACATCACATGCTGTACTTCTGGTTCCGACATGATCCCCGAGCCCACAGGCTTCCAAAATCTATTCAGGGCAAAGCGCACGAATGTTCTGGCTTTTTCGGAGGCCTCCAGTCGTTGGCGCGCCTGCGTGGTGTAAAAGGCCACGTGACGGGTCTCCTGTTGACCGATGCGCCGCAGTAATGCGGACAGCGTAGGGTGCTTGGTCATGGTGGCCAACCGGCGGTAAGCCGCCACTGCGGAAAGTTCATTGGCAGCACCCCACGTCATATGGACGGCTACAAAGTCCGTTCCGGCCAGGTTGGAGACCACCGAGTGTTTGGCTGGCTGCAGAGCGTGACTCCAGCCAAGCTTCACCCTCTTGGCTTTCAGCGTGTTGTAGTCCACGGTCACATCGTGTTCAGCCAGAACGGCTGCCAGGGCCTCGCCGTGCCAGAACTCCTCCCGGTTCCACATGGTCATGAAGGCGCCGGCGGCTTCCTCCTGATAGGACGGCGTGACCAGGAGGTCGCGCAGATAGCAGGAGGTGTGATACTCGACGTCGCACATGTAGCGCAGGCACCGCAACGTCTGGTGATCGAGAGGATCCGTGCGGAAAGTGCGTAGATCAAGGTCATGCCATGTGACACGAGTACTGGTTTCGGCGAATCGTTCAAGGTTAAAAGCCAAAACTACTGTCCTGTCTGGTGGGAAGGGGATGTGTGGGGGCCCAGGTCCGGTCTGAAGCGGTGTCAGGGGTGGGCCGCGTGCGATTCATGACGCCCGTTCGGAGTGAGGATTCACGTGCCGTCTGACCAGTGCGGTTGCCGGTGAACGGCGAGATCGTAGGTTCTGGGTCACGGAGAGTTCGGCGCGCAGAAGGTGTCGCCGGGCCTCCTGCGGGCCAAACAGTGCGGTGATGGCCTGGGTTTCGCCGGCGATTGGTAATCCATTGCGCAACAACGGCCGCCAGGGCCAACGCAGGTGTAGATCCGCCGAGGTGCGTTCGGCACGTGAACGCTGGATACGCGCCGTCGCCTCAGCGGCAAAGAACTGAAAGGCGATCTCTTGGCGATCACAAACCTGCTGCAAGGGTGTACGGGCCGCGGTCGGCAGCTGCAGCAGCGCGGAGTGCGTGGCCGTAGTGAGAAGTGCCTGATTCACGGCCATGCGTGCCATGTGCCCGGCAGTGATGGGTTCACCAACCAGCGTTCCCGTCACGGAGCCCGCAAGCGGCAGGATTCTGGCGTTATAGGCGGAGGCCAAGCGATGCTGCACCGGATGGCGCGAAGCAGCAGGTAGTTTCGCTGCCGGAGCGGAGGCCAGTTCCAATAGGTCGCGCAGGGCACGGGTGCTCCAATATCTCTCGACCGCCCAGGTGGCCAGGAAAGCCGTGATACGGGCTTCGTGACCCGTCCAGGAAGTGAGCATGGCGCGCATGTCGTCCAGTTCGGTGGCCAAAACCTCTCTGAGGTAACGCAACATGAGGACCTGTTGAGGGTTCAACACAAGGTCTGGGGCTTCAACGGCGATCGGCTGCGGTTCAGCTTGGGTGTACGCGGCGACGTCGAAATCCGTGGTCAAGACAGTCAAGTTGTGGCGTGTTGGGCGCAGCTGTTCTGCTGATCGTTCGCGTGGGCGCAAGATGGCCAAGGTGGCTCCCTGGGGCAGTGCCGTGCAGTTGAGCGGGGATCTGTGTTCGGATACATGTGCCACAATAAATTCTACAGGTGGTGAATTCAACCGCTGAGTGTCGAGGAAGTGGTGATTTCAGTGACAGACAGTCCCAAAAGGGCGGGCCGACGGCCTGGCCCTACGCAGACCCGGGAGTTGCTCCTACGGGTGGCTCAGAAACAGTTTGCGGTGCACGGCTACTCCACCACTTCCGTGCGGGCCATCACCTCAGAGGCTGGAGTGGATGCGGCCATGGTCAGACATCACTTCGGTGGCAAGAAACAGCTCTATCGTGAGGCCGTTCTGGCTGAGGTCGAGGCAACAATTGATGCGTTGATTGCTTCCCTCCAAGGCCGGTTGGGCGCGTCACCACGCCCAGCTCTGGAGGTGGTCAGGGGGTATTTCGACCTGTGGGAAGCTGCTGATTCTGCGCAGACATTCTCGGCGGTGCTGCGCAGCGCCTGGGAGGACGACGACAGTCGACGCGCCCTGGTGGACCTGCAGGCAACCAAGATCAGCGGCGCTTTGGCTTCTTTGGGATGGGATGCTGTTCCCCGCCCCATATTCACCGTGGCCATGTCCCAGTTATTGGGTGTGGCATTGACCCGCTACGTGATTCAGATGGAGCCCGTGGCTGAGTTGGATCGCACAGCCTTGGACCAGCTGTGTGCCGTGACCATGGAAAGCCTCATCGGGCCGTATCTTTCGGGCAGTGCTGGCCACCTCAGATCCACCAGCTCCACATGAGGCCGTAGAACCCGCCGATCAGCACACCAATCCAGATTCCCACCACCGTCTGCCAGTAGGTGTGATCTGCGGTGCGCAGCCGGGACCATGCCACCGCCACCGGGATCACCCAGGTGAAGAACACCAGCCAGCCTCCCAACAGCACGGGGACGGCCACGGCAAAGGTGGCCGCCATGGCGGTGTGCGCGGAAACCTTCCACACCAGAGTGATCACCATGAGCGTGACCACTCCCAACAGCAAGAACATGGCAGTCAGAGTCACGGACAGGGGAATCCCGAGCGCCGAACCGTAGGTCAGTTGCGCCACAAGCACCGCCACGATGAGCACGCATACCCCGCCGTACACCGGAAAACGGTGGGCCCGATTACGCACATACCGCGAATCCACCACGCCGCGGTGAGACAGATAAATCAACACCGCCATGGGCACCCCCAGCAGGAGCACAGCCGTGCCAGCCGCCCACCAGAACCCCCAAACACCACTGTCCACGCTGCCTGCCACCACCAGTACCGCACTGGCCAGGATCGACGGAGACAGCACCGCCGCCACCACCCGCGCCACCCCGTCCCGACGCCGGGTGTGGGCGCTCGCGGGCTGAGCCGTGTGCGAATCGCTGGAGGTGGTGAGGGCTGCGCCTGTCATACCAGGATCGTAGGTACTTGTTGGCCCCTAATCACCTGCAACGTGCCCGCGAGCATGATGAACTTGCTCCTGTGCGTGTTCTTCTTCAGCGAGCCAGCTCCGCCAGCGTCACCGTGACCGACCCGGACGGCACTCAGCGGGTCACCGGGAGGCTGAGCCGCCCCGGTCTGGTGGCTTTGGTGGGCGTCACTCACAACGACGACGCCGCCACCGCTCACCTTTTGGCCGACAAAACCGCGCGATTGCGCATTCTCAGCGGCATGAATCCCAACGGTGAATGGATCGCGGAGGCATCGTGCGTGGACCTTGCAGCGCCAGTACTGGTGGTCAGTCAGTTCACGCTGTATGCGGATTGCCGTCGGGGTCGTCGCCCGTCCTGGTCCGCGGCAGCCCCGGGGCCCGTGTCCGAGCCGCTGGTTGCTGAGTTCGTGAGTGCTTTGAAGGACTTGGGAGTATCCGTGCAGACGGGTGAATTTGGCGCGGACATGCAGGTCAGTTTGGTCAACGATGGTCCCGTGACGGTGCTGCTGGATTCTGCGGAGCTCCAGCGTCCGCGGCGTTCCCCGTGAGTGGTGGACGTTCCAGCGAATGACTGGACGTTCTGATTGATCCTCCTGTGTGCCAGGAGATTGCTGGATACGCTGTCGGAGGCAACCAGTAGCCTGGAGAGCGTGAGCAGTTCCCTTTTTGATGTCTCCCCGGACAATGAATCTTCGGGTTTCGCCCCGGAAGGCCGTGTGACCACCTCACCGCGGGCCACCGCGCCGCTGGCAGTCCGGATGCGTCCCCGTAGTTTGGATGAGGTGGTGGGCCAGAAGCATCTGCTCAAAGCAGGCTCCCCGTTACAGGTCTTGGCGGGCGCAGATCGGGGCCCAGCCGGGCCCAGCTCCATCATGTTGTGGGGTCCGCCGGGGACGGGCAAAACCACCATTGCCCACGTCATCGCCAGGGGCGCTCATCGGAAGTTCGTGGAACTCTCCGCCATCACCGCAGGCGTCAAGGACGTTCGCGCCGTGATGGATCAAGCCCTGACGGACCGTGATCTGCACGGGCGGACCACCGTGCTGTTCCTTGATGAAATTCACCGTTTCACCAAGGCACAGCAGGACGCCCTGCTGCCAGGTGTGGAGAACCGCTGGGTGGTTCTGGTGGCCGCCACCACGGAGAACCCATCGTTTTCCGTGATCGCACCGCTGCTCTCCCGATCTTTGCTGCTGACTCTCCAGCCGCTGGAACCGGAAGACATTGGGGAACTGGTGGACCGCGCCGTCGTCGATCCGCGGGGGTTGAACGGGGAGGTGCGGTTGGACCCGCAGGCCCGGGCGCACCTGCTGGAGCTGTGCGGTGGGGACGCCCGGAAAGCGCTGACCGGTTTGGAGGCAGCCGCGGCAGTTGCACTCTCCGCGGTGGTGGAGGCGGACGAGTCTGACGGGGACCGTGATTCAGAGGCGGCCGACACCCCGTTGATCACGGTGGAGCACACCACAGAAGCCATGGACCGTGCGGTGTTGCGTTATGACCGGGACGGAGACCAGCATTACGACGTCATTTCAGCCTTCATCAAATCCATCCGCGGGTCCGATGTGGATGCTGCACTCCACTACCTGGCCCGCATGATCGAGGCCGGGGAGGATCCCCGCTTCATTGCGCGGCGACTGATCATTTCCGCCTCCGAAGACATTGGAACGGCTGATCCCACGGCTCTGCACACCGCTGTGGCGGCGGCCCAGGCGGTGCAGTTGATCGGGATGCCGGAGGGCCGTATTCCGCTGGCACAGGCAACCACTCTGTTGGCCACGGCCCCCAAGTCCAATGCCTCCTACAGCGCGATAGACCAGGCCATTGCGGATGTCCGGGCGGGCAAAGCAGGCCCCGTGCCCTTGCATCTGCGCGATGCCCATTACAAGGGTGCGCAGAAGCTGGGGCACGGCAAAGGCTACGTGTACGCCCATGGCGCTCCCAACGCGGTGGCCCCCCAGCAGTACCCGCCGGATGAGCTGGTGGGCCTGGACTACTACCGTCCCACCGCCTACGGGCATGACCGGGAACTGGCCACTCGCGTGGACAAGTTGCGCCAGATTGTGCGCGGCGGCAAGAACAAGAAGTAGCCGGGGCGCGGACAAGGGGACGTCAAGGGTTGTGGCTGCCCTCGATGTAGCTCACCACCTGCGCTGCGGTACGGTCGTCGATCACCAAATCCGTGACCGCACCGGAGCGCAGTGCCCCCACAATGCCCCGGACCTTGTGTTGACCGGAGACCACACACAATCGCCGGGGGAGACGGGACAGATCTGACGGAGTGGGACCGGAGGCGCGCCGGTTGAGCGTGATGTCCGCGTAGCTTCCGTCCTCGCGGATGAAAACCGTGCACATGTCTCCCACCACCCGATTCTGGTTCAAACTGCGTAGCGCCTCCTGGGTGAGGTGGCCTTCCGAATACACCTGGGAGAGCACTGGACCGTGGAAGGCCCCCACGCTGAACACCGCGATGTCCACCGCCGCGCGTACCGCCAAAATCCGCCGCACGGAAGACTCCTGCCACAGCAGAGTCCTGGTTTGTTCGTGATCAAAGAATGCCGGTGTGGGGAACGGGTAGAGCTCCGCGTTGAAGGCCCGTGCCATGGTGGCCAGCACCGGAGTGGAGGAACCCACCCCCGTGGATCGGGGGCCGGCGGCTCCGTTGAGCTGGACCACGGTGACATCGCGCAGATCCATGCGGTGCAGGTGGGAGGCCATCATGGAGGTGGTGGCACCCCAAGCCACACCCACCACAGACCCGTTGGTCACCCATCCGTTGAGCACATTGGCCGCGTAGCGTGTTGCAGCCTCCAGCCGTTGAGCCGCGTGGGCTGAGCGCGGTGTTCCGGCAATGTGCGTGGCGACTCCAAAAAGTTCGTTCATGCGGCGTGAGAGTCGGTCGGATGGTTTGTCCGGCATCCGCAGGGAAACGGTCACAATGCCGCGTTCTTTGGCCTCAGCCAGCATGCGGGAAACCGTTGACCTGGAGACTTGTAAACGCTCGGCCACCGTTCCCATGGTCATGCCCTGCACAAAGTAGAGCTCTGCTGCCTGGTATAGCACTGAATCGTCGTGCACTGCCTTCTCCCCTCGGTGCACGTTTGTGCATTGAAGTTGAGCATACGTGCATTTGGGCTGCATGGTGTGACGCAGGACGCATTCAAACGGCACAACACGCACAATGATTGAGGCTTTCGTGAGAACCACTGACCTGACACCGCAGACCCGCCAGCACGCTCTGGACCAGATGGCTTCCGGCCAACCGTTGGACATCCTGGTGATCGGCGGCGGTATCACAGGTGCAGGTATTGCCCTGGACGCAGCCACACGCGGCCTGCGCACGGGCGTGGTTGAGGCGCAGGACTGGGCAGGTGGAACCTCCCGCTGGTCCTCCAAACTGGTGCACGGCGGGTTGCGCTACCTGCAGCAGCTGGATTTCAAATTGGTGGCAGAAGCCCTCAGCGAGCGCGAACGTTTGCTCTACACCCTGGCCCCACACCTGGTGAAGCCCGTCCCGTTTCTGTACCCCATCACCCGCCGTGTGTGGGAGCGCCCTTACGTGACCGCTGGCATCGGGCTCTACGACACTTTGGCCCACCTGGGCTCCAAGGTGGCTTCCATGCCGTTCCACCGGCACTTGAGCCAACGCGGTGTGAGCAAGGCATTTCCCAGCATCAAGCCCGGAGCCATGGTGGGCGCCGTCAAGTACTGGGACGGTCGAGTGGACGATGCCCGCCTGGTCATGACCTTGATCCGGACCGCTGTGGGGTACGGCGCACTGGCTGCCTCCCGGACGCGGGTGACCGGGTTGCTGAAAAACGACGACGGCCACGTCACCGGTGCGCAGGTCACCGACCTGGAAACCAACACGTCTTTTGACATCCACGCCAAGAAGGTCATCACGGCAACTGGCGTGTGGACCGAACAAACCCAGGACATGGCTCAGACCGATGGCGGTCTGAAGGTCTTGGCCTCCAAGGGAATCCACATTGTGGTCCCGCGTGAGCGTATCCACGGGGAGGTGGGGCTGATCCTTCAGACGGAAAAATCCGTGCTGTTCGTGATTCCCTGGGAGCACTACTGGATCATCGGAACCACTGACACCCCCTACGAGCAGGACATTGCTGCCCCAGTGGCCACAGGTGCTGACATTGATTACGTGATCGAGCACGCCAATGTGGTCCTGGACGAACCGCTGACCAGGGACGATGTGATTGGTACCTTTGCCGGCCTGCGGCCTCTGCTGCAACCTGGCGTCAAGAACGGCGCGGAAACGGCTTCCACCAAGGTGTCCCGGGAACACACAGTGGCGGAGGTGGTGCCCGGCTTGATCGCCATTGCCGGTGGCAAGCTGACCACGTACCGCGTGATGGCTGAAGATGCCGTGGACTTTGCCCTGGGAGCGCAACGCGCCAAAGAACTTCCCTCCGTCACGGATCGGACCCTGTTGCAGGGCGCGGACGGCTACCTGCCGCTGACCCGCCAGGTGGGTCAGATAGCGGCAGCTCACGGCTGGGACGATGACACCGTGACCCATCTTCTGAACCGCTACGGCTCGGGGATCTCGGAGATCGAGGCGCTGGTGGCCGAGCAACCGGATCTGGCGCAGCCGTTGACCGGTGCACCCGAGTATCTGCGTGCGGAAGTGGTACAGGCCGCCCGGCATGAAGGTGTGCTGCACCTGGAAGACCTCTTTGAAACTCGCACCCGCATGACCTACGACCAGCCAGATCACGGCTTGGCGGCTGTGGAGGAAGTGGCGGACCTGTTGGCCCAGGAATTGGGGTGGGACCCGTCGCGTCGCACCCGGGAGATCCAGGACTACCGCACACGCTGCGCGGCTGAGGACGCTGCCGCCTTGACCACGGACGACGTCGCAGCGGCAGCGGAGCGGGCCGCGGCGCCGTCGTTGACCGATCTGGACTGATGGACAGCAGCCGGTGGCGGCTGCGCCCAGGACACCCAAGTTTTCCCTACTGATCACACTCAAAGGAGAGATTCATGATCACTTTGCCCGGGCTGCTGCCCATGGAGACAGCAGCTGATGCGGTGCCGCTGAGCACCGTGTTCGTTTCGGAAGTGCTGGGTACCGGCATGCTCACCCTGCTGGGCGTGGGCGTGGTGGCCAACCACCTCCTCGGAAGGACCAAAGGAAACGGCGGCGGCTGGCTGCTGATCAACTTTGGCTGGGGTCTGGCCGTGTTTGCCGGCGTGTATGTGGGCTGGCAGTCCGGCGCGCATCTGAACCCTGCCGTGACCGTGGGAATCCTGGCCTCCGGCGGTGCGGAATACGCCCCCGGTGTGGCAGTCAGCCTGGCATCCACCCTGGTCTACTTTGCCGCAGAAATGCTCGGTGCCTTCCTGGGTGCGGTGGTGTGCTGGGTGGCGTACAAGCAGCACTACGACGAACCACTGGACCCGGCCGCCAAGCTGGGGACCTTTGCCACGGGCCCGGAGATTCGTTCCTACCCGTGGAACCTGGTGACCGAGGCCATTGCCACCTTTGTGCTGGTGTTCGTGATCCTGATGTTCGGCGGCACCCCCTCCGGGCTGGGGCCGCTGGCAGTTGCCCTGCTGGTGGTTGGTATCGGTGCCAGCCTGGGTGGTCCCACCGGCTACGCCATCAACCCGGCCCGCGACCTTGGGCCGCGTATTGCCCACGCTGTCCTTCCCATCCGCGGGAAGGGCGGCAGCGATTGGGGCTACGCCTGGGTGCCGGTGGTGGGCCCGCTGATTGGCGCACTGATTGCCGGTGGCATCTTCCAGCTGTACCCGGCCACCAATTTCCCCGCAGGCTGATTGCCCGCCCCGCAACAACCACCCCCAACCGATCCACCACAACGACGTGAGGAGTCGAATCCCATGAGCACCGAATCCCAGACCCAGACCAATCTGGAAAACAAGGATCACGATCAAGCCCAGTACGTGATGGCCATTGACCAGGGCACCACCAGTTCCCGGGCCATCATTTTCAACCACGCCGGGGAGATTGTGTCCACGGGCCAGTTGGAACACGAGCAGATCTTCCCCAAAGCGGGTTGGGTGGAGCACGACCCCCAGGAGATCTGGCGCAACGTGCGCAAGGTGGTGGCTGATGCCCTGGCAGTGGCCGAGCTGACGGCGGCTGACCTGGCCGCCGTCGGGATCACCAACCAGCGTGAAACAGCTGTGGTGTGGGACAAGAACACCGGCGAGCCGGTCTACAACGCCATCGTCTGGCAGGACACCCGCACCGCCAAGCTGGCAGAACAGCTGGGCGGGGAGGAAGGCGCTGACAAGTACAAGGACCGTGTGGGTCTGCCGCTGGCCAGCTACTTCTCCGGCCCCAAGATTTCCTGGATCCTGGACAACGTTGAGGGTGCACGCGAAAAAGCAGAAGCCGGGGACTTGTTGTTCGGCAACACCGACTCCTGGCTGGTGTGGAACATGACCGGTGGTGCCAACGGCGGCGTTCACGTCACGGATGTCACCAACGCCTCCCGCACCATGCTGATGAACCTGGACACCTTGGACTGGAATGCGGAGATCGCTGAGGACATGGGGGTTCCGCTGTCCATGCTTCCGGAGATTCGTTCCTCCTCTGAGGTGTACGGCCACGGCCGGCAGGCAGGCTTTTTGCGTGATGTTCCCATCTCCGGAATCCTCGGTGATCAGCAAGCCGCCATGTTCGGCCAAGCCTGCTTTGAACCGGGCATGGGCAAGAACACCTACGGCACGGGCTCCTTTGTGCTGATGAACGTGGGCAATGAGGTGGTCCACTCCGAGCACGGGCTGCTTTCCACCGTGTGCTACAAGCTCGGCGACCAGGACCCGGTGTACGCCTTGGAGGGCTCCATTGCGGTGACAGGCTCGCTGATCCAGTGGTTGCGGGACAACCTGGGCTTGTTCTCGGACGCTTCCCAGGTGGAAGCGCTGGCGCAGGAGGTCGAGGACAACGGCGGTGCGTACTTTGTGCCTGCCTTCTCTGGCCTATTTGCACCGTACTGGCGCGACGACGCCCGCGGCGCCCTGGTTGGGCTGACCCGTTACGTCAACAAGTCCCACATTGCCCGCGCGGCATTGGAGGCAACGGCCTACCAGTCCCGCGAGGTCATCGAGGCCATGAACAAGGACTCGGATGTTGACATGCAGGAACTCAAGGTGGATGGCGGTATGACTGCCAACGAACTCCTGATGCAGTTCCAGTCGGACCAACTGAGCATCCCGGTGATTCGCCCCAAGGTCACGGAAACCACGGCGTTGGGTGCTGCCTACGCTGCGGGGATCGCGGTTGGCTTCTGGAGCGGTACGGAGGATGTTGCCGCCAACTGGGCGGAGGACACCCGCTGGGAGCCGCAGGAGGAGGCAGAGACCACCGCCAAGTACTTCCGCAACTGGCAGAAGGCCGTGACCAAGACCTTCGACTGGGTGGACGAGGACGTCGACTGACCCCTCCTTCCTTGACTGCCGAGTGTCCGAGTTTGGTCGTTTCAGTGGGCTTGAAACGACCAAACTCGGACACTCGGCAGAGTCTTAGGGGCGTAGGAGCCAACGCTCCAGGGCGGCCAGACGCGTGGTGTCCCGTAAGTCATCAACGACGACGAAGCGCACGTCCCATCCGTCGTCGCGCAAATCTGTAAATCGGCCCATCTCATCACGATATTGACGCCAATTGCGTTGATGGATTTCACCGTTGTACTCCAGGGCCTTTTTGCGGTGAGGCCAGGCCAAGTCCAGGTAAACCAGCCTTCCGTTACGCAGCACAATCCTGTAGTCGTGGATCGGTTCTTCCACTCCGCAAGACAGAGCGAACAGGCGCAGTACGGTTTCCATCGGTGAACGCACTCCTGGGCGACTGCGTTCAACAGCCAGATGTAGCCGCGCTTTGCCCCTGGCCCCGTTGGGGATTTTTGCCATGTGACGGTCGAGTGTTTCCGGCAGCAGTGGCGCGGGGCGGCCGAACTGGTCCACCACGTTTGAGAGAACGTGGTCGACCGCCACCACGCTGCGCCAGCCCACCAGCCACTCCTGCAGCATCAGCAGAGTTTCCAGGCCACCGGTCACACATGAATCCCAGGAGCCTTCTTGGTCGTACAGGGCCCGGCGTCGTCTTCTGAGACTGAGCTCAGTACGTCCCCGGTTGCGAGTGCTCTCAGGTACGGCTAATTGCGGTAGCTGCGGAGTGGGGCGTGCGGCCGAAGATTCGCGCAGAACATCGTCCAACCAGTGCATTCCAGCCATGAGAGGGATGCCGAACATTTGCGCAGCTGAGATTCCAGCCACCGCAGACCCAGGTCCGAACATAGGTTGTGCCAAGGCTGCAATCTCCCAGTCGGCAAGATCTGAACGCTGCATCGGTGAGTCGAACCGGGCCCACAGCCCGTGGGCCAGCTGCACCATGTGCGGGTCGCGGGTCATGGCGTGGGTGGAAGAAGGCCAGTCTGCGGCTCGCAGAACGGTGGGTTGGGCGAATCGAGGTGTTTGGGGCATGAGAAGCATGCTCCGGACGCTAATCGCAGGAGCCTGGACATCGGGGAGTTATCCACAGGCCATCCGGGGTGGACAGGGTAACCAAGAGCACATCACCAAGCTGTGGAGGAACCTACCCCTGCCGAGTGTCCGATTTTGGACGTTTCAAGCTCACTGAAACGACCAAACTCCGACACTCGGCAGTCAGGGGAGGGAGGGGTAGGAGGGGGTGGCCTGGTATGGTTGTGCGGTCGGTCGGCAAGGACCTCGACTGCGCATGTCCATTTTCGTGAGCCTCAACCACTCATCTGGATGCGTGCAGCTGGGACCTGTAGCTCTGTGGGATTGCGGCTGATCCCCACCTCTCCGCGTGGACCGAATCCACGTCCCGGAGGCCGAACCGAACAGTTCACGGCGCTCGCCGCCTTGCTCCCGCACCAGCGGTGACAACGACGAGCGCCCACCGCATGAAAGGTGACACATCAGTGTCTGACAACGCATTGCGTGCGCGCCGCCAGGTGCGCAAGTCCCGTGCCCTGGGCATCGCCCTGACGCCCAAGGCCGAGAAGTACTTTGAGCGCCGTCCCTACGGTCCCGGTGAGCACGGCCGTGCCCGCCGCAAGGCTGATTCGGACTACAAGGTTCGTCTGTTGGAGAAGCAGCGCCTGCGCGCCCAGTACAACATCCGCGAGAAGCAGATGCACCGCGCCTACGTGGAGGCCAAGCGCCGCGAGGGCCAGACCGGTGAAAACCTGATCCAGTTGCTGGAATCCCGCCTGGACGCTTTGGTCCTGCGCGCCGGATTCGCCCGCACCATGGCTCAGGCCCGCCAGATGGTGGTGCACCGTCACATCCTGGTCAACGGCCAGCGTGTGGATCGCCCCTCCTACATGGTCAAGCCGGGTCAGATGATCCACGTTCACGAAAAGTCCGAGAAAATGGTCCCCTTCCAGGTTGCCGCCACCGGCGCGCACCAGGACGTGCTGCCCAAGGTTCCGGCTTACCTGAACGTTGACATCGACAAGCTGCAGGCAACCTACACTCGCCTTCCCGAGCGCTCCGAGGTCCCCGTGACCTGCGAAGAGCAGCTTGTGGTCGAGTACTACGCCCGTATGGCCTGATCTGCAACGATTGGCCTGATTGCAACAACTGGCATGGTCTGCAAAGGCTGGCCTGATTGCAATACGACGGCGGCCCCCGCCTCCGTGCGCCGGGCTCGCCGTTGGCAAACAAGCTACCCCCGTACCGTTCTCGGTGCGGGGGTAGCTTGTTTGCCAACGGCTCTGATGAGCCCGGTCGGGCTGCCCGGAAGACCGCCCGTGATTCTCCAACGTCCGCGCGGCAAGGGATGTCAGGAGAATCGTGACCAATTGGTTACAGTAGATGCGCATTGACGCGCCCGCTCTAACACCGTCGGTCCCGGACCAACGCAGACGGTCCACTGCGGCAAGCCCATTGCAGCGCACCGTCCGAACAGCAGTGCGCTGCCCGATCCAGCTACAGGAGCCCTTCAAGCCCATGACCGGTGGAGATATTGCGGGCCTGATCGCCGCGGGCGTTTTTGCCATCCTGGTGGCGCTGCTGGCCGTTCCGATCATCAAGTTGGGTCGCGTTTTTGACGAGTTGCGCATCTGGATTCGTGATCTCAATGACGAAACCGAGCCGCTGATTGATGAAGTGGTGCGCACCGTTGCCACCACCAACTCCCAGTTGGAGAAGGTGGACGGCATCACGGACAACGTTTCAGATGCTTCCGCCAACGTGTCCGCCATGACCTCCTTGGTTGCCTCCACAGTGGGGCAGCCGATCATCAAGGTGGCCGCGTTCTCCTCGGGTGTTCGCCGCGCGTTCAGCCCGGAAGCTGCACGCGCCCGGCGTCAGCAGGAGCGAAACATGCGCACCGCCACGGCACCCGCCCACGACGACGTCGCCGGCTTCAGTGCCGCTGAAACCGCACCGGAGTCTGGTGCCGCGGATGCTGAGCCAAGATCTGCGGCCAGACCGTGGTGGGAAGGCACGGAGTTCGACACACCTGCGGCTTCTGCAGGAGCCTCCGAGACCCGGGACAGTGCAGCCACCGAGGGTCACGAGTCCGAGGTTCCCGAGGTGATCGAGCCCGAGATTGTTGAGGGGGACTCAACTCCGGGGTCGGATCATGCAGACCAGCCTGTACGGGGCGCCCGGCACCGCGCAGGAGAATCCCATGGGGCTGCCAGGTTGGCCGATGACAATGAGTTCTTGGACGGTGCACAACCCGGGGGGAATTCATGAGTGCTTTGGGCAGATTGGCCCTTCTGGCCGCCGGAGCGGCAGCCGGGGCCGTGGCCACACGGTGGGCGGGCTCCGCTGCGGGCCGTAAGGTGCTTTCCGAGCTGGCGCCGGGATCACGTGAACCCGCCCCCGAGCTCACGGCCGCGGGGGAGTCCTCAGCAGCGCCACACGGTGCGCAGCAGACAGGCCGGGAGAACAAGCTGGCCAGCCGATTGCTGCGAATAGCGCAGGATGTGCGGGCCGGATCAGCGCAGCGTGAAGACGAACTGCGGCGGCAGCTCGGGCTACCTGCACCTGATCAGATTCGCCCCAGGCAGGCTCTGCAGCGCGGTCACCAGGACCGTGACGGGGGTCGGTCACAGTTGCCGTGACTCGCCACAGGTAAGCCTGATCCGCCACAGACAAACTCGATCCGCAGCAAACGGGCTGGATTCGTGGCGAACGTGCCAGATGTGCCGCGAACCCGCCAGATGCACTCAGAATTAGACGACCACACCACAAAGGACCAAAAGTCGCCCATGTTGACCCATGAGATCACTGAACGCTGGCTGAGCTATTTCCAGAAGCAGGGTCACACGATTGTGCCTTCCGCCTCTCTGGTCTCCACCCAGCCCGGGTCCATGTTCACGATTGCCGGCATGGTGCCGTTCATCCCATATTTCCTGGGTCAGGAGCAGGCCCCCTGGCTGCGGGCCACTTCCGTGCAGAAGTGCATTCGCACGCTGGACATT
Source organism: Kocuria sp. (assembly GCF_030538595.1). GTDB lineage: Bacteria > Actinomycetota > Actinomycetes > Actinomycetales > Micrococcaceae > Kocuria. The sequence goes on from NZ_JAUNTS010000002.1 coordinate 77,551, forward strand.
GATGAAGTGGGCAAAACCGCCCGCCACGGAACGTTTTTCCAGATGGCCGGCAACTTTTCCTTCGGTGATTACTTCAAGGAAAAGGCCATCCCCATGGCCTGGGAACTGCTGACCTCCGCCACTCAGGACGGTGGTTATGGACTTGAGCCCGAACGCCTGTGGGTCACCATTTACGAAGGCGATGACGAAGCCCACGATCTGTGGCGCAACACCGTGGGGCTGCCGGAGGAGCGCATCCAGCGCATGCCCAAGGAGGAAAACTACTGGGACACCGGGCAGCCGGGCCCCGCTGGTCCGGACTCCGAGATCTTCTACGATCGTGGTCCCCGCTACGGCCGTGAGGGCGGCCCGGCGGTGGATGACGATCGCTACATTGAAATCTGGAACCTGGTGTTCATGCAGTACCAGCGTGGCGAAGGCTCCGGCAAGGATTACGAGATCCTGGGTGAGTTGCCGCGCAAGAACATTGACACCGGTATGGGCGTGGAGCGTATGGCCATGCTGCTGCAGGGGGTTGAGAACTTTTACGAGACGGATCAGGTCCGCCCGGTTCTGGACGCAGCCTCCGAACTCTCCGGCAAGACCTACCACGGTGCCGAGCGCGCCGAGGACCGGGGCTATGCCGACGACGTCCGCATGCGCGTGGTGGCCGACCACATCCGTTCCTCGCTGATGTTGATTGCCGACGGCGTCACGCCCGGCAACGAGGGACGCGGCTACATCTTGCGTCGTCTCTTGCGCCGTGCCATCCGAGCCATGCGTTTGCTGGGGGTGACCGAACCGTGCCTCAATGTACTGCTGCCGGCCTCCCGCGATGCCATGGGGGAGATGTTCCCCGTGGTGGTGGAGGATTTTGAGCGGATTTCCCGGATTGCTTACGCGGAGGAAAAGGCATTCCTGAAGACGATCGAGTCCGGTACCTCCCGACTGGAAGAAGCCGTGACCGCGGCCAAGGCCCACAGCGGTGCTGTGACCGGCGCGGAGGCATTCGCACTGCATGACACCTACGGTTTCCCCATTGACCTCACGTTGGAGATGGCAGCTGAAGCGGGGGTGTCCGTGGATGAGGCCGCGTTCCGCTCGTTGATGAATGACCAACGTGAGCGTGCGCGCAAGGACGCCCGGGCCAAGAAGGGCGCCCACGCCGATCTCTCGGTGCTGCGGGCATTGCAGGAGCAGCGGGATTCGGTGTTCACCGGCTATTCGGAGGTCTCCACCGCCACCACTGTGCGGGCGCTGCTGGTGGATGGTGCCACTGTTCCTGCCGCCTCCCAGGGTGAGCAGGTTGAGGTGATCTTGGACTCCACCCCGTTCTATGCGGAGGCCGGTGGCCAGGCTGCGGACACCGGCACCATTACCGGTCAAGGCTTCGTGCTGACCGTCTCCGATGTGCAGCAGCCGGTCAAAGGTCTGTCAGTGCACCGCGCCACGGTCACCTCCGGGGAAGTGGTGGCCGGTGCCGAGGCGGTGGCTTCCATTGATGTACGACGTCGTCGTGATGCGGAAATGGCGCACACCGGAACTCACATCGTGCACGCGGCCCTCCACGATGTCCTGGGGCCGGAAGCTGTGCAGCGCGGTTCCTTCAACAAGGAGGGCTACCTGCGTTTTGACTTTGCCTGGGGGCAGGGCTTGTCCGAGACCCAAAAGCAGGAGGTCGAGGGCCTGGCCAACACGATCATTCGTGACGACCATGAGGTGATCACCCGGGAGATGCCCCTGGCTGAAGCCAAGGCGCTGGGTGCCATGAGTCTGTTCGGTGAAAAGTACGGTGATCAGGTCCGTGTGGTGGAGCTCAACGGCCCCTGGTCCCGTGAGCTGTGCGGCGGCACCCATGTGGCTGACACCGCCCAGATCGGCTCCCTGTCCCTGCTCACGGAGGGTTCCGTGGGCTCGGGTAACCGCCGCGTGGAAGCGTTGGTGGGACTGAACTCCTTTGAACACCTGGCCGCTGAGCGCACCTTGGTGAATCAGCTGACGGAACTGCTCAAGGTGCAGCATTCGGCTGAGTTGCCGGCACGCATCCAGGAAACCTTGGAGAAGCTGCGGTCAACCGAGAAGGAGTTGGCTGCTGCACGGCGGGAGAAGTTGGCCGCGCAGGCGGGGTCTTTGCTGGATTCCGTTCAAGACCTTGGAACCTTCCACGTTCTGACCCATGACATGGGAGAGGTCTCCGGGGCGGATGATCTGCGGGCCTTGGCTCTGGATCTGCGGGGCCGCCTCGCTCAGCGCCCGGCCGTGGTGGCCGTGACGGGCGTGGCCAATGACCGCCCCCTGTTGCTGGTGGCCACCACGGACTCCGCGCGTTCGGCTGGCGCCAAGGCTGGTGCCCTGGTGCGCACAGCGGCGGGTGTGCTCGGTGGCGGTGGCGGTGGCAAGGACGACGTCGCACAGGGCGGCGGACAGGATGCTTCCAAGACCGGTGCTGCCTTGGAAGCCATCCTGGCCCAGCTCCGACGTTTTGGGGACCAGGACGCAGCGGCGGGGAGCGGCAATGCCTGAGGTGGTTTCATCACCTCAACCCCTGGATCTCACGGTGCGAGGACGTCGACTCGGGGTGGACGTGGGCCAAGTGCGCGTGGGGGTGGCCCTGACAGATCCCGATGCCATTCTGGCCACACCGCTGACCACCCTGGAACGTGACCTCAAAAAGCACTTTGACGTCAAGATCGCAGCCAAATTGGTCCGCGAACACGGTGTGGTTGAAGTGGTGGTGGGACTTCCGCTGGCCATGTCCGGTGAGCACACCGACTCCACCAGGGCAGCCTTGGACTGGGCCCAGCGCCTGGCCGACCGATTGGAGCGGACTGGAGAACCAACACCGGTGCACATGGTGGATGAGCGCTGGACCAGCGTGGAGTCCCATCGCATGCTGCACCAGGCCGGGTTGTCCCGCCGTGACCACAAATCCAAAGTGGATCAGCAAGCAGCAGTGACCATTTTGGAAGCTGCACTTGCCGCTGCGCGCCGCGCCGACAAAGGCCGTGATCCGTCCGTTACACGCGGAGCCGATCAAAATACTGACATGACCATGGACGACTCTGCCTCGTCCGCCAAGCCGGAGGGAGACCTCACGTGAGCGAGCAGCAGCGCGGTCCTGAAGACCAGGGCCGAAGGCGAACCCGCCGAGAGGGCGGAAAGGGGCTGACCGGTGCCTTCCAGGTGGAGGAACGCTCCGAAGAACAGCTTGAACGCCTGAAAAAGCGGCACAACCTCTCCTTGATCGGGGCCATTGCCCTGTTCACGGTGGCGGCAGTGTTCACCATCTCCGTCTTGGGCAACAACTTTGGGTGGTTTGAACGCAAGGACTACCGCGGTGACGGCAATGACGCCGTGAACTTCACCATCCAAGAGGGCGAAACCATTGAGCAGGTGGGCATCAATCTGACCAATGAAGACATCGTGGCCAACGCCGGCCGTTTCATTGACACGTTCAATGCGGAGTACCAGGGCCAGTTCATCCAGCCCGGTGACTATGAAATGCGGCGCCAAATGAGTTCCCAGGCCGCGGTCCGGGTGCTGATGGATGAAGGCGACCCCGCGCACTACGCCGCTGTGGCCAACACCCTGCGCATGGACGACACCTTTGAGATCCTGTCCGACTCCACGGGCATCTCCAAGGACGAATTCGAGAGTGCCGCGCAGGACACCTCCAAGTTCGGCATTCCGGAGCAGTTCCCCACCATTGAGGGTTACCTGCATCCCGGTGAGTACCGTTTCCCGCTGGATGCCACCGCAGATGAGATCTTGCAGGAGATGGTGGACCGCACCAAGGCCACGCTGGAACGCAACAACGTTCCGGAAGATCAGGCTTTCCGTGTTCTCACGGTGGCTTCCCTGGTGGAGTTCGAAGGCGTCCCCTCCGATTACGCGGATGTGGCCGGAGCGATTTTCAACCGTATTGACCGTCCGGATGATGAAACCAACGGATTCATCCAATCGGATGCCTCCGTGACCTACGGCCTTGGCCGACGCTCCTACGACTTCTCCGACGAGGAACGCAACGATTCCTCCAATGAATACAACACCTTTGCCAATCCGGGACTACCGGTGGGCCCCATCGGTTCCCCGGGGGATGCGTCCATTGACGCAACGGCGAATCCCGCACAGAACGACTACTACTACTGGGTGACCGTCAACCTGGACACGGGCGAAACCAAGTTTGCGGAGAACTTTGCCCAGCACGAAGAAAACGTGGCTGAATACCAGTCGTGGTGCTCTGACAACCCGGGACGTTGTGACTGAGCACGGCACATCTTCCGCACAGAGGTTCAGTCCAGAAGCTGCGACCCCCTACGCGGGGGTGGTGGGTCACCCGATCAGCCACTCCCGCTCACCGCAGTTGCACCGGACGGCCTACGCCCTCTTGGGGGAGCTCCTGGACTACGGTGCCACGGACGTGGAGGAAACCGGGCTGGTTCCGCGGGTGGAGCAGCTGCGCCATGACCCCCTGTGGCGCGGGCTGTCCGTGACCATGCCGTTGAAGTCTGAGGCAGCAGAAATCGCCGATGAGCTCACGGACCTGGCGGAGGCCGTTGGTGTGGTGAACACCCTGGTGCATCACGGTGACGGTCACGTGTTGGGCCACAACACGGATGTTGCGGGCATCATGGGGGCCCTACGTGCAGCCGGGCACATTCCACCTGTTCCACGGGCAGCCATTCTGGGCGGTGGCGGAACCGCCACCGCCGCGGTGGCTGCCCTTCAAGGACTTGGGGCCACGTCAGTGGACGCTTGGGTTCGTTCGGAAGCACGAGCCCACCGCACCGTCACGGCGGCCGAGCACCTGGGCCTACCGCTGCAGCTCAAGCCATGGGAACAGGCTGCGGAGCACGTGGCCGGGTACGACGTCGTCGTGGCCACCTTGCCGCCGCACGGTTGTGATGATCTGGCGGCTGCGTTTGCCGCAGTGCGGGGGCGCCACACCACGGGTGTGCTGTTGGACGCCGCCTATGACCCCTGGCCTTCGGCCATTGCACGGGCCTGGACACGCGCCGGTGGACAGGTGGCCCCGGGAATCGACATGCTGATCTTCCAAGCCGTGGACCAGATCAAACTGTTCACCAAGCGGCCCCTGGACGTTGACCTGCCCCGTGAGGCAACTGTGATCAACGCCATGTGTGAAGCGGTGGGGCGGCCCGCACTGGCCGCAGACCGGTAAGATCACCCAAGGTTTGTCCGAGCACCTGACACCTGTCAAGCCCTGGCACCATCCAGTACCTGACCCCACCATCTGAGGAGAAATCACTCATGCTCCGTTGGCTCACGGCCGGAGAATCCCACGGCGAGGCCCTGGTGGGCATCATTGAGGGTGTTCCCGCGGGGGTGGAACTGACTTCCGGGGACATCCAGGAGGCCCTGGCTCGCCGTCGTCTGGGATACGGGCGTGGGGCTCGCATGAAGTTTGAGCAGGACCGAGTGCGTCTGTTGGGCGGTGTTCGTCACGGGATCACCCAGGGGGGTCCGGTGGCCATTGAGATCGCCAATACCGAATGGCCCAAGTGGGAGCGGGTGATGAGCGCGGACCCCGTGGACCCCGCAGAGCTGGAGGGTAAGGCCCGGAACGCGGCACTGACCCGTCCGCGCCCGGGCCACGCCGACTTCACCGGTATGCAAAAGTACGCTCACCGTGAGGCGCGGCCCATTCTGGAACGTGCCTCCGCCCGAGAAACCGCAACGCGTGTGGCCCTGGGGGTGGTGGCCGCCAAGATGTTGGCTGCCCTGGATATTGGGCTGGTATCGCACACCACGGCAGTGGGCGGGGTGGCTGCACCGCTGGATGCCGCACGTCCCACCGCGTCGGATGTGGAGCAGCTGGACGCCGATCCGCTGCGCTGCTTTGACCGGACCACCTCCCAGGAGATGGTTGAGGCCGTGGACGTGGCGCACAAGGACGGTGAAACCCTGGGGGGTGTGGTGGAGGTCCTGGCCTACAACCTGCCTCCGGGGCTGGGGTCCTATGTGCATTGGGACCGCCGCCTGGATGCGCGGTTGGCTGGTGCGTTGATGGGTATTCAAGCCATCAAGGGAGTGGAAGTGGGGGACGGTTTCCTCACCGCTGCCCGTCCCGGATCGGCCGCGCATGACGAAATCATGATCGGTAATGACGGCCAGGTGCACCGCGTGTCCAACCGCGCCGGCGGCATTGAGGGTGGCATGTCCATCGGGGACGTTCTGCGGGTTCGCGCCGCCATGAAGCCCATTGCAACCGTTCCCAAGGCCTTGCGCACCGTGGACATCAGCACCCGCGAAGCCTCCCGGGCACATCACCAACGCTCAGATGTCTGCGCTGTTCCGGCGGCCGGTGTGGTGGCAGAAGCCATGACTGCGTTGGTGCTGGCAGATGCCGTGATGGAGAAATTTGGCGGGGACAACATTGCAGAGACCGTTCGCAACAAGGACGCTTACCTGGCGGCCATTCCGGACTCCCTGCGTTCCTCCGGCCACCTGGGTAGCTTTGACGGCATGGAGGCGCCTGCTGAGGAGCGCAACGCATGAGCGCCGGTGCGCAGTTTTCCCCCAAGGATTTTGCCCAGAGCCTGGCGCACTCGGCCTTGAGCAATCCCGGTGGCAGGGTGGCCGGGGTGGACGGTGATCTGGGTCCGGTTGGTACCCCCGGCGCCACGGCGCTGGTGAGACCCGTGGTTCTGATCGGCCCCATGGCTGCTGGAAAATCATTCTTGGCACTGCACATGTCCAAGTTTTTTGGCTACGACTTTGTGGATGCCGATCAGGTCATTGTGCAGCGGCACGGGGTGATTGCAGACATCTTCCAGGAGCACGGGGAAAAGTACTTCCGCGACCTGGAGGCGGATGTGATCCAGGAAGTGCTCAGCGATCGAGACCATGCCAATGCCATCTTCTCCGTGGGCGGGGGTGCACCCATGACGGAGCGCGTGCGCCTGTTGCTGCGCGATGAACTGGTGGCGTATCTGGAAGTGGACGCAGCCACGGTGTTCCCGCGGATCAGCGGCAATCGCACGCGTCCCATGCTGCAACCGGATCCGGAGAAACGCTGGAGCGAACTTTTGGCAGCCCGGCGGGACCGCTACGAAGGTTTGGCCAAGATCCGGGTGGACGGCACGGGGCAACGGCAGGTGGCCGATATTGCCCAGGACTTGCACAACGACATTCAGCGGTTGAACCCCGGTGCTGCCGGGGCTTGCGCTGACACGACGCACTGAGGACAGATTCACGTCATGAGCACCACCACACGCATCCCGGTCACCGGTTCCAAGCCAGAGGAGAACTACCAGGTTCTGGTGGGCAACGGCTTGTTGGGCCATCTGGGGGAGGTACTGGGTCCGCGCGTCAAGAAAGTGTTGGTCATCCACCCGCAGGCATTGGAAGCCAACGGGCAGGTGGTGGTGGAACAGCTGCAAGCGGATGGTTATCAGGTTTTTCAGGCGATCATTCCGGATGCGGAAGAAGGCAAGCGCCTGGAGGTGGCTGGGTTCTGCTGGCAGGCTCTGGGTCAGGCGGACTTCACGCGCAGTGATGCCATAGTGGCGGTCGGTGGCGGTGCCGTGACCGATCTGGCCGGTTTTGTGGCTGCCACGTGGTTGCGCGGTATCCGCGTGGTGCACATTCCCACCACGTTTCTGGGCATGGTGGATGCCGCAGTGGGCGGCAAGACCGGGATCAATACGGCTGAAGGCAAGAACCTGGTGGGCGCTTTCCATCCGCCGGCTGCGGTTCTGTGTGATCTGGACGCGCTGACCACTCTTCCCACGAACGAATTGCTGACGGGGATGGCGGAGACGGTCAAATGTGGCTTCATTGCCGATCCCAGGATCCTGGACCTGATCGAAGAACACCCGGAGGAGGCCAAGGACCCGACCTCACCGATCCTGCGGGAACTGGTGGAGCGTTCCGTACGGGTGAAGGCGGAGGTGGTCTCTCAAGACCTCAAAGAATCCGGTCGCCGAGAGTTCCTGAACTACGGGCACACGTTGGGCCATGCGATTGAGAACAATGAACGGTATCAATGGCGCCACGGTGCCGCCGTGGCCATTGGCATGGTCTTTGCCGCCGAGCTGGGGCGGACGGCAGGGACTTTGCCGGATCAGGTGGTCGAGCGGCACTACCGGATCTTGAAGCTGTTGGGATTGCCCACCGAGTATCGGTTCGATCAGTGGCCCAAACTTCTGGAGGTCATGAAACGGGACAAGAAAACCCGTGGTGGTCTGCTGCGATTTGTGATCTTGGACGACGTCGCCCGCCCTCGCATCCTGGAGGTCCCGGACACCTCGGTGCTGTTTGCCGTCTACCAAGACGTAGCCCACTAACCAACTCGCCGAGATCATGGAAATGTTGGTCCTGAGCGCCGAAAATCGAACGTTTCCATGATCTCGGCGGAGTTGCGGTTCTTGGTAGGATGGCCCGCAGTCAAAATCCCGCGAAGACGATAGAGAGCACCGTGGCAACCACCAACGACATCAAGAACGGCACCGTCCTGAATCTGGACGGCAACCTGTGGAGCGTCATTGAGTTCCAGCACGTCAAGCCCGGCAAGGGTGGTGCTTTTGTGCGGACCAAGCTGCGCAATGTGACCTCCGGCAAAGTGGTGGACAAGACCTTCAACGCGGGTGCCAAGGTGGACACCGCAACCGTTGATCGCTCCGAGTATCAGTACCTGTACAAAGACGGCGATGACTTTGTGTTCATGGACAACTCCACCTATGACCAGCTGAACATCCCGGCCTCGGTGGTGGGTGAAGCCGAGAACTTCATGTTGGAGAACACCAATGCCGTGATCGCCATGCACGAAGGGGCCCCGCTCTACATCGAGCTGCCGCCGTCCGTGGTTCTTGAGATCACCTACACCGAGCCCGGTTTGCAGGGTGATCGCTCCACCGGCGGTACCAAGCCTGCCACCTTGGAGACCGGCTACCAGATCCAGGTGCCGTTGTTCATCGAGAACAACACCCGCGTGAAGGTTGACACCCGCTCGGGTGACTACCTGGGTCGCGTCACCGAATGAGCGGGGCGCGGACCAAGGCCCGCACCCGGGCCGTGGAAATTCTTTTCGAGGCTGAAGCCCGCAACCAGGACCCCGTTGAGGTGCTGGAGCGACGCCGGGAAAACTCCCAGCAGCTCTTTGGCGCCTTCACCGAAGAACTGGTGCGCGGCGTTCAGCTGCGCCGCGCGGAGATTGACGAGGCCATCCAGACCTGGTCACGCGGCTGGACTTTGGAACGCATGCCGGCCGTGGATCGCAACATCTTGCGGTTGGGTGCCTGGGAACTGTTGTTCAACGACGACGTCCCGGACACGGTGGCGGTGGATGAAGCCGTGAGTTTGGCCAAGACGCTGAGCACGGACGATTCGCCGTCGTTCATCAACGGAGTGCTGGGACGGTTGCAAACTGTCAAGCCCACCCTGGTGGATGTGGCAGATGACCCGGTGGATGTGGCAGCTGATCCGGTGGACACCACTCCAGCCCCCTCATCGGAGCCCGATTCGGTGCCCACCGCAGACTGATGCGGTGCTAGGGTTTTTGCAGTAGCGCGTCCCTTTAAGTCCGTCCTGTGAGGCGGGGAAGGAAGGCAGCACCTGTGAGTGAATCATCGCACCCACCGAAACCAGCAGAGGGGCAACCGGACACACGCCGGTTGTTGAACGCCGCGGACATTGACCGCGCTGTGACCCGTATTGCCCACGAAATCCTGGAGTCCAACCGCGGGGCACAGGATCTGGTGCTCTTGGGTATTCCGCGGCGCGGTTACCCGCTGGCCCAGCGCTTGGCCACCAAATTGGCCGCCATAGATTCCTTTGACCCCGCCACCTCTCTGGGGCAGCTGGACGTCACCATGTACCGGGATGACTTGCGGCGCAACCCGTCCAAGGTGCCGTGGCCCACGGTCTTGCCGCAGCGCGGGATCGACGACGCCACGGTGGTCCTGGTGGACGACGTACTGTATTCGGGACGCACCATTCGTGCCGCACTCGATGCCCTCACGGAATTGGGACGGCCAGGCATTGTTCGGTTGGCGGTTCTGGTGGATCGCGGGCACCGAGAGTTGCCCATCCGGGCGGACTTTGTGGGCAAGAACCTTCCCACTGCCACCCGCGAGGTGGTCAAAGTGCGCTTGACGGAAATCGACGCTGTTGCCGCCGCGCCGGGCACCCCCTCTGACGCTGCTGAAGCCGCCGTGGATGAAGTGGTGATCGTGGGATGAAACACCTGCTGAGCACCCGCGATCTCACGCGTGAGTCGGCAATTCAGATCTTGGACACCGCAGACCGCATGGCCCAAGTGAGCCAGCAGTCGGTCAAAAAATTACCGGCCCTTCGCGGACGAACTGTGGTCAACCTCTTCTTCGAGGACTCCACGCGCACGCGAATTTCCTTTGAGTCCGCAGCCAAGAGACTGTCTGCCGACGTCATCAATTTTTCCGCCAAAGGTTCCTCCGTCTCCAAGGGTGAGTCTTTGAAGGACACCGCACAAACGCTGATGGCCATGGGGGCTGATGCGGTGGTGATCCGCCACGGGTCCTCGGGTGCACCGCAGCAGTTGGCAACGTCTGGCTGGATAGACGCCGCTGTGCTCAATGCCGGTGATGGGAAACACGAACACCCCACCCAGGCCCTCCTTGATGTGATGACCTTGCGCGAACACCGTGCACAGCTAGCGGGTACTGACACCGCTGGAACCGGGCTGGATGGACTGCACGTGGTGATCGTGGGGGACATCCTGCATTCTCGGGTGGCCCGCTCCAACATGTGGTTGCTCAACACTTTGGGGGCGCGGGTCACGTTTGTGGCACCCCCCACGCTGCTGCCCGTGGGGGTGGAGCACTGGCCGGCCCGGATTGTGTTCAACCTGGATGAGGCGCTGGCAGACGATCCCGATGCCGTCATGCTGCTGCGCGTTCAGCGCGAACGCATGCACGCGGCATTCTTCCCCTCGGAAGCCGAGTATGCGCGCTGGTGGGGTCTGACCCCGGAACGCCTCCACGCCCTGGATGCAGCGGGCGCCGCCACCGCCATCATGCACCCCGGGCCCATGAACCGTGGCCTGGAGATTTCCTCCGTGGCCGCAGATTCTCCCCGCTCCACCGTGCTCCGTCAGGTGTCCAACGGTGTGGCAGTACGGATGGCCAGCCTCTATTTGTTGCTCACCGGTGATGACACCCCGGATGTGACGGCGTGAAGACCCAACGCTGGACCACGTCGATGGATGGCCCCAGGACCGAAGACAGGAAGCGATCATGAGCCAGTACGCAGAACCCAACAGCTCCCCGGACACCGGCCGCTGGCTCATCACCAACGCCAATGTGCTGGGGGAGACTGTCACTGACATTTTGGTGGTGGACGGGAAGATCGCCGCCATCCAGCCGGGGCTGGCTGAGCAGCAGGAGCTCTCAGGGCAACCAGATCTTGCTCAAGCTGTGGAATCGGCCACGATCATTGACGCAGCTCATCAGATTGCACTTCCGGGCTTGGTGGACATCCACACCCACCTGCGCGAACCGGGCCGTGAAGATGCTGAAACGGTGGAAACCGGAACCCGGGCAGCAGCCAAGGGCGGCTACACCGCGGTGTTCGCCATGGCCAACTCCCATCCCGTGGCGGACACCGCGGGTGTGGTGGAGCAAGTCTGGGGATTGGGACGAACCGCTGGCTGGACCCAGGTCCAGCCCATCGGAGCGGTGACAGTGGGTCTGGAAGGGCAACGGCTGTCCGAAATTGGTGCCATGGCGGAATCACGCGCTCAAGTCCGGGTGTTTTCGGATGACGGGAAGTGTGTTCATGACCCCCTGCTGATGCGCCGCGCCCTGGAGTACGTCAAAACCTTTGACGGAGTGGTGGCTCAGCATGCCCAAGAGCCGCGCTTGACCGAGGGCGCCCAGATGAATGAAGGTTCGGTTTCTGCAGATCTTGGATTGACCGGATGGCCTGCCGTGGCCGAGGAAGCGATCATCGCCCGGGACGTGCTTCTGGCTCAGCACGTGGGGTCACGGGTTCACATCTGTCATCTGTCCACTCAGGGCTCGGTGGAACTGGTGCGGTGGGCCAAGGAGAAGGGCATAAACGTGACCGCGGAGGTCACCCCGCACCATCTTCTTCTCACGGACGAATTGGTGCGTAGTTTTGACCCGGTCTACAAGGTCAACCCGCCGCTGCGCACGGATGACGACGTCGCTGCGGTGCGCGCCGCCGTGGCGGATGGCACGATTGACGTGGTTGGTACGGACCACGCCCCGCATCCCGCGGAAGACAAGCAATGTGAGTGGACCTGCGCGGCCATGGGCATGACAGGTTTGGAGACCGCGCTGTCTGTGGTGCAGCACACCCTGGTGGACACCGGCATGATCACCTGGCGTGATGTTGCCCGCATCATGTCCCAAACTCCCGCCCGTATCGGCCGGCTGGAGGACCAAGGCTGTGACCTGGAGGTGGGGGCACCGGCCAACATCGTGCTGTTCGATCCCGCCGCAGAAACTGTGGTGGACCCGCAGACCCACGCCAGCAAGGGCCGCAACAGCCCCTACAAAGGACTGACCTTGCCCGGTGCCGTCAAGGCCACGTTCTTCCGGGGCTATCCGGTGCTGCTCGACGGTGTTCTCATGCGCCCACATCCGGCCGCCGGATAATGGCATCTAGTACGTACCTGGCGGGCCGGGGCCGGCGCTCCGCCTCAGATTTCTCAGACTCAAAGGTGGCATGAGCGGTAATCATGGATGAAAAACTCCTCACAGCCCTGATCCTGGCCGTATTCGTCGTCGTCCTCTTCACCCTGGTGGGGCGCGCGTGGCTTCGACGCACCCGGGCAGCTGAGGCGGCCGGTGGCCTGCCGGTGCTGCCGGAGGACATCGAATCGCGCGAACCTGTGGCTGTGGTGCCCGGAATGTACGTGGCCACCGTGGCCCACCAAATCCACCTGGAACGGGTGATGGCTCACAATCTGGGGCTGCGAACCTCCGCCACCGTTTTCACCTACCCGGACGGCGTGCTGTTCGACCGCGACGGCGCCGACCCCCTGTGGGTGGCGGCCCAAGACATGGTGGGTCACGGCACCACCAATGGCATGGTGGGGAAGTTTGTGGAGCGTGACGGCATTGTGGTGCTCTCCTGGCGGTGGAACCAGACCGTGGTGGACACCGGCCTGCGCACCAAAACCCGTGAAGGCAAAGCCGACCTGCTCAACGCCCTGAGCGCCCTCAACGCCCAAACCACCGAGTACGGAACGGCCACCGAGCCTGAAACGGCCACCCCGAACTCGATTCATCAGACCCGCAATCCGTCCACCAAGGAGACACCGTGAGCTCGCTGTCCACCACACCCGCCGCACTGGTCCTTGAAGACGGCCGAATTTTCCGCGGCCACGCCTGGGGCGCCACCGGGGAAGCACTCGGGGAAGCCGTGTTCAGCACCGGTATGACCGGCTACCAGGAAACCATCACGGACCCCTCCTATGCGGGGCAGATCGTGATTCAAACGGCCCCGCACATTGGCAACACGGGAACCAATACGGAAGATGATGAATCCCGCCGCATCTGGGTAGAGGGCTACGCCGTGCGCGATGCTTCCCGGGTGGCTTCCAACTGGCGCAATGAAAAGCCTCTGGATCAGTTGTTGGCCGAACAGGGCATTGTGTCCATCTGCGACATCGACACCCGGGCAGCCACTCGGCACCTGCGGGACAAGGGCGCCATGAAGGCGGGAATTTTCTCCGGTGCCGCCCTGACCGATCGTACGGAAACCGAGTTGGTGCGCACCGTGGCAGAGCAGCCGTCCATGGCTGGGCGGCAACTGGCAGACACGGTCAGTGTGGAAGAGACCTACGTGGTGCAGCCCGCCGACCATGGCTGGGACGGCGAGCCGCGGTTCGACGTCGTTGCCGTGGACTTGGGTATCAAGGCCATGACCCCGCAGCGGATGGCCGAGCGCGGGTTGCGCGTTCATGTGGTGCCTGCCTCCACCACGTGGGAGCAGATCAGCCAGATCAACCCGGACGGTGTGTTCATGTCCAACGGGCCTGGTGATCCGCAAACCGCCGAGCGCCAAATTGAGGTGCTGCGCGCCGTTTTACGCGCCGGGATCCCGTTCTTCGGCATCTGTTTTGGCAATCAGATGCTAGGGCGTGCCCTGGGCTTTGACACCTACAAGCTGCCTTTCGGCCACCGCGGCATCAACCAGCCCGTGATGGATCGCCGCACGGGCAAGGTGGAGATCACCGCGCAAAACCACGGATTCGCTGTGGACGCTCCCCTGGACGGCCCGGTGACCGCGCCGGTGGCGGAATTCGGGCGGGTGGAGGTATCGCACGTGGGCCTCAACGACGACGTCGTGGAGGGGCTTGCCTGCCTGGACATCCCCGCGTTCTCGGTTCAGTACCATCCGGAAGCGGCGGCCGGCCCGCACGATGCCGCGTACCTGTTTGATCGTTTTGTGGACGTGCTGGCGGCCAACGCCACCTCTGACTCCACCACCCACCACCAGACCGAGGAGCACAACTGATGCCGCGCAGGACCGATTTGAACAGCGTGCTGGTGATCGGCTCCGGTCCCATCGTGATCGGGCAGGCTGCGGAGTTCGACTACTCCGGAACCCAGGCGCTACGGGTGCTCAAGGAGGAGGGCCTGCGGGTCATCTTGGTCAACTCCAATCCGGCCACCATCATGACGGACCCCGAGTTCGCGGATGCCACCTACGTGGAGCCCATCACCCCGGAAGTGGTGGCCAAGATCATCGCCAAGGAACGCCCGGACGCCGTGCTGCCCACCCTGGGCGGGCAAACGGCTTTGAACACCGCCATTGCACTGGATGCCAATGGTGTCCTGGAGCAATACGACGTCGAACTGATCGGCGCCAACATTGAGGCCATCAATCTGGGGGAGGACCGCGAGGCCTTCAAGGGTGTGGTGGAACGCTGCGGTGCGGAATCTGCGCGGTCGGTGATTGTGCACACCATGGAAGAAGCCCTGGGCGCTGCCGAAGAACTGGGCTATCCCATGGTGGTTCGTCCGTCGTTCACCATGGGTGGGCTGGGCTCGGGGATGGCTTACAACGAGGCCGACCTGCACCGCATTGCCGGTGCCGGTCTGCAGTATTCCCCCACCACGGAAGTGCTCCTGGAGGAGTCCATCCTGGGGTGGAAGGAATACGAACTGGAGATGATGCGCGATGCCCGCGACAACGTGGTGGTGGTGTGTTCCATTGAGAACTTTGACCCCGTGGGGGTGCACACCGGCGACTCCATCACGGTGGCCCCGGCGCTGACTCTGACCGACCGCGAATATCAAAAGCTGCGTGATGTTGCCATTGCCGTGATCCGCGAAGTCGGTGTGGACACCGGCGGGTGCAACATCCAGTTTGCGGTGGACCCTGAGACCGGACGGGTGGTGGTCATCGAGATGAACCCCCGTGTGTCCCGGTCATCGGCACTGGCCTCCAAAGCCACTGGATTCCCGATTGCCAAGATCGCCACCAAACTTTCCCTGGGCTACACCCTGGACGAGATTCCCAATGACATCACGCAGAAAACCCCGGCTTCCTTTGAACCCACGCTGGACTACGTGGTGGTCAAGGTTCCGCGTTTTGCCTTTGAGAAGTTCCCGGCCGCCGATCCCACACTGACCACCACCATGAAGTCGGTGGGGGAGGCCATGGCCATCGGACGTAACTTCACCGAGGCCCTGCAGAAGGCCATGCGCTCCCTGGAGCAGAAGGGTTCCTCCTTCACCTTTGAGCTTCCGGAGGTGGCACTTGGCCCCAACGGGATCGAACGGCTGGTGGAAGCCACGGCAGCCACCACCACGGAACGGATCTACGCGGTGCAACAGGCATTGCTCAACGGCGCCACCGTGGAACAGATCCATGAGGTGACCAAGATCGACCCCTGGTTCCTGGACCAGATTCAGTTGCTCAACCAGGTGGCTGACGTGATCCGGGAAGACCCGAATCTGTCCGCCGAAACCCTACGGCTGGCCAAGCGGCACGGGTTTTCGGATGAGCAGATTGGTGCCTTGGCTCATGTTTCCGAGGCCGTGGTGCGCGGTGTGCGCCATGCCCTGGGCATCCGTCCGGTGTTCAAGACCGTTGACACCTGTGCTGCCGAGTTCGAGGCATTCACCCCGTACCACTACTCCTCCTATGACCAGGAGAACGAGGTGGCGCCCCATGCCAAGCCCTCCATCATGATTCTGGGGTCCGGCCCCAACCGGATTGGGCAGGGCATTGAGTTCGACTACTCCTGCGTGCACGCCTCCATGGTGCTGCGGCAGGCCGGGTATGAAACCGTGATGGTCAACTGCAACCCGGAAACGGTTTCCACGGACTACGACATCTCCACACGCCTCTACTTTGAGCCACTGACTTTTGAAGATGTCATGGAGATCGTGGAGGTGGAGCGGGCCACAGGCGGTCTGCTGGGCATTTACGTGCAGTTGGGTGGGCAGACGCCTTTGAAGTTGGCAGCCCAGCTCAAAGCTGCCGGTGTTCCCATCCTGGGCACCACACCGGAAGCCATTGACCTTGCCGAGGACCGCGGGGAGTTTGCCCGGGTGCTGCAGGATGCGGGGCTGCGTCAGCCCCGCAACGGGACGGCTCACACCTTTGAGGCAGCTCAGGCCATTGCCCAGGACATTGGTTACCCGGTTCTGGTCCGGCCCTCCTACGTGCTGGGTGGTCGCGGCATGGAGATTGTCTACACCGAGGACCAACTGCGCACCTACCTGGAGAATGCCACGGAGGTTTCGCCGTCGCGCCCGGCGCTGATCGACAAGTTCTTGGAGGACGCCATTGAAATTGACGTGGACGCCCTCTACGACGGCCGTGATCTCTACGTGGGTGGGATCATGGAGCACATTGAGGAAGCCGGCATCCACTCCGGGGATTCGGCGTGCACCTTGCCCCCGATCACGCTGGGTCCGGATGTCTTGGAGCGAGTGCGTGCCGCTACGGGTGCGATTGCCGCGGGGGTTGGGGTCCGGGGGTTGATCAACATTCAGTTCGCACTGGCATCGGATGTGCTGTACGTGATTGAAGCCAATCCCCGTGCGTCGCGCACCGTGCCGTTCGTCTCCAAGGCCACCGGTGTGCAGCTGGCCAAAGCTGCGGCCCTGATCGGCACGGGCAAGTCTGTGGCGGACCTGCGGGCGGAGGGTCTGCTCCTTCCCGACGGCGACGGCGTCCGACTCCCCGAATCCGCCTCCGTTGCGGTCAAGGAAGCAGTTTTGCCCTTTGCACGTTTCAGGACCCGCGAAGGTGCTGTGGTGGACTCCCTGCTGGGCCCGGAGATGCGCTCCACCGGTGAAGTCATGGGCATTGACAAGTACTTTGACACCGCCTTTGCCAAGGCGCAGGCCGGTGCGGGAGGTGCCCTGCCCACGGAGGGCAAGATTTTTGTGTCGGTGGCCAACAAGGACAAGCGAGCATCCGTGGTGTACGTGCGGATGTTCAAGGAACTCGGGTTTGAGATTGTGTCCACGGGCGGTACCGCGGAGGTGCTGCAACGCAACGGGATCGACTCCACCGTGGTGGCCAAGATCTCTGATGCTCAGGGCCAGGAGCAGACAATCATCAATCTGATCGAAGCAGGAGAGATTGCTCTGGTCTTCAACACCCCGTCCAGCGGTGGGGATGCCCGCGGTGACGGTTATGAGATCCGTGCTGCAGCCACCAGCGTGGGGGTGCCCATTGTGACCACCGTGGCTGAAATCGGTGCGGCGTTGCAGGCTGTCACAGCCATGCGTTCCTACTCCTGGGACGTGACTTCTCTCCAGGATCATGCCGAGCGTTTGGTGGTTGGAGCTGAAGAGCGTGGCTGAACAAGGTGGTGGAGAGCCGACTCCAGCCCAGGATCGGCCAACTCCAGTAGAGCACCGGCCACCTTCAGGTGCGCGGGATGCGTATGGCGTGCGGTTGGGCCGGGCCATTGCCCAGCGGGGGCCGCTGTGCGTGGGGATTGACGCTCACCCAGCGGTCATGGACGCCTGGGGTCTGCCGCAGACCCCAGCGGGCTTGTTGCGTTTGTCCATGACGGTCATTGAGGCTGTTGCGGATGGGGTGGCAGCCGTGAAACCGCAGGTGGCCTGGTATGAGGCCTACGGTTCCTCCGGCATGGCGGTTTTGGAGGAAACCCTGGCTGCGGCGCGGGAGGCCGGAGTGCTTTCCATTGCCGATGCCAAACGCGGGGACATCGGCTCCACCATGGAGGCTTATGCCCGAACCTGGCTGAGTGATGACTCTGCTCTGGCGGCCGATGCCGTCACTTTGAGCCCGTACCTGGGGGCGGGTTCCTTGGCTCCGGCCTTTGAACTGGCGGAAGCCACGGGGCGCGGTACCTACGTGCTGGCCTTGACCTCCAATCCGGAGGGGGCCTCCGTTCAACACAAGGGTGACCGCGAATCAGTGGCCGCAGAAGTGGTCCGGTCTGTAGAAAATCGAAACACGAGCCTGTCAGACACGACACGCACAGTACGTGATCAAATTGTTATAAATCCTCACGGTCTTGTGATCGGCGCCACGGTGGGGTCATCCCCGCTGGAGGTTGGCGTGGATCTGGCAAGTTTCAGCGGTTCCATCCTGGCGCCGGGCTATGGCGCCCAAGGGGCCACACCGGAGATGCTTGGCCAAGTGTTCGAGCAGGTCAGGGGTAGGGTTCTGGTGAATTCCTCCCGGGGAGTGCTGCGCGCCGGACCGTCAGTTGTGGCATTGCGTAACGCTGCGAGCGCGGCAACAGCTGAATTGAACGCTGTTCTTGCATCCGCATAAGCGCTACTCGGGAGTAGGTTTTATGTCGGTTCCGGTGCCGTGACGCAGCGCCGTGGTGCAGTCTGGCGGCGGATGTGGCCACCATTTTTCATGTGAATACGCCTAAACTCGCTAGTGGTAGCGGATCCATTCGGTTCTGGTCGAACCGTGGGCCCGAGATCCGCATGAACCAGAGAGGGAGAAGAACAACATGGCACTGCGTATGTTGACCGATGACGAGCGTGCAGCGGCACGCAAGAAGGCCACGGAGGCTCGGGCAGTTCGTGCCGAAGCCAAAGCGGCGCTGAAGGATCGCAAGATCACGGTGGCCAAGATCTTGGAGCGTGCTCAGGAGGAGGAGGCGCTGAGCCGCCTCAAGGTTTCTGACCTGTTGGAGTCCGCTCCGGGCATTGGAAAGGTGCGTTCGGCCGCGATCATGGAGGAGATTGGTATTGCCAAGACCCGCCGTGTGCGGGGCCTGGGTGTGCACCAGCGCAAGGCCTTGATCGAGTACCTGGACAACTGATCCACACCAGCGTCACCGATTGTGGGCGCCCTCCGCAGCGACGCGGAGGGCGCCCACAGCCGTTCAACCGGTACGCTGAACCGGTATTCCGCCAGACTTCCGCGTTCCACCAGAGTCCCGAAAGGTCTTCCTGTGTCCCAAGCCCACCCAGAACCCGTCACCCAGGAATCCGGTGGTGCCTCCTCGGTCACGGTCTTGGCGGGCCCCACCGCCGTGGGTAAAGGCACTGTCTCCACCTTTGTGCGGGATCACTACCGCCAGGTGTGGCTCTCGGTCTCGGCCACCACGCGCCATCCGCGGCCCGGGGAGATTGACGGGGTGCACTACTACTTTGTGGATGACGCTGAATTCGACCGTCTGGTGCAGGCCGGCGACATGCTGGAATGGGCCGTGGTGCACAACTCCTACCGCTACGGAACACCGCGGCAAAAGGTGTTGGATGCCGTGGCGCAAGGCCGCAAGGTGCTGTTGGAGATTGACCTCCAGGGAGCCAGGCAGGTGCGCTCCTCCATGCCGGAGGCGCAGTTCGTGTTCCTGGCGCCACCCACCTGGGATGATTTGGTGTTGCGTCTCACCGGACGGGGTACCGAAACTGCGGAGGAACAGCGGGTGCGCTTGGAAACCGCTAAGATAGAACTCGCGGCTGAATCCGAATTCGACCACACCGTGGTTAATGACCGGGTTGAGGCCGCTGCGGCAGCACTGGTTGAACTCATGGGTCTGGACCCCACTCCCGGTGCATCCTGAAGCCGCTCACAGACATCCACATGGTTGGGAGCAATCTTTTGTCCATTCAGAACCAGGGCATCATCGAGCCGCCGGTTGATCGCCTGCTGGCCAAGTCCGATTCAAAGTACGGCCTGGTCATTTTTGCCGCGCGCCGTGCCCGGCAGATCAATGCCTACTACTCGCAGTTGCACGAAGGCCTCTTTGAATACGTTGGCCCGCTGGTCAATGTTGATCTCAATGAGAAGTCCCTGTCCGTGTCTCTGCGGGAGATCGACGAGGGTCTGATCCACTCCAGCGCAGTGGAGACCGCAGGCTTCTCCGAAAACGGCCAGCTGGTGGCGGAGACCGCCGCCGGGTCCACCGATTTTTACGGTGAGGACTTCTTTGGCACGGACTCGGACCTGGATTCCTCCATGGTCTTTTCGGACACCACCTTGACGGTTGACGACTCCGCAACGCAGGCCAGCCAGGAGGGTGGCGAATTGCCCGCTGAAGAGCTGGCTCCGGATGCTGAGGCTGCTGTTGAGCAGGCGGACGTCTCTGACGAAGATCTCTGAGATCGTCTGAACAGTCACCATGCGCATCGTTTTGGGCGTAGGAGGGGGCATTGCAGCCTACAAAGCTGCAATGCTCCTTCGTCTTTTCTCGGAAGCAGGACACCATGTGGTGCCCATCCCCACCCGCGCAGCATTGGAGTTTGTGGGGGCTGCCACCTGGGAAGCTCTCTCCGGTGAGACAGTGAGCACTGAGGTCTTTGATCGAGTGCCCACCGTGAATCACGTGGGACAGGGACAGGCTGCTGACCTGATCGTGGTGGCTCCGGCCACGGCGGACTTATTGGCGCGGGCTGCCAACGGCCATGCGGATGACCTGTTGAGCACCACGCTGCTGGCAACCCGGGCTCCCGTGCTGTTTGCCCCTGCCATGCACACCGAAATGTGGTTTAACCCGGCCGTACAGCGCAATGTGGCGGTTCTGCGGGAGCATGGTCACACTGTCCTGGAACCAGCGGAGGGGCGGCTGACGGGCAAAGATTCCGGTCCCGGTCGGCTGCCGGAGCCGGAGACCATTCGGGATGCGGCGCTGGCCCTGGTGAGTGGTGCATCGGTGAGTGGGCCGCTCAGCGGGGTGACCGCCGTCGTGTCAACGGGCGGAACCCAAGAGCCGTTGGATCCCGTGCGCTTCCTGGGCAACCGATCTTCCGGTAAGCAAGGCATTGCGGTGGCGCGGGCCCTTGCCGCGGCCGGTGCCGCGGTGGAGCTGGTGGCTGCCCATGTTGACGTGCCACTACCTGCTGAGCGAGTAGCTGGGCCCCAGCACCCAGGGTTCACAGTGACTCGTGTTGGTTCGGCTGTGGAGTTGCAAACCGCCATGGAGCAACGGGCGGTGGAAGCCCACATTGTGGTCATGACAGCAGCCGTTGCCGACTTCCGTCCAGCGCAGGTGGCCACCAGCAAGATCAAGAAAACCGCGGATGAATCAGAGGCACCCGTGATCCATCTGGTGCGCAATCCGGATATCCTGCGCGGCTTGGTTGAGCAGCGGGAGCAAGCTCAGCCGCGGGAACAGAACGGCGATCAAGGGCAGCGGCGAACTCAGGTGATCGTGGGTTTTGCGGCGGAGACCGGTGACGACCACCATGATTCCGTCTCCCTGGGCCAAGCCAAACTGGCTCGCAAGGGCTGTGACCTGCTGTGCGTCAACCAGGTGGGCACGGATTTGGTGTTCGGACAGGACACCAACGCCGTGACCATTCTGGCCGCGGACGGCACCCCACCGGTCACTGTGGAGGGTTCCAAGGATCACGTCGCCCGGGAACTGACCGCGCAGATCCGCAGGCTCCTGGGCACCTCCTGAGCTGACCTCTGGCCAACTGAGCTGACTGCTGTCCAAGGCTGCGCCGTGGTGGGCGGCGGGGCTGAACTGTCTGCGGGGTTGGGTACCCTGGTGCTCGTGACTTTCAGCCCTGCATCCTCATCCGGTTCAGCCCGCCAAGCGGAGCTCGCGCCCGGGCGCACCAGCCTGTTCACCTCCGAATCCGTGACGGAGGGCCATCCGGACAAAATCTGTGACCGGATTTCGGACTCGATCCTGGACGCCTTGCTCACCAGCGACCCCGACTCCTCCGTGGCCGTGGAGACCATGGCCACCACGGGCTTGGTTCACGTGGCCGGTGAGGTGAAGTCCCGGGGCTACGTGGAGATTCCCTCCATTGTGCGCAAGACCATCCTGGACATCGGGTACAACTCCTCGGTTCAAGGATTTGACGGCAAGTACTGCGGGGTCTCCATCTCCGTGGGGGAGCAGTCCCCGGAGATTTACGAGGGCGTCTTCACCTCCCTGGAAACCCGAGAAGGCACGGCCAAGGACCCCCTGGACGCCCAAGGTGCCGGAGACCAGGGCATCATGTTCGGCTACGCCTCCAATGAGACCGAGGCCCTGATGCCGGCCCCCATCCACTGGGCGCACAGGCTGGCCGAACAGCTCACCCGGGTGCGCAAAGCGGCGGTCCTGGAGGATCTGCGTCCCGACGGCAAAACTCAGGTGACATTGCGCTATGACGGCCTGACACCGGTGGCCGTTGACACCGTGGTGGTCTCCTCCCAACATGTGGAGCGTTATGCCCTGGAGCAGCTGCGCCATGACCTCCGCGAATCCGTGATTGTGCCGGTGCTGGAAGAAACCGGGCTGGATCTGACCGATGTCAAGGTGATCATCAATCCGGCCGGGAACTTCATCACGGGTGGACCGGTGGGGGATGCGGGCCTGACCGGGCGCAAGATCATTGTGGACACCTACGGCGGCATGGCCCGCCACGGCGGCGGTGCGTTTTCCGGCAAAGATCCCTCCAAGGTGGACCGCTCTGCGGCCTACGCCATGCGGTGGGTGGCCAAGAACGTGGTGGCGGCAGGTTTGGCAGACCGGGCAGAGGCTCAGGTGGCTTACGCCATTGGCAAGGCGCGACCCGTAGGCGTATACGTGGACACCTTCGGCACGGAAAAAGTTGACCCGGCCTCCATTGAGCGGGCCGTGCTGGATGTTTTTGATCTACGCCCGTTGGCCATCATTGAGGATCTGGATCTCAAACGACCCATCTACGCCAAGACTGCCGCCGGAGGCCACTTTGGCCGCACCGATCCCGATTTCACGTGGGAGCGCACGGACCGCGCTGAGGCGCTGCGCGCAGCTGTGAATGCCTGAACCCTTGCCCCAGGATTCCACTGACTCCGTCCCGGAAACCGGGGCGGAACAGTTGGAGCTGCTGGATCTTCCGGGTCCACGGAGGGGCGATTCCGGTACCGCTCGTGCTGGAAGTAAGAGTGGACAGGCGACTGCCCGCGGGGGAAACGCCGCTGCCCGTAGCGGACAGGCCGCTGCCCGCCGGGGACAGGCCAAAGCCGCGGGACACGATCACACCCCGGCCTATCTGGCCGAGGAGTTACCGGTTGCACGTGTGATCTTGGAAAGCCACGTCCCACATCTGGACCGTAGTTTTGACTACGGGGTGCCACGAGATCTGGCGGATCAGGCGCAGCCCGGTACACGAGTGAGAGTTCGCTTTGGCGGCCAGCAAATGATGGGTTGGCTCATTGAACGTGCAGTAGATTCGGAGGTTTCCAGGGATCGGTTGCAGCCTTTGCAGCGCGTCATTTCCGCATGTCCCGTGCTGACCCCGGAAACTCTGGAGGTGGCACGGCTGGTGGCTGCACGCACGGCGGGGTTGGTCCCGGATGTCTTGCGGGCGGCCATTCCGCCCCGCGTGGCCGCCGTGGAGAAAGCCGCAGCCAAACCGGCGTCGTCTGATCAGCAGAAGACCACCGGTGAACTCACGGGGACCGGGGAACTTCTGGCCGCTGAGGAGCTGGAGTCCGGGGATGGCACCACAGCACGGGAGGCCACCGCAGCACGGGATGCCACCGGCCCGGACCCGGTAGGGGCTTTCGAGGACGTGGCCGAGCAAGAGGCCGCGGCACTGCGTTGGGCCGATTACCACAACGGCACGGAGGTGTGGGACCACCTCAACGCGGACACCTCCGGTGCGGAAGCAGCACATCCTCCGGTGCGGGCTGTTCTGCAAGCCATGCCAGGGCAGCCAAAACACTCGTACCTGGACCTGGTGGCTCAGGCGATGGCGGCCACCCACCTCAGAGGACAGGGTGCGGTGGCCGTGGTCCCGGATGCCAAGACCCTGGACCGTCTGCAGAGCGCTGTCCAGGCGTTGGTGAGCCCAGATGCGGTTGCGCGGTTGCACAGCGATGACAAACCAACACCGCGCTACCGGGCCTTCATGCAGGTCTTGCACGGACAACGGACCGTGGTTCTGGGCACAAGACCTGCGGTGTGGGCACCGGTACACAATCTCGGTTTGATCGTGGTGGTCAATGACTCGGACTCGAACTTGGTGGAGCAGCGTGCCCCGTACCATCACGCGCGCGACGTTGCGCTGCTGCGCAGCGAGCACCAGGGCGTGGGGTTGATGTTCGCCTCCCACACCGTGACCCCGGAGGCGCAACGCCTGGTGGACACAGGGTGGGCCACCGCGGTGTACCCCCACCGTGACGCCCTGCGGCGCAGGATGCCGCGCATTGTGGCCACCGCTGACTCCTGGTATGCCGGACGGGACTCCCTGGCTGGTCGGGCCCGTCTTCCGGAAACCGCCTTTCGCATTGCGCGCGAAGCCCTGGAACGTGGTCCCGTACTGGTGCAGGTGGCGCGTGCGGGCTACGTGCCCAGCATCGCTTGCGACCGCTGCCGGGCACCAGCGCGGTGCAGCGTGTGTGAAGGGCCGCTCAAAATCACCAACCACGGCGGGCTTCCGGTGTGTGGCTGGTGTTCTCGGGAGGCCTTGGCCTGGTCCTGCGCGGTGTGCTCGGGTACCCGCTGGCGCACAACTGCGGTGGGCACTCACCGTACAGCGGAGGAACTGGGCAGGGCCTTTCCTCAGATCCCGGTGATCGCATCCTCCGGGGACCATGTTCGCCGCACGGTCACCTCCGAGCCGGCTCTGGTGGTGGCCACCCCGGGGGCCGAACCGTGGGCTGAGCGTGGCTACGCTGCCGCCTTGCTGCTGGATGGCGACCGCATGCTCTCGCGTCCCGGCTTGCGGGCTGAGGAAGAGACCCTGCACCGGTGGTTTGAGGCTTCCGCCTTGGTGCAGTCGGGCGCCACGGGCGGCACCGTGGTGGTCACTTCTGAACACGTTCAGGCGGTCAACACGCTCATCCGCTGGGATCCAGCCGGCCACGCCGTGCGTGAGCTGGGGGAGCGGCGTGCCCTGCAACTACCGCCCGCCGTGCGCTGTGCAGCCCTCACGGGCCCGGCGGCCGCACTGGGAGAGTTCATGCAACTGCTGAACGTGGAGCAACTGCAGCACGACGGCACCGAACGCGGCATCCGGGTCATCGGCCCCGCCCCCCTGGGGGACAGCGGGGTGGGAGACAGCGGGATGGGGAACAGCGGGACCGAGCAGGATCATCGCACCCTGCTGTTCTTTCCCTATGCACTGGCCGCGGAGGTGACCGGGAGGCTGCGCTCAGCGCGCGCGGAAGCCTCTGCACTGCGGCGTTTTGCCCCGGTCAACGTGCGCTGTGATGTAGCGGATCTCCTGTGAGGCGCCGCTATTTTTGGGCGCGGAGGCGGTGGTGGCGCACGGCGTCCACCGCGGCCAGCAGCTCCCGCGCGGAGGCCTCCCAGGACGAGCGCCGAGCCACGACCAAGCCCCGTTGGATCATGCCCCAACTGACGTTGGGGTCCTCCAACTCTCGAACCGCAGCGGCAAACCCCGGTGCGTCCCCCACCTGAACGTAGCGGGCGGCATCACCTGCCACTTCGCGGAAAATTTCCGTATCGGAACAGACCACCGGGGTGCCGGCGCTGAGGGCTTCCATCAGGGGTAGCCCGTAACCCTCAGCCCTGGAGGCATGTACCAAAGCGGTGGCTTCGCCGAGCAAACGACGGTAGGTGGGGTCATCCACGCCGTCGTGAAAAATCACCCGTGCTGACGGTGCCAGGGCACTCAGTTGGCGACGGCGCTCGGGGGTGATCCGGGAGGCCAGATGCAGTGTGTGATCAGGTAGCAGCGCTGCCATGCGCAGCAGAGTCTCCACGTCCTTGTACGGCATGAAGGACCCCATGTAGAGCAGGTTGCGCTCGGCGGACTGACTGCGCTCTTGAAAGCGTTGCCGGGCCATCTCGATGGAGAGAACTTCCGCGGCATCCGCAGCATTGGGCACCACGTGAACCGGCCGCTTGGTCAGCCTGCGTTCACGGATGAGCCGGGCGGAGGTTTCTGAGACCGTGGCCACGGCATCCGCACGGTTGAGGGCCAGTTGCTGGGGCAGCACGCTCTTGTGAAAAAGTCGCCATCCCGCCCGTACAGGCGCCGGCAGATCGGCGGGCGGGGTGGGGTGGTCATAGTAAATGAGATCGTGCAAGGTCAAGATCAAACCGAACCGGCGCCGGAGGGCACCCATGGTTTGCATGGGGGAGAACACCACGTCCGGTCTCTGTCGATTCAACACCTGACCGGTCACCACCTCCTTGACAGACACCGGATCTGGCCCCAGGAACCACGGCCACTGCGGCAGTTTGTCCAGTTGCCGGGGGTCGGAGACCATCAACCGCACTTCCAGGTCTGGCCGGGAATCCGCAATGGCAGCCAATCCGTGACTGAGGCCGGTGATGTAGCGGGAAATACCGTCGTGTGCTCCCACCCGTACGTACCGGGCATCAAGCACCAAACGCGTGAAATCGGTGGCGGCCACCGGGTTCAGTGTCCTTTCCGGCGTTTGACCACGGGTAGCAACTGAGTCAGCTGGGACGTATTGGGTGTGGCGGTGTCCAGGCTGGGCAGATGATCGTGAATCTCCACGGGCTCCGGTGCAGGCCCGGTCAAGAAGTCATCCACCAGATGCGCTACTTCAGTGGCTTTTTCGTAGTGAATCAGGTGACCTGTCTCCGGGAAGTCTTCGTGGCGACGTCGTGGAATCCAGGCGGCCATTCGCCGCTGAGATTCGGGGGAGCCCATGGGGTCCTTACCGCCGGTGATCATCAGCACGGGCATGGACAGAACGGGAGCCACCTCAGCCACGGTGCCCTCCGTGGAGGCCCGGTAGGCCTCCTGGATCACGCGATTCTGCGCGTAACTGCCAAAATAGGCGCGGTGTTGCAGCAGGATGTATTCACGAATGTCCGGGTCATCCGTGGTGGTCATTTCCCGGCTCATCACATCCGTGGCGGCATTGCTGCGCAGCAGCTTGTCTCCCAACCCGAACGGCAATTTGGCCCCCAGCGAGTAATACGCGTCTGCGATGGAGGAAGCCACGGCGTTGTCCGAGGTCAGCGCCGGTTGGCTGATGGGATTGATCAGAATCAACCGCTGCACCATGTGCGGGTGCTCAGCGGCCAGGTGTGCGGCAATCACGGAGCCAAAGGAGTGGCCCAGTAGGGCAAGGCCGTGATCGGCCTGCGGGTTCACCGCACCGTCCGTCAACCGTTCAATGAACTGGCGCAGGAACCGAACATAGTTGTTCACATTGTGCAGGCTGTCCGTCCCATGACCTTCCGGAAAAGGTTCCGAAAGCCCAAATCCGGGCAGATCAGGAATGACCACGTGATAACGGTCACGTAAAGCATCCGCTATCAATTGCAGCCCGTGGTGATCACCGCGGAAACCGTGGACCATGACCAGTAGGGGCTTGCGGCGGGTGTCGACGTCGTAAAACCAGTACCGGACCTTGTAGCCGTCCAGGCGCATACTGCGGCGTTCGGCTCGCGGATTCTCCAGCATGGATTCCTTTCACGTTCACGTGGCGTATGAGTCCGCCCGTCCTGATGGGCAGGCGGTCAATCACAGTTTAGGGACGCGGGCTGAATGGGTGCTGGGCGCGGGCCATGGCGTGGGCGTGTCCGGGCTAGAATGGCGCGGTCTGAACAACGCACAGCTTGAAGGCGAGGCACGTGAGCACGCAGCAGGAGACCACCGGTACCGATTCCACCGCGGCGGAGACCCCCCAGGTGTGGAACGCCTCCGAGCTTGAAACGCGATGGGCCGGGTGGTGGGAGCGCCAGGGGGTGTTCCGTCCCGTGGATGATGGCTCCAAGCCGCGGCGCTACGTGCTGGACATGTTCCCCTACCCCTCCGGTGACCTGCACATGGGGCATGCGGAAGCATTTGCCATGGGAGATGTGGTGGCCCGCTACTGGCACCTGCGCGGATTTGACGTCCTCCATCCCATCGGCTGGGACTCATTCGGTCTGCCCGCAGAAAATGCTGCCATCAAGCGCAACGTCCACCCCGCGGAGTGGACCTACAAAAACATTGAAACGCAGAAGGCTTCCTTCAAGCGTTACGGCATTGCCGTGGACTGGGATCGTGAACTGCACACCTCAGATCCGCAGTATTACCGCTGGACCCAGTGGCTCTTCTTGCAGTTTTACAAACGGGGCCTGGCCTACCGCAAGAATTCCCCGGTGAATTGGTGCCCCAAAGATCAGACGGTTCTTGCCAATGAACAAGTGGTGGACGGCGCCTGCGAACGCTGCCACACACCCGTGACCAAAAAGGCACTGAATCAGTGGTATTTCCGCATCACGGATTACGCGGATCGTCTCCTGGAAGACATGGGCCAGTTGGAGGGCAAATGGCCCGAGCGTGTTCTGGCCATGCAGCGCAACTGGATCGGCCGGTCTCAGGGTGCTCACGTGACCTTTGCCATCGACGACGCCCCGGGCTCGGCCGGAGCGCGCGATGTCACCGTGTTCACCACCCGCCCGGACACCCTGTACGGCGCCACGTTTTTTGTGGTGGCCGCTGATTCTGATCTGGCTCAAGAGCTGGTCACGCCGGAGCAATCCGATCAACTGCGCGATTATCGGGAACAGGTCAAGGCGCTGTCCGATATTGAGCGGCAATCCACGGACCGGGAAAAGACCGGCGTGTTCCTGGGCCGCCATGCCGTGAACCCGTTGAACGGGGAGAAGCTGCCCGTGTGGGCTGCTGACTATGTTTTGGCGGATTACGGCACGGGCGCCATCATGGCCGTGCCGGCTCATGATCAACGCGACTTGGATTTTGCACGCACGTTCAACATCCCAGTGCGCGCGGTGCTGGACACCGGAGAAGATGATCCCGCCGTCAGTGGTGTGGCCACCAGCGGTGAGGGCACGCTGATCAACTCCGGGCCGCTGGATGGATTGGCCAAGGCTGAGGCCATCACCAAAGCCATTGAGTTGATTGAACAGGCCGGTACGGGAGAAGCCACGATCAATTACCGCCTGCGGGACTGGTTGCTCTCCCGGCAGCGGTTCTGGGGCGCCCCCATCCCCGTCATTCACTGCCCGGAATGCGGTGAGGTTCCCGTCCCGGAGGACCAGTTGCCGGTGCGTCTGCCGGATGACTTGCGCGGTGAGCAACTGGCGCCCAAGGGCCAGTCCCCGCTGGCTGCTGCCACGGACTGGGTCAATGTGAGCTGCCCCTCCTGCGGCGGTGCGGCCACCCGGGACACGGACACCATGGACACGTTCGTGGATTCCTCCTGGTATTTCCTGCGCTACGTGTCACCCCAGGACGATGATGCGGCCTTTGACCCGGAGGCAATCCGCCGGTGGGGTCAGGTGGATCAGTACGTGGGTGGTGTGGAACATGCCATCCTGCACCTGCTCTACGCACGGTTCTTCACCAAAGTGCTCTTTGACCTCGGTTTGATCGACCACACGGAGCCCTTTGAGCGATTGCTCAATCAGGGCCAGGTGCTCAACGGCGGCAAAGCCATGTCCAAATCCTTGGGCAACGGAGTTGACCTTGGTGAACAGCTGGATGAGTTCGGTGTTGACGCCGTACGGCTCACCATGGTTTTTGCCTCCCCGCCGGAGGACGACGTCGACTGGGCCGATGTTTCCCCCGCTGGTGCCCAGAAGTTCTTGGCGCGGGCGTGGCGTCTGGCGCAGGACGTCACCTCGGCCCCCGGTACGGATGCCACCACCGGCGCGGTGGACGTGCGGCAGGCCACGCACCGTGCGGTGGCGGACGCGGCGTCGTCGTTGGAGAACCACAAATTCAATGTGGTGATCGCCAAGACCATGGAGCTGGTCAATGTGTTGCGCAAGGCCATTGACTCCGGTGCCGGGCCCGCTGATCCAGCGGTACGGGAAGGGGTGGAGGCTGTGGCCATTCTGCTCTCCCTGGTGGCCCCCTATACTGCGGAGGACATGTGGCACAGCCTGGGACATGACGACGCCGTGCTGCGGGCGGGGTGGCCCGCGGTGGAGGAGGCCCTGCTGGTGGATGACACCATCACGGCCGTGGTGCAGATCAAGGGCAAGGTCAAAGATCGCCTTGAAGTTCCCGTGGACATCACCGAAGTAGAACTGGAACAGCGCGCGCTGGCCTCTCCCGTGATTCAGGATCTGATCGGGGACGCTCCCGTTCGCAAGGTGATCGTTCGCGCCCCCAAACTGGTCAACCTTGTGATCTGAGGTGCCGGCATGAGGCAGTCTGGGGCACGGCCGAGCGGCGGTGATGGGATGCGGCGAATTGCCGTGGTCACTGACGACGCCGCCGCCTTGCCCCCGGAATGGCTCTCCGATGATCCCACCGGTGCCACGTCACCATCTGGCCTGACTGTGGTCGGCATGCCGGTTGTGGTGGACGATCAAATCTTTGCTCCCGTGGCCAACTCACGGGAACCGGATCTGTCCCGGTCCCTCCTGGTGGCTCTGGCGGAGGGACGCCGGGTCAGTACCTCCCGGCCATCACCGGGGCAGTTCCGGCGGGCCTATCAGGACTTGGCAGATGAGGGCTATGAAGGCATTGTCTCTGTGCACCTCTCCGCCGAACTGTCCGGAACAGTGTCCTCGGCGCGGATAGCGCGGCAGGGCATCCCCATCCCGGTCACGGTGGTTGACACCCGCACGGTGGCCATGGCGCAGGGCTACGCGGTGATGGCTGCCTGGGCCGCGGCAGGTGAGGGCGGCGACATGGCTGCTGTGGCAGCTGCGGCCCATCAGGCGGGTGCGCATCACGTGTTTTTGTATGTGCCGTCACTGGACCAGCTCAAACGGGGCGGGCGGCTGGCGCCGTCGGTGGCGCGTCTGGGTTCCATGCTGCAGATCAAGCCACTGTTGACGGTTCAGGACGGACGATTGACGGTGGCTGAAATGCCGCGTACCGCTGTCAAGGCTGTGGCTCGCTTCAGGGCGCTGGTGGGTGGGTCTCTGGAGCAGGCCATGGCTGCGCCTGTGTTCGCAGCGGAGACCCATGAGGGTGGATCGGGCCAGCCCGATCTGGTGGTGCATCATTTGGCGGACCCAGATTCGGCCCACGATCTGGCTGAGCACCTGATCGAGCGTTATGCACCGCAAGCCACAGCCCGGGTGGTGGAGATCCCGCCCGTTCTGGCAGCACACGTGGGCATAGGGGTGCGAGCAGCCGTGGTCCGTCACCGCGCCGCGGTGCCTCCACAGCCGCGCTGACATTCCGGTGAGGCGGGAGACGGCATCCACAACGTGAGTTTGACCTGCTGAGAGCTGGCGGCGTGGTGCAACGCTTGCGCCATGAGCCCTGTGAGCCATCGCGGTAGACGTCGTTTGGACCCGGATGAACCGGTGGAGCGGCTGCGTGGGCTCCTGGAGGCTGAAGCTGCGGAAACAGGAGAGGAACCGGCGCAGCCCCCCTCACAAGACCACTCTGCCTGGCGGGCCCCGGTGCGGTGGCGACTTCCGTGGGCGGCTGTGGTCTTGGTGGTGGTGGCCATGGGGGCGGTGGCGTTGAGTGTGCTGTGGCCAAACTCTGAAGGGGCCACGGACCACAATTCCGCCGCGGTGGCCTCCGTGGGGGTGGGCTCGCCGGGCGACTCCCAGAGTGGTTCTGCTGTGGGTTCAGTCACTGAATCCTCCGCAGATCCACCGCAGTCAGGCCCAGCACAGTCAGACCGCGTGCAGGAGCACGGCGCCGCCTCCGGTGGGGCTTCCACCACCCCGGAAACAGTGTTTGTGCACGTGGTGGGCCAGGTTCAGCGGCCCGGGGTGGTTTCCGTTCCCGGGGACGGTCGGGTTCAGGACGCCGTTGAAGCCGCGGGCGGCCTGACCCCCGGCGCAGTGGTGGATCACGTGAACTTGGCAGCGCCGGTCTCTGACGGTGCCCAGATACTGATTCCCGACGCCGAAGGTGACCGCCAACTGGCCCAGTCCGGACCGGGACCAGGGCAGCCGGTCACGCCCGCAGACAGTCCGGTCAATTCGGCACAGGCTGGTGCAGGACGAGGAAGCCCTGACGGCGGGGGCAGTGCAGGTGTTGCAGGGACCGGTCTGATCAACCTGAACACCGCCACGGTCACCGAATTGCAGACCTTGCCCCGGGTGGGCCCGGTGATGGCGCAGCGGATCATTGACCACAGGGAGCAGGTTGGTGGCTTCCGCAGCGTGGCTGAATTGGATGATGTCCCAGGTATTGGGCCCGCCATGCTCTCCGCGTTGACACCGTTGGTCACGGTATGAGCCGGGCGGGTACGCGGACGCTGGAGGCGGAACACCTCCGGGCGGCGCCGCGACCCACCCTGGACCTACGATTGGTGCCTGCTGCCCTGACCGCGTGGGGAAGCTCGTTGGTCCTGACTGCGGGCTGGGTTGGTCCGAATCCGCAGGCACCAGATCTGACGGGGCGGATGCTGGTCACGGTGGTTCTGGTGGTGCTCGGCCTGGGTTGTTCCGGTGCACTGGTGGGACTCGTCCTGGGCGTTCTGAGCACAAGACTGCGGCGTGGACGGCACAGGCACATCTGGCGGCAGCTGATCACCGGAGCAGTGGTGTGCGGGTCTGTGGCAACGGGCGTTGGTGCCGTGAGTGTTCATCGGCAGGCCGAGGCAGCTCACGCCGTGGCACAGCTGGTGGGAACACCTGCCAGCGACCGCAGCGGCCATGAGCCAATGGCTAATGGTGGCTCCGCGGAGGGGACCGCTGACGGGAGGATGGCTCGGCTCGAAGTGGAGATTGTGGACCGGCCCGTGGTGTGGACTGCCTCGGCGAACACCACCCCTGGTTCCAACCGTGGCACGAGCTCCGGTGACGGTGGGGCCACCCCCGAGTGGGTGCAAGATCGGGGCGAGGCCGACGGCGGAGTGGTGGTGCCCGTACGGACCCGCGATGGGTTACCCGCCACCGTCTTTGCTCGGGACACCGGGTGGCGTGCGCTCCGCCCGGGTGATGTGGCGACCGCCGTGGTCACGGTGGTGACCGGGCCGGGAGGCGAGGTGAAGTTCCGAGCCGGCAGCCCACCGCAGGTGATCGGCTCCGTGGAACGGGGCGGGTTGATGTCCTGGTTGGAGGTCTCCAAGCGGCGTTTCATGGCGGGCAGCTCCTCATTGGGAGCGGATGCCGCCAGTTTGTTGCCGGGGATGACCTACGGGGATCGTTCCGGCTTTGATCCAGCGCTGGAGCAGGCCATGAAGGACACGGGTTTGACGCACCTCACGGCGGTGTCCGGTTCAAACTGCGCGTTGGTCATGATCCTCATGGGGCATCTGGTGCTGGCTCTGGGCGGCAGCAGGCGCCTCTGTGTCCTGGCGGGGCTGCTGGCTCTGGTGTTGTTCGTGACGCTGGTGGGGCCGGACCCTTCCGTGGTCCGGGCCGCAGTCATGGGTGGCGTGGCCGCAGCGGGCATTCTGACAGGGCGGGGCGGAACCTCCCTGGCAGCCCTCAGCGTTGCGGTCTGTGGCCTACTGGTGGTGGATCCTGGGTGGGGGCGCGATTTCGGTTTTGCGCTGTCCGTGTGTGCCACCGCGGGCATCATCATCACGGCCCGGCCCCTCATCCGGATTCTCACCACAGCCATGCCGCAGCTTGTGGCCACCATGATTGCGGTTCCCGTGGTGGCGCAGCTGTGGTGCGCTGCGGTCCTGACGCTGCTCACGCCCACCGTTGCGCTCTGGTCGGTTCCAGCCAACGCCGTGGTGGCACCGGTGGTACCCGTGATCACCGTCATCGGTTTGATCGCGCTGCTGTGCTGTGGACAGCCCTGGGCCTTCGGTCATCTGGTGGGAGAGATTTTCTTGGGTGTGGGGCAGTGGCCCGTGTGGTTTGTGGGGTCCACGGCCAGATTCTTTGCCGGGCTACCTGCGGCCGTCCTGCCGTGGTGGGAGCCCCCGTTGGGACCGATGGCCATGGCTCTGATGTGCGCCGTGGCCATCCTGGTGATTCACAGAGTGGATGCTCGGCTGTCACGCCGGATCTCGGCGGGAACCCTCCAGTCGGCATCACGTGAAGAATCTGCCACAGGCACAGGCACAGGCACAGGCACTGCCACCGGCAGCACGCAGCACGGCCACACCACACGCTCTCCCCGCGGTGGGCATCCGGCTTTGTTGTACCGCCGTTGGCCCAGAGTGTTGGCTGCCGCCGTTGTGATGGGCACGGTGGCGGTCCTGGCCATTGGATTCTGGTGGAAACCTGCGCCTCGAACGGACTGGGTGGCCGTGATGTGCGACGTCGGACAAGGCGATGCCTTGTTGCTGCGCGGCACCTCCGGCGGGGAATCCACCACGGTGTTGATCGACGCCGGCCCGGACCCCGCAGCTGTTCGGAAGTGTTTACGGCAGGCTCACGTCACGGCTGTGGACCTGTTGATCCTGACCCACAATCATGCCGATCACGTGGCTGGTGCGGCTGGCCTGAACCAGTACGTGGACATCGGTCAGGTGTGGTGGTCCTCCGGAACTGGTCGAGCACCCCATGAAATCGCCGGGTGGGCAGTGGCTGACCAACGGCCCGCTCCAGGTGCCGAATTCACGGGGGAGGGCCTTCGGGTGGAGGTGCTGGGACCATCGGGCCAGCCGGCCGCCGCCGTGGATTCCTCCGGGGAGAACAATGCGTCCCTTGCCATCCGGGTGGAGGTGCAGGGACCCCCAGATTTTCCCACCACCACGGTCCTGGCCGCGGGGGACTTGGAAAACGACGGCGCTCGCACCCTCCTGCGCACCCACGGCGCAGGTCAGGGCACTGCCCTGGATGTGGATGTTCTGAAGGTCTCTCACCACGGCGCCCGCAATGGCGGCACGGAGATCGTGGACGCAGCCTCCCCGGCCTTGGCCATGATCTCCGTGGGGGCCCGCAACACCTACGGGCATCCCCATCCGGTGATCACCGATCACCTGGCGCAGCGGGGGACAGCGGTGGTGCGAACGGATCAGATGGGAACCTTTGGACTTTATCCGCAGCCAGAGTCCACGGCACTGGAGATTGTGCCTGTCCCATGACCGCTTTGTTGTCTTGCGTCGTGGGGTGACTTCGAGTGCTTTCAGACGGTTGAGTCTGCTCTGTCTGAGCGGTGTGGGATTCTAGATTCATGCCCCCACGCAAACGTGCAGCCACCCAGCCCAGCGGCCCCAGCTGGCGTGACGTTGACCCCGCGCCGCTGATCCTGCTCACGGGCAAGGAAGACTATCTGGCTGCCCGCGCTGTGGACCGTGTCCGCGCTGAGGTCAAACGGGACCGCGGTCCGGTGGAATTCACACGACTGGATGCCGCCACCTACGGTGCCGGACAGCTTGCCGTGCTGGCCAGCCCGTCACTTTTTGACGATGCCAAGGTCATTGTGATTGAAGATCTGGCCCAGATGAACGATGACCTTTTGACGGACGCATTGGCTTACGTGCAGGCCCCGGACCCGGAGGTCGTCGTCGTATTTGCGCACAGCGGGGGCACGCGCGGGAAAAAACTACTGGATGCGCTGAAAGCAACTGCCGTGGTGGTGGAATGCACCCCGCTGAAGAATGACCGTGACAAAGTGGATTTTGTCCGCCATGAGTTCCGGGTGCACAACCGTGGCATTGAACCGGATGCCGCCCGGGCACTGACAGAGGCGGTGGGCTCCTCCACCTCCGAACTGGCGGCAGCTTGCGCCCAGTTGCTGTCGGACGGCCCGGAGCATGTGACGTATGACGATGTTGAGACCTACTACGGCGGTCGGGTGGAAGCCACGGCCTTCAAGGTGGCAGACGCCGCGCTGGCTGGGCGTTCGGAGATTGCGCTGAAACTGTGGCGCCAAGCCCTGGACACAGGCACCGATCCGGTACCCATGGTGGCGGCGCTGGCTGCCAAGCTCCGGTTGGTGGCAGCGGTCCATGGCGTGCGGGGCTCGGCGCACCAACTGGCCGGCAAAGTGGGTGCTGCTCCGTGGCAGATCGAAAGAGCCCAGCAGGAAACCCGCCGGTTCGAGCAACGGGACCTGGTGGCGGCGCTGCGCGCGGTAGCAGATGCCGATGCTCAGGTCAAGGGCGAGTCCAGGGACGCCGCCTACGCCGTGGAGCGAGCCATCACCACCATCGCGCTCTCCGGACGCCACGCCATCTAGCCCCCGGTATCCACTCCGGGCCGCCTGCCTGGGCCCCTCCCGACTCCGTTGCGGCACCGTCCCGCCGCCCGCACGTCGACTTCCCCTCTGACTGCGAGATCACCGGCTATAGCGTGGGATCTCGACGTATATGTGGGAGCTCGGCGCCAGGACGGGAAGTGCCACGGGGCCAGCATGCGTACATGGCGCCGGAACGGTTTGAGCCCCGCACCCTGATGGGTGCGGGGCTCAAACCGACGTGCGGGACCTGAAAACTCAGGCCATGGCGTTGACGCGGGCTGCCAGGCCGGACTTCTTGTTGGCGGCGTTGTTCTTGTGCAGAACACCCTTGGAAACGGCCTTGTCGTACTTGCGGGAAACATCACGCAGTGCGGTGGAGGCAGCGTCCTTGTCGCCAGCGGCGATGGCGTCATCCAAGCGGCGGACGTAGGTCTTCAGCTCGGACTTGTACGCGTTGTTGCGCAGACGGGCCTTTTCATTGGTCAGAATGCGCTTCTTCTGGGACTTGATATTTGCCACAGATGACTCCTTTGAGTGAGCGGTGATCGGTCAGTGAGGGCAAACGGACGGTGTCACCGACTGAGACGTGAGAGTGGGGATGCTCGTGTGGTGTCCTACCCGCAGTGCCCGGCGATCAGCGCGGACACACAGCCGAAAACTCTAGCAGAAACCCGCCTGTTCGTGGGGTCACCGGGACTGAAGTCCTTGGATCACGGCGTTAAATCGGTCACGTCCCAGCACGGCACCGTCGCGGCGAATGTCTGCTTCCAGAACTTGAAGGACT
The DNA here is from genome assembly GCF_030538595.1 of Kocuria sp. Classification (GTDB taxonomy): domain Bacteria; phylum Actinomycetota; class Actinomycetes; order Actinomycetales; family Micrococcaceae; genus Kocuria. The sequence continues at coordinate 114,637 of NZ_JAUNTS010000002.1, forward strand.
CGATCCACACGCACCTCGGACGGCCGACCCGCACGGTCCCAGTCGCCGGTACCTATGTCCACAAAGTGATCATCGTGGGTGCGCGCGTTGTTGTGGTCCTTGGAGGTGAGCATCAAGGCCAAAAGGTACTGACCGTTGCGTCCCACGATCAGCACCGGGCGATCCTTACCGCGGGAATGATCCTCCTGATACGGCACCCAGGTCCACACGATCTCACCGGGGTCGGCCTTGCCGTCCGGGTGGGGGTCGTAGCTGGCCCGTACTTGACCACGGTAATCACCCGGGTAGGGCTGGGACAGCTGGTGATCGCCGCCCCCGGCAGCGGTGGTCGCAGCACCGCCACCACGGTGCTCCGTTCTGGAGCCGGCTCCGGAAGAGTTCACGGTGGAGGTGGCTTGGGGTGGCTGCCCGTTTCCTGTCCGGGACGACGCCGAACGGCCCTGTTGTCGTTGAAACTGCCGGTAGATCGACAGCCCGGTCCGCAAGAGTCGGGTGAAGTTCACATTCATGGTGGTCATTCAACCAGGTGTGGCAGGTGATCCATCAGTCCGGTAGCTGTTCCACCAGGTGCGGCAGCTGTTCAACCACCGGGAGCAGTTGTTAAACCACGGAGGGCCGCTGTGCAACCACGGAGAGCAGTTACTTCACCAGGCACAGGTTTGTGTCATTGACCTGCCCCGATCCGGTGCAGGTTTCCGGTTGGCGTTTATGATCTGCACATGACCCCCTCGCGTGAGAACCAACCCACGTCTTGGCCCGGGCAGCCTTCCGCAACAGCATCCGGTGAGGCCCAGACGGCCTCTGGCCGTCCCTCCCGTGCCCAGCCGGAGGGTGATGCCGGAGCTGGCTCAGGTGCAGGAGTCGGTTCTGACACCGAGCAAACATCTGCGACACCGCCACTGGAAGCGGCTCCGGGTGAGGGCACGTTCACCGCAAGTTTGCACCGTGAACTCATGCTGGCGTTGCAGGATTTCACCACGGAATCTTCGCGCTATGCCGACGGTGTGCGGCGTTCCTACGGACTGGCGCATTCGGATGTTCATGCCTTGGCTGAGGTGATGGCGGGGCAGCGCCGCGGTCTTCCTTTGCGTGCGGGGGACATTGCGCGGCGATTGGTGATTTCCGCATCGGCGGCCACGGCTGTGATTGATCGCTTGGTCAACCGCGGTCATTTGGTGCGCCACCATGACCACAAGGACCGCCGCGAAGTCGTGCTCAATGCCACCCCCAGCGCTGCCGCCACGGGTAAAGCCATGTTCGCGGCGCTGGAGCGTGAACTCGGCGATGAACTGGCCGGGTGGTCCGCGGAGGAGATCGAGGTGCTGCGCCGCCGCATGCCCGAGCTCACGGAGGCCGTGCGCCGAGCCCAAGATGTCACGCCGCCCCCGCCCTCGGATGTATGAACCTTTATTTCGATTCTTGAAACAGTGTGATGAAATGGGGCAGTGACTTCATCTGATCGTCCACTTCCCGGCCCACCGAGTACCGCGGTTCCGGCAGCTCAGGAGACATCCTCCGTGGTCCTCCGGGGCCTGAGTTCCACCGTTGCCGATCAGGTGTTGACACAGGTGCTCGCCGATTCCACGCGGCGTGCGGTTGAAATTTCCCCCAGCTTTGCGCAGCTCTGGGCGGAGATCGAACGGCTCACCCAGGGTGGGAAACGCTTTCGTCCGGCACTGGTGGCGCTGACCGCCCAGGCTTATGCGCAGGCGGACACAGGCGCGAGCGCAGCGATTACCCGCAACGGTGCCGGACGCACCGTTGCCACCGTGGGAGCGGCCTTTGAGCTGTTGCACAGCGCGCTGATCATTCACGACGACGTCATTGACCGCGACCCTCGCCGTCGTCACGGACCCACCTTGCATCAAGCTGCGCGCGACCGTGCCGTGGCCGGTGGGACCACCGTGGAGCGGGCCGATCACTACGGGTACAGCGTGGGCATCATTGCCGGTGATCTGGCCTTGGCCGCCGCCCACCGAGTGACTGCCACCGCGGGTCTGTCGCGGGAGAAATTGAATCGGGTCCTGGATCTGCTCGATTACGCCGTTTTCGCCTCCGCTGCTGGTGAACTGATGGACATTGATCACGCCCTTCCGGGGGCACGGCCCAGCGTGGAAGCCGTGCTGGAAGCCACGCGACTCAAAACATCCGTGTACTCCTTTGAAGCCCCCTTACAAGCTGGAGCCGTCATTGCAGGCGCCCCGGAGGCCCACATTCAAGCCCTGCGGGAGATCGGACGGAATCTGGGGTTGGCCTTCCAGCTGGCGGATGACCTTCTGGGGGTGTTCGGCAGCGATCAACAGACTGGCAAGCCAACAGACGGAGATCTGCGGGAAGGTAAGCACACCCTGCTGATTGCCGAAGCTGCAGGACAGGTCAATGCGGATGACGTGTTGGCTCTGGTGGGCCGCCATGATCTGACGGCGGAGGAGGCCGCACGCATCCGGGAGCATCTGGAGGCAGGGGGTGCCCGGAGCGCCGTCGAACAGCAAGCCCGTGCTGCAGCGGCGCGCGCAGTGGAGGTCGCCGAGTCAGCGCAACTGCCCGAGGGCCTGACCGGTGCGTTGGCCGCAGTGGCTCAGGATGCCGTGGAGCGCATCCGATGACCCCGGGGCAACCGCAGAGTGCCGTTGACCCGGCAGACCGAGCTGCCGCCGAGCGTTACGACCGCAGCGCCCAAGCTGCTGCTGCCACCGTGATCAGCCGGTATTCGACGTCGTTCGGATTGGCCTGCCGCTTACTGGGCTCCAGCGTGCGCACTCACGTGCGTTCGGTGTACGCGCTGGTCCGGGTGGCCGATGAGATCGTGGACGGTGCCAGTGCGGGTTCGGGAGTGGCACCGCATGAGGCGCAGCAGTTGTTGGACGATCTGGAGGTCGAGACGCTGGCCGCGATAGATCGCGGTTTTTCCACCAACCTTGTGGTGCACGCGTTTGCGTTGGCCGCCCGGGAAGGGGACATCGGTGCGGATCTGATCACCCCGTTTTTTGCTTCCATGCGAGCAGATCTGGGGGTGGACACCCACTCAGATGCCTCCCTTCAGGAATACGTGTACGGATCTGCTGAAGTGGTGGGCTTGATGTGCCTGCAACTCTTTCTGGCAGCGGACCCGGTGGATGCTGACACCCGCTCGGAACTCACGGCCGGCGCCAGACAGCTGGGGGCGGCCTTCCAAAAGGTCAATTTCCTGCGCGACCTCTCTGAGGACTACCAGAGCTTGGGGCGGGTCTACCTTCCCGGTGCGGACCCGCAAGCATTGAGCCAGGCATCCAAAGATGATTTCCTGGATCAGATTGATGCCGATCTGGCGGCTGCTCGCGCTGTCATCCCACAGCTGCCGGCCAACGGTCGCACCGCGGTGTTGGTCGCTCACGATCTCTTTGCCGAACTGGCCCTCAGACTGCGGCACACCCCGGCAGCTGATCTGCTGACCAGCCGGGTTCGCATCCCGGACACTCGCAAACTGGTGCTGGTGGCCCGCGCCATGGTCAGCGCCAACACGCCAACGGCACGTGGGGTGGCGCGTTTGCAGGGAAGGAATGGGAGCGCATGACACACGACGTCGTCGTGATTGGGGCCGGGATCACTGGCCTGGCCACCGCAGCTCTGTTGGCCAAGGACGGGCACCGTGTGACCGTTCTGGAACGCGGAAGCCGCACGGGTGGGCGGGTGGGGCGCTACGAGCGTGACGGTTTTGTTTTTGACACGGGACCGTCCTGGTATTTGATGCCGGAAGTCTTTGAGCATTTTTTCCGGCTCCTGGGCACCTCCGCTGAGCGGGAGCTGCAGCTTGAACGCTTGGATCCGGCCTACCGGGTCTTTGGGGAGAACTATGCCGAGCCGCTGGATCTGCGCTCAGATCTTGACGACACGGCACGGGTTTTCGAGTCCCAGGAGACCGGAGCGGGACAGCGAATCCGGGAATACGTGGCTTCGGCGGACCTGACCTACCGCCTGGCCGTACAGCATTTTCTCTACACGTCCTTTCACTCGCCTGTCAGTTTTGCGCGCCTGGTGAAGCCGGAGGTGGTGCGGCATCTTCCGCGGTTGGGGCGGCACCTTCTGGGCTCGCTGCACGGCTTCACCCATCGCCACTTCACGGACACCCGCCTGCGGCAGGTTCTGGGGTATCCCGCCGTGTTTTTGGCCTCCCGGCCGCGCGATACGCCGTCCATGTACCACCTGATGTCCCGCATGGACCTGGCCGATTCGGTCCAATATCCCGGTGGTGGGGTTTTCACCATCATCCAAGCTGTGGAGCGATTGGCCCGCCAGCACGGTGTCCGGGTGGAACTCAACGCGGAGGTGGAGCAGGTACTCACCACCCCGGCTGCGGCAAACGCTCGATTCCCTCGACGACGACGCCCCCGGGTTGACGGGGTGCAATGGCGCGATGTTCAGGGGGAGACCCACGTGTTGAAAGCCGATCGCGTGGTGTCGTCAGGGGACCTGCATCATCTGGAAACCAGGATGGTGCAGCCCGAACTGCAGACCTACCCCGCCAGCCGATGGGAGAAGCAGCAGACGGGGCCGGGTGCCGTGCTGGTGTTGCTGGGAGTGCGCGGCACATTGCCGCAGCTGACCCACCACAACTTGCTGTTCACCGAAGACTGGGATGCCAATTTCTCCGCAATCTTTGATCACCCCACGCGGATTCCGGATCCAGCTTCCATCTACGTGTGCAAACCATCAGAAACCGATCCCACCGTGGCTCCCCCGGGGGACGAGAACCTGTTTGTGCTGGTTCCCGTTCCAGCGGAGGTGAGCATTGGCAGCGGGGGTGATGATCGCAGCGGCTCGAAACAAGTCGAAGCGGTGGCGGACCGGGTGATCGAACAGATCGCGCAATGGGCGGGGGTCCCCGATCTTGCCGAGCGCATTGTGGTACGCAAGACCATTGGGCCGGCCGACTTTGCGCGGGATTACCACGCGTGGCGGGGCAATGTACTGGGCCCCGCCCACACGCTGCGGCAGTCCGCGTTCTTACGAGGACGCATGCGCAGCCGCAAGATTGCGGGTCTGCACTACTGCGGGTCCACCACCATCCCCGGAATTGGGCTGCCCATGTGCTTGATCAGCGCGGAGAATGTACTGAAGGATTTTCGCGGTGACACCTCTGTGGGCCCTCTACCGGAAACCAACGATCACACAAGATTCGGCGGCGGGAGTTCATGAGTCTGCTCAACTTTGCCCATTTGGGATTCCTGCTCTTCAGCATGGCGGGCATGGTCATTGTGGATGCTCGGGAAAAGTTGTTCTTTTTTCGTTCGCCCTGGCGCGCAGCGGTGGTCACAGTCACGGGAGTCGCCTTCTTCCTGCTGTGGGACATTGCGGGCATTGTGCACGGAATCTTCCTGCACGGAAGCTCTGAGCTGGATTCTGGGATTCTCTTGGGTCCGGAGATGCCGCTGGAAGAAGTGGTTTTCCTGACCTTCCTGTGTTATCTGACCATGAACCTTGTGGTTCTGGTGGAAAGGCTTTTTGCGTATCTGGCGCGTCAACGTGGTGGGAATGCCCGGGAGGTGAACCAGCCGTGACCTACTGGGAACTCATCGTGATTTTCTGTGCGCTGGCCGCCGTACCCTTGGCCTTTCTGGTGGGCTCTGGAATCTCGGAGATCAAGCGCAAGGTGGCCACGGTCGGCGTCGTTCTGGGGATTCTGGTGGTGCTGACCATCATCTTTGATTCGCTGATCATCATGGCCGGATTCGTGGAATACGGGCAGTCCACGCTCAGCGGAATCGTGTTGTGGAACGCGCCGATCGAGGATTTGTCCTACGTGGTGGCAGGCGTGCTGCTGCTATCTGCCCTGTGGTGGGCACTGCAGCGCCCAGGCCATGTCAAGCAGCAGCTCAGCACCTGGTTCACCACCAGTCGGCCCATTTCCTGGGTGAATACGGCCTATCCCTTTGCCGCGGCGTATTTCCTGAGCACGGGCCGCGTGGATGACCTATTGGTGATCGGCAGCCTGTTCTTTTTGATCCCGTACAACCTCATGATGTACGGGATCAACGATGTTTTTGATTACGAGTCCGATCTTCGCAATCCGCGCAAAGGCGGAGTGGAAGGCGCGGTGGTGCCCCGGGCTCAGCATCGCGGCATTCTGGTGGCCTCTTTGCTGACCAGTCTCCCGTTCGTGATCTATCTGCTGGTGGCAGGATCAGTTGCCTCCGCGCTGGTTCTGGCAGTGAGCTTGGGTGCAGTGGTGGCCTACAGCCTCAAAGGCCTGCGGTTCAAGGAAATTCCGTTCCTGGATTCGGCCACCTCCGCAACGCATTTTGTGTCCCCCATGGTTTTCGGCCTGGTGCTGGCGGATGCCACGTGGAGCTGGAGCTTGGTGGCCGTGACGGTGGCCTTTTTCCTGTGGGGTATGGCCTCCCAGGCTTTCGGCGCGGTTCAGGATGTCACGGCAGACCGGGAAGGGGGGCTGGCCTCCATAGCCACGGTTCTTGGCGCCCGCAGCACGGTGTGGGTGGCCGCCCTGATGTATCTCGGCGCGGGAGCACTACTGCTGTTCACGGCGTGGCCGGGGCCGGTGGCTGCCCTGTTCGTTCTGCCTTACCTTGCCAACGTGATTCCCTTCCTGGGCCTCAACGACGCCGACTCTCACCGAGCTCATCTGGGGTGGAAACGCTTTTTGTGGATCAACTACCTGGTGGGCTTTGCCGTCACCATGCTGTTGATCTACACCCGCATGGCCGCTTGATCCGCTGTGCCCGCTGGCCGGTACGCATCTGGCCAGCAACGGTACGCAAATCGCCCATGTGGTGGCCTTTTTGTGGCGATTTGCGTACCGCAGGCGGCTGCCGGAGGTCTCTCCCATCAAGTGGGCCCACGGTTTACAGAAGCCTGTGGGCCAGCCACTCCAACCAGCCTTGAGCCCGAACCGGGTTTCGCATGTCCTCAGCCACCAGAACTCGAATGTCCCAACCGTGGTCGCGGAACAGTTCCAGGCGGTGCATTTCATCGCCGTAGGTGTCACGATCCGAGCCGTGGACGGCACCGTTGTATTCAACTCCCACCTTCTGTTCCTCCCAACCGGCGTCCAGATGAGCTTTCCGGACCCGACCGTTGTCATTGAGCAGGACCGGGAGATTCATGGTGGGGGTGGGTAAGCCGAAACTCACAGCCATGAGGCGGACCATGGTTTCCATGGGTGACCAGGTCCGTGCGCAGGCCAATGGCAAGAGCCGCTGCAATCTGGCAGCCCCGGAACTGCGCATGGCGTTCAACGCCGTGTGGACTTGTTCCAACCGCCAGGGCCGATAACGGGTGCGACCAGGCTGGGTCTCGATCCCCAACAGGTGATCCAGACAGGCCACCGCTCGCCAGTCGGACAGATACGGCTCAATGGCCACCAAGGACTCGACTGCGCTGACGATTTGTGAGTCCCACAAGCCCTGCAGAGCTGGTCCGGGGCTACCGGCTGTGACCAGGAGGCCGTCGTGTCTATGGTGTCCTCGCTTTTCGGTCCAGACCAGGTGCGGGGTATTCATGGCCGCCGCCAGGTCTTGTGCACGTACAGCGGGTTCAATGTCGAGTGCATCGCGGACCCACACCGGGGTGTGGCCGATCGGGAAACCGTACATGTGCGCGGCAGAGAATCCCGCCACCTTGAAGTTTGGACCAAAATGCGTCTGGCACAGGGCCGCAATTTCCTCGGGTTTCAGAGGCGCCAGTCCCGGCAGACCGTGTGCCCAGAGCCCGTGTGCCACCTTGGCGTAGTCCGAAGATCTGGCCATCAACCGGCTGCGCTTGCCGAGCGCGCCGGTGGTGGCCAAGATGGGGCGCGGCTGGCGGGGTTGGTAGTTGAATCGGGGCATGCGTTCCACGCTAGGCATGGTTACGCGCGCTTCAGGAGTTATCCACAGGGCTGATTCCGGGAGCGTGGATGATGAACTCCAACTCGGCTGGCATGACTTGGTACGCAAATGGCCACTGATCGAGGCGGTTCTTGGTGTTTTGCGTACCAATTGAGGGCGAATGCGGACCGCAGGTGGAGGCACGACGACGGGGCGGGTGCTCCGCCACGGCAGCATCCCACCCAAGGCTCATGAGACACTGTGTGATTGATCCTTCCGGGCGCAGGGTGCGGCGTCGTCGTCGTGGTTGCTGACTGGCGTGAGCTGAAGCATCCCCCGGAACTACCAACCGTCATGAAAGGCCCGCTGTGTCCCCACAGGCCGTAGTCCCGCCGGTGCCCTCCCGCACCGACCCGTCTTTGCTGCGCAATTTCTGCATCATCGCGCACATTGACCACGGCAAGTCCACACTGGCTGACCGGATGCTGCAGGCCACCGGGGTGGTGACCCCGCGGGAGATGAAGGCCCAGTACCTGGACCGGATGGACATTGAGCGGGAACGTGGCATCACCATCAAGTCCCAGGCCGTGCGGATGCCGTGGGGGATGGACGGCACCGATTTTGCGCTGAACATGATCGACACCCCGGGGCACGTGGACTTCACCTACGAGGTCTCACGGTCCCTGGCGGCCTGTGAAGGCGCGCTCCTTCTGGTGGATGCGGCACAGGGCATTGAGGCACAGACCCTGGCCAACTTGTATCTGGCCATGGAGAACGATCTCACCATCATCCCGGTGCTCAACAAGATTGATCTTCCCGCAGCGCAGCCGGAGAAATACGCGGAAGAACTGGGCAATTTGATCGGTGAGGATCCGCAAAATGTGCTGCGGGTCTCCGGTAAAACGGGCGAGGGCGTGGAGGCTCTGCTGGATCGGATTGTGCAGGAAATTCCATCTCCGGTGGGCAACGCCGGGGATGCCAGCCGTGCCATGATTTTCGATTCGGTGTTCGACACCTACCGCGGCGTGGTCACCTACGTGCGTGTGGTGGATGGAGATCTCAAACCGCGGGAGCGCATCAAGATGATGTCCACCGGGGCTGAGCATGAACTGCTGGAGATCGGTGTGATTTCCCCGGAGCCCAAACCAACCAAGGGGTTGGGTGTGGGAGAGGTGGGCTACCTGATCACCGGGGTGAAGGACGTCCGTCAATCGCGCGTGGGCGACACCGTGACGGCCGCCCACAAGGGCGCCACGGAGGAACTGGGCGGATACGAGGACCCCAAGCCCATGGTGTTCTCCGGGCTGTTCCCCATTGACGGTTCGGACTATCCGGCCCTGCGGGACGCTTTGGAGAAGCTGCAGCTCAACGACGCCGCCCTGGTGTGGGAGCCGGAGACCTCAGCCGCGCTGGGCTTTGGCTTCCGCTGCGGCTTCCTGGGTCTGTTGCACCTGGAAATCACCCGCGAACGGCTGGAACGCGAGTTTGATCTGGCCCTGATTTCCACCGCACCGTCGGTCTCCTACGATGTCACGCTGGAGGACGGAACTGAGACGGTGGTGACCAATCCGTCCGAGTTCCCGGAGGGCAAGATCAAGGAGATCCGCGAGCCCATGGTCTCGGCCACCATCTTGGCGCCCTCCGAGTTCGTGGGTGCCATCATGGAGCTGTGCCAATCCAAGCGGGGGCAGATGGGTGGCATGGATTACCTGTCCGAAGACCGTGTGGAGTTGCGCTATCGGTTGCCGTTGGCGGAGATCGTGCTGGATTTCTTTGACCAGCTGAAATCCCGCACCAAGGGTTACGCCTCCCTGGACTGGAAGGCCGAAGGCCAGGAGGCCGCCGATTTGGTCAAGGTGGATCTGCTGTTGCAGGGCGAGCGGGTGGATGCCTTCTCCGCCATCACCCACAAGGACAAGGCCTACTCCTACGGGGTCATGATGGCCGGAAAACTCAAGGATCTGATTCCGCGCCAACAGTTCGAGGTTCCCATTCAGGCTGCCATTGGCTCCCGCATCATTGCCCGTGAAAACATCCGGGCCATGCGCAAGGATGTGCTCTCCAAGTGCTATGGCGGTGACATCTCCCGTAAGCGCAAACTCCTGGAAAAGCAGAAGGAGGGCAAGAAGCGCATGAAGATGGTGGGCCGCGTGGAGGTACCCCAGGAAGCCTTTGTGGCTGCTTTGTCCTCGGATTCCTCCGGGGCAGAGAAGAAGAAGTAAGGCTTGGCCCGGCAGTTAAGGAGACCTGAGCGTGCCCGCTCTGCCTGACGGCGATCCCGCACCCGTGGATGGCCTGCTACCTCCCTCAGCCTTCACCACATCGGAGGAACGTGGGCTGAGTCTTTACGTTCACGTCCCCTTTTGTTCGGTGCGCTGCGGTTATTGCGATTTCAACACCTACACCGCTCTGGAGTTGGGGCGGGAGGTTTCCCAAGATTCCTATTTTCTGGATGCGCAACGCGAGATTCGGTTTGCCGGTTCCGTCCTGAAAGCGTCTGGTGGAGTGCAACGTGCCTTGTCCACGGTCTTTTTTGGTGGTGGAACGCCCACCCGTCTGGCAGCCACGGACTTGACCGCCATCCTGGCCACCGCGCGGGAGGTCTTTGGCGTCCACCCCACGGCGGAGGTCACCACGGAGGCCAACCCGGACTCCGTTTCCGCTGAAGATCTGCGTGAGCTGGCTCGGGGAGGCTTCACCCGCGTGTCCTTTGGCATGCAGTCCGCGGTTGCCCACGTACTGCGCACCCTGGACCGCACGCACAACCCCGCCAACGTGGGCAAAGCTGTGCAATGGGCCAAGGACGCGGGGCTCTCCGTGAGCGTGGACCTGATCTATGGCACACCGGGGGAGTCACTGGCCGATTGGGAGACCTCCGTGCGGGAAGCCATCTCTTACCAGCCTGATCACATCAGCGCGTATTCGCTGATCGTGGAGGATGGCACCAAGATGGCTGCTGCCGTCCGCCGTGGGGACATCCCGCCCGTGGACCCGGACGACCAGGCGGACAAATACGAACTGGCAGATGACCTCCTGGCTCAGGCCGGCTACCAGTGGTATGAAATTTCCAACTGGTCCCGGGCTGCACACGGGCGCAGCGCCGTCGAAAATCGCTCCGCCCACAATCTTGCCTATTGGCACAATCAGGACTGGTGGGGGATCGGGCCCGGTGCCCACAGCCATGTGGGCGGCGTGCGGTGGTGGAACCGCAAGCACCCCGTGCCCTACACCAATGCTGTGCGAGCAGGTCAGTCGCCCGCCGCCGGACGTGAAACCCTGGCCGTGGACACGCAGCAGTTTGAACGCATCATGCTGGAAACGCGCACGGTTGACGGGTTACCGATCAGTGCGTTGGACGCCCCGGCACGCCAGGAAGTGGCGGGCCTGGTGGCGGAAGGGCTGATTGACGGGAAGCAGGCCATCCGCGGGCGAGTGGTGTTGACCCGCCCTGGGCGACTGCTGGGGGACGCAGTGGTGAGGCGATTACTGCCGCAGTGACGCCGCTGCGCTCCAGGATCACTGCGCTCCAGGGTCACTGATCCTTGGGCCGCACGCTGACAATCTCACCGGTGGCCGTCATGGGACCGGAAGACATCCGTGCCGCCTTGCGCTCGGCACGGCGCCTGGTCAGCAGATCGTACAGGTACGTGTTGAAGCGGTAGACAAAGGGCCGTCCCTTGTTGACCACGATGGCACCTTGGAGGGAACACACGGCCAGGAACAGCCAGGTGGCAGCGCCAACCAAAGCGAAGATCCAGCCCACGTACGGCACAAAAGCCAACAGAGCGCAGACCAGGATGACCAAGCTGGGGGCCAAGGTGAAGTTGGCAGCTTCCAGGGACTCCTGCTCGGTGAAACGGGCACGCCCGCGCGACCACCGGTGAATCACGATGGCGGGCAGACATCCGGCAATGCCCAGCATGTGCGCCAAGGTGGCCGTCTGTTGGTCCTCAGACACGCTCACGGGGCGGGGCCGCGCGGAAATTCCCTCAAATGGTGTCCCTTGGGGGGTGCCCGGGGCGCCTGCGGTGCTGGAGGACTCGGGCGGGGTCACTGAATCCGCCTCGCGGGTGGTCTCAGCGGCGGGGGAGGTCTCAGCGTCCACGTTGCGGGCGGAGTCGTCCTCGTCGGGTCGCCGGCTGCTGTTGGTCGAAACGGCCACGGTCTACCTTTGTGATCAAGACCGCACAGGGTGTGCGGTCACTTGGTCTGAGTTGGGCTGCCACCGCTCACCTGGTCACCCGGGGTGGGTAAAACCACACCCTGGTTGGCGGACATTGATTCAGACCGGCTCAGGTTTTCTGAGTCGGCCGACTCAGATTGCCGACCTTGATTGCAGTGACCGGAGGAAGCAGCACCATGGTCAGGGCAGAGTTTACCCGCCGGAAGTGCCATTGCCGGGCACGGTGACAAAATCAATGAGTTCTTCAACCCGCCCCAGTAGTTGCGGTTCCAGATCTGCATAGGTTTCTACCCGGGAAAGAATATGACTCCAGGCTTTACCGGTGTCTTCAGCGCTGGCAGATGGCCACCCCAGCCCCCGGCAGATACCCGTTTTCCAATCAGTTCCGCGGGGGACCTGCGGCCAGGCAGCAATCCCCAGAACAGATGGTTTCACCGCCTGCCAGATGTCAATGTAGGGATGGCCCAGGATCAGGACATTGCCCGGTGCTGCGGGAACTTTCATGGCCTCGGCGGCAATCCTGGATTCTTTGGAACCCGCCACCAGGTGGTCCACCAGAATGCCCAATCTGCGGGTTGGGCCTGGCTGAAACTCCCTGATGGCTGCAGCTAGATCATCCACGCCGTGCAGGGGCTCCACCACAATTCCCTCCACGGCCAGGTCATGACCCCAGACTTTGGCCACCAGTTCGGCGTCGTGTTTGCCTTCCACCCAAATCCGGGAGGCTTGCGCCGTGCGCGCGCGGAAACCCTCCACCTCCACGGAACCTGAACGGGTGCGCTGAGGGGCAGCCGGAGCCGCAGCCCGCCGCGGTTCCGCCGCGATCACAGGCTGGCCTTCAAAAAGGAACCCGGGGCCCAGGGGGAAGGCCCGGATCTTGCCGCGACGGTCCTCCAAACTCAGGACCCGCATCCCACCAATGGTTTCCAGACCAACGACGGCGCCCACCCACCCGGAGGAGATTTCCTCCAGGACCATTCCCCTGGCCACGGGCAAGCTCTTGGCTTGTGGGCCCCGACGTTGCCGATTCAGGTCCTCCAGGCTGGTGGGCCCCCACGCAGAATTGGACATGACGCTCCTGGTTGAAGTGATGGTGCTTGCGGGTGCTGGCCCGCGAATCAGCCGCGAGCGTATCAAGCGGGCGCAGCCCGGTCCCCGAATGACCTGTCCCGTTAGACTCTTGGGCGGAATCCAGCAGAGGAGGGAGCCATGGATCACCCGCGTCGCCAGCAAGTGCTGCAAGCGATAGTGGAGGACTATGTCCATTCCCGCGAGCCCGTTGGCTCTCAAGCTCTTGTGGAACGCCATCACTTGGGGGTTTCCTCCGCCACGGTCCGCAATGACATGGGCGTGCTGGAGGAAGAGGGACTGATCATGGCCCCGCACACCAGCGCGGGGCGGATTCCCACGGAAAAGGGTTACCGCACGTTCGTGGACCAGATCACCTCCCTCAAACCGCTCACGCCGCCGCAACGCCGCGCCATCCGAACGCTGTTGGAGGGGGCTGAGGACATCGACGACGTCATGGAGCGTTCCGTGCGTCTCTTGGCTCAGCTGACGCATCAGGTGGCCGTGGTGCAGTATCCGGTCAGTGCCACCATCACCATTCGGCACGTGGAGTTGGTGCGGATGGACTCCCACCACGTTCTGGTGGTGTTGATCCCCACTGATGGGCGGGTGTCACAACGAACCATCACGGTGCCCCAGCCCGTGGATGATCACGTGGTGATGGATGCGCGTAAGCGTGTCTTGGCTGCGGTGGGTGCCAGAGCCGTGGTGGAAGCGGCACCGCTGCTGGGAGCCAGTGCCGTGAACGCTCCGGCCGAACAGCGGCCCGTACTCTTGGCCGTGGCGGAGGCCCTGCACGTGCTGGCGGCCTCCAGCTCGGAGCAGCGCATGGTGATGGCCGGAACAGCCAACCTTGCGCAGTCCACGGGCGATTTTGCTCGTACAATCGGGCCGGTGCTGGAAGCCCTGGAGGAACAGGTGGCTCTGCTCAGACTGCTGTCTGAGATGCAGCAGGACGAACGCGGAATTGCCGTGCGCATCGGTGCCGAGGACTCCTCGGACCCCCTGATGGAAACTTCCGTGGTGGCCACGGGTTACGGACCGCAGGAATCGGCCAAGCTGGGCGTCCTGGGGCCAACACGGATGGATTACCCCCACACCATGGCGGCCGTACGCGCGGTGGCCCGCTACCTCTCGCGGCTGTTGGATTCTTAGGTCATCCGGCTTCCGGGGCCGCGCGCCGGTAGCCTGACTGATGCAGAAATTACTGTCACACACGGAAATGGACTAATCGTTGAGCGATCACTACCAGACACTGGGCGTCTCCCGGGATGCTAGCGCTGAGGAGATCAAGAGGGCTTACCGCAAGAAAGCCCGGACCCTGCACCCTGACGTGAATCCTTCACCGGAGGCTGCGGAAGAGTTCAAACGTGTGGCTCACGCCAACGATGTCCTCTCCGATCCGGAAAAACGCCGGATTTATGACGCCACCGGAGATGAAAACGGTCAGGCCGGTTTTGGCGGCGGCTTTGGTGGTGGTGGCGGATTCGGTGGCTTTGGTGACATCTTTGACGCCTTCTTCCAGGGTGCCGGTGGTCAACAGGGCCCCAAATCCCGGACCCGGCAGGGGCAGGACGCCCTCATCACGGAACGGATCTCCTTGCAGGAGGCCGTATTCGGGACAGACAAGCGGATCACGGTGGACACCGCCGTGACCTGCCCGGAGTGCCAAGGAACGTGCTGTCAGCCGGGCACCCACCCGGAACAGTGCACGGTCTGTGGCGGTGCGGGTCAGGTGCGGCAGCCCATTCGCTCCCCGCTGGGCACCGTGATGACCGTGGCTCCGTGCCATGCGTGCGAAGGTTTCGGCAGCGTGATCAAGAGCCCGTGCCAGGAATGTCACGGACAGGGCCGCGTGCGGGACAAGCGTCAGCTCAACGTCAAGATCCCGGCTGGGGTGCGCACCGGAACCCGCATCAGGCTTTCCGGTCAAGGGGAAGCGGGCACTGCCGGTGGACCCAACGGGGATCTGTACGTGGAAACCCGCGTGCAGAGCGACCCCACCTTCCGCCGTGACGGTGACGACCTCCACATGGTGGTTCGAGTTCCCATGGTGGCTGCCAGCCTGGGCACCACCTTGAAGGTGGACACCTTTGACGGCCCGCAGGAAATCGCGGTGGAGCCCGGAACTCAATCTGGACAGACCCGGGTGGTGCACGGCTTGGGTTCGGGTAAACTCAACAGCCGTGATGGCGCCCGCGGCAACCTGGTGGTGCACCTGGAGGTGGAAACCCCCACTCACCTGGATGACCGGCAGCGTGATCTCTTGCGGGAACTCGCGCAGTTGCGTGGTGAGGACCAGCACACGGGTACGGCGGTGAGCACCACCGCGGAACGCGGCCAGGGTGGCTTCTTCTCCCGCTTGCGGGATCGGTTTGCTGAATCGTGAGCCTGCCGGTTTTCCACGCGGAAGACCCCGCGCTGGCCACCTACACGGCGGGGGATCACTTCCTGCTGACCGGTGCTGAGGCTCGCCACGCCGCCACCGTTCGGAGGCTGGGCCGCGGTGAACTCCTGGACGTGGTGGACGGAGCCGGCACTCGGGTGACGGCGGAGGTTGAAGCAGCCTCCAAAGACAGCCTGAACCTCACGGTGCGCGCCACGCATCACGCAGACCCACCGGCCGTTCGGTTCACCCTGGTTCAAGCCCTGGCCAAGGGGGACCGTGACCTCCAGGCCGTGGAAGCCTGCACGGAACTGGGGATCAACGACGTCGTCGCCTGGCAGGCCGAGCGTTCCGTTGCCCGATTCCGCCCGGAGCGTCAGCACAAGCAACTCGAAAAGTGGCAGAACACCATCACGTCCGCTGCCAAACAGTCGCGGCGCAGCCTGTGGCCCGTGCTGCACGAGCCCGTGGACACGGCGGGACTCCTCCGGCTGGTGGAGTCCTCCCCGCAGACTCAGTGGTGGGTGCTGCACGAACAAGCTGAAATCAGCCTGGTGGCTGGTTTGCGTGCGCAGCCGGCAGAGGGTGCAGAGGCCGGTCACGCGGGGACTCGTGGGCTCACCGACATCGCCGTGGTGGTGGGTCCAGAAGGTGGCATCAGCGAGGCGGAGCTGGAAGGGCTGACCGCTCGGGGTGCCCGGGCTGCTGTACTGGGGCCGGAAGTCCTGCGCAGCTCCACGGCGGGGGCCGCCGCTGTGGCCCTTCTGAATGTGGTCACGGGCCGCTGGGACTGACGGAGACTACAGGGCAGCTGTATCCGCTGTGATCTTCTCCGGCAGGGTGTAGGAACCGAAGATCTCCTGCTGCGGGGTGCCGTCAATCAAGATCCGCACGGTCGGCTGAGCCTCAGTGCTCAACAAGCCGGAATCCTGTGCAGCGGCCACCACGGTGTGCACCAACTGCTGAGTGGCCAACTCGGCGCGGTCCGCATCAAGATGACGGGCGACCACGCTGGAGGGTAGATCCACGGTGATGACTCCCCGGGTGAAGGAAGTTCCCACGCGGGTCACCGGCGTCCACAGCGTGCTCTGTGCGGTGTCGGCCGGGCGGGTCTGCGTCATGGCCAGAACTGCCGATTCAATGGGATCTGCGGTAGTGGAGGAACTGACCCGAACGGAGTCCCGGACCAGCTGGTGGTCCGTGTTTCCAGCCGCCACCCAGTACACAGTCACCGTGGATTCAGCTGCCTGAGCAGTACCCGTGGAGGGGGAGTCCAGGTTGACAGTGTCTGCGGCGCTGGGCTGAACGGATCCGTTGGAGGGACTACACGCCACCAGGGTGAGGACAGTGGCAAGACCCACCCCCACGGCGGTTCGCACACCGCGTTGACCTGGGGTGTGATGCTTGATGGATCGCGGCACGCTGTCCTCCTTCCAAACGGTGAGTTGCGGTCAGTTGCCCAGAGTGTTCCCGTGGTTTTCAAGTACTTTCCGGTCCACAAGTTACTGACCGGTTCCGTACACGGCGCACTACACAACCACAAGGCAGCGTCACCGCGCAGCTGTTCGGCCGGCCTCACGGCAGACCGATACCAAATCGGAATCTTTTGCACCGGCGGTACGCTGGACCCAGCACATCGGCCACAGTCGTCGGCCATCACTGAGGGCAACGCGTCCCTCACCCACGGAAAGCGAGAACTGGCCACAGCGCCGTCGCCATGCAAGACCCCACTGCACCGTCCACCCGCACCGTCCCGGAGTCAGATTCCGCCCGCAGCACCAAGTCCCAGCGGGATCGCCGCGTCATGACTTTTGCCGACCGCGAAACCATGGTCCGCTGCCTGGGCCAAGGTGATGCCGCCCTGACGCAAATTGAACTGGCCCGCCCGGGCACCAAACTCTTTGCCAAGGACCTCCAGGTGGTGGTTGAAGGCAAGGAGGAGGACGCCGCCGTCGTGGTGGCTCTGCTGGCGGAACTGCAAGCGCTGGCCCGTAAAGGCACGCTGGTCACGCCCCAGGTGATCGCCCAGCTGCTGGGGATCCTGGCTCGTGATGCTGCCGCAAGGCCGTCTGCGGCACTGAATCAGGACATTCTCTCCTCCCGCGGGCGAACCATTCGTCCCAAAACCGTCAATCAGAAGCTCTACACGGATGCCATTGACCAGAACACCATTGTGTTCGGGATTGGCCCGGCGGGTACGGGCAAAACGTATTTGGCCATGGCCAAAGCGGTGCAAGCGTTGCAGGCCAAGGAGGTCTCCCGGATCATCCTGACCCGCCCCGCGGTCGAGGCCGGCGAGCGGTTGGGGTTCCTTCCGGGCACCCTCACGGACAAGATCGACCCTTATCTGCGCCCGCTCTACGACGCGTTGCACGACATGCTGGATCCAGAGACCATCCCCAAGCTCATGGAGGCCGGAACCATTGAGGTGGCTCCGCTGGCGTACATGCGCGGGCGCACGCTCAATGAGGCATTCATCATTCTGGATGAAGCCCAGAACACCACGCCGGAACAGATGAAGATGTTTCTGACTCGGTTGGGTTTCGGCTCCAAGATTGTGGTGACGGGGGACGTCACGCAGGTGGATCTGCCCGGTGGCACGTCCTCCGGTCTGCGTCAGGTCCAGCACATTCTGCGCGGCGTTGAGGACATAGCCTTCCCCACGTTGAGCAGCGAGGACGTGGTACGCCATGAGCTGGTGGGCAAGATCGTGGATGCTTACGGGCATTTTGATGCCACCAACCGTGTGCGCGATGAACGCCGCAAGCAGCAGCGCGCAGCAGGCCCACAACCGGAAAGCCCCAGCCCGTGAACATTGACATTGATCTCCAGCACCAGCCGGGTCAACTACCCCCGGATCAGCAGCAGGATGCCGCAGCGTGGGAGGCCTACGTACCGGATCGCCAGCTGGAGCTGATGCGCTACTGCTTCACACAGTTGCATCTGGCTGATTCCGTGGAACTTTCGGTGGCTGTGGTGGATGAAATGGAAATGGCGCGGCTGCACGTGGAATGGATGGATCTGCCCGGGCCCACGGATGTGATGTCCTTTCCCATGGATGAATTGCAGGCCGGAAGTGCCGATCAGCCCACGGAGGGCACGCTGGGGGACATTGTGCTCTGCCCGCCGGTGGCCGCCCGGCAAGCCTTGGCCGCAGGCCACTCCACCGAGGACGAGTTCTTTCTGCTGACCGTGCACGGGATTCTTCATCTGCTGGGCCACGATCACCAGGACGACGACGAGCGCGAAGTCATGTTCCGTGTGCAGCGTGATCTGCTGAGCGGATTCTTGGGCCGACCGGCACCGATCGAGACGATGCAGTAATTCAACCGAAAGGAGCCCACCGTGGGTGCCGATTTCTTGGCTGCCGACTCAAATTTCCGTGCGGGCTTTGCCGTACTGGTAGGCCGCCCCAACGCGGGTAAGTCCACGTTGACCAATGCGTTGGTGGGGGAGAAGGTGGCCATCACCTCCAACCGTCCGCAAACCACGCGCCACACCATCCGCGGAATTGTGCATCGCCCCGATGGCCAGCTGGTGCTGGTGGACACTCCCGGGGTTCACCGTCCGCGCACTCTGCTGGGCGAACGCCTCAATGATCTGGTGGCGGAGACTTTGAGTGAAGTGGATGTCCTGGGGCTGTGCATCCCAGCCAATGAGAAAATTGGTCCCGGAGACAAATACGTGGCCGAACAACTGGCTCAAACGGGCGGCCGTCCCATTGTGGCCATTGTGACCAAGGCCGATACGGTGTCGCGGCAGCAGCTGACCGAACAGCTGTTGGCCGTTGAGGCCCTGGGGCGGGAGGTGCTGACGGCCGAGTTCGTGGAGACCGAACGGCGCAAGGGAGTCCGCGCTGAGAAAAAGGGCAAAACCTACCAGGCCAAGCCGACGCCGTCGGACCTGGGGTTCACGGATGTGATTCCGGTCAGCGCCGTGGACGGTTTCCAGGTGGAGGCTCTGGCAGCACTCTTGATCTCCCACATGCCCGTCTCCCCACCTCTGTACCCGGATGGCGAACTCACCGATGAACCCGAGCTGACCATGATTGCCGAGTTGGTGCGCGAAGCTGCCTTGGAAGGGGTGCGGGATGAACTGCCACATTCCTTGGCGGCTGTCTGTGAGGAGATGGTGGCGCGTGAAGACCGCCCGGAAGATGACCCCATGATGGATGTTCACGTCTCCCTGTACGTGGAGCGGCCCTCCCAGAAAGCCATTGTGATTGGCAAAGGTGGTGCGCGGTTGAGAGAAATTGGGGCGACCGCCCGCCAACAGATCGAGAAGATGCTGGGCACCAAGGTCTACCTGGACCTGCACGTCAAGGTGGCCAAGGAGTGGCAACGGGACCCCCGCCAGCTCTCCCGATTGGGCTTCTGAGACGCCACCACAACGCACTCACACCGTGTAACAGCTTGTTGATACGTGACCACCATCATGCGTAATCCCAAAGATGGCCTGTAGTCTGCCGGGAGTTCAAGCACAGCGTGCACCCGGTTGCGGTGTGGGGCCCGGGGGCGCGTAATCTCTTGGTTCAAACCTCTGTGAGTACTGTTTCATCTGTAGGCCGCAGATCAACGTGCGGCCGTAACCCACTGGAGCTCTATTCGTGAAGCACAACACCCCAACCGGTGAGCGCACCCAGTGGGCGGACACCCGCCAAGCGGGGCGGCACTGGAGCGCACAAGCTGGGCGGAGCCGCGCCATGCGCTGGGCGCTGATCAGCTTGGCCATGGGCTTGGCCGTGGTGTTGGTGGTTGGCGGCTTGGGGGTCTACCGGCTGCAACAGAACTTGATGACCAGTCCGCTGAATCTGGGCAATGACCAGAGCACGGATGACGGCCCCATGGACATTTTGATCATGGGCTCGGACACGCGCCAGGGTGAAGGCAACGAACAGTACGGTGACGTTGAGTACGGCAACGGAGATGGCCGAACGGACGTCATGATGCTGCTGCACATCTCCGAAAACCGGGACAACGTCACGGTGGTCTCGTTCCAGCGGGACCTGATCGTGGACATTCCCGAATGCACTGACCCCACAACCGGCGAGGTCTACGAGGCCGTCGACAACGCCATGTTGAACACCGCCGCAGAAAATGGCGGACCCGGCTGCACCGTGGCCACCATCAATCAGATGACCGGTCTGAGCATTGACCACTTCATGCTGGCCGATTTCAACGCAGTCACGGAGCTCTCCCGCACCGTTGGCGGCGTGGAAGTCTGCGTGAATCAGGCCGTGGACGATCCCAAGTCCGGTCTGGAACTACCAGCAGGTGTCTCCACCATCGAAGGTGAGCAGGCTCTTGCGTTCCTGCGTTCGCGCGCGGCCTTCGGCGATGGCGGAGACGAATCTCGGATCCGGTCCCAGCAGCAGTTCATGGCCTCCCTGGCACGCAAAGTCAAGGAAGAGGGCACGCTGACCAACCCGGGCAAGCTCTATGAGATTGCCGATGTGATGACCAGCAACCTTCACGTGGACGAGGATCTGGGCAACATCACCAGGATTGTCAGCATTGCCGGCATGATGTCCGGGGTGGATCTGGCCAATGTGGTGTTTGTTGCCGCGCCCAGTGAGGTGTACCCGTTGGATCCCAACAGGTTGCAGTTGGCCGAGCCCCAAGCTGAAGAGCTGTTTCACATTCTGCGCGCGGACGGGTCTTTGACCGATGAGGCTCAGATCTCTGCCGACGCCACGGATTCCGCAACGCAGTCCACGGACGCGGCCACCGACTCCGCCACGGGTTCCGCAGTGGAGGGGGCCCAGCCGGAGTCCACGCAGGATGCTGCCGCCTCAGACGAGTCCTCAGTGCTGTTGTTCAACCCGGCTGACATTCCCATTGAGGTGGTGGATGCCTCCGACACCTCCGGGCGCGCCAAGGAACTGATGAAGGTCCTTGCGGATGCTGACTACACGCAGACCACGGAGGGGGAGAAGTCCCAGGAGATTCTGCCCGGTACCCAGATTCTCTACGGTCCCGGGTGGCTTTCGGCAGCCAAGCAGGTGGCTGACGAGCTGGGCATTCCGGAGAGCCAATTGGTGGCAGCAGGTGATCCTGACACCACGGTGCAGCTGGTGATCGGTGAGGATTTCACCTCCGGGGATCGCATGGAGATGGACAGCTCCGTGCCGCAAGGACTCTCCGGCCAAACGGCCGAGCAGTTCACCTGCCAACAGTGAGTTGTGGCTGTAACAGAGGCCACCAAGTGATAGTTTTCAGACATGCGCACGGCCCACTTGCTTCTGCTTAGGTGCCGCAGCGGGTCCTGACAGCCACCATTGTGGGCCGGACTCCCGTTGCGGTGTTTGTGGTGCCCGGCCCGTCACAGGTGACCCAACCAACCCCCATGTATGCCTCCGGTAACGTCTTGAATCCGGGTGCTCTTCTGGGTAACCCCGCGTATTCGCCGGGAAGTTGCGGTTGCCGTGACGCCTTTTTGGGAATCAGGAAAGAACAGGTCTTTCGCCATGCACAGCTCATCTTCCACCAATCGTCAGCAGCCCTCCGGCATGCCCGTCCACAAGTACGTTCCCTACCACCAGCAGTTGCCGTTCGATCTCACGGACCGCACGTGGCCGGACAGAGTCATCACACACGCACCGCGCTGGTGTGCAGTGGACCTGCGCGATGGCAACCAAGCGCTGATCGACCCCATGGACTCCAACCGCAAACTGCGGATGTTCGAGTTGCTGGTGAACATGGGCTACAAGGAGATCGAGGTGGGATTCCCCTCCGCCTCCCAGACAGACTTTGATTTTGTGCGGCGTCTGATTGAGGAGGATCGTGTCCCGGAGGATGTCTCCATCCAGGTCTTGACCCAGTCCCGGGAGCATCTGATCGAACGAACCTTTGAGGCGATCGACGGCGCCCCGCAGGCGATCGTGCACCTCTACAACTCCACCTCCGTACTGCAGCGCAAGGTGGTGTTCCGGGAGGATCAGGACGGCATTGTTGACATCGCGTTGACCGGGGCGCGGCTGTGCATGAAGTACGAAGAACAGCTGAAATCCACCCGTGTCACCTACGAGTATTCGCCGGAATCATTCACGGGCACCGAGGTGGAATTTGCGGCCCGGATTGCCAATGAGGTTGCGGAGACCTTTGAGATTGGTCCAGGCCGGGAAATGATCCTGAATCTGCCCGCCACCGTGGAGATGGCAACCCCCAATGTGTACGCGGATTCCATTGAGTGGATGACGCGTAACCTCTACAACCGTGACGCCACCGTTCTCTCCCTGCACCCGCACAATGACCGCGGTACGGGTGTTGCCGCCGCTGAGTTGGGCTACCTGGCCGGTGCCGACCGCATTGAAGGCTGCCTGTTCGGAAACGGCGAACGCACGGGCAATGTGGATTTGGTGACCCTTGGCTTGAATCTGCTGACTCAGGGCGTGGATCCTCAGATCGACTTCTCCAACATTGACGAAATTCGCCGGACCGTGGAGCACTGCAATCAGCTGCCCGTTCCGGAACGCTCGCCTTACGGGGGTGACCTGGTGTTCACAGCGTTCTCGGGTTCCCACCAGGACGCCATCAAAAAGGGCTTTGAGGCCATGGAGGTGGATGCTCAGGCGCAGGGCAAGAGCACGGAAGAGTTGGTGTGGGCGGTTCCCTACCTGCCGATTGATCCCAAGGATCTGGGCCGTAGCTATGAAGCCGTGATCCGGGTGAATTCCCAGTCGGGCAAGGGCGGAGTGGCTTACCTCTTGAAGGCGGACCACGGCTTGGATCTGCCGCGCCGTGCGCAGATCGAGTTTTCGGCCGTCGTGCAGAAGCACACGGAAACCGTCGGCACCGAGGTTTCCGGTGCACAGCTCTGGGACATTTTCCAAGACGAGTATCTGCCGGCTGACAGTTCAGGACAGCGCTGGGGCCGTTACCGGGTGAGCACCATCAGCACCACTTCAGAGGCTGACGGGGACACTCGCCTGGAGATCGGATTGGAGATTGACGGGCACACGGTGGAACGCACCGGCTCCGGCAACGGTCCCATTGATGCCATGATTCGCCTGTTCCAGAGCGAGGGCATTGATTTGCGGCTCTTGGACTACACGGAGCACACGCTCTCCGCCGCGGCGGATGCTCAGGCAGCCTCCTACGTTGAACTGGCAGTCGGCGAACGGGTGCTCTGGGGCGCCGGTATCGACTCCTCCACCACCCGTTCGTCGCTGAAGGCCATTGTGTCCGCAGTGAACCGTGCCGTGCGGGACGCCCAGCGGGCCTGATCGCGGGCAGGAGCACCACACATGCCACGTGCAACATCGTTCGCCTCCAAGTCCTACCGGGACACCGGGGTGGTCCTGCGGACCTACCCGTTGGGGGAGGCGGACCGGATTGTGGTGCTCCTGACCCGTGACCACGGGCAGGTGCGGGCCGTTGCCAAGGGAATCCGCCGTACCACGTCCCGGTTTGGATCTCGCCTGGAGCCCTTCAACGTCTCGGATTTACAGCTGGTCCACGGGCGTAACCTGGACATTGTCTCCCAGGCCGTGGGCCGCAAGGGGTGGGCTTCTCCGATCGCTGCGGACTACGCAAAGTTCACCGCGGCGGCCGCCATTGTGGAGGCAGCAGAAAACATCACCGAAAACGACGACGACGAATCCGGCCAGCACTATCTCCTGGTTGTCGGAGCACTTTCTGCCTTGGCACGGGGCTTGCACGATCCCGCCGCCATTCTGGACTCCTACCTGATGCGCGCGGTCTCCGTGGCGGGCTGGGCGCCGTCGTTCACGGACTGCGCGCGGTGCGGAGAACCGGGCCCCCACCGTGCGTTCAGCGCGGAACTGGGCGGCGTGGTGTGCGCCAACTGCAGGCCGCCAGGAGCACTGGCACCTGATGCGGCCACCCTGGAATACCTGGAAGCCCTGGTGACCGGGCGTTGGGAGCACGTGGATCAAGCCCCGCCACGTGTGGCCCGGGCTGCCGCAGGACTGGTGAGCAGCTACGTCCAGTTCCACCTGGAGAAGACCGTGCGCGCCCTGGCCTTGGTTGAAAGGAACTGAACGCTCATGACTCGATTTGCGCCACCACCGCCTCACCCCAGTGGAGCTCAGGCACCGGCCATTCCCCGCAGGTTTCTGCCGCGCCACGTGGCTGTGGTCATGGACGGCAACGGTCGCTGGGCCAATGAACGCGGCCTGACCCGCAATGAAGGCCACCGCGCCGGGGAACGCGCGCTCGTGGACGTGGTCGCGGGGGCCATCGAGCTGGGCATACCGTATGTCTCCGCCTATGCTTTTTCCACGGAGAATTGGAAGCGCTCGCCCGCAGAAGTCAGTTTCATCATGAACTTCACGGCGGAGGTGATGGAGCGGCAGTTGGCCACCTTCCACGAATGGGGAGTGCGGATTCGATGGGCCGGTAGGCGTCCGCGGCTGTGGCGATCCGTGATTGACCGGCTGGAGACCGCCGAACGTGAGACCGCCGATCACAATGTCACCACGTTGACCATGTGCGTCAACTACGGTGGGCGGGCCGAAATCGCCGATGCCGCTGCCGCCATTGCGCGGGACGCCGTCGCGGGCAAGATCAATCCCAAGAAGGTGGATGAGAGTACCGTCCAGGCGTATCTGGATGAGCCTGATCTTCCAGATGTGGACCTCTTTCTACGCTCTTCCGGTGAGCAACGGCTGTCCAACTTCCTGCTGTGGCAATCGGCCTACGCAGAAATGGTGTTCCAGGATGTCCTGTGGCCAGATGTTGACCGGCGGACGCTGTGGGAGGCGGTTGAACAGTACGCGCGGAGGGATCGTCGCTACGGCGGGGCCATCGACCGACCCAATACCGCAGAGCAACCGAGTACTGCAGCTCAGCCCAATCTGGGTGCCCAGGCCAATACGCCAGCTCAGCCCAATACTGCAGCTCAGGCCAACGGCAATTCGGAGAGCCAGGCCTGAAGGTCGGCAAAGGCTCGGCCACGGATGGATGGGGCGGAGCGGTGTACGTCGTGGATGGCACCGGGGTAGCTGATCACGGTGGGGGTGCGGCTCAGCAGGCCGATGCGGCGTCGTATGGCTCGGACGTCCAAAACGGTGTCTGCTGCGTGCATGCGGTCATCCCACCACGGCACCAACAAACTCCTGGAGGAGATCTGCAGTAGAACCGGTGCCCCCACGCCTTGCCCGGTCCGGCCCAGTTCCAGGAGGCGCAGACGAGCACGGGCGGTGGAGGCCAGCAGGTTCATCGTGATGGGAAACGAGTTCTTGGGCCGCCACCTGGGATCCACTTGCCAGGAACCTTCCCGGTCGGCCGAAAGCGTGCGGTGGTAGTTGGTGTTCACGGGTACAGGGATCCGGCGATCTTGCCAGGCTTTTGGCATCACGTGGGCGACTGCGCGGATCACGTTGTCCAACCAGGCGAATCCTTGCGGTGCAATCCAGGGCGTGGCCAACGCCAAGCCTGCAACCTGCCCGGGTTGCTCCATGAGCAAGAGGGACATGGCCAACCCGCCTGTGGAGTGGGCTATCACCACCAGGTGATCGGGGTCTGAGGGGGCGCCGTCCTGTTCCATGGCTGTTCTGGCGGCCTGGAAGTCCTCTGCGTATTCGTTGAGGTCATCGGCCATTCCGGGAATCTGCCCGGTGGCCAGAATGGAATCGGTGAGATTTCGACCGTAGCCGTGGAAGTCCAAGGCGTAGAAGTGGTATCCGGCAGCGGCCACATGGCGGGCCAGTTCAGGGTTGGCAAAGTAGTCCGACCATCCGTGGACGTAGAGCACCGAGCCCCGTACGGGTGCGCTGGGGCCCGGGTTGTAGCGGACCAGGGAGATCGTGGTGTGAACTCCACGACCGCTCACGGCAACTTGGTGCACGCTGAAATCCGGGCCAAGGACGTCCTCAGTCCACTCCACGTGGCCGCCACCCTTCACACATTCGTCCGTGGGACACTGCTGTCATGCGCTTCTACCCTACGTTCTTCAAGGTTGGCTTTTCCTGGATGGATCCGGAACGTGCACATCACCTGGGCTTTGCGGGCATCAAGTTGTGCAGGAAGACGGGGACCTCCCGGCTACTGCGGCGCTTCACCGCCGCCCGGCCGGAGGATGCAGTGGAGTTGATGGGGCTGCGCTTTCCATCCCGTTTTGGTTTGGCCGCAGGTTTTGACAAGGGCGCCACGGGTATCCCCGCACTGGCTGACCTCGGATTCGGGCACGTGGAAATCGGAACCGTCACGGGGCAGGCGCAGCCGGGCAACCCTGCACCGCGCTTGTTCCGTCTGGTGGCTGACCGCGCCGTGATCAACAGGATGGGATTCAACAACGACGGCGCCGTCGTCGTCGCCCCCCGCGTCCGCCGTGCACGAGCAGAACTGGAGCGTGATTGGTCCGGCCGCCCGCGACCGATCATTGGAGTCAACATCGGCAAGACCAAGGCGGTGGAGCTCTCTGCAGCCGTGGACGACTACCGGCGCTCAACCCGCGAACTGGCACCCCACGCGGATTATCTGGTGGTCAATGTGTCCTCGCCGAACACCCCGGGGCTGCGCGAACTTCAGGCTGTTGAGTCGCTGCGCCCCATTCTGACGGCCGTGCGCGAAGTCGCTGATCAGGTTGCCCCCCGGCATCTCCCGCTGCTGGTCAAGATTGCCCCTGACTTGGCGGATGAGGACATTCGCGCCGTGGGGGATCTGGCGTTAGAATGCGGACTGGACGGGATTGTGGCCACCAACACCACCATTGCGCGTGACGGGCTGGGTCTGCAGACCCCTCCAGCGGAGGTGGAGGCCTGCGGGGCTGGGGGATTGTCCGGGGCACCGCTGCGGAAACGATCCTTGGAGGTCATCCGGCTGCTGCGCTCACATGTGGGATCAGGGCTGACCATCATCGGTGTGGGTGGTGTGACAACGGCAGCGGATGCCCGGGCGGCGCTGGATGCCGGCGCTGACCTGGTCCAGGGCTACACCGCGTTTCTGTACGAAGGTCCGTTCTGGGCAGCGCGCGTGATCAAAGGACTGCGCAGAACCTCCCCATCAACGTGAGTTCACCGCTTGTTGTTGAGACCACCGGCTACAGGCGGTGCTCTCAACAACAAGCGGTGAACTCACGAAGGAGGGCGGAAAAATCTCAGACCGGACGGCGCCCACGGCCCACGCGGGGGCGGGGCATCCGGGTGGAACGCCAGTTGATGCTGCGGGTCAGTGCATAGAAACCGGTGCCGGATTGGACGTCCCCAAACTTCTTGCGAACCGCCCGCTTGACGCTGAACACCAGGAACACGGAGTCCAAAACCACCACGATCAGCAGGGCATAGAACATGGCCATCACAATCTCCTGCATCCCGGTGGGGATCAGCATGAAGATCAGCGCCAGAATGGCAATGGGCATCAGCAGTTCGGCCATGCAGAACCGGGAGTCCACCCAGTCGCGGACATATGAGCGTTGGGGGCCACGGTCACGCACGGGTAGGTAGCGCTCATCACCGGAGGCCATGCGCTGCTGGACGTGAAGTCGCTGTTCACGGCGGGTCTGCCGATCAGCCACCTTGGCAGCCTTGCGATCCTTGGGGACCAAAGGCTGGTGGCGGGCCGCTTCCTGCTGGCGACGGCTGGGAGTGGGGCGCCCCTTGCCCTGGGTGACACCCGGCCGAGTGGCGGCAGCCTCATCCGTCACAGCCTGGGTTTCCGGCTGCGAATCGGCGGTCTCAGTCTTCTTGTTACGTCCAAACACCCGCCCAAGAATACCGGAGTTTGTGGGGCCACTGTGCGCATGACTGTCTAAGCTCGGGCCATGACCACTACGAACCATGACCGCAGTTCAGCTTCCGAACCAGTCGATGCTTCCCGGGGTGTGGACGTGGACCCAGACCTGGATCACTTCCGGTCCGTGACCGACACACACTTCCCAGCAATCGTTGCGGATCTCAAAGACCTGGTGGCCATCCCCGGATTGGCCTGGGAGGCCTTTGACCCGGCTGAGCTTGAACGTAGCGCCCAAGCGGTGGCAGCGCTCTTGCGCGGCGAAGGCTTCCAGGACGTTGAGGTGCTGCCGGCGGACGGCCATTCAGCTCACCCGGCAGTGATCGCACGCCGCGCCGCTGCGCCGGGGCAACCCACTGTGCTGCTGTACGCCCATCACGATGTTCAACCTCCCGGTGAGATTGAATCTTGGGACTCCGATCCCTTCACAGCGGTGGAGCGTGACGGCCGCCTCTATGGACGCGGAGCCGCTGATGACAAAGCGGGGATTATGGCCCACGTGGGCGCCATCCGGGTGGTGCAGGAGATCCTGGGCCCGGACCACGGGCTGGGGATCACCGTGTTCATTGAAGGGGAAGAGGAGGCCGGTTCGCCCCACTTTGCCCAGTTCTTGGCGGCGCACAAGGAGAAGTTGGCAGCGGATGCCATTGTGATCGCAGACTCCGCCAACTGGGAGGTGGGTTCCCCCACCCTGACCACCGGCTTGCGGGGCGTGGTCTCCGCAGAGGTCACCGTCACGGCGCTGGATCACGCGCTGCACTCGGGTGGCTATGGCGGTCCCATCCTGGACGGCCCCACGTTGCTTGCTCGGTTGATCGCAACCCTGCATGACAACGATGGCGCAGTGGCGGTGGCCGGCCTCCAGCACGCGGCTGAGCCGACGGTGGATTATCCGGAAGATCAGTTCCGTGCAGATGCCGGGTTGCTCGACGGTGTCCAGCTGGCCGGACGCGGCAGTATCGCCTCCAGATTGTGGACTCAGCCTGCCATTTCCGTGACCGGGGTGGATGCCACTGCGGTCAGGGTGGCTTCCAACACCATCGCACCGTCCGCCAGGGCCAAGTTGTCCTTGCGAATCGCCCCGGGGGAGGACCCCGTGGTTGCCGCTGAGCTGCTGACAGATCACCTGAAGTCTCACGCGCCGTTCGGGGCTCACGTGGAGGTCACAATCGGTGAACTGGGAGCCCCGTTCGCCACGGACACCACCTCCGATGCTGCGCAGCACATGCTCTGGGCTCTGGCTCAATCCTGGGGCAAGCAGCCGCTGGAGGCAGGGATGGGTGGTTCCATCCCGTTCACGGCGCACCTCAAGGAGGCCTACCCGCAGGCCACCATTCTGATCACGGGCGTGGAAGATCCGGATACCCGTGCTCACGGGATCAACGAATCACTACATCTGGAGGACTTCCGTCACGTCATTCTGGCGGAGGCTTTGTGGCTGGCTCGGTTGGCTCAGGACCGGGCGTAGGGTGGAAACCGGGAATGAATCGCGGTCTGAGACGGTTCGCAGGATAGAGAACCGCGGGGCCGTCCAACGGGAACCGCTTGGACATTGGACAAGGAGAGCACGGTATGAGCGTCACCACTGAAACTGTCAGCACGGAAGAGCTGCCCACGCACGGGGTGAATCTGACCGACATTGCTGCCCAGAAGGTCAACTCGCTGTTGGAACAGGAAGGACGCACCGACCTCCGCTTGCGCGTGGCCGTGCAGCCCGGTGGTTGTTCTGGATTGATCTACCAGCTCTACTTTGACGAGCGGGTGCTGGACGGGGATGCGGTCAAGGACTTTGATGGAGTTGAGGTGATCGTGGACAAGATGTCCGTGCCCTACCTGGAAGGCTCCACCATTGATTTTGAGGACACCATCCAAAAGCAGGGTTTTTCCATCGACAACCCCAATGCTCAGGGCTCCTGCGCCTGCGGTGACTCCTTCCACTGAGGTGGTGTGAACCACCGGTGGCCACAGGTTGCCAAGGTTCAATCGCTGCCATCAAGATCCCCGCACACCCATCAGGTGTGCGGGGATCTTTGCTGTCGTTTGTGAGGGCAGGTATGGCTGGCCCCACGGGGGACACACTGACTGACACAGTGTCAGCACAGCACCAGCACAGGGGGTAAGCTCGGACAAGACACAGCATGCCCTGGACCGGAGCCGTCCCATTCTCCGCGTCGGGCGCACCACCAAAAAGAGGAAGGGCCGTCTGTGAGTTCGCACTCCCGAACCGACAGCCGTCGCACCAGGACTTTGAAGCTAAGCGGCCTGGGTGCCGTTGCGGTCCTGGCCTTAACGGGCTGCACGCAAGAAGTCCGCAACGGCTGGATGCCGATTGGGGATTCAGCACCCACTGACAACGCGCAGAGCATTCTTGATCTGTGGGTGGGGTCCTGGATTGCCGCTCTTGCGGTTGGCCTTGTGGCCTGGGGCTTGATGCTGTGGTGCATGGTGGCCTACCGCCGTCGTAAGAATGAGGTTGGTTACCCCCGCCAGGTGGCCTACCACCTGCCGCTGGAGATCTTCTACACAATCGTGCCGATCGCCCTGATCGTCTCCCTGTTCTTCTACTCTGAGCGCGCTCTTGCCCAGATCATTCCCAGGTACGACAACCCCGACACCACCATTCAGGTGGTCGGCAAGCAGTGGGCTTGGGACTTCAACTACGTTGACGACGACGTCTACTACTCCGGCACCCAGGCACAGCTGAACACCGATGGCTCCGAAGGTGTTGAGGAAACGCTGCCCACCCTCTACCTGCCGGTGGACAGCGATGTTGAGATCCAGGTTGCCTCCCGCGACGTCATCCACTCCTTCTGGGTTCCGGCCTTCCTGGAGAAGATCGACATGATCCCCAACCGCACCAACTACATGAGCATCCACACCGAGCGTGAGGGTACCTTCCAGGGCAAGTGCGCCGAACTGTGTGGCGAATACCACTCGGAAATGCTCTTCAATGTTGAGGTGGTCTCCCAGGCGGAGTACGACCGCCAAATGCAGCTGCTGCGCGATCAGGGCAACACCGGGCAGTTGGGTACCGAATACGGGCGCAACGTGAACCTGGATGAAAACGGGCCGGTCATGTTGGACAACCCTGTTGGCTCCAGCTATGACGAAGACAACAACTGAGAGGGGCTGGCACAAAGATGACAACTCTTGAGTACTCAGCCGATGACGCTGCATCTGCTGCACCGCGTGTGGTGCCCCGATCCAAGGGCAAAATCGTCGTCGACTGGTTGACTTCCACCGACCACAAGACCATCGGGTACATGTACCTGATCTCTGCCTTCGTGTTCTTCTGCGTGGGCGGTGTTATGGCGCTGCTGATTCGCGCCGAATTGTTTGCTCCGGGCATGCAGATCCTGGAGACCAAAGAGCAGTACAACCAGCTGTTCACCATGCACGGCACCATCATGCTGCTGATGTTCGGTACCCCGTTCTTTGTGGGACTGGCCAACGTGATTGTGCCCCTGCAGATCGGTGCTCCGGATGTGGCCTTCCCGCGGTTGAACGCGCTGGCCTTCTGGTTCTTCCTGTTCGGCTCCCTGGTGGCCATGGCGGGCTTCCTGACCCCGCAAGGTGCCGCTTCCTTCGGCTGGTTTGCCTACGCGCCCCTGAACTCCACCACGTTCTCACCGGGAGTGGGTGGTGACCTATGGGTGTTCGGCCTGGCCTTGCAGGGCTTTGGCACCATCATGGGTGGCGTCAACTTCATCACCACCATTCTGTGCATGCGGGCACCCGGCATGACCATGTGGCGTATGCCGGTGTTCGTGTGGACCACGCTCATCACGGCTCTGCTGATCATCATGATCTTCCCGCCGCTGGCAGCCGCGCTGTTCGCCTTGGGGATGGACCGCCGCCTGGGCGGGCACATATTCGACGCCGAAGCCGGGGGTGCCATTCTGTGGCAGCACCTGTTCTGGTTCTTCGGGCACCCGGAGGTTTACGTCCTGGCCCTGCCGTTCTTCGGCATCATTTCCGAGATCCTGCCGGTGTTCTCCCGTAAGCCGCTGTTCGGCTACAAGGGTCTGGTGTTTGCAACCATTGCCATTGCGGCCCTCTCCGTCACCGTGTGGGCCCACCACATGTACGTGACTGGGTCCGTGCTGCTGGGCTTCTTCTCCTTCATGACCATGATGATCGCCGTGCCCACTGGCGTGAAATTCTTCAACTGGATTGGCACCATGTGGCAAGGGTCGCTGACCTTTGAGACGCCCATGCTGTGGGTTCTGGGCTTCATGTTCACCTTCCTGTTCGGCGGTGTGACTGGCGTGATCCTGGCTACTCCTCCTCTGGACTTCCACGTCTCGGACACCTACTTTGTGGTGGCACACTTCCACTACGTGCTCTTTGGCACGCTGGTGTTCGGCATGTTCGCAGCCCTGTACTTCTGGTGGCCCAAGTTCACCGGCAAGATGCTCAACGAACGTATCGGCAAGGTCCACTTCTGGATTCTGTTCGTGGGCTTCCACATGACCTTCTTGATCCAGCACTGGCTGGGTGTGATCGGCATGCCGCGTCGCTACGCCGACTACATGCCGGAGGACGGATTCGCCTGGATGAATGAGGTCTCCACCATCGGAGCCATGCTGCTGGCTGTGTCCATGATCCCGTGGTTCTGGAACGTCTACACCACGCACAAGAACGCGCCCAAGGTTGAAGTGGACGATCCCTGGGGCTTCGGTGGCTCCTTGGAGTGGGCGACTTCCTGCCCGCCTCCGCGGCACAACTTTGTGTCCTTGCCGCGTATCCGTTCGGAGCGTCCGGCACTGGACCTGCACCACCCTGAGTTGGCCAAGGGCTCACCTCAGCAGTCCATGACCACCCACGCAGGCATGAAGGGTTGATCCACGCATGAAGGCAACTATCTACTCGCTGTGGATCGTCGGCATCTTCGTGATGGGTGCTGGCATTGTGTACGGCTTTGTGACCAGCTTCAACGAATGGGTTGGTTTCCCGGCGCTGCTGGCCACCGCGGCCATGTGTTTCATGCTGGCCGTGTATTTCATGCTGGTGCTGCGCTCCACCAAAGCACTTCTCCCGGAAGATGATCTGGAGGGGGAGATTGCTCAGGCCGCAGGCGATTACGGGCACTTCTCTCCGTGGAGCTGGTGGCCCCTGTTGATCGGCGGTGCCTGCACCATCCTGGTCCTTGGTCTGGCCATTGCCTGGTGGATTGTGGCACTGGCCGTACCGCTTGCCATCCTGGGCTTGTTGGGACTGGTGTACGAATACAGCACGGGAGAGCACGCCCACTGATCGGCATGTTTCCCGACATGAAGATCCCCGCGTACCGCAAGGTGCGTGGGGATCTTCTCTGTGCCCAGACTGGCGTAGGGTGGTGGCGCCCAAGGCTTGCAACAGGACATTCACAGGGATTCACAGTGTCCTGGGGGAAGCCGGATGCAGTCTGAGAGAGGAACCACACAGTGTCCAAGTCCGTGTTTTACATCCTGCTGGCTGCGGGGGTGGTCCTGATCGTTGTGGGGATGTGGCTGGTGGCAGGCAGCGGCTCCAACCTGTTGGGCTGGGGTGCCGTGGTGGTGGGGCTGCTGACCCTGGGTGCCCCTGCGGTTTCTTGGAGGTCCACCGACCCCGATAAGGTGGACCCGTGAAAACTTTTGAGCAGCTTTTTGCCGAGATCACGCAGAAGGCCCATTCACGCCCTGATGGCTCATCCACGGTTGCTGAACTGGATCGCGGTGTCCACGGAATCGGCAAGAAGGTGGTTGAGGAAGCCGCTGAAGTGTGGATGGCCTGCGAATACGAGACCTCGGAAGAAGCCGCGGAGGAAATCTCCCAGCTGCTCTATCACCTGCAAGTCATGATGGTGGCCAAGGGGCTGACTCTTGAGGATGTCTACCGCCACTTGTGATGACCGGAGCGGGTTGAGAGTGCGTCCAGCACCCGTTTATTTGCCTGTCCCCCCGCGGTGACGGGCGCCAACTTGAGGAACAGAAACTCGAATGCTGCGTGTTGCCATTCCCAACAAGGGAGCCCTGTCCGAAGCCTCCACCACCATGCTGCGTGAAGCCGGTTACCGGCAGCGGCGTGACTCTCGTGAACTGGTGCTGGTCGATCCGGAGAATCAGGTGGAGTTCTTCTACCTGCGCCCACGCGATATTGCCGTTTATGTGGGCGGTGATGTGCTGGACGTGGGGATCACCGGTCGTGATCTGCTGCTTGATTCTGCCGCACACGCGGATGAGGACCTTGCCTTGGACTTTGCTCGGTCCACGTTCCGCTTTGCCGGTCCGCACGGTGTTTTCACTGATCTCAGTGACCTCAACGGGAAGCGCATTGCCACCAGCTACGCCGGATTGCTGCGTTCCTATTTGCAAGAACAGAATGTTGCCGCGGAGGTGGTGCGCCTGGACGGCGCCGTTGAGTCCTCCATCCGTCTGGGCGTGGCGGATGCCATTGCCGATGTGGTGGAGACAGGCAATACGTTGCGCGCTGCCGGATTGGAAGTTTTTGGCGATCCGATCATGAAGTCGGAGGCGCTGCTGATCCGCTCCCGCCATGAAGTGGAGCCGGACGGATTGGCGGTGCTTCGGCGTCGTTTGCAGGGTGTTCTGGTGGCACGCCAGTACGTGATGATCGACTACGACGTCGCGGAAGAACACCTGGAGGCCACCACTGCCATCACTCCGGGGATGCAGGGTCCCACCATCTCCCCGCTGGGGCACGGCAATTCGATGGCCGTGCGCGCCATGGTGCGCCGGGCGGATACCAACAAGGTGATGGATGCCCTCTATGCCGCGGGCGCCCGCGCCATTCTGGTGTCGCCCATTCATGCCGCTCGAATCTGATCGAACACATTGTCCTACCACTCCTGACCAAAGAACCTGATCGAGGAAGCTGTCCCGTGAGCGTTGCAGTGCGTGTGATTCCCTGCCTTGATGTTGATGCCGGCCGTGTGGTGAAGGGGGTCAATTTTGAGAACCTTCGGGACGCCGGCGACCCCGTGGAACTAGCCGAGCGCTACAACCGCGCTGGTGCAGATGAACTCACGTTCCTGGACGTGACGGCGTCGTCCTCCGCTCGGGAAACCATGTTCGACGTCGTCGCCCGGACTGCTGAACAGGTTTTCATCCCCCTCACGGTGGGGGGTGGGGTACGCACCGTGGAGGACGTGGATCGCCTGCTGCGCTGCGGTGCCGACAAAACCTCCATCAACACCGCTGCCATTCAACGGCCCCAGGTCATCAATGAGATCACCCGCCGGTTCGGCAACCAGGTGTTGGTGCTGTCCTGTGATGCCAAGCGAACCGGCAACACCACCTCGGGTTTTGAGGTCACCACCCACGGTGGACGTCAACTCACGGGTGTGGACGCGGTGGAATGGGCTGCGGAGGCGGAGGCTCGGGGGGTGGGCGAGATCTTGCTGAACTCCATGGACGCCGATGGCACGCGCAACGGTTTTGACACGGAGATGATCCGGGAAGTGCGTTCGGCCACGTCCGTTCCCCTCATTGCATCCGGTGGTGCCGGGCGGCCTGAGCACTTTCCGCCGGCGGTGGCTGCGGGTGCCGATGCCGTTCTGGCCGCTTCCGTGTTTCACTTTGGACCGGTGGGCGCCATTGCCGAGGTCAAGGCGGCTCTGCGCGCTGAGGGGCACCCCGTCCGATGAAGCCCACGGCGAGCGCTCCCGTTGTGACGCTGTGGGGGAGCGGGCTACGGGCCTATAGTGTCCGGTGATGTCTTCATTGGAATCGGAATCTTCTGCACTTGACCCCGCCATCGCGGATCGCTTGAAACATGACGACCACGGGTTGGTGGCGGCCGTTGTCCAGGACCACGTGTCCCACGACGTATTGATGCTGGGCTGGATGGACGATGAGGCTTTGCGCCGCACGTTGACCAGCGGTCGGGTCACCTTCTGGTCCCGTTCCCGCCGCGAATACTGGCGCAAGGGAGACACCTCCGGGCATGTCCAGTACGTAAAGTCCGTGGCCGTGGACTGCGACGGCGATGCCCTCCTGATCCAGGTGGAGCAAGTGGGGGCGGCGTGTCACCGGAATACGCGCACATGTTTTGACGGCGGCCAGATCCCAGCAGTGGTGGGGTCCTCCGATTCTGGGGCTTGAGCCCACACCGCTGCCTTGGATCGACCGACCAACCCAACAGGAGCACCCATGGAGACTTTGGGAGTCATCACCCCCACTCTGGAAGAGTTCACCGAGCTGGCGGCCCACCATCGGGTGATTCCGGTGCGCACCACAGTCTTGGCCGATGCCCTGACCCCCATCGGTCTGTACCGGTCCTTGGTGTTGCGCCCGGATGGAACAGCCCCCGCCGGAACGTTTCTGCTGGAATCCGCAGCCCAGGGCATGTGGTCGCGGTGGTCCTGGGTGGGAGTGAGCTCCCGGGCTACCTTGACCAGCAACGACGGCGGCGCTCACTGGATTGGGACACCTCCCACCGGTGTCCCCACGGATGGCTCACCGGTTGAGGCGCTGCGGGAGACCATGCGCGTTCTGAAAACCCGCCGGTTCTCCGACGTGCCGCCGTTGACCTCCGGCATGGTCGGCTTTGTGGGGTGGGAGGCCGTGCGGCATTGGGAGGAACTGCCCCATCCGCCGGAGGATGATCTACGCATCCCGGAGCTGGCCATGAATCTGGTGGCGGACATGGCCGTGCATGACAACCAGGCAGGCACGGTCACGCTGGTGGCCAATGCCATCAACGTGGACGGTACGGATGAACGTGTGGAGGCGGCCTATCAGGATGCCGTAGGCCGCGTTCAGGCCATGGTGGAGAAGTTGTCAGTACCCCTGGGCCAGCAGGTCAGCGTGATGGACCCGGAAGCCGACGTGGCAGGCGCTTCAGCGGAGAACCTGGAAGCAGCTGTGGCACAGTCCTGGGACCGCAACATTTTCCTCAACTCAATTGCTGAGGCCAAACAGGCCATTGTGGACGGTGAGATCTTCCAAGTGGTGGTCTCACGCCGGTTTGAAACCGAGTGCAGCGCCGCGCCACTGGACGTCTACCGCATGCTGCGGCGGTTGAATCCCAGCCCCTACATGTACCTCTATGCCTTTGCGGACGCACAGGGTCGGGACTACCACATTGTGGGTTCCTCCCCGGAAGCTCTGGTGACGGTCACCGATCGGGAGGTTGTCACCCATCCCATCGCAGGCTCCCGTCCCCGCGGTGCCACCCCCGCGGAGGATGTGGTGATGGAAAAGGATCTGCTGGCAGATGACAAAGAACGCGCCGAGCACTTGATGCTGGTGGATCTCTCCCGCAATGACCTCTCCAAGGTGTGCGTGCCCGGCACCGTTGAAGTCACTGAGTTCATGGAGGTGGAGCGCTTCAGCCACATCATGCACCTGTGCTCCAACGTGGTGGGGCAGATGCGCCCGGGTGTGGAGGCCTACGACGTCCTGGCTGCCACCTTCCCCGCGGGCACCCTTTCCGGTGCGCCCAAGCCCCGTGCCCTGCAGCTGCTGGACAGTTATGAACCCGCGCGGCGAGCCGTCTACGGTGGAGTGGTGGGGTACATGGATTTTGCCGGTGACATGGACATGGCCATTGCCATCCGCACGGCATTGCTGGTGGATGGCAAAGCCTATGTGCAAGCAGGTGGCGGCATTGTGGCGGATTCGGTACCGGAAACAGAAGCCACCGAATCCTTGAACAAGGCCACGGCACCGCTGCGTGCAGCACTGGGGGCACAGCATCTGAGGGACGTGGCTTCCAGCCGGTCTCACGGTGACACGGCATGAAGCGTTTGCGGTCCAAAGGTTTCCTGGTCCTGGCGGGCCTGCTGATTGCCGCTGCCTTGTTCGGCTCGGCTTCCATGCTGTGGTTCCAGGTCACGGTGCCCAACCCTGTGCAGGAGATTCAGGTGGGTGTCCGGGGGACTGAAGCCAGCCCCGCTGTACCCGCGCTCGCCCTGGTGGCTGCTGCTGCCTGCCTTGCACTGAGCATTGCAGGCAGGGTCCTGCGCTGGGTGGTGGGTGCGGTGATTCCCCTGGCTGCTACGGGAATTGTGATTTCCGTGGTGACCACCCTGGCTGATCCCGTGCGAGCCACAGAAACCGCCGTGGGGGAGTCTGCCGGTGTGATCGGGGCGGATGCCGGCATTGACCAAGCAGCGTGGCCCTGGGCCACCCTGGTTCTCAGCGTGCTGCTGTTGGTCATCGGCATCTGGATTCTGGTGGCCATGCGCGGGTGGAGCAGCAACACCAGCAGCCGCTATGAGCGGGAGCGTGATGTTTCCGCCCCTTCATCCGCCGCTGAAACGCAGCCAGGACCGGCTGTCCACGACCCTGATGCGGCTCGCCGGGATGGCATTGATGCCTGGGACGCTTTTTCAGACGGCCAAGATCCCACCGGCAGATGAAGTCCCGTTCGGGGCGTTGACTACAGTTCAGCGCTTGCTCAATGGCACAATGGGCGCCAAGACCGGATTCACACCAGGAACTCAACGGGAGACCTCAAGCATGTCGAACCAGAATGAAATTGTGTTGGACCACACCGGCTACGTGGGTCACGGCAATACTCCGGCCGCCTGGACCTGCATTGCCATCATGACTGTGGGTGTGCTGGTGGGAGTTGTTGGTTTCACCATTCGAGTGTTCCCCATGTTGTGGGTGGGCGTTGCCATCACCGTGGTGGGCCTGATTGTTGGGTTCGTGATGAAGCGCATGGGCCTGGGCTATGAAGGTGAAGTTGCCCGCGTTGAAGCCAACGGTGGTCCCTCCCACTGAATCACAGTCGGCTTCACCATCCCCACAACGACCAGTCCCCTTCGTGACAAGGGACTGGTCGTTCGTACAGCGGAGGGCCGGCATTCAGAGTGGATCACAAGATCCGCTCCAACCACGCCTGATCCGCACACAGAATTGAGACAAGCATGACCTCCACGCCTTCCCCCAACCTCACCCAGCGCACGGGCACGGTCCTGGATCAGATCATCGACGGCGTCCGGGAGGACTTGGCCGAACGGATGAGCTTGGTCTCCTTGCAGGAGATTCAGGCAGCGGCCCGTGCCGCAGCCCCGGCCCTTGATGCTGTCAGCGCTCTACGCGGGCCGCACCTTGACACGCTGGAGATCATTGCGGAGGTCAAGCGGGCCTCCCCGTCCAAGGGTTCCTTGGCACCCATCGCTGATCCCGCCTCACTGGCTGCCGCCTACGAACGCGGCGGTGCCGCTGTGGTGTCCGTGCTCACGGAAGCCCGGCGCTTCAACGGTTCGCTGCAGGATCTCGACGCAGTGCGTGCCGCGGTGAACATTCCGGTGCTGCGCAAAGACTTCACGGTGGACGAGTACCAGATCTGGGAAGCCCGCGCCCACGGTGCAGACCTGGTGCTGCTGATTGTGGCTGCCCTGGATGATGCCACGCTGCAGCATTTCCTGAGCCTCACCCGTTCCCTGGGCATGGAGGCCCTGGTGGAGGCGCACACGGCGGAAGAAATCGAGCGCGCCAAAAACGCGGGGGCCACCATTGTGGGAGTCAACACGCGCAATTTGAAGACCTTGGAAGTTGACCCTGACCTGTTCGGACGTTTGGCCGCGGGCTTGCCACAGGATGCGGTTCTGGTGGCGGAATCCGGGGTGAGTGCACCCGAACAGGTGGAGCTTTACGCCAGCCAGGGCGCCCATGCGGTGCTCACGGGAGAGGCTCTGGTCCGAGCCGGCGATCCCCTGGGCACGGTCAACGTGTTCCGTTCCGTGGGGGCTGCAGCGCGTGCGCGACTGCGCGCAGAAGGTGAGGCTGCAGCGGGGGACAACCTGGGGTTTGCCAATGCTCCCGGGCCGTATTTTGGCGATTTCGGTGGCCGCTGGATGCCCGAATCGCTGATCGCCGCGCTCGATCAGGTGGAGGAGACCTTTGAGAAGGCGCGCGCCGACCAAGACTTTTTGGAGGAGTTCCGGCGTCTGAGCCGCAATTATGCCAACCGGCCATCTCTACTCACGGAGGCCAAGCGTTTCTCCCAGGTTGCCGGGTGCCGTGTGTTGCTCAAACGCGAAGATCTCAATCACACGGGTTCGCACAAGATCAACAATGTTCTGGGTCAGGCTCTTTTGGCCCAGCGCATGGGTAAAACGCGTCTGATTGCAGAAACGGGTGCCGGTCAGCACGGAGTGGCCACCGCCACCGCCGCGGCGCTGTTGGGTATGGAATGCGTGATCTACATGGGTGCCGAGGACACGGAGCGTCAGGCGCTGAATGTGGCACGCATGGAGCTCTTGGGCGCCTCTGTGGTGCCGGTGGAGAACGGCTCCCGCACGCTGAAAGATGCCATCAATGAGGCTTTGCGGGACTGGGTGGCCTCCGTGGACACCACCCACTATCTGCTGGGGACCGCTGCTGGCCCCCACCCCTTCCCGGCCATGGTGCGTTGGTTCCACCAGGCCATCGGTGAGGAAGCCCGCGCTCAGTGCTTGGCGCAGACGGGACGTTTGCCGGACGCAGTGGCAGCCTGTGTGGGCGGTGGGTCAAATGCCATCGGCATTTTCCACGGCTTCCTGGATGATCCAGAGGTTGCCCTGTGGGGTTTTGAAGCGGGCGGCGACGGCGTGGACACACCGCGGCACGCAGCCACCATCTCCCTGGGCCGCCCGGGCGTGCTGCACGGTGCCAAGACGTTCCTGATGCAGGACCGAGACGGTCAAACCATAGAGTCCCACTCCGTGTCCGCGGGTCTGGACTACCCGGCCGTGGGACCGGAACACGCCTACCTCAGTGCGGCAGGTCGGGTCACCTATGAGGCGATCACGGATGTGGAGGCCATGGAGGCTTTCCGCCTGCTGTGCCGCACCGAGGGCATCATTCCCGCCATCGAGTCCTCTCACGCACTGGCCGGTGCACTCAAGATCGGCCAGCGGTGGGGGCAGGAGTTCGGAGCTGAGGCCGCGGACAAGGTGGTGGTGGTCTCCCTGTCCGGGCGTGGTGACAAGGACGTGGCCACAGCTGCCAAGTGGTTCGGCCTGGTGGAGCCCGAACATGACGAAATCAAGCAGGAGGCCCAGTGAACACCGTGGCGCAACCCACCGACCTGGCCTCCAGGATCATCCCGCCGGAAGCCCTGGTCCAGCGTTCCTCCCGGCTGGCCGAGCGGATAGCGCAGTGCAAGGCGGAAGGTCGCACCGCTCTGATCGGTTATCTTCCGGCAGGGTTCCCCACCGTGGCGGAGTCCATTGAGGCGGCTGTGGCGCTGGGCAACAACGGGGCGGACATCATTGAAATCGGGATTCCGTATTCCGATCCGGTGATGGATGGCACCGTGATCCAAAACGCCACCACCACGGCTTTGGCCAACGGGTTCCAGGTGGAAGATGTGTTCACGGTGATTCATGCGATTGCCACCCGAACGAATGCCGTGCCCATTGTGATGACCTACTGGAATCCGGTCTTGCAGCGCGGGGTGGACAATTTTGCCCGTGAGCTGGCTGAAGCCGGGGGCGCAGGAATCATCACGCCCGATCTCATTCCTGATGAAGCCGCCGACTGGTTTGCTGCCTCTGTCGAATACGGGCTGGATCGAATTTTCCTGGTGGCCCCCTCCAGCACCCGGGAGCGGATGGAATTGACCGTCAAAGCCTCCAGC
This sequence comes from Kocuria sp., assembly GCF_030538595.1. Lineage (GTDB taxonomy): Bacteria > Actinomycetota > Actinomycetes > Actinomycetales > Micrococcaceae > Kocuria. Next base: position 156,328 of record NZ_JAUNTS010000002.1, read on the forward strand.
GGCTTTGTCTACGCCGTCTCCGTCATGGGCGTGACCGGCGCTCGGGACGCCGTTTCGGATGCCGCGCAGTCCGTGGTGGAGCGCACGCGAGCAGCCGGTGACATTGCGGTCTGCGTTGGGCTGGGTGTTTCCAGGCGCGAACACGTCCAAGAAATTGGGGCCTACGCTGACGGAGTGATTGTGGGAACCGCATTGGTCAAAGCCTTGGCCGACGGCGGACCGGGCGCGGTTGGCGCCTTGGCCGCGGACTTGGCCGGACACCAACAACAGCAAGGCAACTGACCCGTATGAACTCCATTGCCCTGTCCATTCCCTCTCCGTCCTGGTCCAGTTTCAATCTGGGACCGCTGACCATTCACGCCTACGCACTGTGCATCATGGCGGGGATGGTGGCAGCGGTGCTGATCACCCGGCGTCGTTGGGCAAAACGCGGCCTGAATCCAGACATCGTGCTGGATGCCGCTCTTCTGGCCATCCCCATGGGCATTGTGGGGGCAAGGCTCTACCACGTGGCCATCACCGACCCCACCTACTATTTCGGGTCCTGGGCAGGCATCCGGGAGATTCCCATGCTGTGGCACGGCGGTCTGGGCATCATGGGTGGCGTGGCCTTCGGGGCCCTGGCGGTGTGGATCGTGTGCCGCCGCAACAAGGTCTCCCTTGCGGTTTTCGCCGATTGTGTTGCTCCGGCACTGTTGGTGGCGCAAGCCATTGGCCGGTGGGGAAATTGGTTCAATCAAGAACTGTTCGGTGCACCCACCACGCTGCCTTGGGGCCTGGAAATTTCCATGTCCTCCGGGAACTTCCCCGCAGGCACAGAAGCCGGCACGCTGTTCCATCCCACCTTCTTGTACGAATCAATCTGGAACCTTCTGGGCGCAGCACTTCTGATCTGGCTCAGTAACTCGGCACGCACTGCCCACCGGGTGGATGGTGGACGTCTTTTTGCCCTCTACCTGATCTGGTACGGGCTGGGGCGCCTGTTCATTGAACTGTTCTTGCGGATTGACCCGTCATATTTGCTCTGGGGCCTGCGCATTCACGTGTATACGGCCGGTGCCATCGTGGTGCTCGGTGTTGTGCTTTTCCTGGTGATCCAGCGCAGGACAGGCACTGCCCGAACCGCGGTAAATGCAGATCGGCAAGGACAGTCACCAGCAGTTGATGCAGCCGGCAGCGGCTCCACGGCACCGTAATTGGGGCCTAGATTTCACGCGTGTAACAAGCGTGCAACGTCGTCGCCATAATCTGGAGCGGTATGATTTCGGCGATCGGGTTCGAGGACGAACCACCCACCACACCTTGAGGTGTCGTCTGCCCGCCATGCCTGTGCGGCATGTGCCTTCAAGCCCGCCCAGTGAGGAGACCCTCTATGACGCAGCCCGAATCCGGACAGCAGCCGCAAGTTTCTGCGGATCAGCGGGGCGTTGACCGCTCCGAGGTGGACACCCACCAGGAGGTCGCTCACGCAGAGCAGGCCGTGGTGTCCCCGTTCCAGCAGTTCTCCACTGCACCGCAGGAACAGGGGTTGTACCGTCCGCAGGAAGAGAAGGACGCCTGCGGTCTTGCCGTGATTGCCACCCTGACCGGGACCGCCCGCCACGAAATCGTGGAGAAGGCGTTGATCGCTTTGCGCGCGCTGGAGCACCGCGGCGCCGTGGGCGGAGATGAGGGCACGGGTGATGGCGCCGGCATTCTCCTGCAGATTCCGGATGGCTTTTTCCGTGAGGTCCTGGACTTTGACCTGCCGCCCTTCGGCGCCTATGCCGTGGGATCGGCCTTCTTGCCCACTGATTCCCAAGGCACGCAAAAGGCTGATCAGCTCAAGGCTTCTATTGCCAAGATTGCTGAAGCTGAGGGCCTGGAGGTTCTGGGCTGGCGTGATGTCCCCGTTGAGGCTTCCGCCGTGGGCTCGGCGGCCCGCTCCGTGATGCCGTATTTTGCTCAGGTGTTCGTCCGGGAGGCTCCGGATGCTCGGGAGGCGTTCACAGGTCACATCCCAGTTTACGATCTGGACGGTGAGGCGGCCCAGCGTCAGCTGGACCAAAAAGCCTTCCGGCTGCGCAAGCGGTCGCAGAATCGGTTGGGCGTGTACTTCCCGTCCTTCTCCTCCTCCACGATTGTCTACAAGGGCATGTTGACCACAGCCCAGTTGGAGCCGTTCTACCCGGATCTTTCGGATGATCGTTTTGCCACCAAGCTGGCCGTGGTTCACTCCCGGTTCTCCACCAACACCTTCCCGTCCTGGCCCCTGGCCCAGCCCATGCGCATCTTGGCGCACAACGGTGAAATCAACACGGTCAAGGGCAACCGGAACTGGATGCGGGCACGCCAGTCCCAGCTGAAGTCCCCGCTGTTGGGCCGCAATCCGGAGGAACTTTTCCCCATTTGCTCGGAAGGCGCCTCAGACTCTCAGTCCCTGGATGAAGTGGCGGAGCTGTTGATGCTCTCCGGGCGTCCCATCACCCAAGCCATGATGATGATGATCCCGGAGGCGTGGGAAAACCACGAAACCATGGATCCGGACCGCAAGGCCTTTTACGAATACCACTCCACGCTCATGGAGCCGTGGGACGGCCCCGCAGCTGTTGCCTTCACGGATGGTCGCCGCGTGGGCTCGGTGCTGGACCGTAATGGTTTGCGCCCGGGCCGCTTCTGGGAAACTGAAGATGGTTTGGTGGTTTTTGCCTCCGAGGTGGGGGTGGTTGACCTTTCGGATCGCACCATCGTGCGCAAGGGCCGGGTTTCTCCGGGGACCATGTTCCTGGTGGACACCGTTGAGGGGCGTGTGATTGAAGACCAGGAACTCAAGCGGGAAGTGGCCACGCTGAAGCCCTGGAAGGAGTGGACGGAAGGCAATCTGGTCCGGTTCGAGGATCTGCCCCAGCGTGAGCACATGGTCCACCCGCGCCGCTCGATTGAACTGCGCCAGAAGACCTTTGGCTACACCCACGAGGAACTGCGCAAAATTGTGGGGCCCATGGCTCTGAACGGTGCGGAACCCATTTACGCGATGGGTACGGACACACCGGTGGCCGTTCTGGCTGACCGTCCGCATCTGCTCTTTGACTACTTTGTGCAGTCCTTTGCCCAGGTGACCAATCCGCCTCTGGATGCCATCCGTGAGGAACTGGTGACCTCCCTGAAGGGCGCGTTGGGCCCCATGGGCAACCTGCTCACCACCAAACGGGTGCGCACCCATCAGGTGGGTCTGGATTTTCCCGTCATCAACAATGATCAGTTGGATCAGATCCTCCACCTGGATGACGACGACGAACTCGCCGTGACCCTCAAGGTTCGCGGACTCTACCGTCCTGAAACCGGGGGAGCTGGCCTGCGAGCACGCATTGCAGAGATCTGTGAGAAGGTTTCCGCCGCCGTGAACCGCGGGGTGGAGTTCGTGGTGATCTCCGACCGTGACTCCAACGGCCAGTGGGCGCCGATTCCGTCCCTGCTGTTGACCAGCGCCATTCACCATCACTTGTTGCGTTCCGCCACGCGGACCCGCTGCTCCCTGGTGGTGGAAGCCGGCGATGTTCGGGAGGTCCACCACGTGGCCCTGCTGGTGGGTTACGGGGCCTCTGCGGTGAACCCGTATTTGGCCATGGAGTCTGCCGAGGAACTGGTGCGCACCGGCCAGATCGAAGGTGTCACCGAGGACCAGGCCGTTTACAACCTGATCAAAGCCCTGGGCAAAGGTGTCCAGAAGATCATGTCCAAAATGGGCATCTCCACGGTCTCCTCCTACTGCGGAGCTCAGACTTTTGAGGCCCTGGGGCTGTCCCGGGATTTGATTGACGACTTTTTTGCCGGCACCACCTCTCAGATCGACGGTGTTGGCTTGGACGTCATTGCGGACGAAGCGGCTGCTCGGCACCGGCGTGGGTATCCGGCCGATGGGGTGCGCGAGCCGTACATCGGGTTGGAAACCGGTGGCGAATACGACTGGCGCCGGGATGGTGCACCGCACCTGTTCAGCCCGGAAACCGTGTTCCGGTTGCAGCACGCCACCCGTACGGGGCGCTATGACATCTTCAAGTCTTATACCCGTTTGGTGGATGACCAGTCGGAGGAGTTGAAGACCATCCGGGGTCTGCTCAGCTTTGCTCCCGATCGGTCGCCCATCAGCATTGATGAGGTGGAGCCCATTGAGTCCATCCTCAAACGGTTCTCCACCGGAGCCATGTCCTACGGCTCGATTTCACAGGAGGCCCACGAAACTCTGGCCATTGCCATGAACCAGATCGGCGGCAAATCCAACACCGGTGAGGGCGGTGAGGACGTTGACCGCCTGATGGACCCCGCACGGCGTTCAGCCATCAAGCAGGTGGCCTCCGGACGTTTTGGCGTCACCAGCTTGTACCTGACCAATGCTGATGACATCCAGATCAAAATGGCACAGGGGGCCAAGCCCGGTGAGGGCGGTCAGCTGATGGCCCAGAAGGTCTACCCGTGGGTGGCCCGCACACGGCACTCCACACCGGGTGTTTCCCTGATTTCTCCGCCACCGCATCACGACATCTACTCGATCGAAGATCTGGCGCAGCTGATCTACGACCTCAAACGCTCCAACCCGTCCGCCCGCGTGCACGTCAAGCTGGTTTCGGAAATCGGGATCGGCACCGTGGCCAGTGGCGTGACCAAGGCCAGGGCCGACGTCGTCCTGGTGTCCGGGCACGACGGCGGTACGGGTGCCGCGCCGCTGAACTCCCTCAAGCATGCGGGGCTTCCGTGGGAGCTGGGTTTGGCGGAAACTCAGCAGACGTTGATGCTCAACAACCTGCGCGAGCGTGTGGTGGTCCAGGCCGATGGCCAGATGAAGACTGGCCGTGACGTGGTGATCGCCGCCTTGCTGGGTGCCGAAGAATTCGGTTTTGCCACGGCACCTCTGGTGGTCGAGGGCTGCATCATGATGCGCAAGTGTCACCTGGACACCTGCCCCGTGGGTGTGGCCACGCAGAACCCGCTGCTGCGGGAACGGTTCACGGGCAAGGCCGAGCACGTGGTCAACTTCTTCCGGTTCATTGCCGAAGAGGTGCGGGAACTGCTGGCCGAACTCGGATTCCGGTCCTTGGAGGAAGCCATCGGTCACGCTGAGGTGTTGCGCACCGAACGGGCGATCGAGCACTGGAAGGCCAACGGCCTGGATCTCAGCCCCATCCTGTACTCGGCCTCCTTGGAAGAGCCGGGGAGGGCCGTGCGCTCCGGGCGCGGGCAGCACCATGAGCTCGATGAGCACTTTGATGTTGCCCTGATTCAGGAAGCGCAACCGGCACTGCAGCACCGGGAGCCAGTGGCTCTGCAGCACACCATTGTCAATACCGACCGTGCGGTGGGCACCATGCTGGGCCACCACGTCACCAAGACGTTCCAGACGGAGGAGTTGGCGGATGACACCATCACGGTGGCGCTGAACGGGCAAGCCGGTCAGTCCCTGGGTGCGTTCATGCCCAAGGGCATCACGCTGCGTCTGGAAGGTGATGCCAATGACTACACCGGCAAGGGCCTGTCCGGTGGGCGCATTGTGGTGCGCCCCGAGCGGGACGCCGCATTTGCCGCCGAGGACAATGTGGTGGCCGGCAACGTGATCGGCTACGGCGCCACCAGCGGTGAAATGTTCTTGCGCGGCCGGGTGGGAGAGCGGTTCCTGGTGCGCAACTCGGGTGCCACGGCCGTGGTGGAAGGCATTGGTGACCACGGGTGTGAATACATGACCGGTGGTACGGCTCTGGTGATTGGCCCCACGGGTCGCAATTTTGGTGCCGGCATGTCAGGCGGTGTGGCCTATGTTCTGGATCTGGCCGAAACGTCAGTGAACCTGCAGTCACGGACCTCCGGTGAGTTGCAGTTGTCCGAGTTGGATGACAACGACTCCCAAACCGTCCGCGAGTTGCTGCAGCGTCACGTGGAGGAAACCGGCTCCACGCACGCCCAGAACCTTCTTGCAGATGTGCCCGCCACGGTGGCGCGCCTGACCAAGGTGCTGCCGCGGGACTACTCCGCGGTGTTGGGCATTCGTGCCCAAGCACAAGCTGCCGGGCAAGACCCGGACGGCTCCGAAACCTGGAACAAGATCCTGGAGGTGACCACCCGTGGCTGATCCGCGCGGATTCCTCAAAATCACCGAACGGCAGGACCGCCCCAAGCGGCCCGTTCCGGTGCGCATCATGGACTTCAATGAGGTTCAGACGGCACCGCATTCAGCGGTGCTCAAGAACCAGGCAGGCCGCTGCATGGACTGCGGTGTTCCGTTCTGCCACCGCGGTTGTCCTCTGGGCAACTTGATTCCGGAGTGGAACGATCTGGTCTGGCGGGGCCGCTCCCGGGAGGCCGTGGCACGCATGCACGCCACCAACAACTTCCCGGAGTTCACGGGGCGGGTGTGCCCGGCGCCGTGTGAAACCGCGTGCGTTTTGGGTATCAACCAACCTGCGGTGACCATCAAGCAGGTGGAGTACTCCATCGGTGAGATGGCTTTTGACGAAGGCATTGTGGAGCCGTTCATCCCGGAGCGCCTGGTGGGTCAAACCGTAGCCGTGGTGGGGTCCGGGCCAGCTGGCCTGGCCGCTGCCCAGCAGCTGACCCAAGCGGGCTTCACCGTGGCGGTCTATGAACGTGATGACCGCATTGGCGGGCTGCTGCGGTATGGCATTCCCGATTTCAAGCTGGAGAAGGAAATCCTGGACCGTCGCCTGGATGTCATGCGTGCCGAAGGCACTCGCTTCCGCACCGGCGTTGAGATCGGCAAGGACATCACTTGGGATCAGCTGCGCCGTCGTTACGACGCCGTGGTGGTGGCCACGGGTGCTCTGGAACCCAGGGAACTGGGTGTGCCCGGACGTGACCTGTCCGGCGTGCATCACGCCATGGATTACCTGACCCAGGCCAACCGCGTGCAGGCCGGAGACCAGGTGGTTGGTCAAATCCACGCGGAGGGCAAACACGTGGTGGTGTTGGGCGGTGGTGACACCGGCTCAGACTGCATCGGTACGGCCAACCGGCAGAATGCGGCCTCCGTGACCAATATCGCCATTGGATTTGAGCTGCCCACCGAGCGCCCGGACGACCAGCCGTGGCCCATGGACCCGCGAGTACTGGATGTTTCTTCTTCCCATGAGGAAGGTGTGGACCGTGTTTATCTCTCCTCCACCGTGGAGTTCTTGGGGGAGGACGGGCGCGTGACCGCCCTGAAGGTGGCTGAAACTGAATACCTCCCGGATGGGCGGCGCGTACCCAAGGCGGGGACGGAACGAGTGGTGCAGGCCGACCTCGTGCTCCTGGCACTGGGCTTCACCGGAAATCAATCTGAACAGTTGGTGGAGCAGATTGAAACGGACCTGGACAAGCGCGGGAACGTGGCCAGGGATGAGAACTACATGACCACCGTTGACGGCGTGTTTTCCTGTGGCGACGCCGGACGCGGGGCCTCCCTGGTGGTCTGGGCCATTGCCGAAGGCCGCGCCTGCGCCTCTGCCGTGGAGAAGTTCCTGACGGGCAGCACCCGCCTCCCATTCCCCGTGGCACCCAGCACCGAGGGCATCAACCTGCGGTGAACCCGTCAATGTTGACGGCGGCGGTGGGCAAAGCACAGCAACCCACCGCCGTCGTTGCTGTGCGGGGAGCCCAAGGCGAGTAGGGTGGAAGGTGAAGCAGGCCGGAGACGGCCTGAACGCCCTGGCAGTGACGCCGCGTCGGCCCGACCATCCCGCGCACGTTACGGGTCGATGCGTAAGATGCCCTGTTGGGCCCATCCGTATTCGACCGAAAGGGATTCCTCATGAGACGAGCCAAGATCGTTGCCACGATTGGACCGGCAATTTCGTCCTACGAGAAACTCACGGAAGCAATTCAGGCGGGACTGAACGTCGCTCGTCTGAACATGAGCCACGACACCCACGCCACCCACCTGGTGCAGTACGAAAACCTGCGCAAGGCGGCCGCTGACCTGGAGAAGAACGTGGCAATCCTGGCTGACCTCCAGGGACCCAAGATTCGTTTGGACACCTTTGTGGACGGCCCGCACTTTCTGGAAGTGGGGGATGTCTTCACCATCACCAGCCGGGATGTGGAAGGTACCAAGGAGATCTGCGGCACCACCTTCAAGGGCCTGCCGCAGGATGTTCGCGTAGGCGATGAACTGCTGATCGACGACGGCAAGGTGCGTCTGCGCGCCACCGCCGTGACGGACACTGACGTGACCACCGTGGTGGAAATCCCGGGCAAGGTCTCCAACAACAAGGGCATCAATTTGCCGGGTGTGGCCGTCAATGTTCCGGCTCTGTCCGACAAAGATGAAGAGGACCTGCGTTGGGCCCTGCAAACCGGCGTGGATCTGATTGCACTGTCCTTTGTGCGCACCGGGGATGACATCTCCCGGGTCCACGAAATCATGGACGAAGAAGGCATCCGCCTGCCGGTGATCGCAAAGATTGAGAAGCCGCAGGCCGTGGAAAACCTCCACGAAATCATTGATTCCTTTGACGGCATCATGGTGGCCCGCGGTGACCTCGGTGTTGAGCTCCCGCTGGAAGATGTGCCCGTGGTGCAAAAGCGCGCCATCGAATTGGCGCGCCGCTGGGCCAAGCCCGTGATTGTTGCCACGCAGGTGTTGGAAACCATGATGGACAACCCGCGTCCCACTCGTGCGGAGGCATCCGACTGTGCCAACGCGGTGCTGGACGGTGCTGATGCGGTGATGCTGTCCGGGGAGACCTCCATTGGCAAGTACCCGATCGAGGCACTGGAAACCATGGCCAAGATCATTGAAGCCACGGAGCGTCACGGCTCTGAGCGTATTGGTGGCCTGGACACCGAGCCCCGCACTCGCGGCGGTGCCATCACTCGTGCGGCTGTCACGATTGCCCGTCAGTTGGACATCGGGTACATCACGGCCTTCACGCAGTCCGGTGATTCCGCCCGCCGGTTGTGCCGCCTGCGCCCCACCCAACCCATCCTGGCCTTCACCCCTGACCAGAAGGTGAGTGCCTTCTGCGCCCTGCTGTGGGGAGTGGAGCCCATCCTGGCCGAACCTTCTGATCACACGGATGAGATGACCAAGCAGGTTGACCGCTACATGTACAAGTCCGGGCGTGCCGGTGCCGGTGACCTGGTGGTCATCTGCGCGGGTTCTCCTCCAGGGGTGGCCGGATCCACCAACCTGGTCAAGGTGCACCGGATTGGCGATCAGCAGGACGCCGGTGCCGTGGCGGAAGACAGCCCCGAGCTGCATGAAACCGTTGGCCCGTGGGGCGAAAGCCGCTGATCACCTGATACCCATGATTCCCAGGTGGTTGTCCGCTGAGACGGACAGCCACCTGGGAATTTTTGATCGACCGGGCGAAGACACCGCAAACCGTCAGGGGCGGAAAATCTGTCCCTGTTTCCTCTTCAAACACCGCCAGCGCCGAGTTCCCATCTGGCTGCGAGATCACCGCCCAGGACGTGGGAGCTCGGCGTATTTGTGGGAAGTCGAGGGTTTTAGAGGGTCACAAGTCCTAATGGGCTTACGGGCCCAGAACGTGTGAGTTGAGGCAGCAGTGAGCCCCCTGCGACCGCTGATGGGTCGCAGGGGGCTCACTGATCAATTGGTGCCCAAGGTGGGACTTGAACCCACACTCCGAAGAACCGCATTTTGAGTGCGGCGCGTCTGCCAATTCCGCCACTTGGGCCAGGCACGCGAAAAAGTGTACCCCACATCCGGTTGTACGCTGGACGGTGAGTACATCGGCCTGTCCGCCGGGCTGCCGAAGCCGTGAAACCCGCACAACCTTTGCAAGGAGCAGTGGCCGTGAGCCAGAGCAGCAGTGAGTCCGCAGTGGATGTGACCCAAGCCCAGAGCATGAAGGGTGCCGGTGCCCCAGAATCCTTTGCCGAGCGTAAACGTGTTCTGGTGGCAGAGGACGAGTCCCTGATCCGCATGGACGTGGTGGAGATGTTGGAGGGCGAGGGCTACCAGGTGGTGGGAGAGGCCGAAAACGGTCAACGCGCCATTGACCTGGCCCGGGAGCTGGAACCTGATCTGGTGCTCATGGATGTCAAAATGCCAGTGCTCGATGGCATCACGGCAGCCGAACAAATTGCGGAGGACCGTATTGCCCCCGTGGTTTTGCTGACGGCCTTCAGCCAGAAGGAACTCATTGAGCGTGCGCGTGAAGCGGGTGCCATGGCCTACGTGGTCAAGCCCTACACCGCAGCTGATCTGATCCCCGCCATGGAGATTGCGCTCTCCCGGTTTGAGGAGATCGTCTCCCTGGAGGATGAAGTCTCCGAAATGAAGGATCAGTTTGAAACCCGCAAGCTGGTGGAACGGGCCAAGTCCCTGCTGATCACCAAGATGGGTTTGAGCGAGCCGGAAGCCTTCCGATGGATCCAGAAGACTTCCATGGACCGCCGCTTGTCCATGCGAGAAGTGGCCGAAGCCATCTTGAACCAGGTGGCCTGACAGAGCTGTCGGTGCCGACCTCTAGGATGGAGCTGTGAGCGATCAGAGTCAGCCCCAGCCCGCCGTCGTAGTGATCGGTTCCAAGACCGAAAACCCCCGGGAAGTCCAGCTGCCGGTGCCGGTGTCCCGGCCTGAGCGGCGGCTGTTGCTGATTGATGGCCACTCGCTGGCCTTTCGGGCGTTTTTTGCGCTCTCCCGCGCCGCCGAATACGGCAACGGCCCCGCTTTTGTCACCGAATCCGGTGAGCACACGGAAGCTGTGTACGGGTTTCTGAACACCATGGCCAAGATGATGCGTGAGCATCAGCCCACTCACCTGGTGGTCTCCTTTGATCTGGAAGGCCCCACGCTGCGATCGCAGGAGTACCAGGAGTACAAGGGTGGGCGGGATGAAACCCCGGAGGCTTTCCACGGTCAGGTGCCGCGGATTCAGGCGATTTTGGAAGCCTTGGGGGTGCCTGTGGTGACCAAAGAAGGCTATGAGGCGGACGATGTCCTGGCCACGCTGGCCCGTCGCGGTGCCGCCGAAGATTTTGAGGTCCTGGTGTTTTCCGGGGACCGGGATGCCTTTCAGATGGTGGATGAGCACGTCACCGTGGTGTACCCCGGCCGCACGCCATCCGATCTGAAGATGATGGATGCTGCAGCGGTCATGGACAAGTACAAGGTTCCGCCGCAGAACTACCCGGATTTGGCCGCGCTGACGGGGGAGCAGGCGGACAACCTTCCTGGAGTCCCAGGTGTTGGACCGGGCTTTGCCGCCAAGTGGATTGAGGCTTACGGGGACGTTGAGTCCGTGATCAATCACGCGCAGAAGATCACGGGCAAAAAGGGTGAGGCACTGCGGGAGAACCTGGAGCTGGTGCGCCGCAACCGCAAGCTCAACCGTCTGGAAACAGCCCTGGACCTTGACCTCGCCTTGGAGCAGGCGGTTCTGCCGGAGCCTGATGCCGAGGCTGTTAACGCCTTGTTTGATGACCTTGATTTCGGCTCCGGCCTGCGGGGACGCGTCCTGGATGCTTTTGCAGGACCGGAATCCGGGCCGTCCTCGGCTGCCTCGGGGTTGCAGGTGGCGGAGACCATTGACTCTGCGCAGCAGCTCTCCCAGTGGCTTGCGGCAGGTCAGGGCCGGGAAGTAGCCATTCGCCCCCTGCGTCACGACGACGACGCCCCCCAACCCGGTGGCCGTGAAGTCACCGAGTTGTTGTTGGCCCGTGCTCAGGACGGGGAACATCCGGCCACGGCTGTGCACCTGGACATGATGAATGCAGCCACCGATGTGGAGGAAGTGCTGGCCGAGTGGCTGGCTTCCACCACCGAGCCCAAAGTGGTGGAGGCGTTCAAGGATCTGTGGAAGTCGCTGCACCTTCGCGGGCTTGAGTTGGACGGGGTGGTGGATGACATTGCTCTGTCCGCCTACCTGCTGGAGCCCGCCCGCCGGCACTACACCCTGGAAGGGCTACTGGCGGACTATCTGGATCTGGAAGTTCCACCGGTGGGGGAGGCGGGGAAGCAGGCAGCTGACGAACAACTTTCCTTGGACGTGGCCGGTGCAGCCGCAGGTGAGGGCCCGCGTACATCCGCTGAGGTGGCCCTGCGGGAAGGGGAGCTGGCCGTGGCTTCCTTGCAATTGTCCAACCACCTGCGGGCCAGATTGGAAACAGATGGCCAAAGTGCCTTGTTGACACAAATGGATCTGCCGCTGGCCAAGATCCTGGGTCAGATGGAGCTGACCGGTGTGGCCGTGGACCTGGACCGCGTCAACACTCTGTTGACCAACCTGGAAGGCCCCATCAAACAGGCTTGGGATGCTGCCCAAGAGTTGGTCCCCCGTGAGGACGGTGCTGCTGAGGTCAACCTGGGGTCCACCAAACAGTTGCAGACCGTGCTGTTTGACACCCTGGAGCTTCCGCCCACCAAAAAGATCAAAACTGGTTACACCACGTCTGCCGCTGCACTTGAAGAACTGCTGACCAAGGTGGACCTGGATTCCCCCGGCGCGCAGTTCCTTCTGGCCCTGCGCAGGTGGCGGGATTCAACCAAGCTCAAACAAATTGTTCAGGGCCTCAAATCAGCGATCAAGGATGATGGTCGGATTCACACGGACTACCAGCAGACTGTTGCCGCCACGGGCCGGTTGTCCTCCACGGACCCTAATTTGCAGAACATTCCGGTGCGCAGTGAGGAAGGTCGTCAGATCCGTGCGGCCTTTGTGGTGGGTCACGATTCAGCCGGGTCTTATGAAGAGTTGGTCACGGCCGATTATTCGCAGATTGAGATGCGTGTGATGGCGCACCTGTCCAAGGATGAAGGCTTGATTGAAGCCTTCTGCGGCGGTGAGGACCTGCACCGCTACGTAGGTTCCAAAGTGTTCGGGGTGGAACCGGAGGATGTCACCGCGCAGATGCGCTCCAAGGTCAAAGCCATGAGCTACGGGCTGGTGTACGGGCTGAGTTCCTATGGACTCTCCCAGCAGTTGAACATCTCCGTGGATGAAGCCCGGACCATGATGTCTGACTACTTCAAGCGATTTGGCGGCGTCAGGGACTTCCTGCGCGGTGTGGTGGACGTGGCGCGGGAGAACGGTTACACGGAAACCATCGACGGTCGTCGTCGTTATCTGCCCGATCTGACCAGCGACAACCGCCAACTGCGTCAGGCTGCCGAGCGAATGGCGCTGAACGCGCCCATCCAGGGGTCGGCTGCGGACATCATCAAGAAAGCCATGATCCTGGTGGACCGGGAACTGGCCCAGCGCGGGCTGCGCTCCCGGGTGCTCATGCAGGTCCATGACGAACTGGTGGTGGAGGCAGCCGCCGGTGAGGTGGAGCAGGTCAGTGACGTGCTGCGGACGCAGATGGGTTCAGCCATTGAGCTCTCCGTGCCGTTGGAAGTCAACGTGGGCGTGGGCCCGGACTGGAACGCCGCGGCCCACTGAAATCAGAGCCGGTGGTGCCCGGCGAATGCTCCACGTGTTCTTGCTGACACACCAGGCTGTGGTATTGATTCGCACTCCGGCGCAGTCCTAGACTGTCCGGGTGTGTGTTCTGCGCACACTGTCCATACACGTAGAAGCCTTCACTGGTTCACGCCGTGTGGACGCTTCACTGACCATTATCAATTCATCGGAGTCCCTACTACATGACCACCACCACCCCGCAGGTTGCCGTCAACGACATTGGCTCGGAGGAAGACTTCCTCGCAGCCGTCGATGCGACCATCAAGTACTTCAACGACGGCGATCTGGTGGAAGGCACTGTTGTCAAGGTTGACCGTGACGAGGTCCTCCTTGACATCGGTTACAAGACCGAAGGTGTCATCCCGTCCCGCGAGCTGTCCATCAAGCACGACATCGACCCCGATGAGGTCGTGACCGTGGGCGATGAGGTCGAAGCCCTGGTCCTCACCAAGGAGGACAAGGAAGGCCGTCTGATTCTCTCCAAGAAGCGCGCCCAGTACGAGCGCGCCTGGGGCGACATCGAGAAGGTCAAGGAAGAAGACGGCGTTGTCACCGGTACCGTCATTGAGGTTGTCAAGGGTGGTCTGATCATCGACATCGGACTGCGCGGCTTCCTCCCCGCTTCCTTGGTCGAGATGCGCCGCGTGCGCGACCTGGCTCCCTACATCGGCCAGAAGCTGGAAGCCAAGATCATTGAGCTGGACAAGAACCGCAACAACGTGGTCCTGTCCCGCCGCGCCTGGTTGGAGCAGACCCAGTCCGAGGTCCGCTCCGACTTCCTGAACAAGTTGGAGAAGGGCCAGGTTCGTTCCGGCCACGTCTCCTCCATCGTCAACTTCGGTGCGTTCGTTGACCTGGGCGGCGTTGACGGCCTGGTGCACGTCTCCGAGCTGTCCTGGAAGCACATTGACCACCCGGGTGAGGTTGTTGAGGTCGGCCAGGAAGTCAAGGTTGAGGTTTTGGACGTGGACATGGACCGCGAGCGTGTCTCCCTGTCCTTGAAGGCCACCCAGGAAGATCCCTGGCAGCTGTTCGCCCGCACCCACGCCCTGGGCCAGGTTGTGCCCGGCAAGGTCACCAAGCTGGTTCCGTTCGGCGCGTTCGTTCGCGTGGAAGACGGCATCGAGGGCCTGGTGCACATCTCCGAGCTGGCTCAGCGTCACGTGGACCTGGCAGACCAGGTGGTTGGCGTCAACGAGGACCTTTTCGTCAAGGTCATCGACATTGACTTGGACCGCCGTCGGATCTCCTTGTCCCTGAAGCAGGCCAACGAGGGCGTGGACCCCGAGTCCACCGAGTTCGATCCCGCTCAGTACGGCATGGCCGCTGAGTACGACGACGAGGGCAACTACAAGTACCCCGAGGGCTTTGACCCCGAGACCAACGAGTGGATCGAAGGTTTCGAGGACCAGCGTGCCGCTTGGGAGCAGCAGTACGCGGATGCCCAGACCCGTTGGGAAGCCCACAAGGAGCAGGTGCGCCGTCACCTGACCGAGGATGCCGAGGCCGCCGTGGCCGGTGCCGGTGTTGCCGCCGCTGCTGCTGCGCCGACTTCCTACTCCTCCGAGGCCCCGGCTGAGGACGAAGGCACCTTGGCCTCTGACGAGGCCTTGGCCGCCCTGCGCGAAAAGCTGACCGGCAACTGATCTTCTGATCGGTCCGAACGGAAGGCCCCGTCACTCCAGGTGAGTGACGGGGCCTTCCCCATGCCGCCTGCCTGGTGCCGAGTCCGCACTTTTACGGTGCCTGGTGCCGAATGCGCATTTTTGGGTGGCCTGAAGCAGTCAGCGGCCGCAAAGTTGGAAACTCGGCTCCGGCGGCCAGGACCCAGGTAACTCAGGACCGCGGTAGGTCAGGACCGCGGTAGTTCAGGCAGCAGGCAGGTCCATCCACTCAGAAGTCTGCTGAACCAGGGGCGCCGTTCCGGAGGTCAGCTGCGCCACGAACATCTCCAGTTCGGCCACATGGCTTGGGGTGTCATGGGTGGCCACGTGCAGCGTGGCGCCGTGCGCGGCCCAGGAGGTGTCCAGCACCTGAATGCCCGCAGAACGCAGTTCGTTCTCCCAGCGCGCGGCTTCTGCCAACGAGGCCGGGACATCACAGTGGGCCATGCGCGCCCGCTGGGTGTAGGCGGCTTGGTCCAAGGCTTGGGAAACGGAGTCTGAATAGGCCCGCACCAATCCGCCTGCGCCCAGCAGCGTTCCACCGAACCACCGCACGACGACGGCGCACACATCCGACAGATCCGTCAGATCATCCTGCAAGGATTCCGCAGCACCACCTGGCTCCGTCCTACGTTGCGTAATGGCTTCCAGCATGGGAACACCTGCCGTGCCGGATGGTTCGCCGTCGTCGGAAGAGCGCTGGAGGCGCCGGTCCGGACCCAAAACCCAAGCCGAGCAGTGGTGGCGGGCGTCGTGGAATTCGCGGCGCAGATCGGCCAGGAGATCGGTGGCCTGATCCTCCGACTCGATGCGCTTGAGAACCGTCAGGAACCGGGACTTTTTGATCTCAATCTGGTGCCTGATTTCTGCGGGGGAGTCCAGGACGGTGTAACGCTGCGGCATGAAAAGAGTCTATGGACCCCCGCTGTTCGCGCCGCGCCGCGGGTGGGGTGTGTGGTGGGTAGCCTGTGAGCATGTTGCACATTGCGTTGACTGGTGGAATTGCCTCCGGTAAGTCGGCCGTGGCTGCCAGATTGGTGGAGAACGGCGCAGTTCTGGTGGATTCGGACGTCATTGTTCGGCAGTTGCAGGAGCCCGCGCAGCCCGGATTGGTGGAGATCGCTCGTGAGTTCGGCCCGCAGATGATCGCGGCGGATGGTTCGCTGGACCGCCGGGCGCTGGGGGAGTTGATTTTTGCCGACGACGGCGCCCGTGCCCGACTCAACGCGATCATCCATCCGCTGGTGCGGGCCAGGTCCACAGAGCTGGTGGAGCAGGCGGTTGCCGAACACGGTGAAGACGTGGTGATCGTCCATGACATCCCCCTGCTGGTGGAAACCGGACAGGCCGCGGATTTTGACGTGGTCCTGGTGGTGGAAGCGCCGCGGATCGAGCGGATACGGCGCATGGTGGACAACCGTGGCATGTCAGAAGCGGATGCCGCTGCCCGCATCGACGCCCAGGCCGCGGATGCCGAACGGCGCGCGGTGGCGGATCACGTGTTCCTCAATGACCGATCGCTGGATCAGTTGGAAACAGCGGTGGATCAGTGGTGGACAGCAACGCAGCAGTGAGGCGACTGTGTGCGTGTGCCAGGCGCGAATGACCACTACGGCTGTCTGAGCCCGGGCGTAGGCTGATCGCATGAGCTTGGCACAGGAGATCAATCGCGTCGTTGCACCCTTTGAAGTCGTCTCCGAGTACAAACCTGCCGGTGATCAGCCCAAGGCCATCGCGGAGCTGACGCAGCGCGTCAACGACGGCGAAAAGGACATTGTCCTGCTGGGTGCCACGGGTACGGGCAAGTCGGCCACTGCCGCGTGGTTGATCGAATCAGTGCAGCGTCCCACGCTGCTCATGGTGCAGAACAAGACCCTGGCGGCGCAGCTGGCCAGTGAGCTACGGGAACTGCTGCCCAACAACGCTGTCGAATACTTTGTCTCCTACTACGACTACTACCAGCCGGAGGCCTACGTCCCACAGACGGACACTTTCATTGAGAAGGATTCCTCCATCAATGAGGAAGTGGAGCGGCTGCGTCACTCGGCCACCAACGCGCTGCTGACACGGCGCGACGTCGTAGTGGTCTCCACAGTCTCCTGTATTTACGGTCTGGGCACTCCGGAGGAATACATCCAGCAGATGGTCACCCTCAAAGTGGGGGCGGAAATGGACCGGGACGACCTTCTGCGGCAGTTTGTCAACATGCAGTACGCCCGTAACGATCTCGATTTCCACCGGGGCACTTTTCGGGTCCGCGGGGACACCGTGGAGATCATTCCCATGTATGAGGAACACGCCATCCGCATTGAATTTTTTGGGGATGAGATCGAGTCCATCTACACCCTGCACCCGCTGACGGGAGAGATCATTCGGGAAGAGACCGAAATGTACGTTTTCCCGGCCTCTCACTACGTTGCCGGTGCCGAACGGATGGCCAGGGCTGTCACCGAGATTGAGGATGAACTCCGCGAGCGGCTGGACACCCTGGAATCTCAGAACAAGCTGGTGGAAGCGCAACGTCTGCGCATGCGCACCACCTATGACCTGGAAATGATGCAGCAGATGGGCTACTGCAACGGGATTGAGAACTACTCCCGGCACATCGACGGCCGTGGCCCCGGCTCCGCTCCGCACTGCCTGCTGGACTACTTCCCGGATGATTTTCTGCTGGTCATTGATGAATCCCATGTAACCGTTCCGCAGATCGGCGGCATGTATGAGGGCGACATGTCCAGGAAACGTACTCTGGTGGAGCACGGGTTCCGGTTGCCCTCGGCCATGGACAACCGGCCTCTGAAGTGGGATGAGTTCTTGGAACGGATCGGCCAGACCGTCTACCTGTCGGCTACCCCGGGTTCCTATGAGCTGGGCAAGGCCGACGGTTACGTGGAACAGATCATTCGCCCCACCGGTCTGGTGGACCCGGAGGTTGTGATCAAACCGACCCGGGGCCAGATTGACGACCTCCTGGATGAAATCAACACCCGCGTGGCCAAAGACGAGCGTGTTCTGGTGACCACGCTGACCAAACGCATGGCGGAAGACCTGACGGACTACCTCATGGAACACGGGGTCAAGGTCCAGTATCTCCACTCGGATGTGGACACCCTGCGCCGGGTGGAACTGCTCAGCGAGCTACGCCAAGGTGTGTTCGATGTCCTGGTGGGCATCAACCTGCTGCGTGAAGGATTGGACCTTCCGGAAGTTTCCCTGGTCTCCATCTTGGATGCCGACAAGGAAGGCTTCTTGCGGTCCACCACATCTTTGATCCAGACCATTGGACGTGCCGCCCGTAACCTCAACGGGCAGGTGCACATGTACGCGGACAAGATCACAGACTCCATGCAGACGGCGATTGATGAAACCAACCGCCGCCGTGACGTGCAGATTGCGTACAACAAGGAGCACGGCATAGACCCGCAACCTCTGCGGAAGCGCATTGCGGACATCACCGACCAGCTGGCCCGGGAAGCTGAGGACACTCACGAACTGTTGGCCGCACGTTCAGCAGCCAGCGGGAAAACTGGCCCTGCCAAGGACGCCCAGGCTGCAGCTGCTCTGGACGGGGCCGAACGTCAGTTGCGTCAGGACGGTGTGGAAGCCGGCCCCGCGCAAAACCTGG
This sequence comes from Kocuria sp., assembly GCF_030538595.1. Taxonomy (GTDB): domain Bacteria; phylum Actinomycetota; class Actinomycetes; order Actinomycetales; family Micrococcaceae; genus Kocuria. The sequence goes on from NZ_JAUNTS010000002.1 coordinate 175,017, forward strand.
AGGACTTGGTGCTGCAACTCACCGAACAGATGAATCAGGCAGCAGCTGATCTGAAGTTTGAACTCGCAGCCAGAATCCGCGATGAACTGGCAGACCTCAAACGCGAGTTGCGTCACGTGCGGGACTCTGCCGGGTCCTGAGCCTTGTCCGGCACAGGCAGCCGTGTAGCATGTTCGCAGCGTAAGGGAGTATCCACACACGTTGTGAACGTCAGCACGCGGGGCCCACAGTGGCTCAGCCGGGCACAACGGTCGGGAATTTACAGGTGGCCGCAGCGCGGATGACACCGGAAAGATCCGACGGAGAGACTTGCGTTCTCAACCCATACCCATCTTGGAGAGGACGCTTCCTTGGAAGTTTCACCTGTGATCTGGGGAGTCACCATCGCCGTGATTCTCGGTATGTTGGCTTTCGACTATTTCTTCCACGTCCGTAAGGCACACGAACCTCACATCAAAGAAGCGGCCATCTGGTCTGCCATCTACGTGGGCGCAGCCCTGATCTTCGGCCTGTTTGTCCTGTGGCAGTGGGGCCCCACGTACGGTGGCGAGTACTATGCCGGGTACATCACGGAGAAGGCTCTGTCCGTTGACAACCTCTTTGTGTTCCTGATCATCATTGCTTCCTTCAAGGTCCCCCGCGAGGACCAGCAGAAGGTTCTGTTGTTCGGCATCACTTTTGCGCTGATCGCCCGTACAGGCTTCATCTTCATCGGTGCAGCAGCCCTGAATGCACTGGCCTGGCTGTTCTACATTTTCGGTATCTTCCTGATCTTCACCGCCGTGAACCTGATCCGCGGGGAGCTCAAAGACGGCTCCACTGAGGACGAGGCGGACAACTTCATCATTCGCCTGGCCAAGCGTTTCATCCCCACCACTGATTACTACGACGGCGACAAACTGTTCACGGTGGAAAACGGCAAGCGTGTGATGACTCCCATGCTGTTGGTCATGGTGGCCATTGGCGGCACGGACATCCTGTTCGCCTTCGACTCCATTCCCGCGATCTTTGGCCTGACCCAGGAGACCTACCTGGTGTTCACGGCCGTGGCGTTCTCCCTGATGGGTCTGCGTCAGCTGTACTTCCTGATTGACGGCCTGCTGGATCGCCTGATTTACCTGTCGTGGGGATTGGCCATCATTCTGGGCTTCATCGGCTACAAGCTGATTGTCCACGCCCTCCATGAAAATGACCTTCCGTTCATCAACGGCGGCGATCCCGTGCACTTCCCGCCGGAAGTCACCATCAGCCAGTCACTGACCGTGATCATCGGCGTCCTGGTACTCACCGTGCTGCTCTCCCTCTACAGCCCCAAGGGCCGTGCGCTGCGGGTGATTTCCGGGCTGCGCAACGTGGCTGAGGCCTACGTGACCCTGCCGCAGGACGCACCGGTTGCTGAACGCGAACGGCTTGCTGCCAAGGGCGCCAAGCTCGCGGCACGTATGCCGAACGTGCCGGAGAAGTATCAGCAGGAACTCATCGACGAAGGAGACGAGTTCCGCGACCTTCTGGCCCGTGCCCGTGGAAAGCACGAACACTTTGAACGCACCGGCGAAGCCCCCGAGCCGGAAACTCTGGACAAGGACTCCCACCCCAAGGTGTGAGATTCCATGTGTTGACGGTGGGAGGCCGGGACCCCTGGGTCCCGGCCTCCCGCCGTTTTCAGACTGTTGAAACCCCCCTGTTTCGGACTACGCCTCCACCGGGTTTCCGTCCAGCAGTGCCAGCGCGCTCAGGTTGATCTGAGCAGGAGGAACACTCCAGCGCCCAGTGCGGCCCAGAGCAGGGAAGCCAACGTGCCAATGATGAACTGTTCGCGCTGAAAAGCCGTGGTGAACTCCCCGTATCGGGCCAAGCCTTTGATGGCCACCACAATGGCCACGCCGTTGGGGAATCCCATGGCCAAGCAGGCGGCCACACAGGCTCGCTCCAAGATCCCAATGACCAAACCACCCCGCAACGGTGGGCCCATTGGCTCTGGGGCCGCGGCTGAGGGGTCGGCCGCGAGTGCTTCCGTTGCGCCGCCCCGACCCGGAGACTCAGGCCCACCAGTGATCAGAGCCATGGTGTTGCGCCGCTGGGCTTCCAGATCCCGGGCAACATACAGCAGAAAACGCACGACCGGGTCTCCGGACAGCGCAAAGGCCGTGACCACCACAAGGCCAGTCACCCAAACCGGTACCCCAGCCGACAGCGCCCACAGCACCAGGATCACCGTGATCAGCAGCAGCGGCGCCCAGACCGTGGTCACCCCGCGGGCGCTCCACAGGGAGCCACGTACACCCGGTGCCGTGGAAGCGCGGTGCCCGGCCGAATCACTCATGACCGCAAGCCTCCTGATCGGCTCGATGCAACAGGTCCACCAGAACCTCCCGGACAGCCTTTTCCTCCTGCCACATGGCCGTGGACAGACGCCTGGACACGGATGGCTGCGTGATCCCCAGCTCCTGTGCGATGGCCAGTTGGGTGTACCCGCGATCGGCGAGGTCAGCGGCCGCACGGGAGGTCTCTGTTCGACGACGCCGCACGGTGGCCAGCAAACCCAACACCGCATCCGCCTGGCCGGCTGAAGGCGTGGTGTCAGAGCCTTGAACGCAAGTGTGCCCCGGTGCTGCTTTGGCAAAGTCAACCGCAACACGGGCACTGACAAATGCGGGCCCCGTGGCCTCGGAAACAGTGGGTGGCAGGGGAGTGTCCACCGGTCCAACCCCCACTCCCACGTGCCAGTCCTGGGCGTCCACCAGCATCAGAACCGCGTGCAGCGCCTGCTCCGGATCTGTGTAAAGAGCTTGCAGTTCATCCCCGGAGGCCACCTGCCAGTCCAGCACGGCACCGAGCGCTTGATCTTGCAGTAACTCTCTGTGCCCGGACATGTCCAACTTTCCGGGATGGCTGCGAGAATCCCGCCGATCAGCGGTGACAACGTACGGCATTCAGCCTCCCATGCAGTTCTAATTGCATAATGTCATCATATGCGGTTATAGACGCATTACCGTGCCGTGGAGTTCAGCGGCCTGTCTCCGTGATCGGCCCCACGTTGTCCACCAGTACGGCCGGAAAGCCGTCGTAGTCGGAAGCAGCCAGGTCAATGCGGGCATTGATGCCGTAATCATGATTGCCGTCCGGGTCATCAAACACCTGCTGGACGGTCCAGAAACCGTCCAGTCCGGCGGGTGATTCGTTGATCCGGATCAACGCGGGGCCACGTGCCTGCGCGTCCGTGTAGATGTCGTCGTATTCGTTGAAGTAGGCATCCAGGGCGTCCGCCCACCGGTCACGGTCCCACCCTGTGCCGCCATCCAGGGCACCCAAAGTCTTGTCCTTCTCCTGGGCAAAAAGTTCCACACGCTGGAACATGGCATTGCGGACCATGATGCGGAAAGCGCGCAGGTTTTGGGTGATGGCGGGAGCCTGTTCTTCCATGAGCTCGGCCAGAGAATCTTGGGAGGTCCCCATGGGTGATTCCTCCCCACGAGCCAATTTCTCCCATTCATCCAGGAGGGAGTTGTCCGTCTGCCGGATGGTCTCACCCAGCCATTCGATGATGTCCTCCAGAGCTTCCGTGCGCAGTTCAATTGGCACGGTCTGCCGCAACGCCCGGTAGGCATCCGTCAAATAGCGCAGCAAGATGCCTTCTGATCGGGTCAAGCTGTAGAACTGGACGTACTGGCCAAAGGTCATGGCGCGTTCAAACATGTCCCGGACCACGGATTTGGGGGTGAGTTCGTGCTGAGCCACCCACGGCGCGGAAGACCTGTACGTCTCAAAGGCTTGCTCCAACAACTCCCGCAGAGGCATGGGCCAGGCGACCTCATCCAGTTCCCTCATGCGTTCGTTGTACTCCAGGCCATCGGCCTTCATACGAGCCAGGGCCTCTGTCTTTTCCTTCTTCTCCTGCATCATCAACACCTGGCGCGGGCGCTCCAAGGTGGCTTCAATGACGGAGACCGCATCCAGTTCAAAGCCCTCCGCCTCCGGATCCAGCAGAGTCAAAGCGGCCAAGGCAAACGGCGCCAACGCGTTGTTCAGGGCAAAGTTCTCCTGCAGCTCCACTGTCAGTCGGTAGCGGTGGGCGTTGTCCTCAGTACGACCCAACCGCTCCACCACGCCGGTGGCCAACAGCTCACGCAGAATCCCCAGAGCCTCCCGGACCCACCGCCTACGGTCTGCAGCCGTGCCATCCAGCCCGTTGAGCAAATGGACAGTGGCGGCCACTGGATCACCGTGGCGCTGCAGAAGATTGAGCAGCATGGAGTGGGTCACCGTGAATGTTGAGCGCAGTGCCTCCGGTTGAGATTCCACCAGGGCGTCAAAGGTCTTGTTGGACCAGGAGACAAAGCCCTGAGGTGGTTTCTTCTTGGGGATCTGACGCAGTTTCTTTTCATCATCCCCGTGCTTGCGCCGCGCCTTTTCCATGGCCCGGGCATTCTCAATGTCATGTTCGGGAGCCTGGACCACCACCGTGCCCTGGGTGTCAAAACCCGCCCGTCCGGCCCGTCCGGCAATTTGGTGGAACTCGCGGGACATCAGGCGCCGAGTCCGAGTTCCATCGAACTTGGACAGCGCCGTGATCAGCACGGTGCGAATGGGCACGTTGATACCCACACCCAAGGTGTCTGTTCCACAGATCACCTTCAGCAGGCCGTCCTGGGCCAGCTGCTCCACCAGCCGCCGATACTTGGGCAGCATGCCCGCGTGGTGGACACCAATGCCGTTGCGCACCAGGCGGTTGAGTGTCTTGCCGAATCCGGCCGCGAACTTGAAGTTCGCAATCACCTCCGCCACCCGTTCCTTCTCCGCCTTGGACAGCACATTGGCGCTCATGAGCGCCTGCGCCTGATCCATGGCCTGCAGCTGGGAGAAATGCACCACGTACACGGGTGCCTGGTGTGTTGAGACCAGTTCCTCCAACTGCTCCAACACGGGGATCTGGGAGTAGTAGTAGGTCAACGGTACGGGTCGCTGTGCGTCATTGACCACGGCCACGTCCCGCCCGGTGACTGAGCGCAGACGATCTTCAATCCGGGTGGTCTCACCCAGCGTGGCAGACATTAGGATGAACTGCGCTTGGGGCAACTCCACCAGCGGCACCTGCCACGCCCAACCCCGCTGGGGATCTGCGTAGAAGTGGAATTCATCCATGACCACCGGACCAAGGTCTGCATCCGGGCCCTCCCGCAGAGCAATGTTGGCAAGGATCTCCGCGGTGCAGCACACGATGGGCGCCTCCGCATTGACCGCGGAATCACCGGTGACCATGCCCACGTTCTCCGCCCCGAAAGCAGCACAGAGGGCAAAGAACTTTTCCGAGACCAACGCTTTGATGGGCGCCGTGTAATAGGAACGCTGCCCCGTGGCCAAGGCCGCAAAATGCGCAGCCAGCGCAACCATGGACTTGCCGGAGCCGGTGGGCGCGGCCAAAATGACGTTTGCCCCGCCTGCCACTTCCAGGGTGGCTTCCTCCTGGTGCGGGTAAAGCTCCAGATCACGGCTGGCAGCCCACCCCACAAAGCCCTCAAAAATCTCATCCGGGCTCAGCGGATTCCGCGCGAAATCCCCGCGCAGAGAGTGCTGCCCGGGGGCTGACAAACCAGGGGAGAGTGCATCAAGTAGTGACATCGGCATCAGCCTATCCGGGGCGGCAGACATCACAGCAGTCGCACTCTGGGGTACTGCCTGAGCCGAAACGGCAACGACGTCGGCCCCCACCCCGCGTGAGCACTGCTCCCGCACGGTGAGGGCCGGCGTCGTCGTCAGAAAGGGGACAAAGTCACCAGCCGCGGTCGCGCCACTCCTGCAAATGCGGGCGTTCGGCGCCCAGGGTGGTGGGATCACCGTGGCCGGGGTAGATCACGGTGTCATCGTCAAAGCGGTCAAAGATCCGGGTGACCACGTCCTTGTAGAGCTGCTGGAACTCCTCCGGACTGTCGGTCTTGCCCACGCCCCCGGGGAACAGGGAATCGCCGGTGAAGATCCGGACGGGTCCCTGGGGGTCGCGGTACACCAGGGCAATGGAGCCCGGAGTGTGCCCACGCAAGCCGATGACTTCCAGGTCAAAGCCGTCAAACTCCGCAATGTCCCCGTGATCCAGGGTCAGGTCCATGGCAACGTCAATGTCGTCCTCGTCATCCGAACCGCAGGCTGTGACAGCCTCCGAACGGGACTTGACCTCGGCCAGAGCTCGCACGTGATCCCAGTGCGAATGCGTGGTGATGATCATCTGGAGGCTGCCGGACAGGCTGCAATCGTGGCAACCTGCACCCACCAGGCCGGCGATGGCGCGGGGGTTGTCGGCGGCGTCGATCAGCACTTGGGTACCGTGCGTTTTGGAGGTCAGGAGGTAGACATTATTTGCCATGTCGCTGACCTGAATGGAACGGACTGTGATCTCGGTCAGATCCACAGTCTGTGTGTCGGTTACGATCATGCGGACGATTCTAAGACGGTTCAGGGGTTGCATTCATCCCCAAACCAAGGTGTGTGATGAAAGGCGCTATGCCAGCTGTGCTACCCCCGGCTGACCAGGAGTGGGAACGCAAGCGCCCCGTGCGTCTCATCACAGTCACAATCGTCTCTTATCTTCTTGTGATGGCCACGTTGTGGATTCAGACCCACGACCCGGAGATCGTTGCCGCCAGTTTGGACCCGGAACTGGGTGTTGCCCTCAACCCTCAGCCCACGGTGGGCACTGCGGTGGGGGTGGGGTTGCTCTACGCGGTTCCGCTGCTGCTGTGGGTGAAAAACATCCCGTACGTGTTACATCTGATGGCAGCGCTGTGCATTCTGGGGGCCGTGGTGTTCACGCTGTCTGCGGGCACCGGATTCCTGTGGAACTGGCGAGTGGGTGTGGTTCCGCTGGCCGGAGTGGTGGTCAATCTGACCTGGTTGCTCCTGGCCTACCGGCGGGATCACATCTGAGGTTGCGGGGAAGCTGCAATTCAGGTTGTCGGTGACCGGCGATAAGCTGGCGGACGTGCCTGCTGAAACTGTTTCCCCCGCCGTGTCCGTGCCCCAAGCCCAGGCCACTGCTCCCACAGATCTCACGGAGATCGTGGTGCAGGGCGCGCGCGAACACAACCTTCACAATGTTGATCTGACCATTCCCCGTGATGCCATGGTGGTTTTCACCGGGCTGTCCGGTTCCGGCAAGTCCTCCCTGGCCTTCGACACCATTTTTGCCGAAGGTCAAAGGCGTTACGTGGAGTCCTTGTCCTCCTACGCTCGTATGTTCTTGGGCCGTGTGGACAAGCCGGACGTCGACTTCATTGAGGGGCTCTCCCCGGCGGTTTCCATTGATCAGAAGTCCACCTCAAAGAACCCGCGTTCCACGGTGGGCACCATCACGGAGATTTATGACTACATGCGTCTGCTGTGGGCGCGTGTGGGTCATCCACACTGCCCGGTCTGCGGTGAACCCATCACCAAGCAGACACCGCAACAGATTGTGGATCGTCTGCTCACCATGCCGCAGCGCACGCGTTTTCAGGTGTTGGCCCCGGTTGTTCGACGCCGCAAGGGCGAGTTTGCGGATCTGTTCGCCTCTTTGACCCAACAGGGTTATGCCCGCGCGGTGGTTGACGGGGAGCAGGTCTCGCTGGATGATCCGCCCAAGCTCAAGAAGCAGTACAAGCACGACATTGACGTGGTGATCGACCGCCTGGTGATCAAGGAAGGCATGGAGCGGCGGCTGACCGACTCCATTGAGACCGCTCTGGGCTTGGCTGATGGCCGTGTGGTGATTGAACTGGTCCTGCGGGAGGGGGAGGAAGCGCCTGACGGGATCGAACTGCGCCAGAGCTTTTCCGAAAACCTGGCCTGCCCCAACGAACACCCGTTGGGTACGGATGAGATTGAGCCCCGAGCATTCTCCTTCAACGCACCCTTCGGTGCCTGCCCCGAGTGTGACGGTATTGGCACGCGGTTGGAAGTGGACGAACACCTGGTGGTCCCGGATCCGGACTTGAGCCTGGTGGAGGGTGCCATCCAACCGTGGGCCTTGGGCAAGTCAACCAGTGACTACTGGAACCGCCTCATGGCGGGGCTGGGGGAGGATCTTGGCTTTGACTTGGTCACCCCCTGGAAGAATCTGTCTGCCTCCGCACGCAAGGCTCTTCTGGAAGGCAAGGACTACAAGGTCACGGTGTCCTATAAGAACCGGTGGGGCCGCGAACGGCGCTACAGCCAGGGCTTTGAGGGCGTCTACACCTACATCCGGCGTAAGCATCAAGAAACTGAGTCCGATCACGCCAAGGACCGGTACGAACAGTACATGCGCCAGATTCCCTGCCCCGCGTGTCAGGGACAACGTCTGAACCCCACCATGTTGGGGGTCACCGTGGGCGGACTCTCCATTGCTCAGGCAACGGCACTGCCCATGCGGGAGGCCCTGAGCTTTTTCCAAGGACTGGAACTCAATGAGCGGGAAGCTCGTATTGCAGATCAGGTGTTGAAGGAGATTGAGGCACGCCTGACCTTCCTGCTGGATGTTGGACTGGACTACCTGAACTTGGAGCGGGCCTCCGCCACGCTGTCCGGCGGTGAGGCGCAGCGCATCCGGTTGGCCACCCAGATCGGGGCGGGTCTGGTGGGTGTGCTGTATGTGCTCGATGAACCCTCGATTGGGTTGCACCAGCGTGACAACCGCCGGTTGATCCAAACGTTGACCAAACTGCGGGACATGGGCAACACCCTGATTGTGGTGGAACATGATGAGGACACCATCCGGGAAGCCGACTGGATTGTGGATGTGGGTCCGGGTGCTGGTGAGCGCGGTGGCCGGGTGGTGCACTCCGGTGGATACCAGGAGTTGCTGGCCAATCATGACTCCATCACTTCCGACTACCTCTCCGGACGCAAGCGCATTGAGGTGCCGGCCACTCGGCGGCCCATAGACCCCAAGCGCGTGTTGACCGTGATCGGTGCGCAGGAGAACAACCTGCAGAACATCAACGTCACTTTTCCGCTGGGTGTCTTCACTGCCGTGACGGGGGTGTCCGGCTCCGGCAAGTCCTCCCTGGTGAACGAGATTCTTTACACCAAGCTGGCCAATGAGCTCAACGGCGCCAAGCAGGTACCGGGACGTCACAAGCGCATTGAAGGCGCGGATCAACTCAAGAAGATCGTGCACGTGGATCAGTCGCCGATTGGACGCACGCCGCGCTCCAACCCCGCCACCTATTCGGGGGTTTTTGACCGGATTCGTAAGTTGTTCGCGGACACCCCGGAAGCCAAGATCCGTGGGTATCAGCCGGGCCGGTTTTCGTTCAACGTCAAGGGGGGGCGCTGTGAGGCCTGCTCAGGTGATGGCACGTTGAAAATTGAGATGAACTTTCTGCCGGATGTTTACGTCCCCTGTGAGGTCTGCAAGGGTGCGCGGTACAACCGGGAGACACTGGAGGTGCACTACAAGGGCAAGTCCATTGCGGAAGTCTTGGACATGCCCATTGAGGAGGCTGCTGAGTTCTTCTCCGCCTACACCGCCATTGCACGGCACCTGAACACCCTGGTGGACGTTGGCTTGGGTTACGTGCGCCTGGGCCAGCCGGCCACCACGCTGTCCGGTGGTGAGGCGCAACGCGTCAAGTTGGCGGCGGAACTGCAGAAGCGCTCCCACGGTGACACCATTTACGTGTTGGACGAACCCACCACCGGCCTGCACTTTGAGGACATCAGCAAGTTGCTGAAGGTGCTGCAAGGATTGGTGGACAAGGGCAACTCCGTCATGACCATCGAGCATAATTTGGATGTCATCAAGACTGCGGACTGGGTGATCGACATGGGACCTGACGGAGGCTCCGGTGGAGGTCGCGTGGTGGCGGAAGGAACACCGGAGCAGGTGGCTGCCAATCCGGACAGCCACACTGGTATGTTCTTGAAAGAGATCCTTGAGGGGGAGCGGTGAAGCTGTACCGGGCAACACAAAAGGCCGTGGGTCTGGCGTTCCGGGTGGTCTGCCGCCCCACCATCACAGGTCAGCACAATTTCCCCGCCAGCGGTCCGGTGATCGTGGCCTCCAACCACCTATCCTTCTTGGACGGCATCATCATCTCCGCTTTGATGCCCCGCCGTGTTGGGTTCATCACCAAAGCCTCACTGGCCAATGCCCCCGGCATCAAGGGCAAATTCATGACCTTTGTCTACGGTGTGCTGGGCCTGATCCCTGTGGATCGTTCCAGGCAGTCCGAGTCCGTTGCCGCTTTGGACCCCGCTCTCAAACTGCTGGCCGACGGCGGAGTGTTCGGGGTGTTCCCGGAAGGCACCCGGTCCCGGGACGGGCGTTTGTATCGCGGCCGTACGGGGGTGGCGTTCACCGCCCTGTCTACCGGTGCCCCCGTGGTTCCCGTGGCGCTGAAAGGCACCGAAAAGCTGCAACGCCCGGGCTCCCGCATGATTGTGCCGCGCAAGTTTGAGCTACACATCGGCCAGCCGTTGCCCATCGACCGAGTGGATGGGCGCCAGACCGGCGCGCAGCGCCGCGCCGTCGTTGATCGGGTCATGGACGCGATCGCTGAGCTTTCCGGCCAGGAACGCGCGGACACGTACAACAACCCGCCGTCCGTGGAGCGTGACGCCGCCCGTGGCTGACCCCAGCAGCTACCGGCCGGCTCGGGGGGAAATCCCCACGGACCCGGGTGTGTACCGCTTCCGTGATGCCACGGGGCGCGTGATTTACGTGGGCAAGGCCAAGAACCTCCGCAACCGCTTGGTCAGTTACTTTGCCCCGTTGCCTTCACTGGCACCCAAAACCCGGACCATGGTCACCACCGCTGCCGGGGTGGAGTGGGTTGTGGTGGGCTCTGAGTTGGAGTCCCTGCAACTGGAATACACCTGGATCAAGCAGTTCCAGCCGCGGTTCAACATTGCCTACCGGGATGACAAGTCCTACCCCTATCTGGCCGTGACCATGGGGGAGAAAGTGCCGCGCGCACTGGTCACCCGCGGCACCAAAAAAAAGGGCACCCGGTATTTTGGTCCCTACTCCCAAGCGTGGGCCATCCGGGAAACCTTGGACGCCGTCCTACGCGTGTTCCCCGTTCGCTCCTGCGCCCCGGGTGTGTACAAGCGCGCGGAACGATCCGGCCGGCCGTGTTTATTGGGGTACATCGGCAAATGCACGGCGCCGTGTGTGGGGCAAATCTCCCAGGAGGACCACCGTGCCCTGGCAGAAGACCTGTGTCAGTTCATGTCTGGACGGGCCGAGCCCTTCATCAAAGAGCTCGAAGAGAAAATGCGCGCCGCAGCCGCGGTTCAGGACTTTGAAACCGCTGCCGCACGGCGTGACGACGTCGAAGCCCTGCGCAAAGCCTTTGAACGCAATGCCGTGGTGCTCTCGGATGCCGTGGATGCGGACTTCTTTGCCCTGGCCGATGACGAACTGGAAGCAGCCGTTCAGGTGTTTCACGTGCGCGGAGGGCGTATTCGCGGCCAACGCGGGTGGGTCACGGAGAAAGTCGAGGAAACAGACCGGGCGCATCTGCTGGAAGCCTTGTTGCAACAGGTCTACGGCGAAGGTGCTGCGGACAGCATCACCGGTGCAGAGCTCAGGGCGCAGGCCGCCAGGGAGGAACGGGGGTCGCATCACCGTCCCCGCAGCGTGGAACTCGACTACCGGGAAGACTTGATTCCCCGCACGGTTCTGGTCTCCGATGAGGTTCAGGGGGCTGCCGATCTGGAAACCTGGTTGAGCCAACTGCGTGGTTCCAAAGTTTCCATCTCCACGCCGCGTCGCGGGGACAAAGCGCATTTGATGGAAACCGTGCAGGAGAACGCCCGCCAAGCCTTGGCCCTGCACAAGTCCCGGCGTGCCGGGGACATCACCACCCGGTCTGCCTCACTGCAGCAGTTGCAGGAAGCCCTGGACCTGCCAGAAGCCCTCATGCGCATTGAGTGTTACGACATCTCCCATGTCCAGGGCACCAATGTGGTGGCCTCCATGGTGGTGTTTGAGGACGGTCTGCCGCGTAAGGCCGAGTACCGCAAATTCGCCATCACCGGGGAGGCAGCCCGGGACGACACCGCCTCCATGTACGACGTCATCCACCGCCGCTTCAGCCGCTATCTGGCGCAACAGGCGGAGATGGAGCAGGGGGACACCGGCCCCAGCACCGGAGCCTTGGATCCGGACTCCCTGGACTCGGATCCCGCAGCGCGCAAGCGCTTTGCCTACCCTCCCAACTTGGTGGTGGTGGACGGCGGGCCACCGCAAGTGGCTGCCGCAGCACAGGCGTTGGAGGATCTGGGAGTCGTGGACGTGGCCGTGGTGGGGCTGGCCAAGCGACTGGAAGAAGTGTGGGTGCCAGATGACGAGTTCCCGGTCATCCTGCCCCGCGCCTCCGAGGCCCTGTACCTCATGCAGCGGGTCCGGGATGAGGCCCACCGGTTTGCCATCACCTTCCACCGCGCCAAGCGCACCAAGTCCATGATCAGTTCCGTACTGGATGAGCTACCGGGCGTTGGCCCCGCCAAACAAAAGGCTCTGCTCAAACATTTCGGTTCCGCCAAGAAGCTGCGTGCCGCCCGGCTGGAGGAGATTCAAGAGGTGGACGGCTTTGGACCGGCGTTGGCCGCGAAAGTCATGGCCGCCCTCCACGACCGCTCCTCTGAAGATGCCCAGCACGGTGAAGCGGATCCCGCCGTCAACATGGCCACCGGCGAAATCCTGGATTGAACCGAGTGCAGGGCACGACGGACGGATAGGCTTGTGCTGTGACGCAGCACAGCTCATCCCCGGAACCCGTCCAGTCCGATCCCACGCCTGACAACGATCGCGTACCCCAGCCAGAACGCAAAGCCGAACTGCTGGTGGTCACGGGCATGTCCGGTGCAGGGCGTTCCACCGCAGCCAACGCACTGGAGGACCAGGGCTGGTACGTGGTGGACAACCTGCCACCGCAGATGTTGCAGCCTCTGGCTGACTTGGTCTCCCGTACGCCGGAAGCCATCCCGCGCCTGGCCGTGGTCATTGATGTGCGCGGCAAGGCGCTGTTCAATGACATGAAGGAGACATTGGCCGCGCTGGAAGCCAGCGGCGTGGACTTCTCCGTACTGTTTCTGGAGGCATCCGACCAAACTCTGGTGGCTCGCTATGAACACCAGCGCCGTCCCCACCCGCTACAGGCCGGTGGCCGCATCTTGGACGGTATCGGTGCTGAACGGGCGTTGTTGAAAGACCTCCGCGAGTCCGCGGACATTGTGCTGGACACCTCCACGTACAACGTCCACGCTCTCTCCAAGGCGGTGGCGGATCTCTACACCACAGATGGTCCCGTGGTGCTACGCCTGACTGTCATGAGCTTTGGCTTCAAGTACGGCGTCCCAGCGGATGCCAATTACGTGGCGGACGTCCGCTTCATCCCGAACCCGCACTGGGTTCCGGCGTTGCGCCCCCGTACCGGTAAGGACGTGGAGGTGCGTGACTACGTCTTCAAGGAGGACGGCACACGCCGCTTTGTGGAGCGCTTCACCTCCATGCTGGAACCAGTTTTTGAGGGCTATCGCACCGAGAACAAGCATTACGCCACGATCGCCATTGGCTGCACGGGCGGCAAACACCGCTCAGTGGCCGTCACGGAGGAGATTGCCCGGCGGTTGTCCAAGTTCCCAAGAGTCACGGTCAACGTGGAGCACAGGGACATCGGGCGGGAGTGAACCGGATGCACGGTACGCCAGAAACGCCGCGACCCGCCGGGGCGGCACCTTCACAACCGCAGTCACGCAGTGCCCTCGGTTCAGCCCCCTCCACAGCGGACGCGGACATCTCAGCTGATTTTCTGCGCTACGCGCTCTCCCAACGTGAGTTCGCGGACGCGCCGACTCCGCCCACCCGCGGCACCGGCAAAGCCGTGGTGGCATTGGGCGGCGGGCACGGTTTGTCGGCGTCGTTGTCTGCCTTGCGGCTGCTGACAAATCGTCTGACGGCCGTGGTCACCGTGGCCGACGACGGCGGTTCCTCCGGGCGCCTGCGCCAAGAGTTGGGTGTGCTCCCGCCCGGGGACCTGCGGATGGCGCTCTCGGCCCTGTGCGATGACTCGAACTGGGGTATGACCTGGCGGGATGTGATGCAGCACCGCTTCGGTTCACTGCCGAACCGCAGTAGCTCCCTGGAAGGCCACGCGCTGGGCAACTTGCTGATCGTCACGCTGTGGGAACTGCTGGGTGATCCCGTCAAGGGATTGCGGTGGGCCGGTGCCCTGCTGGGCGCCCAGGGTCAGGTGTTGCCCATGTCCGTCACGCCGCTGGTGATCGAAGGCGATGTGGAGGATGACCGGGGCGTGCGGACCGTGACGGGGCAGGTGGCGCTGGCCAAGGAACCGTTCGTGCGCAATGTACGGTTGCAACCGCCCCACGCCACGGTGTGCAAACAGGCACTGGATGCCGTCGAGGCAGCTGACTGCGTGATCCTGGGGCCGGGGTCCTGGCACACCTCAGTCCTGCCCCACCTGCTGCTACCGGAACTGCGGCAAGCACTGGTCAACACGGAGGGCCAGCGAGTCATCACCATGAACCTGTCCCGGGACACTGAAACAGCTGGCAAGACCAGCGCCCAAGAACTGGAAATTCTGCACGACCACGCCCCGGAGTTGCGGATCGACGCCGTGGTGGTGGACCCCAGTGCCGTGGAGGACAAGGACCATCTGCAAAAGGTGGCCACGGGCATGGGCGCGCGGGTGCACTATGCGGACTTACGAAAAGGCTCCGGGCAGCGCATCCACTCCCCGTTCAAGCTGGCAGCGGCTTACCAAGAGGTGTTGGGAGCCTGACCCCACCGGGGAGGTATCTGGACATTGACCCTGGTCCCCGCGCGAGTTGGCTTGGCCCGTGATCCCACGATCTTGCGCAGACGGGTAACCTATGGGGGTCTGTGCTGACGTGGTGTACCCGATCCGGCCCGTGCAAAAATCCGGATGTGCGGGTTCGGCATGCGCTCAAAACCGCATTCCATGCGGTGCAGATCCTGCAATCACCCCCTGCGGAAAGGAATCAGATGTCGCTGACGGCATCGGTCAAGGACGAGTTGGCTCGGCTGGAGATCAAAAAGGCCTCCGAGCGCCGAGCTGAACTATCTACCGTGCTGCGGTTCTCCGGGGGCTTGCACATTGTCTCCGGACGCATTGTGGTGGAAGTGGAACTCGATTCCGCCGCGGTGGCACGGCGCCTGCGCGCCACGATCATGGAGGAGTTCGGTCACACCTGCGAACTGGGCATGATCAGTGGAGGCGGCTTGCGCCGCGGGAACCACTACGTGCTGCGCGTGACCCGTGAAGGTGAAGCACTGGCGCGGCGTACCGGCCTGCTGGATTCTCACGGTCGTCCGGTTCGGGGACTGCCGCCGGTGATCGTCAACGGCTCGATTGGGGATGCAGAGGCCGTGCTGCGCGGGGCTTTTCTCTCCCACGGATCGCTGACGGAGCCCGGTCGCTCGGCTTCCATGGAGTTCACCTGTCCCGGTCCGGAAGCCGCGTTGGCATTGGTGGGTGCTGCCCGGCGCCTGGACGTGATCGCCAAGGCGCGGGAGGTTCGCGGGGGAGACCGCGTGGTGGTGCGCGATGGCGATGCCATTGCCACGCTGCTCACGCACATGGGAGCCCATGACGCCCTGTTGACCTGGGAAGATCGGCGCTTGCGCAAGGAAGTCCGAGCCACCGCCAATCGGTTGGCCAATTTTGACGATGCCAACCTGCGCCGCTCCGCACAGGCCGCCGTGGCAGCCGGCGCTCGGGTGGAACGTGCCTTGGAACTACTGGGCGACGACGTTCCCGATCACCTCCGCGCAGCCGGTGAGTTGCGTCTGGCCAACAAGCAGGCCAGCTTGGACGAGTTGGGCCGTATGTCTGACCCCATCTTGACCAAGGACGCCATTGCGGGCCGGATTCGGCGCCTACTGGCCATGGCGGATCGCCGGGCGGAGGAACTGGGCGTGGCGGGCACAGATGCCAATGTCGGGCAGCACTGAACCCTCTTGTCCACCGTCCAGCAGGGTGTTGTAAGCCATCCAGCAGGGTGTTGAGCGGCTGCAAACCGTGATCGAGCCACGCTGACTGTGACGACGTGAAACTTGTGCCGTGTCGTAACCCGCTGTCAGCGAACAAGCATCGAGCAACCGCCTCAAATGTGGGTTTAGTTGCGATTTATTTGATCTGTGCCAAGTTTTCTCGCCACGCCCTGGCATGTGCTGCTTGATGCCCGTAGACTGTTCCATGAGCGGGAGAGATCGTGTGAGCCAGTGCCACGAGGGTGTGGCTCAACAGTTGGGATCGCAACTCAGGTTGAGGGTGATCCCTCATGAAACAACACGGCAACTTCCGACCAATAGATGTCAGGCGGGTTCAGTCCAGGCAGACTGGCAGAGCACTCGTCGGACGACGTCACCGAACGCATAGGAGATCTCCCAGTGACCATCAAGGTTGGCATTAACGGTTTCGGACGAATTGGCCGCGGGTTCTTCCGCGCCGTGCAGGAGCAGGGCGAGAACATTGAGGTTGTTGCCGTCAACGACCTCACCGATCCCAAGACCCTGGTTCACCTGCTCAAGTACGACTCCATCAGCGGTCGTTACCCCGGTGAAGTCATCCTCAACGATGACTCCATGACCGTGGACGGCCACGAGGTCAAGTTCCTGGCTGAGCCGGACCCCACCAAACTGCCTTGGGGTGATCTGGACGTTGACATCGTGATCGAGTCCACGGGTCGCTTTGCCAAGGGCCCGGAAATGCAGGCACACCTGGATGCCGGCGCCAAGAAAGTCATCCTCTCCGCTCCGGGCAAGGAGGTGGACGGCACCTTTGTGTACGGCGTGAATGAAGACCAGTACGACGCCGCCACCATGAACCTGATCTCCGGCGCATCCTGCACCACCAACTGCTTGGCTCCGCTGGCCAAGGTTCTGAACGACAAGTTCGGCATCAAGGCCGGTCTGATGACCACCATCCACGCCTACACCGCCGATCAGCGTCTGCAGGATGCTCCCCACAGCGACCTCCGCCGTTCACGCGCAGCAGCCCTGAACATGGTTCCCACCACCACGGGTGCCGCTGCCGCCGTCGGCCTGGTGCTGCCGGAGCTCAAGGGCAAGCTGGACGGCTTTGCTGTCCGCGTTCCCACCCCCACCGGCTCCATGGTTGACCTGACCTTTGAGGCCGAGCAGGAAGTTTCCGTGGAGTCCGTCAACGCGGCCCTCAAGGAAGCTGCTGAGGGTGACATGAAGGGCATCATCGAATACACCGAGGATCCCATTGTGTCCAAGGACATCGAAGGCTACGCGGTCTCCACCGTGTTCGATGCCCCGCTGACCAAGGTGATTGACAACCAGGTCAAGGTCATTGCTTGGTATGACAACGAGTGGGGCTACATCTCCCGCTTGGTCTCCCTGACCAATTACGTGGCCTCCAAGTTCTGATTCACGCGCCGGGACTGTTCGTACCGAGCGCCGCCCCATGAGCGTAGATGACGGTCTTGGGACCGAATCGGCAACGAACAACCTCCGCTGACTGATGCGCGGGGTGTGCGCAGCACCGCTGCGTACACCCCGCGCATCAGTCGTATCCGGCCAAGTTGCCCAACACCTCATCAACTTGGCCCCGCACCCGCTCAGCTTGACCCAAGAAGATTCACGATTGAAAGGACCCGAACCATGGCTAAGTCCCTGGAAGACCTGCTCAACGAAGGCGTTGAGGGCCGTACCGTACTGGTGCGTTCGGACTTGAACGTTCCGCTGGATGGCTCCACCGTCACCGACGACGGTCGCGTGCGTGCCTCCCTGCCGGTCATCGAAAAGCTGGCCAAGGCCGGTGCCCGTGTGATCGTGACTGCTCACCTGGGGCGGCCCAAGGGAGAGCCCAACCCCAAGTACTCCATTGCCCCAGCCGCCGCCAAGTTGGCCGAACTTTCTGACCTGGAAGTCATCACCGCAACTGATGTCACGGGTCCGGATGCCCAAGCCAAGGCTGCAGCACTGACTGATGGCCAGGTGCTCGTGGTGGAGAACGTTCGTTTTGATCCCCGGGAGACCTCCAAGGACCAGGCCGAGCGCACCGAGTTCGCCAAGGAACTGGCTGCGCTGACCGGTGACAACGGTGCCTTTGTGGGGGATGCTTTCGGCGCGGTGCACCGTAAGCACGCCTCCGTGTATGACATTGCCAAGATCCTGCCGGCCTATCTGGGAGATCTGGTCAAGACCGAAGTGGACGTACTGACCAAGGTGATCTCCAACCCCGAACGCCCGTTCATTGTGGTCATGGGTGGCTCCAAGGTTTCGGACAAACTGGCCGTGATTGAAAATCTGATCGGCAAGGCTGACAAGCTGCTGATCGGCGGCGGCATGGTCTTCACCTTCCTCAAGGCTCAGGGCTACAGCATTGGTGGTTCCCTGGTGGAGGAGGACCAGGTGGAGACCGTCAAGGGCTACCTGGAGAAGGCCCCGGCAGAGGGCACCCAGATTGTGCTGCCCACGGACATTGTCTACGCGGCAGAGTTCAAGGCAGATGCCAAGCATGAGATCCGCCCGGTGGAGAACATTGAAGGCGGCGAACTGGGCGCCAACGGCATGGGTCTGGACATTGGCCCCGACTCCGCCAAGACCTTTGCGGATGCCATTGGGGAAGCTAAGACCATCTTCTGGAACGGCCCCGTGGGCGTGTTCGAGATGGAAGCCTTTGCCGGCGGCACCAAGGCTGTGGCTGAGGCCCTGGCCAACGGTTCGGGGATGTCGGTGATCGGCGGTGGCGATTCCGCGGCGGCCGTGCGTACGTTGGGCTTCTCTGATGACCAGTTCGGTCACATCTCCACGGGTGGAGGTGCTTCCCTGGAGTTCATCGAGGGCAAGGATCTCCCCGGGGTGTCGGTCATCGGCTGACACCGCCCGCAGTTTTTGTGGCATCGGGCTGCTGACCCATCAGTTCCAGCCGCGTACAAACACCTAGTGGCCACGTCCAGACCTGGCCACACCAAAGACCTACTGAGCACTCACAAGGAGTACACATGACTTCGCAGACCAACGGCCAGTTTGACCGCACCCCCTTGATTGCAGGCAACTGGAAGATGAACATGGATCACCAGCAGGGGGTTGCCCTGCTGCAAAAGTTGGCTTGGACTCTGCAGGATGCCAAGCACGACTTTGATCGCGTTGAGGTTGCCGTGTTCCCGCCCTTCACTGACCTGCGTTCGGTGCAGACCATTGTGGATGGGGACAACCTGAAGGTTGTGTACGGCGGACAGGACCTCTCCGATCAGGATTCCGGAGCGTACACGGGGGACATCTCCGGTGAATTCCTGGCCAAGCTGGGCTGCTCCTACGTTTTGGTGGGGCACTCGGAACGCCGCACCATCCACAATGAAACCGATGAGCAGTGCTTGGCCAAGGTCAAGGCTGCCTTCCGGCACAATCTGGTCCCCGTGCTGTGCGTTGGCGAGGGCCTGGAAGTGCGCAAGGCGGGCGAGCACGTGAAGTTCACCTTGGAGCAGCTGCGTGGCTCCCTGGCGGGGCTCTCGGCTGAGGAGGTTGCGGGCGTCGTCGTTGCTTATGAGCCGGTGTGGGCCATCGGTACCGGTGAAGTGGCAGGTCCGGAAGACGCTCAGGAAATGGCGGAGGCCATTCGTGCGGACCTTGCTGATCTCTACGATCAGGACACCGCTGACAAGGTGCGGATCCTCTACGGCGGGTCCGTGAAGTCCGGCAACGTGGGCGCCATTCTGAAGGGCAAGGATGTGGACGGTGCCCTGGTGGGCGGGGCCAGCCTTGATGCTGAGGAGTTTGCTAACATTGCCAAGTTCGAGCAGCACCTGGTCACGGACTGACGCGAGCTCGGCACCCACCTACAACCTCAAGGCTTGGCGCCTGAAGGACTGATCCATGGAAATTCTGCAAGACATCCTGCTGGCGGTGATTGTGCTGACCAGCCTGCTGGCTGTGGTCCTGGTCCTGCTCAACAAGGGCAAGGGCGGTGGCCTGTCAGACATGTTCGGTGGTGGCATGACCCAATCGCTGAACACCTCCGGCGTGGCGCAGAAGAACCTGGTGCGTTTGACCACCACCGTGATCATTGTGTGGGCCTTGTGCATTGTGGGCTTTGGGCTGACCATGCGGTTCGCCCCGGCAGTCACTGGAGTCTGACCCCACCCACCAATTAAGCCGTGCGCAGTGTGATACCCCATCAAAGCTGATGGGGTATCACACTGCGCACGGCTTTGTTGTGGGGTTGTGCGCCCGGCTAGTCACTCAGCCAGCAGCTCCGGCGTCGTCTTCACCTGCGCCACAGACACCGCACGGCAGTACGTGTACGGCTGAGGCCAGAACCTCCCCGTACACCTCATCCGGGTCCAGCTGGCGCAGTTCCTCCGCCAGACAGGCCGAAAGCTCACGGTGCGGGATGGCCACACGTTGGTCCGGCTGACCGGGTTGGATCAGCGTGCCCAATGAAGCTCCCGGGCGTTCCAGGGCAATGTCACCGTTGTCGCGCACCAGGCGCACACTTTCCAAGCCATGCTTGGAAACCTCCGGATGCACAAACCGTACGGGGGCACCCAGCCGGCCGCTCAGCCACGCCCCGAGCAGGTGGACCCGGGAGGAGTCCGCCGCACCGGTCACCACGATCTCCGTGACGGGGGAGGGCTCCACTTGATCCATGGCGGCGGCCAGCTGGACACGCCAGTGGGTCAATCGTGTCCAGGACACATCTGTGTCTCCCGGGCTGTACTGCTGCGCCAGATGGGTCAGGGCATCGCACACATTGTGGGCGTTGGAGGAATCCGTGATGCGCCGGTGAGCGATCTTGCCGATGGAAGAATCGGAAGGTTTGCTGGGCACCCGGTGCGGCCACCAGGCCACAATCGGGGCATCGGGCAGCAGCAGGGCAGAGACCAGCATTTCGGATGGTTCAGCCAGATCCCCGTAGCCGTGGAGCACCACCACCTCGGAGGCGCCGGCATCGCCACCAATGCGCAACTGGGCGTCCAGCCGAGTGGCCTCGGAGGCCGAGTGGGAGACATGCACAATGATCCGGCACGGGTGTTCGTGACTGGCCATCACGGCAGCGTCCAAGGCCCGCTCGGAGTGACCGGCTTCCGCCATGATGACAAGCGTCAACACCCGTCCCAGGGTGACCACACCGGCCTCGTCCCGCAAGCGGTGCAGTTGCTTGTCGATCGCGGAGGTGGTGGTGTTTTCCAGGTTCACAATCATGGGCGCCGCCACGTCCTTCCATCGCGTTCCATCAGACGGTCTGCAGCTGGGGGTCCCCACGAGCCGGGGTCATAACCTTCGGGTTTGATGCCGTTCTGCTCCCAGTACTCCTCAAAGGGATCCAGGATCTTCCAGGACAGCTCAACTTCCTCGTGGTGGGGGAACAGCGGGGGCTCACCCAGAAGGACATCAAGAATCAACCGCTCATAGGCTTCCGGGGAGGATTCCGTGAACGCGTGGCCGTACCCGAAATCCATGGTCACATCCCGGATTTCGGCTTGTGTACCGGGGACTTTGGAGGCAAACCGAATGGTCACACCCTCATCCGGCTGAATGCGAATCACAATCGCATTGTTTCCGAACTCATCTGTGTCATGGGTGGTGAACAGGCGGTCCGGGCTGCGCTTGAAAACCACCGCGATTTCCGTGACGCGACGGCCCAGACGTTTGCCGGCACGCAGGTAGAACGGCACACCGGCCCACCGCCGGTTGTAGACCTCCAACCGCAGTGCTGCAAAGGTTTCCGTCCGGGAGTCCTGGGGGATGTCGTCCTCGTCAAAGAAGGATTTGACCTCCTCACCGCCCTGCAACCCGCCCAGGTACTGTCCCAGAGCCGAGCCTTCGCCCAGATCCTCCGGGAGCCGCACAGCGGCCAGCGCCTTGGCTTTTTCCGCCTGGAGGGCTTTGGCCGAGAAGTTGAACGGTTCCTCCATGGCGGTCAGCGCCAAGAGTTGCAGCAAGTGATTTTGAATCACGTCACGGGCCGCGCCCACGCCGTCGTAATAACCTGCGCGGGAACCAATGCCGATGTCCTCAGCCATGGTGATCTGCACGTGGTCCACGTAATTGGCATTCCACAGCGGTTCAAACATGGTGTTGGCAAAGCGCATGGCCAGAATGTTCTGAACAGTCTCTTTGCCCAGATAGTGGTCAATCCGGAAAATCGCGTCCGGGGCAAAAACCGATTCCACAATCTGGTTCAGCTCTTGTGCCGATTGGAGATTGTGCCCGAATGGCTTTTCAATGACCACGCGCCGCCACCCCGAGGCATCCTCGTGATCCGCCAGGCCGTTTTCCGCCAGCTGATGGCACACCACCTCAAAGGCCTTGGGCGGAATGGAGAGGTAAAACGCGTGATTGCCGCGGGTGCCGCGTTGCTCATCCAGGTCCCGCAGCACATCCTGCAACTGCTGGTAGGCGGCGGTGTCATCGAATTCGCCTTGGACAAACCGCAGACCTTCAGCGAACTGTTGCCACACCACTTCCTCAAAAGGCGTGCGGGCGTGGGCTTCCACGGACTCTTTCACATAGTCACGGAAGTCATCGTCACTCCACGGCCGGCGGCCAAAGCCCACCAGGGAGAACGACGGCGGTAGCAGCCCCCGATTCACCAGGTCATACATGGCAGGCAGCAACTTCTTCCGGGCCAGATCGCCCGTGACGCCGAACAGCACCAGGGCGGATGGGGCAGCCACCCGCACCAGGCGCTTGTCACGTTCATCACGCAACGGATTGGTGTGCGCGTTCGAGGTTGGCACGTTTCTCCTCAGATCGGGGCGGCACCGGCGGTACCGCAGTACCGCCGGCGCCGGGGTTCATCTAGATCAGCGCTGAGCCAGTGCGCTCAACACGTCCAGGATCTGGGCAACGCCAGTTTCCCGGTCGGTCAGGCGCAAGCGCAGCACGGGGCGGCCGTGCTGCTCCAGCACCTGGGCATCACCATCGGCCTGTGCGGAGATCAATTCACCAAAGGTGAAGGGGATCCCCGGGATCTCCAGATCGGTGTCCGACTCCGCGGTGATCTGCAGGAACACTCCCACACCCGGGCCGCCCTTGTGGAACTGGCCGGTGGAGTGCAGGAAGCGTGGCCCCCATCCAAACGTGGTGGGCCTACCTGTGATGGCAGCCAACAGCGGGCGTGCATCCTCCAACTCGGTCCAGGTCAGACGATCAAAATAGGCCTGAACGGACACGTAGCCATCGGCGGGCAACTGGTCCAGCAGGGCAACGACGGCGGAGGTCAAGTCCTGCGCACCGTCCAAAAGCTGCGCCGCACCCCTGATCTCCACCGATCCATCCACCAGCACCGCCGGGGTGGGCTCCGGCTTGTCCGCCAGGACCGCACGGGTGGCTGTCTTGGCAGACTCGACGTCGGGTTGATCAAAGGGATTGATCCCCAGCAGTTTGCCGGCCACTGCGGTGGCAACCTCCCACAGGAGCATCTGAGCACCCAGGGAACCGGCCACGGCCACGGCGTCGCCTTCCGGGACGGCGTCGGTGTCCGCAGGTACCAGGTAGGCAGCCAAGACGTCCGAGGCCACCGGTGCAGCGAGCTCCGGTACGTCTTCAGCCACCACAACGGGAAGAATGCCTGTCCCGTCCTTGCCCGTGGATTCGGCAATCAACTGTTCTGCCCAGTCGGCAAAGCCCACAATGCCGGAGCCTTGATCCTGGATCAGCAGCTTGTTGCGCAGAGGAGACGTGCCACCCATGGCTGAACCCAACAGCAGGCCCAAGTTGTCATCGGCGTCCTCGCGCAGCACCTCAGCAGCTTCATCCACCTGATCCAACAACTCGTCCAGATCCACACCGGCCAGACCGGAGGGAACCAAACCGAAGGCCGTCATGGCGGAGAACCGGCCACCCACGGTGGGGTCCGCTGTGAAGACAGCCCGGTATCCAGCCTCACGGGAGGCCTGGTCGAAGGGAGAACCCGGGTCAGTGACCACCACCATTCGGCTGGCCGCGTCAATCCCGGCTTCCGTGAAAGCCTTTTCAAAGGCACGACGCGCGGAATCGGTCTCCACCGTGGAACCGGACTTGGAGGAAATCACGGCTGCCGTTCGGGCAATGTCCTGATTCAGAGCAGCCTGGACCATGACCGGGTCGGTGGAGTCCAGGACGAACAGCTCAACCCCGGCCGTCTTGGTGATCACTTCCGGCGCCAGGGAGGAACCACCCATGCCTGCCAGCACAAACCGATCCACCCCCTGTGCTGCAAAGGACTCCCGCAGCTGGTTGATTTCAGCCACCAGCGGGCGGGAAACCTCAGCGGCATCCACCCAACCCAGACGCTTGGAGGATTCCTCTTCAGCGGCCTGACCCCACATCGTGTGGTCCTTGGCAAAGAGCCGGGAAGCGAATTTCTCCTCAACCAACTGCGGCACGTGGCGGTCAGCGGCTTGGCTGGCAGCACCGGTGAGAATCACGGATAGGGAACTCATGACGTCCTCTCTCAAGCGCCTCATGGCGCTCACCAATCGTGTTGAACTGCGGTGTAATTCGTGGGTGAACCTGCTGTGTGGTGATCCTGTGCTGACGCGTCAGGCGCGGGCCTGATCCAGTGCGTTCTGAACTGTGTCCAGCAGCTCAGCCCAGGACGCCTCAAACTTCTCCACACCCTCGGACTCCAACGCAGACACAACATCGTTGTAGTCGATGCCAAGATCAGCCAGTTGGTCCAGCAGTGCGTTGGACTCCTCATAGGTGCCCGTGATGGTGTCGCCGGTGATCTGGGATTCAGCTGCCGTGGCTTCCAGGGTCTTCTCCGGCATGGTGTTCACCGTGTTGGGGGCCACCAGCCCGTCCACGTACAGCGTGGCGGGCAGTGCGGGGTCCTTGGTTCCCGTGGAAGCCCACAACGGACGCTGCCGGTTGGCTCCCGCGGATTCCAGGCGCTTCCAGCGTTCCGTGCTGATGGAGTCCTCATAGACCTGGTACGCCAAACGCGCATTGGCCAAGCCGGCCTTGGATTTCAGGGCCAGAGCCTCTTCCGTACCAATGGCATCCAGTTTTTGGTCCACGGCGGAATCCACCCGGGAGACAAAAAAGGAAGCCACGGAGTGGATGGTGGACAGATCCCGCCCGTTCTCCAGCGCTTTCTCCAGCCCGGACATGTAGGCGTTGATCACCGCCCGGTAGCGTTCCAAGGAGAAGATCAGCGTGACGTTCACGGAAACGCCCTCCGCCAGGGTTTCTGCAATGGAGGGAAGTCCGGCCTCCGTGGCGGGAATCTTGATCAGGACGTTGTCCCGGTCAATGGTGTCCGCCAGGCGCCTGGCCATGGCTGCCGTTGCCTCCGGGTCATTGGCCAACCGCGGGTCAACTTCAATGGAGACTCGGCCGTCCTTGCCCTGCGTTGCCTCAGCAATGGGAGCAAAAATATCGCAGGCATCCCGGACATCGTCCGTGGTGATGGTGAACACGGCTTCATCCACATCAGCACCGGCAGCGGCCAATTCCTGGACCTGAGCTGCGTAAGCCGCACCGTTGGAGAGGGCACCGGCAAAGATGGTGGGGTTGGTGGTCACCCCCACCACATCCTTGGAATCAATCAGGTCTTGGAGATTCCCTGAAGTCAGACGCTCGCGGGAGAGATCATCCAGCCAGATGGAAACTCCGGCATCGGAGAGCTTCTTGGTTGAGGCAGTCATGCTGCGTTCCTAACGTTGTTGACGGGTTGGTGAAGGGACCGCGGCTCAGCGCTTGGCTGCGGCCACGGCATCAAGGGACTCGTGGGCCTTGGCCACCACGTTGGCGGCGGTGATGCCGAACTCTTCGTAGAGCTTTTCGTACGCGGCAGAATCGCCAAAGTGCTCCAGGGAAACGGCCCGTCCGTAGGAACCCAGCAGGTCATTCCAGGACATGGCAATACCTGCCTCCACGCTCACGCGCGCCTGGACGGTTGAGGGCAGTACGGATTCCCGATATTCAGCGTCCTGGGCATCAAACCATTCGCGGCACGGCATGGAAACCACTCGCGCCTTGATGCCCTCAGCGGCCAAGGTTTCGCGGGCCTCCACGGCCAGCTGCACTTCCGAACCGGTGCCGATCAACACGACGTCGGGCGTGCCCTCCGTGTCCGCCAGAATGTAACCGCCCTTGGCCACACCTTCTGCGGAGGCGAACTTTTGGCCGTCGCCCTCCATTCCTTCGCGCAGGAACGTGGGGATGTTTTGCCGTGTCAGGGCAAGACCTGCGGGGCGGTCATGCTGTTCCAGAATGGTTCGCCACGCCACGGAGACCTCGTTGGCGTCAGCCGGCCGCACAACGTCCAACCCCGGGATGGCGCGCAGTGATGACAGCTGCTCCACCGGCTGGTGGGTGGGGCCGTCCTCGCCCAGGCCAATGGAATCGTGGGTCCACACGTAAATGGAGGGCACCTTCATCAAGGACCCCAGGCGCACGGCAGGGCGCTGGTAATCGGAGAAGATCAGGAACGTGCCGGAGAACGCCCGAGTCTGAGTGGACATGGTGATGCCGTTGACGATGGCAGCGGCGGCATGTTCACGGATACCGAAATGCAGAACCCGCCCGTACGGACTACCCGTCCACTTGGCGGTGGAATGTTCGGCGGGGATGAAGGAGTCGGCGGATTCAATGGTGGTGTTGTTGGAACCGGCCAGATCAGCAGAACCGCCCCACAGCTCCGGGAAGGTGTCTGCAATGGCATTGATGACCTTGCCGGAGGCCGAACGCGTTGCCATGTCCTTACCCGGTTCAAACTCCGGGAAAGCATCGGCATAACCCTGGGGGAGTTGTTCGTCGCGCAGACGGTCGTAGAGCTTGGCGCCCTCCTGATTGGCTTCACGCCATGCCTGGAAGGACTCTTCCCACGCCTTACGATCCTCTGCGCCACGGGTGAGTAGTTCGCGGGTGTGCGCCAAGACGTCGTCGTCAATCACAAAGTGCTGTTCGGGATCAAAGCCGAGCACTTCCTTGGTGGCTGCCAGTTCCTCAGCACCCAGTTTGGAGCCGTGGATCCCACCGGTGTTCTGCTTGTTCGGAGCCGGCCAACCGATGATGGTGCGCAGGCAAATCAGGGATGGCTTGGAGGTCTCCGCCTCCGCGTTCTTGATGGCATCAAACAGGGCCTGAACGTCCTCCACGTATTCGCTGCCGTCATCATGCTGACCGCCCTTGGTCCAGTCCACGGTCTGGACCTGCCAGCCGTAGGCCTCGTAGCGCTTGGCAACGTCCTCCGTGAACGCCACGTCAGTGTCGTCCTCGATGGAGATCTGGTTCTGGTCGTAGATGACCACCAGATTGCCCAGTTCCTGATGTCCCGCCAACGACGACGCCTCCGAGGTCACGCCTTCTTGGAGGTCACCGTCGGAAGCGATGACGTAGATGTGATGATCGAACGGGGACTGGCCCGGGGCGGCGTCGGCGTCAAAGAGACCGCGGGTGTAACGCTGCCCGTAGGCAAAGCCCACGGCGGAGGCCAGGCCCTGGCCCAACGGGCCGGTGGTGATTTCCACGCCCTTGGTGTGACGGTATTCAGGGTGGCCGGGAGTCTTGGAACCCCACGTGCGCAAGGACTCGATGTCCTCCATCTCCAGACCGAAACCGCCCAGGAACAACTGCAGGTAGAGCGTCAGGGAGGTGTGGCCCGGGGAGAGGATGAAGCGATCCCGGCCGGTCCAGCGATCATCTGAAGGATCGTGGCGCATGACCTTCTGAAACAGCAGATACGCGGCAGGAGCCAAGCTCATGGCCGTGCCAGGGTGACCGGAGCCCACCTTTTCCACGGCATCGGCGGCCAGAACTCGCACGGTGTCAACCGCGCGTCGATCCAGATCGGTCCAGGTGAGCTGTTCAGTCTGAGGCACGAGAACGCTGTCCTTTCCATAAGACGGCTAGCTGTTGGCGTCTGCGGACCGTGGTTGAGATCCCAGGGCAGGGCACGCGTGGTCCGATGGCGCTGTTCCAGATCAGCCTAAGTCACCGTGCAGCTCAGCAGTATTTGGCTACGGAGGGTTTCTGCGGATTGCGCGTGCGGCATAACTTGCGTGTGAATCAACACACCCGCGTTTCAACTCACGCCAGTCAGCAACCACAACGACGACGCCGCACCCTGCGCCCGTCGTCGCGATTCCGCCTGCGGTGTGCATTCGCCCTCCTGCGGTACGCAAAAGACCAAGAACCGCCTCAATCCGTGGCGATTTGCGTACCAACTCAGCCCAGCCGCCTCAACCACACGTTGCACTACCACCTGGAACCCAGGATGCCGCCGGGAATGGGTGAGACACGTTAGACTGAGCGGAAATCTACTGTGCCCAGGCAGGCGTTCACACCGGCTCCTGCACGCGCCCGTACCAACATCACACGTCCTGACCAACGTCGTGCTCCGCCAACTGTGAGCTGAATCGGGTTCGTGTGTGATTGGCACGGCCGCTCGGACACGGTGAATGCAGCACGTCATCAACGTCAGGGAGAGCGAAACTCGTGAGCTCAACGCACGCATCGGAGCAAGCCGTGATACCCGTATCCGGCAGCAACCGACGCACTGCGCCCGGCGCCAAAACGCCCCTGACGGTACGGGTGCGCGCCTACCTGCAACTGATGAAGTTGCGCATTGTGGAGTTGCTGCTGATTGCCACGGTGCCCACCATGATTTTTGCCCAGCAGGGCATGCCCAGTTTTTGGTTGATCCTCAACACGCTGATCGGCGGCACCCTGTCGGCCGGGGCGGCCGGTGCGTTCAATTCCTACATTGACCGAGAATCTGACCGCGTGATGAAGCGGACCTCCAAGCGTCCCCTGGTGACCCGCGTGGTGGGGGACCGTGAGGCACTGATCTTCGCGTGGATCGTGGCCGTGGTCTCCGTGGTCTGGTTCCAGATGTTCGTCAACACCTTGGCGGCAGCGCTCACGGCCGTGGCCATTTTCCTGTACGCCGTGTTCTACTCGATCATCCTCAAACGCCGTACTTCCCAGAACATTGTGTGGGGTGGTGTGGCCGGGTGCATGCCGGTGTTGATCGCGTGGGCCGCGGTGACCGGCACTGTGCAGTGGCCCGCTGTGGTGCTGTTTGCCGTGGTGTTCTTGTGGACGCCACCGCACTACTGGCCACTGTCCATGAAATATGCCGAGGACTATTCGCGCGCGGGCATTCCCATGCTGGGTGCCATCTCTCCGGCCGGGAAAGTGGCATCCCAGGTGGTCCTTTACGGCTGGGCCACCGCCATCTGTTCATTGTTGCTGGTTCCGGTGGGTGGAGCCGGGTGGCTCTACGCCACGGTCTCCCTGGCAGCCGGTGCCTGGTTTGTCTACGAATGCCACCGCCTGTTGCGCCTGGCCAACGCCGGAGAGCCCACTGACAAGCAAGCCATGCGAGTGTTTCACGGCTCCATCACCTATCTCACGCTGGTCTTTGTGGCCGTGGCCGTGGACCCCTTCATCGGCGGGCCCATTCTGTGAGTGCCGTTGACGTCTCACCGTGCTGAGAGACCAGCACCTTTCCTGAGAGACTGGCCAACATGCTGAGTATGCGGTTCTCCGGTGTGGTGGCCTATCCCGTCACACCCTTTGCCCCCGGCGGGGTGATTGACCACACGGCCTTTGCCACGCAAATTTCCACCCTGGCTGAATCCGGTGTTGATGCCATCAGCGTGCTGGGCACGGCGGGATCTTTTGCGTATCTCACACAGGAGGAACGCGGCAGTGTGCTGCGCACGGCTGTGGAGGCTGCCAGCGGTTCTGGTGTTCCCGTGGGGGTGGGAATTTCCGCCCTGACCACGCAGCAGGTCTTGGAACTGGCCTGGGACGCAGAAAACGCCGGTGCTGACGGGTTGGTGGTCAACCCGCTTTCCTACGTTGCGTTGCGTTCTCCGGAGATTGCAGATCAGGTGGAGACCGTGGCTTCCTCCGTGAGTTTGCCCATGTGCCTGGACAACAATCCAGCCACCACCGGCTTTGTCTACCCCGTGGATCTGGCCGCTGAACTCACGCAGTTGGACAATGTGGTGGCCTTCAAGGACACCGCGGATTCACCGCGTGCGTTGCAGAACCGTCGGCACCTCTTTGACCGGTTGTGCGATCCCGGAACCACTTTTGCCGTGGCCAGTCCCCAACTCATTCTTGACGACGCCGATGCCTCCATTGCCTGGCACACCGGCCTGGCCGCGGCTCTTCCGCGCGAGTTCGCAGCTTTCCGCGCTGCGGCAGAGTCAGGGGACCGAGAAGTGGTGACTCGGTGGCAGGAAGCCCTGACACCTTTGATCGAGGTGCTGCGCTGGGAACGGCCGTTGAGTTCGATCTACGCCCTCAATGATGTGTGCGGCGTACACACCGCTGCCCCGCGGCGTCCCATCCATCCGGTGACCTCACAGAGCCGGGAGAGAATCGCGGAGGCGGTCCAGGTGGTCCGCCGGGCCCTTCACTGAGGATGTGCCACGGAGTCTCTACACTGGGCCCGTGCCCCAAGACCCTTCCACTGAGACTTCCGTGTCCGCAACGCAGCGCAGTGTTCCCCCCACAACGCCGATCACAGACTCGACCGGGCCATCAAACGCTGAGTCCGTGACTGATGCGGCTACTGACACCGCAGCTGGTCACCCACCGGAGGCAGCTCTGTCCGTGCGGAATCTGCGCATGGAGTTCAAAGTGGCCGTGGGACGTGGACACCACAGTGTCCAGGCCGTCAACGGTTTGAGTTTTGCCGCGGCGCGCGGAGAAGTCACGGCGCTGCTCGGTCCCAATGGTGCGGGCAAGACCACCACCTTGGAATGTGCGCAAGGGCTGTTGAAACCCACCGGGGGCAGCGTTGAACTGTTGGGACACAATCCGTGGAACGCTGGACCCGAGCTGCGCGCCCGGGCGGGCGTCATGCTGCAAGACGGCGGCTTGCCCCAGTCCGCACGGCCGGGGGAGTTTCTGAAACACATCAGTTCCATGTACCGCCACCCGGCGGACATGGCGGAACTGATTGAGCTTCTGGGCATTGCGGCTTTCCAGAAAACACCCCTGCGCCGCCTGTCCGGTGGGCAGAAGCAACGGGTGGCCCTTGCCGCAGCACTGGCGGGTGATCCGGAGATCGTGTTCCTGGATGAACCATCTGCGGGGCTGGACCCGCAATCCCGTGCGGTGGTTTTCGATTTGATCACCACCCTCAAAGAACGCGGCACGGCTGTTGTATTGACCACGCACCTGTTGGACGATGCCCAACGGCTGGCCGATCACGTGGTGATTGTGGATCGCGGCACCGTTCGCAAATCTGGCACGGTGGCAGAGCTCATCGCGGGGGAGGACAATCCGGGCACCTTGCGCTTGGGCCTCACGCAGCGTCAGCGCGCACGGTGGCGGGAGGCGCCGCCGTCGTTTGTGGGCAGGGCTCACACCCTGGGACTGAGCGTGGAACACGGGTCCGACGGCGTGAGCGTGACCGGTGCGTTTGGACCGGAACTGCTGCAGGAGGTGGCTGCTTGGTTGGCCGCCAGCGCGGAGTTGCCCACCTCCATGACGTTGCAACCGCGGACCCTGGAAGACGTATTTTTGGCCGTTGCCGGACGGGAGATCCGATGAATGCAACAACTCCGCTGCCCCCGCGCCGTGATGACCGCTCGGTGGCTCCCGCGGGTCCACATGCCGCGCCCATGTGGCGGCGGGTGTTGAGTCAAACCCGGTATGAGGCTTTGACCATGTTGCGCAATGGCGAGCAACTGCTGTTGCTGGTCATCCTGCCGGTCATCGCCCTGATCGCCTTGGTGCGCATGGATTTGCTGGATGCTGTGCTGCCCGCTGGGGTGTCGCGGATCGACTATGCGGTGGCTGGTGTGCTGGCCCTGGGGGTGATGTCCAATGCCTTCTCCGGACAGGGCATTCAGACCGGTTTTGACCGGCGCTATGGTGTGCTGCGCCAGTTGGCCACCACCCCTTTGGGGCGCGGCGGTCTGATCGCCGGGAAACTCGGAGCCATCCTCATGGTCTTGGCCGCCCAGTGTGTGTTGATTCTGGGGGTGGCCCTGGCCTTGGGATGGCAGCCGCACCTGAGTTCCGCCCTGGCCACTGTCCTCTTTCTCCTGCTGGGTGCCGTGGCCTTCACCGGCTTGGGGCTGCTGGCCGCAGGCACCATGCGTGCGGAAGCCACACTGGCCGTGGTCAATCTGCTCTGGGTGCTGCTGGCCGTGGCCGGGGGGACACTTGCACCGGCCAGCGCCTTCCCTGACTGGGTTGCACCCCTGGTGGCCCTGCTGCCATCAGCCGCCCTGGCGGACGGGTTGCGCAGCGCCATGGTGCCGGGGGCACCCGGCACGCTGATAGGTCCCGCGCTGATTCTGCTGCTGTGGGCTGTGGGTGCATGGTTGGCCACGGCCCGTTGGTTTCGGTGGAGCTGAGGTCAGCCGGGCGGCCTCACGGGGTCTTGCCGCAGACGTCCATAACGGGTTGCTTCACCGAGCGCCCGCCCGGACTGCAAACCTCGGGGTGCCAACCCCGGGGCGCCACACGGGAAGGTAGACTGAATCGGCCCCGTGAACCGCTATTCGCTTTTGAGGAAGTGTCCTTTTTGAGCTCCGCCCCCGCGCGTACGTCGTCCACCTCCGCTTCCGGAGAACCGCACGGTGGATCTGGCCGTGGAGGCAGGATGGAATCGGTGATCGGGTGGGCGTCCACGTTCTTCCTGCGCACCCAAGTTGACGGTTGGGTGCGGTTGACGGCGTGGGCCTCTCTGATCGCCAACTCCCTGTTGATTCTCACCGGCGGTCTGGTGCGTCTGACGGGCTCAGGTTTGGGCTGTCCCACGTGGCCTCGCTGTACGGATGAATCCTGGACATCCACCGCTGAAATGGGCATCCACGGTGCCATTGAGTTCGGTAACCGGCTGTTGACTTTCGCCCTGGCCGTGGTGGCCATTTTGGCCTTCTTGGCCGTGTTGAAGATGCGGCGTGAACGCCGGGACTTCTTCCTGCTGACACTGGTGCTGGGGCTGGGTATCCCGCTGCAGGCCGTGGTGGGTGGCATCACCGTGATCACCGGGCTGAACCCGTGGATTGTGGGCATTCACTTCATGATCTCGGCGGCCATGATCTACTTGGCGGCCACGTACGTGAATCGTGTGCGCCGCGCCAGTCTCCATCACGTGGACCGCCTGGAAGCTCCCGGGCAGGGGCAACACGCCCGTGGCGTGATTCGGGCAGCGGCAGTCTTGGTGGGATTGCTCACCCTGGTGATTGTGTACCTGGGCACCTTGGTCACTGGGACCGGGCCCCATTCGGGCGACTCCGGGGAAGTGGTGCGCCACACCTTTGACGCCGTGGTGATCACTCGCTTCCACGCCGTCCCGGTCTACGTGCTCACTGCTGTGATCATCGGCATTCTGGTCATGGGGCGCCGCAGTTGGCCGCGTCCCGTCTGGAACGCCTACGCCCTGGTTGGCGCTGTGGTGGTCTTCCAGGCCTTCATCGGGTTCTACCAGTACTTCAATGGTCTGCCCATTGTGGCGGTCAGCGCCCACCTGGTGGGATCGGCTCTCATGGTGGCCACCGTGGCCTTTGCCGTGGAGAAGTCCTTTGCCCTCACCGCAGACCCCGCGGACGTCATCACCAGCTCGGTCACCGACCCCACCCACTGATCCGCACCGTCCGCGTATCACGGTGCGGGCGGTGTGGCTGTGCTGCACAGACACCTGGTGAGGGTCACCTTGCTAGGCAACGGGAATCAATTTAGACATACTTTGGTTGTGTAATTCAGCACCCTGTTGTGAACGCCGGGGTGTGCATTCCAGGCGTGGACAACGCATCAGTACGACGACGGACGGGAGGTCACCGTGGCAGCGCAGGACAGCAATCCGATGACCGGTCCCATCATCTTGGATGACTCCGCGGAGTCCACCACTCGCTCCCGGGTGCTCAACGCCGTCCTGGAACACGGACCTGTCTCCGCACGGGATCTTGGACGGCGGATGGACTTGACCCCGGCGGCCATCCGGCGTCATCTGGATGCCTTGGAACGTGAACGCTTCATTGAAGTCACCATGGTTCGCCGTCCCGGAGCGGGCGCTGGACGCCCGGCCAGACGCTACGTGGTGGCTCCGGAGGGGCACGAGCGGTTGGGCAATGACTACTTGGGGATTGCAGCCGATGCCCTGGATGCCATCCGGGATCTGGGCGGCGAACAGGCTCTCCGCGCGTTTGTGGAGCAGCAGTTTGAACACATGGAACGCCGCTACCGTCCCACGGTGGAGGCCGCCGGAGAAGATGTTGCCGAACGGCTGGATGTTCTGGTCCGGCTGCTGTCCGCGGATGGATATGCGGCATCAGCCAATACCGTGAAGGTGGGCCCCGCTCGGCATCGGGTGCTCTCCGCGCAGCTGTGCCAGGGTCACTGTCCGGTGCAGGAAATAGCCACCAAACACCCCGAGTTCTGTGAAGCCGAGACTCGCATGATTGCTTCCCTGCTGGATGTGGACATCCGCAGACTCTCCACACTGGCGGCTGGCGCGCACGTCTGCAACACCCACGTGCCGCTGTCGCGCCAACCCCCCGGCCCGGGGCGCTCCGGCGTCGTAGGCACCTGAAGACCCCATCAACTTGAGCCGGTCACGGCTCACTGTGCACACCAATCTGCTCTACATGAGGAGGCCGTCATGACTGACGTGACGAACGCCAATGACACCGTCATTAGCGATATTTTGGAGAAGAACCCGGAGCTGGAAGGCATTGGGAACTACGAATACGGCTGGTCCGACCCGGACGTTGCCGGTGCTTCCGCGCGCCGCGGTCTGAGCGAAGAGGTTGTTCGGGACATCTCTGCCAAGAAGAACGAGCCCGAGTGGATGCTGAACATGCGTCTGAAGGCCCTGAAGTTCTTTGACCGCAAGCCCATGCCCACGTGGGGTGCAGATTTGTCGGACATTGACTTCGACAACATCAAGTACTTTGTGCGTGCCTCCGAAAAGCAGGCCCAGTCTTGGGAAGACCTGCCGGAAGACATCCGCGACACCTACGAAAAGCTGGGTATTCCGGAGGCCGAACGCTCCCGTCTGGTGGCCGGTGTGGCTGCGCAGTACGAATCCGAGGTGGTCTACCACCAGATCCGTGAGGACCTGGAGGAGCAGGGCGTGATCTTCCTGGACACGGACACTGCCCTGCGGGAACACCCTGAGTTCTTTGAAGAGTACTTCGGCACCGTCATTCCGGTGGGGGACAACAAGTTCGCCGCCCTGAACACGGCCGTGTGGTCCGGTGGTTCCTTTGTGTACGTGCCCAAGGGCGTGCACGTGGAGATCCCGTTGCAGGCTTACTTCCGGATCAACACGGAGAACATGGGCCAGTTCGAGCGCACGCTGATCATTGCCGATGAAGACTCCTACGTGCACTACATCGAAGGCTGCACGGCGCCGATCTACAAGACGGACTCGCTGCACTCCGCCAACGTGGAAATCATTGTCAAGAAGAACGCCCGCGTTCGTTACACCACCATTCAGAACTGGTCCAACAACGTCTACAACCTGGTGACCAAGCGGGCCATTGCCCACGAAGGCGCCACCATGGAGTGGATTGACGGCAACATCGGTTCCAAGGTCACCCAGAAGTACCCGGCCGTTTACATGACCGGTGAGCACGCCAAGGGTGAGACCCTGTCCATCGCTTTTGCCGGTGAGGGTCAGCACCAGGACACCGGTTCCAAGATGGTGCACGTTGCCCCGAACACGTCATCCTCGATCGTGTCCAAGTCCGTGGCCCGTAACGGTGGCCGTGCTGCTTACCGCGGTCTGGTGCAGGTGCGCGAAGGTGCGCACAACGCCAAGTCCAACGTGGTGTGCGATGCCCTGCTGGTGGACACCATTTCCCGGTCGGACACCTACCCCTACGTGGACATCCGCGAGGACGACGTCTCCATGGGCCATGAGGCCACCGTGTCCCGCGTGTCTGAAGAACAGCTGTTCTACCTGATGCAG
Source organism: Kocuria sp. (assembly GCF_030538595.1). Classification (GTDB taxonomy): domain Bacteria; phylum Actinomycetota; class Actinomycetes; order Actinomycetales; family Micrococcaceae; genus Kocuria. The sequence goes on from NZ_JAUNTS010000002.1 coordinate 210,872, forward strand.
CGCGGCATTGCCGAAGACGAGGCCATGGCCATGATCGTGCGCGGCTTTGTGGAGCCCATTGCCCGCGAGCTGCCCATGGAATACGCACTTGAACTCAACCGCTTGATCGAACTGCAGATGGAGGGTTCCGTTGGCTGATACGTCCAACACGAACACCGGGGCGGCCACCGCCGTGACCACGGCCGAGGACGACGTCGTTGCTGGCGTGCGTACGGATGAGGCCCGCGTGGCCATTCCGGGCATGACCCAGGAGGGCGAGAAACTGGCCACCGAGCACACCGCGCAGGGTGCCGACGGTGAGGTGGAGGTGACGATTGCCCGCAAGGATCCCAAGAAGCCGGCGGGCAACTCCCGGGCCGAACGCACAGCGTCCTACGATCTGGCTGATTTCCCGGAGCTGACCGGACGTGAAGAGGACTTCCGCTTCACCCCGCTCAAGCGCCTCAACGGGCTGCACACCTCCGAACTGACCGGGGCCGCACCGTCCGTGACCGTGACCGGTTCCGATGTGGTGACCGTTGAAACCGTGGGGCGCGACGACGCTCGCGTGGGTTCCGCAGGCATCCCCGAGGACCGGCTGTCCGCCAACGCCTGGGCGCACTTCACGGAAGCCACCGTGGTGACCATCCCGCAGGAGGCCGAGGTCCAGGAGACCATCTCCGTGGAGATCAAGGGCACGCACACCGATCCGGCCGCCCAGCACGTGATTGTTGACGCCAAGCCGTTTTCCAAGGCCCGTGTGGTGCTGCACCACAGCGGTACTGCGGTGCTGAGCCAGAACATCGAGTTTGTGGTGGGAGACTCCGCACAGCTGACGGTGGTGTCTCTGCAGGAGTGGCAGGATGCCGGAACGGCCCATGCCTCTGCGCAGCACGGCCGTCTGGGCCGCGATGCCCGCTTCAAGCACGTGTCCGTGAACCTGGGTGGCGACACCGTCCGCGTGACCCCGTCCGTGCGCTACAACGCCCCCGGTGGCGAGGTGGAGATGTACGGCCTGACATTCGTGGATGACGGCCAGCACCTGGAATCGCGCCTGTTCGTGGATCACTCACAGCCCAACTGCGTGTCCCGCGTGACCTACAAGTCCGCGCTGCAGGGCCGCGCAGCCCACGGCGTGTGGGTGGGCGATGTACTGATCCGCCCGGAAGCCGAAGGCACCGACACCTACGAGCTGAACCGCAACCTGATCCTCAACGATGGTCCCCGCATGGACTCCATCCCCAACCTGGAGATTGAAACCGGCCTGATTGCAGGTGCGGGGCACGCCTCCACCACGGGGCAGTTGGATGCCGAGCATCTTTACTACCTGATGTCCCGCGGAATCCCGGAGGTGGAGGCCCGCCGCCTGGTGGTTCGTGGCTTCCTGTTCGAGATCCTGCAGCAGATTGAGGACGAGGGGATCGAGGCGCGCTTGCGCGACGTCGTCGAAGCCGAACTGTCCAACGCCGATCACTGATCCGGCCCCATTACACACTTCACCGAATTCTTCAGGAGAGACATTGAGCACTCTGGAAATCAAGGATCTGAACGCATCCGTACTGCTGGATGAAGACAACAGCAAGCAGATTCTCAAGGGCGTGAACATCACCATCAATTCTGGTGAGGTGCACGCGATCATGGGCCCCAACGGCTCCGGCAAGTCCACCCTGGCCTCCACCATTGCCGGCCATCCCAAGTTCCGCGTGGACTCCGGTTCCGTGACCCTGGACGGCGAGGACGTGCTGGAGATGTCCGTGGATGAGCGCGCCCGTGCCGGGCTGTTCCTGGCCATGCAGTACCCGGTTGAAATCCCCGGTGTGACCACGTCCAACTTCCTGCGTACGGCCAAGACCGCTGTGGACGGGGAAGCTCCTTCCCTGCGGACCTGGACCAAGGACGTCAAGGCAGTGGCCGAGCAGCTGAAGATGGATCCCACCATGATTCAGCGCAACGTCAACGAAGGCTTCTCCGGTGGTGAGAAGAAGCGCATGGAGATCATGCAGCTGGAACTGCTGCGCCCCAAGATGGCGCTGCTGGATGAAACTGACTCCGGCCTGGATGTGGATGCCCTGCGTGTGGTCTCCGAAGGTGTGAACCGCGCCAAGGAAACCAACGACATGGGCGTCATGCTCATCACCCACTACAACCGCATCCTGCGCTACATCAAGCCGGACTACGTGCACGTGTTCAACGATGGCCGCATTGTGGAGCAGGGCGGCCCCGAACTGGCTGTCAAGCTGGAAGAAGAGGGCTACGACAAGTACGTGGCCGCTGCCCGCTGAAGGAGCAATCATGACTGAGACCGCAGAAGTTCCCGCGGGTTCCCCGTCCATTCAGGACGTTGAGGAAGCGCTCAAGAACGTGATCGACCCCGAGCTGGGGGTCAACATTGTGGACCTGGGTCTGCTCTACGGGGCCTCCTACCTGGAGGACGGCGCCCTGAAGCTGGACATGACCCTGACCACCGCTGCCTGCCCGCTGCAGGACGTGATCGAGGAGCAGGTGGAGCAGAACATCGGCACTCTGGTGGACGAATGGCATGTCAACTGGGTGTGGATGCCGCCGTGGGGCATGGAACGCATCACGGAGGACGGCCGCGACCAGATGAGAGCCTTGGGCTTCAACATCTGACCCGCCCCGCCCCCGCCTCCTGCTCCTACTGCCGAGTGTCCGAGTTTGGACGTTTCTGACCCCTGGAAACGACCAAACTCGGACACTCGGCAGTTGTGTGTGGCGGGGGGGGGGGGGAGAGAAGGGGCGTGGTTTCGATCGTCATCCCTGGCCACCTGTATACCATGGATGGTATATTCATCGGCATGTGGAGCGTCGTTGACCACCCAGACGCTGAAGGCGAGCACGCGAACCTGGATGCCCGTGAAGCTGTAGCCGTAGATAATGCAATAGCCAAGCTCGAACAATCTGGTCCGTCTCTTCCCTTCCCGCACAGCAGCGCCGTCAAGGGAGCGGACAAGCTTCGGGAGCTGCGGCCGCGCGGTGGACGAAGCATCACCCGCGCTCTGTGCCGGAGGATCGGTGACGTATTCGTGATCGGGGCCTACGGATCCGAGGCGCAGTACGACCCCAAGGGCTTCGACAGAACTTGTCGTGCTGCCGAACAACGATTAGCTCAGATTGAGGAATGAAGGTGACCGTCATGAAATTGTCTACCCTCAAGAGCCATGCGCAGGTAGTCCGCGAGCGCGCTGAAACTGATCCCGACTATGCCGCCGAGGCCGACCGGCTTGCGTTGGCACGGGACGTCAGCGCAGCGGTGGTTCGCTATCGCGGGGAACATAACCTGACGCAGACGGCTTTCGGCAACATCATCGGATGGAAACAACCACATGTTGCCCGGCTGGAACGTGCAGAAGTGTCCCCGTCGCTGGATACGTTGGAGCGTCTGGCCCGTGCAGGTGTTGTGGAAGTCCACATAGAACGTGACCGAACTTCTGTCTACGAATTAGCCATTTAACCTGCCCGCTCCACCCGTCCCACGACTGCCGAGTGTCCGAGTTTGGTCGTTTCTGACCCGTGGAAACGACCAAACTCGGACACTCGGCAGTCGTATGGTGGGGGATGCGGGTGGGGGTGGAGGGGTTAGATGGCGTTGGGGTGGGGGGCCAGGGCTGTGGTTTCGATCGTCATGTACGGGAACATGGGGAATCCTGAGAGGATTTCGTGCAAGCGCTGGTTGGATTCCACCTCAAAGATGGACACGTTGGCGTACTTGCCCACCACGCGGTAGATGGCCTCAAACTCCCCGGAGCGTTGCAGTGCTTGGGAGTACTCCTTCTCCTCGGCCTGTTTCTGGGCCACTTCCTCCGGTGACATGGACTCGGGGAATTGGACCTGCATGTGGCACAAAAACTTCATGGTGCTCTTCTCCTCACATCCCACTCCGCCGAAAACATGGTTTCTCCCAATTTCAGGGCCTAAATCTTCCACAAACCATGATCTCGGCGGAGGGGAGGGGTGGTGGTGGTTAGTTGCGGATGCTTCCTGGGTCGTCCAGGTTGGTGGCGTTGAAGGTGTCGCACTGACCAATGTTGCCGGAGTTGTAACCAGCCATGAACCACGCAACGCGCTGATCTGAGGTTCCGTGCGTGAAAGCCTCCGGGTTCACGCGGCCAGAGGTGGTCTGCTGGATGTTGTCATCACCGATGGCAGCGGCCGTGGACAGTGCCGAACGGAGATCACCCTCCGTAATGTCTTCGAGCTGAACGGCCCCGGTGAAGTCGTCACTGGAGGCACGGTTCGCCCACAAGCCCGCGTAGCAGTCGGCTTGCAACTCCACACGCACTGCCCCAGAATCCGCACCTTGACGGGAGCTGGCAGCCGACCCCAAATAGCCCAGCTGGTATTGAATGTGATGGCCGAATTCGTGCGCCACCACATACTCCTCAGCCAACGGACCGCCTTGGGCGCCAAAATCCGTCTGCAGGGTGCTGAAGAAGGAATCGTCCAGGTACACCGTTTGATTGGACGGGCAGTAGAACGGCCCGGTGGCCGACGACGCCGTCCCACACGGCGAATACTCCGAACCAGAGAACAGCACCAACCCCGGCATGTTGTACTGCACGCCGGTGGACTGCGGTAAGTACGTGGACCACATGGCGTCCAGGCTGTTGGCGGTGGCCACCACTCGGCAGTCGGTGTACTGGTTGGCATCTGCACCGGTTTGGCACTTTTCGGCCAGTTCGTCCTGAGCCTGGGCGGAATTGCCTGAACCGGTGGAGTACTCGGAGTAGCTGCCTTGATTCAGCGCATTGTCCAAACCACCCAGCATGGGCTGACCGAAAATCAGCCCCAGCACAATGGTCAACAGCAATCCGCCCAGACCACCACCCACCGCCACACCGCGCCCGGCGCCACCGCCACGACCACCTGTTTGCACGCGGGAGGTGTCCAGCCGCGACCCCTGATTGAAGCTCATACGGGCATCCTAATGTGACGCACGCGGATTCCCCGGGCGCGGCTCCTCCAACCCCCGCGCCACCAGGGCCTCACCGGTCCGCTGGGCGTGAGCGACGGCGGAGATCACCGCTGGCGTGGCCAACCTCACCGGCCCCAGGCGTAAACCGCGTGCCGCACCGGCTTGCCGCACATCGTGGACAACGCCCAGAAGATAGGGGATGGCGCGCAGCATGATCTGTATGGCAAGACCCACCCGCTCCGGATTCACCCCCACAACGCGCAGCGGAGAGATCATGCGGACCAGTCCGTCCAGGAGAACGGCCTGGGGGGTGGTTTCCAGGAGGATGCGCGTGGCAAACATGGCTGCAAGGACGGTGAGCAACACCGCGGATCCCCGTTGGGGTGTCCCCACCAGCACGTGGTAACCGGCCAACAGCACAAAGATCGGTAGTGCTGGGCGCACTGTTGACCACCAACTGGCCCAGCCCAGCCCCCCGGTGGCTCCAAGCGCCATCAGCAGCCCAACACAGCACAGCGGAACCACCCACGGTTCGTGCAACGCGGGAATCCACCGCTGCCAGGGCAGAGCCAGACTGACCGCCAGGAACAGCAGCGCCAAGCCTTTGACACCCACGGGGAGGCGGTGCAGCCAGTTCTTTCGTGGCCGATACGTGCCAAAAAGTTCCCTCCGCCCGCTCATCCGATCTGCTCCCCGGGAAATCCGTCAATGCACCAGCGCAGGTACTGATCCACCAGCTCGGGGCCACCGTGAGCATGAACCCGGCCTTGATGGATCACCACCACCTGCTGGGCCGTTGCAGCCAGTTCCAGATCATGGGTGGCGTACACCAGTTGCTGCGGTAACTCACGCAACCGATCCATCAGCCGCGCTCTGTTGCGCAAATCCAGCAACGTGGTGGGCTCGTCAAGGACCACGACGGACGGGTCCACAGCCAGCACCGACGTCAAAGCCGCCAGCTGGCGTTGCCCCCCGGAGAGGTCATACACCGACTGATGGACGTGCGCCGCCAAGCCGGCCTCCGCCAGTAGGGCCAGGGCGCGGGATCGTCGTCGTTGTGGATCGGGGTGCGTGGTGCGCAGGGACAGTTCCACGTCCTCCAGCGCCGTGGGCATCAGCAGCTGTGCCGTGGGATCGGTGAACACGAATCCCACGGTGCGCCGTGCAAGGGAGCGGTGCGCGACGACGTCGACCCCGTGAACTGTCACGGACCCCTCACTGGGGGAGACCAGGCCGTTGAGCAGACGAAGAACTGTGGATTTGCCGGAGCCATTCAGCCCCAGAATTGCCGTACGCGACTGATCGAGGTGGAAGGTGATTCCGTCCAGAATGCTGATGTCTTGGTTGTCACCGGGTGCGGGGGGAAGCCGTACCGTCACATTCAGTAGTGAGATCCCGCGGGAGGAGTCCGGGGTGGGCTGTTCACCGTCCGAAGGCCTCTCCGCGCGGGATCGACGACCAAAAATCAACGAGCGCCCGCCAGCCGAGGAAAGGCGCGGTGCACGGCTGCGGCCACCAGCGCTGCTGCCGCGCATTTGATGAGGTCACCGGGCCAATAAATGAGATCTGCCAGGAAGGCGTCCCGCAGCGAGATCCCACCGTTGATGGACATGCCGGGGATACCCGTGAGCCGCGCAACAACAAAACCACCCAGGACAGCCGCACCGAACAGGCCCAGCACCCGCCCCCGATTGGTGCGAACACGGCGCAGGACGGCGTATGCCAGCAGGCCGGTGCACAGTCCCGCAATTGCAAAGCCCAAAATGTACCCGGCGGAGGGACCGGCCAGAAGTCCCGGTCCACCGCGGAAACCGGAGAAAATGGGCAATCCGGCAAGACCCACCACCACGTAGAGCAGCACGGCAAGCCCTCCGCGACGTCCCCCCAGCACCAGGCCGGTCAGGTAGACGGCCAAGGTCTGCAGGGTGATCGGCACCGCCAGCGGGCCGACTGGAATGGCGGGCATCACGGACAGGACGGCGCAAAACGCGGCAAACACACCGATCAGGGCCAGATCTGTCCCCGCTGAACGTTGTGGGGCGGTGCCGAGTCCGCGGGTATCGCGGGAGGCCGTGGAGGTGGAGGCAGGTGTGGTGCGGGATGAACTCATGAGAGCATCTTAAACACTGTTCAAGTTTCAGTGAGAATCGGCTGTTTCAACACCTTGACGGCGGACCACCTGCAGCCGGGACAGCGCCACAGCGGCCAGCAGCACCACCACAGCCACCGCCACGTACAGGAAAACCGGAGACCAGCCGCCATCCAGCAGAAACCCCACGGTCAGGGGAGCCAGAATGGCACCGAACCGGCCCACTCCAATGCCCCATCCCACGCCCGTGGCGCGTAGGGCGGGTTCGTACGTCATGGGGGAGAGGGTGTACATCCCGGCAATACACCCGTTGACCAGCATTCCAACCAGGATGCCGCTGGTGAAGGCGACGGCGGGGACGGACGTGGTGGTGATGAATAGAACCAGCGTGATGGATTGCAGGATGATGAACACCATCAGGACAGATTTTTCGCTCCACCGGGTGGTCAGCGCTCCGTACAGCAGCGCGCCGAAAGTACCGCCCAGCGTCAGCATGATTCCGCCCACAATGCCCTGCTGTTGGGTCATGCCGGATTCCACCAGCAGCGCGGGTGTCCAGGTGTTGGCAAAGTAGAAACCAAACATCACGATGAACCAGGAGGCCCACAGCAGCAGACTTTGCACCAGATACTTGCTGCTCAGAACGCCGGCGGGGTGCGGCTGTTCTGAGGGCTCGGCACCGTCAGCGCCAGGGGCAGACCGGTCCTGGGGAGCCAGACTGGGAAGCTCAATGCCTTGCGAAATACCGAGCTTGCGGGCCACTTTGGCGGCCAATTCATCCGCACGCGGATTTCTGCGGGTTGCCAGGTAATCCACGGATTCCGGCAACAAAGCCCAGACCAATGCAATCACGACCACCGTGCAGATGGCGCCCACCAGGAAAACGGAGCGCCATCCGAACGTGGGAATCAGTTGCGCGGCACCTAAGCCACCCAGAGTGGCGCCCACGCCGTATCCGGCGGTGAAAATGCTGATGGATATTCCACGGCGGGCGTTGTTGGCGTACTCACTCACAATCACTGCGGTGCAGGCCAAGATGCCCCCCACGCCGATCCCGGTGACCACGCGCCACAGGCCCAACTCCCAATGCGAACTCACCGTGGAGGACAAGCCCATGCCCAGCCCGTTGATCACCAGGGAGATCAACAACAGCGGACGGCGCCCGAATCGGTCCGCCAGGGGGCCGATCACCAGCGAGCCCACCGCCATCCCCACCAGGCCGGCGCTGAGCAACACGCCCAGCTGCGACCCCATGAGGCCAAATTCTCGGGAAACTGCGGAGCCGGTGAAGGCCATGGAGAGGACGTCGTAACCATCCAGGGCATTGAGCAGACCACACAGCCCCACCACCAACCATTGGTAGGCAGACATGGGACGCTGGTCAATGGAGTCACGCAGGTTCACGGCAATCCCTCACGGTTACAAGGCACAGGCGCCGCGAACCGCGGGCCATGGTGAGCGTAACCAAGAAGACCGCCGGATGAGGTGAGCTTTGACCGGAAACGGCCACTTCCTACGCCAGAGAATGGTCACCTCCCTGTCAGAGTGGAGGTGTCACTCGACGGAAAGGTATGCCCATGAGCCTGCGAGCAGCACTGTTGGCCTTGATCTCTGCCGGCCCCATGACCGGTTACGACGTCGGCAAACGCTTTGCCGGTTCGGTGGGCAACGTCTGGTACGCCTCTGACTCCCAGATCTACCCGGAGCTGCGCAAAATGGAACGCGACGGCCTACTGGCCACCGAACAGGTGGCCTGGGGGACGTTGGGCACCACCAAAACGCAGTACCAGGTCACGGATGCAGGGAGGCAGGAATTAGCCACCTGGGTTGGTAGCCCGCTGAGTTACCCCCTGGAGCGCGACCCCGTGCGCTTGCGCACCGCTTACCTGGAATGGACGGACGACGACGCCGCTTCCGGCCACTTCCGGGATCACATCCAGCACCATCAGGCGGTGGCCCAGCGTGCCCGGGATCAGATCACGGCGTTGCAAGAACGCACGCACCCCACGCTGCGGCGTCGTTTGAAGGGGTACTCGGAGCAGGAGGCCAAGCGTGTGATCGAGTTCAAACTCATGGCTTACCGGGGTGTGGTGGCGCGTGCGGAGGCGGAAATCGAGTGGGCGCAGCAGTGTTTGAGCACACTGCAATCCCTGTGATGCACGGCTAGACTTGATCGGTCCTGCTGGCCGCAGCATCATGCGCGCCGTTCCCACGAAAGGCTGAACCCCGTTGATCACCGTGTCCAATTTGGAACTGCGTGCCGGTGCACGCCTATTGATGGATCAGGTGAATTTCCGGGTGCAGCGCGGGGACAAGATCGGCCTGGTGGGCCGAAATGGCGCGGGCAAGACCACCATGACCAAGGTGTTGGCCGGACAGACGCTTCCTGCGGATGGCACAGTGACGCGCAGCGGCACCGTGGGGTACCTCCCGCAGGACCCCAAGGTGGATGACATGGAGCAGCTGGCCAGGGATCGCATTTTCTCCGCGCGTGGCCTGGCGGAGGTGATTGCCCGGATGCGAGTGGCTGAGGAGGACATGGCCAATCCCAACGATGCCGTCCGGGAGAAGGCCATGAAGCGCTACGCCCGCCTGGAGGCGGAGTTCGTGGCCGGCGGCGGGTATGCAGCCGAGTCGGAGGCGGCCACCATCACCGCCAACCTGGACCTTCCCGAACGCGTGCTCAACCAGCCCCTCCGCACCCTGTCCGGTGGACAACGACGACGCGTTGAACTGGCCCGCATTCTGTTTGCCGATGCGGACACCATGCTCCTGGATGAGCCCACCAACCACTTGGACGCCGATTCCATCACCTGGCTGCGGGACTTCTTGAAGAACTACTCCGGTGGCCTGTTGGTGATTTCCCACGATGTTGAACTCATGGAAATGGTGGTCAACAAAGTCTTTTACCTTGATGCCAACCGGGCCGTGGTGGACATCTACAACATGGACTGGAAGCACTACAAGCAACAGCGTGAGCAGGACGAACACCGCCGCAAGCGCGAATTTGCCAACGCGGAGAAGAAGGCCACCGCTTTGATGGCGCAGGCGGAGAAGATGCGTGCCAAGGCCACCAAGGCCGTGGCGGCCCAGCAGATGATCAAGCGCGCTGAGCGCCTGATGGCCGGCGTGGAAGGGGAGCGGGTGGCGGACAAGGTAGCCGCCATCCGGTTCCCGGCACCTGCCGCCTGCGGCAAAACACCGCTGCGAGGTCAGGGCTTGTCCAAGGCTTACGGTTCACTGGAAATCTTCACGGACGTGGACTTGGCCATTGACCGTGGCTCGCGGGTGGTGATCCTGGGGCTCAACGGTGCCGGCAAGACCACGTTGTTGCGCATGTTGGCCGGGGTGACTCACCCGGATGCTGGTGTGATTGAGGCAGGTCACGGCTTGAAGCTCGGCTACTTTGCCCAGGAGCACGACACCCTGGACACCGACCGCACGGTCCTGCAGAACATGAAAACTGCCGCTCCTGAATTGGCAGACACACAGGCCCGGACCATTTTGGGGTCTTTCCTTTTCCAGGGCGACGACGTCGACAAACCCGCCGGAGTCCTCTCCGGTGGCGAAAAAACCCGTTTGGCGTTGGCCACGCTGGTGGCATCTTCGGCCAACGTGTTGCTGCTGGATGAGCCCACCAACAACTTGGACCCAGCCTCACGTGAGGAAATTCTGGCGGCGCTGCGCAATTACCAGGGTGCCGTGGTTCTGGTGTCCCACGATGAAGGCGCGGTGGAGGCACTGGACCCCGAACGTGTGGTCATGCTCCCCGATGGCATTGAGGATCTGTGGTCCAAGGAGTATCAGGACCTCATTTCACTGGCCTGAGGAGCGAATCAGCACGCCGCGTTCCACCAGATGATCGACGGCGGTGCGCACCACCTGTTCAGCGTCTTCCGGGGCATGAGGTTGCTGGACCATCTGTGCCACCAGAGCGTCCAGCGGCATGGGTACGACCAGTGTTTCCCAAATGACGGGGCCCAGTCCCTGGAGCAGCATGAAGCTGGTTCCTGACAGGACTGCCAGGCAATGGTTGGGGAGTAGTAGGGCGTCGTCGGCGGGTGCGCGGCGAATAACGCTTTGCGCCAGGTCCGCGGAGTCGGCGGGCTGCTGTGCGGATTCATCTGAGGTCGGCAGGTTCACGGCCGCCCAGTTGGGAGTGTGCGCCTGCGGTGGTGCTGCCAGGAGGTTCTTCAGCAGAGGTCCCACGGTTTCAATTTCGCGGTAGCGCAGGATGTGGCAACCTCCCACCTGATCTAGCACACGGGCCAAGTCCAGCAGCCCACGATCCAGAGCGGCCAAGGAGGAAGACTGGGGGAGTAGGTGTCCCAGGGCATCCGCCAGGGGGAGGCGTTCCAGGTGTGGGTGATCGTGATGGTCAGGGTCCCGAGCCAGGATCACCACGGCACCCAAGTACGGCTGCATCGGGGTGGACAGCAGGCCGAGCTCGTCCGGGGAGAACAACGCCTTGGGACGCTGGCCTGAAGGTCCCAAGACGGACAGGGGCTTGGGGAACGGCGTGATGGCCAGCGTCTGCGGGTCAATGATCACGGTTTCATCCGTGACATATCCGAACTGCTGACCCAATGTAGCCACCGCGGTGGTTTTACCTGTACCGCTGGGTGCCACCAACGCCACGGTTCGGTGGGTGACCGGATCACTGAGCCCGGCGGCGTGGAACATGATTTTGTGGCCGATTCCTGCGTCAATAGCCGCAGACGTCACGGCACCGACTTCCGAGTCTGAACGCCCGGGTCGTGGTTGACCGGAAGCGTCCACCAGGTCGCCACATGTGGAAGCGCCGCTGGTGACGTGGGTCGGTCCCCTTGAGGGGGCGAGATCATGAGGTGTGACCACACAGCGGTTCCATGCTGAGGCAGCTTCTCTGAGTGCGTCTCGATCCTGCAGCGTCAGGAGGTAGCGCCCAGCACCAGCGGAGATCTCCAGGGTTTTCTGGGCCATGGACCCAGTTTAGCTACCCGCCCACCATCGCGCAGGAGTATGAGCTTAGTCACCTATCTGGTGGATGGTCCGCCGGCGTCGGCGTCGTCCCGGACTAATGACCGCGCGCCGCTCTCGTTGTGGATCCGACCAACACCGAGCCCTGGCCTGGTGATCGTTTGGCAGCGTCACCGACCGTTAACGTCCTGGCCATCATCGTGGCGCGCTGGGTCCGTCAGCATGTAATCCAGAATTGATCGCCACAATTTTGATGTTCCTTCATGAACTGGTTGCGCCCGTGCTATATTCATGCCTAAGAATGATCGTGCCCATGGAGGCACTCGGGGAGAGCGCATGGATGCGGCCGGATGGCTGCCTGTGGCTCAAGATTTCGCACTGGAGATACTTCGTGACCACTGACCAGCAAGCGGCTGGTATTTCCCGCCGCACCATCGCCAAGGGCGCAGCTTGGGCCGTTCCTGCCATCGCCGTGGCCACCGCAGCACCTGCGTACGCTGCTTCACCCGGTCACTGCTTCACGCAGAACTGGAGCCAGTACTCTGGTTCGGCTTCGGGCGCCACATACGTCCTTCGTTCATCATCTGGCCAGACGTTGAACATGACGGTGACCGCAACCCAAACTTCGGGGGTAGCTTCGTCGCGGAACATGACCATCGGATATCAAGGCATCGGAGGCAGCGGTGCCTCTGACACCATCTCTGGGATGAACGCATCGAATACTGGGCTGGTTCTCAACCATTTCTACCCAAACGCGTCAATGCGGGTTATGTTCACGTTTGACTCTCCTATTGTGAGTGCCAGTTTCCCTATTTACGACATCACTTACGACAGAAACACAATAAGTAATAATCAATATCAACATCAAGACGCTGTGACTTTCTCCAGCGGCACGGCAACCCTGTCCGGTAACACCACTAACATGAGTGCCACGTCAGGTCCGGCTGGGACAAGGTTCAACCGATCCGCCGAACTCAGGACCAACGGCGCCTCGCCCGGTGCAACCAACGTTTCGCTCACTAACATCACCGGCAGCTCTCTCACGATAACTTACGCTAACCTCTACACAGGTTCAACAGGGACGTGGGCCACACGAAATGCTGAATATATTGGTATTGGCAATATGACCATCTGCACCTGATCTTGACGAGAATTCCACCTGGAATGCACCCTCCCGGCGATATGATGCCGAATAGTTGAAGGATCAGACCAGCTCATGAACCAGCCTCACCCAGCAGCGGGCGTTTCCCGCCGCACCATCGCCAAGGGAGCGGCGTGGGCCGTTCCCGCCGTTGCCGTTTCCACTGCTGCACCCGCATACGCAGCCAGCCGTACGACCCTCACAACCAGCGTGTGCAGCTTGTTCTAAGGGAGTCATCCCCGCGGGCACCAGACTCACCTGGACAGTGAACTCTAGCCAAACCATGGGCGTTCCAACCACCAAGTACTCACAGAACAACTCCTGGAGTTTGTCGCTGTCGCCATCAAGCGGGTCTACTAGCACCATCACAGCAACACTTGTTTTCAATACCGACTACACCATCGGTAGCGGCACATGGTGCGCACCAGAGTTGATCTGGAACGACACTTTTACCATCCGTCCATTGACTCCCGTAACTGTGACATCGGGTGGGTCCGTGTCTACGGGCAACACTCTCAACACAGGCTCGCTCTCCTACACCCTGGCAAAGCGACACCCCAACAGCGTCAACCAGAGTGGTCGGTCCCCGCATGTCTACACTGCCCGCACTGGAGCACAGACCTGTTATCCGGCCATCGCATACTCGCGTGTTCTGAACTCCAACGGGACCGACAACGTAACGACCTACCCGGCTGGCGTCACGCCGCCTGGTAGCCGGTGCACCTGGGGTACCACCTCGTGCGCAAGTTCGGCGACGGGTCAGAGCAGCCCCGCAAACGTTGGCGGCGCAGCTTCCGGGCAGTACAACCAACCGGCGGTTTGCTGAACGTCTTGATCGATATGTGAATTGAGGCTCTGGATACCTGATCAGGTATCCAGAGCCTCAATTCACATATCAAGGACGGATCACCGTCTCGAGTGATGCGCCTCCAGCAGCGCATCCTCTTCCTCGGCATCCACCACGGCGTAAGTTCGTTTGATGCGTTTGGGGCGCATGATGTCTTTGAGGTGGGCGGGCATGTCGTCCACCATTTCCAGGCGGCGGACCACATCTTCTTCTGTCATGCCATCACCCTGGGGTACAAAGTTTCCGTCAGAGTCGTAATACCGAGACAGTTCATCTTCAATTTGGGTGGCATATTCGCGGTCCCACTGATCATTGCGGACCTTCTGCCGGGCGGAGTAGCCGTAGGCCACAAACACCAGCACGGAAAAGGCCTGCCACTGCAACGCATAGGACAAATTAGGGCCGTAATCCAGATCGGGCTGACTGAACGGTTCAGGCACATCAGCCGGCGTGGGGTTTTCGGTGATCATCTGACCGTAAGCGGAGGTGGTCAGGTCCCCGTCAGTCTGATCTGCCATGCCCTGGAGGTTGATGGAAGCTATTTGCCCCTGCGGTGACTGCCTACCCACATCTGATTCGCTGGGCTGCAGGCGTGCGGTGATGGTGACCTCACCAGAGGGGGGATCGGGGATTTCGGAGGGCTGTCCGTCCCCGGCCTCAGAGGTGGGAATCCACCCCCTGTCGATCACCACGGTGGTGCCATCAGATGCAGTGAAGGGCACCAACACCTCATACCCAATGACCCCGTCATGGACACGGTTACGCACCAGCACGGTTTCTTGCGGCAGATATTCTCCAACCATCTCCACGGGGCGCCACTGTTCATTCGGGTCAAAATCACTGAACTGGTTGGTGGCACCAGCGCCGGTGAGCGGGGCGGCGTCGTAATTGTTGACAATCAAGTCATTGCGAGCATTCACTGCCTCCGCGCGGGACATTTGCCATCCCCCCAAATAGAGGCACAGCGCAGCACCAATGCAGCACAGCAGGAACCAGGCGATCCAGCGCCCGGAGAGAAGAAACGAATAGGCCGCAATTCTGGCCTTCACAGCGGCAGCACGTCCTTGAGGAATCCGCGCATCCGCAAAAATTCAGCCAAATGCTCACGGTGGGCATTGCACGCTGTCCAGACTTTACGGCGCTCCGGCGCATGCACCTTGGGGTTGTTCCACTCCAGACGCCACTGCGCTGTGGCGGTGCAACCACGGCGGGAACACTGGACGGTGTCCGGGCCGCTGCTGTCCCGAGTATCCGCGGGTTGCCCTGGGGAGAGGGAACCCAAAAGATCGAATGACATGGGGGAGAACTACTCCTGATGTTGCGTGCGTACTTCAGCAATCGGGCACAACACCACTGGGGGCGTTCAGTGCCGCCTTCACCCTATCGCTGCCCGCTCCGGCCACCGATTCAGGACCACTGGCCCTCCACCACGGTGTCATCTGGAACCTCCTGGCTGTGGGCCCCGCTGGCTCCGCCACCCGGGCTGGATTCTGCGGACGGCGCTGCGTCGTCGTGATCATGAGGCCGGGCACTGAGCTCCGGCTGGAAGTCCGGGCTGACGTAATTGGACGTACGTTCTGACTTGTCAGCTCCGGCATTGGCAAGCAGTACGGCGGTCCAGGGCAGCAGCACCAGACCCACCACACAGGCCACCCGCCACCACAGGTTGTCCACCAGAACAAACCCAAAAAAGCAGGCCACGCGCAGGAACATCTGCACGCCGTACACCTTCATCCGCCGCCCCATGTCCACGGACAGCGCCTCCGGAGTGGAGGTGATCGAGTGCACTGTGTCCCGTTGGCGGCCCGTCCCGCGCTCACCGGAAGGCGACGACGACGACGGCGCGGCAGCTGCCTGCATCTGGGCCACATCCGCTTGCGTGAGGTATCGCTTGGCCAACTGACACCTCCCGACTGCTCGATCTGATTGCTTCCGGTCACCCACCCTCAGATGAAAGGGGGCACCCCAACAGATCATTGTGCACCGCCTATTCCACTCATCCAACTGTTGTGGACGCATAGGAGTGGGCTGCAACTGGAGCCTTCTTACAATCCCACCCAGCCGTGGTGGTTGGGCGTGCCCAAGGAATCACCAGGATTGTGCGGGTAGTCTGAGCCGGTCGTTGATGTGACCACCAGTTCACAAGCGCTGGTAGCCACACAGACAAGAGTTCTGACCTGACCGAAAGGCATCAATCTCCCATGGCAGTTGCAACTCCGGAAACCACCGAACCTCGCGTGGTCTTGGTGACGGGCGGTAATCGCGGCATCGGTAAGTGCATTGCGGAGGCCTTCCGCGCTCAGGGTGACCAGGTGATCGTCACCTACCGATCAGATGATGCCCCCAGCGGGGTGGACGCCGTGAAATGTGATGTCAGCTCCACCGAATCCGTGGAAGCCGCGTTCAAGGAGATCGAATCCACGTGGGGCCCAGTGGAGATCCTGGTGGCCAACGCCGGGATCACCAAGGACACCCTCCTGATGCGGATGAGTGAAGACGACTTCACCTCCGTGCTGGACACCAACCTGGTGGGTGCCTTCCGCGTGGCCAAACGAGCCACCAAGGGCTTCCTGAAACTCAAGCGCGGCCGCGTGATCTTCATTTCCTCCGTGGTGGGTGTGACCGGCGCCCCCGGACAGGCCAACTACGCAGCCTCCAAGGCAGGTCTGACCGGTATGGCACGCGCCATCACCCGTGAACTGGGTGCCCGGAATGTCACCGCCAACGTGGTGGCACCGGGGTACATCACCACGGACATGACCGCGGAGCTCCCGGAGGACGTCACGGCCAATTACATGACTTCCATCCCGGCATCACGCTTTGGCGAACCGGAAGAGGTGGCCAATGCGGTGCAGTGGCTGGCCTCCCCGGGCGCAGGTTACGTCAATGGAACCGTGATTCGCGTGGATGGCGGCTTGGGTATGGGGCTCTGAGGCCCTCATACCTGGCCGACAGCCCTTTGTTCGCTAGGGTTCAATCACCAGTCTTCACCTGAACCAGTCTTTGAGGAGCTGCCTCCATGAACGCTATTGCCGGCAAAACCGTTGTGATCACCGGATCCTCCCGCGGGGTGGGTGCGGACACCGCCAAGATCCTGGCTGGTGAAGGCGCCAACGTGGTGGTCAACTACCGTCAGAAGGCACCGCGGGCCAACAAGGTGGTCAAGGAGATTGAAGAGGCCGGCGGCAAGGCCATTGCCGTGGGCGCCGATCTGACTGACTCCGCTGCCGTGAAGGCGCTGTTTGATCAGGCCGTTGAGGCTTTCGGCTCCGTGGACGTGGTGATTCTCAATGCCTCCGGTGGCATGGAATCCGGCATGGGGGAGGACTACGCCATGCGCCTGAACCGCGACGCCCAAAATGATGCGCTGACCACCGCGTTGGAGTACCTGCCGCAGGGTGGCCGTGTGGTGTTCGTGACCAGCCACCAGGCGCACTTCATCCGGGAGGTGGAAACCATGGACGCCTACGTGGACGTGGCCACCTCCAAGCGCGCCGGTGAGGACCAGCTGACTTCTCGCATCCCGGAGATGACGGAAGCCGGAGTGGATTTTGTGGTGGTCTCCGGGGACATGATCGAAGGCACTGTCACGGCCACATTGCTCAACCGTGCACAGCCCGGGGCGCTGGAAGCCCGCCGGGAGGCTGCCGGCAAGCTGTTGTCCGTCAACGAATTCGCCACGGAGATCGCCAAGATGGTCTCCGCTGACGTGGAGACTGGTCACATTGAGTTGGCCGGTGGTTCCGGTGATTTCCCCGCCGACGGCGGTGCCGCTCAGCCCATGAACTGACCCTCGGCTGGGGCTCACGGTCTGTCCAGACCCCACCGCCTCGTTGAGACCCCACTAAAGCGTCGAGACGCCCCCCCCCGGCGGGGGGGGGGGTCTCGACGCTTTAGTGGGGTCTCAGAGGTCTGCGAAGAAGCGGATCGAATCCAAGTTGGGCAGATTGATCTGGGCGTCCGCTCGTTCGCGGACCACTGGCTTGCCATTGAAGGAAATACCAACGGCTGCCGCTGCCAGCATTTTGGCGTCATTGGCGCCGTCGCCCACGGCAATCACCTGGTCCAAGCCGACTCCATCTGCTGCCGCCCATTCGCGCAGCATCTTCTCCTTGACGGAGGCATCCACAATGTCGCCGACCACGCGGCCGGTGAGATGGCCGTCGTCGATCTCCAGCTGGTTGGCCAGGTAGTGGTCCAACCCCAGTTTTTGGGCCAGAGGCGCCAGGATTTGGTTGAAGCCTCCGGAGACCACGGCAACGGTGTGGCCCGCGCGGTGAAAGGTGTCCACCAGCACGCGCGCGCCCACACTGAGGCGCACCTGGGCCACGACCTCCTCCAACACGGACACCGGTAGTCCCTGCAGCACGGCTACGCGTTCACGCAGGGAAGCGGCAAAGTCCAGCTCACCGCGCATGGCGCGCTCCGTGACGGCAGCAACTTCCTCTTGCCTGCCAACGTGGGCAGCCAGGAGTTCAATGACTTCCTGCTGGATCAAGGTGGAGTCCACATCCATGATCAGCATTTTCTTGGCGTCCGGATCAAACAACTGGCCCGGGATGACATTGACGTCCACGCTGTGCCAGCGGAATCCGAGCGGATCCGGGCGGAGTCGGGACCGTAGCGCTGCCAGGTTTCCGTCGGTGACCCGCGCGGTCATGGCGGAGTATCCCGTGGCTTCGGATTCCTCACTGCCGCCCGAAGCGGTGGCGGTCACACGCACACGACCGTAAGACTCCACCGTGGCTCCGGAGTCCTCGACATCAGCCAGGATCTCTTCAACATCTTCTGGCTGCGGGGTTCGGGACAGTGCGATCACGGCGAGTTCGTCGGTCATGGCCGGGATTCTATCGCCCGAGCTGGCCGCAGCAGTACCTAGTGTTGCGTACAGCGAACACTGTGAGCAAACACACCGCGGTCCAGGGCACTACATCGCAATCCGCACCACGGCCAGCGATCCTGGCGTGGCTCAGACGCATGGCCCATTAGAGTTGAACGCATGAGCGCTGTTCTAACCATGACCAATGTTGATCTTGTCCGCGGCACCAAAAAGCTCCTGGACCAAGTGAACTGGTCTGTTCAGGACAGCGAGCGCTGGGTGGTGTTGGGGCCCAATGGTGCGGGGAAGTCCACGCTGCTCTCCATCGCGGCTGCTCGCCTGCATCCCACGCGCGGCGACGTTGAGATTCTGGATGAGAAATTGGGACGGGTGGACGTGTTTGAACTCCGCCCGCGTATTGGCTTGACCTCGGCGCCCCTGGCCGAGCAGATCCCGGCACGGGAGACGGTGTTCGATGCCGTTGTCACCGCCGCCTGGGGGGTGGCCGGACGGTGGCGTGAGCGTTACGACGCAGCAGATGAGGACCGCGCGCACCAACTCATCAAGGATTGGGACCTGCAAGGTCTGATTGATCGTAAGTTCGGCTCCCTGTCCTCCGGGGAGAAGAAGCGCGTTCTGATTGCCCGGGCGTTGATGACGGACCCGGAATTGCTGCTGCTGGATGAACCGGCCGCGGGCCTGGACGTTGCAGGCCGGGAGGACTTGGTGGAGCGCTTGGATCAGTTGGCGGTATCGGAAACGGCGCCCGCCGTCGTCATGGTCACGCACCATTTGGAGGAAGTGCCCGCGGGCTTCACCCATGCGCTGCTGATGCGCGACGGCGCCGTGGTGGCCGCAGGCCCGGTAGGGGATGTCATGACGCCCCCTGCGCTGTCCGAAACTTTTGGACTTCCGCTCAAACTGGTGCGCGTTGGCCACCGGTTTGCAGCCTTCCGCCAGGACTGAGGCGCTGCATCTGGCAGCAGCAGCACCTATTCACCAGGCACCGGCGTGAGTGCCGTGGCCTGCGATCTGGGAGCGTAGTTTGTGGAATGGCTCAGTGAGCTGGCGGCCAGCTTTCCGTTTGAATGGTGGCAAGTTGCCCTGATCCTGGTGGCCGGCCTCTGGGCCGGTTTGATCAACACCATTGTGGGTTCGGGCACTCTGGTCACTTTTCCCGTGCTGGTGACCATGGGGGTGCCGCCCGTGACGGCCACCATGTCCAATGCCATGGGGTTGATCGCTGGCAATCTGACCGGCGCGTGGGGGTATCGCAGCAAACTCAAAGGTGTGGAACGCACCCTGTTGAAGCTGATTCCCTGCTCGGTGGCGGGGGGTGTGCTGGGGGCAGCTTTGCTGATGCACCTGCCGGAGGATGTTTTTGGCTACGTCGCCCCCGTGCTGATTGTGGTGGCGTTGGGCTTTGTGGTGTTCCAGCCGCGGCTACAGGCCGTTGTACGGGCCCGGAAGGACGACCAGGCCCAACGCGCAGCCGCGGAGGCCGAATCCCGCGGTGAGCAGGTTCAACCCTTGGATCCCGACCGCGAATCTCAACCACTGAGTCTGTACGTGCTGGTTTTCGGAGCGGCGGTGTACGGCGGGTACTTTGTGGCGGCGCAAGGCGTTCTGCTGCTGGGCATTCTGGGGGTTTTTCTGATGGCCTCCATGCAGTCCGCCAACGCGGTCAAAACCGTTCTGGTGGCCGTGGTGAACATTGTGGCTGCGCTGTCCTACATCCTCTTTGCCTTTGACCGCATCAATTGGTGGGTTGTGGTGTTGATTGCCGTTTCCTCCACTGTGGGGTCTTGGATTGGCGCCAAAGTGGGGCAGCGACTTTCCCCGGTGGCGCTGCGGACGGTGATTGTGCTCCTGGGCGTGGTGGCGCTGGCCAACATGGTGCGGCAACTGTTCTGAGCAGCCACTTTTTCACGACGACTTTTCACAACGACGACGGAAGTGAGCCACCTTGGCCCAACCCATCCATCTGAGCGACCCGCACGATCCCCGCGTGGCGGATTACACGTCCCTTACGGATGTGGCGCTGCGGCGCAAGCTGGAGCCCGAGCGGGGCATGTACTTGGCGGAATCTTCCAAGGTGCTGCGCAGAGCCCTGGCCGCCGGGCACAAGCCGCGGTCTTTTTTCATGGCGGAGAAGTGGCTGGCGGAGTTGGCAGATGTGATCCAAGCCCATCCAGATGTGCCCGTGTACGTGGGAACTGACGATGTGTTGGAGGCCATCACCGGGTTTCACCTCCACAGGGGCGCCTTGGCTGCCATGCAGCGTCCCGCCGCCTCAGCCCTGGAGGATGTACTGGCCGGGGCCCGCCGCGTGACCATCATTGAGGACATTGTGGATCACACCAACGTGGGGGCAATTTTTCGCTCGGCGGCGGCCTTGGACGTGGATGCGGTTCTGGTGACTCCACGGTGTGCTGACCCGCTGTACCGCAGGGCCATCCGGGTGTCCATGGGCACGGTGTTCCAGGTTCCGTGGGTTCGACTGGACCACTGGACAGCCGACCTGCAACTGGTCAAGGACGCCGGATTCCTCACAGCCGCCATGGCCCTGCACGATGATTCGCTGAATGTGGACGAACTGGGATCCAGAGTCCGTGAGTCCGGGGAAAAACTGGCGCTGATCCTGGGCACGGAAGGCCAAGGTCTGGCAGCAGCCACCATCCATCATGCCGATGTGACGGTCAAGATTCCCATGTCTCACGGGGTGGATTCACTCAATGTGGCGGCCGCCTCCGCGGTCGCCTTTTGGGAAACCCGGCCGTGAGACATGGTGCCTCCGGGACGTCGTCGTGATGCTGCTTTTGACAGGGCTGTGACCAGCTGAACTCAGCTGGTCACAGCCCTGTCAGGTGCGATCATCTCTTGGAGCGGTAGATGAACGCGGCCATGGCGTCACGGTTGGTGGTGTTCATCGGCCGGTAGGTGCCATCCGGCCAGCCCGTGGTCACCCCGCGGGCAGCAAGCCAGTGGATTTCCCGGTAAAACTGCTGGCCGGGCCGAACGTCCGTGAAACGGGAGGTTGCCGGAGCAGAGTAGGCCGGGGAGCCTGCCAACCGGTAGAAGATTGCAGCGGTGGCGTCCCTGGTGACCTGGTTGTTGGGTTTGAAGGTGCCATCCGCCCAGCCGCGCATGATCCCGGCTGAACGAGCCCAGGTGATCTCCTTGTAGAAGGGGTGAGACGTGGAGATGTCGCTGTAGGGCGAACGTGCAGGCGGTGTGAAGGCCGGTGAACCGGACATACGGTAAGCCACGGCGGCCATGGCATCGCGGTCAATCTTGTTGAACGGGCGGAAAGTGCCGTCCGGCCAGCCGTTGAGATACCGGTTGTCCCGCACCCAGGTGATTTCGCGGACAAACTGGTTGCTGGGGGACACATCCCGGAATGGCCCGGCGGGTTTGACGGAGGCCACGGCCAAGTTGGGTGCCACTTGCAACGTACCCAGCTGGCCGGTGGAGGTGGACTTCAGCGTGCGCTCAATCTGATCCACGCTCAGCGCAGGATTGGCCTCTTTCATGAGAGCCACGGTGCCTGCCACAAACGGCGCCGCCATGGACGTCCCGTACTTGTACCCGTAGTTGGGAGTGCCGTAGGTGGTGCTGCCCGAGTTCATGGTGGAAACAATGGGGGCACCGTGAGTCCCGCCGGGGGCCAACACATCAACGGCGGGGCCCCAGTTGGAGTAGGAAGCGCGAGCGCCGTTCTGGTCCGCAGCGCCCACCACAATGGTTCTGGCGCAGTTGGCGGGGGGATAGTTGGCGGCATTTTGGTTGGCGTTGCCTGCCGAAACCACCACGGGGATGTTGCGGTTATAGGCGTAGTCAATGGCGCCCTGCATGGTGGCACTACATGACCCCAGCAGGTTCAAGGACATGTTGATCACGGTGGCGCGCGTGGGGGCGGTGGATCCATCAACGGTGGCGCCGGCAGCCCAACGAACACCAGCCACAATGTCTGATTCATAACCGTACGTGCAGGAACCCAGCACCCGTACAGGCATGATGCGGGCATCCCGTGCCACACCGGCCACGCCCAGTCCGTTGTTGGTGTTGGCTGCTGCAATACCTGCCACATGAGTACCGTGCCAGGTGGCATAACAGCTGGAGATATTGGGGCGATCACCTGGATCAGTGGGGTCGGTATCCCGGCCATCTCCATCAATGGCAAACGTGCCACCGTGATTGGTCACCATGTCACGGCCCTGTACCAGTTTGCCGTCAAGATCTGGATGCCGGGTGATGCCGGTGTCCACCACCGCGATCACCTGGCCACGGCCCGTGGCCCCTGACCATGCCGCCGGAACGTTACGTCCCAACACGTTGTACTGCTGCCGCAAGAGTGGATCATTGGTGGCTGCGGCCACCGCCAGACGGTCCGGTTCGGCGTACTCCACCCGCGGATCGGCTTCAAGTTCGCTGATCAGCTCATCCTGAGTGCCAACGTCCAAGGTCTCGGTAAAGGCCATCACGTCCGTACCGTCATCCAAGGTGTTGATGTTCTCCGGAGTCTGGGCCGCGCTCACCCCGGCTTCCTCCGCTACACCGGCAGATTCCGCGGCTTCTGCCACCACGGCCTCTTTGGCCCCGGTGTCTGTGGCAGGTTCCGTGAACTTGATCATGAGCCGGTCGGTGTCCAGCGTCAGATCATGTGGAGAAGCCGGCCCTTGGACGTCTGTGGCCTCCTGTTGGACTGCTTCAATGGCAGACGATGCCTGTGCCTCTGTGATCCCACCATCGCCCGGTTCCACGGCAGCCTCTACCGGCTCCACGGGATCGGTGGCATGGGCTGGGTTGATAACGGTCAAAGGGGCCGCCAACAGGGCCACTGTGAGGCCGATGGTGGCTCCGGGGCGTAAAACGGCGTGTTTGAGCCGGGAAACAGATGGCATGGGGGTGCATCCTTGGGTGGTGAGGGGGACAGGGACCGGGGGAAGTCCGACTGACTAATGTAATTTCAATCAGCACGGACCACTCTACGAAAAATTGGTGCGCTGCGCAGAAGTTGCCCTTGTCCCGGTGTGATCTTTGCCGCTCACTTCCGTGAGTACCCGGGCCGTCGTCGTGCTCCCACCTGCGGTCCGCATTCGCCCTCAATTGGTACGCAAAAGACCAAGAATCGTCTCGATCAGTGGCGATTTGCGTACCAACTCAGACCAGCTGCGTCGGATTCCATCATCTACGCTCCCAGAACCAGACCCCACAACCACATGTCGCACTTTCACCTAGAACCCCGGGGTACCACGCAGGCGCCAGCGATTTGTGTAAGATGTCCCGTTGGTGTCCTGTGAGGCACCCGCAACCCAGCGTCATCGTGCCTGGCAAAATCCAGTCACCCAAGAGCCAAGGACTATTGCTCATGAAGAACGATATTCACCCGGATTACCACCCGGTCCTGTTCCGCGATCTGGCATCCGGCAAGACCTTCTTGACCCGCTCCACCGCCACCTCGGAGAAGACCGAGACCTGGGAGGACGGCAACGAATACCCCCTGATCGAGGTTGAGATCTCCTCCGAGTCTCACCCGTTCTACACCGGCAAACAGCGGATCATGGACTCCGCCGGCCGCGTGGAGCGCTTCAACGCTCGTTTCAAGAACTTCGGCAAGCCCTCCAACTGACACCCGGGTGATGCCACACCAGCAGTCCCGGTGATGGCCACGTCCTCACCGGGTAGCCAGTAGGCCAGCCCACGACGGCGGTTGCCTCCACATGTGATGGAGGCAACCGCCGTCGTCGTTGGGGTTGTTGGGTGTGGGCGCGGTGCCCGGACAGCGGGAGACCACCGGGGGATCACCAAGCTCACATCAGGGAGCAGCAGGGTGCCATAGACTTGCGGCGATGTTCCCCCCACGTCCTAGCTATCCCCTGTCCGCTCCGCACCGCGTCTGTCTGACTGCAGTGGGGTTGGTGGCTGCTTTGGTGGTGGCTGGCTGTTCCGATGACTCCAGCGGCCCGCAGGCACAAGGCACGGAAGCGGCCACACCGCAGCCCTCCGACCCCTGGCCAATGTCTGCCCCGCCGGATGACCCCCTTGCTTGGATTGCGGATCAACGCCAGCAGCCCCCTGAACCAAGTGCTACACCCACCGGGACGTCCACGGCCGCTGGTGAACCGGACCTGACCGTGGGAGTTGGTGGGTCAGACACCGGGTTTGCATACGCGGCAGCCGGTGCGGGCATTTCTTTTGAGGCCACCGATCTCTCCGACGAACGCCTCAGCGCCGACAACCCGGACCTGGTGCGGATTCTGTCCCAGATGGAGCAGCCCACCCTGCGCTTTGGTGGGAATTCGGTGGACCGCCGGTTCTTTTTCACGGACTCGCAAGAGGCCACCCCCACGGACTGGCCGCTGCGCCCGGGGGAGCGCATCACCACCGTGACTCCGGATGATCTGCAGCGTTTGGCGGGCCTGGCCGAGGCCACGGACGCTCAGGTGATCCTGAGTGTGAACCTGGCCGCAGATGATCCGCAGCGGGCAGCAACCATGGTGCGCTACGCCCACGATGCCCTGGGGGAGCGCCTGGTGGGAGTGATGATCGGCAATGAGCCCAACGGCTACGCACTGGGAGCCAACAACCCGCTGAGCATCAAGGACTCCTCCTGGGACACGGAAGCCTTTCAGAAGAACTGGGAGGAGTATGTCACCGCCATTCGCCAGGACGTCCCAGACATTCGCGTGGTGGGCCCCGGTGCTTACGACGCCGAATGGTGGCGCACCGTGACCGAATCAGGGGTGGCCAACACCACCCTGGCCGTCCATCAGTACCCGCTGTCCGAGTGCGGAGACCCGCAAGATACGGGCTACCAGGAGGGCAGCGCCCCCACCATTGAGAACACCCTGGCCTCCGAAACGCGACAGCGAGTGGATCAGCTACTGGGTCGGGCTGTGGAGATGGCTGATCAAGCACAGATGGACACCTGGGTCACGGAAACCTCCGCGTCCTCCTGCTCTGGTTCCAACGACCTCACGGAGACCCTGGCTGCCGGGCTTTACACCGCCGATTACGTGTTGCGTGCCCAGAGTTTGGGTGTGGATCGCGTGGACTTTCATTCGTCCTTGCTGCCTTGCAAGGGAGGTCCGCCCATGTCCGTGGTGTGCTCCTCCGGGACTTTGCAGAATCCTGGCTCAGCCTTTGTACCGCGTACCAACGGCCTGGCGCTGGCCACCGTGGGTACCCTGCCCGCCGGACAGTTCCACACCACCACCATCACTGAAGGTGATGCCACGGCTCTCCCCGGTGCACAGGGACAGGACGTGGTCAGCTATGCAATCGCCCACCCTGACGGCACCATGTCCATTGTGCTGATCGACTTCCGTGACCCGGCCGATTCCGCGGCACAGCAGGTGCGGTTGAATCTGCCGAATGAGATCAAAAGTGCTGCCCGAACCACCTTTGGCGGCACGGATTTACGGCAGAACTACCCTGAGACCTCCCTGTTCGATGGCCAGGGTTCGGGAGCAGGCCAGGGTGCAGGAGCGGGCCAGGGTGCAGGAGCGGGCCAGGGCGCGGGAACCGCCACCCCGGGTGAGGGCCCCACAACAGCGGACGCAGATGGGGTGGCCATGGATGTTCGGGGTGCCACCGCCGAGGTGGCCGCCGGACGGCCCTCCGTGGATGGTTACGGCCTTCCGTTGCTCCCGCCGCGACTACAGACCGAAGTCAGCGGCGTGTCAGAGGGTGACAGGGTGATGGACACGCTCATAGCGCCCGGTTCGGTGACGGTGATTTCCACTCAGCCTTTATGATGAAACAATCTTTCAACGGTGCCACCGTGTCCTCCCAAGGGCGGACGGTTCCCCGTTGGTGCCAGTTTCCATCCCAGCATCCACAAGGACGTGCCCATGGCTCGCGACATCCAAGATGATCTGTTCGGCGAATCCCAGCCAGATTCGGCGGCTGCTCCAGAGCGGCGCAAGGGCCGGGGCCGTAAAGTCCTGCTGGGGTTTCTGATCTTCTTCTTGGTGCTGGTGGTTGGTGTGGTGGCCGCGATCTTCATCTACATCAACTCGTTGAGCCGCAGCTATGACAACAACGTCACCTCCGTGCCTTCTGCATCTGCCTTCCCAGAGGGCGACCGCCCGGAGGACACGGACAGCACCACCATTCTGCTGCTCGGTTCAGACAAGCGTCCCGAAGGTGGGGGAGAGCTGGGCCGGGAGGGCGAACGTGCCGATTCGATTATGTTGCTCAACATTCCCGCCGGTGGTGGTGAGGTTTATGTCATGTCCGTCATGCGTGACACCTGGGTGGACATCCCGGGCGTGGGACAAGGCAAGATCAACTCCGCTTTCCAGAACGGTGGGATGCCGTTGATGGTGGAGACCCTGGAGAGCTACTTTGGCACTCATATTGATGAAGTGATGGAAGTGGACTTTGCCGGTTTCCAAGGTGTCACCGATGCCTTGGGCGGTGTGACGGTAGATGTCCCGGAGTCCTTCACCACCAGAGAAGGTGTTGAGTTCACCGCCGGTCCCACGGAGATGGACGGCGAAACCGCCTTGGCCTTTGTGCGGGAGCGTTACGCCTTCACGGACAGCGACTACACCCGCGTGGAGAATCAACGGGCCTACATTCGTGCGGTCCTCAACCGTTTCCTGCAACCGTCCACGTTGGCCAATCCCGGCAAGATCTCAGACATTGTGGAGACCATTTCTCCGTACTTGACGGTCTCTGAGGGTCTTGATTCCGGTTACATCCGTGGTTTGGTGCCGGAGCTGGTGGGCACCACCAATTCGGATATTCACATGTTCACGGTTCCCACAAACGGCATTGGTACCTCCGCTGATGGCCAGTCCATTGTGTTGCCGAACGAACAAGCCATGCAGGAAGCCGGGGCAGCCATCAACAACGGCACGCTCGATGAGTATTACGCTCAGTACGGCAACGACGACGGGAGCGGCCTGTAGCGGCTGCGGCACCGGGTTCACATGATGAATCCGCATTCCGCGCCGTCCCCGCAGGGTCATGCCCATGAATGTCCTCCTTCTCACACACTCCTACTGGCCGGAGCATTCCCCGCCGCAACGCCGTTGGCAATCGTTGATCAGGCACCTGCGGCCGCACGGTTGGCAGGTCACCGTGGTGACCCCCGTGGCGCATTACAGTCACGGACCCGACTACAACTCGTCCACACGGGGCAGAGTGTGGGGGACTCAGTTGGGACCGCTGGGTGAACGAATTCAGCGGGTACCTTTTGTGACTGGGCGGGACAACCGGGTCAGCAAACTGGTGGACCAGGTTTTCACCGCCGGCGCCTCTCTGCTGCGTGCACTCAGTGGCGCCCGCCCCGACGTCGTCGTGGTGACCGCACCATCCCTACCGCTGATGGCTGCGGGATGGTGGGTGGCCACCCTGCGGCGCGTCCCGCTGGTGGTGGAAATGCGTGATGCCTGGCCGAATCTGGTGACCGATTCCGGCGTGGCGTTGGGAACGGCGCAGTCGGTGATCAATCGCGCCGTTGAGTTTGTGCAGAATCATGCAAATACCGTGGTCACCGTGACCGAGGGCTTTGCTGAAACGTTGCGGGAGCGCGGTGTACGCAACGTGGTGACCATTCGTAACGGGGTACAGCTGGCGCGCACACCCCTGCTGCCTCCCGTGGATGATCGTGACCACCTGGAGGTTCTGTACCTGGGCAATCACGGGGAAAGTCAACGCTTGGAGCGTTTGATCGACGCCGCAGCGCTGGCCGGTCCTAGGGTGCGGCTCAGCATGGTGGGGCAGGGTTCTCAGAAAGCTGCCCTCATAGCCCACGCAGCGCACAACGCTGTACCCGTGCGTTTTTTGGACCCGGTCTTCCGTAGGGATGTTTTTGACCTGTATGCACAGGCTGATTCGCTGGTGATTTCCTTACGCGATGACTGGAAGTCTTTTGAGGCAACCATTCCGTCCAAGACCTATGAGGTCATGTCCGTGGGACGTCACATCACCGGTGTGGTCAGGGGCGAGGCCGCGCGGGTCTTGGAGGGTGCCGGTGCCGGCGACATCGTGACCGGAAATGCAGCCGATATTGCACAGCTGTGGCGCGCGTTGGCAGCAGACCGGCAACGGCTGAACGTCAACGACGCCGGGCGACGGTGGGTTGCGGCTAATGCCGACTACAAAGATCTGGCCAGGCAGTACGACCACGTTCTGCGAAACGTCGTAGGCAAGGAAGCCGCGTGAGTGCCCGCGGAAAGGTTCCATGGGCCAATCATCTCCGGCTTGTGCTCTCCACCGTGGTTGAGCACTCCGGGACGGACCCCGTGGTTTTTGCTCTTCAGGTCTCGCGGCGGCTGCCCGCGGGCTTGATGCGGTGCCTGGGCCGTCCGCTGATCCGCAGCACGGGCTTCACACCTGCAATCGGAGCGGTGGCCTGTCACATTGCAGGCCAGGATGAGCGTTTGGATGATTTGTTGGACGCGGCCAGCAGGACATACGGCCGCTACCGCCAGAAGCGTCGATTGGCGGAAGTGGCGCTGGCGGTGGATGCCGTGGACCACGCTTTTCGCCTCACCGCTGATCTGCCCCTTGATCTACCCGGTGCCGCCGGTACTCGGGCGCGCCGAGATTGGTACCTGGGGGAGATGAGCGCCGCCGTCGTGGGTCTGCAGCGGGCCTGGCTGACAGGGGTGGCCACCCGCGGTGAGCAGAACCAGCTTATGCGCTTGGCTGATGAACGTGCGCAGTTCCAGGGTGTCACCCCCAGCCTTCGGCGAGCCCTGGGGGAGGATTTGTGCGCGTTGGCAGCCACCTACCGTCCGCGTGAGAACACCGTGGTGCACGTGTTGACCAATTCAGTGCCGCACACCTCCAGCGGTTATGCCCTGCGATCCCATTCCTTGCTCTCCGCCCAGGCTCAACAGGGTTGGACCGTGCATGCCATGACCCGACCTGGGTACCCCGTTCAAGTGGGCAAACTTGCTGCGGCGGAGGTGGACGTCATTGATGGTGTGACCTATCACCGGATCACTCCCGGCCACCTACCCAGCACAGCCACGGGTCGCCTGGAGCTGTTCGCCCAAGAACTCCTGGTGCGGTGCCTCCTGACGCGCCCGGCCGTGCTGCACACCACCACTCACTTTGTGAACGCACTGGTGGTTCAGGAAGTGGCCACTGTCCTGGGCATTCCGTGGGTTTATGAAGTCCGCGGTCAGTTGGCCGACACCTGGGCCTCCCGGCGTCCCCCCGTGGCGGCGACCTCCGAACGCTACCGGTGCTTCACCGCACGGGAAGCGGCAGCGGCCGCTGAAGCCGACGACGTCGCTGCTCTGGGCGGGACTATGGCCCAACGCATCCAGGAGATCACGGCCGGGCAGATCCAGGCCGGTGACGTCCGCTTGGTCCCCAACGCTGTGGGACCGTTTCATGAAGCAGAACCCGAACCCGTGGAAGTGGTCCGGGAACGCCTGAACCTTGGTCGCTGGGGACTGTCCACGGGGCAGTTCTTGGTGGGAAGCGTGACCAGCGTGGTGGACTATGAAGGATTGGATGACCTGATCCGGGCGCTGCTCCACGTACCAGAGGATATTCACGCGGTGATTGTGGGTGACGGTGCTGCTCGCCCCGGGTTGCAGGAGTTGGCCAAATCCCTGGGACTGGCGGATCGGGTGGTGTTCGTGGGTCGCGTGAATCAAACCGAAGCCCGGGCATGGCAACGAGCGCTGGATGTGTTTGTGGTTCCGCGCCGGGATCGTGTGGTCACCCGCGCCGTCACCCCGTTGAAAATCGTGGAGGCCAGCGCCAGTGAAGTTCCGGTCATCGCCTCCAATCTTCCGGCCATTGCCGAGACCATTCGGCACAACGTCACGGGGTTGCTGGTGGAACCGGAGAACCCACAACAGCTGGCCGACTCAATCGTCAAATTGTGGGCGGATCGGGGGATGGGGCATAGACTCGGTCAGGCTGGGCGCCAGGCTGTGTTGACGCATAGAACCTGGTCGGCTGTTGCGGCAGGGACCATTTCCCAATACCTGCGTATGGTGACGGCCCGTGATCTGGCCTCAGAACAGGGGACGAGCAGCAGGAGGACAGCGTGAACGCACGGCGTAGCGGCGAATCCGGGCGAGCCCTCACCTCTCAGGAAGCCGCTCCACCGTGGAGCGGCGATTCACAGTCCGTGACCAATGACTCCAATCACCGTGTGCCTTTTGACTCGTCCGCACTGAAACCGGTGGGTTCCAGACCGCCGCTGCTGGAGTACCTGGTCAGTCTGTGGGGGGCTCGGCACTTTGTGCTGTATGACGCTCGGGTGAGGCTGGCCGTCAGCCAGGACCACACCATGCTGGGCAAAGTGTGGCTTGTGCTGAACCCCATTCTTTTTGGTTTCACGTTCTACCTGATCTTTGGATTGTTGCTGCAGACCAGCCGTGGAATTGAAAACTTCACGGGGTTCATCATCATCGGCTTCATGATGTTCTTCTACACCACACGATCCTTTGTGGCCGGGGCAAGATCCATTTCCAACGGGCAGAATTTGATCCGTGGATTCTCCTTCCCGCGGGCAGCGCTACCTCTGGCCATCAATGTCAGACAGGCACTGAGTCAGCTCTATGTCCTGGCCGCCATGGTGGGCTTGGTCATAGTGGTCCCACCCAGTGAAGTGGTGGGTTGGCACTGGTTCTTGATCATCCCGATTTTTGTGCTCCAGACCATCTTCAACTGGGGTTTGGGCATGCTGTTTGCTCCCCTGGTCCACAGAGTCCCAGACGTTGGCAACGTTTTGGCAATTGTCACCCGTTTGTGGATGTATTCCTCCGGGTTGTTTTACGAACCATCCCGGTTCACCAGTGACCCCACCATTCTGGCGTTGTTCCACCTGAATCCGCTGTATCAAGTCCTGCAGATGACTCGCGGCGTGATGCTCTACGACACCCTCCCGTCCTTGGAACAGTGGTCTCTGTTGGTGGTGTGGGCCTGTGGAGTATGGCTTGCAGGGATGCTTGTTTTCTGGCGCAATGAGGAGAGTTATGCCAATGAGCGCCGCTGATTCACTCTTCCAAGACCCCAATGCAGCTGTGCCCGAGGCCACACGTGCTCAGTGGCGTGCCCAGATCCAAGATCGTGCCAGTCGAATGGCGGCCAGGGAGCCGGCACAGCGGGTGATTCGCCCCGCCGTCGTCATCGACGATGTCACCATGATCTACACCGTCACCAGCACCGGTGGGGAAGAGGAGAACCAAGTCCACGGTGTGCGGCGACTGGCGCGTCGAGCCTTGGGCCGCCCCCCGATTGTGAACAACCAAGCCTTGACCAGCATTCGGCTCTTGGTGGAGCAGGGGGAATTTGTTGGATTCATTGGGCGAAATGGTTCCGGCAAGTCCACCCTGATGAACATTGTGGCCGGGCAGATGAACCCAACGCGCGGCCGCGTGTGGGCCGTGGACCGTCCCGCAAAACTGGGGGTCAATGTGGCCTTGGTACCTGGCCTCTCGGGCGAACGCAATATCCGGTTGGGGTGTTTGGCGCAAGGGATGACCCCCCGTCAAGTGGATGCCGTTTTTGATGAACTGGTGGAAGTGGCTGCTCTGGACAAGGCGCTCTACTGGCCCATGAAGGCTTATTCATCCGGCATGGCAGCGCGGTTGCGGTTTGCCGTGGCCACTGCCACCAACCCGGACATCTTGATTCTTGACGAAGCCCTCAATACAGGTGATGCCCAATTTCAGGCCCGCGGTAAGCAGCGGATGCAGGAGATTCGCAAGAATGCCGGATGCGTGCTGTTCGTCTCCCACTCCATGAGTGAAATCCGCAACTTGTGCACGCGAGTGGTTTGGATTGACGACGGCCACGTGGTGATGGACGGACACACTGATGAGGTGGTGGATCAGTATGACGACTACATGCAGCAACTGGCCGACGGAAACCTCCTCAGCGCCAAAGCGCATCGAGATGAACTAGCTGGCCAGTACCAACCTCCCGCATGGATGGGTGGCTCACTGTGAACACCAACGGATTCCAGGCCCCCAAGGATTACGTTCGTCAGGCGCGCGCCGCACTGTGGCACCTACGCCAGGGTGGCCCTTCACAGGTGCGCCAGTATCTGAGACGCCAAAAAATACCGACCGGCAATGCCAGTGCTGTGCAGACCTCCGGTCCGCGGGGCAAACCTACCCTGACTTTCCCCGAGACAAAATTGCCCACGCGGTGGGACAGAGCCTTTGCTGAAATCACGGTGGGCACCATCCTGGATGATTTCTCCGCACAGGCGTTTGGCCATGAATGGAACCAGATCCCGCTGCAGCGTGACTCCTGGCAACAACAGCTGGACGAGCATCAGGTGCAGCTCCTATTTGTGGAATCGGCCTGGCACGGCAATGAGGATCAGTGGCAGTACCAGCTGACTGGAACCAA
The DNA here is from genome assembly GCF_030538595.1 of Kocuria sp. Lineage (GTDB taxonomy): Bacteria > Actinomycetota > Actinomycetes > Actinomycetales > Micrococcaceae > Kocuria. Next base: position 243,985 of record NZ_JAUNTS010000002.1, read on the forward strand.
CGGCGTCAAGCAGCCCTTCAAGCAACTCATGGCTGAGTGCAAGCGTCGTGGCATCCCCACCGTGTTCTGGAACAAGGAAGATCCGCCGCACTATCAAGATTTTCTGGAATGCGCTGGATTGTTCGACCACGTCTTCACCTCTGATGTGAACAGGGTGGAGCACTACAAACGGGATTTGGGCCACGACCGAGTGGGTGTGCTGGCCTTTGCGGCTCAACCGGCCATTCACTCCCCGGCGCGCCCGACTCACGGTTTCCACGAACGTGACGTGGCATTCGGTGGGATGTACTTTGCGCACAAATTCCCGGAACGCCGCGAGCAAATGGACCTACTCTTGGGTGGAGCTGCGGATGTTTCCGCCAAGATGGAACACGGTTTGGAAATCTTCTCCCGCTATCTGGGGGACGATGACCGGTATCAGTTCCCCAGCCCGCTGGATCGGCGGGTGGTGGGTTCGTTGAGCTATCGGCAGATGCTCACGGCCTATCAGGCTTACAAGGTCTTTCTGAATGTCAACTCGGTGGTGGATTCTCCCTCCATGTGTGCGCGGCGCATCTTTGAGATCATGTCCCGCGGCACTCCTGTTGTGTCCACCCCATCGGCAGCCGTGCGCGAGTTTTTCCAGCCAGATGAATTGCCCGTGGTGGCAGACCGCCAAGCGGCGGCAGATGTTGTCCGAACGCTGGTTCGCAGCCCCGAATACGCGGATCGTATGGTGCGTAAGGCACAGCGCGCGGTGTGGGACGAACACACGTACACGCACCGAGCTGCTGAGGTATTGACTGCAGCTTTGGGTACACGCCCGGACGGTTCAGCGTGGTTGCCTGAGCAACCCGCGGTGTCTGCGGTGCTCTGTACCAACAGGCCACACAATCTGGACCAGGCACTCAAGACCATCGGAGCACAGGTCGGCGTGGAGCTGGAGTTGGTAGTGGTCTGCCACGGGTTTGTGCCCGATCACCAATCTTTGCATGATCAAGCCCGTGCCAGCGGACTGGAACATGTGCAGATTCTCAACGCTCCGCAAGAGTGGAGCTTGGGGGAGTGCTTTAACGTCGGCGTTCAGGCCGCCACCGGGCAAGTCATCACCAAAATGGACGACGACGACTGGTACGGCCCCAACTATCTGCGTGACCAATTAGCCGTCATGCGTGTGACCGGTGCCGACGTTGTCGGAAAACAAGCCAGTTACCTGTACGTGCAGTCCTCTGACGTCACGTTGCTGCGATTTGGTGAGCGCGAACACCGTTGGACAGATTTTGTGCTGGGTCCAACTCTCATGGCACGCCGTGCCGTGTTTGAGCAGGTTCCCTTTGAGGCCAGGACCACGGGTGAAGACAGCGCATTCCTGCGCTCCGTGATCGACGCTGGGTGCCGCGTTTACGCCTCAGATCGGTTCAACTTTCGACAATTCCGCGGTGGCCACGCCCACACTTGGGCCGTAGAGGATCAGCACATCCTCTCCACCGGTGTTGTGGTCACAACGGGGGACTGGCTGAAACACATCCAGTTATGATGACCAAGCCAGACTGTGGGCACCAGCCGACATGACTGCAACCTTCCCCCACATGTAGTGCAAACCATCCCTACTGAGAAGGACATCCCTCCATGGCTAACAACTCGCAAACCGTCGTGTTCGTAGGACTCGGCTACATCGGCCTCCCCACAGCCGTCACACTGGCCAACAGCGGCGTGCAAGTCCGTGGCGTGGATGTCAACGAATCCGTGGTGGAACGTGTGTCCCGCGGCGAAGTCACCATTGTTGAACCCGGCTTGGAAGCAGAACTCAAGAAGGCTGTGGAATCCGGTCATCTGACGGCCCACACGCAGATGCAGGCAGGCGATGCCTACGTGATTGCAGTGCCCACACCTTTCAAGGAGAACTACGAGGGCGATACCGCCTACATCGAAGCTGCTGCCGCCAACATTGCGCCGTTGCTGGTGGGTGACGAACTGGTCATTTTGGAGTCGACCTCCCCTCCGCTGACCACCCGCAAATTGGCTGAGGTTTTGATCGCTGCACGTCCTGACTTGACCGCGGACCCGCAGGAAGCCGCCAACGGAGACAAGAAACTCATTCACCTGGCCTATTGCCCCGAGCGCATCTTGCCGGGTAGGGCCATGGAGGAGTTGATCACGAATGATCGCATCATCGGTGGCATGACGCCGGAAGCTGCCAAGCGTGGCCGCGCCGTTTACGAAACCTTCTGCAAGGGTGAGTTGTTGGAGACCGACGACGTCACCGCAGAGATGGCCAAGCTGACTGAAAATTCTTTCCGGGATGTCAACATCGCTTTTGCCAATGAGCTGTCCTTGATTTCTGACAAGCTCGGTATTGACGTGTGGGAACTCATTGAGCTGGCCAACCACCACCCGCGCGTGAACATCCTCCAACCAGGTCCTGGTGTTGGCGGGCACTGCATTGCCGTGGATCCCTGGTTCATCGTGTCCTCCGACCGGGAGAACTCGAACCTGATCCGCACGGCACGTGAGGTCAATGATGGTAAGCCGCACTGGGTGATCAACAAGGTCAAGGAAGCTGCCGCGGGCAAGACTAACCCCGTGGTGGCAGCCCTGGGCCTGGCGTTCAAAGCCAACATTGATGACTTGCGTGAATCTCCGGCTCTGGACATCACCAAGGAGTTGGCCGCCTCCACATCGGACGCCACTATTTTGGCGGTGGAGCCCAACGTGGATTCTCTGCCCAAGGCCCTTGAGGATCTGTCCAACGTGGAATTCGCGCAGTACCAGGAAGCCATTGAACGTGCTGACGTTGTGCTCCTGTTGGTGGACCACGATGAATTCAAGGGGCTGCCTGCCACTGCACTGGCGGGTAAGGCAGTGGTGGATACCAAGGGGCTGTGGCGTTAAGAAATCTGTGACAGACGCGAATCTTTGATGATGCAAGAAGCTTGAGGCTGAGAAAGCAGGGTACCTATTGCACGACGACGAACGCCGCGCCCCTCAACAAGCCCAGCGGCTACTCACTGCGCAGATCCAGCGTGACCCGGAACTTGCCATTGAGCGGCTTCAGCAGAATCAAGCCTCAATTCGAGCCCTGACAGCTAACGTCGCCCAGCTGGAGGCCAAACTGCGCGCTGAGCGTGTGGCCAAAGGCAAACTGGCCCGGCAGGTCAGAGAAGCTGAGGCAGAGCTCGCCCACAGCAGCCAAGCGGGGGGCAACAACGCCTCTGAGCGGGTGCCATCTGTTGATGCCTCCCCAGTGCCAGCTGACCCAGTGCAAGAACCAGCCGTGGGCGGCAACGGAAGGGATGTGGGAGCACCTGCGGTGGATGGAGCGCCCGGGCAGCCGGTGGATGTTGTTGAGACCGCCGCTGCAGTTGTCCAACCGGACGTGTCACTGCCTGAGCTGCTGGAACGCTTGGCCGCGGATCCGTCTCCCACACGCCTGGCCGCGTGTTTGAACCGTCTGTGGTACCGCCATGGCGAGATCAATCGATGCATGGACCTCATCCATACGCACCAGGATCTTCTACCGGGAATGACTTCTAGCCAGAGATCTTTGGTGGGCAAGGTTCAAGGAACTGTGCGGCTGGAAGCAACGATAGATCGCATCATTCCTCAGCGATCCTTGGGGGCGGCCTATCGCCCTGAAACCGACCGAGTCATGTATTGTGCCTACTCAACACCGGTGTATCACTCCAATGGCTATAGCATCCGGACTCGTGGAGTAGTTGCTGGTCTGAGGGCTGCTGGTGCAGATGTTTTTGTGGTCGGACGCACGGGTTATCCCTGGGACATGAACTCCGTGGCCAAAAAGCCCGCTAAACGGCGGCGTCAAGTGGCAGAAATGGACGGTGTCGATTACGTTCACCTGCCGGAAGGTGACGTGACCAGTGCACGCCCGGATGACTACATCCAAATTGCCGCGGACTCCTATGTCCGGGAAGCTCGTCTGCGCAGGCCCAGCCTGATCCAAGCAGCCTCCAACTACCTCAACGGGCTACCAGCTCTGATAGCGGCCAGACGCCTGGGACTTCCTTTCGTTTATGAGGTCAGAGGGTTGTGGGAGGTTACTGAGGCCTCAGCCAAAACGGGATGGGAAAACAGCGAACGGTACGCCTGGCAGGCAGGCATGGAGGCATTGGTTGCTCAGCAGGCGGACACGGTCCTGGCGATCACCCAGGAAACCAAAGATGAACTGGTACGTCGCGGAGTTGAGGCGGAGAAAATTGAGCTGCTCCCCAACGGAGTGGATTCCCATACCTTTTTGCCCATTCCGCGTGATGACGCCTATGCCAAGGAGCACGGCATCTCCCTCAACGTTCCCGTGATCGGATTTGCAGGATCGCTGGTGGACTACGAAGGGCTGGACATTCTTCTGCAGGCGGCCAACATCTTGCGGGGCCGCAAAAAGGACTGCCAGATTGTCATTGCTGGCAGCGGAGGCGTCTATGACGAGCTCAAGTCCTACAAGTCAGGCCATAAACTAGGTTGGCGGGTGCGATTTGTGGGGCGCCGCCCTGCGTCTGAGATTCCACGATTCCTTTCCTGCGTGGATATTGTGGCCTGCCCGCGCAAGTCTCTACCGGTTACTGAGATGGTCTCTCCCTTGAAGCCGTTGGAGGCTTTTGCGGCTTCCAAACCGGTGATTGTTTCGGATGTCTCCCCGCATCGCACTCTGGTGGGGGAGAACCAAGAACGCGGGCTTCTGGCACAACCCGGGAATGCTCGGTCTTTGGCAGATGCCATCCAGACACTGATCGAAGATCCTGAGCTGAGCACCGCCAAGGGGCGGGCAGGGCGTCTGTGGGCGGTTGACCACCGCCAATGGTCCCATCTTGGCAAGGAGTTGGTTCAGGGGATCCATCCCCGGGCTGCTGCCCGCCATGCAGAACTGGCGGCGCTAGGCCCCACGGTTAAAGAACTACGCATTGGTGTGATTGCAGATGAATTCACCACCAAGACTCTGCAACGTTCGGCCACCATCATTCCGTTGGACCGTAGTAACTTTTCCAGCCAGCTGGAGACCGAAAACCTAGATTTCATTCTCATAGAATCCGCCTGGACTGGAAATGACGGTCAGTGGCACAGGGGGGTCGGCTACTACTCCGAAGAAGACGACGCCGACCTGAGCTCACTTCTTGATCTGAGCCGAGCCGCGAACATTCCTTCCCTGTTCTGGAACAAGGAAGACCCCGTTCACATCGCTCGCTTCCGTAAGACAGGGTCGCGCGTGGATCACGTGTTCACCACGGATGCTGACATGATCTCCGAATACCTGGGTGAGGCACATCGGGAAGCCACCGAGGGTGTGGTCACGGCGTCGTCATTGCCGTTCTACGCTGACCCTACGGTGCACAATCCGCTGCCAAGCCAACGCCCCTATGAAGACACCATCGCTTATGCCGGAACGTTTTACGGTGAGCGGTACGCGCAACGATCCGCGCAGCTGACCAGTATGTTGCGATGCGCTAAAGAGCACGGACTGGTGATCTACGACCGTCAGCTGGCTGTCCCGGATTCTCCTTATCGTTTCCCGCAGGAGTTCGCCGGTCATGTGGCAGGTGCCCTGCCCTATGACCAAGTTCTGGACAGTTACAAATCGCATGTGGTCAATCTCAATGTGAACTCCGTGGGAGATTCACCCACCATGTACTCCAGGCGTGTAGTAGAGATTGCAGCCAGCGGTGGTGTGTTGCTGTCCTCATGGTCCCGCGCCATTACCGAAGTTTTCGGTGGGCAGATCCCAAATACCAATAATGATCTCTACTGGCGTGCGTACTTGAGTGCCTGGACCAGCGATCCAACGGAACATCTTGCTGAAGCCTGGCTTCAAATGCGGTCGGTACTGCGCAGTCACACCGTCAGCAGTGCGCTCATTCTCATGGCTCGTACCGCCGGGATTCCGGTTCAGGGGCTACCGGCCCCGGCCTGGGGCACGGATATGACCGAGCACAACGTGGACGAACTCTTGACTCAGTCAATTCGTCCCAGCGTAGTTCGGGTGAAAGATACGGCGAGCACTGTTGCTGACCGAGCACACAACGTGGGCGTCCCCGTTATTGGAGCTCATGACACGGTGCCCAAGAACATCCAATGGTGGGCATGTTTCCCCAAGGGAGCCTCCCGCACCTGGGCTGAAGACGTATTGTCCGCCGAGCAATGGGGCGACTGGCCTGTTTTGGTGACCCGCTACGGATCTGATGGTGATGCTCGTGTCCTTGCTCAGCCCGGCAGCGTAGCCAAAGATCATCACGGGGGAATGGTGGCCACGACTCTGCTCGAAGAGGGCAGCGCGGCCGACATACTCGCCACCAGCGCGGAAGCTCTCAACATCACACTGCCCACGCCGCCGCCTCAGCCCGGCATCTCTTCAGCGGCCGAGCCTCACCATGCACCTGTGGCGCTGCGGGGCTGCGGTACCGTTCTGGTAGCTGGGCACGATTTGAAATTCGCCCAACCATGGATTGATCACCTCAAGCAACAAGGCGTCACGGTTCTGGTGGACCAGTGGGAAAACCATGCCGAACATGATGAAGAGCGCTCAACGGAGCTACTGGCACAAGCGGACACTGTGTTCTGTGAGTGGGGTCTTGGTAACGCGGTGTGGTATTCGCGCCGAGTCAGGGATGACCAAAAGCTGGTGGTGCGCGTCCACGCTCAAGAACTGAGGCGTCCCTACCTGAGCAAGATCAATCACCGTGCCGTGGATACGTTCATTTTTGTTGGCGAGCTCATGCGAGAAGCCGCTGTCCAATCTCACGGCGTACCTCGGTCCAAGACAGGGGTCATCCCCAACATTGTCCGCGCCGATCAGTTGGCACTGCCTAAGACCGCTGAGGCGGAGTTCACCTTGGGACTGGTTGGAATTGTGCCGCAGATCAAGCGTCTTGACCGAGCGATCACAGTCATTGAAAACCTGGCTCAACGCGATGACCGTTGGCGGCTGCGCATCAAGGGCAAACGGCCCGAGGACTACCAGTGGATGCTGCGCCGGGAAGACGAAATGGCTTGGTACACGGCGTGCTACTCCCGGATCAATAACCTCAACCAGGCCATGGGTCGCGAAGTTGTGGGCTTTGATCCACACGGAAATGACATGCCGGAGTGGTTCACGGGAATTGGTTACGGACTCTCAGTCAGCGACTTGGAGTCTTTTCACCTCACACTTCCGGACGCCGCAGCCTCTGGGGCCGTACCCGTGTCCTTGGCCTGGCCGGGCGCTGACCGTATCTACCCCAGGGAATGGTTGGTGGCGTCCCTGGACAACATGGCGGATCACATTGCGCACATTCAGTCACATCACGCTGAAGGCCATGCGCTCAGAGAGCGAGCCACTAATTTTGTACGTGACACCATGTCCGAGCCGCATGTTTTTCAGCAGCTGGACCTCAGCCTGATGGCGGAACACGGAAAGGATGCCAGATGAGTAATTCTGCCGATTCAAAGACCTCCGGTGAGCCCCAAGAGCTGTCGCCGCAGCAGGAAGAACTGCGCAACGTCCTGAGGACACAGGCTCACGACATTTCCGGGCTGGCGGGCGAACTTGCCAGCAGTTATGAGAAAGAAGCTGGTTTTCTCAATGGTCTCATGCGCCGTGATGAACAGATCAAAAAGCTCAAAGCAAAGAACAAGGCTCGGAAAAAGGAACGAGACACCCACCTCAAAAAGATCTGGTGGCTGGAATCTGAGCTGAACAAGTCCAAGGCGGCCCTGGAGGCTGAGCGCCAAGACTCACGGGGGCTGCGTCAACGCCTGGCCACCCTGCAGAGTTCACCGTTGGGCAAGGTTCAGCGTGCTTACTGGAACCTTCGTTCGAGGGGGCGATGATGGCACAACTCAATGTAGACCAAGCACTACTCCGGCAGGAAAATCTACATTCCCGCGTAGCGGAGCTGAAGGCTGTGAAAGCTCAAGCCGTGAGCGATTCGCAATACTATTCCTCCGCGGCCTTCAGGTCTTCAATGATCAACAAACCGGAGAGCATCGCCTGGCGGCCATCCCGCACGCCCCAGGAGTACCAACAGCGGCGCGCAGCAGTTTCCCGGGCAGCTGAAGTGGAAGCTCTGGTGGAGGCCTCGGCCAATTTGCCAGGGTCCAATGGCAGCCGGCTTCTGGTACCGCACCGAGTGAAGGTGGCTCTCCTGTGTGACGCGTTGCTTTTTGATGCCTTGGACGGGACTGCGGAGATCCGCTACATCAGCCCACAGAACTGGCAGGAAACGTTGGACTGGGCGGACACCCTTCTGGTGGCCTCCACGTGGCGTGGCCGTTTTGAGGACTGGCACGGAACCATCGGAGGCAACAATCTCCTGCGTGCGGAGGTTATCCCGTACGCACGGGCTCATGATGTGCCGGTCATCTTCTACTCCAAAGAAGATCCGCCCAACTTTGCCAAGTTCTTGCCCGTTGCCCGGGACGCTGACTTCATTGTGACCTCGGATGATCTCAAGATTCCTGAGTACACGCAGGAATGTCCTGACGCCCGCAACGTGGTGGCCACCACCTTCGGGGTGAATCCGGCTCTGCACCACCCCATTGGTTCACGCCGGCAACGGGATCAAAGAGTGCTGTTCGCGGGTTCCTGGTTGCAGCACAAATACCCCAAGCGGCAGCAAGCAGCGCGGCAGTTGTTTGAAGGAGTATTGGACTCCGGTAGGGATCTGCTGATCCTGGACCGCAACAGCTCTCTGGGGGACCCCAACTACCACTACCCCGATCAGTACCTGCCCTATCTGGGACCAGGGGTTGGGCATGACGACCTCATGCGTCTGCAACGGACCGTAGATGTCCACTTGAACCTTAATTCGGTCAATTACAGCCCCACTATGTTTGCCAACCGGGTGGTGGAATTGCTGGCCATGGGCGCACTGGTGGTTTCCAACTACTCCATGGCTGTCAATGACTTGTTCCCGGAAGTGCAGATCATTGACAAGGGTCGGGACGTGGGTGCCACATTGGATGCGGTCTCCGGGGAACACCGATACCGCACCCAAATGGACGGTATCCGGCGCGCCTTCACCCAGCACACCTCGCACGCCCGAATGGCAGACATCTTGGGATCGGCCGGGTTCCACACCAGCCACGCCCAACCACGAGTTGCTGTGACAGCCGAGCAGATCACCCCTGAGATCATGGAAACTGCTGGCAGACAGTCCTTGGGCGTGGAGGTTCTGGATCACCAGGCGCTCAAGAATCGCCGGGAGGACTTCGACGTCGTCGTTCCCATCAATCCCGCTTACCGCTACGGTCCCGATCACGTTCAGGATCTTGTCAACGGCTTTGCCTACACCGCCAGCGATGTTGTGACGCGGCTGGGACATGAAGCTGGGGGAGAGGTGATTCACCGTGAGGCCCACGAGTTCGTTCACCATGATTCTTACGATTCCGGGCGGAGTGCCGTTTGGATGAAGTCTCAAGCCGGCGATGCTCTCTTGGACCAGGCCACAGTCGGTGGGCACGCCTACACCATCGATCCCTTCGGCGTTGACACCCAGCCCACCACCTGCATTGTCCTTGCAGAGCCGGCCACGGATGGAAGCCAGCCCGTCACGCGGCAAGACACGGTGCAGCCCATCCGGGCGGGAGACCCGGAACTGACCGTGATTGTTCCGGTCTACAACAACGGACGATTCCTGGAGCACAAGTGCTTCCGTTCCTTGCAGCGATCCTCAGTCTTTGAGCGAATGGAAATCCTGCTCATTGACGACGGCTCAACCGATGGGATCACCCCGCAAATCGTGCAAAACCTGGCTCAGCGTTTCCCGCAGCAGGTCCGTGCCTTTGGTAATCCGACCGGTGGTTCTGGCAGCGCGTCCCGGGCTCGCAATCAAGGTCTTCACATGGCCACCGCACCATTTGTCACGTATCTGGATCCGGACAATGAGGCCCTGGGTGATGGTTTTGCCCACCTTCTGGAAATCGTGAAACGGACCGGTGTGGATTTTGCCATCGGCAACATGCTGAAGCTGTCCACGCGGCGTTGGCGCGTGGACAACACGGGTCACCTGAGCAAACACCTCCCCTTGTCCTGGGAAGGTGGTCTTGCATCTCCCGCTGATGCCCTGGAACGAATCAATTTCCAGCCCATGTCCATCCAAGCGTTGGTGGCTCAGACCGGTTGGCTGCGCGGCATTGGGCTCCATCAGCCCTTGGGCGCGTTGGGTCAGGACTCCTACGCGTTTCAACAGATGCTCCACGGTGCTCGGCGTGTGGCATTGGCCGGTGAGACCATCCACGTGTACTACGGTGCCGTGTCCAACTCCATGGTCAATACCGTGGGACCGGGGTTCTTCCGAAAATACCTGCCCATGGAACAAGCACGATCGGAGTGGTTGAAGGACCAGGGACTGTATCAGTCCTACTGCCAGACACGGGCGCGGCCATTCTTGGCCGGTTGGATCTTGAACAAGCTCAACAAGGATGTTGCCCCGGAGGCCATGGACGAGTGCCGTGAATTGGTGCGGCAGTTGGCTGCCTTCTACGAAATCAAATTGGAGGAGCAGCTGGACCAGGATGGTCATTCCATCCTGACTCTTGTGGACCCCCCTGCTGATCCAGAGGCGGCACCCGAGACCCAAGATCCCAGCACCGTGGAAATTGACGTGCCCATTGACCACCCGCGGCCACCGGCGGGGGACTCCTGATGGTCAACCTCCAAGCCGCTCAGCGCCAGGTGCTAGGCACCAATTTTCGCGAATCCAAAGATGAGGCGCGTCTTGTGCGCAATCTGCTGAACGGCTCTCTGCGGATGAGTCCCCACAAAGCCTGGCAACTACCGAAAACCCCCACCTGGACTGAAGACCCGTTTGATGACTTCAACTGGCAATTTCAGTTCCACATGCTGCGCTGGTTGGATCCCCTGCGTCGGGCCGGCTTGAAAGGCAACGACGACGCTCGGGCCATGTGGGAGCATTATGCCCGATCCTGGATCGAGGCCAATCCGCCTGGTGAGAGCAAATCCAAATGGGCCTGGGTGGACATGACCGACGGCATCCGAGCGCAGGAACTGTGTTTTGGCCTTCCACTGGTAGGGGAGCAGCCGTGGTTGGTGGATTCCCTGGAACAGCACGGTGAATGGTTGGCAGATCCTGAACACCTGCAGCCCGGTAACCATGGTATGCACCAGCTCAACGGCCTGTTTGTGGTTGGGGCGGTCCTTCAAGACCAAAAATTTCTGGACCGAGCTGTCAGTGGAATAGGCGAATTTCTCAGGGCAGCTTGGGATCAACAAGGCATGAATGCTGAAGGAGCCATCACCTACCACCGCCAGAACCTCACGTGGTGGGAAGACACATTACGCCGGTTCGATCTTGAGCAAATTGACCGTCCTGAAGGTGCAGAGCGACTGATCCTGGTTCCTGAGATCCTGGCGCATGAGACCTCCCCCTTGGGGCGGTTTGCTCGGATCGGTGACACGGATGGTTCATCGCCGTCGTTGATCGAGCATCCCTACACGAGTTACGTGACCTCGCAAGGTCGCCGGGGTACACCCCCCGCCAGCACAACAGCGGTGTACGACGCCGGCTACGCATACGTGCGCAGCGGCTGGGGGCAAGGGGAACGGGCGTTCTCCGATGAAACCTACCTCACCGTGCTGTTTGGCGCGCAGAACAAACAGCACGGCCACATGGACGGCACCAGCCTGACCTGTGCAACCCGAGGTGTGCAGTGGCTTGATGACCAAGGCCGATTCCATTACGGCAGGGACGCCACCCGGCGCTATGTGGTCTCCCGTGCGGCGCACAATTTGTTGGTATTGCCGTCAGAATCACCGCGAAAAGCCCGCAGCGTTGCGTTGGAGAAACATCAGGAGACTGAATCCTACGTTGATTTTCTGTTGACAGATCCCAGCTACGACGACGTCACCATCCAACGCCGAGTCATTTATCTCAAGCATTGGGATCTGACTGCAGTGCTGGACACGGTGCAGGCGGAGAAGAGCGTGCAGGTTGAACAACGATGGCACTGCGGGAAAGGGATTGAGGCCAAAGCTCTGTCCTTCGGCTTTTCCCTCGGCCACGGCGACCAGAACTTCCACATTGCAAACCTGACGTCTCAGACACACCGCGATATCCGGCGCGGCTTGGACAATCCCATGATTGGCTGGACCTCTGCGGGGTGGCGCAAACGCGCACCCATTGATGTGGCCACCACATATGATTCTGGTGATCAGATTCTGATGGGCTCGTTACTGGGTACGTGGTGCCCCCCTGCCGTGGACCTTTTGAAACAGGCTTGGGCAGACGTGCAGATCACGGCTGCCGTGGAGAACCTGCTGCCCCCCAGCCTCTTGGCACCGCCGTGGCCCGGTGCGCTGGAGACCCCGCGCCCAACTCGCCCGGATCAGTTGACCGTTGACGCTGAAGTTGTGGCACCCGGGGTGGTGCGTGTGATCGCAGACGGACCGCATCGGTATTTCGCCTTCGATCTCTTTGACGCCGCTGATGCTGTGACAATTGGTGCATGGCAGGGCCGAGGCGACTTCACCGTGGATGTTGGCAAGTTAAAGACCCCACGTATTCGGGTTCGGCACCGGAGCACCCCCCAAGAGCGCGAACAGGTTGTGCTCGACATCAAGCGCAGATTCACCAGAACCTCACCTCCATAGATGTCGGCCTGAGTCACACATATTCACCGCCGCTCCTGAAAAATAATCCCCCCAGAGGAAAGGACCCCCCATGTCCCTGAAAAATACCCCCGCTCTCCGTGCATCCTTAGCTGTTCTTTTGCTGGCTGGAGGTTTCACTGTGGCCGGGTGCGGAGGCAATGACAACACCTCTGCCGACGCCACGCCGTCCGCAGAGTCGACGGCGACTGCCTCTGCCACCGATTCTGCAACTGCCGAAACCACCATTCCTGATTTCACGGAGAAGCCACTGTACGACGCCATTGTTTTCGCGCGGGAGAACGATCTCAGCTACCAACTGGAGGGCGCTGAAATCGCCGACATCGACAACACCCGCGAGTACACCGTGACGGAACAGACACCCGAGGCCGGTTCTGAGTTCAAACCCCGAGACGTTCTGACACTGACTGTCGAACAGCAGTGACCACACTCGATGAAAGGCTGTTCTTCCTGGTCCCGGGGCTAACCTCGGGACCAGGAAGCAACACAAGCCTGACTGACCAACCCCAGTTGGTGTTGCAAACCAAGGGGGCTGAGAACTTTACGTACGAGCGCTGCGTGGCCGCATCCACCGAGCCAGGTGTGCAGTTGAACCTGGTGGACAGATTTACCGCGTCCCATGATGCTGCGCAGAAATCAGCTGTCACATGGGCCTGTGCACCCGGGGAAGAATGGGTGTTGCGAGGGTCGGGGATTGAAGTTTTCAGGGCAGGTCAGAAGACCCTGGAAATCACGTGGTTGGCTTCTACTCCACTGGCAGTTCAATGGCATGAGCCCGTTGTTGCTGAATTTGGGGCAGACGTCGGTGCGCCTTACGCCCACGGATACGTGGAGATCACCCTGCTGGAGGGAAGTGGGGAGATCCGCACCAGCATCCGCACCAGCGACTTTTTCTACCGCGACTGGGGTCTCACACCTGGTGCAGCTGGATGGCAGCAGCACCGCGGGGAAGTCCCCGTCAACTACTTCCTGGACGAGTTCCCTGGTGCTACTCACGCCGTCTTGGTGTTCTCCGCATTGGGACCGCGGGGAAGCTTCACCTACAACTACAAGCGTTCCTTGGACGCATTGCCGGCACACAAGATTTATGTCTTGGATGACTTCGGCGATCAGGGTGCCTACTTTCACAGCCACTCACGAAACCTTGCCATCCACCGCTCCGTCCTCGCGGCGCTCCAGCAAGCCCTCAACAGTTTGAACGTTCCGCTGGAACGCACTCATGCAGTGGGATCCTCCAAGGGAGGTACCGCCGCCTTGATGTTCGGCGCAGAATTGGGGGTTGCCAACATCATTGTCGGTGCACCCCAGGTTAAAATTGGATCCTTCCTGAAGACTCCACACCCAAATATTCTGCGGTTCATGGCAGGCGATCACACAGAACAAAGTGTGAAGTGGGCAGATGAGATTTTGACTGAATACATCCAACAGTTGACAGACAACACAAGCGTCACAGTGGTGATCGGGGACCGTGATCATCATTATCGTGATCATTTACCCGTATTGTTAGATTTTTTTGATGCTGCGGGACGGTCACGGCCAGCCGTGAAAGTACTTCCTGGAATCGACCATGCCTCAATTGGTAAACCGTATGCGGAGCTCCTGCCACGACTACTTGAAGAGGTCATGGGGCTGACTGAGACCGTCAGCTATTTTCTGCAGGGTTGGGATTTTGAAGTTTTAATGCAGTTTGATCGGGTAGAGGTCACCCTATCCTCGCCATCCGATGGGTCGCAGGCGGCCATCTACTTGATGGAGAGCAACGTGGCGACTCAAAAAATCCCCTACAGCAGCGAGTCCCGCAGGTTGGAATTCTTCCTCGCAGTGGGGGAGAAGTCGCGGCTGCGTTTCTATGTGAAAAAGGGCGATCAGCGCGAAGCCTTGTCCACATCGGTCCTCTCTGGTACGCCATGACGGAGGCGCGGACAGGTTTCCTGTCACCTATCAAAGATGCTGTTCTTGCACTGGTCCCAACTCACTCGGTACCGGCCGCACGGGAACGTGCTCTGCGGCTGTTGAGCAACCACGTCCTTGATCATCCCCAACTGGGACCACTGCCCCTGGATCCCACTATGAGTTGGGACAACGTTGAAGGTCGCACAAATCAACGGTATGTGCATGGCTTCCTGTTCTTGGCAGATTGGCATACCACGGTTCTCCGAGAGGACGCTGCAGCAGTTGAAGTCTGCGCAGACATGCTGGGGAAATGGGCAACTCATCACCCAGTGCCTGCCGAGGCTTCACAGGTTCTGGAGATGGCCTTCCACGATGAGACAACCGCACAGCGCGCTCTCCATGCCAGTGCTCTGGTGATTGAGCATTGGCAGGATTTGTCTTCCGAAAGTCAAAGTTCTCTAGCCGTGATGGTCGAGGAACATGCTGCACTCTTGGCCTCGGACTGGTTCTATGCGGGGCAGAATAATCATGGAATGTTCCAGGACTTTGCTTTGGTGGCGTTAGCTTTAGCCGCAGAGTCCACCAGCACCTTGGATGCGACACAAATTAGTTCCTATGCTGAGTTGGCAGCGATCAGGTTGACCGCGTATTTCACAGAATCCTTCACCTCCGATGGTGTGCACACGGAAAACAGCCCTGGATATCACCTCATGGCTGCTCGTTGCCTTCGTGATGCTCTGCCCGTCATTCAGCACCTCCTGCCGCACCAAGCGGTAGCTCTGAATCGTATTTATGCCGGGGCTGAGGAGTACGCCGTCCATAGCATTCTGCCGAACGGCCGGCTGGCTCCGCTCAGTGATACCAAACAGTTCAAGGTATGGTCATCCAATCACTCGGACACTTTTCTGGGAAATGCATTCCGGTCATCCATGACCTGTGGGCGATACGGGACCAAACCAGCGGAGCGTGTGGGAATTTTTCCGGAGGCGGGCTATGCCATCTATCGTTCCCGATGGTCAGATCCACATGCCATATGGCTCCTGTTCAAAGCTGGATACCGTGCCAATTATCACCATCACTGCGATGACCTCTCCTTGCTGTACTACAAGGATGGCGACCTTGTACTCTCCGAGGCGGGTCCATTTGGTTATGAGCATCAAAATCCCTTGACCAGATATGCATTCAGTCAATGGGCACACAACAACATCGTGGTGGACGGGCGTTCCTTAACCAGGGTGGACCCCGAGCCCGGTGGCGTCAGCTTCAGGAACCTCACTGGTCAGCACAAGCAACGAAATCGTGTGATGGAAGTCCAGGGTGTGAATCGCCGTCGTTCGGAGTGGACCCACAAGCGGACCCTGACAGTAACCGAGAATTGGGGGACACGTCCTCAGACCACGGACACATCCGTGGTCGACCAGCTGACATTTGCGGATCAAGCCCAACACCGCTTCGAGTGTCTTTGGCATGCTGGACCTGGAATCAGCATTGAGATTCAGGATGGCTGCACAGCGCAGTTTCTCAAGAAGGGGCAACCAGTTCTGACGATGGCTTGGACTGCTTCCACGCCCATGGAGGCAAATATATTGACCGGCGCTGACACAAACCCACCGCGAAGCGCTCGATTCCCGACTTTCGGCAAGGTTGAACCCGGTGCTGTGCTCTCGCTGGCAGGCAGAGGAGCACATCTGGACATGACAACCAGGATCACGTGAGCGAGCTCGGTGCTCAGATAACCGTCAGGGCGTTACAGGTGTGTTGTGGGTCCTTCAGGGGTCAAGGCAGGATAGCGTTCTAGAACAAATCACTGGTCACCAGGGGTCTCCGAGCGCGGATGCCCTGTGAGACTCTCCAGGAGGAACCAGATTGGCTGAATCCCCGTATCGTGGGCGTCCCAGACACACTTTCTGGAAAGCCTCCATTTCAGGGAGAGATGTGACCGAGCTTCGCGGGATGTACCGCAAGAAGTTCCCCATCACACCGCAATCCACCGTGGTGACCGCGGGAAGTTGTTTTGCTCAACACATCTCCAGGTACCTTCGGCATGCCGGTTACAACGTCTTGGATGCTGAACCTGGTCCGCAGAATCTGCCAATAGACCTGCTTCAGGAACACGGCTATGGCATCTACTCCGCCCGTTACGGAAATATCTACTTCGTGCGCCAGTTGCTTCAACTGGCCCTTGAATCAATGGACCGTTGGGAACCAGCAGATGCAGTGTGGCCCATGGGAGAACGCTGGATTGATGCCTTGCGGCCCTCGGTGGAACCGGCGGGCCTACTGGCTGCCGAGCATGTACGTCGTCAGCGTGTAGACCATCTGGCGGCGGTGCGGCGACTACTGGAAGAAGCAGACGTTTTTGTATTCACCATGGGGCTGACCGAGGGCTGGGAGCACATTGCCTCAGGCACGGTGTACCCAACTGCGCCCGGGACCATTGGAGGCAGTTTCAATCCGGAAATTCACCGCTTCCACAACTTCACAGTTTCAGAAATCGTGGACGATTTCCGCCAGTTCAGAGATCTTGTTCAACAGATCAACCCTGACATCAAATTTCTTTTGACTGTCTCACCAGTGCCACTGGCCGCGACAGCAACAGACCACAACGTCCTGACTGCCACAACTCTGTCAAAGGCTGTGCTACGTGCTGCCGCCGGAGAGTTGGAGGCAGCATTCGACGACGTCGACTACTTCCCCTCCTACGAGATCGTCACGTGTCACGCACCTGGAAATCAACCTTTCGACGAAACCGGGCGGAATGTTCGACCTGAAACCGTAGCCAAGGTCATGGCTTATTTCTTGGCTGAGCACGTGGGTAAGAGTGAAATCATGGACTCGACCACGGAATCCGGTTACGAATCCCCGGACAAGCATACGGTCCGATCAGGCGAGTCCTACGCTGCAACTGATGAGCGAGTATTTTGTGAGGAAGCCATCCTGGAGGCCTTCAGCAATGAAAATTGAGTTCATTGGGAATTCGCATTTAGGTACTATCGCCCCAGCCATAACCACGTACCAGCGTGAAATCGATCACGACGTTGAGTACTACATATCACGCACGTACGGCTCCGTACCTTTGGGGGTTGTCGGGGACTCTGCCGGAGCGGTCCTTCCGTCCATCAAATTGGAATCGGAAGCACGTTTTGGACATGTGGCCGACCTGCGCCAAGCAGACGTCCTTGCACTGGTGGGGCTGCGCTTCTCCGCGGTGCAGATGGTGGACCTCTGGAAGCACTACCATCCAGTGGGTGCGCAAGGTTCTTATGCTTCCCCCACGGTTGGACCGAGCATATGGGATGCCTATGTTGACGCTGCCTTTGATGACACGGAAGCTGTCCGCATCATCAAAGCCCTCCCTGCCAGTCAGAGAACACGTGTTGTTCTCATTCCGCAGCCGGCGCCGGCTGCATGGGTGGCGGAAGTTGGGGATCCGCGGTTTCGCCTTTACCACCGTTTAGTCAAAACCGGCGACTGGGACCGAGTCAGAACTGATTATCAACGGCAGTTGACGCGTTTGTCTGAATTTGATGTGGAAGTGTATGAGCAGCCCCAATCGACTATTACCGATCAGGGCTTTACCAGAAGTGAACTGGCCATGGGGAACCCCGCAGACACCAGCGAGTCATCTTTCTACACGCGCGGCGATTTCTATCATATGAATAAAGAGTTTTCACAACGACTCGTACCAGATTTTTTCAAGTGGATCGAATCAACAATAAAGGATGGATAAATACCATGGCGCGAATTGGATTGGTTGGCTTTTTTGGCTGGGGAAACTACGGCGACGAGTTATTTCACAGAGTCTGGGAAGAAAGTGTAGGTAAGTTCCATCAGACAGCAGTGGTTCATGAGCAACTGAGAGAACCATATTTTTCCCGACCAGCCACTCAAATAGCTGATGAGTTCGATGCGCTGGTAATAGGCGGCGGAGACTTGGTGATCCCCAATAAGATTTCTCCGCTGTACTGGAATCGCGCGTGGTTGCGGCGCCCCATCTACATATCTGGAATCGGTGTTCCAACCTGGGTGAAACACCAGGCCCCGGATGTCATGGAGCGACTTCGGAACTTCTTTCAGCACTCAAACATCCGCTACATCTCCACCCGCGATGTAGAGAGTGCACAGTGGATTCGCAGGCATCTGGAACCTACGGTGCCCGTTCACGTTCACGCAGATCTGGTCTTTTCCATGCATCTCCCCCCGGCTGCTCGCTATGAACAGCCAACAGTGGGAATCAATCTTCGCAGCCACCGCAAGGACAGCGATCCCTCTCATTTGATTAGGTCGTGCCAAATCCTGCAAGAGCGCGGATTTGAAATCGCCAACTTGGTTCTAGGCACCGGGCGCACTGGAGCTGTTGACCTGGAAGTCGCACGTAGTTTTCCTCTAGCGGGACAGCATATAATCTCATCGGAGAATATCGATGACCTCACTTCAGCTATTGGAGGATTAGAATTCCTGATCTCAAACAAGTTTCACGGCACTGTCATTGCAACCGCATATGGGGTTTCTTCAGTGGTGTTGTCCTCCACAACCAAGAGCATCAATCTGTACCGCGCATTGGACAGGCGTTATCTATTGTCCAGCAACACCGATGAGCGCATGATGGATAAGATCAACTTGGCTTCGGTACCTGTTCCATCGTTGGCGATTCAGGCACTTCGGCAGGATGCTCGCGCAGGTGTGGATGAAGTTCTTGATGCGATCAATACTGATTTCCCGGCCCAGGCACTGGTGCCAGCAACTGCAGCAGCAACCCTTGACACTGAAGATTGAGCCCCATGAACTGGAATTCACCGGAGACCCGCAGTGCTGATGTGCCTCACACCACAGTGGACAAAAAGTTTCAAGCCTACGTGGATGAGTTGTTAGCTCTGGATCCCTCACCCTCTACCGATCAGTTGATCAAATCTGCTGCATGGCTGTTTGGTGAACATGCGTTCGATCAGGCTGCCCGTGTGCGTGATCGGGTGGATTTACTGGTGGAGAAGAAGGAGGCTAGCTATCTGAAACTCTCGCGGTCGATTGACAGCAAACGCGGCAATATTTCAGGAAGTCTGGCGGCAAGCTATCAGCTGATGCAGCAACGGCAGGCGAGCAACCTGTCGGTTCGTCTGCTCGAAGGCCGCATGCGTGAGATCTCAGGCTGGATCCCCACGATTGCAGGAGAATACACCCCGCTCACTCCGTCATCCACAACCACGGTGGTACATCTGGTGAAAGAGTCTGCCCCGTACTTGTCCAACGGGTTCTGCTCGCGTAGCCACTACAACTTCAAAGCCGAACTGGCAGCAGGGTTGAAACCAATCGTACTCACGGAACCAGGCTATCCATGGAATGTGGCAGGTGCGCAGGATGCACGTACAGAAATGCGACTGGATGGCATTGGGCATTACCACTTTGATCTTGGTTCAGCTTCCGTTAAGGATTTGCCTGTTGATCAAATGCTGGAGATGTGGGCCGATCTTGCATACCAAAAGATAAAAATTATCCGGCCGGCACTTATCCATGCCAGCTCTGGGCGTCGAGGATATGAAACAGCGTTGGTGGGCCTTGCCCTCAAGCGTAAAACTGGTCTTCCTTTCGTTTACGAAGTTCGCTCGTTTTTTGAAGCGAACTGGACAGCGGAGAATGAACGGGAATCCACAGGTGAAATTTTTGAGCGACGCATGGCAACTGAGCTGCTGTGCATGCAGGAAGCTGACCGCGTGCTCACTATCGGAGAGGCCATGCGGGAGGATCTGATCAACCGGGGTATATCTGCCGAAAAGATAGATATTATTCCGAACGGTGTGGATACTGAAATCTTTACCAAGCAAGATCGTGATGAAAATCTGGCTGGGTCCCTGGGACTGGAGGGCTTGCCCACATTTGGTTACGTCTCCAACATGGACCACTATCGTGAATCCCAAGAGACTCTCGTCCATGCGGCAGCTGTGCTGCAGGATCGAGGCAGCAACCTGCACTGCGTCATAGTGGGAGATGGGCCCCGTCGAACTGTCGTTGAATCTTTGGCCGCTGAGCTCGGGGTAGCGGATCGAATTCATTTCCTGGGAAGAGTCCAGCATGAGGACATTCCTGCCTACTACTCGCTTATCGACATATTCGTAGTTCCCCGAATCTCCGAACGTGCAGCCACCTATGTCACTCCTCTGAAACCATTTGAGGCCATGGCCACAGGGCGCCCTGTTGTCACCTCAGACCTCCCAGCCTTGAGAGAGATTGTGTCGGCACCGCAGCGTGGGTTAACTTTCCCCGCAGGCGACCATCACGCTTTGGCCACATTATTGCAGGAGTTGGAAAACAACTCAGAGCGCAGAAAACAATTAGCAGAAGCAGGCTATGAGTGGGCATCCACACAACGAAGCTGGACATCTAATGGACCGCGCTATGTTGATGCATTCGCCAAGGTCACCTCAAACTGGCCTGGAACTCAAAGACCCAGTCAAACCGAAACCACGGGAGCAACGGAATGAAAGTCAATTACACAGGCTTTCAAGCCAGCGAAGCCAGCCCCTACCTTGAAGTACACCAGGCAATCCGGGCAGCCGACCATGAGAGCGGTAGACCGGATCTTCTGGCGTATACCTCAGTGGCCAGGATGAATCCATACCAGGCATTGCTCTATCGCAGCTTTGGCGACCATGGGTTCGCCGTTGCACCGCTGTTGAAATCCTTTGAGTTCCGTGACTTGCTGCTACACAAGTCACGGACCAGTTCCATCACCTTGCACCTTCACTGGGTCAATTGGGTGCTGGCAGGCGAAGCGAATGCCCAACGTGCCGCCAGTAAAGTTCAAGGCATCTTAGGCCGTATTGATCAGTTCAAAGCGAAGGGCGGACACTTGGTGTGGACCGCGCATAACGTCTACCCACATGATGCCGCGCATCTGGATGCCGAGCTGGCATTGCAGCAGGGAATAGCGGACCGGTCGGATGCCATTCACACCATGGCAGCCTCCACCACGGAGGCTCTGTCAGAGTACACGAATATAGACTCTGACAAGGTGGTGGTTGCTCCTCATCCGCACTACCGAGGCGCATACGAGGATGTCACCTCACGCGCTGAAGCACGCTCCGTACTAGGCATTGACAACGATGAAACCGTGTTTTTGGTCTTCGGCGCATTGAAAGAATACAAGGGCCTACAGCGAACCTTGGCAGGATTCCGCAGCCTGGTGGACCGGGATTCAACCCGACGCTACCGCCTGTTGGTGGCAGGTGCGCCAGATGCCCACCCCGCGGTTCAACGTTTTGTGGAGGATGCCTTACTTGATGAACGAGTGTTGATTGAACCCACCAAGATCCCCGGCAGCAAAGCACAATATTTCTTGCGCGCTGCTGATGCTGGACTGGTGACTTACACACGGTCGCTCAACAGCGGGGCAGCTTTGCTCTATCAGAGCTTTGGGCTTCCCGTCCTAGCCACGGACACTTCAGTGTTGCGAAGCACCCTACCGGCAGAGACATCACTGTTCCTCAATGCCGATGCCATGCAAGATGAATATGGGCGTCAACTTGAAGCACTAGGGGACATGGCACGGAAAACATCACAGTCCCGTGTCCTAGAAGCAATAGCACATCTGGACCCCGCAAGGATCAGCACAGATTTTGCATACAATCTGCGTCAGCAATTGGGCTTGCGTCAACTGTGACTGGCTGCGCGGTCGCAACTGGGTTTCAGCTCAGTTTGCGGCAACATCTTCAAGGCACCTGCGGACGGAAGCAATTTCGGATTGGGCACCAATTTCCAGCTCATGAATTTTGTCTGCAGGAACCGGGCGCATGGCCAGGCTTTCGATGTCCGCAGAACTATGATCGGAATTTACAACATTGCGGGTTCCGGGGTCCTGAAGCTGATGGGATAATTGCTGAATTTTATGAGTGGCTCGCAGAGTGAGATTGGGGATTCCCAGCCTCATGCACATCAAAGAAACATGGAACTTGGCAGATGCCACCACCGCATAATCGCCGAACGCGGCTGTCACAGCTTGGATGGTGTGCTCTGCCCGAACAGGTACACCGGGCCACCGATCACGAATGACCTCCAATTCGAGATTGGCTTCCAGACCTGTTGCGGCAATCAGAAATTCGACGCGCGATCCACGCTGCTGCGCCCAGCGCAGGACACGATCCACGGCCGCTGAAATGTCATCGCCCAGGTGTTTGCGAATCACGATTGCAACAACTGCACTCGATCCCGAGACAGAATCCCCGGACTGCGATAGCCAAGACTGTTCCAGAGGCATCCCGAACCCAAGATCAGGGCACACCTGAATGGTGGCATGGGAAGTACAGGAACGAATCCAATTCGCCGACTCCGTGTCCCTGGCACTGATCCGTAAAACGTTTTGATCGCTCAAGAATCTCCCGATCCGCTTGGGAACATCTGGACGTGTGAAAGTGTCTTCAAGGGCTACTCCAACCCCGGAGACCAAACAGGGCTTGCCCAGCCATGAACGGTTCCAGTACAGCGTAGACACTGCACGGGGCATAATAAGATCCCCTCCACCGATCACAAAGGCATCATATTCAGCTGCCATTTCCACGCTAGGGCGAGAGAAGTAGGGTTTATCGAGACGATCGTGCACCACCTGTGCATTGACGGGCAGCTGGTTCTCCCACACGCTGCGCATGAGTTCGTCGCCGTAGTTACCCCATCCGAAAAAACCCACTAGGCCTAGCTTAAAGCTCATTCTTGGATTCCTTCGTGGATAGCTTTTAATGTGTCGGAACGACTCATGGGGTTGTGGCCGCTGGACTCATCTTCATATCTACGAATCTGCAGATTGGCCGTGAGGTCAGGGTTTTCTCTGGCGAACTCCTCCACCTGGGGTAGGTCCACGACCCGATCGTGGCCGGAGGAAACATTCACCCAATACGTCACAGCGGTGGGATATCCCTGTGCTTGCCACAGTCTGAGGACACTGGTTCTGTAGGGATGTTGCTGGCGAAGATCCGCCGGCAACTTTCCCTCAAATCTGCGATTCCGAAGTTCGTTGACAGCGGCAGCCATCCAACGTGTCCAATCAATTTGTGCATTGTTGACCACCGCCGTAGAACCGTGGTCCAGGACCGCGGAGGACCATGCCCAGAAGCCACCGGCGGACGAACCAAAATAAACCCTGTTTTCCGAGCCATACACACCCAGTGCTCCAGCGAGCAACTTGAGCGCTAGGGCTGCCGGTGGGATCGAGCTCAGATCATTGGACACCTGCCCCCATGACAAGCTGAGTGCACCTTCCCCGATGCTCCCGGGATCCGCCACATAGATCTGAGAACACGGGATGTCCTCCCACCAGGAGGATCTTTGAAATATCGGCGCCCCTTGCGAACGTACCAAGTCCACAGCTCCGTTGAATAAGGTGAGAACCTTCTGGGAGTCCTGGCGGCGAACCACCAGGAGCGGAACCACCGTTTCCTCCAGGTCAATGTCCACTCGCGTGGCCACATCACACGGAAAATCGGTTGTCTGGAGCCCAGCCATGTCATGCGGTCGCATCCGAGGAAAGCGTCCGTAATAGGGCTTGGTGGTGGTCGGATGGTCTACACCCACATCCGATGGGCCGGTTGCTGCCTTGGCGTGGAATTGCACATTTTCAATGTGAGCGCGGCTCGCTTTGGACCACGTCTCATTGAGTGATTGATCGGTCAAGGCGATGGCACTCACTTCCACAACATCGCCAGCTTGTAAGTCCGTTGCGCTCACATGCACGGGCAGCTTGGACCCGCCACCGTCCCAGGAGGCGCGCAAACGCCCATTGACATAAACCTGCATCCGCCAGTAGTCACGCGCTGTGGGATGGCCGTACCTTGAAGTCACCGTGAAACTCAAATCGCCGGGGCGGCGCAAGGGTGTGAATCGTCGGCCAGCTACCACGCCGGTCTGGAACCAGCGTTTCGGGATCCGCAGCTGGTCCCCGTCTTGGTCCAGAGTCTGCAATGGGTGTTCACCATGCCGCACAAAGAGATGTGGCTCCAAGTCCACTGCAGGTACGGCAGGTGTGTCTGGGAGTTGGCCCTTTCGACGGTCATCTCTGGTGATCTCATAGAGGTTCCGCACGTCGTTCTTTCCCAGGAAATTCAAGATGGGATGTGCTGCGTTTATTAATTCAGAATAAAAGAACCCGTCTTTACGGTCACCCAAAGGGAAAGACAAACTTATGTCCAGGATGCGTCTGACATTGAAGCCCACCAGCGTCTGGAAGGCTATATCAGTTTCATTCATGACCTCCGAACCCCAGCGCCCCATCCGCATTTCCCAGTAATAAAGGTCACGCTTGTGATAGCCGTGAAGATCGCCATCGTACTGCCAGCGCTTCACACCATCTTCAAAGTAAGCCAGTCGCTCAGCTTCGGGCTCGGACGATCTGACCCGCTCCATTCGACGCAAGAACAGAGCTTGAAGGGAGTCCAAGTTGTCGTTGTCCTTTGTGACGCCCCAGTAGGCGCGCCCAACCTCACAACCAAACCCCCGTAAATGGACGTAATTGGCACCACCGAATTCTCGAACGTAATGCGGCAAGAGCCAGGCTCCGTGGTTGACAGTGGTGTTCTTGGCAACAACGCTGCTCAACTCATTGTCAAGAGTTTCCCCTTTGTCTTCGATGAAAAAGTAGGAATGCTTGGTTTCCGGTAGGAGATCAAGTAGTTTGTCAACAATTGCTTTGTCCCGAGCATAAGACTTCAGGAATTTTGAATCTCTCACGCTCCGCGTGGTGTACGTAAACGTCTCTATTTGCTGGTGATAGGGCCAACTCAGAGCCAAACTTGTACGGCTGTCTGCGCCGCCAGTAAGGGACAAGACGAGTCTGCTGTTGCGCTGAGCCGTCAGCTGATCCATCTGACGGTTCCACATGTTGCGCACGGCTGTGGTCCGCTGCTGCACTGAAAGTTCGCCATAGGGGTTTGCCTGTCGGGGGAAAAAACGGTGAACCTCCCAAGTGTCCAGGAGCAGACTGTGGTTGGGCAGCAGGGCTTCCAGACCCAAAAAGGGAGTACGGCTCCATGCCGCTGCGGTGTTGTTGGCCCCTTGATCATCAGATCGCGCATCGTGCGGTGCCAGATCGTTGATGAGGTGGACGTGGCTGCTCACCAAAGACGTCGACGGGGAAAAATACACAGACCTCATGCCCATGGCATCCTGGTAGAGCTCAGTCTGTTCACCGTCACCAACCAACACGACGTACCGACCGCCCATGACGTCGAGCTCATCCAGGAAGCGATCGACAGATTCCAGCCGCGCCTCCAAGAGCCGCTGAGCAGGCACCACGGAGCGAGGATCAGATCCCGCGTACAGGCATAGTCCGTGGACCAATACCCACGTTCCATGACCCGATGTGCTCACATTGATCGGTTCGGAAGGATCATAGCTGTAGACCCACTTGCCAGGAACCAAAGTCTCACTGGACCAGCCTTGGGGTAGCTCCAGGTCAACCGTTCCGGTGTGCACAATGAATCCGCGGCTGTATGGCTGCGCTATGGGCACGTAGATCCTTCCTCTTCAGTGCGTTGCAAGGCTGACGCTGCGCCATCTTTGGCTCTCTGACTGGATCGGTTTTCACGCGTCAATCAGCCAAGATGGCCGCTATGGTGCTGCGTTGGTCCAGCGGCGAATGGATGGCCTTCTCATGGCAGTATTCATGGATGTACAGATTGGCTGCAAGCTCCGGGTGCTGGGCTTTGAAGGAGTTGACGCGGGGCAACTCCACCTGGGCCTCATAGGGAGTTGCTGTGTTCACCCAGTAATCCACCCGAGTGGGGTGGTGCATCATGCGCCAAGCCTCCAACACATCGCATCTGCCCGGGTGGCTGTGGCGAAATCCCTCCAAGGATTGACCCGCGAACCTCTGTGCGAGCAGATCGGCGCTGGATGCGGAGGACCACCTGGTCCAGTCGGTCTGTGGATTGCTGACCACCGCCCGTGATCCAGCATCCAGAATCGCCGCATTCCAGGCCCAGAATCCACCGGAAGATGATCCAAAATAGGTTCGATCATCCGCCTGACCAGCCCCCAAGATTTCTGCCACAGCTTTGATTGCTCGAACTGCGGAAGGGATGGCTGATTGTTCCGGCTGCAATTGTCCCCATGATGTTCGCAGAGCGCGGGGGCCTGTTGAGGCCGGGTCGGCAACATGGATCTGGTGGATATTGATCTTTGGCCACCAGCTGCTTCGTTGAAATGCGGGCGCGCCCATGGTGGTGCTGGTGTCCACGGGACCATCAAACATGGCCACGGCGCGGTTTCCAGCTCGGCGGACCACCAACAGAGGCAGCACATCAGTGCCCAGATCAACTTCCAGGCGCGTGGGTACATCGACGGCGAAATCATCTATTGACAGGGCTGTCAGGTCACCTACATGGAAGTAGGTGTCTTGCAAGCTCCGACGGAGCAATGCACCAGGTGCATCCGCTGTCACTGTCACGCTTCGCAGCGCAGCCGCTGGTTCAAAGGCGACCTCCTGCAACCAGATGCGGCTGGCCCGCTCCCAGGACTCACGCTCATGGTCACGCAGTGGGCAGCCGACAACTTCCACAACGTCACCAGGCTCCAACCCATCCACACTCACATGTACCGGGGCCTTGGAGATCCCCCCGTCCCAGGAGGCCAGCATGCGGTTGTTGACCCACACCTGATACCGCCAGTTGCCACCCCCGCGTTCATGGCCGTAACGACTGACAACTGTGAATTTCAACGTTCCCGATGCGGCCATGGGTGTGAACGCTCGGCTCACCAATTGCCCACTCCTGAAGTGCGCAATTGGTAGATGCACCTGATCGGTCAAGGCTGGCAGCCGCTCGACGACTGCACCGTGATGCCGCACCTCAAGTTCGGGTTCCAGCGACGGTCCTGCCATGGTTTCTGATCGGTGGGCGGGGGTCGGAGCATCGGGTGAGGTGGCTGGTTCGGGGATACTCGGCTGAGAGGAAACAGCAGAGTCCCGAACGATCTCATACAGGTTGCGTTCATCGTTGAAACCCACAAAGTTCAAGATGGGAAACACTTGATTAATCAACTCTGCAAAAAGGAAAGATTCTTTACGCTGTTCAATTGGAAATGACAGCGTCATTTCCAACAAGGAACGAACGTTCATGGCCGCACAGGTCTCGAAAGCCACGTCTGTTTCATTGCAGATTTCGGCGGACCAGCGCCCCAGTCGAATTTCCCAGTAGTACAGATCACGCCGATGAAATCCATACAAATTTTGATGGTACCCCCAGCGCTGATACCCGTCAGTAAACTCTTGAATGCGCTGGTTCAGCGGCATGTGGCCGGCGTCCTTCTTGGTTCGCCGTAAGTAATACTTCTGCAGGTTTTCCTGCGAGTTGACCGACTTCAAGTCTGTCCAAGAGCTCTTTCCCACAGCACTTGCGTTGCCACGGATGTGGATCACCTTGTCGCCGGGGAAGCTGCGCATGTAATGCGGCAACAGCCATTTGAAATGATTACCCACCGAGTTGGCATCTACCAGAGCCTGCTGGCCGGGTGGGAGCTTTTCATGGCGGTCTTCAATGTGAAAGTAGGTGTGTCCTGCCGCTGGTATGTGTTCCAGGAGCTTGTCCACCACGGCTTCATCACGCGCGATCATCCCCTTACGCAGATCATCACCCGGAGTCCGCGAGGTGTAGGTGAACATTTGAATCCGGTCCAAATGCGCACGGCTCAACGCCATACTCGTCCGGCTGTCCCAGCCTCCAGTCAGAGACATGATCAGGTCGGCATTCTGGTTGGTGAGATCCAGCATCATCCGGTCCCATTTGCGCTGAAACAGGGAAACGCGATCGGCCACGCTCAAATGCTCATAACGGTTCTCCGCGCGCGGGAAAAATCTCTCTATGGTCCAGGACCCCAGAGTCAAACTGTGGTTGGGTAGCAGGGCCTCAATACCCACCCATGGCGAACGCCCCCAGGCGGTCATGAAGCCAGCTCGACCCTCGGCAAGAGTTCGTTCCCTGTGTGGCGCCACATCGTGAATGAGATTGGCATGGCTGGAAACCAGTGCAGCGCCTTCGGACACGTAGATGGTGCGCATGCCCGTGGCATCTTGATACAGCGCAACGGTCTCACCATCACCTTGGAGCACAAGGTGACGGCCCCCGTAGTCATCCAACGCGTCCAGAAAGGCAGTCTGGGACTGTTGCCAGGCATCCAGCAATCGCTGGGCCGGGTTCAGCTCACGGGTGTCCTGGCCGCTGTAGAGCAGCAGTCCATGGGCCAGAACCCAACGGCCGTCGTCGTCGCCTGCCCAGAACGGAGTGAGCAGAGGATCGTGCGCGAACACCCACCCGCTGGACCCAAGATTCATCTGATGCCATCCAGCAGGTGCCTGGACAGCATGGTCAGCCCTGGAAATCAGCAGGCCACGCGGGTAGGGGTGGAGTGCAACCAATGGGTGTGTCCTTTGGAGGATGAGGACCGAGTGACCCGCGCGCCTCACAAGGGCGGGCGGAGCCGTGGTGTGGCCAACCGTTCAGTGAGCGGTCTCAAGACCTGGATCAAAGTCCGCGATCCGCTGACCCATCTCAAACATCTGTTCAATGGCAGCTACGGTGCGTTCGGCAGCTTTGCCGTCACCGTAAGGATTCACGGCGTTTGCCATGGCGTCGTAGATCGCGTGGTTGTGCAGCAGTGTGTTGACTTCTTCCACAATGCGCTCTTCGTCGGTGCCGATCAGCTTGACGGTACCGGCGGTGACGGCTTCCGGGCGCTCCGTGTTCTCGCGCATGACCAAAACGGGTTTACCCAGGGAGGGAGCTTCTTCCTGCACACCACCGGAATCCGTGAGCACAATGTCAGCCACGGACAGCATGCGGGTGAATTCGCCATAGGCCATGGGTTCAGTGACGTGAACATTGGTCAGGCCTTCGATGGCCGGCAGAACAGCCTCACGAACCACGGGATTGCGGTGGGCGGGGAGCACAATGGTCAGATCGGGCTCTGCTTGTGCAATGCGGGCTAGAGCCCGCCCAACACCACGCATGGCTTCACCTTGGTTTTCCCGCCGGTGAGTGGTGACCAGCAGGGTCTTGCCGCTGCGCTGAGCAATCTCTTCCAATTCCGGATCGGAGAAGGGCAGTGCTCTGGCCACGGTGTGGTGAAGCGCATCAATCACGGTATTACCGGTGACCACAATGTCATCACCGTTGATGGCTTCAGCCAGCAAGTTCCGCTTGGAAATGTCCGTGGGGGCCAGGTGCAGACTGGTGATCTGTGAGGTCAATTTCCGGTTGGCTTCCTCCGGGAACGGAGAGAGCAAGTTGAAAGAACGCAGACCGGCCTCAGCGTGGATCACGGGGATACCACGGTAGAACGCCGCAATGGCACCGGCCGTTGACGTGGTGGTGTCACCCTGGACAATCACAGCATCCGGCGCAGATTCTTCAAAGATCGCATCCAGTCCCTGCACCGTACGGGTGAGCACACCGTTCAGGGTTTGGCGTGGCTGGATGATGTTGAGGTCATGATCGGGTGTGATGTCAAAGATCTCATTGACTTGATCCAACATTTCCCGGTGCTGGCCAGTGACCGTGACCACGCAGTCAAAGTTGGATGATGCCTGGAGGGCCTTGACGATTGGGGCCATTTTGATGGCCTCGGGACGTGTCCCGTAGATCGGCATGATGGTTCGGGTCATGGCAACTCTTCCCGCTGTGAAGGCCAGCTGTTTGGTGGACATGGGAAACTGGGGACAGCATACGGGAGGTAGCCGCTCCATGACCGAATGGCGTCAATTACGTTGCATAGGTCTGCCGCAGCTTGGTGTGTCACAGTTCCACCAGCCCGGCTTTGTGCGCGGCAATCACCAGCTGCAGCCGATCCCGCACCCCAAACTTGCTGACCAAGTGAGTCACGTGCAACTTGACGGATTTCTCCGTAATCCCCATCACGTCAGCTACCTCCCTGTTGCTGCAGCCTGTGGCCAGATGCCGCAAGACTTCTGCTTCACGGGATGTCAAGGTGACGGCCGGTGGCAGATCACTGCGCCGATCCCCGTCCCTCAAATGCCCCACAACCGCATCCAGGGCCTTGGGAGACAGTTCTGTACGCCCAGTCAACGCTCGACGAACGGTGGTCAGAATTCGCTCCGGAGGGTCTGATTTCAGAACGTACCCGAGCGCTCCGGCGCGCAAGGCAGGTACGACGGCGTCCGCAGTGGTGAACGTGGTGATCATGACCACCCGGGTGGCAGGTAAAGCCCGTAGCAATTCAGCTGTGGCCTCCACCCCGTCCACCCGGGGCATTTGAATGTCCATCAACACTATGTCCGGGCGCAGATTACTCGCCATCTGCACCGCAGAACGGCCATCAGCAGCAGTACCCACCACTTCCATGTCACCGGCGCTACCCACGTAGACGGACAGCGTTTCTCTCACCACAGCCTCGTCATCTGCAATCAGCACGCGGTAGTTGCCACGGGTCATCATGTCTACGGATGCGCTCCTCTGGTTGGGAAGTCTCCGGCGAGTGGTCAGTCAGTTTCCCGCACGGTAGGCCATACCGAGAAACCGCAGGTGGCCCAATCTGCCACCGTTTCCACCTGCCAATTTGTCCCCACTCCGGTCACATTGCCTGGTCAGCGGGTGAAATTCGTGAAATCAGAATATCCTGGACAGTGTGGATGTGTGCTGACTTGCAACAACGGCACCGTGGCAATCCGCATCACCAACCCACCGGTTCCATTAGGAGTAGACATGTCATTCTTCACACGAACCCGTAAGGCCGCCAGTGCGGCAGCATTGGCCGGCGCCATGTTGGTCAGCGGGGGACTGGCCACCGCCGCCATCGCACCATCTGTGACAGCTGGGGGCAGCCAATCCGTCACACACAGCCAAGCCGTCAAGGCTGAACCCGCAGTCTTCGTGAGCTTGCTGTGTCAGTACTACGGGCGCTGCTCTAGGTAACGTGAAGCCGAGATTTTCAACTCTGGGTCCGTGGCTCAACAATTCCGACCGATGGCCGGAGTTGAGGGTCACGGACCCCTTACCTGTACCGATGATCGTCCGCATCGGTGCGGGCATTGTCGTAGCCGCAATCGCACTTTTCGACGTGCTTCGGTTTTTCCAAACTGCTCGGCCTGAGTCCCACGCTCTTGATCCCACGGGGATGGAGGTTTTGGCCCTGGCAGGAGCTTCCTACCTCCCGCTACTCGGCACACTGGTGGGGCCGCGTTTAGGTGCCGTGACCCTAGCCTTTGCCTACGCGACCGCACTGCTCACCGAATCGGTGTTCGCGGTTTTTGTCCCCGGAGTCATGTGCACCTTGATTCTGGCCATGTGGCTGCGGTGGGGAGTGGGCATCACGGTGGTGGGTGCGCAAGTCCTGGCAGCCGTCACGTTTGGGATTTTTGTCCCCGAACCCAACACCTGGTCAGAAGTTTTTGCCCTCATCATCCTGGTGTGTTTGGCCGCAGTTCTAGGCTTCACCATTCGTTTTTTCCGCTGCCGCAGCTTGCTGGCTGCCAGAACCATCACCCGTTTGGAGCATGAAGCAGGGATGGTGCGTGCCGCTGAGCGGCAAGACCTGGCCCGTGAGTTGCATGACCTGGTGGCTCATGACGTCACCGCCACCGCCTTGCGGGCCAATGCAGGCTTGCTCTCCCAGGAGCCAGGATTCCAGCGCATTGCACTCCAAGACATTGCTGACAGCGCCAGCGGCACCATTGCTGACCTCAGACGGCTGGTGAACATCTTGCGGGAAGAGCCCGTGGGGATTTCAGCAACCCGCGCGCAGCCGGTAGGGGATTCATCCGCCCGTCCCAGTTCAGGCGGGCTCACACCTCCCACGCCCACCATGTCTGCCGTGCTGCAGCACAGCGTGCAGAGTCTCAAAGACTCCGGCTTCCGGGACATTCACGTCCAAGAGGGGCCGGGGTGGGAGTACGTGACCACCTCGGTGCGCAGTACATGTCAACGTGTGGTACAGGAAGCATGCGCCAACATTGTTCGTCACGCTTCACCGGGAGGCCCGGTGCACGTGCGCGTGGAGATCGTGGTGCCCAAGGATGCGGTCAGCGGCGTCCGCGACCAGTCAGGTGGCCGCGCAGAAGTTGAAGTGACCAACCAACTGGCCCATGCGCGTCGTCGGGAATCAGTGACGCCGGAAGCCGTGTTGACCACAGGAGGATTCGGTCTGCTGGGCCTCCGTGAACGCGTTTCCGTCTTTGGAGGAGAACTCACCACCGGTCCCGATGACGGCCGCTGGGTGGTTCGTGCGCGATTGCCACTGCAGGAGATTGATCTTCGGTGACGTAAGACAGCGACGCTGGCTTTGGTACACAACGCAAGCGGGCTGCCGACTCGAACGGAAATAATTGCCCACGTTAAATTACTACGCGGTAGTCTCAGGGAAGAGCCGCAATCCGCGCGGCGACTTTTGATCCAGCAGCCGCCGTAGTGTGGGTGTTCCGCGCTGATGTTTCGTTTGAGGTGATGACGCCATGAAGCGCGACCCTGCCGCAGGAGATTCCGCCCTGCGCTTCAAGGTTCAGGACGCCAAGGGCCAAAACCTTCTGTTGAACCGCGATATTCTGCGGCGCACCTACGCAGCCATCAAAGATCTGGCCAACGACTTCTACCTGCGCGCAGAGCCCACCCATGATTCCCGCATGCCGCAGCATTCCCAGCTGTACATCTCCTTTACGGAGAGCCAGGACGGAACTGTGACCTTCATTGCCGAGCAGCACGTGAACACAACATTGGGTCAGCGGCGTGCGTTATTGAACTCACGGCGCCGCCCACGCGCCGCTGCTGATTCCACCCGGGCCCAGCGTGCTCTGCAGAGCACTTTGCTCCTGGCCAGGGCTGCCACTTTTGCGTTGGAAGCTGGCGGTATCCACCGATGCACCACCCACAACGGTTTGACGGACTTGGCTTCTCCCGTGGATGACCAGCTCCTGCGGGTACCCACGGAGGTGGCAGATTCCCTGACCATGCCTCACATGCAGGCCCATTTGCGTGAGTTCTTGGCTGCCTTGAGCGAGGATGGTGTGGGAGCCATTGTGGTGGGTTCCGATCCACACTCTCCGGAGCTCCGCTCAGAATGTGTCATCCCAGCCACAGATACCTTGGTGGAGTTTCAAGCGGGAAAACGCTTGCGGTAACGCCAGACAGTCCGCTCCTGACTCACGGGCAACTCACGGAGCCAGGGCAGCACACTACTGAGGCCGCTGGAGCCCGGAAATCCCCGGGTCAAACATTTGACGCCGCTTGTGCTGGGTCAAAACCGCGGTCAAGGGAGCCTCTACAAAAACCACTTTGGCCGCCAATGAGTCATAGGACTCGCGTAGCACTCGTTGATGGAACTCCGGGGTCAAGGTGATCACCTCTTCCTGGCGAAGCTCAGGGTCCAGAGGATCGCGGACAATCACCACGGAGCGTAGCCCCGGCAGGAGCAAGCATTGCATCATGCTGGTCACTGCTTGCACCAAGTCAGGTCGATCGTCAAACATCCCGTGCATGAACGCGGGAACGCGGTAGGTGCGTGAATTGTTGAGCACCAGAGTGGCAAAGCCATCTGCATCGCCCACAGAGCTGATCCGAATGTCCTCGGCCAATGTGATGGGAGGCACAAGCTGCACGCTGATGGAGAGTATTTCGGCAACCCAGCGCAAGAGCTTGCGGACTTCTTCACGGTGTTCTTGAGACACCGGGGCCACCAGACGAACCCAACCGGGCCTGGTGTCCAGGGCAGAAATCTCCAGCCAGTAGCGGCCCGGCTGGGTGGGGCGATAATCCAAAGACACCGTGGGAAGTGCCCCGTGATGTCCATTGTCCCAAGCAACCAGCTCAGTAGCGGCTTCGATCAGGTAGAGCATGGCTGCTTGGGTTTGCCGGCTCTTCACAGATGAGGGTGTAGTTGGGGGCTGGCGCGTCGGTGTGGGGTAG
>NZ_JAUNTS010000021.1 GCF_030538595.1 Kocuria sp.
GCTTCTGGAAGCCGGCGGGTTCAGACCGCGACTACACCCTGGATTGTGAAGAGCCCACAATCCAGCGCGGAGGTGGTGGATTTCTTCCGCAAGATGGACTCCCGGCGGCTGGTGGACATGTTGATGGAGTTCGGCCTGTACGACTCCGCACGTGAGCGTGGGAG
Source organism: Kocuria sp. (assembly GCF_030538595.1). Classification (GTDB taxonomy): domain Bacteria; phylum Actinomycetota; class Actinomycetes; order Actinomycetales; family Micrococcaceae; genus Kocuria. Next base: position 165 of record NZ_JAUNTS010000021.1, read on the forward strand.
CGCGGGGTAGGCACCGCAGCCTATGGCATCAGTTGCATGACATCTAGGCAGGTTTCACGCGTTGTCATATTATGACCTCAGTGCTCGAGGAGGTCATAATATGACAACGCGTGAAATGGCTTGGCTGGTAGAGCAGGAAGTCAAGAAACTGGCGTCTTCGTTGTACGAGGCGACATCCACTGGAGTTCAGGAAGCTCAGACGCGCTGCAGGGGCTGGAAGCATGAAACCTACCCGCACTTCAGGCCCCTCGTTGTGCGTATCGGACTTCGTGAGCATCTCGTGGCCACAGGGTTGCCTCCTGGGTGGGAAATCGCGGGCAACCCCGGGCTCATGGGGCAGGTCTATCTGAAGCACCCTGAACTGGGTGTCAAACTGCGCTTCCTCAAGGAAAGACGTAGCACGTATCCCGGTGGTGTCCCGGTCGCTGGGAAAAACCCCGCTCGGCGGCGAGCCTGGGAGCAGCCTCTCCCGGGCTTGGAGGTGCGACGGTTGCGCCCGGAACCGGAGGTAGAGTTCCTGCTGCTGTGGGATTACGTTGTCACCTCTCTGGGGGAGTTTCGGCTGCGCCTAGTCCATACGCTCGAGCCCGGGCGCTACGGGCAAGCGGTGAGGTGTGATGTTGATGTTGATATCCAACCCGGCGGTGAGTTGATAGGCGACTTCCAGTTCCGCGGTGGCGATGATGACCCTGACCTTTTTGGCGAGACAGAAGTAGAAATCGATCGAAGTGAGAACGGTGAATGACGTCCACGGACTGCATCTGCATGGCGACCGCTTGGTGGCCCTGCGGGACATTCATGGATTGAGTCAGACTGCCCTCGCTGAGCACCTTGGGGTCACCCAAAGCTTCTTGTCCCACATTGAGAAGGGCACCAAACCTCTTCCTGCAACGCTGGCAGTTGAAGCGAGTGCGGCCTTCGGCCTGCCGCTGAGCTTTTTTGCAGTGCCAGACGAACCAGCTGGTCGGTACACGTTTAGGAAGAAGGCTAGGGCAGGTGTTCGGGATGAGCGGCGCGTCCAGCGTCTCCATGATGAAGCATCCCGGCTCTTTCGGCATGTTTCAGTCGAGTCCAACTACCGACAAGTCCAGATGCCCTCCTTGGAAGAAATCAATTCAGACCCTGAGACTGCTGCTGAATGGGTGAGGGACCGTGCCGGTTTGGGTCCCAGCGATCCTGTGCCGAATGTGCTGCGGCTTATTGAAAGAATGGGCATTGGAGTCATTTGCGACCTGGACGACTCGCACGCGGCAGTCTCAGATCACGCGGGTATCTCTAGGTCTCACCCGGTTGTTGAGCGGCCGACTATTTCTTTACTCTCTCAGCACCGTGGGGACGTATTGCGAATGAGCGCAGGCCACGAGTTGGGGCATCTAATATTTGACCGCAACCTGACGTCTGTCATTAAGAGTACACGATCTCCTGAGGAGCGGCGAGCATTTAACTTTAGTGGAGCATTGCTCTTGCCTGAGCATATTGTCAGAAAACGCGTTTCGGAAACGCTACCGCTACAGGCTTACCTGCGTATTAAGGCTGACTACGGACTTTCTGTGGGGGCCATTTTGAAACGTGCAGAGGGTTTGGGGGTCATATCGGCTCAACGTTATCGGTCGCTATCGATTCAGTTGTCGAGCCAAGGTTGGCGGACGGAGGAACCCGTTGAGGTGAAGCCGGAGAGCCCTCGACTGCTTCACCAAGCATTGGAGCGTGTCTACGGCGACCCGTATGAGCAGGCTGCTAGTAGGGCGACGGGCGTTGCCCCTGCATGGATTCGGCGTTGGACCCAGCGGATGGATGACGATGCGAAAGCAGTCGACGAAACTAGCGGATCCGTGATTTCTCTAGCTGATCGACGCAGGGGCCTGGCGGCAGTCCGCTGATAGGGGATTCGGGCTGTCCTGTCTGTCCGACCCCGTGACACTCTTTACTACATGACTCACCACGTACTTCTGGTCGGCTGCGGGGACGTTGGCATCGCGCTGGGGCAGCGCCTCAGCGCACAAGGCTGGACCGCCTCCGGCATTCGCCGCTCCGCAGACAAGCTCCCTCAGGGCATCAACCCCATTTCCATGGACCTCACCAACCCGGGGGATCAAGACGTGCCGGGGGCGGACGGCGTCGTCATCACGCTCACGGCCGATGGCCGGGACGTTGAGGACTACCGCAGCACCTATCTGGGTGCGCTGCGCGGCCTGCACCAAGCAATGCAGACCAACGGTCTCCCGCCTCGAACGGTCCTGGTGTCCAGCACGGGAGTCCTGGGGGACACCGACGGCGCCACCCTGACCGAGGACGCCAAACCCCACCCCACCCGGGAGACCGCCAAAGTCCTCCTGGAAGCCGAGCACCTGGCCCAAGAACTGTTTCTCAACCTGGTGATCGTCCGGCCTGCCGGAATCTACGGCCCCGGCAGAACCTCTCTGATCAATCGGGTGAAGCAGGGCAGTCCCATGAATCACGCGCGCATCACCAATCGGATCCACCGTGATGATCTGGTGACCGTTCTGGCCAAGGTCCTGGAAGCCGAGCAGCCGCCGCAGTTGTTGCACGCCGTGGACACCGAACCTGCGAGCATGGGGGATGTGGCTGCCTTCATCGCTGAGCAGCTCAACGTGCCCATGCCCCCTGACAAGCCCGGAGGCAGTGAGGGCAAGACCCTGGACAGTACCCGCATGCAGCAGTTTGTGGGCGTGCTGGAATACCCCACTTACCGGGAGGGTTACCACTCTTTGCTGAGCTGACCTGAACTGCTCGGCACCAACTGCCCAACGGTAGACCACGAAAGGACGCCCACCATGAGCGATTCGCAAGACCGCACCCCCACCGCTGACCAGGCGGAGGACAACGCGTTTTTCCCTTCGCCGTATTCGCTGTCCCAGTACACCGCCAGCAAAACCAACTTTGACGGTCTGGCCACGGACCAGAAATATGCCGGCGGGCGCTGGAAGGTGCTGGTGATCGCCACGGACGAGCGTTACATGCCCATGCGCAACGGCACGTTCTTCTCTACCGGCAATCACCCCGTGGAAACGCTGCTGCCCATTCATCACATGGCGGAAGCCGGCTACGGAATTGACGTGGCCACTGTCAGCGGCGGGCCCGGAAAGTTGGAATGGTGGGCCTTTCCTCACGACGACGCCGCCGTCAAGTCCGCCTGGTCTCTCACCCAAGAGAGCTTTAAGTCCCCTCTCAAGCTGGCCGATGTGCTTGTTGACGGGTTGGACGACTACGCAGCGATTTTCATCCCCGGTGGGCACGGTGCCATGAACGGTCTGCCCTCCAGCCCCGAGTTGCGGGACGCCTTGGAGTTCTTCCTGGCCAATGACCGCTTGATCATCACCTTGTGCCACGGACCGGCTGGTCTTTTGGCGGCCGGTGTTGGGCGTGAAGCCAACCCCTTTGCCGGGTACAAGACGGTGGCCTTCCCGGACTCTTTGGATTTCGGCGCCAACATTGAGATCGGCTACCTACCGGGCGAGATGCCGTGGGCTCTGGGTGAAGCCTTGGAGCAGGCAGGCATTGAGGTCACCAACTCCGACATGACCGGTGCCACCCTCCGTGACCGCAACCTACTGAGCGGTGACAGTCCGCTGGCTGCTCACCAACTTGGCAAAGACTCCGCCTTGGCGCTGTTGGAGAAGTTCGGGGATTGAGGTCTTAGTTCAGCAGCCGGCGCCATGGGGGTTTTGGATGCAGTCATCAGCATAGTTACGCACCTTCGCCCGCCACACGGAGAGCTCCACCGGGGTGCTGGTCACCGTGGAAGTACCCTCCACAGCCAACCAAGGCCCACCAGCCACGGAATACTCACCCTCAAAAACAGTGGCCAGGGTGACCTGTACATCCCCGGTCTCGGTGTACCGGTGACTGGTATCAGTCACCGTGTCCCACTGGTCCTCATCCAACGGGTACCCCGACAGCGGTGTAGGACCAAAAGAAGCACCGTCACCGTAATCCCAGGCGTACTCGATGGGGTAGACCCGCACGGTGACGGGGTATCCGGCCAGGGTGGTGGTGAATTCCTGGGCTGTGGCTTCTGCGTAGACGTTGGTGTTGTAGTTGATCAACGTGTGCGGGGCAGGTTCCACCACGGAAACCGCTGCGGCGATGTCCAAGCGTTGGAGATCGTTGACGGTGAATACGGGGAGGGGCATGGACCCTGATTCCGGGACCTCACCGGCAGGCAGGCACAGAGGACGGGAAACCCGTTGGGTGTTTGATCCTTGATCGACCTCAACGTAATAGTTCTGCCCGGTGGAACCATCCTCCATGGTGCAAGACTCTTGTTCCTGACATGCCTGTTGGTCTGGGGCGTCTGCGCAGGTGTCGACCACGGCGTACTGGCCAGAGCCAGCGTCTGGGAGGTTACTACTGCGCACACCAGAGGCTTCGCGTTCTTGGTCGATCACAGCCGTGGTGTACTGCACGAGATTCGCTTCGTATTCCTGCAGGGTTAGGGCCCGACCGCCTCCTGCGGACTCCGCGGAGGCCACAGCACCTTCAGCGATATCTACATTCATCGAGCCAGTACCAGATGAAGCAGGTACCCCACGCCGAGAGTCAGATCCCCGCACGACCACAGACTCACCATCAGCCTGCGCACTCGTCACAGGTGCGTCAATCATCCCTAGATCTGATGCAAATTCAGGAGGAGCAGTCTCACCTGATTGGGGGTAACACACTATTAATAGGAGCGCGATGAATGATGTGAGAACCTTGATCTTCATCATAATGCTGGCCCGGTGGTTACAAATACCCATGCGTCGTCACGGAAGTCGAGATAAACAGTGACTTTGTCGTGGCTGTGGTCAGCTGCCTCTTTAGTCATCGTAGGTTGGCCCTGGTCGTCCCAGAACGTCAAACCTTCAAAATCTAGCCTGGCCTGGATTGCATATACTTCGTATCGCGAATCTACAGACAGCGCATCTGATTCTACGGAAAACGACTCTCGACCAGATGATCCCCATCCACCAGCCTTGTAATGACTGTCAATCGTATCGAAATCATTGATGCACGATTCGCACTGTTCGGCGGTGATCTCACGAGCAAAGGATGTATCGCCTGTTTGCATGGCGTAAGCCCGAGCATCCGACAGGTAATCCAAAAACGCCTGCGCGCCCTCAACAGACTCCTCATCCGCCAGAGCGGGTTTGGTGGGCTCCGGCACGTTCTGGGCAGGGCCCTCAGCAGAAGCCTCCACGTACTCACCACCAGTAGCAGAGGCAGACCCACCAGCAGACCCCGAAGCAGAAGCAGAGGTAGTCGAAGGATCACCACCACCACCGGCGGCGTCGTTGGTGTCACCACAACCGGTGAGGACACCTGCCAATAAGAGGACAGCTGAAGCTGTGAACACAGCAGAACGAGCAGACACTGGCAGACGACCCCCAAACAAAGAACCAAACCTGCTCACCGCCAGATGGACGGTCACCAGGATGAACGTGCCTCGACCCTAAACAACCAACACCTGGCCAGGGAACTCAGACCAAAAATCTGTGGAAAACCAGACCGAAAACCCCGTCACGCACCGTCATCACAGACCGATTCATGAATTGCTGGCACAGGGTGGGGCTCACCGCAGCTCTGTCGGCAGTCCCTCCAGCAACGGCAGCCACAATTCGGATACGGCGGGGAAACTGGGGATCGCATGGCGCAGTACGTGAACGGGCACCCCGCCCGTGATGGCCACCGTGGCGGCATGAAGTTGCTCGGCAGCATCGGGCCCCACAAAGGTGGCACCCACAAGAACCCCCGTGGAGCGATCCACCACAATCTTGGCGGCCCCGCTCACGGAGTCCTGCAGCAGAGCGGTACCGGCAGCTGCGTTGTATGGCACCTGGGAGACCACAACATCCACTCCGTCCTGACGTGCCTGCGCCTCGGTCCTGCCCACCATCGCCGCTTGGGGCTGCGTGAAAACTGCCTGGGGGACCGGAACCACATCCGGGGCGGGGTGGTCGGATACCCCACCGGCATCAGCTGCCAACCGGGTTCCCAGCACACGGGCGTGGTATTTGCCCACGTGAGTCAGGGGAGCAGTGCCGGTGGCATCCCCAACAGCATGCAACCAGTCAGGGAGCTCGCCGGACAGAACGGCGTCAGCGGACACTCCCACAGCGTCCAGTCCTACGGCGTCCAGGGAGGGGCGCCGCCCCGTGGCCACCAGAATTTCCTCCGCTTCCACGGTGGATTCGTCGCTCAACGTCAGAGACACCGGTCCTCCGTGGAGTCGCCCAAGTCCCGTAGTGGCAGCATTTGGTCGATTCGCCCCACGCACCTCCGTGCCGAACCGCACTTCCACACCGCGCTGCCGTAGAGCCTGTGTAGCCCGTGTCCCCCGCAGAGACTGGGCCACGGCACCCCCCGCAAACTCCTCCCAGCCGGAGAGCAAACGGTCACCGCGAACCAACATGGTCACGCGAGATCCCAGCGCGGCCATCCAGGTGGCAGCTTCGCAGGCCACTACGCCGCCTCCCACGATCACAAGGTGCGCCGGGATTTCCCGCACCCCGGTGGCATCACGTGAGGTCCAGGGCTCCACATCCTGGAACACGGGCGGAATGATCGGCGAACTTCCGGTGGCGATCACAACGGCCCGGCGGGCCTCCAGAAGCATGTGGTCATCAACCTGGACCAGACGTTCACCCACCAACTTCCCGTGCCCCCGCACCACGGAAACCCCAGCGTGGGCAGCCCAGGTGAGTTGACCGGCGTCGTCGTAGTCTGAAACCCACGTGTCCCGGCGGGCCAGTAAACCCGGAACGTCCACGGCGGCATCCGTGACCCCGGGTAGGTCCAGGGTGGTGTCTGCCACCGCTACGGGGCGCAGCAGCGCCTTGCTGGGAATGCATGCATAATACGAACACTCGCCGCCCAGAAGTTCGTGCTCCACCAGCGTTACGGAGAGCCCACCTTCCACGGCATATTGGGCCACCACCTCACCCACGGGTCCGGCGCCGATGACGACGACGTCCGTGGCAGTCCGCTGTTCATGCTTCTCTCCGGTCATGCCTTTGACGCTACGCGCGTTGTCAATGCCCTATCGCCGCGCCGCCACGTCAGGGCCCAGACCATATGGATTTGGGCGTGCTTGGTGACGCTAAGCTCACGACGGCGTCTCCCGGGTTGAGTTCGCTGAACCCCTCACCAAAGTGCCGCAGGTGATCGGTGCACTGCGACTGACAGGGGAGTACGACTACCACTGCACATCGTGTGCCCGGGATCGTTCAGGGGCGCAGCGCGGCCGCCACGGCGGGGAAGAACCGCGACGCCGGATCAATCACGTCAAAGTGCTCCGCGCCTTCCAACTCCAACCGGGTGGCTGGAAAGTCCCGTGAGTAGTTGATGTCCACGGTGGCGTCATCCGTGCCGTGCAGCACCAACACATCCACACGCGGCGGAATCTGGGCCGCACGGGAACGCGGGTCCTCTTGCAGGTAGGCGGAGGGGCTGTTGTCCGGATGCACACCCATGTAATCAAGGACTGCACCGCGGGCCAGGCCCAGCCGTGCTTCCCGGACAAGATCGGTGATCGGGGCAAGAGCACGCACTGCCACGGGTGGCCCTTGGGGCGAACAGTGGCTGGCCCAGGCCAAGGCCAGGCATCCACCGGCCGAGTGACCGGCAACCACCAGGTCCACTTGTGGTTTTAACCGGGCGATGAACTGGCGTATGGCTCGGGAGACGTCCTCCAGTGTGTGCGGGTGCCCACCGGTGCTGGCTTCACCGTCTGCGCCGGCGCGACGGTATTCCACCAGGCCCACCACCGATCCACCATCCGCCAGAGCACGGGCCATGGGGCGAGCATGGCTCAGGTTGATGCTCTCCCGGAAGTATCCACCGTGCAGGAAAACCACCGCGTTGGCGGCCCCGTTCGGGGTTCCGTAGACCTCCACGAACTGGGACGGATCTGATCCGTACGTGAACCGATCAGTCATCCCGGAGGTGTCAGCGGCCTGCTCCAACAGCTTGGCCAAGTGCTGCTCCTCATTCACTGAAAACCATTTTCATCAGTGTGTATGTTGGAAGTAGCATGTATGTCATGCGGGATTCTCCGTCACGGCCCTCAGCGCGTCCAGGATGGCAACCACTCCCAGCCGGGTTTCCTCAAAGCTGGTGGACAGCGGCGATAGTCCCAACCTCAATCCATTGGGTCGGCGGAAGTCCGGAATCACACCCCGCTCCCACAGCTGCGGCAAAATCTCTTCAAAAGAATCATGAAGCACAGTCAGATGCCCGCCCCGGACTCCTGCGTCCCGCGGAGAACCCAGCCTGACACCCAGGGGAGCCAGCAGAGCGTCGTAGAGTTCCAGCGCGTAATCGGTGAGCGCAACGGACTTGGCACGTATGGCGGGCACACCGGCCTGTTCGATCATCCCCAAGGACTCCGCCAGCGGCAGCATGGACATGATGGAGGGGGTGCCGCTGATGAAGCGGCGGATACCGGCATCAGCCTGGTACTGCGGACCCATCTGGAAAGCGTTGGCTGCGCCCATCCATCCCTGAATGGGCTGCTGCATCTGCGTAATCAATTCTGAGCGCACATACCCAAAGGCAGCCGAACCGGGACCACCATTGAGGTACTTGTACGTGCACCCGGCCGCAAGATCCACACCCCAAGCATCCAGGTTGATTTCCATGACTCCGGCGGAATGGCAAAGGTCCCATAGGGCCAGTGCACCGACGTCGTGCGTGATGCCGGTGATCGCGGCAACGTCACTGAGGTACCCGGAGCGGTAGGCCACCTGGCTCAGAAGCACCAGAGCCGTGCGTTCGTTGACCACCTGAGCCACCTGCTCAGGGGTCACACCGGCAGCGGGGTCTGGTTCAATCCAACGGACGGTGAGCCCACGGTCAGCGGCAATTCCCTGCACCAGATACCTGTCCGTGGGGAAATTGTCCGTGTCCACCACCAGCTCCGTGCGGTCCGGGCGGGCTGTGAGCGCTGCGTGAATGAGCTTGTAAAGGATCACGGTGGTGGATTCACCCATGAACGTCTGCCCGGGTGCGCTGCCCAGCACAGCTGATCCAAGGCGATCGCCCAGGGTCAGAGGCAAGTCAAACCACCCTTCATCCCACCCCCGAATCAGACGATCTCCCCACTCGTCAGCAGCAAATCCCTGTAATCGTCGGTCTGCCGCAAGCGTGGGCCTACCCAGTGAATTTCCATCCAGGTAGGCCACCAGCTGAGGGTTGGGCACAAACTCATGCCGGAATGCCGCCAGCGAATCTGCAGCATCCAGTTCCGCCGCGTACCGAGTACTGGCAACCTCCGCAGTTTTCATGGGGTCCATGTTCACCGTGCGCCATCTCCGCTCTGGTTGCCGATCTCCGTGCGCACCGCAAAAAGCTCCGGGAAGAACGTCAGATCCAGTGCTTTCTGCAAGAACCCCACACCGCTGGAGCCTCCTGTGCCACGCTTCCACCCGATGATGCGCATCACCGTGCGCAGGTGGCGGAACCTCCAGACCTGGAAGTTCTCCTCCAAATCCACCAGTTCCTCGCAGGTTTCATAAATGGTCCAGTTGGTCTCCGGTGAGGTGTAAATCTGCTGAAAAACAGCCAGTAGCTCAGCGCTGAAGGTATGAGCCACGCGCACGTTCCGGGTGAGGAGATCATCCGGAATCGCATAGCCGCGGCGCGCCAGGTAGTGCAGAAACTCGTCGTACAGGCTGGGCCGATTCAACAGCGACTCCAGAGTGGTGCGGGAGGAGGGGTCGGCGTCGAAAATTTCCAGCATCCCGGCATTCTTGTTGCCCAGCAGGAATTCGACGGCGCGGTACTGCCAGGACTGGAAACCTGACGAATTACCCAGGTCAGCCCGGAATTCCACGTATTCCGACGGTGTCAGGGTGGCCAAAACAGACCACTGCTCCGTGAGTGTGCGCTGAATGTGTTTGACCCGGGCAATACGTTTGAGGGCCTGCTGCAGCTTGTCCTCCCGGATCAGCTGACAGGCCGATTCCAGTTCGTGAACAACCAGCTTGAGCCACAACTCGGTGGTCTGATGCTGGATGATGAACAGCATCTCATCGTGATGCTCGGGGGAGCTGACGGGGTGCTGAGCGGTGAGTAAACGCTCCAAATCCAGGTAGGCGCCGTAGGACATGCGCTCGCTGAAATCGCGCTGAATTCCGGCTTCAAGGTCGCGTTCATTCTTGTCCGCGTGGTGTTGGGGGGTCATACCCCTACGGTAGGCCACAGCAGCACGCCCGCCTTCCAGCGGTATCCCCGAGCAATCCGGTCAGGCTGCGGCGTGGATGTCCCAGGGAGCCCCGATTTTCCTGGTGGACGTGCATCAGTCGATAGGCCACGTGCGCCGGTGATCAGCCAGATCCAAAATTGCTTGGCGATCGTCCACAGGCGGGTAAATCCACTCGGTGTTGATCTGCGACTTGAGCGCTTTGGCCTCCTGGCCGGTCATCTGCACCTCGCGGTCCCACCCGGTGGTGAACACCGCCTCACCCGGACCCAAGTCCAAGCAGGTCACGTACTGGTCCGGGGCGAACTCCGCTGTTTCACGGCCCAGGAGATCGGCGGCAACATTGTGCCCCGCGTGTTTGCCCAGAGGTACCGCATGTTGGCACGCCTGCATGGCCAGATGTTCGGCATCCGCCTGGGCGGCGGCACAGTCACCGGTTGCATAAACATCCGGAACACCGATGACCCGCAAGGTGCTGTCCACCACCAACCGGCCCAGCTTGTCCCGCTCGCCGGGAACCTGATCCGTCAAAGAGCTGGCACGCATACCTGCGGTCCAAATCACCGTGGATGCGGGGATCACCTCCCCACCGGTCAAGGTCACGGATTCTGTGGTCAACGATTCAACGGATGCACCTTGGCGTACCTCAACACCGTGCTGATCCAATGCCGCCGCAATGGTGGGGCGCGGGCCTTCACCCAGCGGGGCAGCCAGTTCCTCCGCGCGGTCCACCAGGATCACCCGCACAGGATGATCACCGGCCACCTCCGCCAACCGACGCGGAAGTTCCGTGGCAACCTCCAAGCCCGTGAATCCGCCACCAACCACCACAGCGGTGAACTGGCCGGGGTGGTGGGACTCCGTGGGCGCATCGGATCCATCCGTGTGATCGGCCCAACGGCCCAAATTGTTGATGTGTGCGTGGAGTCGCGCAGCAGCAGGCATGGAATCCACGTCAAACAGATGCTCCGACCCTTGGAGCTGCGGGCGCACCAGAGAACTACCCGCAGCCAGCACCAAACGGTCATAGGGCAGTTGCACCACACGAGCTTCCCGGTCCAGAGCGGTCACGGTGTGATCCACCGTGTTGATCTCAGTCACGGTGGCTGCCACGCGCTTCACACCAATGGGTCCGAGCGTGCGATCCAGGGGTACGCGCATGGACTGAGGATCATCTTCATAGAGACGGGGCCGGATCACCAGGTCATCATTGGGTGCCACCACCGTGACCTGGATGGGGTCAGCATTTCCGCCATGGAGCTCCGCCTGACGGACAATGCCCGCTGCCGTCCACACCCCTGCAAAGCCTGCACCCACCACAACTACCTTGGTCATCTGCAACTCCTCCTCATCTGCGGAAAACCTTGGGTAAGGGTGCAGACGGGGCTGCATGCGTTGCAGCGTCACCCATACCTAGAGTTTTTGCCGGTCACCTCATGGTTGACTGTGGGAACCATGCTCACACACACCGAGTCCGCCATCCGCAAGAGCTTTGTGAATTGCTCCACGGGCGAAGCTCAACGCCTGAATTCGCCCTCTGACTTGCTGGAGAACATGGAGGACCGCCTGTCCCTGGCCTGGATTGATCCCCCGCCCCCGCACGCAGTGGACGGATGGCGGACAACGTGCGGATCGTTGATTCAGCGTGAGGTCAACCAGCAGTCATGACCGCTCAGTCCCACCGCCACTCGATCCGTTTGGAGAGCACCTACGCCCAGACGGTCCCGCAGCTTTCAGTTCCCTGGCCCGCAGGGGTTGAGCCGGAATCGCTGGTGGTTCTCAACAGTCAGCTGGCCGGTGAACTCGGCTTGGACCCAGCCTTTCTGCGTTCGCACACTGGGTTGGCCTGGCTCAGCGGCACCGCTGTTCCTGGTTCGGCAGAACCGGACGCGCAGGACAGCGGCTCAGCCCATACCGAAACCCTCACCACCTATGCCCAGGCTTACGCAGGGCATCAATTCGGGAGTTTTGTGCCGCAACTCGGGGATGGCCGCGCGGTTCTGTTGGGAGAAATGACCTCCGCCAGTGGCCGCGTTGATCTGCACCTCAAAGGCAGCGGCCGAACACCGTTCTCCCGCGGTGGTGACGGCAAAGCCCCCTTGGGACCCATGCTGCGGGAGTACCTGGTGGGAGAGGCCATGCAGGCTCTGGGCATCCCCACCACCCGCGGATTGGCCGTGATGACAACCGGAGAGCAGATCCAACGGCGCCAACCAGATCTGGAACCAGGCGCCATACTGACCCGCGTTGCCGCAAGTCACCTGCGCGTGGGCACCTTCCAGTTCGCCGCGGTGCACCATCCCCTGGAGATCAGGCGCGCCCTGGCGGACTACACCATCCAACGCCACTGGCCGGCGGCCGCACGTGCGCACAACCCCTACGTCGAGCTCTTGCGATGTGTGACCCACGCTCAAGCCCGCCTGGTGGCGCAGTGGATGCTGGTTGGGTTTGTGCACGGGGTGATGAACACGGACAACATGACCATGTCCGGGGAAGGCATTGATTACGGCCCGTGCGCGTTCATTGACACCTTCACCCGTTCGGCGGTCTTCAGCTCCATTGACCGCGGGGCACGCTACGCGTTCAACAACCAGCCGGGCATTGCCCTGTGGAACCTGTCCCGCTTTGCAGAGACTTTGATTGACCTGATCGCAGACGCAGACGCCGACGCCGATCCCGACACCGCCGTCGACGCAGCCACCCACGTGTTGAGAGAGTTCGAGTCCCAGTACAGTACCGCGTTGGCTTGCGGCTTTGCCGCCAAACTGGGGGTCAACCTGGGGGAGTCACCAGAGGCCAAAGTTCTCACCCAGTTCCGCGCTTTTGTGGAGCAGACCTTTGACCTGATGGAAAACACCGGGCAGGACTTCACCCTCTTCTTCCGAGCAATTGCCGAAGCCCGCCAGACCGTACCGATGGATTCCCCGGAGCTGTCCGCCTGGCAGGCCCAGCGGCAGCGATTGATCGAACGATGGGCCCCGGATGGCCAGGCGGACCCTGCGTTGATGCAACGCAACAACCCCGTCTACATCCCGCGCAATCACCATCTGGAACAAGCCTTGGCCCAAGCTGAACGCGGAGATCTGGCTGAGTTCAACCACCTTCTGGCTGCCGTTCAGGAGCCATTCGTGCGCAGGGAAGGCTTCAGCCACCTGGAGCAGCCGGGATCAACGTCAGCGGATTTTGTCACCTTCTGCGGAACCTGAGCGCCCCACCAGCGCTGCTCCTGTGGGTTAGATGCCCTTGTGGCGTCAGACCCGGCGCATAGGGTGGTCTCAGACCAATAGTTCGCTATTCGTAGGAGTTACCTTGTCACCCGCTCAGCAGGACCACGCCGTCGTATCGCCACCACACAGCGACTCCGTGGATCCCAAGACGCAGCTGTTCCCTGCCATCGTGACGTTTTTTGCCGTTGTGGTGGCCATCTTCGGTGCCTTCTTGGGCAGCGGAGCCGTAGGAGGACAGGGGGTCACGGAGGCCGCGGGCGGCTGGCTTGATGCCGATGCCACCCCCATTGCCCCCGCTTCCTCCGCCTTCAGCATCTGGTCCGTTGTCTACCTGGGTCTGGCGGTTTACGGCATCTGGCAGCTGAGCCGGACTGCCCGTGGTTCTGAACGGCAGCGGCGCCTGCGCCCGTGGATCGCCGGGTCTGCCCTCCTCAACGCCGCGTGGCTGGGTGTGGTTGGTCTTGATTCCCTGCTGGGCAGCGTGGCGGTGATTCTGGTCTTGCTGCTGGTTCTGATCCGGACCCTGCTGCTGATGATGTCCACGCGGACCAGCGGTTGGGTGGAGACACTGCTGGTGGACGGCACCATGGGCCTGTACCTTGGCTGGGTGTGCGTGGCAGTGGCCGCCAACATCACGGCCTGGTTGGCAGGCGGAGTGGGCTTGGCCGGATTCAGCGGCTGGGAGTTGGCCACGGTGGCGATCATCACCGTGGCTGCGTTGATCGCCAATGGGTTGGCGATTTTCACGCGGGGTCGCTTGGCTCCTGCCCTGGCCACTGCGTGGGGCTTGGCGTGGATTGCAGTGGCTCGCACGGAGGGCCAGTTCCAGTCACCCATTCTGGTGTGGGTGGCCGGTGTGGCTTCAGCGGCGGTGCTGGTGGGCGTCGTCGTCGCTCGGCTGAGGCGCGGCTCCGCACCACGTGACTAGGAGGGTTTGCTGTCCTTGGCAAAACGGCGGGCCTTCACCTGCTCCGGCAGGAGCTTGTTCACGACGGCGGCCCTACGGGTTTTCGCATCCCCTCCAATCACGTGGTCCCTACCCGCAAAGAGTGCGTCCAGGCCACGCCGAGCCACCAGGGCAGGATCGTTCTTCCAGTCATTGGAGCCGAACACCGTGTTGCCCATCCCGGCGGTCTGGTGAAAATCGGTGGCGGTGGCACCGGGCAGCAGAGCGGTCACGGTGACGCCGTACTCACGCATCTCTTGGCGTAGACCCTCGGCAAAACTGAACATGAAGGCCCGAGTGGGACCGTAGATGGATTCGTACGGTGTGGGGGTCAGGGCAGACATGGATGTTGTGATCAGAATGCGCCCATGCCGCTGCTCGGCCAGCTTGCGCACCACGCGCTTGGCCAGCCGCACCTGGGAAGTGATGTTGAGCGCAATCATCTGCTCTTCTTCGGCCAGGTCTGTGTCCAGGAAAGCGCCACCCAGACTTTTGCCCGCATTCAGTGCGACGACGTCGATCTGCCTCCCCAACGCCTCTACCTCCGACCACACGTGTGCCACGCCCTCTTCGGTGGCCAAATCCGCCTGGATGGGCAGAACCTGCACATGAGGCAGTTTGTCCGGAAGTTCGTGGATGCGCCGGCCGACACCGACCCCGGCAATGTCATGGCCACGTTCGGCCAACTGCCGAGCCAGTTCAAAGCCAATACCTGCGGAGGCTCCGGTGATCAGGGCAAGTTTGTTCATGATTCGATCCTCCACCGCGTAGGGTCCAGCGGCAACCCGGTGCTGTTCCGTGAACTTTCCCCCCATCAGTGAGTTGTGGCGCCCCCCCCCCCCGGGGGGGGGGCCCCCCCCCCGGGGGGGGGGGG
>NZ_JAUNTS010000003.1:0-103733 GCF_030538595.1 Kocuria sp.
CTTTCGGGCACACGGACCTGAACCGTGCGCGTCTGCCTATTCCGCCACTCGCGCGTAGTGTCAACAAGGCAAAGACCTTGCTGGGCAACGACGGAAAGCATACCCACACCCAGCGCGGTACGCCAATCGAGGGCGCTTGGGAGAGGTGAGGGACGACGTCGTCGTGTGTGGGTTCACGGCGGTAGTGGGCGGTGGGAGCGCGGGCTGACCGCCTCAGACGCCAGTTTTGGGTTGCCAGGGCAGTTGGGTGTCGCAGCCGGGGGTGACCCAGGCTTTCAGGAAGCCAGCCGACTGGTAGATGTACTCACGCCATGTGGCGCGGCTGAACAGGGAGTAGTTTTCCTGGTAGTCAAAGGTGGGCCACTGCGTGGTGCCGTCAAAGCACCGCCCCACGATGACCTGGGCGCGTGCAACATGCGGCCGATAAGTCAGCACAATCACATTGTCCCAACCGCGTTCCTCCGCCAGCTCCCGTAGCTTCATGGCTTCGCCCTGCGTGGTGGAGGGGTTGGGCTTGAAGCAGATGACCTCATAGGGCAGTGATTCATCGGAGCAGTAGGAGCGGCGTTCCATGAACTCGGCATCGGAGGGCCAGGTGCCGGGAACTGGGTCCGGGGTGGCCACCACAGCCACGGGAGCAAGACCTGCATCCATGATTTGAGCGGCGATTTCCACGCGTTGTGGGTCGGGTGGACCCAGTACCAGGAGGGCGTCGGCGGGTTCCGGTTGCTGGGTGACCTGCGGATGCAGCAGCACACCGGTGCAGACCAGCAGCCACGCACAGGTCAAGGCCACGGCACTGCCCGCGGCGGTACCCACGATTCGCCACTTTCGGCGCGTCCAAAACAACGTCCGGCCCCCTTCTGCGTGGCATGTTCCACCAAGGATAATCTTGGGCTTGCCGATCCTGGACGGCGCTGAATCTCAGCGATCACCAAGTTGCCGAGAAACCGCGCAACAAGCGAACCCAGCTACGCATCATAAGGAGAGTTCCAGCCCCGTGACGACGCCCAACGCGCAAAATCTTCCTCATATCCCCGCAACTGACCACACCGGTCCCGGAGCCCCTGATGCCCGCGTACAAGGGGTCGAGTTGGGGGAGGGGCCGGGTGCTGTTGTGCACATCCCCATGCGGTGGGGAGACATGGATTCCTACGGTCACGTCAACAACGTGGAAGTGGTGCGCATGTTGGAGGAGGCCCGTATTGCGGCATTCGGAGTGCCAGTGGGCACTGGTGTTCAGGTGGTTCCGCCCGTGGTCCCACTTTTTGACACCCTGCCGGATGGAACGCAGGCCCTGATTGCCGAGCACCGCATCAAGTACCTCAAAGCGCTGGAGTACTGCAACGTGCCCGCGCCTGTGCGGGTGTGGATTGTGCGCGCTGCCGGTGCAGCTTTGATCCTTGGCCTGGAGATTTACGACGCCGCCACCGGTCAGATCTGCGTCCGGGCTCACACCCAGCTGGCGTTCTTTGATCCTGCCGAGCAGCGAGTTCTGCGCTTGACCGAACAACAGCGGACGGTCTTGCAGCCCTGGTCCGGGCCGTCGCTGTTTCGGTGACGTTCTGCTGTTTCAGCGACCCAGGGCGCCCGGCCCCTGAATCCGGGCCGCTGGGTTGGGCGACTTGGCTGAGGGCGCTCACAGTCCTGTTCTGAACCGACCTGTTCTGGATCGCTGTGCTCAGCCATCCGTGTGCTGCTGTAGCCGGTATTGGGCGGCCAACCGGACGGGGGCGTCGTCGGCGCCAAAGCCCCGGTAGCCGTCGCGCTGAACCACCTCCATGAAGACATCCCCCAAGGTTCGGGTGTAAAAGTGCAGGAACTCGCCGTGGGCGTCACGGTCATAGAGCAGGTTCAGTTCACGCAGTTCATCCACGGTGGCCGAATCCAGTCCAAAACGGGTCACCAGATCCCGGTAATAGTTCTCCGGCACCTCTAGGAACTCAAGACCGCGACGGCGAGCGCGACGGGCCACTTCTTTGACGTCGATGGAAGCCAGCGCAATGTGCTCGGGGTAGGCCACCCCCACAAAGGAGCCTTCTTCCGCGGCGGTGGGGGCCAGGTTCAGCGGAAGTTGGATGGAGTGATCTGGGCTGCGCATGACCTGGGAACGCACCAACCCGGAGGGCCCGGGGACATCCTGAGCTGGGGTGGGGAGAAGTTCCAGGGCTGAGGTGTAAAACAGCACGCCTTCGTCGTAATGCTGCCATTTCTGGGCCACATTCACGTGGTCTATTCCAGTGATGAGGTCGCCGGCACCCAGTGGGTCACCCTCCACCCCAAATTCCGTCAGCCAGTTCGGCAGGGTCCCGGTGGGGGCCTCCCCAAAGAAGATTTCCGTACCATCCGGTGCGTACACCCCGTGGAGGGTGACCTCTCCGGTCAGTTGTTCCCGCGGGACGGGGTTACAGCCCAACTCCACGGCGCGTTGGAAGGCAGCAGCCGGGTCTCTCACCTGGAAGCCCAGCCCGGAGATTTCCGCAACAGCTTGCTGATCGCTGCGGTCACGCGGGTCCAGGCGTGGTTCACGGCGGGTGCTGTCCCCGGCTTCAGAAACCACCACCCGTACGGGCCCCTGGAGCCACACTTGGACTTCCTTGGTGCGGTGATGGCCACCCAACCGGAATCCCAGTCGGTGCAGCAATCGGGTGGTGTGGCCCAGATCGGTGGTGCGCAGCTCCACAAAATCCCACGCGGAGGGTGCTCCCACCTTGGGAAGTGCTTGCAGTTCCAACCGATCTTGGGTGGAGCCGCCGGCCACTTCCGCGCAGAGCGCGGTGCGCGTCTGGTCCTCCAACCAGCGCAGTGAACGCAGCCCATCCACCGCTGTGCGACGAACGTCAGCCTGCCGGAAGGAGTCATTGAAAATTTCCAGGGACACCGGGCCGCTGTAGCCCGAACGCACCAGATACTGCATCAGGTTGACCAGGTCAAAGTCACCCTCCCCCGGAAAAACTCGGTGATGGCGGGACCAGGAGAGCACGTCCAGGCGCATCAAGGGGGCATCCGCCAACTGCACAAAAAACAGTGTGTTGGGGTCCATGGCCTGGATATCGGACGGATCAGAACCCTTGGACAGGATGTGGAAGGAGTCCAGACAGGTGCCCACGGCGGGGTGGTTGGCGGCAACCACCAATTGATGCGCGTGATCGTGGGTGCTCACGTGGGTGCCCCAGGCCAAGGCTTCATACGCCAACCGGACACCGTGTTCGGCCGCCGCCTCACCCATCCGGTGCAATTGCTCGGCCACCAGGTCATCCCCGGCTACCGCATCCGGTGCCACATTGGAGCACACCAGTAGAAGATCGGTGCCCAATTCTTCCATGAGTTCACCCGTGCGATGGAGCCGACGCAAACTGTCCGGAAAAGCCTCCGGGGCCAGCTCAACACCGTTGCGGAACGGCTGGTACATGTCCAGGGACAGACCAAGATCATGGGCACGACGCCGTACCTCCCCCGGTGGGGTGGGCGAGACCACCAAATCCTGGGTGAAGATTTCCACGCCATCAAACCCGGCTGCCGCTGCGGCCGTGAGTTTTTCCTCCAGCGTGCCGGAGAGGCATACCGTGGCGATTGAAGTGTGCATTCGTCCTCCTGCGGGCGGGCCGGATGTACCGGACCCTAGCAGGAGGGCTCAGCTTGCTCGGCGCAGCCTTGCGTCAAAGGCGGAGAGCCATACGGTGCTGGTGGTTTGTACCAGCCTGTTGTCCTGCGGTTTGCAATACCAGGAGCGCCAGCGGATTTCGTCGTCGTCGTTGAACCCGAAAATGCACAAACCAGCTGTGTGGAGATCGGTGCCCACCGTCTGGCTGATGTAGCCCAGGGAGGCGCTGCACACCTGCTCCACCCGCGCCCGTTGGCGTTGCAGACCGCGCTGCGAATGTTCGGTGACCGTGCAGCGGGCCTCGTAGGCAATGCTGCCGCTGGTCGGGTGGTCACGATGCTCGGTGATGGGCAAAAGAGCCGTGGAGGTTTGGGGAACGGTGAAGGTCTCCACCCACCGGTGCCCACGGAGGGCGATCACCACCTGATGACCGGATTCCACCAGCCGCAGCTCCACGGTGGCCCCATCTGGACCCGGAAGGTCAACGGTCCGGGAAGCCTGGGCGGGCAGCAGCACTTGGGCGCTGTCAAAGCGCAGGGCGTCCATGTATGCAGGGGTGGCGGTCACAACGGGCTCCTCTCACGCTGCACGACTGGCTGGTGTGGAGGCACCGTGAGGTCACGGTCGCGCATGTGTCTTTGCAAATTACGTGTGCGTAGGCCGGTCTGCAAGAAAGTTGCCTGAGTGCGTTGTGTTTGTACCCCTGAATGGAGCATGAGCCCAGATCAGGCCGGAGATCTCCGGTGCACAACAACTCGGCAACCGGTTGGGGAGGGA
Source organism: Kocuria sp. (assembly GCF_030538595.1). GTDB lineage: Bacteria > Actinomycetota > Actinomycetes > Actinomycetales > Micrococcaceae > Kocuria. The sequence goes on from NZ_JAUNTS010000003.1 coordinate 4,382, forward strand.
ACGCGGGTTGCGTGGGATGAGCCGCAGCGACGTCGGCCGGGTTGTAACGCCGGTAGCCGGGCTGTGATGATGTGCGCTCAGGCAGCTCAGGTGATCGCCGCAGCCACCACAAGCCCCACGGCAAGGTGCGTGGTGGCGGTGATCCACACGGCGGGGTGCATTTTCTGCTCACCGTCCACAATCAACTCACCGAGCTTTCCCGGAGCCAGCAGGTCCATCAGGAAGAAGGACACCGCCATCAGCAATAGCCCAATCAGACCGTAGATCAGGGTGGTGATCAGCCCCAACCACAGTACGGAAGCGGAGCCCAGGATGGCCGCACGAATAATGAGCGCCATGGCCAGGATCGAGGCCCCTAACACCAGCACTGCGCCGCGGTTACGATCTGCCCAAATGAGTTGGTGCAGTTTGCCCGGGGTGAGTAGATCAATCAGCCAATACCCCAGGGCCAGCAGGAGTAGCCCCACCAAACCGTAAGAGGCTGCCGCTGCCGCCGAATACAACATGGTGCTGAGTACCACTGAATCCATGGTGCACCTTCCAAATTCTTGAGGGTGGGATCTTCTGAGTCAGTATGCGTGTTCAGCGCCGTCCGCATGGCCATTTGCGTCACTGCGCCACTGAGCCGTTTCCGCCGCTGTGCCATTTCCGCTGCTGTGCCGTTGAGCCGGAAACACCGTCCACGAAAGTTCGTAGTTCATCCAGCGCAGGCGCGCTCAGGGAACATTGTTCCCGCGTGCTGAATTTAGCAGCGCGTACCAGTGCTCTTGGGTGAGGTGTTCGGTTACTGCTGCGGCCTGTGCGCAGGCTCGGATTCGCTGCGGATTGCTGGAACCGATCACGGGACGAATACCTTGCGGTAGGCGTATGAGCCATGCCAGAACCACTGACTCCGGAGTGGTGTCCAGCTCTTGGCTGATCTGCCCCACCAGCGCAGCCGTGGCGGGATCAGGGCTGCTGCCGGCCGGACGCGTGTAGCGGCCCTGATCCAGAGCACCCCACGCCTGGATCTCAATACCGGTGGCGTGAGCCTGATCCAAAAGTTGCTCATCAAAGTCCACGGTGGCGGCATCCGGATGGTTGGCCAAGATCTGACGCTCCACAAAGTCACGATGCCCCAGACTCATCTGCATCTGGATGGCCTGAATGGGGTGGTTCAAATGTCTTTGCAGCATGTGTACGCGATGCCAGGAAACATTGGAGATACCAACCCCACTCGTCAGCCCCTCATCCACAAGAGCATCCAAAATCCGAGCCACGCGGGTTGGGTCAGCCAGCGGATCCCACCGGTGGACCATGAAGCGACCCACATGATCCACCCCCAATCGTTCCAGAGACCCCTCCAGCCCACCGCGCAGTGTGTGTTCATCCAGGCGATAATGCACGGGAGCCTGTTCTGCAGCCGTATTGCCAGGTAGCCGGATGCCAGCTTTGGTCTGCAACCGGACGGATTCGCGGCGGTCGGGCTGGGTCGCCAACCACTGCCCCACCAGCGTCTCGGATTTCCCCGCCGTGTAAATATCCGCCAAGTCAATATCGGAGATCCCCAGCTGCACGGCGGTGTCGAGGGCAGCGAAACCAGCGGCGACGTCGTCGTCAGTCATGGGGGACCGGTCCCAACTGCCGCCCAGGGCCATGGCACCGTAAATCAGCGGTGACGTGGTACCCCCGGCGGCTGCCGACGACGGTGTCGTGTTGTCGGGGATAATGGGGGTGGAGAAGTCCGGTGCGCTCATGCCGCCATTATGCGCGGATGTCATCCATCTGAAGTGCCCGTGTTGTCTTCCCATGTCTTGTGTCCAAGGACCACCCCGATCACTGGAGGAACCTGCGTGCTGGCATTCATGCGCCACGGCGAAACCGACTGGAACCGCGCTCAGCGCTTGCAAGGGGGATCGGACATCCCTCTCAACGGCACGGGGCGGGCGCAAGCTGTGGCGGCGGCGGAGGCCATGCGCGGGCAGGAGCCGGGCTGGGACCTGGTGGTGACCTCGCCGTTGAGCCGGGCGCGCGAAACCGGGCAGCTAGTGGCCCGGGAACTCGGCGTGGAACTGGGGCCCACCTACGCGGACCTGGTGGAACGTTCCTTCGGATCGAATGAAGGGGAGAGCATTGCTGAAATCTCCCCGGAGGATTATCAGCGGCTTCTGGAGGTGGCGGAACCGGAAGAACAGGTGATTCAGCGTGCCCTACGCGCCATGAAAGCAGTGCAGCGGGACTTCCCGGGCCGCAATGTCCTGATGGTGGCGCACGGTGCGCTGATTCGCTTTGCTGTGGCCTACCTGCAAGGTACGGAACCCCAACGAGTGGCCAATGCCGAGGTGGTGCCCGTGGACGCAGCGCAGCTCACGGGGAGGCTGGCGCAGCACGGCACGGGTGCGGATTCCGGTCAGAATCACTACGACGACGGCCGGTAACTCACCGGCAGTGCCATGCCGCGCCGTTCCAACACCTGGCGCAGAAGCGCGGGGTAGTCCGTGATCAACCCGTCCACGCCCCAGTCCAGAAGGTGGTTCATCTCCGTCATCTGATTGACGGTCCAGGGCACCACTTTCAGGCCGAGCCCGTGAGCTGCGCGGATGTTCCGGGCGGTGAGCAGTACGTGTTCGGGGGACCACACGGCGTAGCCGCGCTCCGCGACCTCCCCGGGTTCCAGCCCCGCGCCTGCGGGGTTCTGGGCCGGTGCCAGGGCCACCAATTCCAGTTCCGGAACCACCCGTGCAGCACGGTCCAAGGCAGCCCAGTCAAAGGACTGCAGCTGTGTGCGGTGAGGCCAACCGTGGGTGTGGATCTCCTGGATCACAGCATCCACCAGGGCATCACGCTGCGCAGACTGGCCGGGGTCCTCCACTTTGGTTTCAATGTTCCAGCGGATGGATTGCGCGTTGTAGCCGCGCACCAGATCAAAAACCTCCCGCAAAGTGGCCATCCGGTTACCCGCAACCACCTGCTGCTGCGCAAAACCGGGAGCTTGTTGAAATCCGCAGTTGAGGGTCTTCAACTGAGCCAAAGTCAGCTCTCGAATACGGGCGCCCACGTACGGAAAAGCAGGATCGTGGGGCACTGCCGGTGTGGTGTCCTGGAAGGCTATGGGCTCAATGTGGTGGTCATGCCAGACGACCACCACATTGTCTGCGCTCAGGTGAGTGTCCAACTCCAGAGTGGTCACCCCCAACTCCAGGGAACGACCGAAAGCATGTAGAGAACTTTCGCTCCAATGGCCGCGGCCCCCGCGGTGGGACTGGAGATCAAAGCTCGGAGCACACCCGGAGTTCGCTTTCTGCTTGAAAGCAGGATTGTCCGTGCCAGGTTGTCCGGGATTCTGCACGGTCTCAGCGAATCGCACCCCACGCCTCTTGGCAAGCGCACTGTGGCGGCTAGTGTGTGTGAGGTATCCAACAGACGCGCCGGGGCAGGAACTGACCTCCGCGTCCTCACAATCCCTCACAAAGGCGTGATCGAGCAGTGACACAGGACCAGTACCGTGCCGAGGTTGATGACCACACCGGGGTTTTGCCTCTGGTGGCCCAGGCGCCCCAGTTCTCGGGGGAGAACGCATGGATTCAGGCGTACTACGCCTCCGTTTCGGACGAGGACCTGGCCACTCGCCCGGTTGAGTCACTGATCCAACGGGCTGACCTGCACCGGCGCGTGGCGCAGCAACGCCACGCTGGGCAGACCTTGATCCACGTGGAGCGCGAGCCGCAACGTTCAGTGCTGTACGTGGTGACAGAGGACGTCCCGTACGTGGTCTCCACCATCAACACTCAGATCGCGCAAAAGTGGGGCGGCGCTCGCCTGGTGGTCCACCCCATCCTCCGGGTCACCCGGGACGAACAGGGCGGTCTGACTTCGGTTTCTGAGGTTCCGGATGTCACGGCCCACTCCAGCGGTGACACCCAGGTGATCCCCGCCGTCGGCGCGCTGGGAGAGACCACCGCCGTGGAGTCTTGGGTTCAGGTGGTCCTCACCCGGGAACTGGATCAGGAGGCCGCCCACCAACTGGCACAAGACCTCCGCCCCGTGCTGGCGGACGTGGACGTGATCGCACGGGATCACCAAGCCATGCGCGATGCCGTAGAAAATCTGGTGGTCTCCCTGGACGGTCTGGCGCAGCAGGACCAGCGGGAAAATCTGCATCTGGGAGACGTTGCAGCCACCCAGGAGTTCCTGCGGTGGATGCTGGATGGCAATTTTGTGTTGATGGGCATGAAGGAGTACGACCTCAATGGCCCTGATGAGGAGCTTTATCTGGTCTCCCGGCCAGACACCGGGCTTGGGCTGCTCAGCGAGTCCGGGGAGAAGCCGTACCGGCGGCAGCTGACCCAGCAGGCCCAGGAGCACGCCAAGGATGCGGCAACCCTGTTTGTCACCAAGGCCAACACCCGGTCTGACGTGCACCGCAGTGAGTTCCTGGACTACATCGGTATCCGACGGTTCAACGCGGATGGTCAAGTGGATGGCGAACACCTGATGATCGGGTTGTTCGCCCGTAAGGCCTATGCCACCCCGGCGCGGGAAACCCCATGGGTCAAGGACAAGATTCAGGCCGTGGCGGCCCAGTTCGGTTTCCGGGAGGACTCCCACTCGGCACGGGATCTGCTCAGCATCATGGAGGAATACCCCCGTGATGAGTTGCTGCACATGTCGATTCCGGAATTGGCGGACGTGGCCCAGGGCGTACTCGGTCTGGACGAACGGCGTGTGACCAAAATTTTTGTCCGCCCGGATCTTTTTGGGCGATTTGTCTCCGCGGTGGTTTACCTGCCACGTGACCGGTACAACACCTCCGTGCGGCAGCGGATTTCAGATGTACTGATGGACACCTACGGGGCCACGGACGTTGATTTCCAGGTGCGGCTGTCCTCCTCCGCGCTGGCCCGGGTGTTTTTCCGGTTGAGGTTGCCCGGTGACACCCCGCCACCGGTGAACATGCCCGAGCTGGAATCTCGTATCCGCTCAGCGGTGCGGTCTTGGCCGGATGCGTTGGTCCGTGCCATTGGTGCTGAGTTCTCCGGTGAGCAAGTCCGCGAGTACGCCTACAACTGGGCGGAGGCTTTTCCACCGGCTTACCGGGCGGACTACGAGATTGATGAGGCCATTGCCGACCTGCAGCGCTGCGAAATGCTCTCCGGCCAGGAGCCTGAACAGGCCGCGGAGGTCCGTGTTGCCACGCTCATGGACGGCGACCGGGACCAGGTTCGTTTGAACGTGTACCTGACCCGCAGGCTGACCCTGACGGAGATGCTGCCCATGGAGCAAAACCTGGGTATGACCGTGCTGGACCAGAAACCTTACGAAATCACACCGGCCGATGGCCGCGAGTTCCAGTTGTATGACTTTGGTGTGGAGCTGCCCGCAGGTGTTGATCCGGTGGGTCCTCCGGAGGCCCGGACCGAGGACCTGATCGAGGAGGTTCTGTGTGCCGTGCTCTCCGGGCAGTCCGAATCGGATGCCTTGGATCGCCTGGTGCTGGTGGAGCGTCTGCACTGGCGCACCATTGCCGTGCTGCGGGCCTACGTGAAGTACCTGCTGCAGCTGGGGGTGCCGCACTCCTTCGAGTTCATGGCGCAAACGTTGCTGAGTTACCCGGGGGTCACCCGGGCTGTGGTGGAGCTCTTTGAAACCTCCTTTGACCCGGACCGTTTCCTGACTCACGACGGCGCCCCGGACCATGCTGAACGGGCCGCAGCCCGCAAGGAGGCCCGGGCGGCGGTATCTGCCGCTCTGGAGGAAGTGCCCACGCTGGACGCCGACCGTTTCCTGCGCACCCTGGTGGAGGTGGTGGAAGCCACGCAACGCACCAATGCGTACCAGACGGATCGGCCCACCATTGCGCTCAAACTCAACCCTCAGCGCATTTCCGCAGCCCCTTTGCCGCGCCCTCAGTTTGAAATCTGGGTCTGGTCCCCGCGAGTGGAAGGCACCCACCTGCGCTTTGGCCCCGTCTCACGCGGTGGCCTGCGGTGGTCCGACCGCCGGGAGGACTTCCGCACCGAGGTCCTGGGGCTGGTCAAGGCTCAGATGGTCAAGAACGCGGTGATCATTCCCAACGGGGCCAAGGGTTGCTTCTTCCCCAAACAGTTGCCGGACCCCGGCGTCGATCGCGGGGCGTGGGCTGCGGAAGGCGAGGAAGCCTACAAGGAGTTTGTGGGCGCGCTGTTGGACGTCACGGACAACCTGGAGATCGCAGCTTCTGCGGGCACTGGCGACGACGACGCCGCTGGGTCACCTGACCGCACCGTCCCACCGGCGCGCACGGTACGCCGCGATGGCGATGACTCCTACCTAGTGGTGGCCGCGGACAAGGGAACGGCGAGGTTCTCCGACACCGCCAATGCCATCAGCCTGGAACGGGGTTTCTGGCTGGGGGATGCTTTTGCCTCCGGTGGCTCTGTTGGTTATGACCACAAGGCCATGGGCATCACGGCCCGCGGTGCTTGGGAATCTGTGAAGCGCCACTTCTTTGAACTGGGCCATGACACCCAGACTCAGGATTTCACCGTGGTGGGGGTGGGGGACATGTCCGGGGACGTGTTCGGCAACGGAATGTTGCTGTCCGAACACATCAAGCTGGTGGCTGCTTTTGACCACCGGGACATCTTCTTGGACCCCAATCCGGACCCGGCAGTCTCCTACGCGGAACGTGAACGACTGTTCGGTTTGGCGCGTTCCTCCTGGCAGGACTATGACTCGGCCAAGATTTCCGTAGGCGGCGGGGTGTTCTCCCGTGAGGCCAAGTCCGTCCCGATTTCTCCGGAAATCCGGACTCTGCTGGACTTACCGGAATCCACCACGCAGTTGTCTCCCATTGAGCTGATGCGGGCCATCCTGCAAGCACCTGCGGACCTGTTCTACAACGGGGGGATCGGTACCTACATCAAGGGCGCTGAAGAAACCCACGCAGAGGTGGGAGACAAGTCCAACGACGCCATCCGCGTGGACGGAAGCGAACTTCGAGTCAAGGTGGTGGGTGAGGGTGGAAACCTGGGCGCCACCCAGCGCGGGCGCATTGAAGCTGCCCGCAACGGGGTGCTGATCAACACGGACGCCATTGACAACTCCGGTGGGGTGGAGTCCTCTGACCGTGAGGTCAATATCAAGATCCTGGTGGACCGTATGGTCACCGCCGGCCGCTTGGAAGTGGAGGCCCGGGCGGAGTTCATCGAATCCATGACGGATGATGTTGCGGATCTGGTGCTGCGCACCAACGTGGCCCAGAACGTGACCTTGACCGTGGACCGGTGGAAGGCCGCCGATTACATGGTCACCTACGAACGACTCATGGACTGGTTGGGGCAGACCGCTGATCTGGACCGTGCCATCGAGTTCCTCCCGGATACGGAGACCATGGAACAGCGGATCGCGGATGGGGACACCATGACCTCCCCTGAACTTTCTGTTCTGATGGCCTACGCCAAGATCCAGCTCTCGGAAGCCCTGATCGACTCCGATCTAGCGAATGACCCCTGGACCTCCTCCGTGGTGGACGCCTACTTCCCGGCACCTGTGCGACAACGTTTTGGTGCGGACCTCCAAGCCCACCCGCTGCGCCGGGAGATCCTGTGCACCATGGTGGCCAACCACATGATCAACGTGGGAGGCGCGTCCTTCGCCTTCCGCGCCATGGACGAAACCTCCTGCACCGCCGGGGACCTGGCCAAGGCGTTCCTGGCCACGGTGGCGATTTTCGACGTCGACCCCTACCTGGATCAGGTGGCCCATCTTCCGGCCGAAATTCCCACCGAATTGTGGGTGCGGATGCTGCAGGATCAGCGCCGTCTGGTGGATCGTTCCGTCCGGTGGCTGCTCAGCCGGGATGAAACCTCCCATCCCATTGGGGATGTGATTGAGCGCTACGCACCGATTGCCGGGCTGCGCAGCAGTGACACCGTGCTGCTGGGGCACGAATCCGCTTCCCGGGATGACGAGCTGTTGGCGATTGCCACGCGTCAGGGTGTGCCGGAGGGCCTGGCTCGTGAGTGGTCCTGGATGCTGGACTCCTACCCGCTACTGGACGTGGTCCGTTTGGGAACCCAGGCTGAGGAGGACCTGGAAGTGGTGGGCCGGGTGTACTTCCTGCTCTACGACCGCTTCAACATCGAGTCCCTGCTCAAGCGCATTGGTGATCTTCCGCAGAACACCCGGTGGGAGGCTTTGGCCCGCATCTCCATGCGTGAGGACGTCTACTCCACCCTGGTGGCCATGGTTGCCCAGGCACTGCGGGTGGACGGTGCGAGCCCGGAGGATCGTGTAGAGGCATGGGAAGCGGCCAGTGAAGCCCAGTTGGCGCGCCTGCGTTCCACCCTGGAGGACATCGCAGCCAGCAACACCGGGGACCCAGCAGGTGACCTGGCCGCCCTGTCCGTGGCGCTGCGCACCATGAGGGCCGCGGTCCAGGACTGACAATCTGTTGATGTGTGAGGGTGGGGTGGTCGATCTGACCAGATCGACCACCCCACCGACCTCGGGATGTGGAGGAGAGCGAATCGTGGATGAATCAGCGTGGCTGCTACCCATGGCCTCCACAGTTTGCGCCTGCGCTGCGCTTCTGGTTGGGTTCATGGGCCGGAACGGGACCCTTGAACGTAATCGATCCATAGGGATCAAGTCGCGTCATACGTTAGCCGGGGACGAGCAGTGGCGCCGCGGCCACAAGGCCGCATCGATCTGGCTGATCACTGCCGGATTTACGGCGATCACATTCAATATCGGTGGATTGGCGAGTGCTCTTTGGTTAAGCACGGAAAATTATAGTTCTGTGACAATGTGAGCCCTGGGCTTGATGTCTTTCATTGTATTTTCTTTCATCTCAGCCAATCGTGCCAGTCAGGCGGCAAGAAACACTTCAGACAATAAAGAAGAACCTGAGTCATGAAAACCTCAAAAACTGACCAAAACATGCGGTAGTGCAGATTTCAGGTCGAAAAGTGCACTACCGCATGTTTTCGAAGAACGGGGTCCTGGCCCGGGTCACTCGGCTGAACACACGTTGGCATAGCGGGTGGCTGCCAGTTCGTTGATCTGGGAGACGTAGTTCTCCGTCTCTTGGAAGTTGGGGATCCCGCCTTCTTCCAGGACCACGGTGGGTCCTGCGTTGTAGGAGGCCAGCACCAGGTCCAGTTCTTCCTGCTCATTGGCAGGCTCCAGGCCAGCCATCATGTTGCGCAGATCCCTCAGGTAGTACCCCTGGGCCTGGATGGATGCTTCCGGATCCGCAATGTCACCCTGTCCGTAAATTTCCCAGGTTTCCGGCATGAACTGCGCCAACCCCAAGGCACCCACGGGGGACTCGGCCTCTGGGTCCCAGGCACTTTCCGTATGGATCTGGGCGGCCACCACAGATGGGGAGAAGCCGGAGACCTCGGCGGCAGCCACGACGTCGTCCGCCCACTGCCGTGGGATCACGCCGTTGCGGTCCACACAGGCGGGGTTCATGTTCTGGATGACTGCGCCTACGGCACCCACGCTGAGCAACCCCACTGCGGTCAAGGCAATCCAGTTGTCCTTGACCGTCTGAGAGGCTGACCCCTGAGGCTTGTTGCCCTTGGGTTTTTGAGATTTTTTGGCTGAGGATGCAGACATCCCGGTCAGCGTAGGCCATGAAGCTGGCTGGAACTGACCGGGATGCTGTACTTTTCCCTGGGTGAACGGGTGTCAGGGGGCGTCGTCGTCGTTCTCCGTGCGATGTTCATACGGGGCCGATCCAGGTACACCCAAGGTGCGGCTGGTGATCTTGACGTCGCCGTCCTGGGCGATCACCACCGGAATCTGACCGGTATTGGTGGTGGCAGTCTGCAGCTCAATGGTCTCCACCTGCTCGCCGTCAACGGTGGCGGTTGCGGTGGTCACCGAATCCACCAACACCTGGCTGGCCAGCTGATGCCGCAACACCAGCGGGTCAGCGCTGAGGTCCTTGTAAATGGCCACACACAGCAGCAGCATGACCGCAACAAAAGGCACCGCCGCCACAATGGTGATGCGTTGGAGGCCACTCAAGGCCTCGGAGGGGTCCGAGCCTCCGGCCAGAAGCATGGCTGCAGCCACGGCACCGGTGGCCACACCCCAGAAGATCACAGAGCCCTTGGACGGCTCCACCGCGCCATTCTCCGAAATCCCGCCCATCACGATGGAGGCGGAATCCGCGCCGGTGATGAAGAAGATCGCCACCAGTAGCACCGCCAACACCATCAGGATGATGGTCACAATCTGCGGTACGGGGAGTGCGTTGAGCAGATCAAAGAGCACCAGGTCAAAGTTGATGTCCGGGCCTTCGGCAGTTTGCTGAGCCAGCATGGCGGAGGTGTCCCCGGCACGTTCAGCGCGCTCCTGCAGGCCGATGGCGCCGCCACCAAAGATGGCGAACCACATCAAGGACACCACGGAGGGAACGAACAGCACCCCGGCAATGAACTGGCGCACCGTGCGGCCACGAGAGATCCGGGCAATGAACATCCCCACAAAGGGTGTCCAGGAGATCCACCAGGCCCAGTAGAAGATGGTCCAGGAGGACAGCCACGCGGCAACGTCCTCATCTCCCACGGCGGAGGTACGGGAGGCCATGCCGGGCAGCTCGGAGATGAAGTTGCCGATGGCTGACGGGATCATGTTCAAGATGAACAGGGTGGGTCCACCAATAAAAACGATCACGGCCAACAGCAAGGCCAGGACCATGTTGATGTTGGACAACCACTGGATCCCGCGCGCCACACCGGACACGGCGGAGGCCACAAAACCTGCGGTGAGCACGGCAATGATGGCCACCAGGATGGTGGAGGTCATTTGCTCGAACAGACCCGTGGCCTGCAGGCCACCACCGATCTGCAGGGCACCCAGCCCCAGTGAACAGGCGGAGCCGAACAGCGTTGCCGCAATGGCCAGGATGTTGATGATCCGCCCGCCCACACCGTTGACGGCCTTGTAGCCGAACAGGGACGTGAACATGGAGGAGAACAGCTGGGAGCGGCCCAGCCGGAAGGTTCCGTAGGCCATGCCCAGGCCCACCAGCGCATACATGGCCCAGGGGTAGAGAGTCCAGTGGAACAGGGTGGTTCCCATGGCGGTGGCCGCAGCCTCCACGGACTGGGCATCCACGGTTCCCGGCGGGGGAGACATGTAGAACCACAGCGGCTCACCCACGCCGTAGAACATGAGGCCGATGCCCATACCGGTGGCAAACATCATGGCAATCCAGGAACTGGTCCGGAACTCGGGCGCTTCACCGTCGCGTCCCAGGGGGATCTTGCCGAATCGGGAGAGCGCCACGAACACCACAAAAAACACGAACACGGAGGCTGCGATCACAAACAGCCAGCCGAAGTTCGCCATGGTCCAGGCAAGCGCTTCGTCTGAGACTGTCCCCAGGCTGTGGGGATTCACAAAGCCCCAGGTCACAAAGGCTATGGCCAGTACACCGGCAACACCGAACACCACCTTGTCCAGGCCGTACTTGGTTTCCGGTTCTTCTCGTGTCAGAGAGTCCTTGAGTTTGGACAGTAAGCGTTGCTGGCGCTCCTGGGTGGTCTCTGGGGACTGCTCAAAGACAGATTCGCTGGTGGTGCTTTCTTGCGGTGCGCCCATCGCCTGCCCGGTTCCGGGTGGCTCAGGGGAGAGCGGTGCAGAGTTGGTGGTGCTCACGGGACTCCTCCGGGAGTGGTAGGGACGACAGAGAAAGAGCTGGCATCAGAATTTAGCAAACGCGTGTCGCCGACCCGGCGCCGGAGATTCTTGAGACCACGGGGAGTAGTGCCTATCGGGTAGTGACCGGTGATTATTTGGAGGCCCATGAAGTCCTGGGCGCATTAGTCCGTGGAGGCGGGACCAGCTGACCGCGAGGTTGCCCAAACACCTCCCGCGCTGACCAGGATGAGCAGGATCAGGCCCAAGGCGCTCAAGGCGCCGCTAGGGCTACCTGGCGAAGGGAACAGTTCAAGTGTGGTGTTGAGCCAGACTGGGAGAAAACTGGTTTCGACCGGCGCGAACGCCAAAATCATGAGTACGCCTACAAGGGCCATGATGAACAGTGCAAATACCAGAAGATTTTGAAGAGCGCGCATGAAAATTCCTGTCGGTAGTGAATCTCCCAAGGAGAGGTTGGAGGCTGACGTGGCTCACACGGTTAGCAAGCGCTCTTCACTCTTCCCGACCGTCCATCACAGCCGTAGTGCCAGCTGTCACCCGCACTCGTTACGTTTGTCATGCCGTGTCGGGACATCTTCACGGGCGGCCATAGCCCCGCGCCGTGGTTGAACTGGGACTGGTCTGCGGTATGTCCGCAGTCATGCCGTTGGGCGCAGGCGTGGCGTCAGCGCTGAGTGATGTATGAGGTGTGAATGTCGCGTGTAGTGGTCGTCGGCTCGGGTCCCAATGGGCTGGCCGCCGCCTGCGTCCTGGCCAGGGCCGGGCACCAGGTGACCGTGTTGGAAGCCCAGTCAACTGCGGGCGGTGCCGCGCGCTCGGCTGATGTACTCGGCCAAGGGACCGTCGTGGACTTGGGTGCGGCCTGCCACCCGTTCGGCGCTGCCTCACCGGCCTTCACCGCACTGGGCCTGCAGGATCACGGTCTGGAATGGCTGCGCCCGCCGATCGCCGCGGCTCACCCCTTGGATGGGCGGGACCCCGGTCTTCTCCTACCGGACCTGAACCAGACCGCTGCTGGCCTGGGAAACGACGACGCCGCCTGGCGGACCGTGCACGCCGGCCCATTGGGGCATGTCTCAGAGATTTTGAGTGGCGCGCTGGGACCACTGCTCCGATGGCCCGATCATCCGGTGGCCATGGGTCAATTCGGAGTGAGGGCCCCGTGGTCGGCGTCGTGGTTGGCGCGGGTCTTCTCCACGGATCAGGCCAAAGGACTTCTGGCAGGTGCGGCCGCCCACGCCACGTTGCCCATGTCCGCTCCATTGACCAGCGCGTTTGCGGTCCTGTTCAACGTCCTGGGGCACAGCAATGGTTGGCCTGTGGCTCGGGGTGGAACGCAGTCCATAGTGGATGCTCTGGTAGCTGATCTGACCGCTCACGGTGGGCGGATCGAAACGGGGCGGGAGGTCACCGACCTGCGGGAACTGGGGGACCCGGAGATTCTGATGCTGGACCTCACGCCGCGCCAGCTGCTGCGTCTGAAGGGGTTGGAGGTGCCCCAGCGCTACCGCAAGGCGTTGAACAGGTGGCGCTACGGGGTTGCCGTACACAAGGTGGACTTACTGCTGGATGGACCCGTGCCCTGGTATGCCCCTCGGATAACCCAAGCGGGGACAGTCCACGTGGGTGGGACTCTGGAAGAGATCAACCTGGCCGAAAAGCTGGCCGCCTCCGGCAAGCTCCCGGACAGGCCGTTTGTGATGGTCACCCAACCCAGCGCCGTCGACCCCTCCCGAGCGCCGTCAGGGCAACACGTTCTGTGGGCCTACGCCCATGTGCCCCACGGCTACCGCGGTCCGCAAGGCAATCCCAATCCGGCAGGAGACCGGATTCTGGAACAGATCGAGCGGTTCGCTCCGGGTTTCCAGGAGAGGATTCTGCAGCGGGTGGATCATTCGCCCAGTGACCTGGAAGCCATGAATCCCAATCTGGTGGGCGGCAGCATTGGGGGCGGTGCCCTGAGCGGGTTACAGCAGGTGTTTCGGCCGGTGCCCACTCTGAATCCCTACCGCACTGGTGCGCCGGGTGTGTACCTGTGTTCGTCGTCCACGCCGCCCGGCGGGGGTGTGCACGGAATGTGCGGCTACAACGCTGCCCAGACTGCGCTGCGGGATCTTGGATGCGTTTGAAACAGGCTTTTGGGCCACTGAACCGGCGTCTTTGCGGCTCAAACCGTGTTTCAAAGGGTGGGAGGATGGGCCCATGACAGCTGAAATCATCGCCACCATGGTCACCGTGATGCTGATTGTGGTGGGCACCATCGGAATCATCATGCCGATCCTGCCAGGCTCCATCACCATCCTGATCGGGCTGATCATCTGGGCCGTGGTGGTTCAAGCGGTGGAGGGTTGGATAGCTCTGACGCTGGGCGGCATGTTGGTGATTGCGGGCATGTCCGCATCCTGGGTGCTGACGGGTAACAGGCTGAAGCAACGCCAGATCCCCAATCGATCCTTGCTGTTCGGGGTGATCGGAGCCATTGTGGGCGTGTTTGTGATCCCCGTGGTGGGGCTGTTCGTGGGGTTCATTGTGGGCCTGCTGGCCTCCGAGACCTACCGGCAGAAGAACCTGCAAGCAGCAGTGGAGTCATCCTGGGTGGCGGCCAAAGCCATGGGCATTGGCATCCTGGTGGAACTGACCTGCGCTTTGGTGGCCGCCTCCACGTTTGTGGTCTGCGCGGTCTCCCTGTTTGTCCGCACCGCCTGATCCTTCGTTCCAAGCGCCGAGATCATGGGGGACGTCCCGTTTTCAGCTCAAAAAGCTACGTCCCCCATGATCTCGGGCGGGCTGAGGGTCACAACCACGGCAGAGGCACAGCGACGGCGGTCCCTCCTTCCGAGACACCCTCCTGTGGGATCACCAACAGCACGTTGGCCTGGGAAAAGCCGCGCATCATATTGGCTCCGGCATGAGCCAAGGGCGCTGCGGATGGCCTGGACGACCGTGCCCACGGGTAGGCATTCGAGTCCAGAGTGGCAGCGGAGGTGGCGGCCAGCCCCGGCAGCAGGCGAACTGACTTGAAGGCATCCACCGGCCGTGTCAGGGAGACCTCAACCGTGGGCGGCAGGCCGGCACCACCAAAGGCCGCCAGCAGGGGAGCGCCCAGGAGCATCAGGGCGGTCATGGCCGCCAAGGGGTTCCCGGGCAGCCCCAGGACAAAGGGTCCATCATCCGGCATGCGCGCCAGCACCGCCGGGTGCCCCGGGCGCAGGGCCAGTTCATCCACGATCAGGTGTGCCCCGGAATCCGCCAGTGCCGTACGCAGGTGATCCACGGAGGAACCACCCGTGCCACCGGTGGTGATGATCAGCTGGGCCCGGGAGTCCAGGACTGAATCCGCGCCCGTTTCAGCCACCGTGAGCCGTTCGGTCAAGACCTCCAGGTCATCACCCAGGCGGTGGACGGCATCCACCTGTCCGCCCAGAAGGTGCACGAACTGCGGTAGTTGCGGGCCAAAGGCATCACGAACCCGGCCGGGTTCCGGCAGCCCGGCTTCATCCACCTCATCCCCGGTCAGCAACAGGGTCACGCGGGGGCGCCTACGCACCGGCAACATGTCTTGTCCGGTCACGGCGGCAAAAGCCACATGGGCTGGATTCAACCGGACACCGGCAGAGAGCAGGACATCCCCCACGGATGCTTCTTCACCGGCCGGTCGGATGTGCTGGCCGGGCTGAGGTGCACCGGGGGCGGCGTCGTCGTTGAGGACCAACTGGCCGTCAAACTCCGTGCCCCATTCCGAGCGCAGCACCGCGGTGGCACCCTCTGGCACCAAGCCGCCGGTCACAATGGCGGTGGCCTGGTCGGGTCCAACGGAGGTCACCCGTTCCACGGGCTCGTTGCCGGTTCGGGCCCAGGTCAGGCGGGGGTCATCCTCTTCGGGTTCCGGCACCAGAACGGTCCACGGGCCCGGCCCGTTGACCGCCCAGCCGTCCATGGCGGATGACGAATAGTGGGGCAGGGGGACCTGGGCGGTGACGTCCTGGGCCAGGGTTTCGCCAATGGTTTCGCTCAGGGGCAGCCACTGTTCCGGCAGCGGTGCAGCAGCGGCGTGGGCGGTGGTGCGTGCCGTCTCCCACGTGGCGTGGGAGACGGTGGGTGGCAAGTCCTGGTTGCGTGCGTCAGTGGGTTCGGTCATGGGTTCGTGGCTCCTGAAGTGGTGGGGCTACGACGAACACACGGGAGTGCTCGCGGTGCGGCTCAGCTCAGTCCTGCGGAGGACGCAGTCCAAACCTTTCGACATCGTCCCACGTGTCCACGTCATCCGTGGCCCCGGTGAGCGTCAGTTGCCTGTCCCACAGCGTTCCCACCAGTGAGCGCACGGAGCGGTTCACGCTCGGCTGATCCGTCACGGTTTCCAACAATGCGGCACTGCGGTAGATCGCCGCCAACGGTTGGAGCCGACCGTCATCCACCACCACTATCCCGCGGACGTCCGGCTGCGCCTCCTGAGCAGCGCCCAACAGCGCGGTGATGGCTTGACCTACGCGGGGCATGTCGCAGGCCAACAACAGGGTCCACGGCGCAGTGCCGCCCGCAGCTTGCAGTGCCCGCAGGCCGGCCACGATGCCTGCGGCCGGTCCCGCAAACGGCGGTTCCTCCCGCGTGCGCAAGGCAGGCATGGGTGGTAGTTCCGGGGGGCCCACCACAACGACGTCGTCCGTGTTCAGTCCCGCAGCCACCAGGTCACCAACCGTGCTTTCCACCAGAGTGGGACCGGTCTCCACCGCGCGGAGCAGAGCCTTGGGGGTGCCGCCCAACCGGGAAGACCGCCCCCCGGCCAGGACCACGGCCTGCGCATGAACGGGGGAGGTCATCCGCCGGCAAACGGTGGCAGCACGTCCAGGGTGGCGTTGCCGTGGATCGGGGTGTCCGGGGTGGGACAAGACTGGCCATCCAGCAGAAAAGAACTGCGCGCCAGCACCTCGGCCAGTGGCCGTTCGCCAGTGGGTGCCTCCGGATGCAGGGAGATCAAGTGGTTCTCCACGCCACCGCGGGTGGCACCACCGTCCACATGCTCCAGGTCGATGCGTTCGGAGACCACTCCGGTGGCAGCCTTGGCTGCGGCAAAGTACCGCACGGTCACCATGGAATCTTCTGTCAACTCATCCTCCAATAGCAGACATAGAGCGTTCAGGTTGCACAAAGTCGGCCGAATCCAACCCCACATGGTCCATTCCGTGAGCGGCGGGCTTGATCCACATGGCCGCACGCCACCGGTCGGCAATGGCACGGTCCCGCTGTTCCCCCGTTTCGCCAGAGCCCAACGGTTCCCTCAGCAGATCACGCAGACTGAACTCCTGATGGGAGAACAAACACGAACGCACTTCACCTTCGGCGGTGATGCGGGTGCGTTTGCAGTCCCCACAGAAGGGTTCGGTGACGGAGGCAATGATTCCCACTGTGCCCAGCACGGGCAGTGATTCTGCGGGCGTGGGGTCATCCTGGGTGCGTTCGCGGACGTCCCACAGCTCAGCGGGGGCGCCGTCACGGTCGGCCGGGTGTGGTGTCAGGTGGAACTGGGTACTCAGCGCGTCCCGGATTTCTTGCGCCGTCACCATGCCATCCCGGGTCCACCCGTGATCGGCATCCAGCGGCATCTGCTCAATGAAGCGCAGGGACAACCCGCGTGCCAAGGCCCACGTCAGAAGATCGGGGGCCTCGTGATCATTGACCCCACGCATCAACACGGCATTCAGCTTGACCGGGGTCAACCCCGCTACGACGGCGGCCTCCACGCCTCCCAGCACATCCTTCAGGCGGTCCCGGCGAGCCAACTGCTTGAAGGTCTCCGGGTTGAGTGTGTCCAGTGAGACGTTCAAGCGGGTCAGGCCCGCTTGGCTGAGACCGGCGGCACGATCAGCCAGGCCGATGGCATTGGTGGTGATGGAGATGGGCAACTGCGCATGGTCGCTGCGCACCCCGGCAATGATTTGCTCAAGGTCCGCGCGGATCAGAGGCTCGCCACCCGTCAGCCGCAATTCGCGGACACCCAGATGCTCAACACCCACCCGAACCAGATGCTGGATCTCCGCAGCGGTCAGAAGGTCCTTTTGTGGCAGCCACTGCATGCCCTCGGCGGGCATGCAGTACGTGCAGCGCAGGTTGCACTTATCCGTCAGGGAGATCCGCAGATCTGTTGCGCGGCGGCCGAACCGGTCCACCAGGCCACGTGCGGGATCAGCGGGGGAGGGCTCCAAACGGGTACGCACAGTGGGCATACCCAGTGCGGTGGTCACCGCGATCACCTCTCCTCAGGGGGATGTTGCAAACCGTCAGACCATACGTGTTGGCCGTACCGTGTGCTGGGCCGGTTGCAGCAAGTTTGCGGCAGTACAAGTTGACCAGTCTAGGAGCCATCTACGCTGGCCTCCATGACACCAGTCAAGCCGCCAGTCCCGGATTCCGCACGTCACCACCATGAATCACGCACCGTGGCGGATCATGCACTCGCCGTGGCAACGCTCCTGGAGCGGGGGACTTGGGCGGACCGCGAACCCGAGTGGGTGGAGTTGGACCAGGCCGTCGGGCGCATTCTGGCGCGGGACGTAGCAGCCCAGATGGATCTTCCGCCCTTCACTAATTCCCAGATGGACGGTTACGCCGTGCGCGCCGCAGAGACCGCCAGCACCGGGACAGTCGTGGAGCTGACGGTGACCGCACCTGTTGCAGCCGGGCACATGCCGCCACCTCTAATGGACGGCCAGGCGGCTCCCGTGATGACCGGCGCACCCATTCCTGCCGGGGCGGATGTGGTGGTGCCGATCGAGGTGGTTGACCCACCGCACTTCCGGGCTGAAGGTTCCACGGTGCGCATCCCTGCGCCTCAGGAAGCCGGGCGATTCATCCGTCCCGCCGGAGACGATGTTGCTTCCGGAACCACGGTGGTCACTACCGGTACCCGTTTGACGCCGCTGGCGCTCGGTGCCTGCGCTGCTGCCGGCCTCACCCACGTCCAGGTGCGCCCTCGCCTGCGCATCAACCTGCTGACCACCGGGGATGAAGTGGTGCCCCCCGGGCAGCACCGTGGGCCGGCGCAGATCTTTGACTCCAACGCGCAGATTCTCCGCGCCTGTCTGGATGACCCGTGCCTTCAGGTCACCGGTCATTTTCACGTCCCGGATCACGACGACGCACTCCGCCACCTCCTGGCCGCCCAGGCCTCAGGAGGTGATGCTGAGGCTCCGGATCTGTGGATCAGTTCGGGTGGGATTTCGGAAGGAGCTTTTGAGGTGGTTCGCCGGGTCTTAAATGACCCGGAGGTAGCCGAGTTCAGCGAATTTCTGCACATAGCCATGCAGCCAGGTGGTCCGCAGGGATTGGCTCGCGTGAACGGAACACCGTTTCTGTGCTTCCCGGGCAATCCGATCTCCACGTGGATCTCCGCAGAGATGTTCTTACGGCCGGCGTTGGTGCGGTGGGGGGCGTCGTCGTGGTCTCCGGAGATGCAGGTGCCGTGTGGGCAGCAGCTGCACCCATTGCCGGGCAAGCTGCGGGTGGTGCGGGGGTACTGGGACGGGTCCGCGGTGCGGCGGGTGGGTGGTTACGGTTCTCACCTGCTGGCTGGTGCGGTGACTGCTAACGCGCTGATCCTGCTGGAACCGGGGGAGGATCCCCTGCCTGCGGGAAGCCCGGTGCGGGTGTGGCTGGTGAGCTGAGTCGGAATCTGGGGAAGTTTCGCAATATGGCAAGATCGTACTGAGACTTCCAGTCTCACGATTAATCGTCATCTCCGACAAGGAGATGCGGCCAGTCTTCTTCTGGAATGCTGCCATGGTGAGTCGCTATGACAGGCCGTTTCTAGATTTAGGCTAGCAGGTAAACCAGTTCGTTGAGACGGGTTGCCCGTTGGCGAACAAGGAATACGCTCAGCGAACACTTAGGCCTATTGATTCCTGCCATCTCTCCGGTTAATAGTATCTGTTTTGCCAACATCTCTAATTGCGAGGTATTCATGAAATATATGACTCTGTGGCAGGCTGGAATCTTGATAAAGTTCGTATGTGTTAACAAGGATTTACTTTTAACTTCTCCGTCAGGGTGACTGCGCACCGATATCTGGGCGGTCAGGAAATAAAATTACCCATTTGGTGTCGCGTGCGGCCCAGCTGCATAACCGGGCAGCCCACGCGGACCCCCGGTGATAATGCTGCCGAAAAATTGGTACTAGTACCCGCGGGTACTCAATGCTGGCAAGCAGCGCAAACTTCTGGGTCCTCGGCAAGTGGCTCAACGACCCAGTAGCCAGGTCCACGAGGCAGGCGAGTTTGCAGGCACGCCATGATGCGATCACAGCCTGTCAAGAAGAAAGACAGCATATGTGAGGCTCCACCAGACTTGCGACCACTCGCTCAAAGCCTCTCAAACTGGAGCGTACCGAGACATGACCGTGACGGCCTCACTGGCAAGTTGAACATAGCGGAACCCGTTTGCCGGAGGATGACGTCCGTGATTGACTGCATCGCCTTGTGGATTGTTACAGAGTGTTAAGCAGTACGTGCTTGCATCAAGCATCGCCCCATGTCACGATAAATCGCCCCACGTCAGGACGAGTGGACTACATCGGTTCGAAACCCGAAAGGCAGATAATCGTGAGTCAAGGTTTCCTTCAACGATCAATCAGTGCTGGTTCCGCAGGGGCTGTTGCTCTAATGGCAATGACCGGTGCCATCTCGACCAGTCCGGCATATTCGTCGCCTAAAGCAGTGAGTGCGGTCACGGCAGAGGTCGATGGATACTCTGATGTCGACTTCATTCATCTCTTACTGGACGGTACTGGTCCAATCAGCCGGGACCATCCTGAAGTACTGGACCGACTCGGGTTTGCAGAAGAACGACCGACTGCGGATCCGGAGGCTCTAGAAATCTTAACGCAGGACTTTCTCGCGGCAAATCCACACTTCCGACAAGAGATCGTAGGCCCTTTAACATCAGGGAATCCGGCACGGGTGGAACTTGCCCTAGTTGACTTCACGACAGATTTTCATCAGTTTTATAAAGACCAATACGGAATTGATCTGATGAACCAGCGAGAACCATTGGCGGCGGCGAGCGGGACTGTGAGGACTCACGTAGCGGTATACACTGCATCTGTCGCAAATGTCGCCCTATATCATACTGCGTCGGTGGCAACTCTGGCAGTGGTTGTGGTCACAGTTGTGCCCGGCGCGATTACTTATCTCCCTGACGAGAAGGGGGAGTTCGCGGATAAGAGTCTTGAAAAGAAGGAGACTGTCGCCGAACTGACGCGTGCTTTGGCGGAGGTGTGATGGAAGCGCTGGCCGTAGACCAGGGCTGGGGGTTTCTATGAAAATCGTCCGATGCGGTGTTGCATTACTTTCATTGGTAGTGTTTGGTTCGATTTTTGTGACTTCAATATTCGTTTCGTTGCCGAGTAATGTCCTTGTTGATCGAGGTGGATCAGGGATCAAGCATATGAAGTTATTGGAGTACTGGCCCCAAGGTTGGTCATTTTTTACTCGACCTCCGACCGAATCTACCCTTGTGGCCTACAGTACGAATTCAAGTCCAGAAAATCTCATGCAGACGCCTCAAGGTAAAGGCGAAAATATCTATGGATTAACAAGATCGCAGCGAGCTCAGGGTCCTGAGCTCGCGATACTTGCCAATAGTGTTATTTCTGACGAATGGTATACTTGTCCACCGGGGTCCTCCGTGAATGAGTGTTTAGAAAGCTATCGGGAGGAGTCAAATAAAAGCGTTGAATTCAAAAATGATTATCCAAATCCTTCGATTTGCGGCGACGCGCTGATCGCTGAAGCTGCAGTTGTAGATTGGTCCTACCGTGAACTTTACCAAGAATCGGTTCTTCCGTCACAGATACTTGTGGGGTATGTAGAGTGCGAACGTTGATTGGGTTCCCGTGGGATAGATTTAGCTCCAGTATCACTAGTTTTGCAAGAGATTCGATCTATAGGAGTGGAATTGGAAGGTCATTAATAGCGTTAGGGCAGGTGACCGTCCTGTTATTTACCCCGGCCGTGGCGTTATTCGTGCCCATCTACGGGATTTCAGACTCCATGTCCTGTGACGGAGTTCGCTCAATCGGGGCTTTCTGTCTGGGGGATGATGTGGGGTTGACTCGTGAAGCGGTAGCTGTCTTCTTAATTGTCATTTTATTGTGGGTTATTGTTGGGTATTTTCCCCGTTATACCGCCCCTGTCCATCTGTGGGCAACGGCAAGCGTATCGAGCTATATTTCACTGCCTGATGGTGGCGAAGCTGCTGCCCAGGCTGTCGTCCTATTGCTCCTGGTTGTAAGTTTAGGTGATAGGAGAATTAATCACTGGCTACTTAAAGCCCAGTACAGACCATCGTTCATTCAGCCTGTGGTCTGGGCTGCAGCTATTGTCGTCACACTGCAAGTCTCCTGGATATATTTGCAGGCATCGATGTCCAAGTTGGCGGTGACTGAATGGCAGCAAGGCAGTGCACTTTACTACGTTGCGAGAGACCCCATGTTTGGGGTGAGTGGGCTGTTGACAGAGCCATATTTGTGGCTAACCGGTCAACCGTGGGGGACTCTGTTTCTTTCCTGGGGTGCCATAATAATTGAGTTTGCCATAGCAATAATGATTCTTACTTCAGCGCGGCTGAGGTCCACGGCTTTAGTGCTGGCGATCCTACTGCACTCCGCATTCATCGTATTTATTGGCCTATGGTCTTTTGCCTTGATTATGATCGGATGTGTGGCATGTGCGACCTTTCCGGTTAAGGGTGAATCACCGGAGTTACAGAATCTAAATCCAAGGAGTGGGGAGGCTAACCTTGAGTCAGTTAATGCTAAAAGTTGAGGCTAACTGGATAAACTACTGGTTTCTTCGAATATTTGCTAAGCCTGTCGTTGTTATTGACGATGTTCCTCACTTTATCGAATGGGGAAAATTTAACACTGTAACAATTCAGCCCGGTGATGTTCGGGTTGGTGTGGGAGTAAGCTATAGTGGCAAGAATTTTCTGGGTTCGTTAAATCCGATGGAAGAGGCGCACTTGGTATTCAGGGACGGTCAAATACGCAAGTTTATTGCGCAGAACGGAATCACCAATCATTCACCGTTCTTGTTGTATGAGGTCGACTAGGGGTGGTGATTTATGATTTTTTTCAATTTTGCGGATCCTAATGTTGTAGTCGTGGAGGGGGGTGTCTCTATGTTCCGAGTCAAGCCGCAAGGGTGGTCGGCTCGGTTGTCGGGGTAGTGACTGGGGGGCTGGTAGTAGGCGCCGTCGCGGAGCATGGCGTAGATGACGTTGCAGCGACGCCTGGCGAGGCAGATCACGGTGGCGTTGTGGCGCTTGCCCTCGGCGCGTTTGCGATCGTAGTAGGCCTTCGAGACAGGGTCGGAGTTGGACGCGACCCACGCGGAGTAGAACAGGGCATTCTTCAGGCGCTTGTTGCCCGATCTGGCGGGGAACTCCCCGCGGATCGAGGTGCCGGACCTCCGCGTAACTGGAGCGATCCCGGCATAGGCTGCCAGGTGTCCGGAAGTCTCGAACGCAGAACCGTCGCCGATAGCCAGGAGGATCTGGGCTGCGGTCTTGATGCCGATCCCCGGCATACTCATCAAGACCTCGGCAAGAGGGAAGTTCTCCAGCACCGCCTCGACCTCCCGGGCTACTGTCGCCCGCTGTTCCTTCAGTTCCTTGACCTGGCCAGCGACTCGGGGGATCACGAGTTCCACGGCCGCGGTCGCCGGGACGATGACGCTCTGCTCGCCCAGCGCGGTGAAGATCCTCTCGACCAGTGCTTCGGGATCGCGGCGAGAGCGGGAGCGGGCAAACCTCAGAACTTTGCCTCGCCCAGCAGCGGTGAGCCCAGTGGGGCCACCGAACTTCTCCAGCAGGTCTAGTACGAACGCTGTGGAGAGACTGCCGCCAGTGAAGACGCGCTCAAGCGCAGGATGGATCTGCGTGAGCAGAGACCGGATCCTGTTGAGCGCTCTGGTGGTCTCGTGGGCGACATCTTCGTCGAAACCGGCGAGGACCTTGAGCGCTGAGAGTACCTCACTGTCGCGGTCGACCTGCCGCAGCGTGTGAGGCATGGTCCTGGCGGTGTCAGCGATGATGTACGCATCCCGCGCATCGGTCTTTGACCTGCCCGGGTAGAGATCAGCGGCTTTCCGCATCGCCAAACCAGGCAGATAGGCCACGGCGCAGCCGGCGGCTCGGGCGACCGCGATCGGCAGAGCGCCGATGGTGTTGGGTTGATCGACCACCACGAGTACGTCGCCGTGGTTCTGCAGCTGAGTGAATAGCTCGCGGAGCTTGGCTTCGTCTTGTGGGAGTGGCTTGTCGAACAGCTTGTTCCCGTCTGGGTCGAGTGCGCAGGCATGATGCCCAGATTTCCCGACGTCCAGACCGATCACGACCGCGAATTGTGTGTCCATGATGCTGTCCTTCCATGAAGCATCACTCGTGGTCGCAGTCCTGACACCCGATGCCGGCACCCACGTTACGAAGAGACCTCAGACTGTGCTGGGCCGTGTCCCTATCAGCGGTCAATGCGTGTCTCTCGACTGGGCGGCAACACCCCCCCGGACCATTGATGGCAGGGCAACAAAGCCATACCTGGTCGAGCGACCAGTTCCCCGTCCATCGGGGACACTCATAAGGTAACGGGCAGACATCATGCCGGGGCCGGCTGGTTACCTACGCCTACATCCTCTCGGAACCAGGAGCCACGAAAAAGGCAACGGGGGGGCTGCCCTGGTCGATCCGGGGTGACGTCCTTCGCCGCATCCAACAAGGAACTTTCAACAATCGCGGACACGGGGTGGACTTGACCCCAGTGCGGCTGCTGCGTGGCATGGCTACCCATGCCGCTCCAAAGTCATCCTTTTGGATGACTAGACAGGCTGACTACTTAGCGAGACTATTTAGCCATGAACGAGCGAGCCCCCAACAGTGAATGGCTCCGTGGAGTCCTGGAGACCTGTGTTCTGCAGACCATGCTCCCGGGCCCCACGTACGGCTATGAGATCACCACCCGTCTGGCGGATGCCGGGCTGGGGGAGCTGAAGGGCGGCACTCTGTACCCGTTGCTGGCGCGCCTGGAGAAGAAAGGTCTGGTCTCCGTTCAATGGCGTGCCGGTGAAGGGGGACCAGGCCGGAAGTACTTTGCGCTCACTGAGCAAGGGTGCGCGCAGCTTGCAGAAGCCAAAGCCGCCTGGCAGGACTTCACCACCACCATCTCAATCCATCTACAGCTGGCTTCCGTCCAGCCCCAGCAGGAGGTTTCATCATGAGCTCCCGTCACGCACCGACCCCGGCTCCCACCACCGGTTCCGTGGAATCCCACGAGGCATGGACACGTCCGTTCGTTCGCACGCACAGCAAGTGGTGCAACGCATTCATGACGGAGCTGCGCCTGGCGGAAGTACCCGGTGCACAGATCGGGGATCATCTGGCTGAGGTGGAGACCCACTGCATTGAATCCGGCCAGGAGCCCGCCGAAGCCTTTGGCGACCCCGTGGAATACGCCCAATCCTTGGTCTCCGAGTCTTCCCCGGTCCCCGGGCGCGGCACGTGGCGGGTGGCTGTGTTCTCTGCCGCGCAGGTTTTGTGCCTGATGGTGGGCACGGCGGCCGTCAATCACTGGGTGCGGGGGGATGCCATGGTTCTCAACCTGGTGCAGATCGCCTGCTTGGTACTCATGACCGCGTTGCTGCTGGCCCTGCCCGTAGTGATGCGGCCCGTTATCCGCCGCCCCGTGGTTTTGGGGGCGGGGCTGTTTGCCCTGTTCGTGGTGCTCGGCGTGGGGGTTGCCGCCGGTGAGCGACTGGCTTTGCCTGCGCTGGTCACTGTGCCCTCTGTGCTGGCGGCTGTGGTGGCCTTTGCCGGGATCTTGGTGCTGAGTGTGCTCAATTTCATGGCCCTGCGCGGAGCTGATGATCCTATGGCTTCACCCCTGTCCCAGCCGGAGAATGCGCGTTCAGCAGGCATCTCCGGTGTGTGGCTGAACGTCATGATCGCAAGCATGGTCCCGGTGACTTTCCTGGTTCTTGCCGCAGCCGCCTGGCTGATGGCCTGAGGGTGGTGCTGCGACTGGTCGCGTCGTTGAGGTGGCCGCGCGGGCTGACCCTAACGACGGCCGGGTCCGCACGAAGTGGCGCAGCCGGTCAGCGGCCCTAGACTGGGCGGGTTCCGCACACACGCAGGAGTTGCCTTCATGAAGTACGCCATTGCACCCGTGTTGCTCGCCGCCGCCGCGGTGGTCCAGGCATTGGGGCGCTACGTCTACCACCAGGACCCCATTGTGGTGGTGGGTGAGATGTTCTTCCCCATCTTCCTGGCGGGGGTGAGCGTCTTCTACGGCTTGCGTGGGCGGCCCGAGACCTTCTCCACGGTCAAGCTGGCCATGCTGATCTTGGCCGTGGTGGTGGCTCTGCTGACAGCGGTGGGTTGGGGGATGACCCTGTTCTGGTTCTACCCCTCCATCTGGGTGTACTACTCAGCTTTCGCGTTGCTGGTGATCACCGCCGTGGTTGCCGTGATCTCCACGCCCTCGGCCAAACAGCAGCGCGCCGAACGGGAGGGCTCACACGACAACGACGACGCCGCGAGCGCAGTCCCGGACGTCGCCTCCAACCCCTCCACTGGCGCTGCCCACTCGAAGACCTCGGCAGCCTCCGATGCAGATTCTGACGGGTGGCGGACAACTCGACGTTGACCCACCGGGCTGGGCGCTCATGTGAGCACCTATTAGCGCATGTAAAAATTGCCGAATTAAACAACTCAGAAAGAACTCATAAACTTCCTTGACGTAAGTCAAGAGTTTAATTTAAATAGTTCGGCAATTGCTGGCAACCCCTCTCCCCAGTAGGGCAAACAAGGTGTTCGCTTGGATAGCTTGTGGACCATGAGTACTTCCACGCCGCCAGGGGAGACGCGGGAGCCCGCCCGCCTCGACGGACCTGCATCAAATGCCTTGCTGAAGGTTGGGAAATTCTTTTCCCGCTGGGATGAAACGGAGGACGGCCGCGCGGTTTTCCGCGAAGGCGGACGTTCCGGAGATTCGTTCTACCGCAGCCGTTGGAGCCATGACAAAGTGGTCCGCTCCACGCACGGTGTGAACTGCACGGGGTCCTGTTCCTGGAAGGTGTACGTCAAGGACGGCATCATCACGTGGGAGGCGCAAGAGACGGACTACCCATCGGTTGGTCCGGACCGTCCCGAGTACGAACCCCGCGGTTGCCCCCGCGGCGCGGCCTTTTCCTGGTACACCTACTCACCCACCCGCGTTCGCTACCCCTATGTGCGCGGCGTTCTGCTGGACATGTACCGGGAGGCCAAGCAGGCCGTTGGCGGAGACCCTGTGGAGGCCTGGGCCTCGATCGTCAATGACGAACAGAAACGCCGCACCTTCCAGCAGGCCCGCGGCAAGGGCGGTCTGGTACGTGCCTCCTGGCAGGAGGCCGTGGAAATGACGGCCGCCGCCCACCTCCACACCATTGCCAAGCACGGCCCGGACCGGTGCATCGGGTTCTCCCCGATTCCGGCCATGTCCATGGTCTCCCACGCAGCGGGCGCCCGGTTCATCAACCTCATTGGTGGGGTGATGAACAGCTTTTACGACTGGTACGCGGACCTCCCCGTGGCCTCACCCCAGGTGTTTGGTGACCAGACGGACGTCCCGGAATCCGGTGACTGGTGGGATGCCACCTACCTGATGATGTGGGGCTCCAACATCCCCGTGACCCGGACCCCGGATGCCCACTGGGTGGCTGAGGTCCGGTACCGCGGCACCAAAGTGGTCTCCGTGTCCCCGGACTACGCGGACAACACCAAGTTTGCGGATGAATGGTTGCCCGCCCAGGCCGGTTCGGATGCCGCTTTGGCCATGTCCATGGGGCACGTGATCCTCAAAGAACACTTTGTGGATCAGCGCACCGAGTTCTTTGAGGACTACGTACAGCAGTTCACGGACCTGCCCTTCCTGATCTCCCTGGACACCCGCCCCGACGGCACCGTGGTGCCGGGCAAGTTCCTCACGGCAGCAGACTTGGCCGCTGACGGTGGCGCTGACGATCAGGCCGACGCCCAGTTCAAGACCGTGATGCTGGACCGCACCACCGGTGAGGAGTTCATCCCGCAGGGCTCCATGGGCTTCCGCTACAACAACCAGGACGAGGGCCGGTGGAACCTTGACCTGCAGGGCCGGACGCCGTCGTTGTCAATCTCCGATGCCGCAGGGTACGACGGCGCTGCCTCACCGGTTGCGCTGCCCGCCTTTGTGGACGACGACGGCACCGGCTCCGTGATCAACCGCGGCGTGCCCGTGACCCAGGTGGCGGGCAAGACCGTGACCACGGTGCTGGATCTGATGCTGGCCCAGTACGGTGTGGGTCGTGACGGCCTGCCTGGCGATTGGGCCGCAGGCTTTGACGACCTCAACACCCCTTACACGCCTGCGTGGCAGGAGGCCGTGACCTCCGTTCCAGCAGAAGCCGTGATCCGCATTGCCCGAGAATTTGCCACCAACGCGGTGAAGTCCGGTGGCCGCTCCATGATCATCCTGGGTGCCGGTATCTGCCAGTGGTACCACGGGGATGCCACCTATCGGGCCATCCTGGCGCTGCTGATGCTGTGCGGTTGCCAGGGCCGTAACGGCGGTGGCTGGGCGCACTACGTGGGTCAGGAGAAGGCCCGCCCCATCACCGGGTGGGCCACCATGGCCTCGGCCGGTGACTGGTCCCGTCCGCCGCGGTTCATGATCGGCACTGCGTTTTGGTACATGCACACGGACCAGTTCCGCCAGGACGGTCATTCCTCGGCTTCCTTGCAGTCCCCGCTGGCCGAAGGTCACCTGGACGGGATGCACACCGCAGATGTGGTCTCCAAGGCAACCCGGTTGGGGTGGATGCCCTTCTATCCGCAGTTCTTCGAGAACCCCATTGAGGTGGCTCACCGCGCTGCTGCGGCGGTGGAGGCCGGGGAGGCTGAGGACGAAGGTGCGTGGATTGCTGCCCAACTGAAGGCAGGCAACTTGCGGTTCGCCGTCGAAGATCCGGATGACGCCCGCAACTGGCCGCGCACCCTGGTGCTGTGGCGCTCCAACCTGCTGGGGTCATCGGCAAAGGGTGAGGAGTACTTCCTCAAACACCTGCTGGGCACCCACCACAATGTGCTGGGGGAGGACCACGTCCAATCCAAGCCCCAGGAAGTCGCGTGGCACCAGAAGGCACCGGAGGGAAAGCTGGACCTGTTGGTCTCCGCAGACTTCCGGATGACCTCCTCCACGTTGCTCTCCGACGTCGTGTTCCCGGCGGCCACGTGGTACGAAAAGCACGATCTGTCCTCCACGGACATGCACCCCTACGTGCACGCCTTCACCCCGGCCATCAACCCGCCGTGGGAGGCCAAGACCGACTGGGAGATGTTCCGCCTGCTCTCGGACGAGGTCTCGCGGCTGTCCGCTGGGCGTCTGGACACCGTCAAGGACGTGGTGGCCACGGCCCTGACCCATGACACCCCGGGGGAGATCGGACAGCCCGGCGGCCACGCCCCGGACTGGAAGAACACGGACCTCCCCGCGATTCCGGGCAAGAACATGCCGGCCTTCAAGGTGGTGGAACGTGACTACACGGCCATTGGCCAGAAGTTTGTGGCGGTTGGTCCCCTGGCGGACAAACTGGGTTTGACCACCAAGAACATCACCTTTGACGTCACCCACGAAACCGAGCGCTTGGCACGTCAACACGGGGTGTTCGACTCCGGGGCTGCCGCCGGGCGCCCGGCCATCGACTCCGACTCCCGCATGGCGGAAGCCATCCTCACCTTGTCCGGGACCACCAATGGTGAGTTGGCGGTGCAGGGCTTCAAGAAGCTGGAAAAGCGGGTGGGCAAGCAACTGCATGACCTGGCGTTGGGCTCCGAGGAAAAGCGGATCACCTTCAAGGACACCCAGGCCGCACCCGTCCCGGTGATCACCTCCCCGGAATGGTCCGGTTCGGAAACTGGCGGGCGGCGTTATGCACCCTTCACGGTCAACATTGAACGCCTCAAGCCGTTCCACACGCTGACCGGGCGCATGCACTTCTTCCTGGATCACGACTGGATGAAGGACATGGGGGAGATGCTGCCCACCTACCGGCCGCCGCTGAACATGAGTGCCCTCTTCGGTGAACCCCGCCTGGGTGAACGGGGTGATTTGTCCATCGCCGTGCGCTATCTGACCCCGCACAACAAGTGGTCCATCCACTCGGAGTACCAGGACAACCTGTTCATGCTCTCCCTCTCCCGCGGTGGCACCAGCGTGTGGATGTCCCCGCAGGACGCCGAGCTGATTGAGGTCAAGGACAACGACTGGGTGGAGTGTGTGAACACCAACGGCGTGTTCGTGGGCCGGGCAATCGTCTCCCACCGGATGCCGGCCGGGGTGGTCTACGTGCACCACGCACAGGAACGCACCATTGACGTTCCCAAGTCGGAAACCACGGGCCGTCGCGGCGGCATTCACAACTCGGTGACCCGCATCCTGCTCAAACCCACCCACATGATCGGCGGGTACGCCCAGCAGTCCTGGGCATTCAACTACCACGGTCCCACGGGCAACCAGAGAGACATTGTCTCCGTGGTCCGTAAGCGCTCCCAGGAGGTTCAGTACTGATGCGTGTGATGGCCCAAACCGCCATGGTGATGACGCTCGACAAGTGCATTGGGTGTCACACCTGCTCGGTGACCTGCAAACAAGCCTGGACCAACCGTGCCGGTACGGAATACGTGTGGTTCAACAACGTGGAGACCCGCCCCGGTCAGGGTTACCCGCGCCGTTATGAGGACCAAGAGAAGTGGCGCGGCGGCTGGACTCTCAACCGGCGCGGCAACCTCCAGCTGAAGTCCGGCAACCGGCTGCAAAAACTGTTCGGGATCTTTGCCTCCCCGGTGCAACCAGAGCTGGATGACTACTACGAACCCTGGACCTACGACTACGAAAACCTGGTGTCCTCCCCGGCCACGGATGACTTCCCTGTGGCCCGGCCCAAATCATTGATCACTGGCAAGGACACCAAGGTGGAGTGGTCTGCCAACTGGGACGATGACCTGGGTGGCACCGCCAACACGGATGAGCAGGACCCCATCCTGCAGAAACTCCGTGAGCAGTCAGAAGAGCAGATCCGTCTGGAGTTTGAAAAGACGTTCATGTTCTACCTGCCGCGCATCTGCGAACACTGCCTGAACCCGTCCTGCATGGCCTCCTGCCCCTCCGGCGCCATTTACAAGCGTTCCGAGGACGGCATTGTGCTGGTTGACCAGGACCGTTGCCGCGGCTGGCGCCAGTGCATCACCGGGTGCCCGTACAAGAAGATCTACTACAACCACAAGTCCGGCAAGGCCGAGAAGTGCACCTTCTGCTACCCGCGCGTGGAGGTGGGCATTCCCACGGTGTGCGCCGAAACCTGCGTGGGCCGCATGCGCTACATCGGGATCTTCCTCTACGACGCCGACCGCGTCACCGAGGCTGCTGCCACCCCTGACGAAAAAGACCTGTACCAGGCCCAGTTGGACATCCTCCTGGACCCGAACGACCCTGAAGTTCAGCAGGCGGCACGGGCCGAAGGCATCCCGGAGGACTGGTTGGAAGCCGCCAAGAAGTCCCCGGTCTACACCTTGGCCAAGGAACTGAAGGTGGCCCTGCCGCTGCACCCCGAGTACCGCACCATGCCCATGGTCTGGTACGTCCCGCCGCTGTCCCCGATCGTGGACCTGCTGCGCGGGCAGGGACACGACGGCGAAGACGCTGACGTTCTGTTCGGCGCCATTGATTCGCTGCGCATCCCCGTGGAGTACCTGGCCGAGCTGTTCACCGCTGGGGACACCGAGGTGGTGACCAATGTGCTGCGCAAGCTGGCAGCCATGCGGTCCTACATGCGGGATCTGACCTTGGGGCAAGACCCGGATGAGTCCATTGCAGAAGCCGTGGGCATGACCGGCAGCCAGATTCAGAAGATGTACCGGCTGATGGCCATTGCCAAGTACGACGAACGCTACGTGATCCCCACCGCCCACCTGGAAGAAGCCCACGGCCTGGAGGAAATGGGCTGTTCCCTGGATGTGGACGGTGGCCCGGGCATGGGCCAGATGGGTGGCTTGGGGGAGGCCTCCGGGCGCCCCACCCCCGTGGCAATCGAGAACTTCAATGCCCTGCGGGCCCGCCAGACCTCTGAGGATCCCACGGGCAATGATCAGCTCTCCGGGCGGGTGAACCTGCTCAACTGGGATGGCCAAGGCAATCCTGACGGCCTGTTCCCGGCGGGACAGGGGGATCAGGCCGGCGGCCAGGTTGGCAGCTCAGGCGGCAGCCGATGAGCCGGCTTGCTCGACTGTTCGGTTTGGCCAAGAAGGGCACGGTGGAGGCCGAGCCCTGGGAGGACCGTGATCCTGCCCGTTCTGCTGTGATCCGGCAGGCCGCCGCCATGCTCCTGGGGTATCCGGACCGGGATCTGATTCAGCGGCTGCCGGCCATCCGGGAGGCGCTGGCGGAGGTTGGTGCTGATGTGCAGACCGTTGAGCCGCTGATCACGTGGCTCACCGACCGCCCTTTGGCGCAGGTCCAGGGTGACTACGTCCAGGAGTTCGATCTCTCCCGCCGCCACCCGCTGCATCTGACGTATTGGACGGACGGTGACACCCGGCGTCGTGGAGAGGCGCTGCTGGCCTTCAAGCAGATGTACCGGGAGAACGGCCGTGAGCTGGATGATTCCGAACTGCCGGATCACCTGCCCGTGGTCCTGGAGTTTGCCGCACTGGTGAACCCGGAGGACGGTGCGCAACTCCTGCAGCGCTACCGGCCCTCCCTGGAACTGCTGCGGTTGGCCCTGCGTGATGACAAACTTCCCCAGCTCGGT
The DNA here is from genome assembly GCF_030538595.1 of Kocuria sp. Lineage (GTDB taxonomy): Bacteria > Actinomycetota > Actinomycetes > Actinomycetales > Micrococcaceae > Kocuria. Next base: position 36,886 of record NZ_JAUNTS010000003.1, read on the forward strand.
GCGGTTGAGCTGGTGTGTTCCACGCTGCCCGGCCCCTCCCCGGAAGACCGTGATGCCGTGATGAAGATGGCTGGTTACGGTCCGCCCACGGAAACGGTGGGACTGCAACCCTTCGACCCCCGCTTGCTGCCCGTGGTGGATGGTGAGCAGTCGGCGGGACTGGCCGCGGCGGCGTCGTCGTCGGAAAATCCGGGAGCAGCCGGCCACACCCATGTCCCACCACACCTGACCCAGGCACTGGCCGCCTCTGGCCCATCCAGCCTGACGAGCCCAAGGGGATCCGCATGAGTTCTGTGATCGACATCCTGCTGTGGGGAGTGCTGCCCTACGTGGTGCTGCTGGTGGTGATCGGCGGGACCATCTGGCGCTACAAGTACGACCAGTTCGGGTGGACCACCCGTTCCTCCCAGCTCTATGAATCCCGGCTGCTGCGGATTGCCTCCCCGCTGTTCCACTTTGGCATCCTGGCGGTGCTGGTGGGCCACATTGTGGGCCTGGTGATTCCCAAGTCCTGGACGGATGCCGTGGGGGTGAGCGAGCACATGTACCACATGCTGGCGCTGACCATCGGCATCTTTGCAGGCGTTGGCACCTTTGTGGGCATGGCGCTGCTGATTTACCGACGCCGCAAAACCGGCCCGGTGTTCATGGCCACCACCACCAATGACAAGGTCATGTACGTGCTGCTGGTGGTGACCCTGACCGCGGGGTTGCTGACCACCATCCTGTCCCTGTGGGACACCAGCGAAACCAGCTACCGGGACACGGTGTCCCCCTGGTTCCGTTCCATCTGGATTCTGCAGCCGGACGTGGGAGCCATGGCGGCTGCGCCCATCTCCTTCCACGTCCATGTGCTCTTTGCGTTCGTGCTGTTCATGGCCTGGCCGTTCACCCGGCTGGTGCATGCCTTCACCGCGCCGTTGCACTACCTGTTCCGCCCGTACATCGTCTACCGCTCCCGCGACCGCGTGACCCGTTCCGGCTCTGTCCCCACGCGCCGTGGATGGGACCCGGTGGGCACCCAGGACCGGCACAACAGTGGATACCGCGGGGCTCGTTCCGGTGGCTCCACCCGCCGGGAGAAGAGCGGTTCCGGGAGCCGCTGAGCTTGGCGGATGAGCACTCCCATCAACGCCTGAATCACCATTCGGGCACCACGTTCTGAGCCTCACCAGCTCGGACTCACGCACTGAGGAGAACCACAGTCATGGGGAAAACTGCAGCGACGTCGTCCACCGCGCCAGAAAATGCTCTGGCACAGGAGATGAAGGCGGGGCAGACCCGCAACCTTTTGCTGGCCACCCTGGCCTCCACCATGGGTTTCTGGGCCTGGACCATCATTGGTCCCCTGGCCAAGACCTATGCCGCCAACATGGATTTGGGGGCCGGTCAGACCTCCATCCTGGTGGCCATGCCCATCCTGGTGGGTGCTGTGGCCCGAGTGCCCGTGGGAGCCATGACCGATCGCTACGGCGGACGGCTCATGTTCACCGTGATCCTGGGTGTGACCGCCCCGCTGGTCTTGCTGACCGCCGTGGTGGGTCAGATGAACAACTTTGGCATGTTGGTGTTCGTGGCCTTCTTCTTGGGCATTGCCGGCACCGTTTTTGCCATCGGCATCCCGTTCTGCTCTGCCTGGTACGAATCCCACCGCAAGGGATTTGCCACAGGTGTGTTCGGTGCGGGCATGGTGGGCACAGCAGTCTCCGCGTTTTTCACCCCGCGATTGGTGGCCGGTCTGGGGTACATGGGTGCACACATCCTGATTGCCGTGCTGGTGGCTGTCATGGCAGTGATCTGCTGGCTGTTCCTGCGCGAATCACCCACCCGCCGGGGTGTGGAGCCCACCCCCATGCTGCCCAAGCTCAAGGTGGCCTTTGGGTTGAAGGAAACGTGGCTGCTGTGCTTCATGTACGCCATTGTGTTCGGCGCTTTTGTGGCCTTCTCCAACTACCTGCCCACCTACCTGGGCAACGTGTATGACTTTGACGCCACCGGGGCCGGCACCCGCACCGCAGGATTCGCTGCGGCTGCCGTGGTGGCCCGTCCCATCGGTGGCACCCTGGCGGACAAGGTGGGGCCCAAGCTGGTTTCCATCGCCTCCTACGTGGGTGCGGCTCTGTTGGCCGTGGTGGTGGCCTTCCAGCCGAATGCGGAGCACGTCTACGGCCCCATCTTCATCCTGATGGCGCTGTTCCTGGGTCTGGGTACCGGCGGTGTGTTCGCCTGGGTGGCACGGGCCTCCGAACCCCGCACCGTGGGCACGGTCTCCGGCATCATTGCCGCAGCCGGTGGCCTGGGTGGTTACTTCCCACCACTGGTCATGGGGGCCACCTACAACGAGGCCCAGAACTCCTACTTTGTGGGACTCATACTGTTGGCACTGTTCTGCGTGCTCGGGCTGATCACGTGCTTCATTCTGCGCAACGGCGGGCGCGTGGACGAACGCGCCGCTGCAAGCGCCTGAGTTCTGCGAACAGATCAGGGATGGCAGGCAGCGTGAAGAGTCAGGCCGTGACGCTCAGCAGCAATGGCGAGTTCACGGTCGAACGTGGCCATCTCCGTGACCAGTCCAGCGTGCAGCAACGCCGTTGAGAGATGGAGCGCATCCATGGCCCGCAAACCTGAGCGCAGTGTGAGTGCGTGATCGAGTACTTCGTCATCGACGGCGTCCAACTCGATGCGTCTCAGGATTTCTTGGACGTCTTGGTGAGATCCTCCGCGGCGGTCCACAGTGGCGTGGAGTTCTACTTCGAGCAGACGCGAGGCGAGCAAGCCGTCGCCCTGAGTGAACATAGATTCGACCGCCGTGGCTTGGGGTTCACGGCTCAGCAACTTGTAGGCCGCGGAGGTGTCCACGTAGATCATCAGGACTCCCCGCGCATGTCCTCAAGCATCTGTTCCGTGCTCCAGTCAGTGACAGGCACCTTGATTTCCGGCACGCCGGACGCAGAGGCAGGTCGGAGTAGGCCCGCCGCAATTCGCTGGGACCGGCGGCTGGACTCCACCGGGGAGATACGGGCAATCGGGCGGCCACGGTCAGTGACCGTCACGTCCTCTCCCGCCTCTACGCGTGCCAGGACGCGGGCAGTCTGCTGGTTCAGCTCAGAACGTGTCACGGTGGCCATGGGGTCAGGATAGCCCGTTCTACTACTATTAGTAACTATCGGCGGCTGCTGGTCATGGACCAGGATCACTCCGACGACCAGGCCAAAGGGAGGCAGACTTGCTGTGAACCACGGCCGTCAACTGACATTGGTACGTTGGGCCCTGCCACCCCTCATCATTCATGTGCTCACAGCAATGCGCACGGACTCGGAGGAATCATGGAACTTGGGAGTACCGGCCCGGGGCAGACCCCAAATGGCAGTGATCACGGGGAGTCGAATCCGCGGGAATTGACCCACGTCCGTGGCGATGGGTCAGCGCAGATGGTGGATGTCTCCGCCAAGCAGGAAACCACGCGGGAGGCAACGGCGGTCGGCGTCGTGAAAACCCGTGTGGATGTGGTGGAGATGATTTTTGCCGCTGACCTGCCCAAGGGGGATGCGCTCCCGGTGGCGCGGGTGGCCGGGATCATGGCTGCCAAAAAGACCCCTGAGCTGGTGCCGTTGTGCCATCCGCTGCCCATCAGCAAGGTCACTGTGGACTTCAGGCGGTTGGCGGCGGGCGTGGAGATCACCGCGGTGGTGAAAACCCGCGGGGTGACCGGTGTGGAGATGGAGGCGCTGACGGCAGTGAGCGTGGCTGCGCTGACGCTGTTCGACATGATCAAGGCCGTGGACAAGTTCGCGGTCATTGCAGAGACCAAGGTGCTGGCCAAGTCCGGTGGCAAGTCCGGGGACTGGCAACGGGAGGACGCATGAGCGACCAACCATTCGATCAGAGCATGTTCGCGGGTGCACAGGCAGAAGGTGATGAGCAGGCTTCGCGTCGCCATGCCGAAACCACCGGAACCTACCGGGCAGTGGTGCTGGTGGCCTCCACTCGGGCGGCTGCCGGCACCTACCCGGACAAATCGGGCCCCACCGCAGCAGCCATGATCCGGGAAGCCGGCCATCAGTGTGCCGATCCCATTGTGGTGGCTGACGGGGAGCCCCTGCGCACTCAGATGCAGCACTTCCTTCGCGAGCTTCCGGCCCAGGAGCGCCCCGACCTGCTGATCACATCCGGTGGAACGGGACTGATGCCGGATGACCTGACTCCTGAACTGACCCGCGAGTTCCTGGACCGGCAGCTGCCCGGTGTCATGCACGCCATCTGGGCCGCCGGGCTAGAGCACATCCACACGGCAGGTCTCTCCCGCGGGGAAGTCGGTGTTGCCGGGCGCACGCTGGTGGTCAATCTGCCCGGCTCCCGGGGCGGAGTCAAAGACGGCATGGGTGTGGTGTTGCCACTGTTGGACCACGTGTTCCAGCAGCTCAACGGGCACCGGGACGTGGGGCACACTACGCCATCTGTTGAGGACCCGGCCCCCGTTCCAGCCGCGGGGTTCCAGCCCAGCGGGGTGCAAGGTGATCATCCGGCTGACCGTGTGGAGGGCGTGGTGGTCTCCACACGGGTGACGGAGGACCGGCTGAGTGCCGCCAGTGTCCAGTCCGCTGCGGCCTCTGAGACCACGGGGGCTGTGGTGGGCTTCAGCGGGTTGATCCGCAATCACGACGCCGGACGGTCCGTGACTCAGCTGGAATACACCGCCCATCCCACAGCCTCCACGGCGCTGCAGCGGGTGTGTGAGGAAGTGGCCCAGGAGTTTCCCGGGGTGCGTCTGGTTGCCGAACACCGCATCGGCCGGTTGAGTGTGGGGGATTCCGCCATGGAAGTTGCAGCAGGCGCGTCCCACCGCAAGATCGCCTTCCAGGCTTGCGATGCCCTGGTGGACCGGATCAAAGAACGTGTGCCGATCTGGAAACAACAGCACCTTCAGGACGGCACACACGAATGGGTGAATCTGTGAACCTGCCGCCACTGGTGGCCCCCGGCCCGGAGCTGAGCCTGCCGGAGATTCAGCGCTACGCCCGCAATCTGTCGGTGCCGTCCATCGGGGACTTGGGGCAACGCCGCCTGCGCGCCGCCCGCGTGCTGTGCCTGGGCGCCGGTGGTCTGGGGTCACCAGCCATCCTCTACCTGGCTGCTGCCGGAATCGGCACCTTGGGCATTGTTGACGACGACGCCGTGGAACTGTCCAATCTTCAACGCCAAGTCCTGCACGGGGACTCTGCCGTGGGTACTGCCAAAGCTGGCTCGGCAGCAGTGCGTGTGCGTGACCTGAACCCGGATGTGAACGTGGTGGAGCACCGGCAGCGGTTGACTGCTGAGAACGCGGTGGAGTTGGTCTCCGGATATGACCTGGTGCTGGATGGGTCTGACACCTTTGAAACCCGCTACGTGCTCTCGGATGCGTGCGCTCTTGCGGGGGTGCCCCACGTATGGGGATCCATCCTGCGTTTTGACGGTCAACTCTCCGTGTTCTGGGCTGAGCACGGTCCCACGTACAGGGACCTGCACCCGGTTCCCCCCGCCCCCGGTTCTGTGCCCAACTGCGCAGAGGCCGGGGTGCTGGGTGCATTACCCGGGGTGATTGGTTCCGCCATGGCTCTGGAGGCCATGAAGGTGATCATGGGGGTGGGCTCTGCCCTGGTGGGGAGGGTCAGTACCTACGACGCCCTGGATGGCACCTGGGCCACCATCCCACTGGTGCGCTCGCAGGCTCCCGTGGAGCAGATGTTCCCGTTCGGTGGTTTCGAGCGTGATGGTTATGGGACCGAAGGTGATGCCGCTGCAGACGCTGCTGCCTGTGGTGCACCTGGATCGGTGGCGTCTAGTGCAACGGCATCCTCTGCTGCAACCGCATGGTCTGTTTCAACCAAATCGGACCCGGACCTGGACACCGTGGGAGTTGTGGAATTACAAGAAATGCTGACGGCCCGCGACCAAGGACAGCGGGATTTTCTGCTGGTGGATGTCCGCGAGCCTTGGGAGCATCAGCTGTCCGCCATCCCCGGGGCGGTGCTGATCTCGCTGGGTGAGTTCCGCTCCGGCGCTGCCTTTGAGCGGCTCTGTTCTAGCGCGGACGTGGTGCTTCACTGCCAGGGTGGTGTTCGTTCCGGGGAGGCGCTGGGCCTTCTGCGTGCTGCCGACTCCAAGGCAAGCATCACCCGTACCACCCGCCACCTGGCCGGAGGCAAGACCGCTTGGGATCGAGAAAGCGACGACGATCTACAGTCGCCACGCAGCGTGCGTACTTGATGACGAGTTGTCCCGTCCCTCAGCGTTGATGCTCGAGGCAAATCGGTGCTCGAATTCAGGGTGGGGCTGAAGAGTGGATGGGAACGCTTCTCAGCGAATTCTGTGGTTCATCGTCGACGCTCACCTGCCGGGACTGCATTGCATTCGCAACTGGGAGCAGCCAGCCACCACGGTAAAGCACATTGGGCCCGGGTGCCTGTGCTGCACTAATGATTGAACAATGAGTGCCGGAGTTGCCGACTCTCACTGCAAGCCGCTCTTCGGAATATTGCCACAGGTCCTTGACTGTGAAGGGCTTGTGAGCAAATGTTAGTGAAACAAGTCAAGCCAATGTTGACACGGTTGCAAACAGTAAGGGATGGCATGGAGCTTGCGGCATTTTTCCTTATGGGGCTCGGTGGGCTGGCGCTCCTGATAATCCTTGGCCTTGCGATCTTTGAGCTAATCCGTATACCCTTGATTCGCGCTCCGCGAAAACAAGACTATGCTACAATGAGGCGAGAAGACCGTCAATTTCGAGAAATTTTGGTACCATCGTTGGCCGCCCTAGGATCTGGTGTTTTTGTAAGTATCTCAGCATCATATTTCTATGAATCGTTAAATAATCAAGAGAATGTAGCGTCTACCTATTATGGCATTGGCTTTTTCGCATTTGCGGCGATCATCTTTAGCGTAATGTTGTATAGCGCCCTTAAGTCCAAGGGAGCCGATGACGACTTGAGTCAGGACCCAACTATGATTGCTGCCGCAGCCCGAGAAAGAGCGGTGAACCTGTCGGGGCGGGCTCCTGACTCTTCATACTTGGATAAACGCCTGAAGGAGTGGGGGCAAGTTAAGTACGCACACGCGGTCGGGGTGTTTAGGGGAGTGTCATTGCGGCACAGGGGCGGTGGGTTTCCATACCTCAGGGTGGCATTCGTGAAGGCGGGCAGTCGCGGATCGGTGCTCCGTTTGGTTGCAGGCCCTCTTCGTATTTTTGCGGCTATGGTGTGGCATTTCCCGCTGAATTTCATATGGCCACTCCTAGGTGGTGCTCTATTACCGCTGGGTGTAATTGTATTCCTATTTCTTGCGGTCGATGATTCGGTTTTGTCTGAGATCATAATTTTTGCAGTTTTTACGCTCATTTCGTTGGTGATTGTGGGGTCGTACGCTTGGCTGCGTGGGGTGAGGGCCCGGAAGGCATATTTGATAAATGAGGAACTGGAGCGTGAAGCTGGCTGTGCCGTGGCCATGGCGAGGCGGGCCGAAGAAAAGGCGGCTGATTATGTTGAGCAAAAACGGATGCGAAACGAAAATCTGGATAGTTTCTTAGCGCGGCAGGGTGGCAAGAGAGGCCGCAAAGTTCTCCTTAAAGTTTCGCTGGGACCCTTTTGTTTCACAGTGAGCAAGTAGTCGGGTAGCTCAACTCTTATTTAATGGATCCTCTCACTCCGACTTCACCCAATTCCTAACCTAGGGTGTCGCGGGCAAGGGTGGGAATTTACTAAACGTCGGATGATAGTTCAAGGAGGTTTCAGCGCGGTGGGCAAGAAGGAGCCAGGCGGGCAGGCGGTCGTCGTGAATGGGGATGAGTATCATCCAGCAACCGGTCCGGCGCAGCGTGTGGATGCGGGTTTCGCGGAGCCGGAGGACTACGACTTTGCGATTGTGCATCTGACGGATACCCACTTCGAGCGGCTCAGTACTAGCGGACGTGGTTCTGCACTGCCAGGGCGGAGTTCGCTCAGAAGAGGCACTGGGCCTTCTGCGTTCCGCCGACGCCCAGTCCGGTCTCACTCGCTCCATCCGCCACCTGGCGGGAGGATTTGCTGACTGCTAGGGAGAGGTTGTGTATGGCTACCCCCATGCCTGAGTTGAAACGGCTTTTCACGAGTCTTCTTGCTGTGCGCCCCACCCGGGCCATGCCGTCCAGTCCATCCGATACGTCACTCCCGTGGGTGTGGGCCTACTGCTCACGGCTCTTTTTGTGGGGCCTGCGCAGGCCACCATGGGACTGTTGGGCGCCATGGCGGGTAATGCCGGCCGTGATGATCCTTTCCGACAACGCATGGTCACTTTGATTCTGGTTGGGGTGGCAACTCAGGCGAGCATATTGATTGGCCTCTTGATTGCCCCGCACGCGTGGCTGGTGCCCGTAGTCATCACGGTACTCACTACCTTGGTTGTCTGGGTGTGGCACGCACTGGCAGTCGGTGCGCCGGGGCCCACCACCACCTTGTTTGCCTGCGCCTTTGGCACCTATTTGGGGGCGCGCGGATATTCTGTTGCGGAAGTCCTGCCGGTTTCACTGTTGACTTGGTCCATTACAGCGGTGGTCTCCCTGCTGTTGGTGGTGGTGAAGGCGTCGGCGCCTAAACACCAGGCCGTGCGGACGGCGCGTGAATCCGTGGCGGCATATGTGGATGCGGTGCAACCGGGTGCCCAGGGCTCGGGCACCAGTGATGCAGACATGTCCACGCTGCGCTCACGTGCGTGGGTGATGTACAACGACGCCTGGGCTGCGGTGCGTTCGGGTCTGAAACCCGGTGCCGAACAACATTCTGAGCAAGGACAAGAGCTGCAGCGGCAGATGGAGGCTCTGCACGATCAGCTGTTGGCTGCCACGTACGCAGATCCGCACTCTGTGCTGGGCATATCCGCTGCTCCGGATGGCGGTCACCGTACAACGGAGCCGCCAACAGGGTTGCCCGCCATGGTGGGTCTGGTCCCTCTGGGCCGACCTGGGTGGAAGTATCTTCTGCGAACCAGCTTGAATCCCGGTGCGCGAGCTTGGCTGATTGCGCAACGTGCAGCCCTGGCCGTGCTGATCGCATCCGTGTCCGTGCTTCTTCTCCATGTGGGTCACCCCTACTGGGCAGTGCTGTCGGCCCTGATCATTCTGCACATGCAGACAGGACGCACGGAGTTGACCGTTCGTGCCGCTCACCGGGTGGTGGGTACGGGAATCGGCGTGGTGCTCTACCTGGGGTTTGCTCTGGCTCATCCCGGGCCGTGGTTGGTGTTGGGCATTGTGGTGGTCGCGCTCTACGGATTGGAGCTCATGGCTCCCACCAATTACGCGATCGCCACCGTGTGCGTTACGGGGCTGGCATTGTTGATGTCTCCGGTGACATCTGATGCCCAAATGGAGTCGCTGATCCGTGACCGCCTGGTGGAGACCGTGGTGGGCGTCAGCGCAGCCGTTCTGGTCATCTGGTTGATTGGCCGCAAAGCTGCCATCCGGTTGGTGCGTAGACAGTATCGAATGACCTTGAACTGCATTGTGGATGTGTTGATCGACCTCACGGGTCAAGCCCGTGGAAACTCTCTGAGAGCTGCAGAGCATCGGCGCAATCTGATCTTTGAGGTTGGGCGGGCATCATCCATTCTGGCCACTGCCCGCACGGACGATCCAAGCTCATTGGCTCCTTGGTCGGAGTTGCACGAGGAAATAGCAGGCCTTGCTTTTGACGTCACCGCAGCAGGGTGGTCCACAGCGGCAGATCAAGCAGCCGCACAGCAGGCGCTGCAACAATTGCGCGCCACCATCGCAACGTTGCCTGCAATCTCATCTCGAAACATTCATGTTGAGGGACTGGCTCAGCAGGTGGCTGAAGTTCATCGAGACTTTGCCACATCACACTGAACGTCCCGGACCCCGGCTGTGCCAGTGACTCATTCCGGCAGCCAGTGAACCAAGCAATCGTAGGATCGTAGGAGGGAACGCAGTGCAAGAACGGAAGCCGCAGGAGCAGGACGTCGTCGTGGTGAATGGCGATGACTACGATCCCGCCACCGGTCCGGCGCAGCGTACGGACGTGGGGTTTGCAGACCCGGAGGATTACGACTTTGCCATCGTGCATCTGACGGACACCCAGTACATCGCCGAAGGTGCCGCAGACCCGTCGGACCCGGATCGCCAGGCGCGATTCAAGGCCGCCCATGATGCCATCGCCCGGTGGGTGGGGGAGAACGCCGAACGGCGAAAGATCGTGTACCTGGCCCACACCGGTGATCTGGTGGAGAACTGGTGCTGGTTCTGGAACCGGCGGTCAACCGCCCGGCGGGAGTTTCAGGAAGCCGGGCGGCTGATTTCCATGATCGAAGATTACGGGGTGCCCGTGGGGGTGCTGCCCGGCAATCACGACAATCGTTGGGGCTCAGACGAGGGCCGTGGATCACCAGAACTCAAGATGTTCAACAAAACTTTTGGACCGATCCGCACCATGATGGCTCAGCGGCAATGGCGTCCCCGCGCGGGAGAATTAGAGGTGGAGGCCAACTACGGCGGTCCGTGGAAGGCCGGTGAAAACAGCTGCCATTACGACCTTGTCACCGTTGGTGACACCAAACTCATCTTCCTTCACCTGGGATACGGAGTGCGTGATGAGCACACCGCATGGGCGAATGACGTACTGCGCCAATATGCGGATCGAGACGCCATTATTTGCACGCATTACTATCTTGACCAGGGAATTCGCCCGGATGGGTCCGGAGCTCCTTACGGTGGCCCCGGGTCTTACGGCCCCAACGACGGCGTGAAAATCCACCGCGAAGTGGTCTCCCAACATTCAAATGTGGTCATGGTGCTGTGCGGGCACATTTCCGGTACGGGGTGGCGCCTTGAAGATCAGGTGGCTTATCCGTCTCCGGGTTTGTTGGCGGATTATCAGGCGCACCGGATGCCAGATGAAGAATTCCCGGTGGGTTATCGGCAAGCTCGGGGTGAGCGGCGCACCGGGTTCCTGAGACTCCTGCAGTTTCGTGTTGCCGATGGGACGGTGCGCGTGAGCACCTATTCGCCCGTCCTGGACAGTTTCCAGCCCGGGGATTTTGCCCCGCAAAGCCAGCTGAACCAACTGCTCGGCGGACGCGATGCAGCGGAGGTCGCGGCGCAACCCTGGGCGCATCCGGACCATCTGATCCTGCCCGTGGAGTTGCGTTCGCAAGTACCCGGTGGGCGCAACCTCCCAGCAGACGGAACCTTGGCCACTGACGTTCCGAATCTCAACGACGACGCCGCCGGTCCCCTCACCCTGCCGGCCTCGGACCAGACTTTGTCGGGGTTCGGTCGCACGGAGACGGATGTTTCCGGCCGCGTCATCCCTGACAAGTGGGGTACCGCCCTGACGGTGGCCGGTGCCGTGGGCGCTGCGCTCGTGGTGCGAAAGCTGCGGCGTCGCTAACTGCCGTTGGCCCCGCCGGTGGGTGGCAGAGCGGCGACTGCCCGCATCAGGTGAACCAGGCGCATGATGTTGTCCTGCTGGCGCAACGGATCACCGGTCAAGGACCCCACATCTGGTCCATGAACAACTTGATAGGTGATGGTGTCCCCGCGCACCTGACCATCGGTCGGATCAGTAAGAGCACGCACCGTGATGTCAGAGCCGGAACTGTTCCAACTCTGGTCAACGCTGACCGTGGCAAGGAGTGCATCCTCGGACACGGACAGCAGTTTGAAGCGGCGGTAGCCGTCAGATATTTCGGTCAGGACAGCGTTGAGGTTGTGGGGGCCCAGTGCTGGGATTGGTCCGGTCCAGTAGCTGGAGTCGGCATCGTGAACCACTGCCGATGCCACGGGGTCGTGTTGAGCTCCCAGGAGTCGGGTGCTGCGCGAGATCCTGGGGCCCGCGAAGGCCAAGAACATGAACCCCATGAGAAACGGCAGCCAAGCTACCCAGGGCAAATCACCCAATCCGCCGACCATGCCCACCATGGCCATAGGGATGATTGGGATGAAAGACCCGTATTTCACCACCAGGGTGCGCCATTTCCAGTAGGCGGGTTCGGGGAATCTGTGCGTTCCGCCGCGTGATGTCACCGGGGCTCGCTGTGGGCGGTGCCCTTGTCTGAACAGGGGTGGGTGCTTGCGGTTTTGGGGGCCAGGTCTCGCAACAGGTACACCAACCGGGCAAGGTCATCGGCTGTTTGCAGTCCATCTATCCGCGCGAACTGCGTGGTGTTGGAAATCTGGAAGACCAGGTCAGTTTCCAATGGGTTGTCCGGACCATCAACCGGGGAAGCGGGTTGGGAACCGCGTATGGAGATGTCCGTCCCGGGCGTGGTCCAGCCTGCTGTGGTGTCCAAGTCAGCTGTCAAGTCATCGGCCGACATGGATTGAATGCGCAGCCGCTTGTAGATTGCTGCTGCTCGGGTGAAGGTTGCCTCAAAGTTGGTGCTGTCCAAGCCGGGTATTTTCCCCGTCCACTGGAGGCCGTCGTCAATGGCCTTGATGTCTTTGAGGATGGGGTCCGATCGGTCAAAGTTCGCGGTTTGGCGGGCCATGAACCGTCGCACCCCCAGAGCGATGCCCAGCACGATTGCCGACCACAGGACCCAGGCAAGCCACCACGGTGAATCAACAGGATCAGGTCCAAATTGCCAAAGCACCATCAGGAGCATGGGGGCCAGCGCAACGCCGGCCAAGATCCAGCTGCGCCGCCGCCATGATCGTGGCGCCGTGAAGGCTGAGGCTCGTTCGGAAGTGCGCTTCCTAGCAGCCATTGGTCACTGCCCGGCTGGTGACGCTACGGGCTCACTGGTCGGCGCCGCCACGGCACGCAGTGTTTCCACTACTTGGGCAACATTCCTCCTGGCCTCAGCTCCCGCCAACGGGCCGATTGAGCTGTAGGGAACAGAGGTGACCGTGACTTCTGGGTTTTCAACCCCAGGTGTGTAACGCACGGTGGTCACGTATCCGTAGCTGGTCGCAGTCAACTGACCACGGAGCATCAACAGCCCGGTGTGCGGGTTCAGCCCGTGCACCACGAATTGCGGCGAATGCGCAAAAACGTCAGCTGCAGCCCGGAAAGTGGCTGCATTGACACCGGGGATGACCCCTGACCACTCCGGTCGGCCCCAATCACCGTGGATTTCATCCCCGAAGGTGTTGCGGACTTCCTGAGAGCGGCCTCCGCGAGTTTGCAACCAGCGCACCATCCAAATGATCAGACCCACGATCATCACACTCAAACCAAACCTACCGAGCCATTCGGGGATGGGAATTAGCCCGGTCAGTATGGGCATCGAAACCATGAGAGCCATGAATGAACAAGCAAATGGCCAGAGTCGCTGCTTGGCGGAGATCGGCGTGGGCAGTGGGTGATGGAGTTCTTTCGGTGAGTCCATCGTGGTTTCACCTCGTCGTCGGATCGGTTGTGATAGTCGTAACGGTCGTGAAGGGCCAGATATTCACGCTAGTCAGATATTTGCCAGCTGGCCAGTTTCGGCATCGGATCGTTACGGTGCAAAAGGTGGGCGTGACGGATCGCATGGGCGTCGTCGTCGTAAATCCACGGACGGTCAGGCAGGCCACGGGTAATCTGTAGGGGACCCAAGACTCGGGTTTCCACTTCCTTCCCCGCCGTACCGCCGCAGGAGGCCCGCTTGCAATCCACTCGCTCCCAGGAGCCGCAAAGCACCCTGTCCACCCGATGGGCGGTTGCCGCAACGCCCGGCACTGGCCCCCAGTGGGCGCGGGTTCTGGCCTACGTGACCCTGGGCATGGTCCTGGCGTGGAGCATTTGGCTGGTGATCGAAGGCTCCTTGGACCTGATGGTCTACAACATGGGTGCCCAGTGGGTGGCAAACCCGAACATCCGTCAGGAACCGCTGTACGACCTCGGCTTCCCCGTGCCGTGGGGAAATGACACCCTTCCGTTCACCTACCCACCCTTTGCGGCACTGTTGTTCGGGTTGCTGGCCTGGATCCCCTTTGACGTCATGCGGTTCCTGCTGCTGGGCGCGGATTTGATAGTGGCCGTACCGCTTGCGGGGGCGCTGATTTCCTACGCGCAGCGCAAAGGCCGCACCATCCCGTTGACCAACTACCTGGGCAGCCGAGCCATGTTCGCATTGGTCTTGGCCGCCATCCTGTTCTGCGGACCGTGGATTCGCACAATTTCTTTGGGGCAGGTCAATATCCTGCTCTTCGGCCTGATCTTCCTGGACCTGGTGCGCCGCACAGATGGCACAGGCGCGTGGATTGAACGGGCCACCGCCTTCATTCCACGTGGTGTTTTGATCGGTATTGCAGCCGGTATCAAATTGACGCCGCTGGCTTTCGGCCTGATTTTTCTGATGCAGAAAAACTTCCGGGCCATCATCAGCATGGGCGTGACTTTCGCCGCCACCGTGGGTCTGGGCTTCTTGATTCTCTACAACGATTCCATGCAGTTCTGGACCGATTCCGTGTCCGCTTCCGATCGCGTGGGTTCCATCAAGTACATCGACAACACAGCGATCACGGGGCTGCTGATCAAAAACGGTATCCCGGGCGACTTGGTGGACCCCATCCGCTATCCGCTGGTGCTCATCATGATCGTTCTGGTGGCAGTGGCGCTGGTCTACCTGACCCGCCGCGGCATGATTCTCTCCGCCATCTCCATGAACGCATTGGTCATGCTGTTCATGTCCCCCATCTCATGGTCACATCACCAGGTCTACTACCCGATCATCGCCTTGGCTCTGTGGTTGGAGGCCTTCCCGCACCTGTTCCGCGGGGCCACCCGGGTCATTGCGGCGGTCTTGACTTGGATCTGGCTCATCGGTGCATTCATCGGCCCCATGCGTGGACTGTTCCTGACGGAGCGCATGGGGATTGATCTCCACGTCTCGGAGACCATTTGGATCTTCCCCTACGTGATGCTGTTCTTGCTGCTCCTGCTGTGGGCAACGACGGCGATCCTGGACGGGCGCCGTCGTCGTTGATCCAAGTTCACATATGACCAGGGGGCGTTGGGGTCCTGCATCAACCCACTGATGCAGCACCCCAACGCCCCCTGGCTGCGGAGGAGCTAGATCACTCGGCGTCCAGATCCTTCTCAATCAGGGCGGCGATCTTCTCCACGGCATCGGCGTTCTCGGAGCTGACCTCAACCTCGGTGCCCTTTTCCGCACCCAGGGCCATGATCAGCAGGGAGGAAGAGGCGTCAGCGGGCTCTTCATCAGGATCATTGACCAGGCCGATCAAGATCTCGTCGTCAAACTCACCCGCAGCCTCGGCGATGATGGCTGCGGGACGTGCGTGCAGGCCGACGGCGGAGCCGACGACAACGTTCTTGCTGGGCATGCTTCCTCCTATGGATTGATGCTCGATTCAAGTGCATTCGGGTGCGCCCGATGGTCAGCTGAGACTACAGCTACACCGCGAATGCCTGTGTAACAGTGTGTCAGGACATCCCGTCGGTCCCTATTTGTGGCCGGAGTGTGCCAGAAACGTCAGTGGATATGACTGAACCCTCACGGCACTGCGCGATCAGCTGGTGATCACGTAGTGCCGTGAGGGTTCGTCTACTTCTGGTCCTACCGCTAAGTGAGGATCAGGCGTTCACGGCTTCCGCGGTGGGAGCGTTCTTAGCCTGTGCCTCACGCTGAGCAGCCGCCATGAGCGACTTCTGACGCTGGGTCTTGAGCAAGGTCACCAGCAGAGCAGCCACCAGTACGCCTGCCACCAGCGCAATCAAGAAGCCCCAGGGGTTGCCCATGAAGGGAACTACAAAGATGCCACCGTGCGGGGCATTCAAGGTGACGCCCAGTGCCATGGTCAGTGCACCGGTTACCGCACCTCCGGCCATCATGGAGGGGATCACGCGCAGAGGGTCGGCTGCAGCGAACGGGATGGCACCTTCGGAGATGAAGGAGGCACCCAGCAACCAGGCTGTGCGACCGTTCTCCCGCTCAGCTTCCGAGTAGAGGCTGCCGCGCACTGTGGTGGACAGGGCCAGGGCCAAGGGGGGCACCATGCCTGCAGCCATCACGGCGGCCATGATCATCATGGCGGCATCCGTGCCCTGAGCCAGACCGGCAGTGGCGAACAGGTACGCGGCCTTGTTCACCGGCCCACCCAGGTCAAAGCACATCATCAGACCCAGGATGACACCCAACAGCACAGCCGAAGTTCCAGTCATGGAGTTCAGGCCATCCTGAAGCCAGGCCATGAGCGACGCCAGCGGCTGGCCCAGCAGCAGGTACATGAGTAAACCAACAATCAGCGTGGTGACCAGAGGGATGATGACCACGGGCATCAGGCCAGCCAACCAGCGCGGCACCTTGATGGAGGCAATCCACATGGCGATGAAGCCTGCTACCAAACCTGTGACCAAACCACCGATGAATCCGGCATCCAGTGCCACGGCAATGGCGCCGCCCACAAAACCGGGAGCGATACCAGGACGGCCCGCCAGGGCATAGGCGATGTAGCCGGACAGCGCCGGCACCAGGAAGCCCATGGCCAGCCCGCCTACCGTCATGAACACGGCGGAAAGGTAAACCCACGCCCCGGGACCACGTAGCTGATCCACACCAAAGGTGGCCGCATCCGGGGTGTTGAAGATGTTGTACTGGCCGACCACATCGCCGGCAACGTTGGCAATGCTGGACCCGCCCATGGCGAATGCCAGGGCGATCAACAAACCGCCGGCGGCCACGAACGGAATCATGTAGGAGACACCGGTCATCAGCGCCTGCTGGATGCGGCGGCCCCAGGACTGGCCCTCGGAGGAAGCGGAGGACTCACCACCGCCGGCTCCGCCACCGCCGGAAATTCGATGACCGTTGGGATCATCGGCAGCTGCCAGCGCACGGTTGATCAGACCCTCGGGGTCGGAGACACCCACGTTCACGCCGGCTTCCACACCGGGCTTGCCGGCAAAGCGCTCGCGGTCACGCACGCCCACACCCACGGCGAACACCACGGCGTCGGCGGCGTCAATCTGTTCCTGGGTGAGGTTGGTGCCACCGGAGGAGCCCTGGGTTTCCACCACCAGCTCGTGGCCCATCTCCTGGGCTTTCTGTTCCAAAGCCTCGGCGGCCATGTAGGTGTGGGCAATGCCGGTGGGGCAGGAGGTCACGGCCACCAGGCGACGCTTGGCACCGCCCTGACCAGCAGCTGCACCAGCCCCAGCGGCGGCAGCGCCGGCAGTTGCGCCGGCGGCACCTGAGCCTGCGGTGCCACCGGAAGCTGCGGCGTCGTTGGCGGTTTGGGTCTGCTTGGGAGCCAGAACTTCCTCCACGATCGCCACCACTTCCTCCGCCGTCTGCGCTTCACGCAGGGAGGTGAGGAAGGTCTTGCGGGCCATGGCGCGGGCCAGCTTGGAGAGCAGTTTCAGGTGCTCCTTGCCTTCGCCATCGGCAGCGGCAATCAGGAAAATCAGGTCCGCGGGGCCGTCCTTGGCGCCAAAGTCCACGGGTTCGGCCAGCCTGGCAAAGCCCAGGGAGGTGGTGTTCACATGCGCTGAACGGCAGTGGGGAATCCCAATACCACCGGGCTGACCGGTGGGGGACTGGCCCTCACGGGTCAGGGCGTCGGCAGCCAGACCGTCTGCCGAATCCGCGCGGCCGGCGGCAGCGACGACGCCGGAGAGTTGCGTAATCACGTCATTCTTGTGACCGCCCAAGTTCTGGTCGAGGACGACCAGCTCCGGAACGATCAGAGGTAGCTCTGACATTGATGAATCCTTGCTGTGTGAAGGGAATGGTTACTGCGGGGTCTTGCGGGTGTCAGCCGAGGGGCAACTCGGTGACCTGAGTGCGGTCAAGATCGACCTGATCGGGACTGGGAACACCGGTGCCGGCCAGTGCCGTGGCGCCGGAACCATAGGCAACGGCGTGGCGCAAGCAGTCGGCGGGGTCCAAGTTCTGGGTGAAGGCCAGGAGGAGACCGGCCAGGGACGAATCTCCGGCGCCCACCGTGGACACCGGGGTGATGGGCGGAGGGTTACCCACCCAGGCGCCATCGGCCGTGACCAGGACGGCTCCGGCGGCGCCAAGCGTGGCCAATACGGCGGTGACGCCGCGGTCCACGAGTTTGCGGGCGGCTTCAGCCGCGGGGAGGAAATCACCGTTTTCTGCGGCGGCTTCAATGGCTGGGCCATCGGCTCCCACCAACTGGCCCAGTTCCAGGCCGTTGGGTTTGAGCAGATCCGGGGCCGCGGTCTCCAGGTCTGTGGCCAGGGCAATCAGCGGGGCGTCGGAGGTGTCCACCGCCACGTTGGCGCCAGCCTGCTTGAGTTCGGCCACCATCTGGGCGTACCAGTTTTCACCGGGGCCGGGAGGCAGAGAGCCGCAGAGGGCCACCCAGGTGCCGGGTTGAACGGCACCAATGAGCGCATCCAAACAGGCGCGCTGGGCCTGATCATCCAGGGGTGCACCGGGTTCGTTGATCTTGGTGGTGGTGCCATCCGGTTCGGTGACCGTCAAGTTGGTCCGGGCGCGAACATCCCGCTCCACCAGGGAGAAGGCAACCCCTGCGTCCTTGACGGCTTGCACCAAGGGGTCTCCGGCCGGTGCCGGGAACACCGCCGTGGTGGGGGTGCCTGCCAGGGTCAGGGCGCGGGAGACGTTGATCCCCTTGCCGCCGGGGCCGTCATGCACGGCCACCACGCGGTTGACCCCGCCGCGTTCCAGGGCGATGGACAGGTCTGCAGTGCGGTCGATACTCGGATTGGCGGTGAATGTGACGATCATGCGATCACAACCTCTATGTCGTGGGCTGCCAGGGCTTGGGCTAGCCGTGTGGGTGGTGGGGCATCAGTGATCAGAACGTCTATCTGATCCAGTTCGGCAAAGGTGCACAGGTAATCGGAGTCAAACTTGGAGGAGTCGGCCAGCAGGACACAGCGCTGTGAGCGGGTGGCCATGAGCCGCTTCACGGCGGCTTCCTCCACGTCCGGGGTGGTCAACCCGTAGGCGGCGGAGAGACCGTTGGTCCCCAAGAACGCCACTTCCGCGGCAACCCGCCCCAGCATGGTCAAAGCGGTGGCACCCACCACGGTTTCCGTGACATCCCGAATTACGCCGCCCAGCAGGTGCACGGAGAGGTTGCCCGTGGTGGAGAGCTCCAGGCCCGTGCGCACGGAATCCGTGATCACCGTCAACGGGCCGCTGGCGGGGTCTTGCTCTGCCCGCAGGGTGATCTCCGTGGCCAAAGCACCCGTGGTGGTCCCGCCGTCCAAGATGATGCTGCCGTGGGCCTCCGGCAAATAAGCGACGGCGGCCCTTGCGATCGCTGCCTTGGCCTCCCCGCGGGTGGTGCGCCGTTCCCTGGCGGAAGATTCGCTGGTGCCAAAGGAGGCGCGGGGAATGGCGCCTCCGTGAACGCGATCCACCAGGCCCGAGCGGACCAAAACATCCAGGTCACGCCGAATGGTCTCCGGAGCCACCGCGAACTTCACGGCCAGGTCCGTGACGGCAACACGGCCGCGGGCGGAGGCAAGGCGAACAATCGCCTGACGCCGCTCTTCGGCATACATGGGACGGTCTTCTGCCTCTTCAGGGTGGCCTTCGGCAGAGCCGTTCCGGTCTGCAGCAGCCAGTTTGTGGGCAGTCAGATGGTGAGCAGCACCGAGCCGCGAGGAGTCCCCGGTGTCCGGTGCTCCATCGGGAAGGTCGGCATCAGTGCCCGACGTGATCTCTGTTACGCCCATATGTGAATGATCATGCCCGAGTCTGTTGCTTGTCAACCTATGTTGTCGCCGGTTCCACGGGCCGCGTATCCTGGGAATTCCGCCACTTTCATGTGCGCAGGGAATCTCGATGACGAGGAGCACTCCCCATGCCTGATGACGCCCGTTTCGACCCGGCTAGCCCGAATAGCCAGGCTGCTACTGCCCAGCAGCCCGCACTGCAGGGCATCGGAGTTGTTGCAGGAATTGCCGCGAGCCCGGCGCTGTGGGCGCGGCCTCGCCCGCAGTTGCCCAGTGATGGTCCCGCGGTTGCCGAAGAGCAGCGGGAGGAGCACAAGCAGCGTTTTGACGCCGCCGCAGCTACCGTGGCGGGACGCCTCAAAACCCGCTCTGAGAAGGCTGAAGGCCATGCCGCGGAGGTGCTGGAGGCCACTGCCGCCCTGGTCACTGACAAGGGCTGGCGCCGAGCGGTGAACAAGAACATTGACGCGGGCACGGATGCAGTTGTTGCCACGGTTCGTGCAACTGACACATTTGTTGCCAAGTTCGAGAAGATCGGCGGCCTGATGGCCGAACGCACCACTGATCTCAAAGACATTCGGGACCGCGTGGTGGCTGAATTGCGCGGGGAGCCGGAACCGGGGGTGCCCAGCCCGGATGAGCCCGTCATCTTGCTGGCGGATGACCTTGCCCCGGCGGACACCGCTGGTCTGGATCCGGAGTTCGTGCGCGGTATCGCCACCCAATTGGGCGGCAAAACCAGTCACACCGCCATCATTGCCCGCCAATTCGGGATTCCGTGCGTGGTGGGTGTGGGTGCTGCTCTGGAAACCATCCAGGACGGCTCACTGATCCTTCTGGATGGTGAGGCCGGGGAGATTGAAACTGCTCCGGACCCGCTGAACGCGCAGCAGCGCGCCCAGGAATCGGCGCAGATGCAGGCCAAGATTCGTGCCTGGACCGGACCGGCTGTGACAGCCGATGGGACGCGGGTTCAGTTGTTGGCCAACGTTCAGGACGGTGCCGGCGCGCGTGCGGCCTCCGGGACCGGCCTGCCCGAAGGTGTGGGTTTGTTCCGCACGGAGCTTTGTTTCCTCTCCGCCAAGTCCGAACCGTCCGTGGAAATGCAGACGGGTATTTACCGGGAAGTCTTTGAAGCCTTCCAGGACCAGAAGGTGGTGGTCCGCACTCTGGATGCCGGGTCTGACAAGCCGCTTGCCTTTGCCACCATGCCTGATGAGCCCAACCCGTCCTTGGGCGTGCGTGGTGTGCGCATTGCTTTTGATGAGCCCGGTGTGCTGGAACGTCAGCTGGATGCCGTGGCGGAGGCTGCACGGGGTACAGGCGCGGAGCCTTGGGTCATGGCTCCCATGATTGCCACGGTGGATGAGGCCAAGTGGTACGCGGCCATGTGCCGTGATCGTGGCCTGATCCCCGGCGTGATGATTGAAGTGCCTTCCGCTGCGCTGATGGGCGATGAACTGCTGGAGCACGTGGAGTTCTTCTCCATCGGGACCAACGACCTCACGCAGTACGCCATGGCCGCGGACCGGATGGCTTCCCAACTCTCCGAACTCACGGACCCGTGGCAGCCAGCAGTGCTGAAACTGATCCAGATGGCGGCCCAGGCGGGTCAGCGCGCCAACAAGCCCGTTGGCGTCTGCGGTGAGGCCGCAGCGGATCCGCTTCTGGCTTGCGTGCTGGTTGGATTGGGCGTGACCTCTCTGTCCGCAGCTGCCCCGGCTTTGGCCGCGGTGGGTGTGCAGTTGGGCCAAGCCACCGACGAGCAGATTTCACGCGCTGCCCAGGCCGCCGTGACTGCTGCAACCGCTCAGGCGGCCCAGGATGCCGCATTCGACATCCTCAAGGGCGGCAAGTGATGCCGTGACGCGCTCCACTCAACGCCGTCGTGTGCAGCGGGTCCGCAGCACTTCCAACGGTGAACTGCGGGTGGAGGCGCGGGCGGACACCTTGGTGGGGGAGGAGCCCCTGGAGATTCGTCTCAACGGGCAGGCATTCGCCGTGACCATGCGAACTCCGGGTCACGACTTTGCTCTGGCTGCGGGCTTCCTGCTTTCGGAGGGGGTCATCACCCGTCACGCCCAGATCCTACGAATGGATTACCGCTCCGGGATCAATTCGGATGGCTTGCGTGATTACAACGTGGTGGATGTCCAGTTGGAACCGGAACTCGCTGCCAGAGCTGAGCCGGGGAGGCGGGAAGTTTACACGTCCTCCTCCTGCGGCGTCTGCGGTACCGCCTCCATGGACGGTGTGCTCAAAGTGTCTCCCTATGAGCCGCTGCAGGATCCACTCACCGTTGAGTTGCCCACGATTCTTGGGCTACCGGAGGCGCTGCGAGCACAGCAGCGCCTGTTCACCGCCACCGGTGGAGTTCACGCAGCTGCTCTCTTTCGGATGGCGCCGGCCCAGACTCCCCAGGACGACGACGCCACCGCGCCCGCCGTCGTGCCCCACCAAGTTCCAGAACTCTTGTGTGCCCGGGAGGATGTGGGGCGGCACAACGCGGTGGACAAAGTGGTGGGCTGGGCGCTGGAGAACAACCTGCTGCCCTTGACCGGCACGGTGCTGCAGGTCTCCGCGCGGGCCTCTTTTGAGCTGGTGCAAAAAGCTGTGATGGCGGGTATCCCCGTACTTTCCGCGGTGTCCGCGCCATCTGCGTTGGCTGTGGACGTGGCGGACCGAACGGGACTGACCCTGGTGGGCTTCAACCGGGGAACAGGCGCCAACATCTACGCCGGAGCACAGCGAATTGATCTGGATGGAAGCCGCATTACAGTGTGAGCATGCTGCCATTCTTGTTGGTTTCCACGCGCCCCGAAGACGCTGTGGCGGAGGAAGAGTACGAAACGTTCTGTCGGTTTGCAGGACTTGCCCCACAAGAGCTGCACCACCTTCGTCTGGAGCAGGGGGAGGACGCATCCCGGGCGTTGGCAGCAACTGATCTGAGCCGGTATTCCGGGGTGTTCGTGGGTGGTTCTCCGTTCAACACTTCCCTTCCGCAGGAGCAGAAATCCGCCACCCAAGTCCGGGTTGAGCTCTCCCTGGGTGAGTTGCTGGACCGCGTGATGGACCATGAAATCCCCTTTTTTGGGGCCTGCTACGGAGTGGGGACCTTGGGCGTTCACCAAGGTGGCGTGGTGGACAGCACGTATGGGGAGGAGGTGGGGGCCATCAGCGTGACGGTGACTGAGGACGGTGCCCGGGATCCCCTCCTGGCGGAACTGCCCCGCGAATTTTTTGCCTACGTGGGGCACAAAGAGGCCATCCGCGAGTTACCCCCGCAAGCGGTGCTACTGGCCACCGGTGTGAACTGTCCCGTGCAAATGTTCCGTGTGGGGCCCAATGCCTATGCCACGCAGTTTCACCCGGAACTGGATGCCCCAGCCTTGATTCGGCGGATCGAGGCCTATAAACATCACGGATATTTCCTGCTGGAAGAAGCCGAAAGTGTGAAACAACAGGTTCACAGTGGACCCGCAGTTGAGGCCCCCGCGGCACTGCTGCGGGCATTTGTGACCACTTTCGCTCGGTAATCGTTCTTCCGGTGGATATTTGGTGTCTGCGGATTTGGATACGGTGAACCCATGACTCTTCCGACTGGGCCGTTTCCACCAGCCACAGCCCCAACCGCACAACCGTGGAGCGGCGTACCCCAACCGGCGCCGGCGCAGATGCCGCGACTGGATCCTCACACCGGTTTGCCCACCGGAGCGCAGTACAGAGACCTGGCGTATCACCGCCTGGCACTGTCTGACCCTAAGCACCGGCGGTGGTCTCCGTTGGCTGAGGGTGGTGCGCTGTTCATCGGCATCATCCTGATCTCCATCGGATTTTTTGTCCTGACTGTGATCGCCATGCTCATTGCGGGTGGGGAAGATCTGTTTACGCAGATCGGCACCGGGGACATGTCCCAGATGGACATGACCAACCCGTGGATCCTGTTGTTCATGTTTGGTTCGGTGGCCATCTGGCTGCCCGTTTCCCTGCTGGTCAGGCTGTTGTTGCGTCCCCGACCCGTAGGGTTGATCTGGTCGGTCACCGGCCGGATTCGGTGGAAGTGGTTGTGGCTGACCATGGCTGTGGCCACGGGCGTCTTTGTGGTGCTGTACGGCCTCACCATGGTGGCGCAGATGGCCTGGGGGGCACCGGATGCAGCTGCCACCACCATGGCCGAACGGCATCCTCTGTGGTGGCTCACCCTGCTCCTGGCCTTCCTGGTGGTGCCCATTCAGTGCACTGCGGAGGAATTGGTGTTCCGCGGTTACTTGGCGCAGTCGATCGGACGGTGGTTGAAGAACCCGGCCTGGGCCATCCTGTTGCCCGCACCGCTTTTCATGCTGGGCCACATGTACGACGTCTGGGGACAACTTTCCGTGCTGTGGATGGCAATTGTCACGGGATTTCTCACGTGGCGCTCCGGTGGATTGGAAGCTGCTATCAGCCTCCACGTGGTCAACAACATGGTGGTGACCGTGACCACCGTGCTGTGGCCTGTCCAGGTCACGGATGCTGAAGACGCCTCCGTTGGGTTGCTGGGCTTTGGCACCATCTTTGTGATCGAACTGGTGTATGCCGGAATTGTTCTGTTGCTGCTCAAACGCGGCAAAATTGCGGTCACGCGCCGGGCCGTGGTGTGGCCCAAGAAGGACCAGGATGCCTGGTACGACCAAGTCCGAGCGGCCTACGCTGCACAAGCTGCGCAATATGCCCACCAGGTGCCATTTGCCAACACTGCACCCCACGGTGTGCCCGGTGGGAACCTGGGCCAGCCGCAGCCCTACGGTCAAATGGCTCCTGTGGGACAGCCCGCACCGTATGGACAGCCCGCACCCTATGGACAGTCTGCGCCGTATGGACAGGACGCACCGGCAGGCCAGTTCGGCCAGCCGCAGCCCTACGATCAGCCGTTGCCCCAGTTGGTGCCCGTCACCATCCCCGCCACCATGGCGTATGCCCGGTCCGAGCAGATCAACTCGGACGGGTCGCTGCGGCTGGTGCCTTCCGACGGGTTGATCGCTTATGCGGCGCCGGAGCAGGAAGTCATCCCCGGCACCGATCCGCCGGTTTATGCTCACCCGGTGGTTTGGATGGCCCGGGCGGACTCCGCTCCGGCACCGGAGGCCACGGAAGCTCGCACACCTGAAAGTGACGCATGAGTCAGACATTCGATCCCGCTCAGCACCTGAGCCCGGAGGCCATCAGTCACGCCGAGGATTTGGGGCGTTTTGTCCGCCAGGCCCCAAGCTCCTTTCACGCCGTGGCCGAAGCCGCTGACCGCTTACGGGCAGCAGGTTTCACCGAGCTTGTGGAAACCGAGCCCTGGAGCCAGTACCTACCGCGCCGCTGTTTTGTGATCCGCGACGGCGCCCTGATCGCCTGGGCACTGCCGGATGGAGAAGGTGATCCGCAGGGCTTCAAGATTCTGGGAGCGCACACCGATTCGCCGTCGTTCAAACTCAAACCGCGGCCCAGCACCGGCGCGTACAACTGGTGGCAGGTGGGCGTGGAAATCTACGGCGGACCGCTGCTGAACTCCTGGATGGACCGGGAACTGCGGATGGCCGGGCAGATCACCGTCCGCTCCCGCAGCGGTGATCACGGTGTGGAAACTCGGTTGGTGGCCACCGGCCCGGTGGCGCGCATTCCACAGCTGGCCATCCACCTGGACCGCGGTGTGAATCAAGGACTGACCCTGGATCACCAACAACACACCCAACCCATCTGGGGTTGCGGACCCGAACACGGTGATGTTCTTGCCTACCTGGGCCGGCATGCGCAGGGTGGCGTGGTGGCCCCGGGGGACATCCTGGGGTGGGACGTGGTCCTGGCAGACACTCAGGAGGCCCAGAGATTTGGGGCCAACGGTGAGTTCTTGGCTTCCGGACGCCTGGACAATCTGGCCTCCGTGCACGCCGGAGTCACCGCCCTGCTGGAAGGCCGGGAGCAGGTGGACGGTCCCGCTGGAACCACTGGGCAGCAATCTCCCCGCAGCATCCGTGTGCTGGCGGCCTTTGACCACGAGGAAGTTGGCTCCCAGAGTCGGTCCGGTGCCGGTGGATCATTCTTGGAGGATGTGCTGCTCCGCATTGGCTCAGGGCTGGGGTGGTCGGAGGAACAGCGACGGGTGGCGTGGGCGTCGTCGTCGATATTGTCAGCGGATGCGGGGCATGTGGTGCACCCGAATTACGCGGGCCACCACGATCCCGCCAACAAACCCGTACCCGGTGGTGGGCCGCTGCTGAAGATCAACGCCAACCAGCGCTACACCACAGATGCTCACGGGGCCGCGCTATGGCGTGCTACCTGTGCCGCTGCCGGGGTGCCCACCCAAGAGTTCGTGTCCAACAACACCGTGCCGTGTGGGTCCACCATCGGCCCCATTGCTGCAACGCGTCTGGGCATGCGCACCCTGGATGTTGGTGTGGGGTTGCTGTCCATGCACTCGGCCCGCGAAATGGTCCATGTGGGGGATCTGTACGCGCTCAAACTGGCAGTGGGGCAGTGGTGGTTGAGCTGAGGTTACGGCTGACCTGAGCGGGCGCCCTGGTGGCCGTCAACGGGCGTCATCCCGGAGTTGAGCCCGCGGCCCCGGTGTTACTGTTTGGGGCATGCTGACTGTGATCGGGGAAGCCCTCATCGACGTTGTTTCGCGTGCCGACAGGGAGCCTGTACGCCACCCCGGTGGCAGCCCCATGAACGTGGCCCTTGGCCTGGCGCGCTTGGGGCACCCGGTCCGGTTCCTGGGCGCCTGGGGCAACGACGACGACGGCCAGCTCCTGGCTCACCATCTGGGTGCCGAGGGCATTGAGCTGCCGCTGCCCACCCATGATTCCGCCACCTCCGTGGCCGAGGCTGTGATCGGGGAGAACGGTGCCGCCGAATACAACTTCCAGATGACCTGGGAGTTCCCCGTGGAGCAGGCAAACCTGGAAGCCATGGTCAAGGACTCCACGGCACTGCACGTGGGTTCGATCGCCACTGTTCTGGAGCCGGGGGCGGCCAACGTGGTCAAGGCTGTTGAAGCCGCCGCGGGGCACGTGCTGGTCACCTACGATCCCAACTGCCGCCCTCAGATCACCGCAGATGTTGAGCAGGTCCGCACCCGGGCCGAGCTGCTGGCCTCCCACGCAGACGTGGTCAAGGCCTCCGATGAGGATTTGCAGTGGCTCTACCCCACGTCCACGTTGCAGGAATCTGCGCGAGCCTGGCACCGCTTGGGCGCAAAAATGGTGGTGGTCACTCGCGGTGATCTTGGGCCGTGGGCCATCACGGAGGCCACCGGCCAGGAGGGTGTGGAGGTGCCGGCCCGCAGGACCGATGTGGTGGACACCGTGGGTGCCGGGGACACCTTCATGGCGGCGTTGATCAGCCAGTTTGCTGATCGTGGCCTGGAGGGGCCCGGTGCAGGTGAAGGCATTGCCGCGTTGGAGACCGCGGAGGTGGAGAACATTTTGCGCCGTGCCGCAGATGCCGCCGCCATTACGGTGTCCCGTGCAGGCGCTGATCTTCCCCGCCGTCACGAGTTGGATGCCCTGGCCGAAAGCTCAGACTGAGGATTGCACAATCCAGGGGTGGTGCTTGGGCAAGGACCTGGATTCTGGGTAGCGTGAACCTACCGGCTTGTGTGGTCGGTCTGTACGTGAGACTTCAGGTGAGTCCAGTGGAGCAAGCTCAAGGAGGACCTATGCTCAACCGCGATCCCTACGCCGATCTACCCGATCTGCCCACGTTCACCCTGACTTCTGAGCAAGTCACGGATGGTGAGCCCCTGCCCACGGAGCAGATCGCCGAGTCCTTGGGTGGTGCGGACACCTCCCCTCAGCTGTCCTGGTCCGGGGCCCCGGAGGGCACAAAATCCTATGTGGTCACCTGCTATGACCCGGATGCCCCCACGCCGTCCGGCTACTGGCACTGGTGCCTGTCCAACATCCCCGCGGAGGTCACCAGCTTGGCCGCCGGTGCTGCCACCCAACCACCCGCTGGGTCCACCACGCACCGCACGGACGGTGGTTCGGATGCTTATGAAGGCGCTGCCCCACCGCCAGGACACGGCGCCCACCGTTACATTTTTTGCGTCACGGCCGTGGACACGGAGCACCTGGACGTTGAGGGTGCCAGCCCCGCCGTCGTGAACTTCAATCTGTTCTTTCACGGTCTGGGCCGTGCTTTCATCACCGGGACTCACCAGGAGACGGAAGACTGACCACACTGCTGGGTGCCGACGCTGACGCGTTGGTCCGGGACGTACGCCTGGTGGCAAGTGACCTGGACGGAACGCTGATTGGCGAGGACTTCCGCTTCCGCCCCCGTTCCCTGCGCGCACTGGCTGCGTTGGAGGAAGCGGGGGTGCCGGTGGTGTTCGTGACCGGGCGGCCTTCCCGCTGGCTGCATCCACTCAGCGAACAGGTCAGCCCAGTGGTCAGCACGGTGGGAACCGTGATCTGCGCCAACGGTGCCATGGTCTATGACCTTGCAGCCGATCGGGTGCTGTCCGCCAACACGTTTGCGGGGCACATTGCGTTACGGGTTGCCCAGCGGTTGCGGCAAGCCATTCCCGGTGTGTACTTCAGTGCCGAGACGCTGGGCGGAGTGGTGGCGGAACCGGGGTGGATTCCCACCGATCGAACCGGGCTGGAGGACGTCACCGTGGGGGCCATTGATACCGTCCTGCGTCCAGAGGACCAGGTGGTGAAGTTCCTGGCCAAGCGAGATGAGCACGATCCCCACTCCTTTGTGGAGCGGGTCCGTGAACATGCAGATCAGCACCTGTCCGTGACACATTCCGTGCCCAGTTCCCCCATGGCGGAGATGTCCCGGCTGGGTCTGAGCAAGGCCGAAACCCTGAAATCCGTGTGCGCTGATCTGGGTGTCCGTAGCTCAGAGGTCATGGCTTTCGGGGACATGACCAATGACCTGGAAATGCTCACGTGGGCGCGGTACGGGTTTGCCCTGGCTTCCGGCGATCCGCGCGTGGTGGCCGCCATTGAGCGCACGGCACCGCCTTTTGAAGACGACGGCGTGGCCCAAGTGATCGAGCAGTTCCTGTCCCGCCGGGCTGAGGCAGTTGAGCCCTGACGGCGCGGTCCCACAAACGCCGAAAAATATTTCAGGTTACGGGTCAGTAACTAAGTTGTCTAAGCTGCACTTATGACTACAACGCCCGGACCCGGGCTGACTGCCAGGAGCGCCCACAAGGTGCTGGCACACCGCGGATTCGCCCCGGATGGTGCTGAAAACACCATGCCAGCTTTCAGGGCCGCCCAGGAATTGGGCTGCACCTGGATTGAAACAGATGTGAACACCACCCGTGACGGCGTGGTGTTGGCTTTCCACGATGCCACCTTGGACCGAGTGACCCAAGGTGCCGGTGAGGTCAATGACATCAGTTACGGGGACCTCACGCACCTTGTGGTGGCCGGTTCCAGCCCGGTGCCAACACTGCGTGAGGTCTTGGAAGCCCTCCCACAGATGCGGATCAACATAGACGTCAAGGATGAAGCCTCCGTGGTGGCCCTGGCGGATCTGCTGGTGGAGCTGGACGCAGCGGATCGGGTGCGCATTGCCTCCTTCTCTGATGCACGCCGTGCCCGCGCGCTGGCTGCGCTGGCAGAACGTGGGGTTCAACCATTGAGCACGTCCGTGGGATCCACAGGTTTTGTGGCAGCATTGCTGACCTTCCACACGATCCCCGCCGCGTGGCCGCTGGTCCAGTGGCTGCTGGCGCGTGCAGTGGTGCCTTTTGACGTCATTCAGATGCCCATGTACTTGGAGTGGATTCTGCCGGGCGTCAAGAAACTCCCGCTGGTTGGCCGACGCCTGGGGCGGACTCGCTTGGCCACACGGAGATTCGTGACCGCTGCACACCGTTACGGCAAGGAAGTCCACGTGTGGACGGTCAACCGTCCCTGCGAGATGCAGTTGCTCCTGGACCTGGGGTACGACGGCCTGGTGACTGACCGCGCGGACCTTGCGCTGGCCGTGGCGGCAGGAACGTGGCCGCGGGAAAGTGCTCGGAGCACAAGCTGAGAACCGCCTGACCTTGGCCTGATGTGTGTTCACCACTGCCGCACAGCACTGCTGAACGCACGGGTGCTCCGGTGCTGTGCAGTGACCAGGTGCGTGATACCCGTAGGCTGAGACTATGACGCAGAGCACAGTTCCAGCCGATCCTGAACAGTACGTCCGCACAGAAGTTCGTCACGGAACCGGGGTCATCACCCTGGACCGCCCCAAAGCACTGAACGCCCTGACGGCTCAGATGTACCGGGATCTTCTGGACACTCTGTGGGCTTTTGCCGATGACCCGGACGTTGAACAGGTCCTCATTCACGCCAGTGCCCCCAGGGCGTTCTGCGCCGGTGGTGACATCCGTCAGATCCGCCAGGCCGTGGTGGACGGGGAGATTGACCGTGGCATGGCTGCCTTCACGGATGAATACACGCTGAACAACGTGATTGCCCAGTACCCCAAGCCTTACATTGCGCTGATGGAGGGCTACACCATGGGCGGTGGCATGGGGCTTTCAGTACATGGAAGCCACCGGGTGGTCACGGAAAACACCGTCATGGCCATGCCGGAGTGTGTCATCGGCTTCTTCCCGGATGTTGGCGCCTCCTGGTTCCTTCCCCGGGTCAGTTTGCTGGGCCGGGGCCCGTCCCTGGCCATCGCCAGGTGGATGGGCTTGGGCGGCCAGCGGATCACCGGCGCAGATGCCGTGGCCATCGGCCTGGCTGACCACCTGGTGGCCTCCGACCGCCTGGAGGATTTCCGGGAGGCTGTGATCGCCGATGGCGTGGAGGCTGCGGTGGCGCAGTTTGCTGCCACCAACCACGACGACGTCGCCCATGCCACGTTGCCGGAACGCTGGGATGAGATCGAATCCGTCTATGGGGCAGACACCCTTCAAGAAGTTGTTGCGGCAGCCGGTGAGGACTTGGCGGGGGCTTCGCCGTCGTCGTTGGTGCGCACGTGGGAGTTGCTGGATGTGGGCGCGGCCTCAGAATCGGTGACCGAGTGCCTGGAACGGGAACTGGCACTGGGACGGGACACCATTGCGGCCCCGGATTTCAGCGAAGGTGTGCGCTGCACGTTGATCGACAAGGAAGACGACCCCGCCTGGCAACCGCCGTCCGTGGATGCGGTGGATGTGGAGCACATCCGTGCGGTGCTGAAAACGTCGGCTCCACTATGCGAGCGTCCCTGACCGTCCCCCCAGGAGCCCATCCTGCCGAGCGTTGATCTGTGCCGCCCATCAGCGCTGATGGGCGGCACAGATCAACGCTCGGCAGGGTGGGGTACAGCTCAGCCCATGGGGCCAGTGTGCTCCTTGGGAACGGGCGTGTAGTCCGGGGTGATGGGGTCCACTCCGCCTGCGGTCCCGCGCCACAGGGCCAGACCGCGCATGCCGTGGAAGACCACCAGGGTGGCGGCGGTCCCGAGCGCAATGCCGGCGAACTGGATGCCGAAAGCGTCCCAGGTGTAATCGGCAATGCCGATGATCATGGCGATTGCGGCGGTGGACAGATTCACCGGGTTGGAGAAGTCCACACGGTTCTGCACCCAGATGCGGATACCCAACATCCCGATCATGCCGTAAAGCACCGTTGCGGCACCGCCCAGAACACCTGCGGGCACGGAGGCCACGGCGGCTCCGAAGACCGGCATGAAGGAGAGCAGCAGAGCCACAATGGCTGCCACCCAGTACGCGGCAGTGGAGTACACCTTGGTGGCTGCCATCACGCCAATGTTTTCCGCGTAGGTGGTGGTGCCGGAACCACCACCGGAGCCGGCCAATGCTGTGGCCAGACCGTCGGCCATGATGGCGCGGCCCATGACCGGATCCAGGTTGTCCCCGGTCATCAAGGCCACGGATTTCACATGGCCGATGTTCTCCGCCACCAGCACCAGGATCACCGGGACGAACAGGCCAATCAGGGACAGGTGGAACTCAGGGGTGTGGAACTGCGGCAATCCGAACAGCCCGCTGGACTGCCAGGCCTCTTGGATCGGGGCAAAGTCCACTTCACCGCGAGCCACTGCCGTGAGGTAGCCGACCACCACGCCCACCAGGATGGACAGCCGCCCCAAGATCCCGCGGAACAGCACCGAGACCACAATGATGGTGCCCAAGGTGACCAGCGCCGTCACGGGGGCCAGCATGAAGTTGTCCTTGGCAGCCGGTGCCAGGTTGAAGCCGATCAACGCCACGATGGTGCCCGTGACCAGCGGTGGCATCAGTGCTTGCAGCCACCCGGTCCCCACAAACTGCACCAGGAGCCCGATCAGGAACAGTGCCACACCGGCCATCACAATGCCGCCCAGCGCACCACCCGGACCGTATTCGCCCATGGCTGCGGCAATGGGCGCAATGAAGGCAAAGGAGGAGCCCAGGTAGGAGGGCACCCGCCCGGCCGTGATGATCAGGAACAGGATGGTGCCGATTCCGGAGAAGAACAGCGTGGTGGACGGCGGAAACCCTGTGATCAGCGGTACCAGGAACGTGGCGCCGAACATGGCAACCACGTGTTGCGCACCGATTCCGATGGTCCTGGGCCAGGTCAGCCGTTCATCGGGCCGAACCACCGAACCCTGGGAGACAGTGCGCCCGTCCCCGTGCAGACGCCAGCCCAGACCGAGGCGACGAGCTGCGGTGGGAGGCTGCGGCGTCGTCGTTGAATTCTCCGGGGGCGCCGGTGAACCGGGTGCGGGGGAGGGCATGGGCTGCTCCTGATGGAAGAGGGTGAGCGGCCCGGCGGTGCGATGGCGGACCGAACACAGCGTAGTCCCAACTCCGTGAACGCGCCGAACCCTCACGGCACCCGCGGATCAGGGCGTGATGGGCGAGTGGCGTGAGGGTTCGGTGGGGATCAACGACGGCGGTCGCGTAGTAGCCATTGAGCGGCGGTGTCCAACGCGATTCCGATGAGTCCGATCAACAGGATGACCACCAGCATTTCGTCGTAGGCCAGGCGGTCGCGGGCATTGAGGATTTCGTAACCGAGGCCGGAGGAGACCCCCAGCATCTCTGCGGGCACGATCACCACCCAAGCGATGCCCAAGGCCAGGCGGACGCCAGTCATCACGTACGGGCGAATGCTGGGTAGCACCACCGTGCGGATCTGTTCCCAGGAGGTGGCGCCCAGTGTTTTGGCCACCCGCATGTGCAACGGGTCCAACGCAGCCACGCCTGCGGCGGTGTTCATGGTGATGGGCCAGACTGCCGCCGCGGTCACCAGGAAGATCACGGGGGCGTGACCCACCCCGAACAGGGCCACCGCAACAGGTGCCCAGGACAGAGGGGAGACCATGCGCAGGAACTGGACCGGGGCGGTGGAGGCCCATTTGAACGGTTTGGAGAAGCCGATCAGCAAGCCCAATGGAACGCCGATCACCACGGCCAGAGCCAGCCCGCACAGCAGACGCCACAGGGACGTGGACGCATCCTGGAGAATCACTCCGCGTTCCCACAGGGATGACACGGCGGCGGGAAGGCGCTCCGGCTGGAACGCGGCAATCATGGAGTTGGCCCCGCCGGCCGCGTGGGTGAAAATCCACCACACGGCCACGGTCACCAGCAGCCCGAAAGCGCCCCAGGCCAGGCGCAGCCCCAATGGTGGCTTGCGCGGATGCCGCCGTGATGCGGTGGGATGTGTGTTTCCGCTGCCGGTGCCGTCATCCAAATCCGTGGACCGTTGACGGCCTGCGGACAGCTGGGTGGCCGATTCCGGGCGATCGGAGGTGTGGGCCGCGGGCAGTGCTGAAGCTCCCGGCGTGTTCACGGGGTGGGAACCTGTGGTGCTCATGCGGAGAACTCCTCGGTACGTTCGGTGCTGCTCATGCCAAATACGCCCATACCGCCCACTCGCTCAATGCTGCCACGCACCAGGGAATCATCCACCAGCTCGCGGTGGGCCTGGGCCGGGTCCAACCCGGCCAGGAAGTCCGTGGGGGCATCCACCACGGTCTCCTTGATGGAACGGACCAGCAGTTCCGTGGTGGATTCATACGGCCAGGGACGGAAATCAATGCGTTCACCGTGCCAGTCCGGGTGCTTGATGGTGTCCGCGTGTTGGCTGGCGTCTCTGGTCAGTGCCTTTTGGATCACCTTGGGAGGCTGCGGGAGATAGTTGGCGGCCAGTAGGGCGGCTGCCTCCGGGCGATTCTGCCGGGACCAGGCCTGGGCTCGGACCAGACCATCCATGAACCCGGCGGCGATTTCCGGCCGATTGCGCAGCAGCTCCCCGCGCATCATGGTCACGCAGCACACGTGGTTCTCCCACACATCCCCGGTGAACCGGTGGATGTGCCCCACTTTTTGAGCTTCCGCTGCGGCGTTGAACGGGTCTGCCACCGTGTATCCGCCGATCACTCCGTTGTTCAGTGCCGGCAGCATGTCTGCCGGGGCCATGGGTAGCAGCGTGACGGTCTTCCGATCCGCAGACGGTGCTTCCCGCATGACAGGTGTGAGCCCACCGGCGCGCAGCATTTTCTGGATCACCACGTTGTGCACCGACCACCAGGCCGGAATGGCAATGGAGCGCCCGGCCAGATCTGCCAGGCTGGTGACCTCCGGCCCGGTGGTCAACGCGGAGCCGTTGGTGTGATTCCACGCAGTGATCCGCACATCTGCCTGCAGGCCGTAACGCATGTAAAGGGCCATGGGCATGAGCATGTGAATGACATCCACCTGCCCGGACACAAAGGCTTCAGACAGGGAGGACCAACTGCGGAACATGGTGGGTTTGGCCACCGTGACCCCCGCATCCGCGTAGTACCCGTTTCCATGGCCCACCAGCAGCGGAGTGGCATCCGTGATGGGTAGGTACCCGATGCGTACGGGGGCCTGGGCATCCGTGGTGTCCCGGGCTGTTTGCCGGTTGCTGGCGTAGACGGAGCCTGCTCCCCAGGCCAGACCACCCAGCCCGGCAGCGGTGGCACCCGCGGTCAAAAGTTGGCGCCGGTTCAGTCCGCTCGGAGCGCGGTTCGATGCGTGGTTGCTGGGTCCGGCGGGTGTTCTGGGATTCGGGGTGGAATCACTCAAATGACCCAGCTCCCCGGAACATCCCCGCCGCCGCGGTAGTAGGCCACAATCTCCTCCACCGTGGTGCCGTCACGAGCCGGGACCCATTCCCGGCTGAACCCCTGCGGACCACCGAAAAATCCAATGCGATCACCCAGCGCAACAGCCTCAGCAACATCATGCGTGACCAAAAAAATGGTCAGCTTCAACTCACTGGCCACTGCTCGCAGCCACACTTGCAGGTCCTCCCGGGTGGCGGGGTCCAGGGCGGAGAACGGTTCATCCAGTAGGACGACGTCGGGGCGCACAGCCAGTGCCCTCCCCACCGCAACGCGCTGCGCCTGACCGCCGGAAAGTTCCGTCACGGGCACATCCGCCAGCGTGGACAGCCCCAGGACGCCCAGCAGCTCCTCCACACCTTCGGCATCAAAACGGTCTTGATTGCGCTTGTAACGCCCACCCAGGGCCACGTTTTCCCGAACGGTCAGCCACGGAAAAAGCCCCGGCGATTGAAAGACCACAGCCACGCGATCGTGTCCGGGCTGAGCCTCCACCGCCCCGGAATCAAGTGATTCAAGGCCCGCGATGGCGCGTAGCAGCGTGGACTTGCCAGATCCGGATGGTCCCAGGACAGCCAGCAGCTCGCCGGCGCGCAGGGTCATGGAAACATCGTCCAGGGCGGGTGTGGTGGCCCCGGGGTAGGTCTTGGAGACGCCGGTGACCTTCAGCGCGGCAGTGGTTGCGCTCCGGTTGGGCACGGATGCACCGGCTGCCGGGGTGCCGGAGGCGGTGTTCATGCGTTGCCTTCTTGTGCCTGGAACTGCGCCAGCACGTGCCGCAGGTGCGATTCGGTGGGGGACTGCACTGGCAGGAAGGCAGCTTCCCGGGCGCGGCGGGCCGTGGCGGAGCGCAACGCGTAGCCCTTGCCGCCCACCACTTTGGCCTCCAAACGTGTGGCCTCCCCGGTGAGTAGGGCTGCATCCAATCGCAGCTGTGCCACGTCCCGGAAGGGCAGGTCACGCGGAGTGTCCAGGTAGCGCAGCAGGGTGGAACGCACCCGGTTGTACTCCGCCACCACGGTGTCACGGTCCGGGCGGAACACCTCGGACACTCCGGACAGCGCGGCATCTGCGGATTCCAGGGCGGCGCCGGAGAGTCCCACGCAGAAAGCGGCCTGCAAGAGCAGGAACGGACCGCGTACTGCTTCCAAGAACGCCGGAACGTCCTCAGTCAGGATGGCTTCCTCAGACACCGGAGCATCCTGGAACTTCAAGATGCCCGATGCCGTGGAGTCCAGCGCCATGAGATCTTGCAGCGGACGAACACTCACTCCCTCCTGAGAAGTGCGGACCACAAGGATCACGGGGCGGGCGTCGTCGTCGTTGGTCTCTGCGGTGGAATCGTCAGGAGTACTGCGCAGCGCCGGGAGGACCACCCAACCCTCCGGGTACAGGTTGGAGGCCCACGGGATCACGCCGTTGAGTACCCAGCCGTTGCCGGAGGTGGATCGGGTCAAAGTGACGGGGATGTCTCCGATTCCCGCTGCCGCTTTGAAGGCTGGCGCCATGGCGGTGGAACCGGGCTCCGTCCCATTGACCAGTCCTTCCGGGAGTTCGCGGCCCGTGGCGTTGAGGTATTCGATGCTGGAGCGGTGGGCCCACAGGGAGAACGCGGTGGCAGTGCATTCGGTTGCCAAATCGTGCACCACGGCGGCTTGCTGCACCAATGACCCGTCCAGGCCCAATGCCAACAAGCCGTCCGAACCCAGGGCGCGCAGGACCGCGAAGGGGGACTCGTGGTTGACGTCCACGGCCTTGGCATTGGCCGCAGCGGCGGCAATCACCTGCTCACGTTGGGGATAGTCGGTTAGCGGTTCGACGACGAACAGCGACTGCGTGGTCATGACAACTCCTGAAGGTGAAAGTCCATGCCAGACGCCCCGCTCCACGTGGAGGCGGGGCGTCTGGTCACTGACGGTGGCTTCCCCAATTGTGTTGTGGGAAGCGGTGGGCTGCGGAGAGCCCGTGAAAGCAGCTGTGACTCAGACGTCCAGCTTGTGCATGCGGTCGATGGGGGTGGAGACGGCCTCGCGGGCGCGGACCACAGCCTCTTCGTCCGGGGCATCGTAGAAGCACAGGCACTTGGCGGTGTCCTCACGCACGTAGGTGCGCAGGAACTGCACCTCCGGAACCTCCGCGTACTTGGGGGAATTGGCCTTCTTGCGGGTCAGGTACTGATCCATGGTGATTTCCGCGGGGATGTCCCACTCCACCAGGTACTCAGCGGACTTCTTGAGGTTCTTGATGTCCTCCAGCTCGGCACCCACCAAGCGGACTTCGTGCGGACCGTCAACATCGAGCTCACCCACGGCGTCCTTGACGGAGTTGAAAATGCCGTCCGGGGAGGTGGCTTCCAGGATCACGAACACGCGTTCGTGACCAGCCGTCACCTGGGATTCGATCAATTCGGCGCCGCTTGCGGACAGAGCCTGGGAGACGGTTTCCAGCAGTTCGGTCACGGCGGCCTTCTCCGTGTTGGACGGGGCAAGCTCAACTAGGAACAGGGACATGCGGTCCTCCTGACATCGAGTGGGCGTTGCGGGGTGCTTCCACGCAACTGCAAGTCATGTGGCCGAAGCACTGGGGTGGATCACAGGGAGCCAGCCAACCGAGCACTTGGACACATGAACGTAACAACGTGAGCGCTCAGAACTTCCCGACTTGTAACAGTTCTTAATGTGCGGGTGCGTCATGACGCGGTTGCCACCGCGTGGGCTGGAACTGACCGGCTGGGGTCATCCACACCTTCGGTCAACACGCCATCGGCCATGGTGAACACCTGGTCAAAGCGGGGCAAAAAGTCCAGATCGTGCGTGACCAGCAAGGTGGCAGTGCCAAGGTCCTCCGTGAGGGAGCAGATCAGGCTCATGATCTCTTGGCCCCGGGCGTGATCCAACGCGGAGGTCGGCTCGTCCACGATCAGTACTTCCGGATTGTTCATCAAGGCCCGCGCAATGTTGACGCGCTGCCTCTGGCCACCGGAGAGTTCGTGCGGACGGGCATTGAGGGAACGGTCCAGGCCGACTTCCTGCAAGAGCTGTTCAGCGCGCTCGTGGCGTTCTGCGCGGCTGCCCTCCACCGAGTCGTGGCCCTTCTCATGGCGCCCCTTGTGTTTGGAGCCGCGAGTGGAGCCTCCCAGCTCCCCGACCACCATCAACTGGTCCACGGCGGTGAGGGAAGGCAGGAGGTTTGACTGCTGGAAGACGATTCCGATGGTACTGCGGCGCAGTTCGGCCGCTTGGGTCAGGCTCAGGCTGGTGGCTTCCACATCACCAATGCGGACCGAACCGGAATCCGGGGTGATCAAGGTGGCTGCCACTGCCAGCAGGCTGGACTTTCCAGACCCGGAGGCGCCCGTGATACCGGTGATCGTGCCGGGCTGGGCAACCAGAGAGGCATTGTCCACGGCCGTGTGCCGTGATTGGCCATCCGGGAAGGTCAGCGTGATGTTTTCCAACGTCAACATGAGATGTGCTCCTTTTGAGGCAAGGTGATGGGGTGTGAAGGCCTGATGCGCTCAGCGAGCGCTGCCCAGGGCGGTGAGGGGGTCCGCCGTCGTGATGCTGCGTAGGGCAAAGGCGGCACCGGCCAGTCCCAGGATGAGCATGATCGCTGCGGGTAGGGCAGTGGTGTACCAGGTGATCACAAACGGCAGTGCCGCTCCGGCCAGGGCGCCCAGGCCGGCGGTGAGCGCAATTCCCACACCAACCCCCAGTATCAGGATGATCAAGGCCTGGCCCAGGGCATCCAGGCGGAGGCGGCCGTTGGAGGCGCCCAGTGCTTTCAGTACTGCAATGTCTGCCTTGCGTTGGATGGTCCACACCGTGAAGAACGCGCCGATGACCAGACCGGAGATGGCAAACAGCATGCCCACCATGGTCAACAGGGAGCTGACTTCTGAGCGGAAGGAACTGATGGACAGAAGCGCCGTCAGAGAATTGGCTGTGACGGTGCCTTCTTTGTTGTCCACTGCGGAGGTATCCGCGGGGTCACCCTTGATGATGATGGCGGTGGCGTAGGACTCCGGGTTGCCCATCCGTTCTTGCAAACCTTGCCAGGCGGGCAGGGAGGTGTAGACCACCCCGGTGTGGGCATAGGAGCGCTCGCCGATCACGTTCTTGACGGTGAACTCCTGCCCGGCAATGGTCATGGTGTCCCCGGCGGAGAGGTGAAGGTCATCCGCCACGGACTGGCTCACCACGGCCTGGTCATCTCCGGAAGGAGAATTGGAGGTACCACCGAAAACCGCTACGGCACCTGAATAGCCATCCGCCTCACTGCGGGTCTGGGTGATCCCTATGGCGGTGGCGGAATCCACCCCATCGGCGTTGGTCCAGGCCTGTTCCTGGGCCTGAGTGATCTGTGAGTCGGAGAAGGTGGGGTCCTGCTCGGAATTGCTGTTGGGCGCGTTGGCCAGTGAGATTTTGTCCGCATTCAACGATTGAATGGCGGAGATGTTCTGCTGCGCCAAACCGCCCGTGAGACCGGCAAGAAAACCCACCAGCAGGGTGATCAGCACCACCACGGAGGTGATGAGGGCAAACCGCCCTTTGGCAAAAAGCATGTCACGCCAGGCGACGAACACGGTGAACTCCTTTGTGAGAATTGGCCCCCGCGGGTCTGCTGGCTCCGGTTCTGTCCCGGTGGCCGCGAGGGTTTGCTGATTGACTCCAATCTCTCGAAAATCAGTCGAGCGGCCATCGTGGATTGGTGCACTGCTGGAGCTGGCCTTTGGAGGATGCCGGGCACCAACTTTTGATGGATGTCTCACCCACACCAACCCGCGTTAGCGTGGTGGCATGGAATCCTCTGCGCTGCGCCCAGTGTTTGTTGCGTTGCGCGTTGGCTTGTACGCCCTGATAGCTGGCCTGGGCATCTTGGTGGTCATCCGCGCACTGTTGGGTGACAGCCTGGTCCCGGCGGTAGCCATCTGTCTGGTGGTGGTTTTTGAGCTGACGTTTTTCACCGGGGTCTATCTGGCGGGTCGCTTTCCGGGGGCCGGACACATGGGGCACGCGGAAATAAGCCGTCCAGATCGCAGCGAGTCGCAGACGGGTAGGCCACGCCGTACCGCGGTGTGGTTGGTCCTGTTGACCGTCCAATGGGTGGTTTTGGTGTTCCTTGCACCAGACGCCGCATTCCTGGTGTTCCCGCTGTTCTTCTGCTACCTCCACCTTTTGCCACGGTGGCACGGGCCGGTGGCGGTGGTGGTTGCGGCGGTGGCCGCCGTCGTCGCTCTGGCAGCGCACCGGGGGCTGACCTTGGGTGGAGTTGTGGGGCCGCTCATTGGGGCGGCCGTGGCGATTGTGATTGGGCTGGGTTACCGCGCGATGTACCGGGAGATGCTGGAACGCAACCGGTTGCTGGCGCAGCTCATGGCTGCGCAGGAGCAGCTGGCGGTGACCGAACGCAACGCGGGGATTGCGGCGGAGCGCACCAGACTTGCCGCAGAAATTCACGACACCGTGGCTCAGGGGCTCTCCAGCATCCAAATGCTGTTGGGGGCCGCCCAGCGCAGTCTCCCGGAGAGCCCTGCGGCAACAAACATTGAGCTGGCGCGCCAAACCGCCGCCGACAATCTTGCGGAGGCGCGGCGATTCATCCGCGAGCTTTCTTCCCCGCACCTGGATGCTCAGACACTGGCTGATGCACTTGGCCGCGTGGTGGAACGCGCAGACGCCACCTCTGCCACGCACTTTCACCTGACAGTTGACGGGCAGCCGCGGTCCCTACCCAGACCTGTGGAGACCACCGCACTGCGCATTGTCCAGGGGGCCGTGGCCAACGTGGTGGCTCACGCGCAGGCTCACCAGGCCGTGGTGACCCTCAGCTATCTTCCGGGGCAACTGTCCGTGGACATCGTGGACGACGGCGTGGGTTTTGACGCAAGTCTGCTGCCCCACGACGACGCCCCGCGTTCCCCGGACTCCTTTGGGCTGACCATGATCCGGCAGAGGGCTGATGGTTTGGGTGGACACTGCGCAGTGGAATCGACCCCGGGCCAGGGAACAGCGGTGTCCGTGAGCTTTCCCGTCCCGCATGGAGCTGATGGAGAATCAGATCATGAATGACCTACCCCCTCACCAGGGAGACTCCTTTCACCAGGACGACGACGCCCCGGCGCCGACCGTGCGCATCCTGGTGTGCGATGACCACCCCGTGGTGCGCGCCGGAATCATGGCATTGCTGGACACCGCAGATGGTGTTGAGGTGGTGGGGCAGGCATCCAGCGGCGCAGAAATCTTGCGCCTGGTTGCACAGGTGCCCGCAGACTTGGTGCTGATGGACCTTCAACTCAGCACGGACCCTTCGGCACTTCAAGGGGCTGCGGTGACGGCAGAAATCAGGTCTCACCCCGGTGCACCACATGTTTTGGTGCTGACCAATTACGACACGGACGCGGACATTGTTGCCGCCATTGAGGCCGGCGCAGCCGGATACCTTTTGAAGGATGCCCCACCCGAAAACCTCTTGGACGCCATCCGGAAGGCGGCCGTGGGGGAGTCGGCGCTTGCGCCCACCATCACTTCGCGCTTGATGCAACGGGTCCGCACACCCGTGACCAAGCTCAGTCCAAGAGAACTGGAAGTTCTGGAAAAAGTGGCACAGGGAGCCTCCAACGCCGTGATCGCCCGGGAACTGTTCCTGTCAGAAACCACGGTCAAGTCCCACTTGGTGCATGTGTTCGACAAACTCTCCGCGCGCTCCCGGACCGAGGCCGTAGCCAAGGCCCGGGAACTGGGAGTCATCCGTTGACCCTGAGCCAAGTGGCCAGTTTTTGGCGAAGATCGGGGATTTCGGTATCCAGTGTTGCCCTCAGCACTCCGGGACTTACGGTTAGGTAACCGTGCGCGATACGGTTGCGCACCGCCTTCATGGCCTGCCAGTCAGGTCCAAACAACTCTTGCAACTGATGAGGCGGGATTCGACTCAGTGAGTCAATGGCTGCTGCAAGCCGCAGCGCGATAGCGTCAATGACGACATCTTGTTCCACATCTTCCTGCGCGTACAAGACGATCTTGTCCAAGTGGGCCTGCGCCTCAATGATCAGTTCACGAGCGGTGCGACTCACAGTTGGACTGCTTCCATAGTGATCCGTTCCCACAGATCATCGCGTAGGGAGTCATCCAGAGC
Organism: Kocuria sp.; assembly: GCF_030538595.1. Taxonomy (GTDB): domain Bacteria; phylum Actinomycetota; class Actinomycetes; order Actinomycetales; family Micrococcaceae; genus Kocuria. The sequence goes on from NZ_JAUNTS010000003.1 coordinate 78,756, forward strand.
CAGATCTACGGGCAGCCCAAGCAAGGTGGAGGCATCCACCTCGACCCGGGCCTGCGCCAATAGACCAAGGCTGCGAGCTGGGGTGACCAGAAGATCAATGTCCGAGTCATCTGTGTCAGCGCCCGTGGCTACAGACCCGAACACCCGAACATTGGTCAGCCCGTGTTGAGCCAGCAACGTGATCAGATCTTCACGGTGACGGCGCAGCTGCCGTGAACGGGGGGATGTGCCTCGAAACCGCAAGAGGCGAGCGATCTCAGGCTGGCTGCGGTTACTGGCAGCGGCAATCTGCCGTTGGGAGAGCCCCGACCTGTGGGCATCACGAACTGACCGGGTCAACCGTTCCCGGCCGATACGGATTTGTTCGTCAGCCGACTCGACTGCTCGACGCAGGTCGTACTCATTCATGAGCCCATGATAGCAATTGCTATCAGCAAGCCTTTATGGGCAACCGCTCTACGCCCTGCGAATCAGGAAATAACCGAATCCACCAGGGCCTTGGCTTCCTCCTGCACCCGCTTCAAGTGGTCCTCACCAATGAAGGACTCGGCGTAGATCTTGTAGACGTCCTCCGTGCCGGAGGGGCGAGCCGCAAACCAGGCGTTGTCCGTGGTCACCTTCAAACCACCGATGGCCTCGCCATTGCCGGGGGCCTCGGTGAGCTTGGCGGTGATGGGATCCCCAGCCAGGGTTTCTGCGGTCACCTGGTCAGGTGAGAGCTTCTTCAGCGCTGCTTTCTGCTCCCGGTTGGCAGGGGCATCAATGCGCTGATAGACAGGCGCGCCGAACTGCTCGGTCAATTCCACATAGCGTTGCGACGGCGTCTTGCCCGTGACCGCAGTGATTTCCGCTGCCAGTAGGGCCAGGATGATGCCGTCCTTGTCCGTGGACCACACGGAACCGTCCCGGCGCAGGAAGGAAGCGCCCGCAGATTCCTCACCGCCAAAGCCGATGGAACCCTCCAGCAGCCCCGGCACAAAGTACTTGAAGCCCACCGGGACTTCCACGAGCTTGCGCCCCAGAGACTCCGCCACACGATCAATGATCGACGAGGACACCAAGGTTTTGCCGATGCCGGCGTCCTGGTCCCATCCATCCCGGTGGGTGTAGAGGTAGTCGATGGCCACAGCCAGGTAGTGGTTGGGATTCATCAGCCCAGCGTCAGGGGTGACGATCCCGTGACGGTCGGTGTCGGCGTCGTTACCGGTGGCGATGTCGTATTTGTCCCGGTTGCCGATCAGGGAAGCCATGGCATTGGCTGATGAGCAGTCCATGCGAATCTTCTCATCCCAGTCCAGCGTCATGAAGGCCCACTGCGGGTCCACATTCGGGTTCACAATCTCCATGTTGAGTCCGAACCTGGAGGCAATTTCCTTCCAATACTCCACCGACGCCGACCCCATGGGGTCCGCTCCGATGTGGAGATTGGATTCACGAATGGCATCCAGGTCAATGATGTCTGGAAGCTCAGAGACATAAGAATCCAGGAAGTCGAAAGTCCCCGTGGTTTCCGCAGCCCGGGCTTCCTCAAGAGAAACGCGCTTGACCTCGGCGTTACCGCTCTCCAACAGATTGTTGGCGCGGTCTGCGATCCAGCCGGTGGCATCCGAATCCGCCGGGCCGCCGTGGGTGGGGTTGTACTTGAAACCACCGTCCGACGGCGGGTTGTGGGACGGGGTGATCACAATGCCGTCCGCCAAGTCCTCCGAATGATCCTTGTTGTATTTCAGGATCGCGTGGGACAACGCCGGGGTGGGGGTGTAGCCCTCCCTGGAATCCAGGAGGACTTTCACGCCGTTGGCTGCCAGAACTTCCAGAGCGGTGTTTTGAGCGACGTCGGACAGGGCGTGGGTGTCCTTGCCCATGAACAACGGTCCCGTGGTGCCCTGAGCAGCACGGTATTCCACAATGGCCTGCGTGATCGCAGCAATGTGGGCGTCATTGAAGGAAGTTTTCAGGGACGACCCACGGTGCCCCGAGGTGCCAAAAGCCACCCGCTGATCCGGATTGCTCAGATCCGGTTCCCGGGAGGCGTAAGCCTCCAGCAGCTCATCAATGTCAACAAGGTCTTCCGGAAGGGCCACAGTGCCCGCGCGATTAGCCATGGACCCCACGGTAGTCATGACGGTGACCGTGGTCACTTGCATGCGGCAATTGATCGTCACATTGCAGACATGTGAGCCAGGTCCGTGAGGCGGGGGTAGGAGGGCTGTGCCCCCGCCACGGTGGCAGCATGAGCCGCCACCGCCATGGCAACACCTGTGGCCTCCACCAGTGGCATCCCACCGGAGGTGGTGGCCAGCAGTGATCCCAGCACAGCATCTCCGCACCCGGTGGTGTCCACCGCAGTCACCTGGTGGCCGGGCACTTGGGTGACGGTTGCGTCGTCGTCGTTGTTCTTGTCAGCTTCTACGACGACGGCGCCCCGCGAACCCAACGTGACCACCAGTGCTGGAACACCCGTGGCTGCGTGTAGGGCTGCCCCGCGCTGCTGCCACGTGCCCTGGGTGGAGGAGTTGAAGGCTTCCAGGATTTGGTCGAGTTCGTGTTCGTTGACCACCAGAACATCCGTGGCTGCCAACAACTCTGGTTCGGGAACCCGGAACGGGGAGGGGTTCAGGAACACCGGTACACCCGCTGTCTGGGCCTGCTGAGCTGCGGCGATCACCGTCTCTGCGGGAACTTCAAAGGTCAGCCCCAGGGCGCCGGCGCCGGTCAGCGCTGATGAGGGGATGTCCTGCGGGCGCAGCTCACCGTTGGCGCCGGGGGAGATCACAATGGTGTTCTCGCCATCCTCGGAGACCGTGATGACGGCGGTGCCGGTGGGAGTGTGTTCCAGGCGTCTGATGTGGTCCGTGGTGACTCCGTCCTGCGTGAGGGATTCGAGCAGGAGGTGACCGTGGGCGTCGTCGCCAACTGCACCCACCAACTGGACGTCGGCACCCAGGCGGGCTGCGGCAACAGCTTGGTTGGCGGATTTTCCTCCGGGGACAATGGCCAGCGGGCCCCCGGTCAGAGTCTCGCCGGGCTTGGGGTGGCGCTGCGTACGGACCACCAGGTCAGCGTTGAGGGAGCCCACCACGCACACGGTTCCGGTCTGAATCTGCATGTCAAGCCTGCTTTCCGCGGGATGTGGGCTCGCCCAGATTGCGGACCGCATCCACCACCAGGTCCCAGAAGCCAGCGTGATCCAGGTCCGTGGACACCGAGGTGGGGCAGCCCTGAGGTTCCGGGCTACGAAGATCCACCACGGTTTGCCCGGTGGTCAATTCGCCGCGCAACTCCACATCCACCGGGGCGCGACGGACCTTGACCAGCTCCGGGGCGATCACCCGAGCCACCGCTACGGGGTCGTGGCAGGGCGGGTTGTCAAAGGCCTGATTGTTCTTGTAGGCATCCCGGTAACTGCGGATCAGCTCCACGGCAATGTCACCCAGGCGGGTGTCCAGGGCTGCGAACTGTGCCTCCACCTCCGGGGTGGCCAATGCTTGATGTGTGGTGTCCAGGCCCACCATGGTCACGGGCCAGCCTGCGGTGAACACTGCGCGGGCAGCCTCCGGGTCCACGGCAATGTTGAACTCAGCCACCGGTGTCAGGTTGCCCGTGTTCACGCCGCCACCCATGAGCACTACCTCTTGGACGTGCTCCACAATGTCTGGGTACTGCCGAATGGCCAGGGCCAGATTGGTCAGGGGCCCGGTGGCAATGATGGTGACTTCCCCAGGTTCTTGCCCCAGCACCGTTTGGGCGATGACCTCAACGGCGTGACGTTCATCCAGGGTATGCTGCGGGTCCGGTAGCTCCACCAGACCAAGGCCGGTGTCCCCGTGAACGTGTCCAGCGGTCAAGGGCTCGCGGACCAGCGGGCGGGCAGCGCCGGCTGCCACCGGAATCCAGTCCATGCCCAGTTCATCGGCCAGGCTCAACGCATTGCGGGTGACCTTCTCCAAGGTCTGGTTCCCGCCGCACGTGGTCACGGCCAGAACATCAATTTCCGGGCTGCCGTGGGCCAGCATCAGAGCCAGGGCATCGTCCACTCCGGGGTCACAGTCGATCAGCACTTTGCGGGTCATGAAGTCCAAACTATCCGCTGAGTGGTGGGTGCGGGCTGCGGAGGCACACGCAAAGTTGGGGTTGCACTTATAAGTGCAACCCCATTACTGTGGGGGTCACGGCGGTCGGTAACCGCCGGTATGAATGGAGTGGACATGAGCACAAAGTTGCTGCCTGCCGCCCGGATTCCCGTAGATGAACAGACCATGCGTGAAGCGCGGGAGACTGTGGCGCTGCCCGATGTCAGGGATGCAGTGTTGATCCTGCGATTCCCTGATGGAACTGAACGTGAGTTGCCCACCAAGCTGGAGACACTGCTGGGGGATGCGATCCGAACCCTGACTCAGCAGGGTTCTGTCAGCCTGGGTCAGCTCCCCGATGAGCTGACCAGCACCGTGGCGGCTGACCTCCTGAGCGTGTCACGACCCACCCTGATGAAGTGGGTTCAGGCTGGGGAGATCGACTCCTACAGGGTGGGCAGCCACACTCGATTTCAGCGTGAGGTCGTGCTGAGCAAGAAAGCTGAAATCAAGGCACGGCAGCGCAAGGCTTTCGAGGCGCTGCGGGCTTTCGATGACGAATTCGGGGATGCTTTCGAGGACTGATTCACAAGCTTGCGTTGGGTTACCGTTAGGATCAAATGGTGACCCAACGCGTCTTGGTGGATGCCAGCATCTTCTTCAGTCGGACTCTCACCGACTGGGTTTTTCTCCTGCGTGAACATACAGGAGAGATGTTCCAGGTATTCGCCACGGAGGACGCCATTAGTGAGGCCATCGCTGCCTTCCGAGACAAAAATCCCACCGTTAAGGGGTCGGTAACTGCGGGACGTGCTGCCTTGGTTCGAGAAAATCTCGACGAGATCATCGGTGATTTTCCGTCCGGGCTGTCCTTCACCGGCACGGACATCGGTGACTACCACCTTCACGCCGCAGCTCATGCGGGGCGAGCGGATTTTGTGCTCACCTCCAACGACCCCCGTGACATTACGGCTAGAGATGAGCCGTATGAAGTTATTCATCCGGATGCCTTCTTTGCGCTAGTGGCGCAGTCTGCACCTGCTGAGCTCTTGGACGTCGTCCAGCGACAGGCGAGGTACTGGGGTAAGAAGGAGCACTCGCTGCCCCTTGATGAAGCGTTGCGCCGTGCAGGTTGTCCCGACTTTGCGGGCACGGTGCGCAAGGCGTTGCAAGACCTTGCCCACCGTCCTGGGTGACGGACGACTCAGCCCACCTGCAGCTCGCCCATTTCCTCCCAGCCATCACCCTCGATCTGACGGGAGATGATCTTGGGAGTGGCCCTTAGATATTCGGGGAAGTCGCGTTGCATCTTCTGGAAATGGGCAGAATTGACGTGGTCGCCAGCGGCGTCGTCGTCAAAAGCCTCGACCAGTACAAATTCGTACGGGTCTTCCAGGGAACGCGACCAGTCGAACCACTTGTTGCCAGGCTCGGCACGGGTGGCGTCCGTGAACTCGCGCACCACTTCTGGCCATTGGTCCACGTACTCGGGCTTCACGGGAAACTTCACAACAATGAAAATCACGGGGCTTCGCTCCTTGGGTGGCGGTTCTCCGGTCCAAAAGTTCTCCTACCGATCGTGGCACACCGGGGCACCTTGGGACCACGACAGCGCCGCCAAGCCTTGTCTCTTCACCACCAGCTGACCCCGGTTTGATGTGAGATCAGGAATCCCCGTCCAGTACCTCCATGGTGCACCGTGGTCCGGTGGCTCCCGCCAGTTTTCTGTCGGAAGTCAGCAGGGGAGCATGCAGGAACTCGGCCAAAGCCACGTAAGCGGCGTCGTGGGCAGTGACGTTGTGACGCAGCTCCCAGCAGCGCGCCAGCATGCCAGAGGTCGGAACACGTCGAATCGGGAGGTCGGCCAGATCAGCGATGGCGGCATCAACGCGGTCATCAGAGAGCTTCCCTGCACGGTTGAGGCCACGCCAAACGGAAAGCACTTCGACGTCGATCAGGGTCGGTGCCGCCAGAACCTCACCTCGCAGCCGATCACGGGCCCGGGTGCCCACCGGCCCGTCGAGGCCCAAGGCTGACGCCAGCACACTGGCGTCAATGACCAGCACGCTGGTTCCTTAGTACTTCAGAGACCTCAGCCATGGTCACAGTGTCACCAGTGTTGCCTGCACGAGCCTCCACTCGGTCCATGACCTCGTCCACGGTGGGCTGTGCAGCTTCAGCTATCAGCCTGGAGCGCAGATACTCTTGCAGTGATTGGTGCGCGGCAGCAGCACGCTGGTGCAAGGTCCTGTGGGTCTCCGCAGGAACATCCTTGATTTGAATGTTGGGCATGGCTCCATTGTGGAGCCATGGATGATCGAAGTCTAGGGCTCCAACCCAGCCCGCAGCTGCTCCGCAAGCGCCAACAGGCCGATGTCTGCGCCCGGACGTCCAATCATCTGAATACCCATGGGAACGCGCGACTCACTGAACTCTGACCGCTCCCAGGTGGTGGGCACCACCACCGCAGGTAGTCCGATCACGTTGATCAGGGAGGTGAACGGTGTGTACTGGCATTGCCGCCGGTAGTCCTGCTCTGCGGAGGCGGGATCGGTGGGGTCGAATCCCTCCCACCACCAGCCCAGCGGTCGTGGAGTTTGGGCAAGTGCGGGGGTCACGACGACGTCGTAGGCATCCCAGGCGCGCAAAGTTGCCTTTTCGATCTCCCGCAGGGTGCGAATGGCAAGCGCCAGCTCCGTGGCTGGACGCTGTAATGCCGCGGCCCGGTAGTGCTTGGCCAGTCCCGTGAGGCGGCTTTCTTGTTCGGGCGTCAGAGGTGCCAGTCCCAAGGAGGTGGTCCACAGGGCAAAGAACGCCTCCGGGTAGCGGGGGTCAAACCGCAGGTCCACCTCCTCCACACGGTGCCCCGCCTCATGCAGGGCCTCGATCCCCGCCGTCAGCGCGGAATGAGCCTCAGGGGAGACCGGGGTGGGAAATGCCGATTCAAAGGCAGAGGCTGTGGAGACTCCAATCCTCAAGGGACGCTGGCCCCAGGGGAAACGCCCGGCAGGCACCCGCAGCACCGCGTTGAGGGCTGGCGAGGTGTCCTCAACCGCAGTCCGGAATTCACCGGGCAGCGGGTCCCGGACTTCATCCAGGTCGGCATTACGCCAGGGGTCGCGCATCCGTACCGCATGGGGTGCGCCAACCGGGCGGAACAACCAGTTCTCCCCGGGCAGCACGGGTGCGTGGGCGGTGAGTCCGTCCAACACCATGGCGGCTTCCGCCGGTGTGCGAGCTATCGGCCCCTGCACGGTCAGCTGGGCGTGGTCGCTCATGGCATCCCCGCAGGGCACGGCCCCCCGCGAGGGTTTCAAGCCGATCAACCCGCAGGCGGCAGCTGGAATTCGGATGGAACCGCCGCCGTCGGAGCCCACAGCCACAGGTAGGACGCCTGCGGCAACAGCGGCCGCTTGGCCGCCCGATGACCCACCGGACCCGCATTCGAGGTCGTATGGATTGCGGGACGGATTACTCACCAAGTTCTCGGAGTAGCAGTTCAGCCCGAACTCCGGAACCTGGGTCTTGGCAAAGACCACGGCACCGTGTGCGCGATGGAGGGCGGCGACGTCGTCGTCCTGTTCAGCCACCGGCGCCGAGGCGGGACCATCCTGCGCCAAGACCCGCGAGCCCTGCGTGGTGGGCAGCCCGGCAACCTCCTGGAGGTCCTTCAGCGCCATGGGCAGGGCATGCCAGCGTCCGCGGTCCCAGCCATCCTTGTTGTCCGCATCCCGAGCCATCTGCTCCGTATCGGAGGCAGGAGCAATGTGCACAAAGGCACCCAGGGGAGGCCCGGACTCCGGATTTTCGACGGCGACCGCCCGGTCCCGGACCTCTGTCAGGACATCCAGGGCGGACACATGCCCGTGACGTAGAGCGTCACGCAGGGCTATCGCGTCCGTGAGATCAAGGGGTGTGTTCGTGTTTGATGATTGCATCGGAGAAGACCTCCAAGCCCTCACGCAGAAGATCGTCCGTGATGGTCAACGGCGGCAGGAGTCGGACAATGTTCCCGTAGGTGCCGCAGGTCAGGATGATCACACCCTGTTGTAGACATTCCGCGGCCACAGCTTTGGCCAGCTGCGGATGGGGTTCTGTGCCGCCAGGCTTCACGAATTCCAGGGCGATCATGGCCCCGCGCCCGCGGATTTCACCCACCACCTCCGTGCCCTCCACCAGGGAGTCCAAGGAAGCGTGGATGACGGCCTCAATGTGCTTGGCACGGGACTTCAGATCCCATTCTTCAATGGTGTCCAGCGCACCGATGGCAGCAGCACAGGCCACCGGGTTGCCGCCGTAGGTGCCGCCCAGCCCGCCGCCGTGGACGGCATCCAGGAGTTCCGCCCGCCCCACCACGGCAGACAGCGGCATACCGCCGGCAACGCCCTTGGCAATGGTCATCAGATCTGGCACCACACCTTCGTGGTCCACCGCAAACCATTCGCCGGTGCGGGCCACGCCGGACTGAACTTCATCCGCCACAAACAGTGCCCCGTTGTCTTGGCACCACTCAGCCAGTGCGGGCAAGAAGCCGTCTGCGGGAACAATGAAACCGCCCTCACCCAGGATGGGTTCAATCACCACGGCGGCCACATTGTCCGCCCCCACCTGCTTGTCCACCATCTCCAGGGCCCGCTTGGCAGCTTGGGCGCCGTCCATGCCGTCCGGATCACGGAAGGGGTAGGACACGGGTACGCGATAGATTTCCGGGGCAAACGGGCCAAAGCCGTTCTTGTACGGCATGTTCTTGGCTGTCATGGCCATGGTGACGTTGGTGCGCCCGTGGTAGGCGTGATCGAACACAACGACGGCGTCGCGCCCCGTGGCCACCCTGGCGATCTTGACCGCGTTCTCCACAGCCTCCGCGCCCGAATTGAACAGCGCCACCTTCTTGGCGTGATCACCCGGAGTGATCTCAGCCAGCCGCTCGGCAAGTTCCACGTAACCTTCATACGGGGTGACCATGAAACAGGTGTGCGTGAAGTGCTCCACGGCACTCTTGACGTTCTCCACCACCTTGGGTGCGGAACCGCCCACGGTGGTCACGGCAATGCCGGAGCCAAAGTCGATGAGCGAGTTGCCATCCACATCCACCACCACCCCGCCGTCCACATCGGCTGCATACACCGGCACGGAGGACGCCACTCCCGCTGCAATGACTGCTGAGCGACGTTGATTGAGTTCCTGGGACTTGGGGCCCGGGAACTCGGAGACGATGTTGCGCTGCTGGGGCAGGCGGTACTGGATGTCGGTCATCTATGAGTCCTTCCCGAAAAAGTCCTTCCGCGCGGTGCGTTCGGGGACACACGGGGGAGGGCTGAGCCAAATGTTGTGGCCATCGTCTCATGGGTGAGGTGGCGGCGGCGTCGTTCATGCGGGTGGATCGGTGACAGGTAAATGACCACCTTGCGGCAGATGGAGTGGTTGGTGATGGCAGTCGTGGTGACGAGAAAGTGATACAGTCCACATTGGAAACGTTTCCAATGCTGGGTAGGTGCACAAGGAGGTGTTCATGTCCCGTACAACCATCAAGGACGTCGCAGCTGAGGCGGGTGTGTCGCTGGGCACGGCCTCACGTGCGCTATCGGGTAACGGAAGCGTGGCGGCGCCAACCCGAGAGCGTGTTCTGTTGGTTGCGCGCCGTCTCAACTTTGTTCCAAATGGCCAGGCGGGGTCTCTGCGGTCGGAACGGACCAACACAATCGGGCTGCTGATCCCCGACATCCGAAATCCTTTTTTCGCGGAACTTGCACACGTTGTTGAGCAGGGCATGCGTGCCGAAGGACTCAGCGTGATCTTGTGCAGCGCCAATGAAGACCCCGAGCAGATGCACGATTACGCGACTGTTCTGCGGCGTCAGCGTGTGGACGGGATCATTGTGGCGCCTTTCTCCACGGCACGTGAGCCCCTGCAAGAACTCCGGGAAACTGGCATGCCGCTGGTCTTCCTGGACCGGACCATTCCAGGAATGGGGGTTCCCGCAGTGGTTTCGGACACTCGAATCGCAATCGCTGAGGCGGTCACCTATTTGGTGGCACAAGGAGCCCAAAAGATTGGGTACATCTCTGGACCGTCGGGAACGACCACTGGCGTTGAGCGCTTGGCCGAGTTCCACGCTGCTGCTGAGGATGCGGGGATTGCGGCTGAAGTCGCTCACGGGGACTTCCAGGAACTCTCGGGGCGTCTGGGCATGCGTTCGCTGTTGTCCAAGGGGATCAATGCGGTTTTGGCCGCGGACTCTCTCATGACCATCGGTGCGTTCAAGGAGTGCCGTGCAGCAGGAATCATGCCCGTCCGCGATCTGCCGTTCGTTGGTTTTGACGACATCGCACCATTCGCGCTGTTACAGCCACCTTTGCCTTTGATCTGTCAGGACCTTCAAGCAATGGGGGCTTCGGCTGTGGAGTTGCTCCTGGCTCAGTTGGCCGGTGAAAAGCCTTCGAGTCAACTGCGCCTCCAGGCCCACTTGAGACTCCCGGTTGATTCCAGGATCAGCCTTCCCAACCATGTTGATCAAAACTGTCACGAGAGCTGAGGTCCATGCTCATGTCCGATTCAAGAACACCGCTGCTCACGCTTGATTCCGTGAGCAAGTCTTTCGGTCCCGTCAACGTCATTGACGATGTCACCGTGCACGTACATGCCGGTGAGGTGGAGGTTCTGCTGGGAGAGAATGGCGCAGGGAAGTCCACTTTGATCAAGATGATGGCCGGTATTCACCAGCCAGACTCGGGCCGGATCTTGGTTGATGGGGAGCCTGTGCATTTGTCTGATGTGAAAGCGGCGGAAGCACGGGGGATCGCTACGATTCACCAAGAACTGAACTTGATTCCTCAGCTCAGTGTTGCGGAGAACATCACGTTGGGGCGGACTCCACAACGATTCGGAGTCGTTGACAAAGCACGCATGAATGCTGTGGCCCGTGAAGCACTTGACCGAATTGGTCTGGACGTGCCCCTGGACAAACCAGTTGGTGAACTCGGGGTGGCCAGGCAGCAGCTGGTCGAGATTGCCAAGGCGCTGTCCCAGGACGCCCGGCTTCTGATCCTGGATGAACCCACCGCAGCGCTAACAGGTAGGGAGGTCGATGCCCTCTTCAGCGTGGTGGACGATCTCAAACGTCGGGGTGTGGGAATGGTTTTCATCTCCCACCACCTGGATGAGATCCCCAGGATTGGAGACACCATCTCCGTGCTGCGGGACGGGCAGTTCGTGGCCCAGGTTCCGGCCAACACCTCCCAGGACAACTTGATCGCCCTCATGGTGGGGCGCGACATTGATGACCAGTTTCCACGCAAGCGGACTGAACAGACAGGGGAGGCGCTACTGGAGGTTCGGGGACTGTCCTCCGGGGAACTCTTCAACAACATCGACTTCACGGTTTACTCCGGCGAGGTTCTTGGCATCGCCGGTTTGGTGGGCGCGGGGCGCACCGAGGTGCTGCGTGCCATTTATGGTGCTGATACCTATGACTCGGGGTCTGTGGCCGTGCAGAACCGTGCATTGCCTGCGCATGATGTCAGCCGTTCGATTTCCGCTGGCCTGGGTTTTGTCCCTGAAGACCGCAAGTCCCAAGGTCTGGTACTCGATGCGAGCGTGGCAGACAACGCAGGATTGGCCACGCTGCGTTCCACTGCTCGATTCGGGTTGGCTGACCGTGGCGGTCAACGTGCCCGAGCGCGGGTGGTGACCGATCAACTGGCCGTGAGGATGGCAGGTCTAGACCAGTCCATCCGTCACCTCTCGGGTGGTAACCAACAGAAAGTCGTCTTTGCGCGGTGGGTCATGGCGGACGCCAAAGTCCTCCTGCTGGATGAACCGACTCGCGGCGTCGACGTCGGCGCCAAGGTTGAGATTTACGAGCTCATCAACGAAATCACACGCTTGGGTGGTGCCGTGGTGATGGTGTCCAGTGAACTCCCCGAGGTGCTGGGCATGAGTGATCGAGTTCTGGTGATGAGCAACGGCCGTGTTGCGGGTGTTCTAAACGCTGACCAAGCCACAGAGGACTCCGTCATGGCTCTAGCAGTTTCAGAGGTCGCATCTGCTGTTTCTGAATCCAAGGCATCCCAGACTCCATTGGCCGACCGCTCCTGATCTGGCGCAACAACCAGGGAAAACGTATGACCCTCAGAAAGGAGTTGCGGCCATGACCGTGACCGCCACCACTAAAAACAATTCCGTCAACCGCGCGGGGACAGCAGCTCGATTGGGCCAATGGGCCATGAACAATGGTGCTCTGGTGGGCCTGATCATCCTGTGTCTTGCGCTCTTCATCGCAACGCCAGATTTCCTCAAGCTCAACAATCTGATCAACATTGGTATCCAGGCGTCTGTGGTGGCAATCCTGGCGTTCGGCATGACCTTTGTGATCGTCACCGCAGGTATTGATTTGTCGGTGGGTGCCGTTGCTGCATTAGGCGCAATGGTCTCTGCATATTCCTTCACCAATCTTGGTCTGCCAGGAATCGTCACACTTCTCATCGGTCTGTTGGTCGGCGCATTGGCCGGTGTCATCTCCGGATTGTCGATTGCCTACGGAAAACTTCCGGCATTCATAGCCACCCTTGCCATGATGAGTGTGGCGCGTGGGCTGACCTTGGTCATTTCTGATGGCACACCGATTCCCACATCTGGTTCCGTGTCTCTGTTGGGCGGAAGCATCGGGGGATTCCCCGTCCCGATCATCGCCATGGTGTTCGCGGGGCTGGTCTGTTGGTTTGTGCTGTCCCGAACCGTGCTCGGACGCTCCATGTATGCCATCGGCGGTAACGCGGAGGCCGCACGTCTCTCGGGGCTGCCCGTCAAACGAATCCTTGTGACCGTCTACGCACTGGCCGGTGTCTTTGCGGGGCTGGCTGGGATGGTCCTGGCGGGCCGTCTGTCCTCGGCCGGTCCTCAAGCAGGTGTGGGTTACGAATTGGATGCTATTGCAGCGGTTGTGATCGGCGGCGCCTCCTTGGCTGGTGGGTCTGGCCGCGCGACGGGGACACTCGTGGGCGCGATCCTGCTGGCGGTTATTCGCAACGGGTTGAACCTTTTGAACGTGTCCTCGTTCTGGCAGCAAGTAGTCATCGGCTTGGTCATAGCTCTAGCTGTTGGCTTTGACGTCCTCCGGCGCAAGACCGCGCGCTGACCGGGCCTTCAGATTGAGGAGATCACCTTGAAAACCATGACTCAGCGGCTGACCAGCCGGCGGGGGTTTCTTGCCTTGGCCACGGCAACTGTGGCTGGACTAGCTCTGACAGGCTGCAACCGTGGTGAACGCCCAGAGCGGATCACACTGGCCGTGTCCACGCAGACCAACCCATTCTTTGGACAATTGATCAAGGGCGCGGAAACAGAGGCACAGACACATGGCATCACCCTCAACGTGCAGGATGCTTCCGACGATGCTGCGCGACAGGCAGACCAAATTGCCACCGCGATCACCCAGGACGTCAACGTCGTAATCGTAAACCCCACAGATTCCGATGCGGTTTCCGCTTCTGTGGAGGCCCTGAACGAGGCAGGCATCCCAGCGATCGCCGTCGATCGCGATGCTTCATCCGGTGACCTGGCAAGTTTTGTGGCTTCTGACAACGTTGCCGGTGGGGCTCAAGCTGCGCGCGTCTTAGCGGAAGCCATCGGCGAGGAGGGGGAAGTCATCATGATCCAGGGGGTGCCTGGTTCGTCTGCTTCCCGTGACCGCGGTATGGGTTTTACGGAGGGGATCAACGAGTTCCCGGGTATCACCATCGTCGCCCAGCAAACCGCGAATTTTGACCGTGCGGAGGGGCTGGATGTGGCAACCAATCTCATGCAAGCCAATCCGTCGGCCGTTGGAATCTTCTGCGAGAACGATGAAATGGCGCTGGGGGCCGTTGAAGCCCTGGGGGCACGAGCAGGCCAGGACGTTCTTGTGGTGGGCTTTGACGGCACAGCGGAAGGTATTGAGGCGGTCGCTGGTGGATCAATGCTGGCCACCATTGCTCAACAGCCTGAAGAACTTGGAAGACAGGCAGTTTTGCAAGCCGTGAAATTGATCCGCGGTCAGGAGATCGACGCGGAGGTCTCCGTGGAAGTTGTGACGGTGACGCAGGAAAATGTGGGTGATTATCAGTGAACAGCGGTGACATCACGGAGATGGACGACCGCATTGTGGTGGTCGGCTCGATCAACGCGGACTTAATGGCCAAGGTCCTGCGGCACCCAAAACCTGGCGAGACCGTGCACGGGACCGGCGGTCAAATGCTACCGGGTGGAAAGGGCGCCAACCAGGCTGTTGCTGCTGCTCGTTTGGGTGCATCCGTGACCATGGTTGGTGCAGTCGGGGCAGATGCCGCGGCCCACACGGCCCTCAGCGGCCTTCGTGATTCGGGGGTGGACCTCACACGAGTGGCGCGGACTGAAAGCGCCACGGGCTTGGCCATGGTGACCGTGGACCAGGGTGGCGAGAACTCCATCGTGGTGGTCTCGGGAGCCAATGGGACCGTGGGCGCGGATCGGGTAAACACTGCCGCGGACGTGATTCACAGTGCCGCCGTTGTTGTGTGCCAAGGTGAAATCCCCGCCGACGGTGTGGAGGCTCTGCCGACGCTCATCACGGGGCGTTTCCTTCATAACCCGGCGCCTGTATTGCCCTTGACGGCGCAGGTTCTTCTGGCCTCTGATCCGCTTGTGGTCAATGAACATGAAGCCGAGCTAGTCCTTGACCAGCTTGGTGGCACCCAATCCGAGGCTATATCCACACCAGAACTGCTAGTGGAAGCTCTCCGCGCCACTGGCATTGCTTCCGTGGTTCTCACCCTGGGTGCCAAGGGCTCCGTGGTGAGCGACGACGACGGCACCCACTCTGTCCCGCCGGCACCCGTCCGTGCGGTAGACACCACCGGTGCCGGTGATGCCTTCATCGGTGCGCTCGCATTGGGGCTGGCGCGTGGGGACAAGTTGCTGGAGTCAGCGCGGTTGGCTTCACGCGTCGGCGCGTTTGCGGCAACAGGAGTTGGCGCGCAACCCAGCTACCCTAACATCAGCGATGAGTTGCCGATGTTAGGAGATGCTGAGTGAAACGGGATGGTCTACTGCATGCGCAGCTCAACGAGCAGATCGCCCGGCTGGGGCACACAGACACTTTTGTGATTGGTGACCGTGGCCTTCCCGTTCCATCTGGGGTGGACTGCGTGGATCTGGCGATCATCCCGGGGCTCCCGAGTTTTGCGGATGTCCTAGGGGCTGTTCTGCGGGAAGTTGACGTGGAGGCGGCGGTCGTGGCCCAGGAAGCTGAAACCTCTCCCGTTCGGGAAGTTTTGGCCCGTAACCTCCCTGATGCCCAGCGGATTCCCCACGAAGAGTTCAAGGAGCTCACCAGACAAGCGCGCTTTGTGGTGCGCACTGGAGAGTCCACACCGTACGCCAATGTCATCCTGCGCTGCGGGGTTCCATTCTGATGACGCGTGTGACAGGTAAATGACCACCCCGCCTGAGCTGCAATGGTCATTTACCTGCCACAGTTGGGGTGACTTCAGCCCCAGGGGTTCTCCACCCCGATGTATTGAACTGTGCTGTACTCTTCGATGCCTTCGGAGCCCCCTTCGCGGCCGATGCCCGATTGCTTAACCCCTCCAAAGGGTGCCGCGGCATTGGAAATGACGCCGAGGTTCAGACCCATCAGACCGAACTCAATCCGATCCGCCACACGGTAGGCACGTTTGTAGTCTTCGGTGAATACATAAGAAGCCAGGCCGTACTCGGTGGTGTTGGCGATCCGAACGGCGTGGTCCTCGTCCTTGAAAGTGATCACAGGTGCCACGGGGCCGAAAATCTCCTCGCAGGACACACGCGCGTCCTCGGGAACGTCAGCCAGCACGGTGGGGGCGTAGAAATAACCCTTGTCTCCCACGCGGTGCCCACCTGTGACCACGCGCGCACCCTTGGCCACGGCGTCGTCAACGAACGCGGTCACGGATTCCAGGGCGTTGCCGTCCACCAGTGGTCCCACCTGGGCATCCTCCAGGGTGCCGTCACCCACAGCCAATTGAGCCAGCTTGTTGGCCAGTCGATCCGTGAACTCCTCCGCGATGGCCTGGTGCACCAAAATTCGGTTGGCTGCCGTGCACGCCTCACCCATATTGCGCATCTTGGCTGCCACAGCACCGGCCACTGCCTTGTCCAGATCCGCGTCCTCGAACACCAACAGCGGCCCGTTGCCGCCCAGCTCCATGGAGGTGCGCAGCACGCTGTCCGCGGCGTCCTTCATGAGTTGCTTGCCCACGGGGGTGGAACCGGTGAAGGAGATTTTGCGCAAGCGCGGATCGGACATGATCGGCTGAGACACAGCGGAGGCCGACTTGGATGCCACCACGTTCAGCACACCGTCCGGCAGCCCCGCATCAAGCATGATCTGGGCAAAAAATTGGGAAGTCAGCGGCGTCAGCTTGGCGGATTTGAGCACCATGGTGCAGCCCGCGGCCACCGCCGGAGACACCTTGCGGGTGGCCATGGCCAGCGGAAAGTTCCACGGAGTGATCAAATAGCACGGCCCCACCGGCTTGTGCCGAACCACCATCTGCAACGTGCCTTCCGGCGTGGGGGCATTACGCCCGTAATGCCGTACGGCCTCCTCCGAGAACCAGCGCAGAAACTCACCGCCATAGGTGACCTCCCCGTTGGCCTCGGCCAGAGGCTTGCCCATCTCCAGGGTCATCAGCAGAGCCAGATCATCACGGCGCTCTTGCACCAGATCAAAGGCCCGCCGCAGGATTTCGGCGCGCTCGCGGGGTGCGGTCCGCGCCCAGTCCTCCTGGGCCGCGGCCGCTGCATCCATGGCCGCCTGGGCATCCTCCGGGGTCGCGGAGGCCAGCGTGGCCAGGACTTCACCAGTGGCGGGATTTTCGACGTCGAACGTCCCGCCATCGGAGGCATCACGCCATTCGCCGTTGATCAGCAGGCCCTTGGGCGTGCGGTCCAGGACATCCTGGATTCGTTGAGCAGTCACGGACGGCTTGCCGGTTGCTACAGCACTGTGTTCAGCCATGTGGGGCTCCTTTACGGGGTTGTCATCATCGGCAACCCGTGGGTCTTGGGGCGGGGTGCGCCCGGCACGTTCGCCTTCATAGTAGGCACGCCAGTGCGGTGTCAGGCCATGCCTCTGGGGCCGGTGGCTTCAGCCCAGTGGTGAGCCGTGCCGCACACCACTTCTGATGGGCGGCGCAGCTCACCATTCTTTCACCGTGCTTGCCTGGTTGACCGTTCCTTGGCTGCGATCAGGCGAGCCTCGGCGTCGGCACCAGGGCCGATTCCACGCGGAATGCGCAGCAGGAAGACCAAACCCAGCACCCACCACAGGCCGAACACAATGTAGGGCGGCAGGGTCAACGACGCCGGCATGCCCGGAATGTAGAGCGCCAACAGGGCCGCCGTGAGCAGGATGGAGAGCACGCCGATCACAACACCTCCACGGCCGCGTCCACCGATCCGGAAAGGGCGTTCCATGGTGGGTTCCCGGTGGCGCAGAATCACAAAAACGATGGAGACCATCAAATAAGCGATCACGATGGATGGGGAGCCGGAATCCACCAGCCAACCCAGCATTTGCTGGCCAAAGAAGGGCGCAATTGCTGAAATCACACCCACAAACAACAGGGCGTTGATAGGGGTGCCAAAACGCGGGTGAATGCGAGCGAACCAGGTGGGGATCATCCGGGAGGCCCCCAGGGCCCACAGGAGTCGGCTGGCGCCCATGAGCAGTGAGTTCCAAGAGGTCAGGATTCCGGCCAGACCACCGGCCAGCAGGAGATTGGCAAAGACTTGGGAATGGAACACCGCACCAATGGCATCCGCCACGGCTATGTCTGCCACCGCCAAGTCAGCCGCGGGCAGGGAAGCGGACGTGGCCAGAACCACCACCACGTACCAGACGGCGGCCATCATCACGGAGATCACAATGGTGGCGCCAAGTTTTTTGGCCGGGATGTGCATTTCTTCAGAAACCTGGGGAATCACGTCAAATCCAACGAACAGGAACGGGACCACCACCAGGACCAGGAAGAACCCGCCCAGACCCCCGGTGAAGGCAGGATCCATGTTTTCCACGGAACCCCCGGAGAACGCCCCGACCACCATCATGACCCCAATGATCAGCAAGAACAGCACCACAAAGGTCTGCACCACGGAGGCCTGTTTGACCCCCACAATGTTGATCCCCGTGATGATGACCGCACACGCCGTGCCCACCAGGGCCCACACCAGGTAGACGTCCGAGCCGGCCACGGACCACAACCGCACTTGGTCCAGAGCACCAGGCAGGATGTAGCCCACCGTTCTGGGTACGGCCACGGCTTCAAAGGCAACGATGGTGATGTACCCGACCGTGATCGCCCAGGAGCCCACAAAAGCCCAGCGGGCACCCATGCCGCGCATCAGATAGTTGTGTTCTCCACCGGCGGCTGGCATGGAGGCGACCAGTTCTCCGTACACCAGGCCCACCACAGCCATGATGCCGCCACCGGCAAGCATGGCCAGTACGGCACCCCAGGTTCCGGCGTCGTTGATCCATCCGCCAGTCAGGATCACCCAACCAAAGCCGATCATGGCGCCAAAGCCCAGGACTATGGCGTCCAGGCCACCCAGAACTTTCTTGAAACCGCGGTCATGTCCCAGGGCATCGTGCCCCGGTGCGGCCGGGTGCGGTGCGGATGACGCACCCCCGGCGCTGTTGTGTGAAGAGTTCACGGTGCCTCCTGATGGTGGTGTGGTGGATTTGGGGTGGGGATCTGCCGAGGTCGGGGCAAGCTGGTCAACGTTGTGTCAGTCGGCCAACGTTTTGTCCGTCCAGCCAACTACAGTGTGTGAGCCGGAAGCATAGGGATGATCTGTGTCCATGACGTCACGAATCACCGCCGGCACCGGTTATGACGAATGGAGACGCCATGAGCCCCACCCCCGCCCCCACCGCAACTGCTGCCCCGGGGTCCGCGGACAGTCACGAATACATCCGGGTGCAGGGTGCGCGGGAAAACAACTTGAAGGGGATCGACGTCGCCATTCCCAAGCGTCGGTTGACCGTGTTCACGGGGGTTTCGGGCTCAGGGAAGTCGTCCCTGGTGTTTGGCACCATTGCCGCTGAGTCTCAACGGTTGATCAATGAGACGTACAGCAGCTTTGTCCAGGGGTTCATGCCGAGTTTGGCCCGCCCGGACGTGGATGTTTTGGAGGGTTTGACCACAGCCATCATTGTGGATCAGGAGCGTATGGGCGCCAATGTCCGCTCCACGGTGGGCACGGTCACGGATGCCAATGCCATGCTGCGGATTCTATTCTCTCGACTGGGGACACCCCACGTTGGGCCTGCCAAGGCTTTTTCCTTCAACGTTGCCACCATCAGTGGAAAGGGTGCCGTGACGGTTACCAAAGGTGGCAAAGAGGTCAAGGAGCGCCGTGAGTTCAGCATCACGGGCGGCATGTGCCCCACATGTGAAGGCTTGGGGAGAGTTTCAGATTTTGATTTCACCGCTGTTTACGATGCCAAGAAGTCCTTGAACGATGGCGGTTTGACCGTTCCCGGGTATTCCATGGACGGCTGGTACGGGCGGTTGTATGCCGGTTCCGGATACTTTGACATGGACAAGCCGATCGGCAAGTTCACCGAGCAGGAATTCCAAGATCTTCTCTACCGGGAACCCACCAAGATCAAAGTGGACGGCATCAACCTCACCTATGAGGGGGTGATCCCGCGGATCCAAAAATCCATGCTCTCCAAGGAACGGGAATCGCTGCAGTCCCACATCCGTGCTTTCGTGGACCGCGCCATCACTTTCACCTCCTGCCCTGATTGCGGGGGAACCCGGCTCAATGAGGCTGCCCGCTCGTCCAGGATCAACGGCATTTCCATTGCGGATGCCTGCGCCATGCAGATCAGTGATCTGGCCTCCTGGGTCCGCAACATCAAAGACGACGCCGTGGCCCCGCTACTGGGTTCTCTCACCGAATTGCTGGATTCCTTTGTGGAGATCGGACTGGGTTACTTGGCGCTGGAGCGATCGTCCTCGTCCCTGTCCGGTGGTGAGGCGCAGCGCACCAAAATGATTCGGCATTTGGGATCACCGCTGACAGACGTGACGTATGTGTTTGACGAACCCACGGTGGGGTTGCACCCACATGATATTGAGCGGATGAACAATCTCCTGCTTCAGTTGAGGGACAAAGGCAACACCGTGCTGGTGGTTGAGCACAAACCGGAGACCATTCTGATTGCGGATCATGTGGTGGATCTTGGGCCCCGAGCGGGTAGTGCCGGCGGTCAACTGATGTTTGAGGGCAGCGTTGAAGAATTGCGGACCAGCGATACCCTGACTGGCCGGCATCTGGGGGATCGGGCTGCCCTGAAGGATTCCGTACGCGAATCCTCCCAGTCCGTTCAGATTCGCGGTGCAGATCGGCACAATTTACGCAATGTGGATGTGGACGTTCCCCTGGGCGTGTTGACGGTGGTTACCGGAGTGGCGGGCTCCGGCAAGAGCTCGCTGATTCACGGGTTTTTGGACGACGCCGCGGGTGATGCGTCCGTGGTGGCCATTGATCAGGCCGCCATCAAGGGGTCTCGCCGGTCCAATCCCGCCACCTACACAGGTCTTTTGGAGCCCATCCGTAAAGCCTTCGCCAAGGCCAACGGGGTCAAGCCCGCCCTGTTCAGTGCCAACTCGGAAGGAGCCTGCCCCACCTGCAAAGGTGCCGGCGTGATTTACACGGACTTGGCCATGATGGCAGGAGTTGCCACGGAGTGTGAGGACTGCGAAGGCAAACGCTTCCAGCCTGCCGTTTTGGACTACACGCTGGGTGGCAAGAACATCAGTGAAGTCCTGGGCATGTCCGTGGCGCAGGCCCGTGCATTCTTCAGCGGCTCTGCGCCTGTGGAGACCACCTCGGATGCAGAAGGATTCAAGCTGCCGGCTGCCCACAAGATCCTGGTGCGTCTGGACGATGTCGGGCTGGGTTACATCACGCTGGGACAGCCGCTGACCACTCTCTCCGGCGGAGAACGCCAACGCCTCAAACTGGCCACCAACATGGCTGATTCCGGCGGGATCTATGTGCTGGACGAACCCACCACAGGACTGCACCTGGCAGACGTGGAACAGCTCTTGGCGCTACTGGACAAGCTGGTGGAATCAGGAAAGTCCGTGATTGTGATTGAGCACCACCAGGCGGTCATGGCCTACGCGGATTGGATCATTGATCTTGGCCCGGGGGCCGGTAGCGACGGTGGGCAGGTGGTGTTTGAGGGAACGCCGGCCCAGTTGGTGGACAAAGCTGAAACCCTGACCGGTCAGCATTTGGCCGCTTACGTTCGGGGGTGAATCAAGGCGTGGGCCAACTCGGTAATCCCCGTGCGCAGCAGCCGTGGGAGTTCCCACTCTCAAGTGTCTTGACCCACGAAAAGGTGAGGGTGCTTTTCAGGCGAGCGGGGCGTCGTCGTTGGCGGTGAGGTCTGTGGGGTTGTGTTCGCGGGTGTGGTTGTAGGCGTCCAGGAACAAGTGCGTGACGTGCTGATCTGTGAGCTCATAGCGGTGCTGACGGCCCTCCCGGACCGCGCGCACCAGGGCAGCTTCCCGCAAGACCTTCAGGTGCTGGGAAACCAGCGGTTGTGCCACGTCAAGGTGATCCACCAACTCTCCTACAAAGCAGGGGGACTCGGTCAGGCGGTGGACAATGGCAGAGCGCGCGGGGTTGGAAAGGGCCGAGAAAATCTGGGACACCGCCAAATAGGGCGCAAGATGCGCGTTGTGCTCGATCATGGTGATGCCTTTCGCTGCTGTGGTGCACCAGGCTATGCGTCCGCAGGTACCGCGCCGTGACATGTGGTGGCCGTGTTCGTCCGTAACTGGACCGTCGCGTGCGTAGGCTGGAGGCCAACATTTCAACTGCAACTCAAAAACGGCTCCGTGCTTGATCAAGTGTCGGGGCTCAAGGAGTGAACACCGTGGACAACGTGAACAATCTGCCCAGTGCCTCCGTGGAGGAAATCCCTGCGGGTGCCAAGATTCTGGACGTCCGGGAGGACTTTGAGTGGGAGGCCGGGCACATTGAGGGTGCTCAGCACATTCCGCTGGGGGAGTTGTCCGAACGCTACGGGGAAGTCCCCGTGGATGAAGATGTGTACGTGGTGTGCCGTTCCGGCGGCCGGTCCTTGCGGGCCACCTCCTTCTTGGCCAGCACTGGTTTTGATCCCATCAATGTGCTGGGCGGCATGGGTGCTTGGGCGGATGCGGACAAGCCCATGGTGTCTGAGACTGACGCTGAGCCCATGGTCAAGTGACGGCTTGCCGCCCATGACAATCGCTTACCTGGGTCCCGCCGGGACCTTCACCGAGGCGGCTCTGCGCCAGATTGATCCAACGGGCACCGACCACCTGCCTGTGAGTTCTGTTCCTGCCGCCGTGGCTGCGGTGCGGGAGGGGCGGGCGGTATCCGCCGTGGTGCCGATTGAAAACTCCGTGGAGGGTGGAGTTTCCGCCACTCTGGACGCGGTTGCCGCAGGTCCGGAAATCCGGATTCTGGCCGAGATGCTGGTGCCCATCCGATTCAATGTGGTGGCCCGTGAAGCCAAGCCGCTGAGCGAAATCCGGGCTGTTTCCACGCATTCCCACGCATGGGCCCAGGTCCGGCAGTGGACGGAGAAGAACATTCCCCAAGGGGAATACATCCCGGCCTCATCCACAGCTGCGGGCGCACTGGGACTTCTGGCGGACACAGGTGACGGGGTTGGTGTGCCCCACGATGCCGCTATCTGCGCTCCCACTGTCAGCGCAGCACATCCAGAATTGGTCGTGCTGGCTGAGAACATTGGGGACAACCCGGAGGCGGTCACCCGGTTTGTGCACTTGGGTGGTCCGGATGCTGTGCTACCAGAACGCACGGGCGCGGACCGGACCACGTTGGTGATCCCGCTGTGGGAAGACCGAGCCGGGGCGCTCATGGAGATTTTGGAGCAGTTCGCCACGCGCGGTGTGAACCTCAGTCGAATCGAGTCCCGTCCCACGGGTAACTACTTGGGCGATTATTTCTTCTCCGTGGACATTGACGGTCATATCCAGGACGAACGCGTTGCAGAAGCCCTGGTGGGATTGCGCCGCATCTGTCCTACCACCCGCTTCCTGGGCTCCTACGCCCGGGCAGATCACAAGCCCGCCGTCGTGGCCAGTCACCACACTGATGGAGCCTTCAGGCAGGCCCGCGATTGGGTAGCGGCCCTCCGAACCCGCTAACCTCCCTCCTCCCCTCCGCCGAAAACATGGTTTGACCCAATTTTGAGCTGAAATTTTGGGTCAAACCATGTTTTCGGCGGAATTGAAACAGAATGGAGTTGCCATGGTTGAACAACTTGAAGGGTGGGAGCAGACGCTCACCGCCGGGCCACTGCTTGTCATTGCGGCCGCAGCCATAGCCGTACTGCTGGTGCTGATCATCAAGTTCAAGGTCCATGCGTTTCTGGCATTGATTGTGATCAGCGGATTGACCGCCATTGCCACGGGAATCCCCATGAACGCTGTGGTACCCGTACTCACCACAGGATTTGGCAACACGCTGGCCAGCGTTGCCCTCCTGGTGGGCCTTGGGGCCATGCTGGGGCGTCTCCTGGAAACATCAGGCGGGGCACAAGTCCTGGCGGACAAACTGATCGGAATTTTTGGGGAAAAGCGCGCGCCGCTGGCACTCGGTATCGCCTCACTGCTCTTTGGTTTCCCCATTTTCTTCGACGCCGGCCTGGTGGTCATGCTGCCCGTGGTCTTCTCCGTGGCCCGCAGGTTGGGTGGCTCCGTGCTGCTCTACGCGTTGCCCGCCGTGGGCGCGTTCTCCGCCATGCACATCTTCTTGCCGCCACATCCCGGACCGGTTGCCGCCTCCGCGTTCTTTGAGGCCAACGTGGGCGTTGTGCTGCTGCTTGGTTTGGTGGTTGCCCTACCGGCCTGGTACCTCAGCTCATACCTGTTCGGCCTCTATGCGGGCAAACGCATCAACCTTCCGGTGCCTGCCATCCTGGGTAAAGCCGAGGACGTCACCAACCCGCCCAAAACTGCCACCGTTGTTTTCATTCTGCTGCTTCCCCTGGTGCTGATCTTCCTCAACACCGGCCTGACCACGCTGCTGAACTCGGGTTACTTTGCCGAATCCACGGGTGACGATCTCTGGTTCCAAGCACTGGTGGCCATCGGCCAGACGCCCGTGGCGCTGACCATCACGCTCATTGTGGCCGCGCTGCTGATCGGCACGGTACGGGGCGTCAGCGGCTCGGCCATTGAAAAGACCTTTGAGTCCGCGTTGGGGCCGGTCTGTTCGGTCATTCTGATCACGGGTGCCGGCGGTATGTTCGGCGGTGTCCTGCGCGCCTCCGGCATTGGCGATGCACTTGCGGATGTGCTTTCAGACATGGGTGTGCCAGTGATCGTGGCTGGCTTCTTGATCTCCCTGGTCCTGCGGGTGGCGCAGGGTTCGGCAACCGTTGCATTGACGACGGCGGCCGGTTTGGTTGCGCCCGCAATCCTTGCCGGAGACTTCAATGAAGTTCAGGTGGCCGCACTGGTTCTGGCTGTGGCAGCAGGTTCCGTGGCGCTGTCCCATGTCAATGACTCAGGGTTCTGGCTGGTGGGACGTCTGCTGGAGATGGACGTCAAGACCACCTTCAAGACCTGGACCGTGTTGGAGACCATCATCGGCGTGGTGGGCTTTGCGCTGTCCGCAGCCATCTTTGCCCTGGCCGGGGCGTTCTAGGTCCAGTGGAACGTTGGTGGGTGGTGCGGCTTCCTTGACCTGCTTCGCTTGACGGTCTGTGGAAGCCGCACCACCCACCAATCCTGAACCCACCAACCTGACGGTCTGTGGAAGCCGCACCACCCACCAATCCTGAACCCACCAACCTGACGGTCTG
>NZ_JAUNTS010000003.1:103833-276175 GCF_030538595.1 Kocuria sp.
GGTCTGTGGAAGCCGCACCACCCACCAATCCTGAACCCACCAACCTGACGGTCTGCGGAAGCTGCACCACCCGCGCTGGTCTGCGTGCGTCGGTCAGGCGATGATGTCGTGGACGTCGTCGCCCTGAGACGGCGGGACCCGCAAGGACAGCGCCTCCGGCATGATCTCCGCCTCAAAAGAGGTGATGCGTCCCAGACCGTCGCCGTCGATCTGTGATTCGGTCGGTTTGTGGAACTCTGCGTGCAGTTTTTTGCACTTGTAGTGGTCCATGGACGGGAGATCGTGGCGGTGCTTGAAGATGATCTTGCTGGTCAGGGTGACCCAGCCCAGGGGGCCGCGGGGCGCAATGACCACCACGTCCATCTGGCCGTCATTGAGTTTGGCATCCGGAACCAGGACCAGCCCGCCTGTGAGGACACCGCAGTTGGCCGCCATGATGGAACGCAGGCGTTTGGTCTGCCACGGACCGTCATCAATGCTGAAGCGGGTCCACACGGGGTCCACGGCCAGTCGGCGCATCCCTGCTTCTGTGTAGGCCATCCACCCGATCTGGCGTTTGAGTTCATCCCGGGTGTTGGACATGATTTCGGCGTCGAATCCGGCGCCGCCCATCACGCACAGTGCGTGGGTGAAGCGTTCGCCGCGCATGTTCTCGGTGGCAAAGGAAACCATGTCGATGTGGCGCTGGTCCCCAAAGAGAGCAATGTCCACGGAGTGGTGGACGTCATCCAGATGTGCGCCCAAGTTGCGGGCCAGCAGGTTGCCGGTGCCCAGGGGTATCACGCCCAGCGGCGTACCCGAATTGGCCATGACCTCTGCCACGGTGCGAACGGTGCCGTCACCGCCGGCGGCCAAGACCACGTCAACGTTGTCGGCAAGGGCGGCCTGGGCCATCGAGGTTCCAGGGTCGTCCACGGTGGTTTCGTGAAACACAGGGTCTGGCCAGCCCGCCTTGCGGCAGGAGACCACAATGGTGTCGCGTGCGGAGTCGGCGTCGTATTTGGAAGGGTTGATCACAACTGCCACGCGCTGTGGTGTAGGCGGTGAAGCCACTGAGAACTCCTTGCGGCGGTGCCGTTGCACCAAAAATGAGCCTGCTGATTGTTGACTTCCAACGCTACAGGTTGGGAGCCGCCAGCCCAGACGCATGGCACCTGATCCCGGCGTGACGGCGGGTACATCTGGGCAGACTCCGATACCCTGGCCTACGTGATCGACATCAATCTACTCCGTGAACATCCCGAACAGTTCCGTGCCTCCCAGACAGCCCGTGGCCTGTCCCCGGAGGCAGTGGACCAAGTTTTGGAAGCTGATGCCGGACGCCGTTCGGCGATCACCGAATATGAAAACCTCCGTGCCGAACAAAAGTCTTTCGGCAAAAAGGTTGCTCAGGCCCAGGGCCAGGAAAAGCAGACTCTCCTGGCGGAGGTCAAGGAGCTGGCAGCCCGCGTCAAGGATGCAGAAACCCGGGCCGGCCAGGCTCAGGACCGTCTTGATGACCTCCTGCAAGCCATGCCGAACCTGATCATCGACGGCGTTCCCACCGGTGGCGAGGATGACTACACCGTGCTCAAACACGTGGGTACCCCGCGTGATTTTGCAGCGGAAGGGTTTGAGCCGCGCGATCACCTTGCCATCGGCGAGCTGGTGGACGGGATTGACATGGAACGCGGCGCCAAGGTGGGGGGTTCTCGGTTCTACTTCCTGAAACGCGACATCGCTCGCCTGGAAACCGCGTTGCTGCGCATGGGTCAAGACCTTGCCGTGGACAATAATTTCATCAGCTTGACCACTCCCACGCTGGTGCGCCCGGAAATCATGGCGGGTACGGGGTTCGACGTCGAACACGATGCCGAGATCTACCGTTTGGAGAAGGACGATCTCTACCTGGTGGGCACTTCCGAAGTTGCCATTGCCGGGTATCACGCGGATGAAATCTTGGACCTTTCAGATGGCCCTCTGCGTTACGCCGGTTGGTCATCTTGCTATCGCCGTGAGGCCGGGTCCGCGGGCAAAGACACCCGCGGCATCATCCGCGTCCATCAGTTCAACAAACTGGAAATGTTTGTTTACTGCCCGGTGGAGGAAGCCCCAGCCGAGCATGCGCGCATGCTGCAGTGGGAGGAACAGATGTTGCAGGCCTGCGGGCTGGCCTACCGCGTGATTGATACGGCGGCCGGTGATCTG
The DNA here is from genome assembly GCF_030538595.1 of Kocuria sp. Taxonomy (GTDB): domain Bacteria; phylum Actinomycetota; class Actinomycetes; order Actinomycetales; family Micrococcaceae; genus Kocuria. The sequence goes on from NZ_JAUNTS010000003.1 coordinate 106,021, forward strand.
GGCACCTCTGCAGCCCGCAAGTTCGACTGTGAAGCGTGGATCCCCACGCAGGGGCGCTTCCGTGAGCTGACTTCAACCTCCAACTGCACCACGTACCAGGCCCGCCGCCTGAACATCCGGGAACGTCTTGCGGACACCACCGTGGATGGAAAGGTCAAGAAGGGCGGCACACGGGCTGTGGCAACCCTCAACGGAACGCTGGCCACCACTCGCTGGTTGGTGGCCATCTTGGAGACTCACCAACAGGCCGATGGTTCGGTTGTCATCCCGGAGGCGCTGCGTCCGTACATGCGCAATCAGGAGCGGATCGAGGTCATCTGAGGGCCCTGAACCCGGCTGGGTGGTTGTTGTTTTGATCCTGGGCATCCTGGATCAAGAACAGCAACCACCCAGTGTCATATTGGTGTGACAGCATGAGAATCATGACTACCAATCAGAGCACCGGCACCGATGACCGGTCGAACACTCAACAGCCCATCACTGACCGCGCCGTGGAAACCCCGGAGTTCCTGCAGTCGGGGACGTCGCCTTTTCCCGAGCCGGACCGCCAGCCCGTGGAAAGCGACTGGGAACGTGAATCGGACGCGCAATACCTGGTTGCCCTGGACGTGGACGGCACCCTGGTGGACCACGACGGCGTCATGTCCCCGCAGGTCAAAGAGGCTGCGTTGGCCGCGGCTGCGGCCGGGCACCACCTGGTGATTTCCACGGGGCGCTCCCGCGGCGCCACCCTTCCTGTCTGCGAACAACTCGGCTTGGAGCAGGGCTTTGCCGTGTGCTCCAACGGCGGAATCACTCTGCAACTGGACCCAGATTTCCCTGACTTCTACCGGGTGATTGATGCCGTGACCTTCAACCCGGGTCCTGCGCTGAAGGCACTCAAAGAGGCCCTGCCCACCGCCAAATTTGCCTTGGAAACCGCGGATGGCAACTTTTTTGCCACCGAGCGTTTCCAGGACCGGTCCTTTGGAATCCAGGCCATTGGCACGGACATCCACCAGCTGGCCGAACTCGATGCCGTCCGCTTGGTGGTTTACAGCTCAGAGGACACCCCGGAGAACTTTGCCCAAGCCATTGAGGACGCCGGGCTGCACGGGGTGGCCTACGCCGTCGGCTGGACCGCCTGGCTGGACGTGGCCGCCTCCGGAGTCTCCAAAGCCAGCGCACTGGAGCAGGTCCGCCGTCATCTGGGGGTGGACCCCGCGCACACCGTGGCCATTGGAGATGGCCGCAACGATGTTGAAATGCTCGACTGGGCCGCCCGCGGTGTGGCCATGGGCCAAGCTCCGGATGAAGTGGTTGCTGCTGCCCGGGAAGTCACCAACAGCGTGTACGACGACGGCGCAGCCCGCATCCTGCGCAGCTTGCTCTAACCGTTTTTGTTCTCACGGAGTCTCGACGCTGATGGGCTGGCGTGAACTGCTCCGCGTGTGAGATCTGCGGCGACTCCCCGGAGTGGCCATCGGCGAGTCTTGCCGTTTAATCGGGTCTGACGTGCAGAAACCACGGTCAGACTGGGTCGGGTCCGACAGCAAATCCAGAAGCAAACTTTCGATTGACGTATGTTTGTGGTGACCCCGAGCACGGTTCGGGGGGCTTCCGGGAGTCCTGCCCTCGGGTGGCCCAACTTGTTTCTACTGATTCAACGGAAGAGGCGCCCGGCATGGACTTTGTGATCGAGCAATGGCCTCAGATCCTTTTTGCCAGTTGGCAGCATTTCTCCCTGGTGGTGCAATGCCTGGTGCTGGCCACGCTCATTGCGGTTGCACTTGCCATGTTGTCCTACCGTTCCGAACGGCTCAGCAATCTGGCCAACAGCTTCACGGCAGTGGGTTTGACCATCCCGTCCTTCGCCCTGATCGGCCTGCTGATTGCACCCCTTGGTTTTGGTGTGGCCCCCGCTGTGGTGGTGGTGACTTTCTACGCGGTGCTTCCCATCTTGCGTAACGCTGTGGTGGGTCTGGCCTCCGTGCCTGCGGCCACGGTGGAATCTGCACGCGGAATTGGAATGAGCCGTACCGCCACGTTTTTCCGGGTGGAACTTCCCATGGCGTGGCCCGTGATTCTGACCGGTATGCGCGTTTCAGCGCAGATGGTCATGGGGATCGCAGCCATTGTGGCCTACGTGCTGGGCCCCGGTCTGGGTGGATTCATTTTCTCCGGACTCTCCCGCATTGGCGGGGCCAATTCCATGGCTTCGGTGATCACCGGCATTGTTGCCGTGATTGTGGTGGCCCTCATCCTCGATGCCCTTCTCGCCCTGCTGGGGCGACTGACCACGTCTAGAGGCTTACGTGTCTGAATCAACTGCGCCCACTTCCGAGTCCGCAACCGGCCAGATCACGGGTGTTCCCATCCTGCTCGACGGCGTGACCAAGCGGTACGGGTCCAAGGCGGCACCCGCCGTCGATCACTTGACGTTGGAGATCCCGGCGGGCTCCACCGTGATGTTTGTGGGGCCATCCGGATGCGGCAAGACCACAACCATGAAAATGATCAACCGTCTGATTGAACCCACAGAGGGTTCAATTGTGATTGACGGTGAGGATGTCACCACCATGAACGGTGACGAATTACGGCGCCGTATGGGATACGTGATTCAGGCCGGTGGTTTGTTCCCCCATATGACGGTGGCTGCCAACATCGGTTTGGTTCCCAAGATGCTGGGTTGGGACAAACAGCGGATTGCTGATCGCGTGGATGAGCTGCTGAACTTGGTCTCCCTGGACCCGGAAAAGTACAAGCACCGTTACCCCAAGCAGCTCTCCGGCGGCCAGCAACAGCGTGTGGGAGTGGCCCGTGCCCTGGCTGCGGACCCGCCCGTGTTGCTGATGGATGAACCATTCGGTGCAGTGGACCCGATCACTCGGCAGCGGCTGCAAGCAGAGATGATCTCCATCCAGCACGAACTGAAAAAGACGATTGTGATTGTCACTCACGACATTGACGAAGCCATCAAGCTCGGTGACTGGGTGGTGGTCTTTGATGAGGGCGCGCGCATTCAGCAGTACGACAGCCCCGAACGCATTTTGGCGGAACCAGCCAATGACTTTGTGGCGGATTTTGTGGGCAGCGGCGCCGGTTTGAAATCCTTGGGTCTCACCCGAGTCCGGGAGATTCCGATACTGGACGCCGTGGTGGTCACACCGGAGGTCACCCCGGAAGCCGCAGTTGAGCAAGCCGAGCGCGCGGGCCACGGCCATGTGGTGGTGTTGGATCAGGCCGAACGCCCTCTGGCCTGGCCCAGTGTGCAGCAGATGCGCCGCGCGACCATGCTGCCCACCCGTACCGACCCGGATCTGCCGATTGTGGGCACCGGTGCCAGCCTGGAGGACGCGCTGGACACCATGTTGGTTTCCCGAACGGGCGCTGCGCTGGTGGTGGGCGGCCGCGGACGGTTCGAGGGCGTGGTGGACATTGACACCGTCATGCAGTCGCTGCGCGAGCGCCGCGGTGAAGAGCAGACCAGCAAATCACCGGTTGGCACCAACGACGCCGACGCCCGGATTGAGCGATCCCCCAGCACGGGGGAGATCACCTTGGTCACCTCCCAGCAGAGCCAAGGAGAACCGGTCGGTGGTGAGAAGCCGTGAGCCAAACTGTTGCCACCACCACCGAGTCGGGGCTGGAAGCCGACCATTCCGGTTTACGCTCCCTGATCATCTACCCGTTGGTCCTGATTGCCATTCTGATTGGGGTCTTGACGTGGGTTTTCACCGCTGATCTGACGGCCACGGAGCAGGTGACGCTCAACCCGAACGATCTGTGGTCCATGACTGTGCAACACCTGTATTTAACGGTTGTTGCCACCGTCCTTGTTCTGGTGGTCGCCATCCCCTTGGGTGTTTTGCTGACAAGACCAGCCCTACGGAGATTCTCTGCTCCGATCATGGCGTTGGCCAACATCGGTCAGGCCGCACCAGCTGTGGGTCTTATTGTCCTGCTGGCTTTTTGGCTGGGTTTCGGTACCACCGCAGCGATTGTGGCTCTTGTGGTGTATGCGATTCTGCCGGTGCTGCGTAACACCATGGTCGGTTTGGATGCTGTGGACTCCTCCCTGGTGGAGGCGGGGCGCGGAATGGGGATGAGCGCCACCGCTGTCTTGTTCCGAGTGGAGTTGCCGCTGGCGGTCCCGCTGATGCTGGCCGGGGTCCGCACAGCGCTGGTGCTTGTGGTGGGTACGGCGGCACTTGCCACATTCATCAACGGTGGTGGATTGGGTCTTTTGATCACCACGGGTATTCAACTGGACCTTCCGCGTGTTTTGGTGACCGGGTCCATTTTGGTGGCTCTGCTTGCCTTGGCCGTGGACTGGCTGGGTCGACTGGTGGAGCACATGGCCCGCCCGCGTGGGCTGTAAGGGACTTAAGGACTGATGACCATGACGTCACGGACACGGCAACTGACAACCTGCACCGCTCTTCTGGGCGCTGCCATGCTGGGCCTGAGCGGTTGCGGGCTACAGTCCGCAACCGGCTACACACCCGACTTTGGGCCCGGGTCCATTCAGGAAGTGGACGGGGCCGATGGCACCACGGTCCGGGTGGCCTCCAAAAATTTCACCGAGCAGCTGATCCTGGGCAAAATTCTGGTACTGGCTGTTGACGCGGCTGGCTTTGATGCCCAAGACATGACCAACGTTCCGGGCTCCCAACCCATGCGCAAAATGATGGTGGCGCATGATGCAGACCTGACCATTGAATACACAGGCACCGCATGGCTGAGCTACATGGGGCAGGAAGAAGGCATTGCGGATTCCCAGGAACAGTGGCAGGTTGTTGCCGATGCAGACAAAGAAAACGGCCTGATCTGGGGTCCACCTGCACCATTCAACAACACTTACGCTTTTGCGGTTCGGGAAGATTATGCCCAAGAACATAATTTGACCAAAATGTCCGATCTTCAAAACCTCCCGGTGGAGGACCGAACATTCTGTGTTGAGGCGGAGTTCAACTCCCGGGCGGACGGTATGACCCCCATGCTGGAGCTCTACGATCTACCCCGTGGCTCCGGGGTTCCTGATTCCAATATCGGAATTTATGACACAGGCGCCATCTACGCCGCCACTGCTGAGGGCTCCTGCAACTTCGGTGAAGTATTTACCACCGATGGCCGCATCCTTGCGCTGAACTTGACCGTACTTGAAGATGACCGTGGTTACTTCCCGGCCTACAACGGAGCTCCGGTCTACAACCAGGCTCTGCTGGATGAATATCCTGATCTGGAAGAAACGCTCCAGCCCATCATGGACAAATTGGACAACGAAACTCTCCAAGAGCTCAACGCCCAGGTTGACGTGGAGGGCCGGGACCCCGCGGATGTTGCATTCGATTGGATGGTTCAGGAAGGGTTCATCTCCGAGCCGTAAAGACCTTCCGGACGGCGACGGCGGTGGCGCGCCTTGGACTGCTTCACGTGAGGTCCGCTGAGGGTCCCCACCGCCTAGTCAGAGCGTGGCCAGAACCGCGGTTCGATGTCCACGTTCCGAGCGATCAGCTCATCCTCCAGGACTTCCCTGCACATGATGGGCAGGCGCAGGGAGCCGGGGCGTTCAAACTCGTCAAAACAGGCTCCCACCTCACGGAAGCCGCGCCGGTAACGGGCAAGGTCCCGGGCCAGCAGGTGAATTTCGGTCAGTTCTTCGGCTGAGGCCAGGACCCAGAACGTTTCCTGGTCCATCAGTTGGAACAACCCCACGGAGCCGCCGCTTTGCGCGGTGTCCGCGCCCCGGAATGACGAGTGGTACAACCAGCCACCGGGCTGCGGAACGTCTGGGCCGGATACGGCCGGGAGGATCGGCGCCGCCGGCTCAAATTCCCAGCACCGTGCGGAGGTCAACCAGGCGGGCGGTTGCGGAACCAGCACGGGGGAGTCATCTGTGGGCCAGACGGCGTCGTCAAACGCAGATGCGTGAATGGCCTCCCAGAAACTCTTGATGGAAAGGTCAACGGAAACACTGTTGAGCAGCACACCCTCCAGCTGCATGCCGCCGGTGGCGGACACGGTTGTGGTGGTGGGGACCTGGGAGCGTTTGAGCATCCGATCCAACTCGGCCAGGTGAAGTGGCTCCCCCAGAATCACAGTGTGACCCTGGTATTCCAGGACATAGGGGACGCGCTCGGGGACCTCTTCACTGCGGGTCATGGCGGCCTCCACGCTGCACTCCAGAAACCCAGATATCCGGGTTCACCGTCTCCTTGCTGAGATCCACTCAACCACAGCACTCAGACAGCACAAGCCCCCAATGGCCGTGGCCCGCACCGGATCTGGTGCGGGCCACGGAGTGCCGTCATGAGGCTGATGATTTCAGACAGCCATCAGTGTGGGCTTGGGGGAGCAGGTCAGCCCTGGCCCTCCTGCTCAGCTTCAGCTGCGGAGTCGTAATGGGAAGTCTGGAAGCGCTCCTGGGCTTCGCGGACCAGGCGCTCGGCTTCGTCCCTGCCTGCCCAGCCTTCGCCCTTGACCCACTTGTTGGGCTCCAAGTCCTTGTAGCGCTCAAAGAAGTGCTGGATCTCCTTCTGCTTGTACTCGTCAATGTCTTCCAAGCCCTGGATGTGGTCGTAACGCTTGTCAGCGGAAACACACAGCACCTTGGCGTCCCCGCCGGCTTCATCGGTCATGTTGAAAACAGCAATGGGGCGGGATTCCACAATCACACCGGGCATGACTTCAACGTCCAGCAGGACCATGGCATCCAGGGGATCACCGTCCTCACCCAAGGTGTCCTCAAAGTAGCCGTAGTGGGTGGGGTACCCCATGGAGGTGAACAGGACACGATCCAGGCGGATACGTCCGGTCTCGTGATCAATTTCGTACTTCACGCGCGAACCCTTGGGGATCTCGATTGTGACGTCCATCTCCATGGTTACTCCTTCAGGGGCTGGTGGACAGGCAACAGTTGGCGGCACAGGCCGCACAGTCTGCGCCAAGCCTAACTGCCCAACAGCGTGGCTGTACCACCGCGTGGGTCCGAGTCCGTCAGATTCCAGGCACAATGGGCGGCGTGAATCGCCAGTACCCCTCACAGTCCCCACCTGCGAGCACTCTCGCCGGCAGGTGGCGGTTGGTGCTGGCCGGTGCGCTTGTAGCGGCACTGGTGCTGGCGGCGTTGTTTCTGTGGCCGGGGTGGATTGGCTCCACAGGCTCCACCGATTCGCAGCAATCCGGCGACTCCGCGCCTACTACAGCCGTCTCAGCGCCGTTGGCTTCTCCTACTGACACTGACCACGACGACGCCGTGGAGCTCACCGATGCCACCCGCGCTCAACTTGACACAGAACTGGATGGTTCCAGCGCACAGTTGGCGGGCGCCGTCGTCATTGACCCCAACACCGGTGACCTCTTGTATGAGCGTGCGCCCGGGCAACTGCTGATCCCCGCCTCCAACCAGAAAATCCTCACAGAGCTGGCGGTCTTTCATTTTCTGGACCCTGAACAACGTTTGGCCACCACGGTGGTCCAAGGGGGCTCTGAAGACACTGTGGTTCTGGTAGGCGGTGGTGACACACTGCTGAGCCCCGGTGACGGGGACCCTGATGCTGTTGAAGGCCGGGCCGGTATTGCTGATCTGGCCCGTCAAACGGCCGAATCCATGGACCTGGCCCCCGTTCCAGAGCAATTGACCCTGGAGGTGGATGGAAGTCTGTTCTCCGGTTCCGGGCTGAATCCTGGGTGGGCACCAGCGGACATAGCCCGCGGGGAAGTTGGTCCCGTATCACCGATGGCTTTTGACTCCCACCGAGTGGTGAATGCGGAAAATACTGCGGGTGGCGGTTACGAGGTCAATGCCTCCGTCACGGTGGCAGAGGTGTTCGCCTCCGCGCTGAGCCGTGAACTGACCCAGAAATCCGGGCAACCAGTCACGGTCAGCGTGGGAGCCATGGTGGATACGCCCGCTGACCCCCTGAAGGCTGCGGACGTACAGAGCGGTGTGACCGAATTGGCGCGCGTTGAATCGGCGACCGTCCAGGAACAGTCGGCTGTGATGATGAAAAACTCTGACAACCGCCTGGCCGAAACCTTGTGCCGGGTGGCTGCCGTTTCCGGTGGCCACAGCGGTGACCCCGACGGCGCCCGAACAGCCATGCAGCAGGCCCTGCAAGATGCTCTGGGCTACAACCCCGTGGAACGTCACGGTGTGGTGCTCAGTGACTGCGCCGGTCTGTCCGCGGGCAACCGCGTGACGCCAGAAGTCTTGGGGGAGGTTTTGACTGTTGGCGCCCAGGAACCGGAAGGCCCCTACGGGTCCATGCTGGAGACCTTCCCAACCTCCGGCCGGGATGGCACGCTCGCTGATCGCTTCCAGGCTCCCGGTGCGGCAGAAGGACAAGACCACATCAGGGCCAAGACCGGAACACTCAATGGCGTCACAGTACTTTCCGGGGACGTCAACACTGACAGCGGGGAACACCTGATTGCGGTGGTGATGCTCAATGAAACGGCGGACCAGCAAGTCGCCAGGGACAGTGCGGATCGTTTCTTTACCGCATTGGCCCAGGCTTGATTCAACTTGGGTGCAGGCTTGATCCGGTTTGGACACGGGCCTGATCCAACTCGGGTACAGACCCGATCCGGCTTGGGTGCGGTCCCGCCGCTGAGCCCTGCGCGGACAGCCGCACAGTCAGCAGTGCGGCTGTGGTTGCATGGGTGCCATGTCACCGTCATTCACCGAGACCACCCCGGCCCGCAAGGACTCCGGTCTGATCAAGTGGGACCTGGCGGCCAAGGTTGCCGCCAAAACGGTTCCCGCAGGTCCCACACCTCCGGCCCGCACCGTGCAGGAGGCCGTGGCTGCCATGCGTCATTACGCGGAAGTCTCGGTTGACCACGTGCATCAGATCTCTGGATTGGAGGCGGCGCGGGATCTGCGCGACGCCCCGGTGGTAGTGGTTGACCGTGCCAGTTGGGCAGCAGCCAATGCCATGACGTTCCGGGCTCTCTTGGAGCCGGCGATGACTGGGCTTGCGGCCAAGTATCAGCGGCGCTCGCGGGGCTCCAATGATTTGACGCAGTGGATCGGTAGCCGAGCCACTGCGGCGGAGACCGGGGTGATTCTCGGGTTTCTCTCCACCAAGGTTTTGGGTCAATACGATCCTTACGCGGGTTTGGTCTCCGAAGATGCTGCTCAACGCCATCCCGGTGGTCGGCTGATGATCGTGGCCCCCAACATCCTGGAAGTGGAGCAGGAGCTCAATGTGGATCCTGATGATTTCCGCTTGTGGGTCTGTTTGCATGAACAAACTCACCGGGTGCAGTTTGCAGCTGCGCCGTGGCTGCGCGATCACATGGCGGCCACCATTCAGGAGCTCTCCACCTCCATGACGGGTGATCTGGACCAGGTCACCGCTCGGTTGAACAGGGTGGCCACGGCCGTGGCGGAACAGCTACCCGGCAAGGTGGCCAGGAAGCTCCAACGCGGCCCCGCAGCCCCGAGTCATCAGCGGCCTGATGACCTTCTGGGTCCCATGTCCGCAGTACTGGGCGCACGGGAACGAGAATTGATGTCCAACGCGGTGGCCACCATGTCTCTTTTGGAGGGCCACGCCAACTGGGTCATGGACAATGTGGATGCCTCAGTGGTTTCCTCCGTGAAAACCATCCGCAGACGGTTTGACCGGCGCAGGGACTTGCAGACCCCCCTCCAACGGATCTTGCGTAAAGTCCTGGGGTTGGAGGCCAAGGCCGAACAGTACGTCCAGGGTCAAAAATTTGTCACAGAGGTCATCCGGTTGGCCGGGAGAGACGGGTTCAATCGTGTGTGGGAGTCCGCGCAGAACCTTCCCACTCCGCAGGAAATTCACCAGCCACAGGCCTGGGTGGACCGCGTCCTGACCTGATGGTGTGGGCGTTGCCGCACAAAAGTTACTGTTGAGTTCTTAGTTTCCTCCCAGGTTCCCGGGGTGTACCAGCAGCGGTTGACCTCAGTTCTCATGACACAATTGCAAATGTGTCCACCGAGAACATTCAGCAGCAGATCAAGCTTTACGGCCAGCCGCTCTCCGAGCGCTTCGGTGCGGTGGTGAGCGCTTACGGCATCACGCAGCGTCGGCTGGCTGAGGTTCTTGGGCTCTCCGCTCCCATGCTTTCGCAGCTCAACTCCGGGCGTCGCATCAAGATCGGCAATCCCGCCGTGTACGAACGCCTGGTCATGTTGGAACAGCGCGCCGGGACACAGGACATTGAAAGCACTCTGCGGGAAGTGGAGGAATCCCAGCCTGTGCTGACCACCACGCAGATCCAGGCGGGGATTCACAGCGAATCCAACGTGGTGTCCTCCCTGGCCGCTGTGATCCCCCCGCATGAGTTGCAGCAGGCCGTGGAAGCCCTGGGGGATTCCACCCCCACCCTGTTGAAGGTCCTCACCCTGGCCCAGCAGGAAACGGACAATCGCTGATCAGATGCGCAGCGCCCCGTGACGCAATTTGGTAGGCGCGGCAGGCTTCTCCCAACCGTTTCCGCCGCCCGCAGATCACTTGAGCACACGCTTACCCAGTCTTTGGGGCGGGCACCTGAGCCATCTGATCTGGTGCTGACAGCCCTGTCCGGCGGGCCTGATTCCTTGGCCCTGGCCGCCGCCGCCGCACATTTTTCCCGACGACGCCGCTGGCGCGTTGGTGCCGTGATCGTGGATCACCAACTCCAAGAAGGTTCCGACCGGGTGGCTGAGACGGCCGCGCAGCAGGCACGCGAACTCGGTCTGCATCCCGTGGACATCCGCACTGTGACGGTCCACCGCAAAGGTGATGGGCTGGAGGCAGCAGCGCGCCATGTGCGGTACCGGGCGTTGGCAGAGTCGGTGGAACTCCACGGGGCTCACGGGGTGCTGTTGGGACACACTCGTGATGACCAAGCCGAGACCGTCCTGCTGGGACTGGCTCGTGGATCGGGAACTCGGTCCTTGGCGGGTATGGCACCTGTGAGCCATCGCCACGGGATGCAGTTGCTGCGCCCGCTGTTGGACTTCACCAGGCAAGACACTGAGGCCATGTGCGCAGCCGAACAACTGCAGCCGTGGCTTGATCCCACCAATTCGGATGAATCTTTCATGCGCGCGCGAGTGCGCCACACCATCCTCCCGTTTCTGGAGCGGGAGCTGGGACCGGGAGTGGCGGCGTCGTTGGCCCGCAGCGCCGCGATTTTGGGTCCGGATGCTGATGAACTGGACCGCCAGGCACGCGACCTGCTGGTCAGTGCGCGGGAGGCAGCCGCACGGGAGGGACATCAGCTTCCTGCCGGGCACGGGTCCCTGGCCGCGGAAGCCGCTCACTCCACCGTGCAGTTGTCCCTGCTCAGTTTGCGCTGCGCAGCTGTCCCCGTGATGCGCCGAGCTTTGGTGCAAGCCTGCATTCTGGCTGGTGGGGAGCCGGTCTCTTACGAGCGTCTGGAGGCTTTGAGCCAACTGGCTGCGGGCAGCGGGGCCGCCGGCCCGGTGCAAATGGCGGGTAAAGTATCCGTGTACCGGCGTCGACCCATCAGCCCCCCCACAGGCCACGGCGGCCTGGGGATTCTGGAATTCATGCCGGGGCGCGCACTGGGCGCGAGCAGTCACCCTTCAGCACAAGGAGCATCGTGAAGTCTCAGGACGTCGCAGGCGACCTCAAAGAAATCCTGCACACCAAGGAAGACATTGATCAGAAGGTCATTGAACTGGCTGCCCAGATTGATGCCGACTACAAGGACAAGGACGTCCTGCTGGTGGGTGTGCTCAAAGGCGCCCTGATGATCATGGCTGATCTCTCCCGGGCATTGTCCGGCCAGTACCCCATGGACTGGATGGCCGTGTCCTCCTACGGGTCCGGCACCAAATCCTCCGGTGTGGTGCGGATTCTCAAGGATCTGGACACGGACCTGACGGGCAAAGATGTCCTGATCGTGGAGGACATCATTGACTCCGGGCTCACTCTGTCCTGGTTGCTGACCAACCTGAAGTCCCGCGGTGCCAACTCCGTGGAAATCTGCACTTTGCTGCGCAAGCCGGAAGCCCTGAAAGTGGACATTGACGTCCGCTACGTGGGGTGGGACATCCCCAACGAATTCGTGGTGGGTTACGGGCTGGACTGGGCCGAGCAGTACCGCAACCTGGACTGCATTGCCATCCTGTCTCCGCACGTCTACTCCTGAACACCCAGGGTTTCCGGAGCATCTGAAGATTGTCCTGGAAACTGTCCGCCGTCGGGTGAACGGTGCCGTGCGAATCTGACGGATTCGCACGGACACGTTAGATTGACATTTCGACTTTCACGGTGCCGCCAGTCGGCCGCGCCGTGCCCAGGTTGGCATCGTGTGAGAGAGGACCACCGGCTTTGGCCACCGCTAAAAAGAAACAGGGCTTCTTTGGAGGACCCTTCTTCTGGATTCTTCTTGCACTGCTGGTGCTGATTCCGGTGTTCACCACGTTGACCTCCAGCGACGGCAACCGGGTGGACACCAACGTGGGTCTGGAGTTGCTCAATGACCACAAGGCCACGGAAGCAAAGATTTACGACGGCGAACAGCGCGTTGATCTGACCTTGGCGGATGACTACTCCGCCAACGGGCAGGACTACGGCAAGAACGTCGAGTTCTACTACGTGGAGCCGCGTGGGCAAGAGGTGGTGGATGCCATCAACAACGCGGACCTGCAGAGCTACACGGACCAGCCTGTGCAGAGCAACTGGCTGTTGTCCATGCTGCAGTTCCTTCTGCCCTTCTTGATCATCTTGGCCATCTTCTGGTTCATCTTTGCCCGGATGCAGGGCGGTGGTTCCCAGCTGATGAAGTTTGGCCGTTCCAAGGCCAAGCAGTTTGACAAGGACAATCCGCAGGTGACCTTTGCGGATGTTGCCGGTGCTGATGAGGCCGTTCAAGAGCTGGATGAGATCAAGCAGTTCTTGGTGGAGCGTGACCGCTTCACCGCGCTCGGTGCCTCAGTGCCCAAGGGCGTTCTGCTCTACGGCCCGCCAGGTACGGGTAAGACTCTGCTGGCCAAAGCAGTTGCCGGTGAGGCATCGGTGCCGTTCTTCTCGATCTCCGGTTCGGACTTTGTGGAAATGTTTGTTGGTGTGGGTGCCTCCCGTGTGCGGGACCTGTTCCAAACCGCCAAGGAAAACGCCCCGGCCATCATCTTTGTGGATGAGATCGACGCCGTGGGTCGTCAGCGTGGTGCCGGCATGGGTGGCGGCAATGACGAACGCGAACAGACTCTGAACCAGCTGTTGGTGGAGATGGACGGTTTTGATGCCAACACCAACATCATCCTGATTGCCGCCACCAACCGTCCCGATGTGCTGGACCCGGCTCTGCTGCGTCCCGGTCGGTTTGACCGTCAGATCGGTGTGGAGGCTCCGGACATGAAGGGCCGCGAACAGATTTTGCGCGTGCACTCCCAGGGCAAGCCGCTGCACGAGTCCGTGGATCTTGCTTCCGTGGCCAAGCGCACCCCCGGGTTCACGGGTGCTGAATTGGCCAATGTGATGAATGAGGCCGCGTTGCTCACCGCGCGCTCCCACGCCCAACTGATTGATGACCGTGCGGTGGATGAAGCCATTGACCGCGTGATTGCCGGACCGCAGAAGCGTTCGCGCTTGATGAAGGAGCACGAACGGAAGGTCACGGCCTACCACGAAGGCGGGCACGCACTGGTGGCAGCGGCACTGCGCAACACGGACCCGGTCACCAAAATCACCATCCTGCCGCGCGGCCGGGCACTGGGCTACACCATGGTGATGCCGGCAGATGACAAGTACTCCACCACCCGCAACGAACTGCTGGACCAGATGGCCTACGCCATGGGCGGCCGCGCGGCGGAGGAGATTGTCTTCAAAGATCCGTCCTCGGGTGCCTCCAATGACATTCAGAAGGCCACTGACACAGCCCGGAACATGGTCACCCAATTCGGTATGTCCACTCTGGTGGGCTCGGTGAAGCTGGGCGGCGCCAACTCCGAACCGTTCATGGGCCGGGGTGGCACGGAGGAACGCGGTTATTCGGAGGCCACCGCCGCCGTCGTGGATCAGGAAGTCCGCGCACTGCTGGAGAATGCGCAGGATGAAGCCCACCGCATCCTGATTCAGAATCGTGAAATCCTTGACCGTCTGGCCTTGGAACTGCTGGAGAAGGAAACTCTCAATGAGGCGGAGATTGCCGAAATCTTCCAGGACATTGTCCGCCAACCCGAGCGCGACCAGTGGATTTCCAACCAGGGCCGGGAGGTTTCCGAGCTGCCTCCGGTGACCACCACTCGGGAGAAGGAAGAACTGGCGCAAGCCTCCCAGGAGGAACGCGAGCAGTTCGAGCGCCTTCCCGGTGAGGGTGAGGCGGAACAGAATCCGCAAGATCCGCAGGACGTGAACGGGGGGAACACCCCGTGGTAGACCAGCCGCGCATCGCAGCAGCCGTCCGGGAGATCCTGGAAGCCATTGGCGAGGACCCGGACCGGGACGGTCTGCGGGACACACCGCAGCGGGTGGCGCGCGCTTACCAGGAGATGTTTTCCGGTTTGGGTGAAGGGCCGGAGGATGTTTTGGCCACCACCTTTGACATCGGTCATTCGGAAATGGTGCTGGTCAAGGACATCCCGTTCTACTCAACCTGTGAACACCACCTGGTGCCGTTCCACGGCCAGGCGCACATTGGCTACATTCCCGGGGAGGGTGGCCGGGTGACCGGGTTGTCCAAGTTGGCGCGGTTGGTGGACGTTTATGCCAAACGGCCCCAGGTCCAGGAGCGGTTGACCACGCAGATTGTGGAGGCGTTGGTGGAGCATCTGGCAGCCAAAGGTGTGATTGTGGTGGTGGAGGCCGAGCACCTGTGCATGTCCATGCGTGGTGTGCGCAAGCCCGGCACCAAAACAGTCACCTCTGCCGTCCGCGGACAGTTGCACGATCCGGCCACGCGGTCGGAGGCCATGAGTTTGATTTTGGGCCGCTGACTCTTGCCAGCCGCACCCGTCCGGGGCAAGGGGTTGGGGTCAGCCGAGAACGGAAGGCGAGCATGACGGAGCACCAGCGCACGGACACCGCGCCGGCCGCGGTGCTGCCGCATGCGGCGTCGGGGACCGTGCGGGGCTGGGGTGCGTGGAGCAATCTGCCGCAAGAACGCACGTTGCTCATGGGGGTTCTCAATGTCACCCCCGACTCTTTTTCCGATGGCGGTTTGCACCACACGCACAGCACGGCCATTGCGCACGGGCTGTTGTTGGCGGAGCAGGGCGCGGACATGGTGGACGTGGGTGGTGAGTCCACTCGCCCCGGCGCCACGCGGGTGGACCCCGCGGAGGAACGACGCCGCATCCTCCCCGTGATTCGTGCCCTCACCGAGTCCGGGGTTGTGGTCACGGTGGACACCATCAATGCCTCCACGGCGGAGGCGGCTTTGGACGCGGGGGCGCACTGCATCAACGATGTTTCCGGGGTCAGCACCACGCAGGAAATGGTGGAGCTGATAGCGCGGCGCCAGGTGCCATACATTGTGATGCACTCCCGCGGGAACCCCGGAACCATGGATTCACTGGCGGTGTATGACCACCTTGTGGAGGATGTCCTGCGGGAGTTGGCGGAGGTTGCTGATCGCTTTGTCACTGCCGGTGTTGATCCAGCGCTCTTGGTTCTGGACCCTGGTCTAGGTTTTGCCAAGGGGGGCCAGCAGGACTGGGAACTGCTGCGTGCCCTCCCACGATTCACGGAGACCGGGCACCCCATTTTGGTGGCAGCCTCCCGCAAACGGTTCATCGGCAACCTCTTGGCAGTGGACGGAGTACCCCGCCCTGCGCGGGAGCGTGATGTTGCCACAGCTGCCATCTCGGCTCTTGCCGCTGACCGCGGTGCCTGGGCGGTGCGCGTCCATGACGTGGCCACCACCCGGGATGCCTTGGCCGTGGCTCAGGCATGGAAGGGGAGCAACGCATGAGTCAGGATCGAATCACTCTGACCGGAATAACGGGGTACGGCTATCACGGTGTCCTACCGGAGGAGAAGGCCACGGGACAGAACTTTGTGGTGGATGCCGTGCTGTCCCTGGACCTGCGTGCTGCGGGTGGCTCTGATGACCTCAGCCAGACGGTTCATTACGGTGAAATCGCGGAGTTGATTCACCACCACATCGTCTCTGAGCCCGTGGATCTGATTGAATCCCTGGCACAACGTACTGCACTGGAGATTTTGCAGCGCTACCCGGCGATTGAGCGGGTGGAACTGACCGTCAACAAGCCCAAAGCACCCATCACGGTGCCATTTGCCAATGTGGCCGTCACGGTCATCAGGGAACGAGGATCATGAGACAGGCCGTTATTGCACTGGGCTCCAACTTGGGTGACCGCGCAGAACTCTTGCGGGCCGCCGTGGCTGATTTGAATGCAGCAGAGGGTGTTGAGGTACTGGCGGCCTCACCCGTGGTGGTCACCCATCCCGTGGGGGGCCCGGAAGAACAGCCGGATTTCCTCAATGCCGTGGTGCGTGTTGAAACCACGCTGGGTCCGTTTGAGCTGCTGGAGCTGTGCCAGAGCATTGAAAACGACCACGACCGGATTCGGGACGTGCGGTGGGGCCCCCGGACCTTGGACCTGGACATCATTGATTTCGGCGGGCTGCGCATGGATGAACCCGTGTTGACTTTGCCCCACGCGCGGGCGGCCGAGCGGGCCTTTGTGTTGGTGCCCTGGGCCATGATGGACCCGGAGGCAAGGTTGGGTGGCCAGCTGGTGCGCGCGCTGGCCGAACAGGCGGCGGACCTGCAGGGCATTGCCCCGCAGAGCTATCCGCTGCTGACCGATCCCCACGCCCAAGGCCCGGAACGGTGACCGTGCGGCCCCTGACCATCCGCCTTCTGGTGATGCTGGCAGCACTTGCCTTCTCCGGCAGTTGGGCTGCCGATCTCCTGTCCGGGCGGCTGGGTGGACCGCTGCTGACCCTGCCATGGGCTGCTGGAATCGCGTTGCTGATCCAAGCGGCCGTACTGGTCCTGCTGGGCCTGCAAGTCCGTAAGATGCGCGACGGCGACTCCACCGTGCGGATGGATCGCACCTGGGGAGCTGTCACGGCGGCCCTGGCACAGGCCAATGCGGTGGTTGGTGCTTTGATGGCCGGGTGGCATGGGCTTTTGGTCATTGACCAGGCCACTTTGGTTACCGTGCGCTCAAATCAGGCTCCGCTGTGGCTTGTGATCGGGATGACCGCAGTGGGTATGGTGCTGTGTGTGGTGGGACGCGTGGTGGAAGGTTTCTGCCGCTTGCCACCGGACGATCCCGAGCAGCCCGAAGGCCATCAGGAGCCCCAGCGGGGTTATCCCGCACAGGAGGGTGGGATGGCGCGAACTCGGCATCACAGCAAGACCTACCGTGGGGAGCGCAACGGATGACTGAGCAACTTCAAGACCACAACCAGCAGCCCCGGCCTCAGCCGCAGGCCGGTGCAACGCACAGTCAGTCAGAGCCACGGTATGACCAACCTGGGGCTCACCAAGAACAGCCTCCCGCAGGACAACTGACCCCGCTGGGTGCTGATGACCCTGCCACTCGCCCGGGGTCTGGCTCACAAACAGGTCAGTGGCAGGGGATCAGCCCACGTTTCATTCCACTGACCTGGATCAATGAGGTCATCACGGTCATTTTCCTGTTGGCCATCACGGGGTGGCCGGTAGTGCTCAAACTGCTGGGCCCGTTTTCCGGGGCCTCTTGGTGGTGGTTGTTACCGCTGCCAGGGCTGGTTCTGCTGATCTTCGTCATCAACATGCTCCTCACGCCGCGCCGGGTCCGGGCCCATTGCTACCGAGAAGACGCAGATGAGTTCCTGGTGCGTAGGGGGCTGATTTACCGCCGGTTGGTGGTGGTTCCCTACGGACGCATGCAGTATGTGGACGTCAACTCCGGGCCGCTGATGCGCGCGTTTGGCTTGGCGGAGATCACCTTGCACACAGCTTCCCCGCAGACCAACACCAAATTGCCCGGGGTGAGCGCGGAAGAGGCCAACCGGTTGCGTGAACACCTCACGGAGCGCGGCGAAGACCGCTTGATCCAGCTGTGAGCACCCACAATGTTCCGATGGGCCAGGACACCACGGAGACGTGGCACCGCCTGCATCCGCTGAGCCCGTTGGCACGCGGGTGGATTGCTCTGGCCGTGGTGGTGGGTGTGTGGCTGAACACCGTGGTCAATGGGCTGGTGGATGACGCCACCGGGCGCAGGGACGAATCCGAATCGGGCCCGGAGTCCCTTCCGCCGATCCTGGATTTCATCGCCACCATGCCCAACTGGATGTTCTACGGTGCCATGGCCCTGGTGGGTGCGGTGATCGCGGGAGTAGGTGCCGTGTACGTGTGGTGGTTCACCCGCTACCAGGTCACGGACACCCACGTCAGATTGCGTACGGGCTTGGTTTTCCGACAGGAACGTCAGACCCGGTTGGACCGCGTTCAGGCACTGGATATTCAGCGTCCCCTGGTTCCGCGGTTGATGGGCCTGGCCGAACTCCGGTTTGAGGTGGCTGATTCCGGGGAAACCTCTGTGGTGCTGCGGTATCTCAAACACGCTGATGCTCGCCGGCTGCGCAAGGATCTCTTGGGGGCCATCGGAACAGGGGCGGCCTCCGGCAAGGCGCAAACTGCGGGTTCCGCGCCGAGTGGGGGAGGGGCGTCGTCGTTGCGGGGCGCCGGGGAATCCGGAAACGCCATTGGTCTGGACGAGGCTGGTGAGGACGAGCAGCTGATTCTGTCCTTGCCGCTGAGGCGCGTGATTGCAGCGCGGCTGCTGACGGTCTCCTTCCTGGTGCTGTGTGCGGCAGTGGTTGCCGTGACCGTGCTGGCATTTCTTTTTCCGCGGGTCATCCTGGCCATGCTGGTGGGCTTTGTCCCAACCGCCCTGGCGTTGGGCGGTGTGGTGTTCAAGGCGCTGGAGGTCAGTTGGGGGTTCAAGATGTTCCGCACCCCGGAAGGCGTGCGGCTGCGGTACGGACTGCTCAACAAAACCTCCCAGACCGTGCCCACCGGGCGGATCCAGGCGTTGGCCCTGTACCGGCCGCCCCTGTGGCGCTGGGCCGGGTGGTCGCTGGTGCACGTCAATATTGCCGGGTACGGCGGGGAACTTGACGGCAGCTCTGCGGGCAGCCGCGCGGTATTGCTTCCCGTGGCCACGGATGCGGACCTGGAACTGTTGTTCGCCCAAGCCCTTGAGGTTCCGGATGCCGGTCACCTGAGCGGCTTGGCGGTGGAGGGCCTGGTGGGTGAGGCCGTTCCCACATCGCGTTTCCACAACTCGCCGCGTCGGGCCCGTTGGGTGTCTCCCGTGGTGCGATGCCGTTATGGCTACGCGGTGACGGACCACATGGTGGTGGCACGCGCTGGGCGTGCTTATCGCATGTGTTTTGTGGTTCCGCACAGCAAGATCCAGTCCATCGGTCTGGACCGGGGGCCGATTTTGCGCAGGCTGCGTTTGGCTGACGTCAACTTGCATTCGATCGCTGGGCCGGTCAGGGCATTTGTGGCTCGAATGGACCAAGCTGAGGCGGAAGAGTTTCTGGTGCAGCAACTTGCCCGCGGCCGCGCCGCACTGGCTGTCGCTGCGGACCCGCAGGCCCACTCCAGCAGTGGGGCTCACCCGTGGGGGAGCGGTGCACATTCTGATCCCCACGACGCCGTCTCCGGCCGCTCATCTCCTGCGCCGCTGCCCTGGGCGCGGACGAAGGCGCCCGTGTACGGTCGGCCAGCGGCGCCGGGGGCAACGGCCCCTGGTGTAGCGGCCCCTGGTACAGCGGTACAGGGCAACTCGTTCGCACCCACCTCTCCTTCCGACAACACATTGTTGAACTCTGTGCACCATCCAGGAGCCACCACATGAGCGCACCCTCCAACCGACCGGGCCGTCTGGGCGTGGGGGTGATCGGCGCAGGACGGGTGGGTGCTGTTCTGGGTGCGGCGTTGCGTGCCGCCGGGCACGCGGTGTTTGGCGTCTCAGCCGTGTCCCAGGAATCCAAGGAACGCGCGGAACTGCTGCTGCCCCAGGTGCCCGTGCTCAGCGTCCCGGAAGTCGTGGAGCGTGCCGAATTGGTGCTGCTTGCCGTCCCGGACGATCAGCTTCCGGACCTGGTGGTAGGACTGGCCCAAGCCGGACATTGGCAACCCGGGCAGCTGGTGATCCACGTGGCGGGCCGCTGGGGAACTTCGGTGCTGGAGCCAGCCCGGGCAGCCGGGGCCATTCCCTTGGCCATCCACCCCGCCATGACCTTCACGGGCATGTCCATGGACCTGGATCGGCTGGCTGACTGCCCTTTCGGCGTGACTGCACCGGCCGCCGTGCTGCCCATTGCCCAAGCGCTGGTGGTGGAAATGGGCGGCGAACCCGTGGTGATTCCGGAAGCAGACCGCACTCTCTACCACGCAGCGTTGACCCACGGGGCCAACTACCTGACAACCCTGGTGGGGCAGGCCACTCAACTACTCACTGAGATCGGCGTGGAAGAACCGCAACGTCTTCTGGGCGCGCTGAGCCGAGCCAGCGTGGACAACGCCCTACGTTCCGGGGAGTCCACTCTGACCGGGCCGGTGGTCCGCGGCGATGCCGGCACCGTACGCGAACATCGCCTGGCGCTTGCAGAAGCCGCTCTGGCCAGCGGCAAGCAAGACATCCTGCGGACCTACGTGGCCTTGGCGCGGGAAACCGCTCACAGAGCCTTGGAACGGGGAGCCCTGAGCCCCACAGCGCATCAGGTGGTGCTGGACGCACTGGGTGCAGAATCCCCCCACCTGCCCCGGTGGGAGCAGGACGGGTCCACGGCTGAAGCCGATACCGCCCAAGGGTCACAGGGCGGACCCGTGGTGGTCACCAACCCGGAGGAATTCCGGCAGTTCCTGGCCGCCCGAGCCGCGGTTGTCGGCCCGGAAGCCACCGTGGGGCTGGTACCCACCATGGGAGCGCTGCACGATGGCCACGGCCACCTGGTGCGCCAGGCCCGGGGGGAGAACGACGTCGTCGCGGTTTCAATTTTTGTGAATCCCCTTCAGTTCGGGCCCACCGAAGATCTGTCCCGATACCCCGCCGATCTTCCCGGGGACCTGCAGCGGCTCCGGGAGCTGGGGGTGGATGTGGTGTTCGCGCCGAGTGTGGACCAGATGTACCCGGGTGGGTTGCCGCTGGTTCGTATCAGTTCCGGGGATCTGGGGACGCGGTTGGAGGGGGGCTCCCGCCCGGGACACTTTGACGGGGTGCTCACGGTGGTGGCCAAACTGTTTGCCCTGGCCGGGGGTCCTCACCGGCTGCGCTCCTACTTTGGGCAGAAAGACGCCCAACAACTACTGATCGTTGAGCGGATGGTGCGGGATCTCAATCTGGCGGTGGAAATTCGGCCCGTGCCCATTGTGCGCGCACCGGATGGGTTGGCGCTGTCCTCCCGTAATTCCTATTTGAACGACGACGAACGTGCCGCCGCCCTGGTGCTCTCCCGCACCCTGTCCCAATTGGCGGGAGGCTCTTTGAATCTGGGCGCAGCCCGCGAACAGATCCAGGCTCAGCGCATTGGGGATTCAGAGCAGTCGGTTGAACTGGATTACCTGGTGGTGGTGGACCCGAACACCCTGGAGTCGGCCGAACCGGAACCCGGGATGCTGGCACTGGTGGCAGCGCGGGTGGGCAGTACGCGCCTGATCGACAACTGGCCGCTGTGAGTGGCCACCACTCGACTAGGGATCAGGCGGGGCTGACCGTTATCCTGGGTCATCGTGACCACCCCTGAGAATACCCAGCGCCCCAGCACCAACAACTCCGCCAATGCGGGCCACAGCGCCGCCAAAGGTGAGGAGCGCGCCGCTGGCGTGGACAAGCAAACTTCCATGGTGGATGAGCAAATGGAATACCGTCTGGCCAAGCGGCAAGCGCTCTTGGACTCCGGGCGGGAGGCTTACCCGGTTTCCGTGCCGCGTACCCACACCATTGCCCAAGTGCGTGAGACGTGGTCTCACTTGGAAGCCGGGGATGAAACCGATCAGGTGGTTTCCGTGACGGGCCGCGTGGCTTTTGTGCGCAACACCGGCAAGCTGTGCTTTGCCGCCATTCAGGATGGAGACGGCACGCAACTTCAGTTGATGCTCTCCCTGGCGGTGGTGGGTGAGCAAGCTCTGGGTGAATGGAAAAACCTGATTGACCTCGGGGATTTTGTGTCTGCCACGGGCCGTGTGATCTGTTCACGGCGCGGTGAGCTCTCCATCATGGTGGAGCAGTGGGAAGTGGCTGCAAAGGCCCTGCGCCCGCTGCCGAATCTTTACCAGGGCAGCGAACTCAATGAAGAAACCCGGGTCCGGCAGCGCTACCTGGATCTGCTGGTCCGCCAATCTGCACGTGATGTGGTCCGCACCCGAGCCACCATCATCAAGACCGTGCGCCGTACCTTGGAAGACTCCGGGTACTTGGAAATTGAGACTCCCGTACTGCAACTGATCCACGGCGGCGCCACCGCGCGACCGTTCGACACTCACCTCAATGCCTTTGATCAGCCCATGACCTTGCGCATTGCCACCGAGCTGTTCCTCAAGCGGGCTGTGGTGGGCGGCGTGGAGCAGGTTTTTGAAATTGGCCGGGTGTTCCGCAATGAGGGTGTGGACTCCACGCACAGCCCGGAATTCACCACGCTGGAGGCTTACCAGGCCTGGGGCGATCAATTCACCATGGCGGCTCTGATCCAACAGATCATTGTGGCCTGTGCTGACGCGTTGGGCATTGACGGCCCGCTGCAGACAGCCAAGGGAGACATTGACCTGCGTGGCGAATGGGCGTGGATGGGGGTTTACCCCGGCCTGTCCCAAGCGGTGGGCCGTGAGATCACTCCTGAGACGTCGGCCCAGGAGCTGCACGGCATTGCAGCTGAACACAACATTGCCGTGAAGCCTGAGTGGGACGCTCAAAAGTTGGTCATGGAGCTGTTCGGGGAAATTGTTGAGCCTGCATTGATTCAGCCCACCTTTGTTTACGATTACCCTCCGGCGGCCCAACCGCTTGCTCGTCAGCACCGCAGCCAAGATGGCGTGATCGAAGCATGGGATCTGATCATTGGCGGTATGGAGCGGGGAACGGCTTTTTCAGAATTGATCGACCCCGTTGTTCAACGTGAACGACTCACCGAGCAGTCACGTTTGGCCGCAGCCGGAGATGATGAGGCCATGCAGCTGGACGAGGACTTCTTGCGTGCGCTGGAGCACGGTGCACCCCCCATGGGTGGTTTGGGCTTGGGTCTTGATCGGCTCATCATGCTGTTCACGGACCTGGGCATTCGGGAGACCATCTTGTTCCCCCTGATGAAGCCGGAAAAGGACTGAAGTCATGTTGGATTATCTGGCAGTTCTCTTGCCGTCCATTGGAGTGGGGCTGATTTTTTGGTTCGTGATGCGCTCCGTCATGCGCGCTGACCGCGGTGAGCGGGAGGCTGAGAAGGCTGCACGGCAGGACGCTGAACAGTGGTATCGGGACGTCAAAGCCCGTGCAGGTCAGAGTGGCGAGGGTGTAGGAAGAGCTGAATCCGGGCGGGACCAGGTTTCGCGGAAAGATGAAAAATAATCTCAGGTTTGCCGTGTGATCAGTAGTAGGTAACGGGTACGCAGGTGTGCTGCGTGGCCGGTGATCTTGCTCCGCAAAGATGAGAATTCTCTGATAATCAGGATGGAGTTCTTCTCCACCTAATTGCATAACTGCACCATTAGGTTTACGGTTGGGATCATCGAGGAGATCGGTGGCAGAGCTTTCCTTTGGAATGTCTGTCCATGACTCCCGCCCTGTACCGCAATCGAAATCGGGAGAGATCCACACAATGGCACAGACAGTAAAGATCATCCTTGAGGACGACCTTGACGGCGGCCCCGCTGACGAAACCATCCGGTTTGGTCTAGATGGCAATTCCTACGAGATCGACCTCTCCAGTGCAAATGCTGACAAGCTGCGGGGTGCAATCCGTCCGTTCGTCTCCAAGGCCCGCCGTGCTTCCGCAGCCAAGGGCCGTGGTGGTGCAGCACGCGCCGCTGCTACTCGCGGCAACCCGGACACTCCCAAGATTCGTGAGTGGGCCAAGTCCAACGGCTACAACGTTTCGGACCGCGGCCGTATCCACCAGGAGATCCAGGACGCGTACTACGCAGCCAACAAGTGATCGGTGGCCGGGGCCAACTGGTTTCGGCTGAACCATTGCTCAGGGACCGGGCGAACATTGGATGTTCGCCCGGTCCTTTTGCATGCATGGGTCCATCTGTCGAGTGCGCATTTTGTTGGCTCCTCACGGCGCAGGCTTGAGGAGCCAACAAAATGCGCACTCGGCGCAGCGGCAATCCAATGTGGTTTTCGCGGTGGGAGAAGTAGCTCTGCGCAGAGTTCAAAAACCGCGTGATCTTGCGTCGGCATCCTTCTCGCCAGTGGCGAACAGCCCCGGAATCAACGGGCTGTCTGCGTAGCATCGTCGTGACGATCAACTGAGGAGTATCCATGTTCGAACGCTTCACCGACAGGGCCCGACGGGTCGTGGTGCTGGCCCAAGAAGAGGCCAGGATGCTCAACCACAACTACATCGGAACCGAGCACCTGCTGCTCGGGCTCATTCACGAGAATGAAGGTGTAGCCGCCAAAGCCCTGGACTCGCTGGGTATCACGCTCAATGCTGCCCGCGAGCAGGTTCAAGACATCATCGGACCGGGCCAGCAGGCCCCATCCGGTCACATTCCATTCACCCCGCGAGCCAAGAAGGTTCTGGAACTTTCCTTGCGGGAGGCGCTACAGCTGGGGCACAACTACATTGGCACCGAGCACATCCTGCTGGGCATCATTCGCGCCGGTGAAGGTGTTGCAGCTCAGGTGCTCACCAAACTGGGTACGGACCCCCAGAAGGTGCGCTCCACTGTCCTCGACCTCATTTCCGGGTACCAGGGTGGGGGCTCCGGGGAGGAGAAAGAAACCGCCGGTACCGGTGGCCGCTCGTCCGGTGAGGGCACCCCGGCGGGTTCGGCCGTGCTGGACCAGTTCGGGCGGAATCTGACAGCAGCGGCCCGCGAGGGTCAGCTGGACCCCGTGATTGGCCGCGCCCGGGAGATGGAGCGGGTCATGCAGGTACTGTCCCGCCGTACCAAGAACAACCCCGTTCTGATCGGTGAGCCCGGTGTGGGCAAGACCGCCGTGGTGGAGGGCTTGGCTCAGGCAATCGTGCGCGGAGATGTGCCCGAAACCTTGAAGGACAAGCACCTCTACACCTTGGATCTGGGCTCCCTGGTGGCTGGTTCGCGGTACCGCGGTGACTTTGAAGAGCGTCTGAAAAAGGTGCTCAAAGAAATCCGTACCCGCGGTGACATCATCTTGTTCATTGATGAGATTCACACGCTGGTGGGTGCCGGTGCTGCAGAGGGCGCCATTGACGCCGCATCCATTCTCAAGCCCATGCTGGCTCGGGGTGAACTGCAGACCATCGGTGCCACCACCTTGGATGAGTACCGCAAGCACATTGAGAAGGATGCCGCCCTGGAGCGGCGCTTCCAGCCCATTCAGGTGGATGAGCCCTCAGAGGCCCATGCCGTTGAAATTCTGAAGGGGCTGCGGGACAAGTACGAGGCCCACCACCGCGTTTCGATCTCGGATGATGCGTTGGAAGCTGCCGTGCATCAGGCTGCCCGCTACATCTCGGACCGGTTCCTGCCGGACAAGGCCATTGACTTGATTGACGAGGCCGGCGCGCGCCTGCGCATCAAGCGCATGACCGCACCGCCGGAGATCAAGGAACTGGATGACCAGATCGCCGGGGTCAAGAAGGCCAAGGAAGCGGCGATCGAAGGCCAGGATTACGAGAAGGCAGCGTCCCTGCGTGACCGCGAGCAGAAACTGCTGGCAGAACGTGACGAGAAGGACAAGGCATGGCGTGAGGGCGGTGACCAGGTTGCTGAGGTCACCCCAGACGTGATCGCTGATGTGCTCTCCGCTGCCACGGGTGTGCCGGTTTACAAGCTCTCTGATGAAGAGTCCGGGCGTCTGCTGCGCATGGAGGATGAGCTGCACAAGCGTGTGGTGGGTCAGAACGACGCCATCAAGGCACTGTCCCGCTCCATCCGCCGTACCCGTGCGGGGTTGAAGGACCCCAAGCGTCCGGGTGGTTCGTTCATCTTTG
Organism: Kocuria sp.; assembly: GCF_030538595.1. Classification (GTDB taxonomy): domain Bacteria; phylum Actinomycetota; class Actinomycetes; order Actinomycetales; family Micrococcaceae; genus Kocuria. The sequence goes on from NZ_JAUNTS010000003.1 coordinate 132,108, forward strand.
CCGGTCCCACCGGCGTTGGTAAGACCGAGCTTGCTAAGGCCCTGGCCGAGTTCTTGTTCGGTGATGAAGACGCCCTGATCACCTTGGACATGTCCGAATACCAGGAGAAGCACACGGTTTCCCGCCTGTTCGGTGCCCCTCCCGGGTACGTGGGCTTTGAGGAAGGTGGACAGCTCACCGAAAAGGTCCGCCGCAAGCCGTTCTCCGTGGTGCTCTTTGACGAGGTGGAGAAGGCCCACCAGGACCTTTTCAACTCCCTGTTGCAGATCCTTGAAGATGGTCGATTGACTGACTCTCAGGGCCGGGTGGTGGACTTCAAGAACACCGTGATCATCATGACCACCAACCTGGGTACCAAGGACATCTCACGTTCCGTGCCGGTCGGCTTCCAGGCCGGTCTGGATGCAGGTACCAATTACGAGCGCATGCAGGCCAAGGTGCAGGATGAACTCAAGGAGCACTTCCGCCCCGAGTTCCTGAACCGCGTGGATGAGATCATTGTGTTCCCGCAGCTCACCGAGGCGGAGATCGTGCAGATCGTTGATCTGTTCGTGGCCCGCCTGCAGGAGCGTCTGCGTGAGCAGGACATGTCCATTGTGGTGACGGATGCCGCCAAGAAGGCTTTGGCTTCCCGCGGCTATGACCCTGCAATGGGGGCTCGCCCGCTGCGCCGCACCATTCAGCGTGACATTGAAGATCACTTGTCGGAGAAGATTCTCTTCGGGGAGATTTCTTCCGGCGAGCAGGTGTTGGTGGACGTTGAGGGTGAAGGTGAGGACCAGAAATTCACCTTTGTGGGCACTCCCATGGCGGAGCTTCCGGACACGGATTTTGCCGACTCCGCGCAGGACGCCGATCAGGATTCGGATCTGGTCCCCGGTGAAGAGCCATCGGGTACGGATGTTCCCCACAGCGGGGAGCACGATTCCGCCTCCACGGGTCCGGGTGCCGGTCATGACGGACCTGGGACCGGGCAGGCAACAGCCTGAACGCAGTGGTGATTGCCGGTGACGTGTAGCCGGTGAGCCTGCGGTGCATCTGCTGAACCAGATATGCCGCTTCCACGTGAGAAGGGCCGCATCCACAGGGTGCGGCCCTTCTCCCATGTCTAAACTGACGCAATGACCTCCCACATCCGCCTGCGCCAGGCCACCACACGGGACGTGCCGGGCATCAAAGACTTGGTGACGCCGTTGGCCGCATCAGGTGTTTTGGTGATCAAGGAGACGGTGGCTTATTACGAGAGCATCCAGGAGTTCCTGGTGGCTGAAATGACCGACGACGACGGCACCACCCGCCTTGTGGGCTGCGGCGCTCTCCACGTGATGTGGGGGGATCTGGCGGAGATACGCACTCTGGCCACGGATTCCACGGTGCGTGGACGGGGGATCGGCGGGATGCTGGTCCGGCAGTTGCTGGAGCGGGCCCGTGCCCTGCGTGTGGACAGGGTGTTCTGCCTGACTTTTGAGGTCTCCTTCTTCCGTGGTCATGGGTTTGAGGTCATGCCGAATCAGGACCAGATTGACCCAGATGTTTTCGCCGAGCTCCTGCGTTCACAGGATGAAGGTGTTGCCGAGTACCTGGACCTGGCTCGGGTCAAACCGAACACCTTGGGCAACACCCGCATGATCCTCACTTTCTAACTGCCGAAAGTGTGATTTTTGCTGTTTTCAGGGGTCTGAAACGACCAAACTCACACGCTCGGCAGTTAGGGGAGGCGGATGCCGGATGCCGTGCGCAGAGCCAGGCCGTCAGCCACCAGACTGTCCACGGCGCGACGTCGTTGATCGGCTGGGGCGTGCAGAGCCAGGAGTTTCTCCAACGGTTTGACCGGGACCGTGGATTCCCAGCCGTCCATGCTGATTTCCTGGGCGACCGTGAGCCACGGTTCCGGAATGGCAACATCTGCAGTCCGCAGAACCGCCATCACGGCACCGCGCACCTGGCGGTCCGTGCCGTGCCAGGACTGGCCCTTGGGCGCCACCGCAGGGGGAGGCGACCCCGCCGCCAGCCAGGCGCAGTCGGCAGCCACGGGACATTCGGAACACTTGGGGGAGCGGGCGGTGCAGATCAAGGCGCCAAGTTCCATGACGGCTTGATTCCAGCGCACGGACAGTTCCTTGTCCTGGGGCATCAGCTGGTTGGCCAGCCGGGTTTCAGCCGCACTCAGAGACTTTCCCGGCAAGGCAACCCCGGTGATCAAGCGAGCCTGGACTCGGCGGATGTTGGTGTCGACCACGGTCTGGCGGTCGGCAAAAGCAAAGACGGCCACCGCCGCTGCCGTGTAGGTGCCGATACCGGGGAGAGCCAACAGCGCGGCGTGATCGTGTGGGACATGCCCTGCATGCCGGTCGACGATTGCTTGTGCCGCGGCCTGGAGTCGCAGTGCCCGGCGTGGATAACCCAGGCGGTCCCAGGCACGCAAGACATCCGCGGTGGGCGCTTGGGCAAGGTCAGCTGGCGTGGGCCAGCGGCGCAGCCAATCGAGCCAACGTGGCAACACCCGCACCACCGGGGTTTGTTGGAGCATGATCTCCGAGACCAGAACGCCCCAGGCCGAACAGTCCAGGGAACGCCACGGCAAATCCCGCTGAGCACTCTCAAACCACCGGGTGATGCCGTGATGCAACCGACTCAGCACCGCGGGGTCAACGGCGGCGGGGTTGTGCACGGTGGTCATCGGCACCACTGTAGCCTGGAGGCCATGGCACGGGACGACTCAGGCGGGCGCTCACAGGGCGGCCACGGACAGGATGCGTACGGGGACAGCAACTCCTGGGACTTTGACCTCCCCGATTTGGGCGACTCCACCCCTGTACGACGTCGCAGCGCGGGCAGTAACACCGCATCTCAGGGGAGGCAGGGGCAAGACTCATTTACGACGCCGGCAGGTCAGTCTCAGCGCGACGTCCCGGAGGATGCAGGGGCCGTAAGCCGTGATGATTACGCTGACCGCGACCACCACGGTGACTACTACGACTCAGGCGACGACTTCTACGACCATGCCGCCTCGGAAACGCCGCACCGTGGCGGCGCGTGGTCCGAGCCAGGCGCTGCTACCGGTGGTCGGGTGCATGGCCCGGAAGTTTATCGGCGTCGTCGGATGATTGCCCTCATCATTGCGGTGCTGCTGGTGGGGGCCCTGGGTTTTGGGCTGATGAGCCTGCTGGGTGGGGGCGATCAGGCCGAGCCTGAGCTGGTGGTCACTGCGCAACCCACCAATACTGATCCGTTTGCGGGTTTCACCGCCCGCCCGGAATCACAGGCCAGCGACGGCGCAACGGGCCCTGCCGCGCGGGCATGTGGCGACAAGTTGAAGGTCAGTGCCTCCACGGATCACGAAACCTACGATTCAGATGCCAAACCCATCCTGATCATGTCCCTGGAGAACACGGGGGATGATCCGTGCATGGTCAATGCCGGCACCGCGCGGATGAACTTTTCGGTAACCAGCGGTCCTGACAAGGTGTTCGACTCCGCGGCCTGTCAGATCGAAGGTCAGGATCGGCCCATTGAATTGAAGCCTGGCCAGACCGAAACTGCCAGGTTCGAGTGGGACAAGCGGCGTTCCGTGACGGATTGTGCCACTGAGGGTGCCGAGGTCAATCCGGGCAGCTATCGGTTGACGGTCGCTTTGGGCGAGACCCGAAGCGAAGGGGCCGAGTTCACCCTGGAGTAGGCCCAGCGCCACGCCAAGATGTCCCTCTGCTGTTCCCCGTGCGGGTTGGCAAACGGGGGGCCTGAAGTACCTGTCAGGCCGGGAAGAACAGGGCCAGTGCCTCCGCGATGGTGGTGACCTCCTTGACCCGGAACCCATCAGGAATGGTGCCCGGTCCCTGCGGGCTGGCCGGAACCACGGCGTGAGTGAAGCCCAAACGGGAGACTTCATGAATGCGGCGCCCAATGCCTGGCACTGGGCGGACTTCCCCGGCCAGTCCGACCTCACCAAAACACACCAGCCTCTGGGGTAAGGGTTTGTCCTGCGCGGCTGAGGCCAGGGCCAATGCAACGGCCAAATCGGCTGCCGGTTCTCCCAAGCGAACACCGCCCACCGTGGAGACGTAGGCGTCCATGTTGCCCAGGCTCAAGCCTGCTCGGCGCTGCAGAACCGCCAGGAGCATGGCCACCCGTGAAGAGTCCAGACCTGCAGTGGCTCTGCGGGGTTGGGCCGTTTGGGACTGATCCAACAACGCCTGGACCTCAGCCAGCAGGGGGCGGCGGCCCTCCATGGTCACGGTCAAACATGTCCCTGACACTGATTGAGCAGTCCGGGAAACGAATAGTCCGGACGGGTCATCCACGGAGCGGATACCCGATTCCTGGAGTTCAAAACACCCCACCTCATCCGTGGGGCCGTACCGATTCTTGACGGCACGGAGTAGTCGAATACTGGAGTGCTTGTCGCCTTCAAATTGGCAGACCACATCCACCAGGTGTTCCAGCAAACGGGGACCGGCAATGGCGCCTTCCTTGGTGACATGCCCCACCAAGAGCACCGTCATGCCGCGAGACTTGGCTGCTGCAATCAGTGATCCGGCTACTTCCCGCACCTGGGTGACCCCGCCGGCTGCGCCATCCACCTCTGCGCTGCTGAGCGTCTGCACGGAGTCCACCACCAAGACCTCCGGCGCCAGGGCTTCCACCTGGCCCAGGGCCGTGGCCAGATCGGTCTCCGCGGTCAGATACAGGGAGTCGGCCAAAGCTCCCACACGGTCAGCGCGCAGCTTGACCTGCGCGGCGGATTCCTCCCCGGTCACGTACAGCACCTTGCGCGCAGGCCTTGGTTGAACTCCACGTGCCACACGCGCGGCAGCATCCACCAGGAGCGTGGATTTACCAACACCGGGTTCACCAGCCAGCAGGATGACAGCCCCCGGTACCAGCCCGCCGCCCAGTACTCGATCCAGCTCTGATACGCCGGTGGGCACAAAGGCCGCCTGGGAGGCATCAACATCTGCAATGGGTTGCGCGGGGGTCTCCACCACCCGTGCCGGTGTGGTGCGCACTTTGGCAGCACCAACTTCCTCCACGGTTCCCCAGGACTGACACTCACCGCAGCGGCCAACCCATTTGGCGGTGGCCCACCCACATTCCGTGCAGCGGTAGCCCATCTTTGCTCGGTCAGCTGCGGTGGTGCGTTTACTCATGGCCTCAACCTACTGAACGGCTCAGACAACACAACGGCCTGGCAGCCGCAGCGGCCCGTGGCTGGGTGCCGAGCGGCGCCGTCGTTGTAGGGGTGTGGTTCAGAGACGATCCCAGTCGTCCAGGCGGGGCAGAAGAGCCAGTGCGTCCTCGTGATCCAGGCCCGTGGCTTCCAAGAGGTCAACCACCATGGGACGTAGCAGGAGGACCAACCCCTGGCCCTCAATGGTTTCCACGCCCATGGTGTCCGGGTGCATCTGACCGGCCACCACTTCCAACTGATTGCGGGCTTGGCGTAGGTAGGATTCGCGGGCTCCTGGCTGCGCCACGGCCAGACCGTTGCCCACGGTGGTCACCACATCCGCCATGGCTTCCAGGCTTTCCGCGATCGAGTCCACGGCGGCCGGCGCCAGGGTGATGTGGTTGATGATGCTGGCCACGCGCCGTGCCAGTACCCGGGTGTTGCGGGTGACCAGATCCAGGTAGCGGATGGCGCGAGCGATTTCATCCACCTCGGAGCGGTGGCGCCGGTGCAGCGGGGCCGCCATGGCGATCTCTTGCGAGGACTTTAGGGAGGTGGTCACCGCGTCCACAATGGGTTGAGTCTTGCGTGCCCGCACCAGGCAGTGCCACGCGGCCTGGGAGTCATCACGACGCACGGCATCCGCAGCTTCCCGCAGTACCTCGGAGAGTTCATTGGTGAGTTTGCGCAACTGTTCCCTGGGCTGACGGCGCGGGTCTGTTGGGATCAAATACACCAGGAGCAGCGCAAAGGCTCCACCGATCATGGCGTCGATCGACCGGGTCAGCATCCCGTCCACAGGTGGCGGCAGCATCACCACCAGCAGCGACTGCAGCGCCATTTGCGTGGTGAACAAAACACCACTGTCCAGGAATTGGGCCAGCAGGACGGAGAGCAGCATGACGACGGCGGCTTGCCAGATCCCGCGGCCAATCCAGTGGGTGACGAGCTCAGCAAAAACAATGCCCAGCGTGCAGCCGATGGCCACTTCCAGCACCCGGCGGTAACGGATGCCACCTTTGGAGAACCCCAAGGACACCGTTGCTGCGGTGGCCGCAAAAATCGGACCGTGGTGGCCCAGGACACGTTCGGCAAACACGAACGCCCCCACCGCGGCAATGGTCAACTGCAAGGCTTGCAGAATCCCAGTTCGCACCCGCACCAGGCCGTCCTGTGCGCGTTCCTTGGCCAGGTCGACGAAGCCACTGGTTGCTTGGGGAGAGGTGGCTTCACTCATGTGGCCATCTTAGGCGCGCTGTACCCACTGGTTTTTCGCGTGACACCATCGCGGGTCTGTAGGCGGCGGTGACAGGTCCGGGATGCTGCCGTGGTGCGCCTACCGTGTGATGGGGATCTCCCCGTTCCGGGCACTGTTCACCTTCCGTTCATTTACTGCGGAATTGCCGTCCACGTGGCGCCCCTACAGTCATTGACCGTGAGTGCCGGGAATGAACCCAACGGTTTGTCCAGCATCACTGAGCGCCGAACCTCAACGGCGCGGATCATCATCGAGCCCCGGACACATCAAGGGGCCCTGACCTGAAGTTGAAGGGGCAATTGTGAAGGTTTCCCTCATTGGCCGCACCACCGCAGTACTCGCTCTGGGCGCACTGACCTTGACCGCTTGTGGCGGCGGCAGCACCTTGACCGGCGCCGGTGCCTCCTCCCAGGAAGCAGCCATGACTGCCTGGACCAATGGCGCACAAGAGAACGCAGATGTTGAGGTCCGCTACTCCCCGGATGGCTCCGGCGCCGGCCGTGAAGCCTTCTTGGCTGGCGGTGCCGACTTTGCCGGCTCCGACGCCATCATGAGCGACGACGAGTACGAGTCCTCCAAGAGCATCTGCGGACCCGATGGCGCGTTCCACATTCCCGCCTACATCTCCCCGATTGCGCTGGCTTTCAACCTGCCGGGCGTTGACCACGTCAACATGGATGCCGAGACCATCGCCAAGGTGTTCAACGGTGAGATCACCACCTGGAACGATCCCGAGATCGCCCAGCAGAACGAAGGCACCGAGCTGCCCAGCACCAACATCACCGTGGTGCACCGTTCCGATGAATCCGGCACCACCGAGAACTTCACCGAGTACCTGCATGCAGTTGCCCCGGATGTGTGGACCGATGAGGCTTCCGAGTCCTGGCCCGTCTCCGGCCAGGAAAATGCACAGGGTACCTCCGGTGTGGTCTCCACCGTGAGCGGCACCGAAGGCGCCATCACTTATGCAGATGCCTCTGCTGTTGAAGAGGGCGGCGACCTTGGCACCGTTTCCGTGGGTGTTGGCGGCGAATACGTCGACCTCTCCGCTGAGGCTGCTGCCACGGCCGTTGAGGCCTCCACCGTGATCGAAGGCCGTTCCAGCGCCGAAATGGCCATGGAACTCCAGCGCGACACCCAAGAGTCTGGCGCCTACCCGATCGTTCTGGTCAGCTACCACATCTACTGCAACCAGTATCAGGACCAGGACACCGCTGACAACGCCAAGGCATTTGGCCTCTACGTGGTTTCCGAAGACGGCCAGAACGCTGCAGCCGATGCTGCAGGCTCCGCACCGCTCTCCGAGTCCCTGCGTACCCAGGCTGAAGAGTCCATCAACGGAATCTCAGTCGCTGAGTGATTCTGCTGGGATGGTTCGCCCAACAAGCGAGCTGTCCATCACACGGTCCGCCCGGCCCCGAGTTCTCCGTGATCGGGAACCGGGCGGACCGTGTGCTGTGACCGGGATGCACAAAGAACCTGGGGATTCTTTGCACAACATCCGAGCTGGTCACAACAGAACAAGACTTGACCCTCGATTCAAAGGGGCATGACACATGTCAACCAACCTCTCCGACTCGGAGAAGCGCACAGCACGGGAGTCTGAGGCTGAGAAGCCCCGCAACTCTCTGGCCGATGCGGCATCCGCCGGTGGTCGGGCCGGTGACAAGGTTTTCTCCGGCCTGAGCCTGACGGCAGGCATCGTGATTTTTGTGATGCTGGCCGCCGTCGCCATCTTCCTGACCTGGCAGGCATCACCTGTGCTGGACATCCCGGCATCCTCGGTATCCGGCGGTAACGGGTTCCTGAACTACGTCTACCCGTTGATCCTGGGCACGCTGATGGCTGCGATCATCGCGCTGCTGATTGCCACACCGGTTGGCATCCTGGTGGCCCTTTACATCTCGCACTACGCCCCGGCCAGGGTGGCCAAGCCAGTCGGTTATGTGATTGACCTACTGGCCGCCATCCCCTCCGTGGTTTACGGCGCCTGGGGCATGACTGTGCTTTCGCCGGCACTGGCTCCTTTTTACAACTGGCTTTCGGAGAACTTCGGCTTCATTCCGTTGTTCGCAGGCCCAGCCTCTGCCACCGGGCGAACCATGATGACGGCGGGCATTGTGCTCTCCATCATGATCTTGCCGATCATCACTTCCCTGTGCCGCGAAATCTTCATCCAGACCCCCCAGCTGCACGAGGAAGCCTCCTTGGCCCTGGGCGCCACCCGGTTTGAGATGATCCGCCAGGCCGTGCTTCCGTTTGCACGTACCGGCATCATTTCCTCCGTCATGCTGGCTCTGGGGCGTGCCCTGGGTGAAACCATGGCCGTGGCGCTGGTGCTCTCCACTGGCGGACTGCAGTGGTCGCTGATTCGTACCGGTAACAACACCATTGCCGCAGAGATTGCGCTGAACTACCCGGAGGCCTTCGGCAACCGCCTTGCGGAGCTGATTGCAGCCGGTCTGATGCTGTTCATCATCACCTTGATCGTGAACTTCATTGCGCGCGGCATCATTGCTCGCTACAAGGAATTCTCGGGGGCCAACTGATGTCGATCTCCACTCAATCCAAGTCCTCCACTCCCGTGAAGAAAAACTCCCTGACCTCCGGGCAGCGGCCCAAATGGTTGGTGCCCGTGGTGATGGTGGCCGCCGTCGTCGTCGGTGCGGCGCTGTCTGCGCTGATCGGGTTTGGCATTGCCACCTGGGCCATTTTCTCTGCCGTGGTGTTCCTGGTGGCCGCGCCCATCGCGGTGACCAGCATTGAAGGAAGCCGAAAGGGCAGTGATGCGGCTCTGACCTACGTGGTCTACGCCGCCTTCATTCTGGCCATCATTCCGCTGGTCTCCGTGATCTGGACTGTGCTGGCGCGCGGTGTACCCACCATCTCCATTGACTTCCTGACCACCACCATGGGTGGCATCACGGGAACCGTGGACCAGGCCGCCGCAACTGCCGGTGACCGACCCCCCGGAGGCGCCTTGCAGGCCATCCTGGGCACCGTGGCCATCACGTTCTGGGCCACCCTGTTTTCCGTGCCGATCGGCCTGCTGACCGCCATCTACCTGGTGGAATACTCCAATGACGGCTGGCTGGGCAAAGTGATCACCTTCCTGGTGGACGTGATGACCGGTGTGCCCTCAATCGTGGCGGGTCTGTTTGCCTCCGCGCTGTTCGGACTGATTCTTGGTCCCAACACCCGTATGGGCATCATCGGTGCCGTGGCGCTGACGGTGCTGATGATTCCCACGGTGGTCAAGGCCACCGAGGAAATGCTCAAGATCGTTCCCAATGAGCTGCGGGAAGCCTCCTACGCCCTGGGGGTGCGGAAGTGGCGCACCATTCTCAAGGTGGTGATCCCCACGTCCATCTCCGGCATCGCCTCCGGTGTGACCCTGGCGATCGCCCGTGTGATCGGCGAAACTGCACCGCTGCTGGTGACTGTTGGATACTTTGAGCGGGTGAACCTCAATGTCTTCAATGACTGGATGGCCACCCTGCCAACTTTCATCTACCAACAGCTCATGCGGCCCGTGGCGCCCACCGCTCCGGACCCCTCAACCGACCGCGCGTGGGGTGCAGCACTGATCCTGATTGTGTTCGTGATGCTGCTGAACCTGCTGGCACGTTTGATCGCCAAGGCGTTTGCACCCAAGACCGGCCGCTGACCCGGCCCAAGAAGACTAGAGAGAAGCTGAGGATCCATGTCGAAAAGAATCGACGTAGAGGGCCTGAACGTGTACTACGGCGACTTCCTGGCCGTTGAGGACGTCAACATCAACATCGAGTCCCGCTCGGTGACAGCATTCATTGGCCCTTCAGGCTGCGGCAAGTCCACCTTCCTGCGGACCTTGAACCGGATGCACGAGGTCATTCCGGGCGCCTACGCCAAGGGCAAAGTCATGCTGGATGGTGAGGATCTGTACGGCAAGGGTGTTGACCCCGTGACCGTGCGTTCCATGGTGGGCATGGTCTTCCAGCGCCCCAACCCGTTCCCCACCATGTCCATCCGGGACAACGTGTTGGCCGGTGTGAAGCTGAACAACAAGAAGATCTCCCGTTCGGCTGCGGAAGAGCTGGTGGAGTCCTCCCTGAAGGGCGCCAACCTGTGGAATGAGGTCAAGGACCGTCTGGACAAGCCCGGTTCCGGTCTTTCCGGTGGTCAGCAGCAGCGCCTGTGCATTGCCCGCACCATGGCCGTCAAGCCTGATGTGGTGCTGATGGATGAGCCCTGTTCCGCGCTGGACCCCATCTCCACCATTGCCATTGAGGACTTGATCCACGAACTCAAAGAGCAGTTCACCGTGGTGATCGTGACCCACAACATGCAGCAGGCACAGCGGGTGGCGGACAAGACCGCGTTCTTCAACATTGAGGGAACCGGCAAGCCCGGCAAGTTGGTGGAGTACGACGACACCGCCACGATCTTCCAGAACCCCAAGCAGAAGGCCACAGAGGACTACGTCTCCGGCCGCTTCGGCTGATCCTTGGCGTTCTGCTGAACGTGCCCGGGCGGAGGTAATCCACCCGGGTACGTCCTAGTTTGTGGGGCCGGCACCTTTGGGCGCGCCAAATGCGTTTTCCGGGCCTCCAAAACGCATTTGCCGTGCTCAAGTTGGTCAGCGTGCCAAGAGTGCGCGGGTGACGTCTGTCACCAAACCTTCACGACGACGCCGCTGGCGGATGTCTGCTGACACTGCCAGGTGGATGTCCCATCCCATGCGCTTGAACCGCGTGAGACGGTGGAGCTCATCTCCGTAAGTCTGACGGTCCTGGTAGTGAATGGCCCCGTTGTACTCCACCCCCACTTTTTGTTCTTCCCATCCCAGGTCCAGATATGCCTTGGAGCCATCTGGAAAGACAACCAGTAGGTTCGGCGTGGGCGGTGGAAGACCGGCCGCAATGAAGAGCAGACGCAACAGGGTCTCCATGGGGGACCACACATTGGCCGCACTGCGGTCGAGTGCGCGTTGCAGCAAAGAAGCACCACGCGTGTATGGCGGTAGCGCATCCAAGAGGTGCTGCAAGTCGGCGGGTGTGATCGGCCAGCGAGGATCCGGGTAGGCCAGACCGGTTGCAAGAATGTGGTCCACGGCAGCCACGGCCTTCCATCCCGGTAGCAGGGGCTGAACGGCCAAAAGAGTTTCCAGCGCGCCGGTGATCCGGCAGCCCCACAGTGCGGTGTCCTTGGGTAGTCCCAGGCCACGACGCATGAGCAGGTCAGTCCGTCCCTGGTACCGGCGGCCAGAGTCAAAAGACAGCTGTGGGCGGTCATGGATGTACGGCAGCAGGACGGTCTCCTCCAAGGCCGCGTGTGACCACGCCATCCCATTCATCAGCGGAATGCCCCACAGCTTTGCCGCGCTGACCCCTGCGACCGCTGTTTCGGACCCAAAATGAGGTTGAACCAGGGCTGCGATCTCAGGAGAAGACAGCAGTTCCTTCCGCACGTCCGCTCCCAGAGGTTCGGGAAACCGCGCCCAGAGTGAGTGAATCAGGTGAAACATGTGCGGGTCGTGTTCCAACTGCCTGGTGCTTCGGCCCCATTCGGAGGGGGTGCGCACTTGCGGCGGAGGAAAACGGGCGCGGTATCGGGCACGAGTCATGTTCCGAGGCTAGGTTTCAGGAAGGGCCTGGTCGGCGTTGTCCACAGGAAGAATTCCCCTGGGGAGCGCTGAAACAGCCTGTGGAGCCACAATGCCCGGGGCAGGTGGGAGGCTCGGCCACGTGCCGCACTCTTTGGACGTGGCAAATGCGTTTGAGGGGCCTCAAAAACGCATTCGCCACGTCGAAAGTTCCAGGGGTGAGCGCGGGGTGAGTGCGGGGGCCGCTGGATCAGGAGCTCAGGAGTGGGGAAATGGCCAGTGCCAGAGTTCCTGCCAGCACAGCACCCACCGGCGCGGTCAAAATCCAGCACATGAGGACCTTGCCGACCACGCGGTGATTGGTGGAACGGTATTTCTGATTGGTACCGGCTCCCATGACCGCAGCGGCGGTGGTCTGCGACGTCGAAAGGCTGACTCCGCTGGTGATCCCGCCGGTGAAGAGCAACAATCCGGAGACACCCTGAGCAATCCCGCCACGTAAGGCATCCGTGCTGACCATCTTGGAGGAAATGGTGTGGGCAATGCGCCATGCCCCAAAGAGGCTGCCCATGCCAAAGGCCAGGGCGGTCACCACCACGGCCCACACCAGCACCTGATCCGCGGAGCCTACGGTGAAGCCTCCAATGGCCGGGATGGTGATGAGCAGCAGCAGCACCCGCTGTCCGTGGAACAGGCCGTGACCCACATTGGTTCCCGTGGAGCCGACCACCATGGCCACACGAGCCAGTAGTCGTACCTGATTGGCCTCCACGTGACGCAGCCCGCGGACGGCGGGAATCACCAAGAGCCAGGCAATTCCAAAGGCCAGCACTGGACCCACTATCACCGGCACCACCAGGTGCCAGAAGGTGCCCATTTCCAGGGGCAGTTGCGCTGTGAGACCCACCCACCCCAGGGCCACGGAGGCTCCCAACACGGCTCCCATGAAGGCTGAGGTTGAGGAGGAAGGCAGGCCCCACCACCAAGTCAGCAGGTCCCATCCGATGGTGGTCAGCAAAGCGCAGATGATGACGCCCAGTGCCGGAGCAGGGTCGATCAGGTCCAGCACAAAAAGATCGAGCTGCGCCATGGGCAGCATGATCGCGGCGGCCACCACCCCCAGTATGTTCAGCCCGGCAGCAAACAGTAAGGCTGCTCGCGGCGTCAGCGCACGGTGACGGACCGGGATGGCTGTTGCGTTGGGCACGTCATGAAAGGAGTTCACCAGGGCATAACCCACGGTGAGGATCAAAGCCAGGACAACCAGGACCAGGGTCACGGATCAGGTCTCCGCCACCACAATGCGGCCAACTTCAGTGGCCAGCTGGCTCAGCGCTCGCGTGCAGTTGTGTAAGTGTTCCACCAGAATGGTGCGTTTGAGTGCCACAGCAGGTTTGTACTTGTCCAGCAGGTCCAGGCGGTGCAGTTCAAAGGTGCGGTCAGCCTGTTTCCGCAGGCGGTACATGTCGAACCAGTACTCGTCCAAGCCCTCCAGATCGGAGAGATTGTGCATTGCCCGCACGCTCAAGTTGGCCATTCTTCCAATGGTGTTGAGCTGTTCGGTGGTGTGTTTGGACTGCCTGCGCATGGCCGGTTCAGCCATGGCCTCCGCGGCCAACAGGAGTGATTCGCAGGCTCGGGCCAGCCACCCGCTGAGGATGTAGACGTCCGAGCGGGGGAGCGGCAGCACGTAGGAGGACCGTGACGTGGTCATCGCGGAGAAATAGAGGTCGGCCGTGCGCGCATCCAGGCTGCGAGCTTCTTCAAGGGACTGCGCCACGTGGTCGTCGTCGCTGCCAAGCAGCTCTGAGCAGCACCGTGCGGATTCGTTGACTTGCCCGGCCATCTCCGCAAGAAGATCAAGGATGCGATCATCCTCCGGGAAGATCCGCAGCGGCATGGGGTCTTTCACCTTCACTTCTCGGGCGCGGTCAGGCGTGCGCAGTGGCACTGAACGGCCAGGGAAACCGCGTTGATTTCGCTGGCAAGGGCACCTTACCGGGTGAAAGTGAACTGGCTGACCGGTTCCTGAGAAGAGGGTCATCATGCCAGGTCACGGAAGGTTTGGTCGATGAGCCGAAGAATTGGGGTGCCGGACCGGGAGCGCCTCTCGGCGTAAGGCCGCTCGAGGCGGCTAAATGATGGAGCCCGGGGCTACCTGCGGCCCGACACCTGAATACATCCTACGAGCTCTCACCCCTCCTCGGTCAAACGCCTCCCTCCCATGATCACGCTGAGTGAACGCGGGTTCGGTGTGGTGCTGCTCACCGCCAACGACGACGACGCCGCTCCCGTCTCGCTCAGTCCAACCGACTCCGCTCAGTCCAATGCTCCGGCTCGCCACGCCCTGGCTGCAGCCTCCAGGTCATCCGCGGTGCGTTCGAGCTTGCGGGCTCCGCGAACAGCGTCAAGGCCCTCGTGATCCTCCAGGCGAATGCGTCCCAGGGCGGTCACTCGGCAGAAGGCAGCAAAGCGTTCCAGGGCAACATCGAACTCACCGGTCCAAGCCCCGTTGAGCACGGTGTTGGCCATGGTGCGGATTTCTTCCGGGCCTGGCGGATCGGCGACGCCGGCCACCACGTCTGCCACCTGCGCCGTCGGACGTCCGGCAGTGAACCAGCGGCTGAGTCGAACGGGGTCCGCCTGAATGGATGAGCGCAAGGCGTAGAGCCTCCACAGGGCACCGGGCAGGCTGACCGGGGGAGCGTCCGACCACAGGGCTGCCAATCCATCCAAGCCTTCGGTGTCCGTGAATTCCACCAGGCGTTGGCGGATTTCAGGGTCCTCCACGGATCGTCCCCTGTGGAGCACCGCCGCTGCCGTCACATGAGCAGCCTCGGTCAGGACGGCAGGATCCATCCCGCCCTCTCGCTGGTCAAAGACCTCTGCGGGACGCTTGACGGGTTTGTGGAACTCTCGATTGTCACCCATGTTTCCAGCGTACGCCGGGTCCCAGGTGAGCCGTCGTCGCACATTTGTCGCTGAGGCTCCTTGCATGGCTGACCACATGTAAGACTTTCGCAGATCGACTTGACGGCGTGAGCCTTACAGCGGGCGGTCTCGATGAAGCAGGTGATCAGCGGTGGCGAGGGTAAAGCTCCGCTGCGAACAGAGCTGTTGTTGCTATGAGGGCAGAAACATTCCTGCGCAACCGGGCGTTGTCTGCTTTGAGATTCTTAATCTCCTCATGTTCAGCCAAGGCTGCTCTCGGCTGAACCTCAGCATTGATGCTGGCCTCCGCGGCCCATCGGCGCAAGGTCTCTGCACTGATGCCCTCTTGGCGACTCACTGCCTTGTACGCAGCGGTAAATGACGGGTGCTGACCAAGCTGTTCACACAGCAGCCGTAACGTGCGCGCTTTGATTGCAGGATTGATGGTCAAGCGTTCCCTGCGCTTGCGGGGCTCTGTTGGCGTCGCTGTCCCTTTTCCCGGCTGTGCAGTGCGGTGACGGTCGCCTCCGACTTGGAGCTAGCGGCCGAGGTGCGAATCTGAATCCGGGGCTTGTTCTCGTGTTTAGCTGTCGGAGTGGTGCTCAGGTGACATGCGGCAATGTTTGCGGGTCATGATTGTCTGACTCATGACAAGGGCTGGGCACGGTGGTTTGGTGTCCATCTATGCAGATGGCGTGCCCCAAGGCATGGGCGAGATCTACCGTAAAATTTTTTGTGACCATTCCAAGAGGCGCCCTTGAACCTGCGTCCACTGCTGGACGCTGGCCCCGTATATTTTTACTTCCTCGGGCTCGATGCGCATCACGCGCTGAAGTTGTTGGGCAAACAGTGTGCGGTCAAACCCGGGGTCACGTTCCTCGGACAGGCACAGCAGTTGCTCATCTGAGAACCGGCCAGAGGAACGGATGACATCGACGTCGAGAAAATCACGAGCAGCCCCACGACCGTAGAGCGCTGAGATCTTGTTGGACACCGCGTCCTCGAGATCCAGGACGGGCCCTACCTCCTAGATGCGTAGGTTCTTTGGCCCGCCAATCAACCGCAAGATCAACTTCAATCCACAGGCCATCGCTGGAGCCCACAAGGAACCGCACGTACATCGGGGCTCTGAATCGCATGACAACGTCGAACCCAGCTGAGCGCCAGGCGGACTCCACCTGAGCAGCAGCTTCATCGAACGCGGGGGCGTCGAGGTTAGGGGTGAATAGGTCGACGTCTTGGGTCGGTCGATCAATCACCCCGTGCTCACGCATGGCCCCCGAACCGGCCAAAGCAAAACCTGACTCGCCGACCGCTTTGAGTGCAATCTGGGCAACTGCGTGCTGTCGATCCCGCAATTCCACGCTCAGCCTGCTTTCAGCTCCGGGAAACGCTGTTCCCAGAGCGTCTGAGCTCGTCGCGGTAGGACAAGCGTTGGCCATACCTGAACCAGGCGCTGCAGGTTCACCATCTTGCAGACTTCATCCAGGGCTCCCTCGGAGAGCACTGCCGTGTACACCTGCTTGGCTCCGATATGTGTACCAACGTCGAAGCTTCGTTCCCCCGGGGCCCAATAGACCCACAGTGGCAATGTGATGATCCCGGAGCTGGGTCCCTGCAGGGCCGCCAACGATCCAGGGACGGCGTAGGGTTTGACATCCCCAAAGTACGTACGCCGCTGTGCCATTGTGAATCCTCCGCCTTGTCTCAGGCCCATCATAGGCAGCCCGGCCAGCGCATGGCTTCACTGCGTTTCAGGTGGTGCGGAGCTAATACGGGAGGCGGCCCTGAATCCCACCGCACAAAGGCCTATTGGAAACTGGGGAAGGCTGCCCCCAGGATGCATCGGGCTTCAGAGAAGAGGTGGGCCCTGCGGGGCTCGAACCCGCGACCCATGGATTAAAAGTCCACTGCTCTACCAACTGAGCTAAAGGCCCCCAGCCGTCCATGGCTGCTTGGAAGCAGTCCATTGACGACGGCGACCATCCTAGCCCAGCTTCGCTGTTTGATACGAACCGGCGAGTACCGTCGGTCTCGTGTTCACCCCACTTGCCTCCGTAGCCCCAACAACGGGCGCACCCCTGGCCATCCCGACGTCGAACATTCTCATTGCTGGACACACACCGTTGGAGCTCATGTGGTTCATTGCGGGGCTGGCGGTGATCACGGCCCTTGCCGTCGCCATTCAGTACAGCCACGGCATGCGTCTGGGAGTTCAGATCTGCACCGGGATCTTGCGAGCGGCCCTGCAGCTGAGCATCATCGCCGTCCTGCTGCGCGGAATTTTGAGCATGCCGTGGACCGTGGTGTTCTTCATCGCGCTGATGCTCACCACGGCATCCTTGACCTCGATCAGCCGCCTCAGAGGTATGCCGTACGCCAGAAAAGCAGTGTTGATCGGTGTTCTGACTGGAGGTGTCACAGGGACTTCAGCGGTCTTTGCCTTGCACCTGGTGAGCTGGAACGCTCAGAACCTGATCGCCGTCGCCGGCATTCTGATCGGTAACGCCATGACCGCAGCCACTCTGTCCGGCAGAGCTTTCAGGGAGGCTGCCGTTGCCCACAGGGCAGAGGTGGAAGCGTGGTTTTCCCTTGGCGCGGTTCCCGGAGTCGCTTACCGGGACATTGCGCAACGGGCTGCGCGCAACGCCGTCGTACCCAGCGTGGATCAGACCAGGGCCACGGGCCTGGTCACTCTGCCGGGTGCTTTTGTGGGGGCGCTGTTCGGCGGCGCTTCCCCGGTTGAGGCCGCCATGTTCCAATTGGTGGTGTTGGCGGGAATCCTGCTGGTGCAGGCAGTCTGCACTGTCACAGTCACTCGGACACTGGCCCGCAATCCGCAGCTGATTGACGACGTCGGACACTGACTCACCCCAGCTTCCTCCCAACCCCATAAGGCAGTACACGGCAGAACCAGGAGACCACGATGCCCGAACTCCACAGATCTCATCCAGGTTCCTCCAGCGCCGAAAACATGTTCGGCCCTTCACCCATCACCAAAGCCTTGCAAGCTGTGCATGATGACCTCAAAGATCTGAATGACGGTCAGCCTCTCCAATCCATTCCGGCGCTTGCTGCCATGGACCCTCATTTGTTCGGCATTGTGATCGCCACCGCCGACGGCCACGTTTACGAGGCCGGTGACACGCGCACCCAGTTCTCGATCCAGTCCATCTCCAAGGCGTTCACCTACGGCTTGGCGATTGAGGACAATGGTCTCGATTACGTGGACACCAAGATCGACGTCGAGCCTTCCGGTGATGCTTTCAACGAAATTTCGCTCAATCCGGTAACTCACCTCCCCGCAAACCCCATGATCAACGCGGGAGCCATTACCTCCACCTGGTTGGTTAATGACCGTTCCAAGGAACATGATTCTGCTGGTCGCCGCGAACGTATCCGGGAGCTCTACTCGCGTTGTGCAGGTCGGGAGCTGAACATCAGCCAGGAGGTGCTGGAGCAGGAGAGCGAGCACGGCAACCGCAACCGTGCCCTGGGCTGGATGCTGCGTTCAGTGGGTGTGATCGAGGAGGACCCAACCCAGGCGTTGGAGGACTACTTTGCCCAGTGTTCCGTTATGGTGGATGCCCGCGACCTGGCGCTGATGGCCGCAACGCTGGCCGCCGGTGGCCTCAACCCCCGCACCCAAGACCGGGTTTTCGCCCCGGAAACGGTGGAGCGCGTGCTGTCCGTGATGAATTCCTGTGGCATGTATGACGACGCCGGAGCTTGGTTTGTGCGTGTAGGTCTCCCCGCAAAATCGGGCGTGGGCGGTGGGATCATCGCCGTCGTTCCGGGGCAGTTGGCCATTGCCACTTTCTCTCCTCCGTTGGATGAGCACGGCAACAGCGTGCGTGGAATCGAAGCCTGCCGCAGAATCTCCCAGAACATGGACTTGCATTTTGCCCGCGGCCCCCTGCCATCGCGGGGCGCCATCCGGTCAATCAGCTCGCTGGCCCAGTCGCCGTCGTTGATGCGCCGTGATGAGGCATCCCGTGCGGTGCTGGCCCGGGCGTGTAACAACGTGGCAGTGATCGAGGTTCAAGGGGACCTGCTGTTCCCCGGTGCGGAGGAAACCGTGCGGACTCTGCGCCGGGTGGCGGAGACTGCCTCCGCGGTGGTCATCGACTTCTCGGCGGTCAACCAGATCGGCTCGTTCGTGCCGAACATGGTGGACAACGCCGTTGTGGACATCAAAGCCCGTGGCACGGACGTGGTTGCGGTGGCCGCGGACACCTACGTGGGTGACGCCTCGGACGTCCGCGTGTTCACCACCAGGGATGAGGCTCTGGTGTACGTCGAAGACCAGATCTTGGCTTCCCCACAGGCATGTGATGCCGTGCCTGAGACGCCACTGGGGACCACCCCGAGCGAGTCTCAGATCCTTGCCAACAGTGATCTCCTACGCCGTACCGGCCTGGATTACGGGCGGCGGATCTGGAAGTACTCGCGGGAGATTGACCTTGCCGAGGGTGTGGCTCTCCCCGCTGAATTGGCGCGTCCCGGTTCTCTCTACATGGTGGTTCGCGGTACCGCGCACATCATGGCCACTGCACCCGATGGCACCAGACGCTCCATTCGAGGCCTACGCCCGGGCACCGTGTTTGGTGACCCACGAGATCCCGGGGGAGACGGGGCATCTGTTTTGGCTGAAATCACTGGCCAGCGCCAGATGCAGCTTGTTGCCGCCTCTGATGTTGTGCTTCACGTCCTGGACAACCAAGCCTTTGCACGATTGGAAAACGAAGACCCACGGGCTGCCCTGGCGCTGTGGAAAGCACTGGCCTGGGTTGAGGCCGACGACGTCCTGGCCTCCCTGTACGAGGCGATCGGGTGGGAACCGGGTGACCATTGGGATGAACTCACCGATAACGCACTGGCCGAGGACGGTCTTTGAGGAGGCTGCTGTCAGTTCACTGAGGTGAGCGGCACTTTTCTCGCGTCGTTTGCGGTGGGAATCCAACACTCGGACTGAGCTGACGCTACAGTAACTTACGTCACCATCCCGACCCACGTGTAAAGGGAAAATCATGGAGCCTTCGCCATCCGCACGGATGCTGTGGGCGAAGACTCCTGGCAATGACCGCGACCTGGTGGAGCAGCGCTTGTGGCTGTCCTTGGTTCAGCACTGCCGCGACGCCGGGGACGTAGGTGCACGACTCTTTGAACTGTGGTTGCCAGTACAGCTTCAGGACCGTTTGGATGCCGTCAGCGGGGGCTTTGGTAGACAGCTGACGGGCTGGTCGGCGGCCGTTCATGACATCGGGAAAGCCCAGTTGCTGTTCCAGGCACAAATTGACGGTTCCATGCATACTTGGCAGTGGGAGCAAGTTCAGGACCTCTCGGAGACTCCCGCTATTGAACTTGACTCGCAGGTCGAAAAGCCGCATTCCATTCACTCGGAACTCATCCTGCGTCGATTGTTGTCGGCACGTTGGCCTGACTCGCAAGATCACGTTCAAGCCACGTTGACCGCCTCCGCAGGGGCTCACCACGGAAAGCCGTCACGAGCTGTGGCAGGCCGTGCTGACCGTAATCCAGAGCGAAGAGCGGTGGAGAGGTGGTTGGACCAGCACGGGGTGGACTGGCACGCATTATGGGATGAGATTTTTGACGACGCACTTGAGCGTTCAGAAGCCCGACCCGCTCTTGACCATGTCCTGGCAGGGCCCGGACTGTCGGCTTCAGACCAGCTTCTGCTGGCGGGGCTGGTCACCATGGCGGACTGGATTGCCTCTAACGAAAATTTCTTCCCGTTGACCCGAACGGGCATGCACTCCAGTGCTGAAACTCGGGCCGAAAATGCACTGGACCGTCTGAATCTCACACGTGCCTGGGGCCCCGGTCTCAATGAGGAGCCGGATTTGCAGCGTCGCTTTGCATGGCCGCCGGAGGCCAAGCTGCGCCCCGCACAGGCTTCAGCGCTGGACGTTGTACGCAGGTTGCCAGCAGAGCCCAGTCTGCTGATCTTCGAGATGGAGACCGGCGGCGGAAAAACAGAATTGGCTTTCCTGGCGGCGGAAATCCTAGCCGCCGTACGCGGTTCAGGTGGCATTGCTCTGGCGCTGCCCACCATGGCCACGTCAGATGCCATGTTCACCCGTGCGCAGAGGTGGGTGCAAGCCATCAGCGCTGAAGACGAACAACTGCACTCACTGTACTTGGGCCACTCGCGGGCCAGGCTCCACCAGGGATATGAGGAGCTGATCGAGGCCACAAGGAACATTGATGCCAATGGGGATGGAGCTGCTTCTGCTCAAGGGTCCGTGATCGCGCACCAGTGGCTCAGGGGGCGCCGCCGTGGATTGTTGTCTGAGTTCGTGGTCTGCACCGTGGACCAAGTTCTCATGATGGCGTTGGCCACCAAACACGTGGCGCTGCGCCATCTTGGGTTGGCGGGAAAAGTTGTGATTGTGGATGAGGTGCATTCGTACGACGTCTATTCGTCGTCCTACTTGCGCAAAGCCCTTGAATGGCTGGCAGCCCAGGGATCCAGTGTGATTCTGCTGTCAGCAACTCTTGCTTCAGGGCAACGCCAAGAACTCGTGAGTGCTTATCAAAAAGGTCTCACTGCACCGGAAACACCTGCGGCTAAGCCCGCTGAGGGTCGGTGGAACCGTCGTCGCAAAGATTCCGGTGGCGAGGAAACCCAGAGGGTTTCTTTTCCCCGCCTCACCACCGTTACTGCCGGCGAGGCGGTGGCGACTGCTCTGCCGGACCGTGCGGGGCACCGGAATGTGGTACTGCGCGCCATTGACGACGACGTCGATGCACTGTTGCGGGAATTGGCTGTACTGCATCAGGACGGCGGAATAGCGGGCATCGTGTGTAATACGGTGCGGCGAGCTCAGCAGGTTTATGAGTGGGCCGTGGCGGAGTTCGGTCCACAAGACGTCGAGCTCTTGCATTCACAATTCACGGCCCTGGATCGGGCTGCCCGTGAGCAACGCCTGGTGGAATTGATTGGCCCCAAAACTATGCGAGGTCACGGCCGACCTCATCGCCGGATCATTGTGGGAACCCAAGTCCTGGAACAGTCACTGGACGTGGACTTTGATCTGTTGGTGACGGATCTTGCTCCCACCGACGCATTGGCGCAACGGGCCGGGCGGCTACACCGTCATGATCGTCCTGCGGGTGACAGGCCGACGGCGTTGCAGACCCCGAGTGTGCTGGTGCGCGGGGTGAACCGGGAGGCCATGGCGGATACAGCGCCGGAGCTGGAACCCGGGGCGGAGGCGATCTACGGGGCCAAGATCTTGTTGGACACACTGGCCGTCATGCTGCCCTTGCTGGGCGGCGGTACGTGGTGTTTGCGGCACGATGTGCCGCATTCAGTGGAGCTGACGTATCAGTCACCGGGGGCTGCGGTGGCTGCTTGGGGCATCGCCTATGAAGATGCTGTTCAGAAAGCGGAGGAAAGGGAGAACTCTGCGCGGCGGGCAGCAGATGCTTTTCAACTCAAGTCCGTCCGGGACTCATCCACATTGGAGCGCGCGCTCCAGGCAATGACTGTCATGGACGTGGAGCGCGATGCCACAGCGGCAGAAGCTCACGTCCGCGATATTCGCCCCACTCTGGAAGTGCTCCTGGTGCAGCAAACGAAATTCGGTGCACTGCGGGTTTTGCCGTGGCTGACCGACGGCGATCCCGAGCTGCAGGTACTCGTGGACGAAACCCAGCTACCGCCGTTAAGGGTAATCGACAGGATTGCGCGATCCGCCGTCCGACTGCCCCAGAGTCTTGCCTCGGTGAGGGACGAGGCGTCTTTCGACCGAGCCATCGACGAGCTCGAACGGCAGACACCGGTGGCATGGGGGCAACATCATCTTCTCAAGGGCCAATTGATGCTGACTATTGATGAGGAACTGTGTGGCCAGGTGGCCGGCCGACGATTCCGTTACGACCCTGAGTTGGGCATCCAGGTACTTGGCGGGGCCAGTGATGAATAAGGAGAGCGGCATGAATTGTGACGTCAAACTTGATGTCGATAAGGAGGAGACGCGTGGCTGACAGACAGTTTGATCTGCTCACCGAACCATGGATTCGGGTGCGCATGCTGGATGACCAGGTTCAGGACGTGAGCCTCCGCGATCTCTTCCACAGAGCTCACGAGATTGCGGGACTGGCCGGTGAATCCGCCACCCAGGACAACGCGATGTTGAGGACACTGCTTGCGGTGTTGATCCGGGCCGTGCGTACCACCGACTTGGTGGATCAATCATCCTCGGTGATATGGGACCAGTTGCGCACCATGCCGGACCTTGGTGAATTCGTGGGGGAGTACCTGGACACGGTGGCTGATCGGTTCCGTCTCTTCGGCGACAAAGCGCCGTTCTACCAGGTTGCTGACCTGCACACCAAGAAGGGGGAGTACTCCTCGGTCGGGGTGCTGATCCCGGACATCGGCCCGGGTTTGTTCTCCACTCGAACAGCGGAAGATGCCCAGAGCTTGCAGCCAGCCGAGGCGGCCCGGTGGCTTGTGCGGGAGCAGGCGTACAGCCTTTCCGGGATCAAATCTGGAGCGGAAGGCGACCCCCGCGTCAAAGGCGGCAAGGGCTACCCGATCGGCACGGGCTGGGCCGGAGCTCTGGGCTCCGTTCAAGTTCTGGGTCCGACACTGCGTGACACCTTGGTCCTCTGCCTCCCGTTGTCAGCATTCAGCACTGATGAACGAGAGCTCGAACAGGACCTGCCGCCCTGGGAACGCCAACCGGATACTTCTGCACCGCGTGCTCTGGAAGAAGTAGATCCACGGGGCGTCGTCGATCTGCTGACCTGGCAACAGCGGCGTATTCGGTTGTGGGCGGATGCCCAGGGTGCTGCCACCAAAGTGTTGATCGCCAACGGTGACCGTCTTCGCCTGATCAATCAGTTCACTGAACCGCTGAGCGGGTTCCGCTACTCCCAAGCGCAGTCCAAGAAAGGAGTTTCGGTCTATTTCGCAAAGTCACATGATCCTGATCTGACGGTGTGGCGTGGAGTCCAAGCTCTGTTTCTGGAAAGCGGTGCGTCAGCGGAGGCAGCGGCAAAGAGTGATCGGCCAGCTCCCGTGATCGACCAGCTACGCACGGATCCCGTGCTCGGTGATCTTGTGCAGAATGCCTACGGCGCTGATCCGCTGGGGCTGCGGTTGGTTGGTGCCGAATATGGAACTCAGAGCGCGGTGCTGACCGGTGAAATCGAAGAGGTGCTCAGCATGCACCCGGTGGTCCTGGGCCGCCACGGGGGTGACCTGCGGCAGGCAGCTCTCGACGCCGTTGGCATGGTGATGTCTTTCCGCGGTTCGTTGAACTGGTTTATCAAACAGCTGGAGGTTTGTGCCGGTGGCTCGGGGGACACGGCTTCTCCGGCCGGTGTGCAGAGTTGGCTCTCAGAACTGGAAGGTGCCTTTACGCGCTGGCTTGCGGGTCTGAGACCTGACAGTGACGCTGCGGAGGCAGGCAGGACCTGGCGCACAACCATGTATGTAGTCACCGTTCGCCACATCGAATCTGGCGTAGAGGCAGCTGGCCCTCGTGCGGCGATCGGATGGATGGAAGTCGGCGAAAGTGGTCGAGGTCAGTTGCATTCATCAGCTCGGTACGAAGCCTGGGCCAAGAGAAAACTCACCCAAGCCACCGGTGTACGCCTGAGTAAACCCAGCCAGCCGGTTACCGCGGACACGGAATCCCACCATGAATCGGAAGGAGAGCGATGAATCAGCCATCCAGCAAGGAGGTTCCAGACCTGCGCTCGGCGGTCGGTCGCGCCGTCGGTAATTTGCAGCGCACTTCCCTGGACTTGGATCTCCCCGCAGCCCGTAGCCAGTTGGCGCGCTTGCGAGGTGCCGTGGACGAACCCCCGGGCCGTAGTCCAGAAGTATGGAGCATGGTGCTGGATGCCGTGCCGGATGAGTTCATGGGTACTGGTGATCACGCCACAGACTCCGAAACAGCCACTCATCAGGCGCTCACGCTGTATGCAGTCCATCAACGTGGCAACAACCGCCCCATGCATGTAGCGGGTCCGGGCTCGAACAGCTTTGGTGGCGCCGCCGGCCGGTTGGCCAAGGGACGTACCGCTTCGGTCAAGGCCCGATACGACGCCTTACTCATGGCCACCTCAGATGAAGGCCGAGCTCAACACCTCCGCTCACTGGTCGGTTTGCTGTCCACGGACGCAATACCACTGGACTATGGCCAGTTTGCGCTGGACCTGTCACGGCTCAAGAAGGCGGCTTACCGGGACTCCGTCCAGCGGCGGTGGGGACGCGACTTTTACCGAGCGTTCGCGCCATCAATATCGGACGACGACGCCGACTGAACCGACTTCAGCTACTCACCCACCACCCCGCATTGAAAAACCCGTACTGAAAGGCAGAACCTCACATGACCACGTTTATCGACTTTCACGCACTGCACACCCTGGCGCCGAGCAATGTCAATCGGGGTGAGGATGGCGCGCCCAAAACGGCGACCTTCGGTGGAGTTCGCAGGCAGAGGGTTTCATCACAAGCGCTGAAAGCTGCACAACGCCGCGGGTTCGCAGATCATCTCGACTCGTCTGAACTTGGTGTCCGGACCAAACGCGTGGTCGAACTGGTGGCCCGCCGGATGCTCGAACTGGATGATTCTCTGAACGAGGCGGAAGCACAGGCGCGCGCTGCTGCAGCCTTCAATCTGGCAAAGATCAAGGTTGCCGCACCCAAGGTAAAGAAGGATGAGGAGGCCAAGGCTGCAACTGCTGGCTACTTGATGTTCCTCGGGCGTCATCAGGTCGATCGCCTGGCCCAGACGCTTGTGGATGCTGGTGACAAGGGGCTGGGCTCTAAAGCAGAGGCTCAAGCGTTGTTGGATACCGAGCACGCCGTCGACGTCGCCTTGTTCGGGCGCATGGTTGCCGACGACGCTGCGCTCAATGTGGATGCAGCGGTGCAAGTTGCACACGCATTGGGGGTCCACGCGGCCACGCCCGATTTCGATTTCTACACGGCCGTGGACGATTTGCAGCGCCAGGATGAAGAGACCGGTGCCGGCATGATCGGTACCGTGGAAATGATGTCGTCGACCCTCTACCGCTACGCCACGGTCAACGTCGATCAACTCATCCACAATCTCGGTTCCG
Organism: Kocuria sp.; assembly: GCF_030538595.1. GTDB lineage: Bacteria > Actinomycetota > Actinomycetes > Actinomycetales > Micrococcaceae > Kocuria. The sequence continues at coordinate 158,154 of NZ_JAUNTS010000003.1, forward strand.
TCGAGGCTGCTGTCCGTGCGGTTCAAGCGTTTGCCACCACGTTCGTGGAGACGTTACCGACGGGCAAACAGAATACTTTTGCCTCTCACACCTTGCCGGAGCTGGTTTCCGTTGCCGTGCGGGACAGGCGGCCGGTGTCTTACGTGAACGCCTTTGAACGTCCCATCGAAGCCTCTGAGGGAGAGGACCGTCGGCTCCTTGCAGCACAGGCCCTGGCTGGGGAAGCGGTATCCGTGTCGGATACCTACGGGTTGGCACCTAGTGCAGCTCTCGTCATGTCTGTACCAAGTTTGCAAGAAGCTGTGGGCCCGTTGGGGCGCTCGGTCACTCGTGATGAGTTCGTGGCTGAACTGCAGCGCGTCGTCGAAGAATCCGCTGCTGCTGCGCAGGTGGAAGCATGACGGTCTTGCTCCTGAAACTCAAAGGCCCTCAACAATCCTGGGGCGTGACATCGCGCTTCCAGACACGCGAAGCTGGAACGGCACCCAGCAAATCCGGGGTGATCGGGTTGGTTGCCTCAGCCCAAGGACGTGCTCGTGACGCTGAACTGACGGACCTGGTGGGGCTGGAATTCGGCGTCAGGGTGGATCAACCAGGTGAACTGCTCAACGATTTTCACACCGCGCGAAGATCTGGTGACAAGAACTCCATGCTCTCTCACCGGCATTACCGGCAGGATGCGGCATATACCGCGGCCTTGAGCGGTAGCCCTCAACTCCTGGCGGCGATTGCCGAAGCCGTTGAGTCACCGAAATTTCCCTTGTATCTGGGTAGGCGTTCGGCCCCAGCTCCAGTGGATTTGCTCGGCGGTATTACTGAACACGACGACGTCGAAAGCGCTCTGCGCGATCTCGAATCCGCGCCTTGGCTTGCTGCTAAATGGCATCGAGAGCAAGTTGGTCAGACTGTCTATCTTCCGCTGGCGCGGGATGCACGTGACGGGGAGGATGCAGAGTCTGTGCAGGACGTACCTGTCAGTTTTGACCCACGACACCGTACCTACTCTCGGCGGGGAGTGACATGGACGGAGCCGGTCGTTGTGGAGAATCCCGATGGTAAGCAGCCGGTTGATGTCTATTTTGAGACAGTGAAGGGGGCCTGATGTATTTCAGTCGGTTGACGCTTAATCCGCAACGGCGGCAGGCCAAGCACCTAGTGGCAGACGCGCGCGCCATGCACGCCGCGGTTGAAGCGGCATTTCCACCGTCGATGGCAGGAAGTGAAACACGGAATCTGTGGCGACTGGATCGGATGGAGCACGAGGTGATTCTGTACGTCGTTTCGCCACAGCGCCCAGACCTGCGGCACATCCAGGAACAAGCCGGATGGGAGTCTGCACCTGCGGAATCCACGGACTACGAGCGGTTTCTCGGTTCAATCCAGCGTGGCCAACGGTATTCGTTCCGATTGGCAGCAAATCCCGTGAAGCGCCAATTCGTCCCGGGTGGCCGAGGACGTATTCTGCCTCATGTGACCGAGGCGCAGCAGGTTACCTGGCTAATGGCCCGTGCCGAGGGTTGGGGGTTTACGGTGCGTCCTGTCCAAACTCTGCAGGAAACAGCCGCCGGCGACGTCGACCTGCCGCCTGACGTTCGAGTGGTCCACCGCAATGACGGGCACTTCAGGAAAACTGACGAGAGCGGGAATCGCACCGTCACACAGCGCCAAGTGACATTCGTGGGGAGCCTGGAAGTTCTTGAGGCCAATAAACTCCGCGAATCCCTCACTCGTGGAATGGGGCGTGGTAAAGCTTACGGACTGGGTCTCATGACCCTGGCCCGGTGACGCCATGGCCGTTGGAGCCGAACCACCTACATCACGTGAACTGGGTACGCTGAGTGATCGTCTGTCGTTCATCTATCTGGAGCGCTGCACCATTCACCGTGATGCCAACGCGGTGACAGCAACCGATGAGCGCGGAACGGTTCATATTCCTGCTGCAATCATCGGTGTATTGTTACTCGGGCCGGGAACCCGAACCACGCACGCAGCTATGTCTTTGCTGGGGTCATCTGGTGCCAGCGTGGCCTGGGTGGGGGAGGGGAGTGTGCGCTTCTATGCGGCGGGACGCCCCTTGGCTCGATCCAGCCGACTTTTGGAAGCACAAGCCAGGGCGTTTGCGAATCAGTCCAAGCGACTGGAAATTGCACGCCGAATGTATGAAATGCGGTTCCCGGGTGAGAATGTGTCCTCTCTGACGATGCAGCAATTAAGAGGGCGGGAAGGTGCCAGAGTCAAGGCGGTTTATGCTGAACATGCCGAGCGTACTGGTGTGGAATGGCGCCGTCGTAGTTACAAGCCCGGTGAGATCCAGCACTCGGATGCGGTCAACAGGGCTCTCTCCAGTGCTAATAGTTGCCTGTACGGAATTGTCTCCGCAGTTGTTCATGGGTTGGGGATGTCTCCGGGTCTCGGGTTTGTCCACGTTGGGCATGATCAGAGTTTTCTCTACGATGTTGCTGATCTCTTCAAGGCGACAACTACGATCCCTGCTGCTTTCGATGTGGTGGCGCAGGGCTCGGATGATCCGGAGAACGATGTTCGACGCATGTTGAGGGACCGATTGCTTGAGTCAAAGCTCATGGAATCATGCGTACGTCAATTACGAGACCTATTTCTCACAGAAGAAGAGGCGCTTCAGGAGTCCGAAGTTATATTTTTGGACTCTATGTCTATTTGGAGTGGTCGAGGAGAGGGGCGGCAAGCCACCGGACAGAACTATGACATGGGTGCGCCATGATGGTTTTGGTCTTGTCTGCGTGCCCTCCAAGCCTGCGTGGCGATCTGACTAAATGGTTGCTTGAGGTCTCTGCGGGTGTGTTTATTGGTCGCGTAAGCGCTCGAATACGGGAAGAACTCTGGGAGCGGGTCAAGGGCACCGCTGGAAGTGGGCGAGCCATTCTGATTTGGAGCGCAAAGAACGAGCAGCGCCTGAATTTTGATGTGCATGAGCACCACTGGGACACCGTGGACTTGGACGGAGTCACGCTCATGCGTCGGCCGTCGAGTAATCGCAACCCCAAGGCCTCATCCCAGCGGCGTTCAGGGTGGAGCATTGCGGGTTCTGCTCGGCGTGCCAAACGGTTTGGGCGTTGACTGAGACAACTAGCTAATATTGATGGATAACGGCACGTATCACTGGCGGACCTCCTAGTCAGCAAGTGTGCTCCCCGCGCAGGCGGGGATGAGCCTGGGCGCAGCGGGCGACCTTGCCGAAATCTTGTGTGCTCCCCGCGCAGGCGGGGATGAGCCTACGTGGCCGGGGACTATGCGGAGGAAATCATCGTGCTCCCCGCGCAGGCGGGGATGAGCCGCCCACCAGGGTGCCGGTGTTGATGGTGAGGTTGTGCTCCCCGCGCAGGCGGGGATGAGCCCCCCGCCGAGGTCTCCCGGTCCCTGGCACGGATGTGCTCCCCGCGCAGGCGGGGATGAGCCGGACATGACCAATGACTGAGCTCCCGTGGGCTGGTGCTCCCCGCGCAGGCGGGGATGAGCCCCGACCTCCAGGAACACACCGAGACCGCTGACCGTGCTCCCCGCGCAGGCGGGGATGAGCCGCGGGGGCGGGCGTTGCCGTATCCCCACACGGGGTGCTCCCCGCGCAGGCGGGGATGAGCCCGCCCGCAGACTGGCGTAGTAGCTGGCGCGTGTGTGCTCCCCGCGCAGGCGGGGATGAGCCCTCACCCAGGCCGTCGCCTCCGACCATGGGCGTGTGCTCCCCGCGCAGGCGGGGATGAGCCCGCCGTGAACTCGGCCGTGGTGATATATCCGGTGTGCTCCCCGCGCAGGCGGGGATGAGCCCGCGGGACCATGGGCCTTCGGCTGGTTTGCGGTGTGCTCCCCGCGCAGGCGGGGATGAGCCCGACGCATTCGCCAAGAACACCGCGCTGCTGGAGTGCTCCCCGCGCAGGCGGGGATGAGCCCCCGGTGGTGATGACCCGTGTGCCTTTTTGGAGGTGCTCCCCGCGCAGGCGGGGATGAGCCTCCCCGTCGCCCACCGGCGCGGCCGCGAGCTTAGTGCTCCCCGCGCAGGCGGGGATGAGCCCTGGTGACGGTGCAGCACCACGAGCTGGTGAAAGTGCTCCCCGCGCAGGCGGGGATGAGCCCTCGAAACAGAGGTTCTTACCGTCAGCGCGCTTGTGCTCCCCGCGCAGGCGGGGATGAGCCCCATCACCGATCTGCTTGGCCGCCCACTTGTGCGTGCTCCCCGCGCAGGCGGGGATGAGCCCCAAAATCCAATTCCTTCCGGTGGTCTTGTTTTGTGCTCCCCGCGCAGGCGGGGATGAGCCCATGCGGGTAGCGGGTGTGACACTGCCTGGCTGGTGCTCCCCGCGCAGGCGGGGATGAGCCTCCAGTCCTGGGATTTGGCGTTCAAAGACACTAGTGCTCCCCGCGCAGGCGGGGATGAGCCCTCCGCTACGTGCTCGGAGTCGAGGCCCATGCGGTGCTCCCCGCGCAGGCGGGGATGAGCCCGTGATCTTATTCTGCGTGAAATTCCGGTCATGGTGCTCCCCGCGCAGGCGGGGATGAGCCCGGAGAACACCATGAACAACAACCCCTTCCTCCGTGCTCCCCGCGCAGGCGGGGATGAGCCGCCCGAGTGAGACATCACCCTGTGACTCTGCGCGTGCTCCCCGCGCAGGCGGGGATGAGCCCCAACTGAACATCTCCCGCTGCGGGGCCAAACCGTGCTCCCCGCGCAGGCGGGGATGAGCCCCGGGTGGTTATGTCGTCGGCGGTGTCGTGGTGGTGCTCCCCGCGCAGGCGGGGATGAGCCGACGCAGTGTCGGTCACACGGTTCTGGTCGCTCGTGCTCCCCGCGCAGGCGGGGATGAGCCCGCGATCTTCTCGACAAGGGCTTTCATGGTTGTGTGCTCCCCGCGCAGGCGGGGATGAGCCTGTGGTGAAGTCGCCGTGCACGGTGCGCACGGAGTGCTCCCCGCGCAGGCGGGGATGAGCCGCTGGTAATCCGGGGTGGCATGCAGCTCGGTGGGTGCTCCCCGCGCAGGCGGGGATGAGCCGAACCCGGCCACACACCACTCCTGGACCACAGGGTGCTCCCCGCGCAGGCGGGGATGAGCCGGTCAGTCCCACAGGTGCACACCCCCCGTGTAGGTGCTCCCCGCGCAGGCGGGGATGAGCCCAATTCGAAGCGGCGGCGGCCGATGGGGAGAATGTGCTCCCCGCGCAGGCGGGGATGAGCCCTGAACTCACATGACGGTGGTGTGTTCACCGCCGTGCTCCCCGCGCAGGCGGGGATGAGCCCTGGCCTACCAGCCCTGAGCCACACCTCGAACGGTGCTCCCCGCGCAGGCGGGGATGAGCCGGGGAAACTCACAGCGGAACTCCCCGTTGCGCGGTGCTCCCCGCGCAGGCGGGGATGAGCCCACCGGTGTCAGTGCCAGCGGAGTACAGGAGGGGTGCTCCCCGCGCAGGCGGGGATGAGCCCACGGTGTCAGAGGTGAGGAACGGGGCGCCTTCGTGCTCCCCGCGCAGGCGGGGATGAGCCCCAGGGCTGTGCCCTCGGCTTCTATGGTGGCGTGTGCTCCCCGCGCAGGCGGGGATGAGCCTTCGTTGTATTGCTCCCGGATTTGCTCCGGTGTGTGCTCCCCGCGCAGGCGGGGATGAGCCCAAAACCGGGTGGGGTTACAACGAGGACACAGGGTGCTCCCCGCGCAGGCGGGGATGAGCCGCCCCCAGGCTCTTCATGATTCGGCGCGCTGAGGTGCTCCCCGCGCAGGCGGGGATGAGCCGGCGGTAACAGCTCCCGCCTGGGGAACGCAGCAGTGCTCCCCGCGCAGGCGGGGATGAGCCCCACGGGCGTTCTGACGGTCCCCGGATGGTGGCGTGCTCCCCGCGCAGGCGGGGATGAGCCCTGTCAGTCGGCCACCCGTCGACGTGCACCCGGGTGCTCCCCGCGCAGGCGGGGATGAGCCGCAATCAAGGCCCTGGGCTACCAAGAGTCCCCTGTGCTCCCCGCGCAGGCGGGGATGAGCCGATCGGTGACGCCTCAACCTCGGAATCACGTCTGTGCTCCCCGCGTAGGCGGGGATGAGCCGCGCCGCCGTGTGCCGATCCCCAGGCACCTGCAGTGCTCCCCGCGCAGGCGGGGATGAGCCGCAATCCACCGCCGTGAAAACCGTCACCACAGCGTGCTCCCCGCGCAGGCGGGGATGAGCCGTTCGAGTCCTCCGAACATGGGGGGCTCCGTTCGTGCTCCCCGCGCAGGCGGGGATGAGCCGTGGCACCCCAGCGGCGATCAGCCATGACGCATGTGCTCCCCGCGCAGGCGGGGATGAGCCCCCATGCCCTACACCTACGAAACCAAGTACACCGTGCTCCCCGCGCAGGCGGGGATGAGCCCTTGCAAAGCGCGAACTTGCACAACGCGAACCTGTGCTCCCCGCGCAGGCGGGGATGAGCCCGCTCAGCTCCCATCCGTACTCCCAGCAGAAAAGTGCTCCCCGCGCAGGCGGGGATGAGCCCTCGGCCAGTGCGTAGGCGGCGCACTGCAGTGCGTGCTCCCCGCGCAGGCGGGGATGAGCCTGACCTTGAGCGATATTGGAAGCTCGGTCCTGGGTGCTCCCCGCGCAGGCGGGGATGAGCCTACTGACCCATCCGCTTGACCCGACGGGGTATCGTGCTCCCCGCGCAGGCGGGGATGAGCCGGTTGGTGCCGCCCGGGGTGATGTGTGCGACGTGTGCTCCCCGCGCAGGCGGGGATGAGCCCCCAGCGTCGTGTAAAACGTTGTCAACGGTCTGTGCTCCCCGCGCAGGCGGGGATGAGCCCACACATTCCCCTCTCCGAAGTGCTGGCCCTCAGTGCTCCCCGCGCAGGCGGGGATGAGCCCGGGGTCACGAGTATTCCGACCCAATCGGATTGGTGCTCCCCGCGCAGGCGGGGATGAGCCCCAGCCCGCCGGAGACCCCGGCGGGAACAAAAAGTGCTCCCCGCGCAGGCGGGGATGAGCCGTGTAAACCATGGGGGCGGGGTGATGCAAACCCGTGCTCCCCGCGCAGGCGGGGATGAGCCGCTGCGATGATCCACAGGATGATCACGGTGATCGTGCTCCCCGCGCAGGCGGGGACGAGCCCACCGCAGGGAGTTTCGAGCCCCTGGACGTCATGTGCTCCCCGCGCAGGTGGGGATGAGCCCTGGGTGCGGAGTTTCGGCATCGAGAGAATGTTGTGCCCCCGCGTCTGCGGGGATGAGCCGAAAAATGGCCCGTTCCCTCGTTCCCCGATCACGTGTTCCCCGCGCCTGCGGGGATGAAGCTTCTCTCCCGCAGCGAGCCACGGGAAGGGAAGCCTCAATAGCCGTCAGCTGTCTTGGGACGCATCCGCATCAGGCGTCGTCGGCAGGTCCCGCTGGGAGGCCCCCTGCATCTGCGCTCCTGCCGCCCGGCCGGCTGCGTTGCCGGTGACGCCGGCCTGGATGAGCTGCGTGAGGTTCAAACCCGTTGCATCCTCCATGGCTTTGCTGAGCTTGCTGAACTCACCGGCCGTGTACGCAGCGCCGCTGGAATCGTCTCCGCCAATGATGGTGATGCTGTCGATTCCGGAGTACCCGCGAGCGAATTCGGCGGCGAACTGGGGCATGATCTCCAAGGCCTTCTGCGCCAGCAGAGCCTCCTGGTTCTCCTTCAAAGCCTCAGCTTCCGCGCGGATGGCGTCCGCCTTGGCTTGGCCTTCCAACCGGATGGCTTCCGCGTCAGCTTCCGCCCGCAAGCGGGTGGCGGTGGCTTGTTCGGTGGCCACTTCACGGGCCGCCTTGGCTTCCTGAACCCGCTCGAAGGCCTTGGCCTCAGCTTCTTGTTCACGCCGGTAACGGTCGGCATCGGCAACTTTGCGCACTTCTGCATCCAGGCGGGACTGTTTGTTTTCAGCCTCCTGGATGAGCACCTGCTTCTCAGCTTCTGCCTGTGCAAAAGCCTTTGCCTGTTCTGCCTGAGCCTGGGCGCGCCCCACCTTGGCATTGGAGGCTTCACGGTTTTGCGCCAGCTGAGTTTCTTCGATCAGGTTCTCTTCATCAGTGGCCAAACGGCGCTTGAGAATTTCACGATCTGCATTGGTCTCGGCAACCTCAGCTGCCTGACGCTTCTCCTGAATCTGCGGTACACCCAAGGACTGGATGTACCCAACATTGTCCGTGATGCCTTTGATCTGGAAAGAATCAAGAATGAGACCCTGCTCGGAAAGATCAGTGGCAACATCTGTGGCAATTTGCTCGGAGAACTTCTTGCGGTCACGCATCAGATCCGCCACGCTCAACTGAGCCACCACACCACGCAGCGCGCCTTCCAGCTGCTCAGTGGTGAAGTCCACGATCGCCCCATCCTGGCTGGCAAAGCGCTCCGCAGCACGCCGCGCCAGCTCCGGGTTGGAGCCAATTTTCACCAATGCCACAGCCTCTACGGACAACGTGATGTTGTCCTCGGACTGGGCTTCGGCGGTCATGGAAACCTGCCGGGAACGCAGGGAAATGGTCTGGGCTCGCTGAGTGATGGGGTTGACCACCGCACGCCCATTGACAATGACCGTCACATTGGACATCACTTCACCGTCGGCCTGCTTGCGCCCGGAGATCACCAACGCTTCATCAGCGCGAGCCACTTGAATCCAGCGTTTGAAGATCAGAAACGCAATCCCCACCACCACCAGAACGGCAACGACGACGACGGCGATCACACCCGCCACAGCAATCTCAGAGCCCATGAACCGAGTTCCTTTTCCGGAATAGCCAGGCTGGTCCCGGCAAAGCTGACAGTTGCATAGAGGCTAACAGTCGGCTTGGATCATCGGGCAAGGTCAGGATAAACGGGTGTCATGAAGCGCGATCATGACGCGCAGCACTGGAACTCACAGACGATGCTGTTCACCAAGCGACCGTGAGGGGCGATAAGTCATCAAAAACGCGGTCTGTGCTGACCAAGGTAAGTGATTCGGTGAGAGCCTGGGCTGCCAGCATTCGATCAAAGGGATCCCGGTGCGACCAGTCCAAGTCGCCCGCGAGCTTGGCATGCTGCCACGTGATGTCCAGAACGCGGGCACCGAGGCGCATTATGTGGTTCTCCAGGCTGGCCAGCCAAGAACCTGCATCAGGCAGTTTGCCAATCCGGTGCTTGGTGTGGAGCTCCCATGCCGACCCTGCCGATACGAATAGATCATTCCCGGTGTCCAAGATCAGCGAGCGAGCGACCGTACCTAATCGGTCAGGTTCGTTGATGGCCCAGATCAGCGTGTGGGTATCCAGCAGAAGAGACGTCACCTTCAGTGACCTTCCCATGCTGACAACTCATCGTTGGGCAGGTCGTCGAAGAATGTTTCAGGAAGTTGGTAGGAGCCAAACCCCAGCTCCCGTTCGCCTGAATCAGCGGGAACTAGACGTGCAATCGTGCGTGATCCCCGGGCAATCAGGATCGACTCTCCGCGTTCCACATCTGCGAGGAGCGCTGAGAGATGGGTTTTGGCTTCCTGTACTTTGACCGTCTTCATAAGTGGAGCTTAGTGGCGGTTGACCAAGTTGGTCAACCAAGTTGGTCAACCTGGTCGAGGTGTGCCGTCATCAGCTCCCGTAGGTGCTCAGGTACCGCTGGATTCGCTCGGAGTCGGAGGCAAAGAAGTCCTGCGGGGCGCCGTCGAACCCAATGCCGCCGTCGGCCAGGAAGATCACGCGCTGTGCCACGGTCCGGGCGAACTCAATGTTGTGAGTGACCACCACCAGGGAGCGGCCTTCTTGGGCCAGGTCCACCATCACGTGGGTGACCCCGGCGGCCAGTTCAGGGTCAAGTGCTGAGGTGGGTTCATCGAACAACAGAAAGTCCGGTTCCACGGCCAGGGCCCGGGCAATGGCCACACGCTGCTGCTGGCCGCCAGAGAGGTTGTCCGGGTACTCGTCCAGACGATTCCCCATGCCCACACGATCCAGGTAGGACTGGGCGCGGGAGCGGGCTTCATCCTTGGAGATCTTGCCATTGAGCACCGGGGGCAGGCTCACGTTGCCCAGCACGGTTTGGTTGGGGAACAGGTTGTACCCCTGGAACACCATGGCCGAGTGCTTGCGAATGGAGCGAATCTGGGAATCGCTCAAACGGCCACCAAAACTGACCGAGTCCGCGTTGACCGTCAGTGATCCCGTGTCCGGGACCTCCAAAAGGTTCATGAACCGCAGCAGCGTGGACTTACCGGAACCGGAGGGCCCCAAGATCACAGTGGTCTGGCCGTCCGGAATGCTCAGAGAGACATCCGAGAGAACAGCATTGTCCCCGAAAGTCTTGGAAACGTTCTTCAACTCAAGCATTGGTGCTCCTGACGTAACGGTTGGAGACCTTCTCCAGGCGGGACTGGAGCACGGACAAGATGGTGAACAGCAGCAGGTAAATGGCGGCCACTTCCATGTAGAGCGCAAGCGGCTGGAAGGTGGTGGCAGCAATCTGGCGACCCACCTGGAACACATCAGCCAGGGTGATCACCATGACCAAGGAAGTGCCCTTGACCAGGTCAATCAGGTCATTGCCCAAGGGTGGGAGGGCAATGCGCAGCGCCTGCGGAGCAATCACGTGCCGCAGCATCTGCCACCCTGTGTAGTTCAGGGTCTTGGCGGCTTCGATCTGCCCGCGGGGAATGGATTGCACGGAAGCCCGCAGAGTCTCAGCAGCGTAGGCCCCTGTGTTCAGAGTGAACGCGATGATTGCTGATGTCCATGCGGACAGCGTGATTCCAATGGCCGGCAGACCGTAGAAGATGATGAACAGCTGCACCAGGATGGGTGTTCCCCGGAAAAGCCAAACGTAAAAGCGGGAGATCCATTGCAGCGGCTTAATCCGGCCCATGCGCATGGATGTGGCCACCACAGCAACCACCAGCGCCAGGATGAAGGCAATGATGCTCAAAGGGATGGTCACCGTGATGGTGGCCAGCAGCAGTTGGGGCAGCGAATCGGCCCAGAGTGAGAAAAGTTCAGTCATGATTCCGGTGTGAGGTCAAGGGACACGTACTTCTGGTAAATACGCGCCAGATCGCCGTTGTCCATGTGGGTACGTAGGGATTCATCAATGGCGGCTTTGAGGCTGTCCTGCCCCTTGGCCATCAGGATTGCAGACTCAGCTGGATCGCCCAAGGTGCCATCCAGCAGGCGAATGTCAACGTCAGGGCGTTGCTGGAAGAACGCCTCAAAGGTCACGTAGTCATTTCCGGTCATGTCCACACGGTCAAAGGAGACCAGCATGATTGCTTCGTCAAAGCCGGTGACGGGTACAAGATCTGCACCAGCTTTGGCCATCTCCTGGCCAAAATTGGAGGTCTCCGTCTGTGCTGCAGAGTGACCCGCGATTTCATCCACGGATTGCAGGGGGGAATCGCCAGAGACACCCACCTTGCCCTCACTGATGGCATAGGGAATCGAAAAATCAAAGACCTCACGGCGGGCATCCGTTGGGGCAATGTTGTTGATCACAATGTCGTATCGGCCCACATCAACGCCGGCAATCAGGGAATCCCACTGGGTTTCCACATATACCGGTTTTACGCCCAAATCGGCGGCCACCAGATCCGCAATTTCCTTCTCAAAGCCCACCAGCTCGCCGGTGGAGTCGTGGTAACCGTAGGGCTGGAACGTGCCCTCCATGCCGATTCGGATTTCACCGGCCTGCTGGATCTTCTCCAGTTCGTCACCGGAGGCCGCTGATGACGACGTCGTACTGCCCCCACCTGAGCACGCCGCCAACGCCAGGGACATGGCGCCCAAGCCCAAGCCGCCGATCACGGCGCGCCGGCTCACTGGGGAGCTCATGCCCGGTGCACGAGATACACGAGTCTCAGGCTGCATCGATCGCATGGATCAGGTCCTCAATCAGGTCGTCGGCATCTTCAATGCCCACAGCAACGCGCAACAGGTTCTCCGGAATTTCGGCCAAAGCACGGTCCTCATCCGAGTACGCACCGTGAGTCATATGTGCAGGCAAGCAGATCAAAGACTCAATACCGCCCAGGCTGACTGCAAAACCAAACACCTTCAATTCCGCCAGGAAAGCCCGAACGTCCTTGCCGTCAACCAGTTCAAAGCCAAAAACGGCTCCGTTACCAGTAGCTTGCTGGTTCTGAATCCGCGCTTCCTCTGCGTTGAAGGAACCCGGTTCCAGAACCCGTGCCACGGATGGATGTTCACGCAGAGCAGCAACAATCTTGGCTGTGTTCTCCTGCTGACGGTCCAGGCGGATGCCCAAAGTCTTGACGTTTTGCAGGAGACGGTAGGAATCCATGGGGGAGAGCACTCCGCCCAAAATCACCTGTGACTGGGCGATGGTGGCGGCAAGGTCGTCGTCGTTGGTGGCCACCACACCGGCCAAAAGGTCCCCGTGGCCGCCCAAGTATTTGGTGGCGGACTGCACGGTGATGTCGGCCCCCAATTCCAGCGGACGCTGCAAATACGGGGTCAGGAAGGTGTTGTCCACCACCACCAGCGCGCCGTGGGAGTGCGCCAGATCCGCAATCCGGCGAATGTCAGCCACACGCAGCGTGGGGTTGGTGGGGGTTTCCAGGAAAACCATTTTCACGGAAGCCGTGAAGTGCTCATCCGTGAGCTGGTTCAGATCAGGAACAAAGGTGGTGGTCACGCCACGCTTGGGTAGCTCGATGGTGGCCCACCGGTAATTTCCGCCGTACACGGGCAGCCCCATGATCACTTCGTCCCCGGATGCCAGCATGCCCAGAACGGAGCCCGTGGCTGCCATGCCTGTGGAAAAAGCGAACGCGTGTTCAGCGCCTTCCAGGGCAGCCAGTGTCGTCTCTGCGTCCGTGCGGGTTGGGTTGGAGCCGCGCTGGTACTCGAACTCACCTTCGCCGCCCTCAGTGGGCTGCAGGAAGGTGGAGGCGGTGTGGATAGGGGGCACGACGGCGCCCAGGTGGACGTCATGCAGTGCGTGAATCACGCGGGTGTTGAAGCCGGACACGATTGCTCCTGATTGGTGGTGAGGACCTGATTCTTGTGCCTACAACCAACTCTGGCCACAGGAATAGTCCGGACAGGGGCAGACTGTGGTGTGCCCCATAGGTTTTGTGACGCAGCGTTTCAGTTGGCTGGATGCGGGCGCTGTTCTTAAGAACGGAACGGTTCGGCAAACCGTTTGTCGTCCTCCCAGTCATAGCCGAGGTGGGCGAATTCCGGGCTCAGGGGAACGGATGGTCTCAGGAGGAAGAACAGCAGAATCACAGGGCCCAGCAGAGGCAGAAGGGCGATCAGGAAGAACCAGCCGGAGTATCCGGCGTCGTGCAAGCGCCTGACTGTGGAGGTGACGGACGGGATTACGTGCACAAGGCCTACCCCTTGGCCGATGAAGTCCACCACTGCGGCCGCTCCTGCCTCAGTACCGGGAGGTGCCGTGAAATAGGCCAGAAAGCTCGTCCCTCCGGCCAGGACGAATGCCAATGCCAGGAGCACCTGAAGTGCCGTGCCGTAGAGGAATCCGTACCAGTACTCGGACCGTGATGACCTGCCCAGGAGCACAAAGTACCGACGGTAGAACAGCCCGATGGCTTGCAGGAACCCCACTCGGCGCGGAGGTGCAGGGATTCGGACCAGACGGCCATCCAAGGTGGTTGCGGTCATGTGTCAACGCTAATGGGGCAGCTCAACCACAACAAAGTTCCGCTTCAGTGTGTCCCCAGGTGGGCCGGGCACAATCGGCTGCGATGATCCACCAACCACAACAGAACAGTCTTGCCGCGCACCTGCGCCGTAATGCCCTGCGCTTGGAGCCTCCGCGCCGCGAACCTGGCATTGACCTTGCCCGCGGTTTGGCGATCCTGGGCATGTTTGCAGCTCACCTGATGCTGGTTCCGGAACTGGTCTGGGCCACTCCGGAAACCTGGCTGGGGGTGGTGGAGGGGCGGTCGTCCATCGTCTTTGCCACATTGGCTGGTGTGTCCCTGGGGCTGTTGGGGCAGCGCAACAATGCTCGGCAATCCATCGCCATTCGTGCAGTCATCATCTGGACCTTGGGGTTGGGACTACTGGGCTTTGGGGTGCCCGTTTACATCGTCCTGCCCGCGTACGGTCTGCTTCTGTTGGCTGGGGCCGTCATGGTGACCTGGTCCACCAGGGTGCTGCTGGTTGTGGCTGCGGTGGTGGTCACAGCGGCCCCGTTCGTGGTGGCGCTGGTCAACCGCAACGGACCACCTGTCCCAGACACCCCGGGTGATGCCCTCTTCAACGCGCTCGGGTGGAACTATCCGTTCGTGCTGTGGGTGGCCTTCATTGCCGTGGGCCTGGTGGTGGGACGAATGCTGACCGGGGGAACGCGGCGGCTGCTGGTGATGATCGCGGGAGGCGTGGCGGCCGCCGTCGTGGGATACGGGATGGTGGGGCCTGTGGGCAATGCCGTGGTGGACACCTATGGCGATTATCTGCCCCCGGGGACGCGGCTGTGGGCGCTGAGCGTGCTGCAGAGTTATCCGCACTCCTCCGGCGTGGGTGAGGCAGTGGGTTCCGGGGGCTTTGCGGTCGCGCTCATAGGCGTGTGTGTGCTGGTGGGGCGCACGTGGATGAGATGGCCTCTCTGGCCTGTACGGGTGCTGGGGTCCATGCCGTTGACCGCCTACGTGGCGCATCTGGTGGTGTGGGGAGTGTGGATGATGAGCAATCCGGAGGTGGGATGGGTGATTGATCCACTGGATGGATTCCGCGCATTGGATCCGTTCTGGCCCATGACGCTGGGGGTTGCCGCGGGCTGTATCGCGTGGGCCCTGTTGGTGGGCCGCGGACCCATGGAAACCCTGCTCCACTCCGCCGAAAACATGGTTTCTCCCAAAAATCTGCCGAAAATTTAAGAGAAACCATGTTTTCGGCGGAGGGGAGAGGGGTTAGAGGGCCTGGCGGATGTGAGCCTCGAACTCCTGGACGTGGGTGCGCATGGTGGCCGCAGCCGCGTCAGCTTGTCCTTCCACAATCGCCGTGAGCAGCGCCCCGTGGGCCGCAATGTGTTCGTGCAGCACGGGCAGCCGGTCCGCCACCACACACCAGATGCGCGTGGCCAAGTTGTTGTATCGCTCCAGGGTGGCCTGTAGGTGGCTGTTGCCGGCGGCAGCATAGATGACTCGGTGGATGCGCCGGTCCCACCGCAGGGTGTGGTCCGGGTCCACCGACGACGACGCAGTGGTTGCCAACTCCCGGATCAGCCCCTCCAGCTCAGCACGCCGCTTGCCGCCACCTTTCTCAGCCGCCAGCTTTGCGGCAAGGGGCTCCAGGGCTTCACGGACCTGGGAGATTTCCGACAGTGTGGTGATGTCCACCGGCGTGGCAAAGGTGCCACGCCGCGGGTACGTCATGACCAGATGCTCGGATTCAAGGCGTTTGAGTGCTTCCCGCAGGGGGGTTCGCCCCACACCGAGTTCGCGCGACAACTCACCCTCATTGACGGGAGCCCCCGGGGTGATGTCCAGGAAGATCAGGCGGTCTTGAAGCTGCTCGAACGCCTGGTCCGCCAGGGATGGAGCGGCAGTTGGCCGTGTAGCGGCTGTTCCCGTGGCGGTAGGTTGAACGCTCATGTCAGCTGCTCCTTTCGCATCTCTGCTCCGTCGTCTTTTCCAAGGTCATTGACACCGAATCACGCCCTAGCATAGCGTGGCCGCACAACAGATATATCAGTCCCGTATCAGCACTCTTGCTGAGCCGCGAAGGGAGCCATCCATGGCTGACCTGCTCCCGGAACACCCAGATTTTCTGTGGCGCAACCCCGATCCCAAGCCTTCCTACGACGTCGTGATTGTGGGCGGTGGCGGGCACGGCCTGGCCACGGCCTACTATCTGGCCAAACACCACGGCATCACCAACATTGCGGTGTGCGAGCGCGGCTGGCTGGCCGGGGGCAACATGGCACGCAACACCACCATCATTCGTTCCAACTACCTGTGGGATGAATCCGCGGCCATTTATGAGCAGTCCCTCAAGCTGTGGGAAATCCTCCCGGAAGAGCTGGAATACGACTTCCTGTTTTCCCAGCGCGGTGTCATGAACCTGGCCCACACCCTGGGAGATGTCCGCGAGAGCGTTCGGCGCGTGAACGCCAACAAGCTCAATGGTGTGGATGCCGAATGGTTGAACCCGCAGCAGGTCAAAGAACTGTGCCCCATCATCAACATCGGGGACAACATTCGGTATCCCATCATGGGGGCCACGTATCAACCACGCGCCGGAATAGCCAAGCATGACCACGTGGCCTGGGCCTTCGCGCGAAAGGCCGATGAGATGGGCGTGGACATCATCCAGAACTGCGAGATCACGGGCTTCCTCAAGGATGGCGAGCGTGTCACGGGAGTGGAGACCACGCGCGGCACCATTCACGCAGGCAAAGTGGCACTGTGCGGTGCGGGACATTCTTCCGTCCTGGCAGAAATGGCGGGTTTCCAGCTCCCTATTCAGTCCCACCCGCTGCAGGCCTTGGTCTCTGAACTCCACGAACCAGTCCACCCCACCGTGGTGATGTCCAATCACGTGCACGTTTACGTGTCCCAGGCCCACAAGGGTGAACTGGTCATGGGTGCCGGGATTGATGCCTACAACGGCTACGGGCAGCGCGGCGCCTTCCACGTGATCGAACAGCAGATGGCGGCCGCCGTGGAGCTGTTCCCCATCTTTGCTCGGGCCCACGTTCTGCGGACCTGGGGCGGCATTGTGGACGTCACCCTGGATGCCTCACCAATCGTGTCCAAAACTCCGGTGGATCAGATGTACGTGAACTGCGGCTGGGGGACTGGCGGATTCAAGGGCACGCCGGGTGCCGGTTTTGCTTTTGCGCACACGATTGCCACGGATGAACCGCACCCCCTGAACGCGCCGTTCAGCCTGGAGCGTTTTGAAACCGGGGCCCTGATTGATGAACACGGGGCGGCCGCCGTCGCCCATTGACCTAGCTCCTCACACACCCGCACGACGACGACGTTGCCGACCCCAAGAACAAAGACCACCGTGTTGGAGACGAGACCATGTTGCTGATCGACTGCCCCTATTGCGGGCCACGTGATGAAACCGAATACCACTACGGCGGTGAAGCACACGTGCCGTACCCGGAGGATCCGGCTGCGCTGACGGACAAGCAGTGGGGTGAATACCTGTTCTACCGCAAGAACACCAAGGGCCTGCTGGCTGAACGATGGGTGCACACCGCCGGCTGTCGACGGTGGTTCAACGTGCTCCGGGACACCACCACGTACAAGGTGGAAGCCGTGTACCGGCTCACCGATCCCCGCCCGGGACCAGATGCTCATGAGGTGCAGCATCGCGGTGAGTCCAGCACGGGAGGTGCATTGTGACTCAGACACATCGCCTGGCCACAGAGCATGCAGCGGGGCACGGGATCAATCGCCAGGGGATACTCACCTTCACGGTGGACGGCCGTGAATTTCAGGGTCACCCCGGGGACACCGTAGCTTCCGCTCTGCTGGCCAACGGCGTGATCACCTGTGCTGACTCCATGTACCGGGCTCGCCCGCGCGGGGTACTGGCCGCAGGTGTGGAAGAACCGAACGCGCTGCTGAAGGTGACCGCCCGCCATGCTGTAGACGTTGATGAATCCATGCTGCCCTCCACCACAGTGGAGCTGATTGAAGGATTGAACGCCACCCATCTGAGGGGTCTGGGTCATCTGGACCCAGCCACGGATGAGGCGTACTACGACCACAAGTACGTGCACACGGATGTCCTGGTGATCGGCGCAGGCCCTGCGGGTTTGGCAGCTGCCGCCCAGGCCGCAGCAACCGGTGCCCGCGTTCTGCTCATGGACGACCAACCCGCACCGGGTGGGTCCCTCCTGAGCTCCCGCGATGAGCAGATCAACGGCGTCCCCGCCCTGGATTGGGTGCAGCACACCATCGCGGATTTTGAGCAGCAGCCGGAGGCCACCTACCTGGCACGCACCACGGCTATCGGCAGCTATGACTCCAACTACGTGGTGGCCGTGGAACGCCGCACGGATCACCTCCCGGAAGCCCCGGCCCCCGGAGTCTCCCGCGAACGGATCTGGCATGTCCGTGCGGCCCAGGTGGTCCTGGCCACCGGGGCCCATGAACGTCCGCTGGTGTTTTCCAATAACGACCGCCCGGGCATCATGCTGGCTGCCGCCGTCCGCACGTACCTCAATCGCTACGCAGTGGCCGCCGGTCACGCGGTGGTTGTGGCCACCACCAATGATTCCGCCTACACAACAGCGGCCGATCTGGCGGCTGCGGGGGTGACGGTGGCCGCCGTCGTCGATTCTCGCCCCGCACCGGGGCCGGAGGCTGCGCAGTTGGCCGACCGCGCGGGACTGCGGGTGCTGACCAGCAGCGCTGTGGTGGACACCGTCGGCGACGGTGAGCAGGGTCGGCTCAGCTCCGTCACGGTCTGTGGGATCGACGACGACGCCGCACCCACCGGCCCCGTTGAAACCCTCTCTGCGGATGTATTGGCCGCCTCCGGCGGTTGGAGCCCGGTGGTGCACCTGCACAGTCAGCGCCAGGGGAAGCTGACCTGGGACAACAAGCTGGCGGGCTATGTGCCCACCCACGCGGTCGATGACCAGTTCGTGGTGGGATCGTGCAACGGCACCATGGACTTGGCGGGGTGTCTCTCAGAAGGTGCCCGGGCAGGTCAACAAGCCGCTGCCGCAGCAGGGGAGGGCGAGCCACTTGAACACCCGGGACACGTGGAAGTCACGGGTACGTTCACCTCCATCACCCCCACTCGACCACTGTGGCTGATGACCAACCCAGGTGGCGACCACCAGGACTTCTCCCAGCACTTTGTGGACTTTCAGCGCGATCAAACCGTGGCTGACGTGCTGCGTTCGGTTGGTGCGGGCATGCGTTCGGTGGAACACATCAAGCGCTACACCTCCATCTCCACCGCCAATGACCAGGGCAAGACCTCCGGCGTCAATGCCATCGGAGTGATCGCCGCAGCGCTCAACAATCCGGACGTGGGCGGTTTTGGAACCACCACCTACCGGGCCCCCTACACACCGGTGAGTTTTGCGGCACTGGCGGGGCGGCGTCGTGGACATCTCTACGATCCAGCCCGCACCACCTCCATCCATTCCTGGCATGTGGACCACGGTGCCGAGTTCGAGGACGTGGGGCAGTGGAAGCGCCCCTGGTACTACCCGCAGGCGGGGGAGGACATGGAGGCCGCCGTGTTGCGGGAGTGTGCGGCCGTGCGCGAGTCCGTGGGGTTCATGGACGTCACCACGCTGGGCAAGATCGAGATTCGTGGGGTGGACGCCGGGGAGTTCCTGAACCGGATCTACACCAACGCTTTCAAGAAATTGAAGCCAGGCATGGCCCGCTACGGCGTGATGTGCTCGGCGGACGGCATGGTGTTCGACGACGGCGTCTCCCTGCGCCTTGACGAGGACCGCTACCTGATGACCACCACCACCGGTGGCGCCGCCAAGGTTTTGGAGTGGTTGGAGGAGTGGTCCCAGACCGAATGGCCGGAGCTGGACGTGACCATGACCTCCGTGACGGAGCAGTGGGCCGCCGTGGCGGTGGTGGGGCCCAAATCCCGGGACGTGGTGGCCCAACTGGTCCCGGATTTGGATGTCTCCCAGGAGGCCTTCCCGTTCATGGCGTTCAAGGAAACCGTGCTGGCCAACGGTATCCCGGCACGGGTGTGCCGCATCTCGTTCTCCGGTGAACTGGCCTACGAAATCAACGTGGCCACCTGGTATGGGATGGCCGTCTGGGAGGCCGTGGCGCAAGCCGGTGCCCCGTATGGGATCACCCCGTACGGCACGGAGACCATGCACGTGCTGCGCGCGGAAAAGGCCTTCCCCATTGTTGGTCAGGACACTGATGGCACCGTGACCCCGCAGGATTTGGGCATGGATTGGGTGGTGTCCAAGACCAAGGACTTCATTGGTCGCCGCTCCTACGATCGGCCGCTGGCACTGGCCGCGGACCGCAAACAATTGGTGGCCGTGCTGCCCGTCGACCCCACAGTGCGGTTGGAAGAAGGCGCCCAGCTGGTCAATCACGGCAGTGTCGTCACATCGCAGAAGGGCATCACCGCGCAGGATGGCCCCGTGCCCATGCAGGGTCACGTGACCTCCAGCTACCGCAGTGCAGCCCTGAAGCGCACGTTTGGGCTGGCCCTGGTCAAGGCTGGGCGCTCGCGGATCGGAGAAACCTTGCAGGTGCCACACGATGGTGAGTTGATCGACGTCGTCCTGGCCGAACCCGTGCTCTACGACCCCGAAGGGAAGCGCCGTGATGGTTGAGCGCAGTCGAACCGATCTTGCGGGGCTGCGGCGCAGCCCGTTGTCCCACCTGGCCCAGACCATGCAGCAGGCTGGCTCCTCTGAGACCGTGGTGCTGCGGGAGATTCCGTTTCTGAACATGGTGGGGATACGCATTGATCCGGGCTCCCCGGTGGCCCATGAACTGGCGGAAATCACGGGACTGGACTGGCCATCAGCCCACGGTCAGGTGACCGGTGAGCCGGGAGACTGTGCTGTGCTGTGGCAGGGGCCCGATGAGTTCCTTCTGGTGACCCAAGATGCCGTGGAACTACCGCCAGGGTTGACCAGCGATCCCGCCCAACGTCACCTGCGTGAGAACGCCACCCAGGATGGGGTTGACGCCATGCAGGACACCGAGGCCTCGCACGGTGCTCTGCCCACGTTGTCCACCCACCCGCTCACCGTGCGGCTGACGGCAGCCATGGCGGACTCCCCGGACCGGGGACAGGTGGTGGACCTCTCTGCCAACCGGACCACGTTGGAGATCGCAGGGCCCCATGCCCGCGAGGTGCTGGAAAAAGGCTGCCCCATGGATCTGCACCCCAGGGCCTTCCCCGTGAACTCGGCAGTGTCCACCACGTTGGGGCCCGTGCAGGTGGTGCTATGGCGCACCCACCCGGACACCTGGCGGTTGATGCCGCGTTCGTCCTTTGCGCAGTTCGTGGCCCAGTGGTTGCTGGATGCCATGACCGAGTTCAGCCCAGTGCACCAGCCGGAGGCAGCAAACCTGACAACAGCGGGAGCGCAACAGCACTGAACCGCGCTACACCACACCAAGGAGACAGCCATGGAGAACGGGTCGCCCATCCCTGCCAACACCGCCGCACCCGCCCAGGACTCCGGGCTCTCGCAAGACGGCTCGCCTGCGGAATTGGTGCTCACGTTGGATTGTCCGGAGGCTTCGGGCATTGTCCATGCCGTGAGCGGGGTCCTGCTGGAACACGGCTACACCATCGTGGAACTCACCCAGTTTGATGATCGCAGACAGGGACACTTCTTCATGCGGGTCCACGTGGCGCCGTCGTCGTCGAGCGGGGCTGATGCTCAGCACCTGCGGGCGAGCCTGGGGGAGTTGGGGCAGCGGTTTGGGATGCGGTGGGACCTGGTGGAACACGGGACCAAACGGCGGGTGCTGGTGATGGTCTCCAAGTTTGGGCACTGCCTCAATGACCTCCTGTTCCGGGCGCGGACCGGAGAACTGCCGGTGGACATTGTGGCCGTGGTCTCCAATCACCGCGATCACCAGAGGCTGGTGGAATGGCACGGCATCCCGTTCTTCCACGTGCCCGTCACCGCGGACACCAAACCGGAAGCCGAATCCAAGCTGCTGGAACTGGTGGACCGCTTTGAGGTGGATTTGGTGGTGCTGGCCCGTTACATGCAGGTGCTCAGCGATGCCCTGGCCACCCGGATGGAGGGGCGGGTGATCAACATCCACCATTCATTTCTGCCCAGCTTCAAAGGTGCCAAGCCCTACCATCAGGCCTACGAGCGCGGGGTCAAAACGGTGGGTGCCACAGCGCACTACGTCAATGCGGAGCTGGACGAGGGCCCCATCATTGCCCAACAGGTGGTGGACGTGAACCACGCCTACGGGCCGGAGGACCTGGTGGCCGCCGGGCGGGACACCGAATGCAAAGCCCTCTCCGACGCCGTCAAATGGCACTGTGAAGGCCGAGTGATCCTGCGTGGAAACCGCACGGTGGTCCTGCGCTAACCCCCTCCCCTCCGCCGAGATCATGGTTTGCAGCAGTTTTAAGCGAAAAAATTGGGTCAATCCATGATCTCGACGGAGGCGAAAACCAAAGTGTCCGTCCACTCACCCTTGGCCCACCAGTTCTTGCGTAGATGCCCCTCCTGAACCATGCCAATGCGTTGAGCCAGCCGCGCAGAAGCGCTGTTGCGCCCATCCATTTGAGCTTCCACTCGATGGACACCTGGTGTGGCAAGCCCGTGGTGCAGGATGCAGGCGGCGGCTTCACTGGCAAAACCCCGCCCGCTGAATGCGGGGTCCACGGTCCAACCGATCTCCAAACATCCATCCGGTTCTCCGGCGCGCCACAAAGCCACCATGGCCACCGGTTGGCCCCGGAACGTGGCAATCAGGTTCAGCGCCCGTTCACCGGAGTTCAGATCTGTCCGGGCCTTCCGCTTGGCAACTTCAGCCCTGGCGTAATCCTCGGTCCAGGGCTCTTCCAACAGATATCGCGCAACGTCCGGTTGGGAGTAGATGGGCAGGAGGCGTTCGACGTCGTCATCCTGGTAAGGCCGCAGTACCAAACGGTCCGTGGTCAGCGGAAGATGGGGGTCGGTCACGGACTGCCTCCTGCGGTGTGTGGCCGGATCTACGGTCGCCGAAGTCCCAGGCTAACCTGCGGGGTGTGAACAGAATCGAAAGAATGGCCTTTGCTGACGTCTACCCGCATTACGTGACCAAGGTGGAAAAGAAGGGGCGCACCACCGCTGAACTGCATCAGGTGATCCAGTGGCTCACCGGCTACGACGACGACGCCGTGGAACGCCACCTGACCGAAAAAACCACCTTCCCGGCATTCTTTGACCAGGCCGAGCTGAACCCCAACGTGGCGTTGATCAAAGGGGTGATCTGCGGGGTCCGGGTGGAGGACATTGAAGACCCCTTGATGCAGAAGGTGCGCTACTTGGACAAGCTGGTGGATGAGCTGGCGCGCGGCAAGGCCCTGGAGAAGATCCTGCGCACCTGACGCCTGCTCGCGCCGAGATCATGGGGCACGCGTGGATTTTGGCCTCAAATCTTACGTACCCCATGATCTCGACGCACGCGAACCTCAGCCCATGGCGCGCACCACCTCCACCAGCCGCTGATCGGACCGGTAGAGGGCCTGGGTGTCAAAAGTGGAGGCCGTGTTCATGATTTCCTGCGCTCCCGTGCGCGCCAGGAGGTCCTGCAGCTGATCTGCTACGTGGTCCGGGGTACCTGTGATTCCGGTGTTGAGCGCCTGATCCATGTACTCCTGCTGTTTGGACGTGCGGTGGGTGGGGATCGTCGTCGTTGGAACCAGAGGCGGGAAAGTACCTGTGGTGCGGGAGACAGCCATGGCCCAGGCCTCCGGGAGTGGGAGGTCCCGTGCTTGTTGGGCAGAATCGGCAACAAAAATCTCCACGGACACCACTAGATACGGCTCACGGAGCTGCGCGCTGGGCTGGAAGGTGCGTCGATATTCGGTGAAGGTATCAGAGGAGCCCTGAAGGAGGGGGCCACCTACCACCGCAGGCAAGCCCAGCTCGGCGGCAAACTTCAGCCCCGAACCCGTACCCAGCACAAAAAGGGGAATGGGCGCTGTCACGCTGGGGCGGATGGTCACGGGCGCAGTACCAGCCAGGTAGGCGCGTACGGCACTGATGTCTTCAAGGAACCCTTGTGGGCGGGCCTCGGCGGCGGCCAGGGCCTCGCGGACCGCCTTGGTGAATCCCAGTGAACGGCCAAGACCAAGGTCGAAGCGGTGCCCGTGCAGGGCTGCCAACATGGCGAATTCCTCGGCCACCACCATGGGCCGGTGATTCGGCAGCATGACCCCACCGGAGCCCACGCGGATGTGATCCGTTGCTGCAGCGACTGCTTGTGCCATCAGCGCCGGACGACCTGAAGCCACACCGGGAACACCGTGATGCTCCGAAACCCAGAAACGGTGGTAGCCAGCCTGCTCGGCATGCTGTGCGCGTGCCACCGTCTGATGCAGTGCAGCGGCATCCGATTGACCCGTATGGGTACGGGACCGGTCCAGTAGCGAAACAGGAATCTCCATCAATGAGTGCAGCGCACGGTGCTGCCGGAACATTCCGCCCGGTATCCTCAGTCCCCGGTCCACCATGGCAACGGGCCCACCATGGTAGTGGCCCCACATGGCAAGAGGCCCAGACTCGGGCACGATCAGGAAGTGAACATCTCCGTGAGTGAATCTCCAAGCATCACGCTGCTGAGCACCGGCGGCACCATTGACAAGATCTATTCCTTGGCCGGCGAGTTGGAAATTGGTGACCCCGCCGTTGAGGACATCCTGCAGATTGTGCGCCCCACGGTATCGGTCACGGTGGAGTCGGTGCTGCGCAAGGACAGTCTGGACATCGTGGATGAGGACCGCCAGATTTTGCTGGATCGGCTGGAGGCGTTGGACGCCAAGCGTGTGGTGATCACCCACGGCACGGACACCATGACGGACACGGCAAACTACGTTCAGACCCACGGCAAAAACGTGGTGGACAAGGTGATTGTGTTCACCGGGGCCATGCAGCCGGCTTCTCTGAAGCTCACGGACTCACATTTCAACGTGGGCGCTGCATTTGCCGCCGTGCAATTGCTGGAACCCGGGATCTACATTGCAATGAGCGGGCGGGTCTTTCCGGCAGGTAGCGTGGTCAAGGACCGTTCGCGTGGGCAGTTCGTGGATGCCTGACTGAATCCACGGGAGCGGGACTCACCACACACGTATACAGGAAGGACCCCATGAAACGGGCCCTGCAAGCAACTGTGATCGCCTTGGGTATCGCCGCCGTTGTGGTGATGGGAGTGATCGGCTTCGGGTTGATAACAGGTGGTAGCTCCACGCCCCAAGCCTCCACGTCCCACAACGCGCAGTTGGTCCGCGAGGACAGCCGCACGCTCTCCGACGGTGACCAAGCGGAGTTCGTGGAGGTTCTGGATTTTGAGTGTCCGGCCTGCGCGGACCTGTATCCGTACATGGAGCAATTGCGTGAAGAATACGGGGACCGGGTCACGTTTGTGGTGCGTTACCTGCCGATGCACGGTAATTCGCTGGGGGCAGCACAGGCTGCGGAAGCCGCTGCCGAACAGGGCGAATTTTTGCCCATGTATCAGACCCTGTTCGAGAACTTTGACGAGTGGAGCAACAGCCAGTCTTCGCAACGGGACACTTTCTTTGACTATGCCCGGGAACTTGGCCTGGACATGGATCAGTTCAGCGCGGATTACCAGGACCCCGCCACCGTGGAGCGAATTGCCCAGAATCAGTTGGACGCAGAAGCATTGGGAGTCACGTCCACCCCAACCTTTTTCCTGGATGGTGAACGCATCCAACCGGAGACCATGGAGGACATGCGCGGCCTGATTGAGATGGCCGTGGCGCCCTGAGATGGGGTGGCCAACAGGCCGCGCGTCCGGCGGAGGCTGATTGAGGTTCAGTTCTGGAGGAGGACACGATTCATCCCAGAGCATGACGCCAGCGTCTGCCAGGGTCCGTACGGTGTAACCATGACTTCACCGGCACTTTCACTCACACTGGCCGCAGCAACCGGCGCGCTCGCCCTGCTGGAACCGCAAGATTGGCCCCGCAGTGTCCGCGTGGGGTACGTGGTGCTTCCTGCCGCAGGCCTAGCCGGGTACACGGCTTACCAGATGGCCACCGCTGAGCGCCCAGATTCCGACGACGACGCCCCCACTGCCCGGTCCATCGCCCTGGTCTCCGGGGGTCTGGGCGTGGCCATGGCAGCCGTGTGCGCGGCATCCTTCCCGGTGGACAGGGGAATCCGGAACCTGGTGGCCCGTACGGGCACGCGGTATCCGCGCCGGTGGATGGCAGGGGGCGTCGTCGTACTGTCTCTGGCCTTGGATGCAATCCAGGCCCGCACTGAGTAATTGGTAGTTGCCGGTAATGGGTAGTTCTAGCGGACTCCGCGCATGGCCTTTGTGATTGGTTTGGCCAGGAGCAGGATGACCACGCCAATGGCAATGGTCACTGCACCCAGCGAACCAAAGTACACAGCCTCATTCTGGGCACTGTAGAACTGCGCGAGTGAACCGGACAGCGCGGTGCCCAGGGCCACGGACAGGTAGTTCAGAGAAACCATCATGACCGGGTAAGCCCGCGGAGCCAGCTTGGTGGACACGGACAAA
The DNA here is from genome assembly GCF_030538595.1 of Kocuria sp. Lineage (GTDB taxonomy): Bacteria > Actinomycetota > Actinomycetes > Actinomycetales > Micrococcaceae > Kocuria. The sequence goes on from NZ_JAUNTS010000003.1 coordinate 184,314, forward strand.
CCGACGGGAGAGAGCATGAGCTCGCCCATGGTGGCCATCAGCATGATCAGCGCCACCCACATCACAGCAACGGAAGCCACATTGACCTGGCTGAGGAAAACCAGGAAAGCAGCTCCCATCAAGATGATGCCCAGGCCAAACTTGGCGGGAGTTGCCGGCTGACGGTTGCCCAATTTGGTCCACAGCGCGGCAAACACCGGTGCCAGAAGAATGATGAAAGCCGGGTTGAAGGACTGTACCCAGGGGACGGGAATTTCCCAGTTGCCCAACATTCGGTTCAGGCGTTCGTCCGAATAGATGGTGACAACTGTGAATTGCTGTTGGAAGAGTGCAAAAAATGCCGCGGAACCAATGAACATGGGGATGAAAGCCACCACGCGCGAGCGTTCGTCGCTGGACACTTTGCCGCTGATGAGCAGCAAAGTGAACAGTGCGATGGCTGAAATGATGATTGCCCCCACAATGAAGTCGGCCAGGTTCCCCGGGTGGAGAACACCGGTGAGGACGGCGATGGTCAGCACTGCAACGGCTACCAGCGCGATCACGATCCAGCGTGGATAGTGGCCGCGGGGCAGCGGGTTGGGAACGGCGTGAACGTCATGCGGGAGACGACGCCGATTGATGGTGTACTGCGTCAAGCCCACGGCCATACCCACAGCAGCCAGGGCGAAACCTACGTGGAAGCCCCACTGCTGTTGCACCCAGCCGGTGAGCAGCGGGCCAATGAGCCCGCCAATGTTGATGCCCATGTAGAAGATGGAGAAACCAGCGTCACGGCGGGTGTCGTCACGGTCGTAGAGATTGCCGACCAGATTGGTGATGTTGGCTTTGAGGCCACCTGATCCCACGGCAATGAGAATCAGCCCAACCGCCAGCCCGGTGTACCCCGGCAGGAGGGACAGGGCAATGTGCCCAGCCATGATCATGATGGCGCTGGCAAACATGGCACGCTCGGAGCCGATCAGGCGGTCGGCAACCCATGCGCCCAGAATGGTGCACATGTATACGGTGCCGCCGTAGGCGCCTACGATTCCCGCAGCGGTACTCTGCTCCATCCCCAGGCCACCTTGGGTGGTCTGGTAGTACATGTAGAGCATGATGATGCCCTGCATGCCGTAGAAGGAGAACCGCTCCCACAGTTCAACGGAGAACAGGGAAGCCAGCATGCGTGGCTGACCAAAGAATTGTTTGGTGGATTGATGGTGATGGGTGGTCACATCTGTGCCAACCGGGGATGTCGCGGCGGCTGGAATGTTGTCCCGCGGAGTTTTTGGTGTACTCATTCGACAACCATGCGCCTACTGGGGCGGTCTGTGATGCAGGTGCCCGGGTTTTGCCGCGGTGAGTCGCTGACGATCCAGCGCACGACGACGCCCCCGGCCCGCGTTTCCATCATGTACGGGCCGGACCCCATCCCTTGCTCCTACTCGTGTGAGTGGTGCGGAATTTATGCCGTTCGGACCACCATCTTGCCGGTGTTGCCACCGCGCATCATGTCCAGGAAGGCATCCACGGTGTTGTCCAAACCGTCCACCACGGTTTCGTCATGGGTGATCTGACCGTTGGTAAACCAGGTGGTCATGCGGTTGTTGAACTCCGGGGCCAGGTCCATGTGATCACCCAACGTGAATCCGCGGAGGGAGAGTCCCTGTTTGATGATGTTGACCATGTTGTCCGGCCCGGGTGCAGTGGTTTCCGTGTTGTACGCGGAGATGGCGCCGCACATGGCAACCCGTCCGTGACGGTTGAGTGTGTCCAGGGCAGCTTCCAAATGATCGCCGCCCACGTTGTCAAAGTACACGTTGATGCCGTGCGGGGCTGCGCTTGCAAGTTGCTCCCTAACCGGGGCTGACTTGTAGTTGAAGGCGGAGGTGAAACCGTAACGCTCTGTCAGCAGGTCCACTTTCTGCTGCGAACCAGCGGAGCCAATCACCGTTTCCGCTCCCAGTAGTCGGGCAATCTGTCCGGCCACACTGCCCACGGCTCCGGCGGCGCCAGAAATGAAGACTGTGTCACCGGGGTGCACTGGTGCAATCCGGGTCAGTCCCACGTAGGCGGTCATCCCGGTCATTCCCAGAACTCCCAGGTAGGCAGACAGCGGGACGCCCGGAATCTCCTGTACCGGGCGAAAAGCGGTGGCATCTTCCTGCACCAGGTCCCGCCAGCCGTATTGATGCAGCACGGCAGAACCCACGGGGAGGTTGGGCGCTGCGGATTCGATCACCCGGCCCACGGCACCACCGGTCAAGGTTTCACCGAGCTGGAACGGGGGAATGTAACTTTCGACGTCGTTCATGCGCCCCCGCATGTAGGGGTCCACGGAGATGAACTGATTGGCCACGCGGACCTGTCCGGGTGCAAGCTCCGGGAAGGCGATCTCCACGGTGCGGAAGTTCTCCGGGGTGGGCCACCCTGTGGGGCGGCTGGCCAACTGGATCTGACGGCTGGTTGCAGATGACATGGTCAAACTCTTTTCAAGCGTGTTGGTTGCTTCTGAACCCTGGGATTCAGAATGCCCATCCGAGCACCAGCAGGATGATTGCCAGGGCGGGCACCGTGAGTTGTTTCAGGGCGGCGGATGTCTTGGAGCGGTCAGAGAGCAACAGAACCAAACCTGCAGCCACCATGGACCCGGTCCCCACAAACACCAGTGTGGCCCCCACCGCGTGGGAGCCTGCCGCCAGCAGGATCAAACCCAGGAAGATCTCCACGGCCAAGAACAAGTTGTAGAAGCCCTGATTGAAAGCCAAACCCTTGGTGGATTCGGCAAATTCGGGGGAGGGCAGGCCGAAGGTTTTGCGGGCGGCGGGGCCGGTCCACGCCAGCGACTCCATGTAGAAGATGTAGACGTGCAACAGCGCGGCCAGGGTGGCCAAGACCAGTCCGGCGATGATCACAGCGAACCTGCTTTCTTGAAAGGGCTTGATGGGAGGGTGCCGGCACAAGGCGCGGAACTTTTTGAACTGACTGGTTCAATATAAGCTGAACACTGCGGGCACAACACCCCAGACCTCGTGTGGCGGGTGTGATTTCAACAACCAACAGGAGAGCAGGGCCGTGGGGCGTCATCAGAACTTTGACACGCACGCTGTGGTGCGAGCTGCGCGCGACCTGTTCTGGGAGCAGGGCTATCAGGGGGTCTCTCTACCGGAATTGGAGCGGGTCACCGGGTTGAACAGATCCAGTCTCTACCACGCTTTCGGCAGTAAACGCGGACTGTTTGATGCTGCGGTGGACAGCTACCTGCGGGAGGTGGTCCGCCCCTTGCTGGCGCCTCTGGTCAGTGCGGAAGTGGCTCCGGACGCCGTCGTTGACTACCTGCGCACCATGCGGGGTGCGTTGGAGTCTCCGGACACCATGCCCGCCCGCTACGGCTGCCTGCTGGTTGGTGTGGCGGGGTCCACGCTGGGGCATGACCCTGCCGCTCGGGCCGCCGTGGAGGCTTACCGGCAAGAAATGTTGACGGCCTTGACTCGCGGTGTGATCGTGCGGTTTCCCGCAATGGAGCCGGCGGAGCAAAGCCGGAGGGCAGAGACCTGTGCGGGGTTGGTGATTGCCGCACTGGCGCTGGCAAGGATCAATCCAGTGGCCGCAGCGCAGACCCTGGATCACGCGCTGAGCCTGGTCTCCGGTGATTTTCAAGAAGAGAGCACTGTCAAGGGCTTCCAGGCGTGATGATTCTCCCGAAAAATGCCCTTCCACCATCTGGTTCGCATCCGTAAACTCCGGGGCTGGTCATCGCTTCCCCAAGGCTGTTTGAGGACTCGACATCAGTACCCACATCACACCCAGCGCTCCCCGTGGACTCCCGCAGGATCCACCGGTCTCAGCCCCTGCGCACCAGGCCCCCGTGGACGGCTCAACCGTGGGTGGGCCCGTGACTGCTGCCGCAAAACGTCCGGAAATCCAAGGCTTGCGGGGTTTGGCGGTGCTCCTTGTGGTGGCATTCCACCTGTGGGGCACGGGTGTTTCCGGCGGCGTTGATGTCTTTTTTGTGGTGTCCGCCTACCTTCTGACGCTGTCCTTCACGCGCAAAGTGGAAACCGGCAAGCCGCTGCGGCTGCTGAACTACTGGTCCCGCACGTTCGTCCGGCTGCTGCTGCCCGTGGGGGTGGTGCTGCTCAGTGTCCTGGCGGTGGCCCTGGTGTTCTTTCCGCGATCACGGTGGGAAGCGCTCTGGGAGCAACTTCTGGCGGCCGCAACGTACCGCCTCAACTGGACCCTGGCCAACCAGGCCGTTGACTACTACGCAGGCGGCGGGGTGACGTCCAGCCCCGTGCAGCACATGTGGTCGTTGGCCGTCCAGGGGCAGATATTTCTGCTGTTCCCCGCACTGATTGCCGCGGCTGCGCTGATCGCGCGCATCACTCGGTTGCGGTTCCGCGTGGTGGCCATTGCAGTTTTCGGCCTGGTGTTCGCAGCGTCCCTGACGGCCTCGATCTTCACCACGCATCTGAACCCGGCCCCGGCATATTTTGACACCCGGTTGCGTCTCTGGGAGTTCGCGTTGGGTGCCCTGGTGGCCTTGCTGGTCACCAGTCCGCTGCCGCGCAGGGTGGCGGTGATGCTGGGGTGGGGCGGCGTCGTCGCGGTGATCATCACAGGGTTTGTGGCCGGTCCCGGGGCGCTGTTCCCGGGGTGGATCGCGTTGCTGCCCACGCTGGGTGCAGCTCTGATTCTGGTGGTCAAGGATCACGGCGGCGCCCACGGTGTCCACGTCCCGCTGCGCTCGCGCTGGCTGACCTGGGTGGGGGACCGCTCCTACGGGATCTATCTGTGGCACTGGCCGCTGATGATCACGTACCTGCTACGAACGGGGCAGGAGAATGTGCCCGTTGCCGTGGGGCTGGCAATCATTGCCGCGTCCATGGTGTTGTCGCTGGCCACGGAGCAGGTGGTCAAGTACATCACCCGTCCGCGTTCTGCCAAGCAGCGGGCCTCCACTCGCAAAGAATTGGTGCGCCTGGTGGCGATCGTGGGCGTGGTGGCCCTTCCCGTGACCGCAGCGCAGGCTTGGACGGACAATCGTGCGCGCACGCAGGCCACCTACGAACGCAACGAGTACAACTACCCCGGCGCCGCCGTGGCCACCGATTCTTACGACGACGCCGACCTCCCCGGCCTGGAGCCCATCCCCATGTGGTCGGAAATTGATGCCGAATGGGGTAATCCGGGGCCCAAATGTTCGCAGGAGGAGCTTCCGGAGGGGTTTGAGGAGTCAGGCGAATGCTACGTCCATCAGCCGCAATCCGGTGTTGAGGAAGCCACGGCAGTAGAGGATGACGCGTCCGCGGAAGGTGCTGCGCTGGAAGCCGATCACGCCGAACCCGCCCGCACCGTGGTGCTCTTGGGGGATTCGCACGCCAAGCAGCTGTCCGAACCCATGAAGGAGATCGCGGACCGGAACAACTGGAAGCTGATCACCTTTGTGTACCCCGCCTGCCGTTACGCCGGTTTCACCCCGGACTACACGGAGGAATGCAACACGTTCAACGAATCTGCTCGGGATGCGGTTCTGGAGCTCAACCCGGACGCCGTGATTGCGCAGGGCACGCGTTCCTTGATGGATGGTGACCGCGAAGAAGTGGTGGCGCACTGGAATGAAGGCGTACGGCCCTTCCAGGACGCGGGGATTCCCGTGGTCAGCGTGCGGGACAACCCCCGTTGGGAGCGCGACATGTACGAATGCGTGGACCTTTACGGTGAGTCCAGCAGCCTGTGTTCGGATTCCGTGGAGGATGCACTGGGCGGTCAGGAGGTGGTGGACGAATTCCACGAGCAGAACCCGGATGTCCCGCTGGTGGATCTCACGGATCTGTACTGCCCGGACGGGCGCTGCGGCCCCGTGGTGGGCAATGTGATGGTCTACCGGGACATGGACCACATCACCAAAACATTTGGGCTGACCACAGCCCCTGAGCTGGAAGAAAGACTGCTGGGTGCCTTGAAGTGGTGAGCTGACTGTCTCAGGCGGGTGGGCGTGACGGTTCATGACGCAATTACGACGCCGTATCGGTGCCCAAGTGTCCACCGATTGGTGTTCTGTTGCGGTGGTACCTGTCCCCATTTGCGGTTACGTAATTTCATGTTTTTCCCGGTGATTCATGGGTCTTGCGTGGTGAAACCGGCTGTCAGCCGGGGAATGTGCCGTTGTCACCGATCTGTGGTGCACTGCAACGGGGTAAAACTGCTGGTGACGCTGCCGCCGGGTGATCTGACACGATTTCATACAACGGCTCCGCGTCGTGTCGAATGCCCCGCGGTGGATTTCCACCGACGGTGTGCACCATGACCGAGCCATGGCGTGCCAAGCATCGGGGGGTGCTGGCGCGGCGAATGGCTCGCCGAATCTGGGGAGAGACGGCGAGTTGACGGGGTTGGGATCGGTCGGGGGGCTGATCCCAACCCCTACGCCTTTCTCAAAGTGTTATCCACAGCCGACCCGGGATGCTGTTGTGTTGTCGGTCTCCCTTGCCAGACTGGTGCCATGCCCCCAACGGAGACCGGCCCCATTCACAGCCCACTGCATGAGCGGGCGTTGGACCTTCTGCATGCGCTGACGGGTCGAGCAGATGCGCAGTTTCACCCCGGGCAGTTCCAGGCCATTGAAGCGTTGGTGGAGTACCGGCGTCGTGCGCTGGTGGTGCAGCGGACCGGGTGGGGGAAGTCCGCGGTGTACTTCATCTCTTCTCTCCTGCTGCGCGCTCAGGGCCGGGGGCCAACCCTGATTGTTTCCCCGCTCTTGGCCTTGATGCGGGACCAGGTGGCGGCAGCTTCCCGGGCGGGAGTTCGTGCTGCCTCGATCAGCTCGGCCAATGCCACGGAATGGTCGGAGATTCTGGGGCGTCTGGAGCAAGACCAGGTGGATGTGCTGCTGATCTCTCCGGAACGGCTGAACAACGCACGGTTCAGGGAGCAACAGCTGCCGCAGTTGGTGCAGCGGATGGGTCTGCTGGTCATTGATGAGGCCCACTGCATCTCGGACTGGGGCCATGATTTCCGCCCCGATTACCGGCGGATCAGAGATCTGATCGGCAAGTTACCTGAAGCCGTGCCCGTCCTGGCCACCACCGCAACCGCCAATCAACGCGTGGTCCAGGATGTTGCCGAACAACTGGGTGTTGGTCTTGCTGATGGTGCGGCGGAAGCCGTGTTGACGCTGCGTGGGCCGTTGGCCAGGGAGTCGTTGCGGCTGGGGGTGCTGAGACTTCCCTCCAACACCGTGCGATTGGCCTGGCTGTTGGAGCATCTGGCGTCCCTGGAGGGTTCCGGCATTGTCTATGCCCTGACTATCAGTGCTGCGGAGGACACCGCCCATGCCTTGCGGGAAGCCGGATATCAGGTGGAGGCATATACGGGGCGCACAGACCCGGCTGATCGTGAGCGCCTGGAGATTGCCCTGAAGGAAAACCGGGTGAAGGCTTTGGTGGCAACATCGGCGCTGGGTATGGGCTTTGACAAACCAGATCTAGGTTTTGTGGTGCACATGGGAGCACCGTCTTCACCGGTGGCCTATTACCAGCAAGTGGGCCGTGCCGGCCGCGCAACGGAACGTGCTGACGTGCTACTGCTCCCCGGCACGGAGGACCGTGAAATCTGGGAGTACTTTGCCACGGCATCCATGCCCACGGAGGCCAAGGCCCAGGCGGTACTCCAGGAGTTGGGAGCCACGCAGGGGCCGCTGAGCGTGGGAGCGTTGGAAGCGCGCGTGGACATCAAACGCTCCCCGTTGAACATGCTGCTGCGGGTTCTGGCCGTGGAGGGTGCTGTGGAGCAGGTTCAGGGCGGATGGCAGGTCACGGGGCAACCGTGGCGGTACGACGCCCCCAGATACCAGCGCATCCAACAAGCACGTGTCCGTGAGCAGAACGCAATGCTGGATTACGAAAACAAGTCCGCGTGCCGCATGCAAATGCTGGTGGAGCAACTGGATGACCCGGAAGCGGCACCGTGCGGACGTTGCGACAACTGCGCGGGAGCCTGGTTCTCCACACAGGTCAGTCAGTCCGCTGCGGATTCCGCCACTGCCACTCTGCAACGGGTGGGAGTGGAGATTGACCCGAGAGCCCAGTGGCCTGTGGGAATGCAGCGATTGGGTGTGCCGCTCAAAGGCAATATCCCACCCGCAGAGCGTGCTTCCACCGGGCGTGCGGTGGCGCGGTTGACGGATCTGGGGTGGGGCAATCGCCTGCGGGAAATTTTCCACACGGATCAGCGCGGTGAGCCGGTGGATCAAGCTGTGGATCAGGCTCTGGGCCGAGCCTGTGTTGAAGTTCTGGCGCAGTGGGCCCATCAGGATTGGAGCGGTGTGGGGCGCCCGGCCGGAATCGTCTCCATGCCGTCTGTGGCGCGCCCGCAGTTGGTGCAGTCCTTGGCCATGGGGTTGGCCGGTGCCGGGCGGTTGCCCTACTTGGGGGAGTTGACCATGGCGCCAGGGCATCCGGGTGGTGTTGGTGGAAACGGCGCCTACCAGTTGGCTTCGGTGTGGGAGAAGTTCCAGATCACGCCACAGTTGCAAACTGCGTTGGACAATCTCCAGGGTGCTCCCGTGCTGTTGGTGGATGACCTGGTGGACAGCCGATGGTCCCTGACGGTGGCTGCCCGCCAGCTGCGCCTGGCCGGTTCCGGGCCGGTGCTGCCGTTTGTCCTGGCCTCCCGCGGGTGAATCTGCCCGTGGTCGAGTTTTTGACCGGAATCGTCAGCTCCGACTAGCATGGCTCATGCTGTTCACCCGGCTGAATTACTCCGGTCCGGTACAGCAAGGAGACGTGCCAGAGCGGCCGAATGGACTTCACTGCTAATGAAGGGCCCGGCGAAAGTTGGGCCGGGGGTTCAAATCCCCCCGTCTCCGCATTATTTAGCCTTGTCAGAGGCTACTCAATGGCCCCGGTGTTGACGCCGGGGCCATTCCCGTCCCAGAGCAAACCGTGCGCAGTTTGATACCGCATCAGCGCTCATGAGGTATCAAACTGCGCACGGTCTGCGCTCACGGGGCTGAAGCACCCCAGCACACCATCAGTCCAACGTTCCCGTGACAGCTCTCCACAGGAATTGCGTGGACAGGGCATGGGAGCGGGCGGCCTGTTTGTTGTCCCCGGCACCGGCGTGGCCACCCTCCAGAGTTTCGTGGAACCACACGTTGGGATGGCCCTGTTCCTGCATCAGCGCTGCCATCTTGCGGGCTTGGACGGGACCAACACGGTCGTCACTGGTGGCGGTCCAGAAGAGGACGGGTGGGTATTCGGCGTCGTCACGTACCAGGTGATAGGGAGAAAACGTGCGCATGAACTCCCAATCAGCCGGATCATCCGGGTCTCCGTACTCCGCGATCCAGGAGGTTCCGGCCGAGAGTTTGGTGTAACGCCGCATGTCCAGCAGAGGTACGCCGCAGGAGATGCCACCGAACAACTCCGGATAACTCACCAACATGTTGCCCACCAACAGCCCTCCGTTGGACCCACCGGAACAGGCCAAAGTGGCGGGTGTGCAGACCCCACGGTCATGAAGGTCGCGGGCCACGGCCGCAAAGTCCTGGTAAGCGCGGTGCCGGTTTTCCTTCAGAGCTGCCCGGTGCCAATCAGGTCCGAACTCCCCGCCGCCGCGGATATTGGCCACCACGTAAACCCCGGTGCGACCAGGTGCCACGGGACCGTCGTCGTTGGCATGAGTGGAGTGAGCGCGGGTGAGCCAGGAGCGTCCCGTGACCCCTGAGTAGGCGGGAGTGCGGGAAACTTCAAAGCCGCCGTAGCCGGAAAGCAGCACGGGGTTGCGGCCATCCAGCACCAACTCGCGCGGCCCCACTTGGTAATACGGCACCTTCGTGCCGTCCGCGGAGGTGGCCCAGTGCTGCTCCACGCTGAGCGCCTGCGCATCAAAAAACGACGGCGCCCGCTTGACCTCCCGCGGTGGCGCACTCTCTGCGGGGGTCCCCACAGTGCCACGGAGCACGGTGGTGGGGGAGAGGAAACCGGAGGTGGAAACCCAGACATCGTTGCCGTGCTGGGGATCCTCGTCATCCACGGCCCACACCGATGTGGAGTGATGGTGCAGGTCAACCCCGTATTGCGTTGAGGTCCACGTGCCCGGGCTCACCACCTGGATGGCGGAGGAGACATTGTGCAGCAGTTGGAGCACCAGGTGATCGGCAGTCCAGGACCACCCCTGCAAGCTGGTGTGCTCGGTGGGTTCAAAAACCACGGAGAGCGCGGTTTTCCCGGACTGAAATGCCTCCAACTGTGCGGCCAGCAAAGTACCGGGTGCGTAGGTTTGGCCGTTGGTTTCCCAGGGTTCTTGGGGGCGCAAGAGCAACCACTGTTTGTGAATCTGGACCTCCACGGATTCCGGCACGTCAATGGGAACCGGGGTTCCCTCCGCATCCAGGATGTAGGTGACGGAGCGGAAAAAGTCGATCACGTCCATGGCCAGCGTGCGCTCGAACCCCGGAGTGTGGTCCTTGCCGGCCCAAGCCTGAACGTGGTGGTGCGGCACCTGAAAAACCACGGGAGCATCGCCCAGTGCCATGCCGCGTTTCAGGCGCCGGACTTGCGCGGGGTAGGAGGAAGCGGTGAGCGTCCCCGGGCCCGTGTCCGTGGCCACCAGCAAGGTGTCTGCGTCCTCCCAGGAGGCAGAGGTTTTGGCCACGGGTAGGTCGAATCCGCCGTCCTCGGGGGCCACAAAGCGGCGTTGAATGAGATCGAACTCCCGAACTCGGCGGGCATCTCCGCCATCCGGGGTCATGGAGATCAGCGCACGGCGCCAGTGACCGTCCGTGTACTGCGGGCGCAGGAGGCGTGATCCAGCCCAGACCCAGGGGATCTGTTCGCGGGCGGCCAGTTGGTCAAGGTCAAGCAGAACATCCCACTGAGGATTGTCACCAACCCAGGAATCCCAGGTGGTGCGGCGGAACAGGCCGCGGGGGTGGTCGGCGTCGCGCCAGAAGTTGTAGTAAAAATCGCCCTGTTTGGACACCATGGGGATCTTGTCCGTGGAGTCCATGACCTCCAAAGCGCGCGCTTCCAACTCTTTCAGGTCTTCTGTGACCAGCAGGTCTTCTGTGCGTTGGTTGTGGCGCGTGACCCAGTCCATGGCCTGGGGGCTGTGGATGTCTTCCAGCCACAGAAAGTTGTCGTGCGGAGCCTCAGCTGTCATGTTCCGAGCGTAGGGGCGTTAGCCGTGCGGCGCGGCCGTTCTATCCTGGAGGACATGACCATCCAGCCCCGGAATTCCTCCGATCCGCATGCCCAGTCCGGTTCTGACAAGGACGCTCACGGTGCTGTTGGAGGTAGGTTCGCAGGCGCGGAATCAGCTGAGCGCACGGGCGTGCCCCGTGTGGTGATTGTTGGTGCAGGTCCCCGGGGCCTTTCTGCCGTGGAGCGGCTGGTGGCACATGCGCAAGCCACCGGGCAGCGGGTGCACATCGACCTGATTGATCCGTTCCCGCCAGGCCCGGGACACGTGTGGCGGGTCAAACAGTCACCGCGCTATTTGATGAACACCCCCAGCCTGTTCCCCACGATCATTGCCGACGACGGCGTACTCACCGCAGACACCATCCACCCCCTGCGGGGTATGACCTTTGAGGCGTGGCGCCAGGCGGTCATCCACACGAGCCTCGGTGCGGGTAGCGGGGCTGACTCGGGGGAAACACCTGACCCATCTGTGAGTAGTGCATTGAGCCATGAGGACATTGCTCTCCTGGCGGCCATGGAGCCCACTGATTTTCCACAGCGCCGTGTGTACGGACTCTATTTGGCGTGGGTGTTCAAGACCATCCAGGAACAGCTACCCGCGGGGGTGGAACTGGTGGTGCACCGGGAGGAGGCCGTTGCTGTACGTGCCGTGGACCGGGGAGGCTACCGGTTTGCAGTGGAGATTTCCGGGCAGCAGGAGCTACCAGCGGATCACGTGGTGTTGGCTCTGGGGCATCTGGATGCGCACCTACGCCGAGACCAGAAAGAACTGGTGGACGGTGCCGCCGAACACGGTTTGCATTACCGGCCCCCGGCGGTCCCGGCCGATGTTCGCTGGGAGGAACTACCCGCTGAGCAAACGGTGCTGGTCCGGGGCATGGGACTGAATTTTCATGACGTCGTCACGGAGCTGACTGAGGGCCGCGGCGGCCGGTTTGAAGCGGCTGCGGATGAATCTGATCGGCTGGTGTACGTGCCGTCCGGGCATGAGCCGTTTGTGGTGGTGGGTTCCCGGCGTGGCACGCCCTACCGAGCCAAGGCGGAGATCGCCGGGTATTACGCGCGGTCTTTGGACCACAAGTTCTTGACCCGTGAAGCCGTGGCGGACCTGGCTACGGGCCCGGAACTGGTATTCGACCGGGACCTGCTGCCGTTGGTGCGCAAAGATGCCACGCGGGCTTACTACCGGACCCTGGCGCGAGTGCGTCCGGGGGTCTTTGACCGACCGGCGCAGCAGTTCCTTGTGGCGCTGGATGAGGCTTTGGGTCTGGACGCTGTTGGCCTGGACGGTGCTGTGATTGCGGAGGGAAGTCGGCCAGCAGAGCTGCCAGGGTCTCCGACTGAATCGACCTCCACACCGTGGGATGTCCGTGTGGAGCGGTTGGTCAATGAGGCCGTGGCCTATGAGAACCGGCTCAATATCAAATGGCAGTCCTTTCCCTTCCTGGATGAGCGATTCACTTCCCATGAGCAGTACGCGGCGGCACTGGTGCACTGGCTGGACCGGGACGCCGCAGGTTCAGCTGCCGGTGAGGATGATCCCGCAAAGGTGGCCTTTTCCTCCTTGAACTGGTCCCGGACCCTGATCAAGCAGGTGGTTGCTGAACGCGGCCTACAAGATGAGTCTTGGTATGAGGAACTGATGCGCAGTTTCTCTCCCCTGGTGGAGGGCTTGGCCTCCGGACCGCCGGCATTGCGAATCCGTCAGTTGGCCGCCCTGGCCCGTGCCGGCGTGGTCCGCTTCTTGGGACCAAACCCGGTGTTTCGCATTGACGCGGAGCGCGGCTGCTTTGAGGCAAGTTCGCCCTGGGTGGCAGATGAGCCTTACCGGGCAGCTTGGCTGGTGGAAGCCATGTCACCGCCCAATGAGGTCCGCCGCAACATCTCCCCGCTACTGACCGCCATGCACGACCACGGACTGGTCCGCGCCAAGTCGTTGCACATTGACGACGGAGCTGCGGATGTTCCCGGCCCCGGGCTGGACGTGACGCCCGCCCCGTACCGAGCGATCGGCACGGACGGTGTGCCCCGGGACATTTGGGTTCTGGGGCTGCAACTGGCCTCCACCCAGTGGGGTACCTCCATTGCAGCGGAGGCGCACGCCCCGGCGGAACTGGGCTCCCGCACACTGGCTGACGCTGACCGCATGGCAGCTGCGGTATTGAGCTAAAGCTCCTGCGTAGTAGCAACGTGTGGTGGAATACATACCCTCTTCTGAGTACGTTGTCCGTCAGGCTGGGATTTATAGAGATCACGAGTCGTATTGACCCACACCGAGCTTGCTAGCTATCGAAAATCGCTTTGAGAAGGTTCGAGCGTGAAAAAATTTATTCTCAGGAAGATAGATGCACTCCGCGGATCGCTTTGACAACAGTCTCAAGTTGATTGGCTATGGGAGTTTCAGTTCTGCGAAAATCCAAAAACTGTGAAAATACCTGACTGAAGGATCTTGATTCAAGAATGTTTCACAAAATTACTTTGAAATCAGCCTCCGGTGGTTCAGTGGCGTGCCCGAAGTTCCCACAAGGGGCGATGTTTGCTAGCGTCGCTTTCACCTGCAGGGATGTTCCACACAGAGAAGCTCTAGCGAGGAGATGATCATGGATCGCCGAACTGTTCTAAAGAGTCTGGGAGTTGCGGGCGTGGTGGGTGTTGGCGCGATTGCGTTGCCTACAGGTGCGCAGGCGGTTGATCGACCGCGTTCCACTGAGGATCCATTGGAGTTCGTCACTGCGACAATGACGGACTGGGATGTGGCAAGGGTTGTTGCTGGTGATGATCGAAGCGCACAGCAGGCCTACGTGCAGCATGTTCGGATGAACTACCGAACGTTGACAAGTCGGGAAAAGTTGCGTGAGACACTAGCCGCGGGTGGAGCGTCCAGTCCGCCAGCGGGGATGGCTGCGGCTTCAGCTGCTTTCTTGCCCATTATCCCTATCGTTGGTCGCGCGCTACTCGCGGCCGCGCGGCGGTACGGCCCTGCGGTATATCGTAGTTTACGCGATGCGGTTCGTGGCGGTTACGGTCGATTCCAGGAGTGGACTCGTAACCATCCGTGGGTGGCTGGCATTCTTGGGGGCGTCTCATCAAATGCCGTCTATGATTGGCTGAGGCAGAATATTTGATGGTGAGGCGCAAGAAGCTCCCTAATCCATTCATTCTAGGTGCCGTTGCTGCAGTAATTACTGCATGGGTAATACTTACCTGGAGGTCTGGTTTAGATGCATCCAACTCGATTGCGGCAGCCCTCATCGTGTTAGTCGTCGTAGGTCTGTGGTCGATCTCCAGATTCATATCTCGGAGGAACCGCGATTCACCATGAATGACGGTGGCCTGTGCGGGGCGCTCCGAACGGAGCGCCCCGCACTTCGCTTTGGTATCTACCACCAGGGGGAGGCCCCCGGCGGGACTAGCGCCGGGGGCCGGTGGTGGTTCCCCAGCGGTCGCGGACATGGTCTGGGATGCCTTTGCCTTGCCCCGGGTGGGACGTTGGTGGGCCCTGTTTCACCGGTGTGGTCGGTTGAGTGCTGGGACCGGGAGTCGGTTCCTGGCTGGGTTCACCGGAAGGTTCGGGCGTGGGTTCAGCAGAGTTGCTGGTGCTGAAGCCCACCAGGGCTGGATTGTGGTCGGAGGCGCGGAACTGATCCGGGGCAAACAGGTTCACCACGTTGTAGTTCTGCCGCGAGTACTCCATGCCAATGGACTCATTGGCGTTGATTTCCCAAACATCTGAACCGGTCACAGCGGCTGCAGCAGCCGGTGAGGCCACCACATGGTCCAGAGAGCCGGCCATGCCGTCAAAGGCGTAGGAGTACTGGCCTTCCGGGGCAATGTTCACAAATCCGGAGTTGTAGAGCACCTGCATGGGGTCCTCAAACGTGTAGGAGTTGAAATCGCCCACCAGGAACACACGGTCGGTTCCCGCGCTGTCCGCAAACTCCTGAGCAAAAGCCAGCATGGCTTGGGACTGACGGGTTCGGTCTCCGTTCCAGGCACCCTGCCCGGTGTCCACGTTGTCCCCGGTGGCGGAGGCCCCCGAGCCCTTGGACTTGAAGTGGTTGACCACCACCACAAAGTCATCCGTGGCATCACCACCTGCCGGGCGGAAGGTCTGGGCCAGGGGCTCACGGGCGTTGGAGAAATTGACCTGATCATCCAGGATCGCGGATTCACCCACAGCTTCCACCCGGGCGGGTTGGTAAATGAATGCTGTACGAATCACGTCCTCAGCTGCAGGAACCGCAGCGGGGGAGGGCACATACGCCCACTTGTCCGTTCCGGCATCCGCGTTGAGTGCATCCACCAGGGTGGAAAGCGCTGCATCCCGGTCCTGATCGAACCGCGCGGAGTTCTCAATCTCCTCCAAGGACACCACCCCGGCATCCAGGCCGTTGATGGCAGATACCAACTTGTCCTGCTGGGCCTGGAAGGAGTCCTGATCGTAGGCTCCGCGCACGTTGCAGTTGCGGGTGGTCAGGGGATTGCCCGAGCGGTCGTTGTAGGAGGCACAGCCCGGTTCATCGGTACCCAACGTGGTGAAGTAGTTGAGCACATTGAAGGTGCCCAATTGCACATCCCCGCCCACGTCAGCCGGGGCGGCGTATTCAGAACGGTCGTTCTGGAACACCACGGGCACTGCGTCCAACGAGTCACCAGTAACTTGCTGCAGCGGTTGCAGCCGCCACTCATTGTGGCCGTATCCCAGCACCACCGGCTGATCGAAAGTGACGGTGGAGCCCATACGCACCGGGTTCTCCAGGCTCAGGTACGGCAGCGGTTGGTCCCCATAGGTGCTGAGGTTGCCGTAGTTCCAGGTGGAGCCGTCATCCAGGATCACTTTCCGCGCGGTGTTGTCCGCCTCCACCGCAGAGGCTTCCGCGGAGCCCGGGGCAGCCACGTCTGTGGGAGTGCGCAGCACGTCATCCCCGAATGCCAGCCCGACTTCACCGTAGGTGTTCAGTCCGTAGTTGTTGGTCACCGTGAAGCTCCCGGTGGGCTGCAGCAGCATCCCCTCCAGAGCTTCGCGCTCAGCATCGGAGGCCGGCCACGCAATCTCCGCAGGCTTCACAGCCTGGGCCGGTTCAGACAGGACCGAGATTCCAGCGGGTTGAACCGAGAGCTGGGTCTGGCCAAAGTACTCCTGCGCTGTTCCAGTCAGTTCCACGTGATCGCCCAGTTGGACAGCATTCAGCGCATTGGGGGCATACACAAAGATGCCGTCAGAGGCGCTGTGGTCCGCACCCAGATCACCGCCAGTCCCTTCGGTCTGTACCTGGAAGCCGTTGAGCCCGCCTGTTGCATACACGGCCGTGACCACACCGCGGGTACGGACCGTCTGGTTCAGATACGGTGTGGCCTCCCCGGTGCCCTGGATTTGAGCAATGCTCAAGAGCTCACCGGGCTCACCCGTGGGTTCGGCGGACGGAGACGACGACGGCGTATCCGTGGCCGGTGCGCTCGGCTCCGCAGGACTTGTTTCACCCGCACCCGTCTGCGGTGTGACTTCCGTGGACAGGGTGAAGTCCACGGAGTTGTTGTCCGTGTCCACACTGTCGGTCCGGTTCAGGGACCGGGGATCGTTGTTCGCCGTCGGCGCGGGGGCCGCAGCAGCCTCAAAGGTGTTGGTGGTGCCGTAGCCCAGTAAATCCACCACACCGTCCGTGCCGGTGACCGAACCCGCCGGTAGAGCCAGCGCCGTTGCGGCATCCGAAAGCACAAACGTGCCCCGGGTTCCCGCCGGATTCAATCGGCTTCCGGCATCCAGGTCTGCTTGCGGTAGTGGCTGTCCGGCAGTCCCGTTGGAGCCACCGGCCACCAAATAGAACTCCCCGGGCTCAATGGTGCCGGTCAATTGCACCACGTTGTTTGACGGCCCGGTTCCTGTGGCTGACCGGTACTGCAGACTCCAACCGGTCAGGTCCACGGCGGTGTCCGTGGGGTTGTAGAGCTCTACGAATTTGTGAGTGTAGGGCGCATTGGCTGATCCGCCGTTGACGTAGGCCTCATTGATCACCACGTGGTCGCCTAGGGCTGGTTGCTCCGGGACTGGCTCGGCACCGGCCGGTGCCGCAATCACCACGCTGGTAGGCAGAGCCAGCAGGGCGGCAGCGGGCAGGGCCCAAAAACGTGTGCGCAGGTTCAAGGTCATCTCCGCTGCGCTCAGTTACCAGTGGGCACTGCGGCGTCGTCGGTCACCACGCCCGTGGCAGGGACTTCAAACTGCTGATCGAACCGGTGCAGGAATGCTGCTGTGGCGTCACGGTTGGTTGGGCTGAAGGGGCGGTAAGTACCATCCGCCCACCCCGTGGACAGGCCGGTCTGAGCCATCCACACCATGGCGGTGTAGTGCTGCATGTTGGCATTGACGTCCACAAAGGGTGAGTTGGCGGGAAGCTCCACCGCGGGCTCGCCTGCCATCCGGTAGAGGAACGCAGCCATGGCGTCCCGAGCAATGGGCTGAGTGGGCCGGAACGTTCCGTCCGACCACCCCTTCACAATGCCTTCTTGTTGAGCCCACACGATGGCCTGGTAATGGGCCTGACCCGGAGTCACATCGGTGAACGGTGAGTTTGCAGGCAGTGTCACCTCCGGCTCACCAGCCATTCGGTAGAGGAATGCGGCCATGGCATCCCGGTTCACGGGGCGCAACGGCCGGAACTCAGCGGTTCCGGTGTCCTGGTTGACCCACCCGCGGGAGATTCCGTTCTGTGCCATCCACATGATGTGTTCGTAATGCTGCATACCCTCCGTCACGTCCGTGAAGGTCACGGTCTCGGGTTCGGGATCCACCGGAGTAGCCTCACCCAACACAGCATCCGTCAGCGGCAGGGCGGTGCCGGCGGGTTCAACGGTCAACCATGCGGTCTCTCCATCCAGCGCGGTGCGGTCAAATGACACCGAGGCCGTGCCGCCCACCAGGCCATCCGCGCCGCGGACGGCCTCACCGCTGACGGGGGCCTCTGCAATCACCGAACCATTGGCACCGCCCTTGCGGACCTGCACCGTGGAATTGGCGGGTGCCCCCAAGGAGGTCATGTTGAGTTCTTGGAGCTCAAAGCTCACGGTGGTGCCGTCAGTTCGCACGTTGGACAAGTTCACCGCCCGCCGGTCAAACTGCGGTGCCACAGGGGTGCTGGCGGAGGTTTCGCCCAGATGTTCGGAGAACACCTGGCGGTCAATCAGCCCGGTGTCCGTGAAATTGGCCCCTTCTGTGAAGGCCGTGAAGCCGTCTCCGCCGTCCAACAGGAAGGACACGGAGGCCACCGTGTAGGTACCGGTGGGATCAATGGGAGTGCCATCCACCGTGATGGAGGTGATGCGGTCACCTGCAGGGCGGGATTCATCAAAGGTGTACTGCACGTTTTCGGACAGCCCCAGGTGCAAAAACGCCCTGGAGGACCCGGCTGGCTGCCACTGCTGTTCCAGGACGCTCTTGAACTGCGCACCGGTCAAGTCAATGGTGTTCATGTTGTTGGCAAACGGCAGGACGTTGTTGATTTCAGCCTCGGTGACCATACCGTCACGGTCGCCGTCGATCGTCTCATCCGGGTTGTCCGCGTAGTACAGCTCATTGCGGATGCCGCCAGGATTGATCACGCCAATGTCCACCCCGTGCGAATCCGCCAGCTGAGCGCGAAAACCTTGGGCGATCAGGTTGCCCAATGCCGACTCGTTCTGCCGGTCATCGCGGACCATCTGGCCGGAGGAATTGGGGCCAAACGCCGTGGTGATGTCCGCTGAAATTTCACCGGCGGGGGTGGAGCCGATCTCATTGGCCACTGCCACCGCGGCATCCACAATCTGGTTCACCTCAGCCACGCGTGGGTAAGCGGCGATCAACTGTTCCTCGCTGCGCCCGGCCACAATCTGCGACGTCGGGGTGAGCGTGCTGGTCAGGTCCACCGAATCGGTGGCGGGGTCGTAGGTGAAGGACACCTTGCCCACATTGGCTCCGTAGGAACCGGTCTGCATGTAAGCGCGGTCTGCAACACCGTCCCCATCCACGTCCTGGGTCAGGTTGTATTCGGCGTGGGAGTCCCCGCCGAAAACCACGTCCACGCTCTGGGAGGTTTCTGTCCAGAAACGGTCGGAGGCAGCTTCAGCCTGGGTGGCGGAACCGTCGTGATAGGCCGCCACAATCACATCAGCGGTGCCTTCCTCATCCAACCGGTCCGCTACCGCATTCACCTCCGCCACGGGGTCTGTGAAAACCAACCCTTCGACGGCGGATGGCGCCACCTTTTCAGGCGTGGCCTGAGTGACTGCGCCGATCACGGCGATTGTCACACCGTCGCGCTCAAAGAGTTCATATGCGCCGTTGCCCTGGTGGCCTTCGCCTTCCATGAGCAGTGGACCGTTGGCATCCCCGATCCGGACATTGGCCGCCAGATACGGGAATTCGGCACGCTCTGTCACACGGCCGGTGAGGTCATCGCGGCCCTGGTCGAATTCGTGATTGCCCACGGCGGAGACATCAAGATCCAGTGCGTTGAGCATGTCCAACGTGGGGTTGTCCTGCTGGGAGGCGGAGGTGTATTCGGAGGCGCCAATGTTGTCACCACCAGAGATCAGCAAGGAGTTGTCGGTGCGTTCAGATTCAATGGCGCCCGCAAATTGCACGGGTCGGGAGTCCAGCCGGCCGTGGTAATCGTTGAAATACAGCAGGTCAATGGCCTGGGAGGGGGTTTCATCCGCGTAGGCCGGAACCACAAAGGAGGTTGTGGTGAGGATGCCTGCCGCTAGGGCAGCGATGAACGACGGTGTGGTGCGACGGGACATAGGAGAGGGTCCTTCGGCTTGTGGTGCGGGCATCAGCCACCGGTTGAGGAGGGCAGCGCACCTGTGGGGCGCGCCAAGTTACCGGCTAGTTGGCTACATCACATCATGACCGAGTAAAGCCCGGGTGACCAGAGGTTTTCCAAAAGGCTCTGGGCGTCCCGCCTGAAAATCTGCTCAGTTGGGGTGGTTGGGTCCTAACCCGCGCAGGAGAAGTTCGGTCAACCACGCTTCCAGGCTCTCCTTGGGTGCCACCGTGTTGATGGGCGCGGGTAGGGGGCGGGTGATCGCGGCAATCGCCACAACCAGGCGTGTGGGGGTGAGGTCATCGGCTGCCACACCAGCTTGCTGAGCACGGTGGAGAACTGCCTCAAAATGGTTGAGCATCTCGGCTCGGGTTTCCTGGGCTTGCTGCAGCTGAGCCTCGGTGAGCTCTTGGGAGATGTCGAGCGACCCTATGAGGGCTGCGACGCGCAGCGCGGCAAGTTCGTGGATGAGAGCAGTCCATGCGGCTTGCGGGTCTGCATCCCATTGAGCCAGGGCATGATTCAGCCGCGATTGGATTGTGGCGGCCACTTCTTGGAGCAGCCCCAATACCAGTTCACCGCGGTCCGGGAAGTGCCGGTAGAGGGTGCCGATGCCCACCCCTGCCTCCTTGGCCACTTCCCGGAGGGAGGTTTCTGCCCCCTTGGCGGCGAACAACCTCCAAGCGGCGTTGATGAGTTGACTACGGTTGGCTGCTGCATCTGCCCGCATGAGGCTCCTCACGTTCACTGCGCTCTACTTGCCAAGTCTAATACGGAGCACTACGCTCCATTTACATAAACGGAGCGAAACGCTCCGATTTTTTGATCTCAAGTGCAGGAGTCCTCATGACCAACCAAGAGTTGCGGGATGCTTCCCGTCACGACGACGCCCCGTGGGCGCCATCCGATGCCGCTGGTGACGGTGCGGCTACCCCGAGCCGACGTACCGAGGATTCCCCCGGTAGGCAGTGGGCCAAGACCGCCGGAGTGGTGGCCGGCCTGGTGATTGTGGTGAGCTTGATGCTGCTGGCATTCCTGCTCCCCGCCATCAACTCCGGTGCCAAAGATCTCCCGCTGGCGGTCAGCGGACCAGATGCTGCCGTCACAGCACTCACAGATCAGCTGAACACGGCAGATCCGGAGGCTTTCGAGATCACCACTTACGATTCCACCCAGTCTGTCCAGACGGCCGTGGAGAATCGGGATGCCATTGGCGGGATCAGCGTCCAGGCCGACGGTGTGGTCATCACCACCGCCAGCGGTGCGGGTGCGCCCTACAGCAACATGCTGCAGGGGATTGGATCAGGACTGGAACAAGCCGGACAGACGGGGACCTACCAGGACGTGGCGCCCTTCCCCGAGGACGATCCCACCGGTACCGCCATGACGTCCTTGGCATTGCCTCTGGTCTTCGGCGGCATGATTTCCGCTGTTGTTCTGTCCACTGTGCTCAAGGGCCGTCCCTGGCATCGTTTGGTCGGAGCCCTGGTCTTTGCCGCACTGGCAGGCACCGTGGTGGCGGCCATCCTGCAGTTCGGACTCAACGCCATGGATGCCCAATATTGGGCCATGGCGGGGGCAATAGCGGCGACCATTGCTGCCATCTCCCTCACCATCATTGGCTTGGCTTCCTTGTTCGGGGCAGCGGGCTTGGGTGTCGGCGCGGTTGTGATGATGTTTGTGGCCAACCCACTGTCTGGAATAGCCGCTGGAGCGGATTGGCTGCCGGCACCGTGGGGTGCTGGGGGTCAGCTTCTTCCGCTGGGTGCTGGTGAAACGATCATTCGCTCAGTGGCCTACTTTGACGGCGCCGGGACCGGTTCTGCACCGTGGGTTGTGCTCTGCTGGGCAACGGTGGGTGTCATGTTGATTGTTGCGGCGGCCTGGCGCGATCGGCGGCGCCACAGCTCAGTGGCATCGTGAACCATTGCGGGCCCCGACCATCAAAAGTCGGGGCCCGCACTGCTCGCCGCTGGAAAATTCAGGCCAACACCTGCCGCTTGGAGGAAATCACCCCGGTATTGAAACCAGCCAGGTGGAGACCACCGTGGAAGCGGGCGTGTTCAATCTTCACGCAGCGGTCCATGACCACATGGAGCCCAGCCTCCTCCGCAATTGCGGCGGCTTCCTCATTCCAGGAACCCAGTTGCAGCCACAGGGTTTTGGCTCCGATCTCCACGGCCTCGCGGGCAACCTCCGGCAGGTCATCGTGTTTGCGGAACACATCCACCACGTCCGGGACTTCCGGCAGCTCGGCCAGTGACGCGTACACGGGCTGCCCCAGCACAGTGGCGCCTTTGGCCGCCAGAATCGGGTTCACAAAAAACACCTTGTATGGCGATGAGGAGAGCAGATACGTGGAGACAAAGTAGGAGGCTCGGGATGGCTTGTCTGACATACCCACGATCGCCACGGATTCAGCGCCATGCAGAATGCTCAGGCGTTCCGGTGCGGATGGCCCCACCCAGGTGCGTTCGGTGCTCATCACTTGCCCTCACTTTCGGTCCCAGAGTCCACGGAAGGATTCACGACGACGCCGTCGCGGTTCACCCCGGTAGCTGCTGTCAGGGCTTGGTCCAGATCCCACAGAATGTCCTCCGGGTCCTCCAGGCCCACCGAAATCCGGATCAGATCCTCACCCACACCACCGGAGGCCAGCTGCTCGGCAGTCAACTGCTGGTGGGTGGTGGATGCGGGGTGCAATACCAAGGTTCGGGCATCGCCGATATTGGCCAAGTGGGAGGCCAATTGCAGGGCTCCGATGAAGCGGCCACCCACCTGGCGTGCAGTGAGCGCATCCGTGGTGTGAACCCCAAAGGCAAACACTGAGCCCACACCGTGCGGCAGGTACTTGGCGGCACGCTCGTGATGTGGGTGCTCGGCCAATCCTGCGTAGTTCACGTAGGAGATGCGGGGATCGGTGTTGAGCCAATCGGCCACCGAGCGGGCATTGGCCACGTGGGCATCCATGCGCTGCGGCAAAGTTTCCACGCCTTGCAGCAGATTCCAGGCCGACTGCGGAGCCAAAGCTGGCCCGATGTCCCGCAGTTGCTCCGAACGCAGTTTGGTCAGAAACCCGTACTCGCCAAAGTTCCCCCACCAGCTCACACCGTTGTAGGACGGGACGGGCTCTGTCATGGACGGGAAGTTGCCGTTGCCCCAGTTGAACCGCCCGGATTCCACCACCACACCGCCCAAGGTGGTGCCGTGCCCACCCAGGAATTTGGTGGCCGAATGGATCACGATGTCCGCACCGTGTTCCAGCGGCCTGCACAGGTAGGGCGTGTTGAGCGTGGCATCCACGATCAGCGGTACACCCGCCTCACGGGCCACCTCCGCCAGTCCCTCCAGATCGGCGATTTCACCGGAGGGGTTGGCCACCAGTTCGGTGTAGATGGCCTTGGTGTTCGGTGTCAGGGCCGCTCGGTAATCGGCTGGGTCAGTGCCCGGTACAAAGGTGGTTTCCACCCCGAAGCGGCGCAGTGTCACGTCCAGTTGGGTCACTGTGCCGCCGTAGAGCTGGGAGGAAGCAACCACGTGGTCGCCGTATCCGCACAGGGCGGCAAAGGTGATGAACTCGGCGGCCATGCCGGAGGCTGTGGCCACAGCGCCAATGCCGCCTTCCAGGGAGGCAATTCGCTCCTCGAAAGCCGCCACGGTGGGGTTGCCGATCCGCGAGTAAATGTTGCCGTACTTTTGCAGCGCAAAGAGGTTGGCGGCGTCGTCGGCGTCTTTGAACACGAACGAACTGGTCTGGTAGATCGGAACCGCCCGCGCGCCGTGTTCGGCGTCGGGGGTCCCACCGGCGTGCAGAGCACGGGTGCGGAACCCGAACTGGTGCTCAGCCATACAAGCCTCCTGTGTGGATGGGGTGGTTGATTCTGCGAGGTTCAGGATCGCCGAGCGGACATAACGTGCGCAATGGCATCCAGGGCTTCTTCATTTTGCAGCGAGGAACGGTCGCCCAACGGCTGATCGTGGTAGAGCTGGGCCAGCAGGCGGCGAGTGATCTTCCCGGAGCGGGTTTTGGGCAGATCCGGCACGGCGATCACTTCACGCGGTTTGGCAATCGGGCCGATTTCTTGGGCCACATGGGTGCGCAGCTCCTCCTGCAGCTCAGCCTCCGGCAACGCGGCACCGGCCGGTGTCAGCACCACACAGGCCAGTACGGCGTGCCCGGTCAGGGGGTCTTCCACGGGGGTGGTGCCTGCTTCCACCACGTAGGGGTGGGTGACCAGGGCGGATTCAATCTCAATGGTGGAGAGCCTGTGCCCGGAGACGTTGATGACGTCATCCACCCGGCCCAGGATGTAGAGGTCATTCTCCTGGTCCAGCCGGGCGCCGTCGCCGGCCAGGAACCAACCGCGCTGTCCGTACTGCTGCCAGTAGGAGCTCAGGTAGCGCTGCGGGTCTCCCCACACGGTCCGGGCCATGGAGGGGCCGATCTTGTCCACCACGGCCAGACCCTGCTGACCTGGTGCCACCGGTTCCCCTGCCTCATCCAGCACCTTGACGGACACCCCGGGGATGGCTCGGGTGGCGCATCCAGGCTTCAGTGCGGTGTGCGGGGTGTTGTCCGCAAAAGTTCCAGCCGGGGCAAACTGGGGATCGTGCGGGCGCGGGGAGGCCACGCAGGAGCCCGTTTCTGACTGCCACCACGTGTCCACGAACGGAACCTCGTCCCGCCCGATCTGGCCGCGCAACCACCGCCACGCCTCCGGATTGATGGATTCACCCACGGAGCCCAGCAGGCGGATGGAAGCCAGGTTGTAAATCTGCGGAATCCCATGGGGGAAAGCACCCATCAAGGAGCGAATCAGTGTGGGGGCGGTGTAGTAATTGGTCACCCCGTAACGCTCGATCACCTCAAAATGCCGGCCCGGATGCGGAGTGTTCGGCGTGCCCTCGTAAATCACCTGGGACACACCGTTGGCCAGCGGGCCGTAGAGCTCGTACGTATGTGCCGTGACCCACGCCAAGTCCGCGGTGCACCAGTGAACGGTGGAATCCACTTTGGCTTGGTCGTTCACGGTGGAGAGCTCGTCCGGGCGCAGGGCGCCGTCGTCGTCAATCCTGTCCGGGAGGAGGTCAAAGAGCAGCGCGTGCGTGTAGGCGGTCTGGACCAGGTAGCCGCCCATGGTGTGCACCAGGCCCTTGGGGCGGCCGGTGGTTCCGGAGGTGTAGATGATGAACAGCGGGGTTTCGGCGTCAAAGAACTCGGGTTGGTGCGTTGTGGGTGCGTCTTTGATGAGGTCGTGCCACCAGAGATCGCGGCCCGGGGTCCAGGGCACGTGCAGTTCGTCATTGGAGCGTGCACCACGCGTTCCTGCGGCCAGTTGCTTGTTGCCCGGGCGGGAGGTTCGGCGGACGACGACGACGTGTTCGATCTGGTTCTCACCACTGCACGCTTGATCGGCGTTGGCCTTGACGGGGACCACGGTGCCGCGGCGGTTCTGGCCGTCGGTGGTGACCAGCACCTTGGCGCCGGTGTCCTCCACCCGGAACTTCAGGGCTTCTGCGGAAAAGCCGCCGAACACCAAGGAGTGGATGGCGCCGATCCTGGCGCAGGCCAGTGTGATGATCACTGTCTCCGGGATCACCGGCAGGTAGATCACCACGCGGTCACCCTTGCCCACCCCCAGATTGCTCAGGGCGTGGGCTGCGCGAGCCACCTCTTTCTGAAGATCGGCGTAGGTGTAAACCAGCCGATCCCCGGGTTCGCCCTCAAAGTAGAGCGCCACGTGGTTCCCGCGGCCTGCCTCCACGTGACGGTCCACGCAGTTGTAGGTCACGTTGAGTGTGCCGCCCTCAAACCAGGCGATTTCGGGGACGGAGTAGGTGGGGTTGCCGTCCTGGTCCTCACCGATCACCTGGGGCTTGTCGAACCGGTGCGTGGTGTGCCACGGCTGCGCCCAATCCAGCCTGCTCGCTTGGGACGCCCAGAAGTTGATCCGGGCGTCATCACTGATCAACGCAGGGTTTGGGGTTGGGTTTTCAGGATCAGAGAACGAATGTTCGGTCTGGGAAGAGGCCGTGGTCACAGGGAAACTCACGAGTTATCACTCCATCGCTCCTGGCATGAGCACCGAGTGCACGCGCCACATGATGCGTCAGTGGGCAATGCAGGGTTGCTGCGGCGTCAACGAGCCAGATCTCTAAGCCGCTCTGGATGGGAACGTTGTTCATTGAACTCTGTGTCCGCCAGCGGTAGCAAATCTGATGGCACGGGGTTCGCGCGGTAGCGCCGTCGTCGTTATGCTGTCTCCAGAACGATCATGAGTTCCGGTGCGTAGCCCTGGCTGGCCGGACGGCAACCCTCTCCCGTAGCGGGGTGCCCCAGGTGAGGATCGGGCCGCGCGTCAAACCGCGTGTGGCAAGTACGGCGCAACCGAGCGCTGGACCCGCAGGATGGTCACCGCTGGTGGCGCACGGGGCGTGGGTCTGACTAGCCTCTAGGAGACCTCGCGTGAGCAAGCGGATTTCCCTCAATGCCTTTGACATGACCTGTGTGGGCCACCAGAGCTTTGGCCTGTGGCGGCACCCGCGCTCGCGGGCCACCGAGTACAACACCATCGAGTACTGGACTGATCTGGCCAAGACTCTGGAGCGCGGCAAGTTCGATGCCCTGTTCCTGGCCGACGTGGTGGGTATCTACGACGTCTACCAAAACTCCGCAGCCCCTTCGATTGCCGACGGCGCCCAGGTTCCGGTCAACGATCCCTTCATGCAGATTTCGGCCATGGCCGCCGTGACTCAAGGACTTGGGTTCGGTGTGACCAGCGCCGTCACCTACGAACAGCCCTACACTCTGGCTCGCAAGTACGCCACGCTGGATCACCTGACCCGTGGGCGTGTGGGTTTCAACGTGGTGACCTCCTACCTGACTTCGGCGGCCGAGAATCAGGGGTTGCCGCGCCAGATCGAGCACGATCTGCGGTACGAGATTGCCGATGAGTTCTTGGACGTCTGCTACAAGCTCTGGGAAGGTTCTTGGGAAGACGGCGCAGTGGTCAAGGACCGCGAGCGCGGCCTGTACGCGGACCCCAACCTGGTGCACCCCATTCAGCACTACGGGCGGCACTTCACCGTGCCCGGTGCCGCACTGACGGAGCCCAGCCCGCAGCGCACTCCCTTGATCTTCCAGGCCGGGGCCTCCTCCCGCGGCCAGGCCTTCGCAGGCAAGCATGCGGAAGCTGCCTTCATCACCGCCTTGCGTCCGGATCTGACCCGGTACATGACGGATCGTTTCCGGGACAAGGTGGAGGCCGCCGGCCGCGACCGGGATGACTTGAAGATTTACGCCATGCTTTCAGTGGTCGTGGATGAAACCGATGCCAAGGCGGAGGCCAAGTACCGCGATTACCTGCAGTACGTGAACCTGGAGTCTTCACAGGCGATCATTGGCGGCTGGTCCGGTGTTGACCTGTCCCGCTTTGATGAGGACGAAGTCCTGAAGTACGTCCAGACCGAATCCATCCAGTCCTTCCTGGCGCCCTTCACCATGCAGGACAAGTCCCGCGACTGGACCCGTAAGAACATTGCCGCGCACTGCGCAATCGGCGGCATGGGTTCGGTGTTGGTGGGCTCACCGGAGACCGTTGCGGATCAGCTGGAAACCTGGATCGACGACGGCGGCCTGGACGGCATCAACTTGGCGTACCACGTCTCTCCCGGCTCCTTCGAGGACTTTGTGGACTACGTGGTGCCTGAGTTGCAAAAGCGTGGGCGTTACCGCACCGAATACGAGGGCTCCACCTTGCGGGAGAACCTTTACGGCGTGGGACAGTCCAAGGTCATGGACACCCACCCGGCGGCCAAGTACCGCGGGGCGTTCGTGGATGCGCCGTCGACCGCCAACACACCGGCCCGGGACCTGGCCCAAGCCTGACCCGCTTGCCGTTACCCACCCCGGCTGCCGAGTGTCCGAGTTTGGTCGTTTCAGAGGCCCTGAGACGACCAAACTCGGACACTCGGCAGCCAGGAGAGGGGTGAGGGGTGGAGGGTGGGGGGGGGAGTCAGTCCTCCAGCAGGTGGTTCGGTAGACGGTTTCCCGGTGCTCGGCCGCGGATTTCCAACATGTCCCGGGCCAACTGCCACAGGCGCTTGTCCTCATCCGTTACGGGTTCCCAGGCGGGGACAGGTACGGAGGTGCCTTCGTCGTCGCGGGCCACCATGACCGTGATGCAGTTGGTGGTGACTTTCAGTTCCTCACCCTTGGGGTCCCCGGAGCGAACCTCCACCCATATGTGCATGCCTTTGTTGCCGGTGTAGACCAGGCGGGCGTCCACCTCCACCATGTCCCCAATGTGCAACGGTTGCAGGAAGCGGATGCCGCCGGAGAACACCGCCACGGTGTCCTTCCCGCAGTAGCGAGTGGCGCAAAGATAGGCGGCCTCATCCATCCACTCCATGACGATTCCGCCATGGACCTTGCCGCCCCAGTTCACATCCGTAGGGGCAGCCAAGAAGCGCAGGATCACCCGCTCGGCTTCGCCATCGACAGCGGGGGACTGGGAGGCCAGCAGGTCGGTGATCTCATCTCGAACGGGGATTCGATCCAAGGCGTACTGCTGTGCCAGTTCCTGCTCCAGGGTCTGCGGAGTGAAGGTGGGTACGGGAGTGGCCTTGCCGTCGTCGTTGACCGCCACAAAAATCACCAGGCAGCGGGCGCGTTCCTCCAATTCCCCGGTCTTGGGGTCTCCTGAACGGACCACGGTGCTGACGTGCATGGATGAGCGGCCCGTGTGCAGAACCGTTCCGGTGACCTCCACCATTTCGCCCACCTGCACCGGGTAGCGGAAGTGGATGTTGCCCACGTACGCGGTCACGCAGTAGGTCCCGGCCCAGGCGGTGGCTGCGGCGAACGCTGCCTTGTCCACCCACTCCAGGACGCGGCCGGCGTCAACGGTGCCGGAGTGTCCGACGTCGGTGGGGGCCGCCAAGAAACGCAGCGTTTCAGTGTATCGGCGGGGCACGGTCGACGACGGCGTCTTGGCTGAGTTCATGGGGTCAAGTTACCGGATGACGTTGTCCATCTTGTGCTTGAGTTCATGGCCCCAGGCGTAGTCAACGCTCAGGTGTTGCGCGCGCCCCAGAACAATGCTTGGTGCAATGCCAAGCTCCGCTGCCAGAGTCCGGATGGCTTCAATGTCGCGGCCTTTGGGGATCCTGGCCACCTCGCTTGGTGGAATCAGGGTGTCAGCGGCAAAGGTGTTGGCCTCATCCTCAGTTTGGGCCACCTCCCCGTTGAGGTACAAACCCTTGCTGCCATGGAGAAGGACATGGCCTAACTCATGAAACAGCGTGAACCAGAACTGATCATCAGTCTTTTGAAGCAGGGAGAGTTGGATGATGGGGTGGTCGTTCATCCAGCGGGTGGCTCCGCAAATGCCCAGGCCGGGGATGGCGGGTATAAAGCAGAGGATGACTCCGACCTCGTGCAGCAGTTCCACGGCCTGACGTGCGCCAACCTCGGGTTCTTCGGTGGTGAGTTCGCGCAACCGGGGGATCAAAGCCTTCAACGCCTGTTCATTGAATGCGGGAAGGTCGCCAAGTTTCTCGTGGTGGCGTTCAGCCAAAGCCAGCCATGTGGCCAACGCAGGTGCATGGTCATGTCCTACAGCAGCGCGGCGATAAGCCACGCTGCCGCGGGACCACGTTGCGTCGAATGCAGCCAGGCTGGCCACACCCAATACGGCTAGCAGCTGTTGCACGGTACCCGCGCGGTCCCTAGGCGCGGCCGTGATTACTTGGACCCGCCGCAGATGAGCCAATGGAAAATCTTTGGCGCGATCGTACTGCTCGGCAAGTGCATCGGCTTCTTCCAGACGAGCGAGGTCTGAACGATAACCACTTTCATGCTGATTCCAGATGCGGGCGGGGACGCCCGTCACCCGCTCCAAGGCCAACGCGGTGCGGTGAGACAGTGGCGCCTTCCCGCTCAAAAGTTCGCTGATGTGCTTGGGTGTGACGCCCAACCTGCGGGCGAGTTCAGCTGCGTTGATGCCTTCATCGTCCATCCATTCGGTGATGAAGTCACCTGTTGATACCAAGTAGTCGGGCTGCATGATCTAGTCTCCTCCCCGCTGTCTGCTGTTCAGTTAGCGCCGGTGGTAGTCGGTAATCTCCACCACCAGAACGGTGGTTGCGCCGTTGGGTTGTGGCGCAACAATCAGGCGCCAATTGCCGGACAGTCGTCCCGACCATTGGCCTCGCCTGTCACCCGTCAGCTCTTCCCATCGACCCACTCCGAGCAGCAGGTCCGCCATCTCTTGGCTGTTGCGGAGTTCGGCGATGCGTAATTTCAGCGACTTGGCCACCTGGACGTTGAGCTTGCGCTGCATGTATCGAGCTTCGGTGCAGATTCGCTCCAGTTCCTTGCTCGCATACTCCAAGTGCATGGGTCGATGTTACCTGAATCGTAACACCGATTGCTGCTGAGGCCGGAGAAGGATGGCGGCAAGGGGCGGAACGAACCCACCGGTAGGATCGACCGAGTGATCACCGGAGACCTCAAGAACAAAATTGACCGCGTTTGGGATGCTTTCTGGTCTGGCGGCATCAGCAACCCGTTGGAGGTGATCGAACAGATCACCTACCTGCTGTTCCTGCGGCGGCTGGATGACCTTCAGGTCAATGCGGAGAAAAAGGCGCTGATCACCGGCAATGGCCTGGAGAACCCACCGTTCCGCCCGGGGGAGGACCACCTGCGGTGGAGTCGGTTCAAGAACCTGGACCCGCAGACCATGTACCGGACGGTCAGCGGTGAAGTCTTCCCGTTCCTTCAGAACTACGGCACCCGGGTGGGTGGGGACAACTCCACTTACTCCGAACACATGAGGGACGCCCGCTTCACTATCCCCACCCCGGCGCTGCTGGCCAAGGTGGTTGACCTGCTGAGCGATGTGGACATGGACAAGCGGGACACCAACGGTGACCTGTACGAATACATGCTCTCCAAGTTGGCCACTTCCGGCATGAACGGCCAGTTCCGCACACCGCGCCACATCATCCAGTTGATGGTGGACATGGTGGCACCCACTCCCGACGACGTCATCTGTGACCCCGCCTGCGGCACCGCCGGTTTCTTGGTCCAGGCCAACGAGT
Source organism: Kocuria sp. (assembly GCF_030538595.1). GTDB lineage: Bacteria > Actinomycetota > Actinomycetes > Actinomycetales > Micrococcaceae > Kocuria. Next base: position 215,410 of record NZ_JAUNTS010000003.1, read on the forward strand.
ACATCCGCGATCATCACCCGTCTGCTCTGACGCATCCGCAGCAGCGCAAGCACTTCCACCAGGACATGTTCCACGGGTACGACTTTGACAACGTCATGCTGCGCATCGGCTCCATGAACATGCTGATGCACGGCATTGAGTCCCCGGACATTCGCTACCGGGACTCGCTGTCCGAAGGTGCCAGTGAGGACACTTCCCGCTACACACTGATCCTTGCCAACCCGCCTTTCGCGGGGTCTTTGGATTATGAAACGACGTCGAAAGCTCTGCTGAACACGGTCAAGACCAAGAAAACCGAACTGTTGTTCTTGGCTTTGTTCCTCAAGCTGTTGCAGCCTGGTGGCCGCGCTGCCGTGGTGGTTCCCGACGGCGTCCTGTTCGGCTCATCCACTGCGCACAAAGCCTTGCGCAAAATCCTGGTGGAGGACCAAAAGCTGGATGCCGTGGTCAAGCTGCCGTCCGGTGTGTTCAAGCCGTACGCGGGGGTCTCCACCGCCATTTTGTTCTTCACTCGAACTGACTCCGGTGGTACCGAGGACGTCTGGTTCTACGACGTCCGCTCGGATGGATTCTCCCTGGATGACAAGCGCAACCCGGTGGAAACCAACGATCTACCGGACGCCCTGCGGCGGTGGCAGAACCTCGACGACGAACGGGACCGGTCCCGCACGAATCAAAGCTTCATGGTGCCCAAGCAAGAGATCGTGGATCAGGGCTACGATCTTTCCCTGAACCGGTACAAAGAGATCGAGTACGAGGAAGTTGAGCACCGCTCCCCGCTGGAAATCATCGCGGACATCGAAAAGCTCGACGCCGAGATCGCCGAGGGCATGGCAGAACTGAAGGCGATGCTGAAATGAAGGTGGTGAAGCTGGGTGATGTTGCTTCTATAGATCGTCAGATTATTGCGCCGTCTGACCTTGAACCCTCTACTTCATATCTAGGGCTAGAACATATTGCTCAAGGTGGGCAAATTTTAGACTCAGAGACGATTGGCAGTTCGGGTGTCCGGAGTTCAAAGTTTCGCTTCACAAGCGATCATATCCTTTACGGTAAATTACGTCCGTACCTGGCAAAAATAAGTCGACCTTCCTTTAGTGGCGTCTGCAGTACTGACATCCTTGCAATTCTTCCCGGCAGGGACTTGGACCGTAACTATTTGAACCACTATCTGTTGCAGCCAAATATGGTTGACTACGCGTCCAGTCGAGCAACTGGTGCAAACCTGCCGCGGCTGAGTCCCAACACTCTGGCCGGATTCCCCGTACCTCTCCCACCTCTCGAAGACCAGCGGCGGATAGCGGCGATCTTGGACAAAGTCGACTCGCTCCGCGCCAAGCGCCGCGAGGCCATCTCCCACTTGGAAAGCCTGCCGCAAGCCATCTTCCGCGAGATGTATCAGGGTGGCGACCCAGGTGCGTGGCCGCTGCTCCGAGTTGGGGAACTGGTCTCATCTATTGAAAGTGGATCGAGCCCAAAGTGTGAGAGCCGCCCGGCGTTGGATGGTGAATATGGTGTCTTGAAGCTGGGGGCTGTCACGTATGGTGATTTTAGACCTTCTGAGAATAAGGCGTACCTGGGGAGCCTTGATGATTTACGAGTTGTTGAGGTTAATTATGGCGATGTCCTTATGACGCGTAAAAATACTCTAGACTTGGTGGGTGCGGTGGCTGTCGTGGACCAGTTGCATCCAAGGCTAATTCTTCCAGATCTCATATTCCGGCTTAATTTCGTGCCTGGAATTATGGATGCGCATTTTTTTCAAACTATGATGATGAGTTCGGTCGTCCGTCCACGTGTGCGTCAGCTCGCCGGTGGGTCGGCTGCGAGTATGTCAAATATCTCCAAGCAGCGGCTGAGTGGGCTCGTCGTTCCAGTGCCGCCGATAGAGCAACAGCGTGCGTTTTCACGAGTTGTAGAGGATGCAAAAGCTCGTCTGCATCGAATGACATTGCAGGCGAAAGCTCTCGACGAACTTTTCGCATCCCTCCAATCGCGGGCCTTCAAGGGTGAACTTTGATGCGAGCACCAACGTGGGAGCAGTACATGGCGCCGTCGTTGCGGGTGCTGGCTGATGGCCAGGTGCACCGGCTGCGCGACGTCATCACGCAAGCAGCAGACCTCCTGGACCTCACCGATGACCAACGAGCCATTCTGATTCCATCCGGCCAGGAGCAGTGGCTCAATCGTGGCAACTGGGCGTTGTCCTACCTGACTCGTGCGGGTGCAACGGAACGGCCGGGGCGGGGGAGGTATCGGATCACCGAGTTGGGGCGTGAGCTGCTGGCACGGAATCCAGACTCCATCACCTTGCGTGACCTCCAGGCTGTGCCGAGCTGGCAGGGGAGCACCGTGCAAAAAGGTGAAGCGGTCGGCGCGGAGGGTGGCGCCGTCGTCGTCGAAAATGAGCTTGACCCCACGGAACAGATCGCATCGGGGATCGCGCGCATTCAACAAGAGGTTGCCGAGGACCTGTTGCAGCGCTTGCACGCGCAGGAGCCGGTTTTCTTTGAACAAGCGGTGCTGAATTTGTTGATCGCCATGGGTTACGGCGGTTCCCTGGGTAAGGCCACGCGTACGCAGCTGTCCAACGATGGCGGTATAGACGGCATCATTGACCAGGATGCGCTGGGTCTGGACCGTATCTACGTGCAGGCAAAACGCTATGCACCCGGCACGGCGGTCCAGCGTCCGGAGGTCCAGGCCTTTGCCGGGGCACTCCAGGGGCAGCGGGCAGAGCGCGGAGTGTTCATCACCACCGGTGGATTCTCGTCAGGGGCTCGCCAGTTTGCGGAGGGTTTGTCCGTCAGGTTGGTGTTGATCGACGGCGCCCGGCTCACTGAGCTCATGATCCGTCACGGTGTTGGCGTGCAAACCAAGCGGACCGTTCAAATCGTGGAAGTGGATGAAGACTTCTTTGAGTGATACGGCCGCCTTTGGCGGTTGCATCATGGGAACCTTGGGTTGTCTGACCCTGGCGGTAGGCTCGATTCATGGACATCAAAGGTCAGCGGAGGCGAGCGAAAGTGAGCAATCGTCGCTGCCCTTGTAGGGAGACCACGTGAGCAACTTCGGATTCATTCAGCAGGACTGGCCTGGCGTTCATGCGGATGCTCGCCGAGCAGAGAGTTATGTATCCAGTGATCCTGTTGCCGCGTGCTTCTACAGCCGTCGGGCCATTGAGCAACTGGTTCTGCATCTGTACGACGTCATGGGCTTGCCCGAACCGTACCGCGATGACCTGTCCGCGCGCATTAATGAACAACATTTCAAGAACACAGTTGGTGAGGGAATTGTTCTCAAACTGAACCTGATCCGCCGCGTGGGCAATTCCGCTGTTCACAGCAATAAGTCGGTTCCGCCCCAGGCTGCTCAGCAGGTCTTGAGAGAGCTGTTCCACGTCCTGGTGTTTACCGCTCTGCGCTACTCAACTCGACCTGACCTGGTGCCCACTCGGGCGCAGTTCGACCCCACACTGGCGGCACGTGCGGCACCGTTGAGCCGCCAGGAGTTGGTAGCTCTCAACAAGAAGTTCCAGGAGCAGGACCAAGCGCACGCTCAGGCGCTCAAAGAGCAGCAGGACTTGGCGGCAGCCAAGGACGCTGAAATCAAGCAGCTCAAAGAGCAGATTGCCGCAGCCCAAGCTGCCAACAATCGTCCTGACGACCATGACTACACAGAGGCCGAGACCCGCACAGGCACCATCGACATCATGCTGGGTGAGGCTGGTTGGCCCCTGGACCAGAAGCGGGACCGCGAATACCCGGTAGACGGGATGCCCAAGGGGCGCGGCTATGTGGACTACGTCCTGTGGGGCGCAGACGGATTGCCGCTGGCAGTGGTGGAGGCAAAACGCACCGCACGCAGCGCCCAGCTCGGCCAGGAACAGGCCAGACTTTATGCACAGGCTTTGGAGCAAGAGTTCGGGCGCCGCCCAGTGATCTTTTACACCAACGGCCATGAACAGTGGCTATGGGACGATCGCGCTTTTGGCGACGACGGCGGGTACCCACCCCGTAAGATTCAGGGCTTCCTCAAACGGGATGAATTGGAGCTGATGATTCAGCGCCGTTCCACTCGCACCGCGCTGTCAACGGCGGACGTGGACTCAGCCATCGTGGACCGTTACTACCAATCCCGCGCGGTCAAGGCCATCGGCGCCGCATTCGACAATCGGGACCGTGATGCGCTGTTGGTCATGGCAACCGGTGCAGGCAAAACCCGCACGGTGATCGCGCTGGTGGACATGCTGACCAAGGCCAACTGGGTGAAGCGGGTGCTGTTCCTGGCCGACCGCCGGGCGCTGGTGACGCAGGCAGTGAGTAGCTTCAAAACGCATTTGCCCAGCTCCAATCCCGTGAACCTCCTGGAAGAACGCCACGGACAGGGCCGGGTGTATGCAGCCACGTACCCCACCATCATGAATCTCATCAATGACGTCAAGGACGGCCGTGAATTCAGCCCCGGCCACTTTGACCTGGTGGTCATTGATGAAGCCCACCGATCCGTGTACCAGAAGTACCGCGCGATCTTCAGTTGGTTCGACTCCTACCTGGTGGGTCTGACTGCTACGCCCAAGGAGGAAATTGACCGGAACACCTACGGGTTGTTCAACCTGGAGGACGGGGTCCCTACAGATGCTTACGGCCTGGACCAGGCCATTGCTGACAATTACCTTGTGCCGCCGCGCGGCATCGCCGTCGGGACCCGATTCCTGCGTGACGGCATCCGGTATGACCAACTCTCCCAAGAGGAACGGGATGACTGGGACGGTCTGGATTGGGGCGACGACGGCGCTCCGGACGCCATTGATTCAGAGGAAATCAACCGTTTCCTCTTCAACGCGGACACAGTGGACAAAGTCTTGGCGCAGCTCATGACTGACGGACACAAAGTGGCCGGCGGAGACCGGCTGGGCAAGACCATCATTTTTGCCAAGAACCAGGCGCATGCCCAGTTCATCGAACAACGGTTCAATATTGCCTACCCCGAATACGGGGGAGAGTTCGCCCGGGTCATCACCCATGGCAATCCGTTCGCGGAGAAGCTGATCGAAGACTTCAGCCAACCCGACGGAGCCCCGCACATCGCCATCAGCGTGGACATGCTGGACACCGGTATTGATGTGCCAGAAGTGGTCAATCTGGTGTTCTTCAAGGTGGTCCGCTCCAAGACCAAGTTCTGGCAGATGATTGGGCGTGGAACCCGGTTGTGCCCCGACCTCTACGGTCCGGGGGAGGACAAACATGACTTCTACGTCTTTGATTTCTGCGGAAACCTGGATTACTTCGGTCAGGACCTGCCTGGCTCTGAGGGTTCCGTGGCCAAATCACTGTCCCAACGCCTGTTTGAAGGACGCCTGGGCCTGGTGACTGCATTGGACCGAGCGGAGCAACACCCTGATCTCCGCGGCGCAACAGCGGATTGGCTCCACCAGCTGGTCGCCGGGATGAACTTGGACAACTTCCTGGTCAGAGCGCATCGGCGCTATGTGGAGAGGTGGGCGGAGCGTCGTCGTTGGGACACCGTCAGCCAAACGGATGTGGCTGACCTCTTGGAGCACGTGGCCGACTTGCCGTCAACAGTCCAGGACACGGACGAGGACGCCAAGCGCTTTGACCTCTTTGTGCTCAGGCGTCAGTTGGCGACTTTGGATGGCGACGCCACAGTAGCCCAGCGGACACAGGAGTCCATCCAGGCCATCGCGGAGAACCTGCTGAGCAAGGGGGCTATCCCGGTCGTGGCCAAGCAACTGCCGCTGCTGGAAGAAGTGGCTGAAGAACAGTGGTGGGAGGACGTCACGCTGCCCATGTTGGAAGTCATGCGAGTACGCATCCGGGGGCTGGCACGATTCGTGGAACGCACCCGCCGTAATCCGGTTTACACCAACTTCCAAGATGCGCTGAATGAATCGCGGGAAGTGGAGATGCCGCAGGCTGCCATCGGGATGGATTGGGGCCGTTTTGAAGCCAAGGTCTCCGCGCTGGTTCAACAGAACCAAGATCACCTGACCATTCAGCGCCTCAAGCGCAATAAGCAGCTCACGGCGGAGGATCTGGAAGCCCTTGAAGGCATGTTGCTGACAGCCGGGGATGAGCAGGTGAACCTCGACTGGGTCAAGGATCGAGTGGGCAGTCTGGGGGCCTTTGTTCGTACCCTGATCGGGTTGGAACGGGAGGCGGTCATGGAGGCATTCTCCCAGTTCCTTGATGAATCCCGGTTCACGGCCGAGCAGATCCGATTCATCGGCATGGTGGTGGATGAACTCACCGTCAATGGTGTGATGAAGCCAGAGCGTCTGTTTGAGTCTCCGTACACGGACATGGGACGGGTGGATGCGATCTTCCCGGACAACTGGGTGGAGATTGCCGGGGTCTTACGCCAGGTCGAATCCACGGCCGACCCGGTTGGTGTCGCCTGATCATCGCCACTTGTCAGGTCGATCAAAGATTCTGGGCGGGATACCTATCACGATTTTTCGTGGCAGCTGCGATTGACGGATCTCCTTAAGCATGCGCACGGCTGGAACCAGATCACTGTCTGCGCTCATAATCAACGCCGAATCGTAGGTTTGTTCCATGGCATCTCTCAGGAGGTGAAGGGCGATGTTCACATCGGTTTCTTTCTCCTCATTGCGTTGCCACGTTGCATGGCATTTCCGGCAAGTCTGAGTTTTGCTTTTGTAGTGGCCTTGGATGACCTGAAAACGATCGCCATAGAGCGTCTCAAGCGCAGAGATGTACCGGTCCTGGCGGCTTTCAGTAGCGGGCACATTGATGACTGGAGCGGTGAGTATTTCACGCAGCTGATCTCGGTGTGTGGACACAGGGGGTTACTCCTGGTGTATGGCTACTGCACACCCCGCTTGCGGCTATTCCGGTAGCTTCAAGCCCAACGGCCCGGCTTTTTAGTTGGGCCGTTTTTGTGCTCGGAACAGAGGCCACATCTTCCAACACCAAAGGCCCGGTGACCAGCATATAACCGCTGGTCACCGGGCCTTTGCCTGGTGCGGAAGGTGTAGGATTCGAACCTACGGTACGGGGTTACCGCACACCGGTTTTCAAGACCGGCTCCTTCGGCCGCTCGGACAACCTTCCATGTACTTGGTCGGCTCTCACCGCCTTGTACGAGCGACTACAGTAGCACACATGCGAGCCGTCATTGACACCACTCCGGGCGGGCCGGAAGTTCTACGCGTCACGGAGCATGCGCGTCCTGATCTGCACAGCGACGCCGTTCGGATCGCCGTCGCAGCCGCCGGTCTGAACAGGGCTGATGTGCGGCAGAGAACTGGTAATTACAAGATTCCTGCGGGCGCTTCCAAGGTGTTCGGACTGGAAGTGTCTGGGGTTGTCACGGAGATAGGCCCTGATGTTGACGCTGCCCGGAATCTGAAGGTGGGGGACCGGGTCTGTGCCCTTCTGGACTCGGGCGGCTACGCAGAGGAAGTGGTGGCGCCGACCGCCAACGTGCTGCCGATTCCGGAGTCCATCACCATGGAAGAAGCCGCAGGTCTACCGGAGGTGCTGGCCACGGTGTGGTCCAACATTTTCATGGAGGCTCGTGCCCAACCAGGGGAGACCGTCTTGATTCACGGCGGCTCCGGCGGCATTGGTAGTGCGGCTATCCAAATGTGCAACGCCTTTGGGCTGAACGTGCTGACCACGGTGGGCAGCGCAGCAAAAGCCGAATACGTCAGGGAACTCGGTGCCCAGGCCATCCGATATGACACTCAGGACTTTGCGCAGCAAGTCCTTGACCTCACGGATGGTCAAGGAGCTGACATCATCTTGGACGTGGTGGGTGCCAAATACCTGGAGTCCAACATCAAGGCCTCGGCTGAGGATGGTCGTCTGGTGATCATCGGCCTTCAAGGCGGGCGCACCGCAGAGATTGACTTGGCTCGGTTGATGGGCCGCAGATTGCATCTGATCGGGACCACTCTGCGGGCAAGGCCGCCCCGGCAGAAGGCTGAGATCATGGCCCAACTCAAGAAGCATGTGTGGCCCCTGGTGGAGAGTGGGCGGATTGCCGTGCGCATCGACCGGACGTTTCCCTTGGATGAAGTTGCGGCCGCTCACGAGTACTTCGATTCGGGCGCTCACCTGGGCAAAGTCCTGCTGGTGCCATAACTGCCGGACTGGATGGGCGCACCGCCATTGCATGAACTTGGCGCGTTCAAACATTTGAGAGCAATAACAGTGTTTCAGCTCATATTCAGGCCTAAACTCACGATGTCCTGAGGCTGCGTGTTCTGCGGAACAACCCTCACCTAAACAGCAGCCTCCTTCTCATCAGGAGCACCATGAGTACCATCGTGAACCCGCCGTCACCTGGCGGGTCCGGGCCTGAGCCCGAACTTGATCTCCCCCCGGTAGCCGTTGACCCAGAAGTGCTCGACGCCGAGCAGCGCCGCTGGACCCCCACCAAGATTGCCATTTGGGTGGCCATTGCCCTTGTGGGTGGGTTGGCGTGGGCCATGATCGCCATTGTCCGCGGGGAGACCATCAATGCCATTTGGTTTGTTCTGGCTGCAGTGTGCAGCTACCTGGTGGCCTACCGGTTCTACTCCAAGTTCATTGAGAACAAACTGGTCAAACCGGACGACACCCGCGCAACCCCAGCTGAGTACAAAGCCAACGGCCGTGACTACTTGGCCACTGACCGCCGAGTCCTCTACGGGCACCACTTTGCCGCCATCGCCGGCGCCGGGCCATTGGTTGGTCCCGTGCTGGCCGCTCAGATGGGTTACCTGCCGGGGACCATCTGGATTGTGGTGGGTGTGATCCTGGCCGGTGCCGTGCAGGACTATCTGGTGCTGTTCTTCTCCATGCGCCGCGGAGGCCGGTCACTGGGCCAGATGGCTCGGGAGGAACTGGGACCCATTGGTGGCTGGGCTGCCATCATTGCCACGCTGGCCATCATGATCATCATTGTGGCCATCCTGGCCCTGGTGGTGGTCAACGCACTGGGTGAATCCCCGTGGGGCGTGTTCTCCGTGGGAATGACCATCCCCATTGCCATTTTCATGGGTGTTTACCTGCGCTACATCCGTCCCGGCAAGGTGATGGAAATCTCCATCATTGGCTTTGCGCTGCTGATGTTGGCCATCGTGGCCGGCGGTTGGGTGGCGGACACCAGCTGGGGTGCGGAAGTTTTCACCCTGGAACGCACCACGCTGGCCTGGTTTGTCATTCTCTACGGCTTCATTGCCGCCGTACTGCCCGTGTGGCTGCTGCTGTCCCCACGGGACTACCTCTCCACCTTCATGAAGGTGGGAGTGATCGTGCTGCTGGCGCTGGCAATCGTCGTCGTCCGCCCGGAAATAACGGTTCCGGCCGTATCCGAATTTGCCGGGCGCAGCGACGGCCCCGTGTTCTCCGGATCACTTTTCCCGTTCCTGTTCGTGACCATCGCCTGCGGTGCACTCTCTGGTTTCCACGCGCTGATTGCCTCCGGAACCACACCCAAGATGGTGGAAAAGGAACGCCAGACACGCATGATCGGCTACGGCGGCATGCTCATGGAATCCTTTGTGGCCATCATGGCCCTGGTTGCGGCCATCTCCATTGATCGCGGCATTTACTTTGCCATGAACTCTTCGGCAGCTGTTACGGGCGGCACCGTGGAAGGTGCTGTGGCTTGGGTGAACTCTCTGGGACTGACCGGTGTTCACGTGACTCCGGAACTCCTGCAGGGCACCGCGGACGCCGTGGGTGAGGAGAGCATTGTCTCCCGAACTGGCGGTGCTCCCACGCTGGCCGTGGGACTGGCGCACATCATGCAGCAGTGGCTGGGCGGTCCGTCCATGATGAGCTTCTGGTACCACTTCGCCATCATGTTTGAAGCTCTGTTCATCCTGACCGCCGTGGATGCAGGAACCCGCGTGGCCCGCTTCATGCTGCAGGACTCCCTGGGCAACGTGGTGCCCAAATTCGCCGATACCAACTGGCGGATCGGCAGTTGGTTGACCACCGCCATCATGGTTGCGGGCTGGGGGTCCATCCTGATTTTGGGAGTGACGGACCCACTGGGCGGTATCAACACGTTCTTCCCGCTCTTCGGAATAGCCAATCAGCTCTTGGCAGCCATTGCGCTGTCCGTGTGTTTGGCCATAGCGGCCTCCCGTGGCAGCTTCAAATACTTGTGGATCATCATTGTTCCGCTGGCATTTGATCTGGTGGTCACGGTGGTGGGGTCATATCAGAAGATCTTTTCCTCCAACCCAGCCGTGGGCTACTGGGCCAACCACTTCAAATTCCGGGATGCCTTGGCTGCGGGGGAGACCAGTGCCGGCAACGCCACGAGCGTGGAAGCCATGGAGGCCGTGGTCCGCAATACGGCGGTGCAGGGAACGCTCTCCATCGTGTTTGTGGTGCTGGCCCTGATCGTGGCCATCACAGCAATCATCCGCACCATCCGCTGCTTCCGGGAGCGCAACCCGCAAGTTCACGAAGACCCCTACCTTCCCTCCAAGTTCTTTGCCCCCGCCGGCTTTGTTCTCAGCCCCGCTGAGAAGGATCTGGAGAAACGGTGGGCCAAACTCCCGCTGGAGGTCCGCACCCCGGGCGCCGCCCAAGGACACGGACATGGCCACTGAACTGCGCATCCATGGACGACGACGCCGCACCACCCCGCCGTCGTCCCATCCCCGGGGTGCGGATGCCTGCCAAGGCAGGCATCCGACTGCCAAAAATCAGGAGGAGGTTGGAGCTCATGTCAGCTGTGGGTGACTACTGGAAGAAGGTGCGGGCTACCGGTGGCAACGTGGCTGGCTGGTTCTCCGGGGTGCTGGGTGCGGACAAGTACCAGCGCTACCTGGAATTCCACGCGGCGCACGGTGAACCCGGGGCCGCACCCATGACCGAACGGGAGTTCTGGCGGGACTGGCAAGACCACCAGCAGAACAATCCGCAGGGGCGTTGCTGCTGATCGGAGATTGACCGGGCGCTGCGTTGGCGCAGTACCGGTGAAGGGGCCCGCTGAAATTGGTGGGCCCCTTCCTACTGCCTGGAATCTGGTGTGAGGCTGCATCTGGCGTCAGGAACTTCGGTTGAGGTTGCTGCGCGGTGCATTGCTCTGTGGGAGTTCTGCGGTCTGAGATCATGGGTCGACCATGGGATTTTTCGCGGAGCATCTGGCGGCACGCCGGGATCAGAAGGAGTTGGGTCAAGGCGTCTGGCGCCGGGCCCACGACCGGTTCAGGCGCGGCCTGGACCGGTTTCACCAGGTGCTGGAACAAGTCCAGGATCCGGAACTGGTGGCCAGTGCCGTGCCCGTGGCAAATTCTTTGGCCGATCTGCTGCCCCGCGTTCGCCAGATTTGCATGACTGCGCAGACTTTTGCCCCTGACCAGGAGCAGGAGATTCCGCATTCGGAGGGGGGCTGGTTGCATGACCTGCACCGTGAGCTGTCCCGGGCCGGAAATGACCTTGCCCAAGCCGCCGAAGCTCTTGCCATGGCACGTTTCCGCAGCTCCTCTGTGGATGCCACTTTGGCCCACCAGCTGAGCTTGTCGGCGCTCACACGTCGGACGGATGCCGTGGCGCAACGGGTGGAGCAGGCCGAAGCTCTCCTGGCCGCCCACAACCTCTGACCCCACCCGCCCGCCGCCTGCACCCCATCTGCCCCGCCCGGCCACCCCAGCCCTGCCCCGCCCCGGTCCGCCGCCTGCACTCCATCTGCCCCGTCGCCCCTATCGTCGACTTCCCATCTGACCGCGAGATCACCGCCCAGGAGGTGGGAGCTCGCCGGATATATGGGAGCTCGGCAGCGTGCTGGCGACGCGACAGGCAGCAGGCAGGCGCAGAAGACAGTACGACGACGCCCCGACCTCCCCGCGCCGGGACAATCACCCGTGACGGCAGCGCAAGTGAACCGGACAGTGTGGTTGCCCCGTCCGAGCGCCCCGTGCCTGGGCAACCTTCCCGCGCCGGGGAACCACCAGTGGTGGTGACTCCACAGGCCACGATTTCGGCCCGAATGCGGGGTGGAACGTCCACAGATGCAGCGTGATGGCCCACAGCAGGCTGCGGGAAGCTCATGCTCGATCCATGAACTCCCTACCGTCTGTCCGGCAAGTCAGTGTGGATGGTTCCTCTGGCTCGCATCGGAAACGTAGCCACCGTCCCCAACGCGGCCCCGTGCCTGAACGTCTGCTCACCAGCGACCAGGTCATGGAAAACCTGGGCCGTTACCCACGAGCGATTACTGATGGGCGCGATCCCAAACTGGGTTTGCTGCGAGTCCAGCGCAACGCGTGGGCAGATGAATCCTGGTGGAAGTCCCTGAGCAGCTGGCAACGTGTGAAGCAGGAACACCTGGCGGTCAACATGGCAGCACGCCACCCTTTGACCTTTTGCCGTGAGTCCGCAGCGCTGTTGCATGGATGGCCTGTGCTTTCCCTGCCACACAGGCCGCACGCGGTGGTCGGTCACCAGAGAACTGGCAGTCATCGCACTGATCGAACTGTGGCCCCGCATCTGTGGCATCTCTCCCCGGAGGATGTGCAACCGCACGGCGCGGCTTTCGTCACCGTGCCGGCTCGAACGGCCGCTGATTGTGCCCGCGAGTTGGCGTCACGCGACGCCGTCGTGATGCTTGATCATTTTCTGCGGGTAGGCGGGAGGCTGGACCAGGTCGAAATGATGCTCACGGCGTCCAAAAATCGACGCGGAGTCCGCCGCGCTCGCGCAGCGCTGCGTCGAGCCAACGGTCTGGCTGAGTCCCCTGGCGAGACTTTGACGCGCCTCATGCTGGAGGACCACGGGGTGGACGGCTTCACCCAACAGCTTGCGATCATGACAGCCGGGGGTCGGCACCGCGTGGACTTTGCGTGGGAGCGTGAGAAGGTGATCCTTGAGTTTGACGGTGGCATCAAGTATTCGGGAAAGTACGGCAGCCCCGGGGACGTGATCCGTCTGGAGCGGCAGCGGGAGAAGGACCTGACCAATGCAGGATGGCGGGTGATCCGGGTCAATTGGGACACGGTTGTGCGCTCGCCATTGATGGTGGTGCAGCTCATCCGCGCGGAATTGCACGCGGCTTCCCACTCCACTGTCCAGCTCCCATAAACTTGCCCAGCTCCCACGTCATAGCCGGTGATCTCGCAGCCAGATGGGAAGTCGACAGCAGAGTGGGAGCTCAACAACAGAGGGGGCGGTCGGTGAGTCTCCCGAATCCCGTAGGCTGCCGTCAGGCCCGCAGGCGCCCGTAACACGCCCGGCCCATACACACATTCCTGCCTATAACCCCACATTCCTGCCGCTGCCCCGACACGCCAGGAACACACGGCAGGGCCTCAGCGAATGAGAAGCGGCCCGTCACCTTGGGGTGACGAGCCGCTTTGTGGAGCCTCCTGCCGGAATCGAACCGGCGACCTATTCTTTACTAGCGCAACGGTCTGTGACGCCGGTCCCCGCTGCGGCGTAACGTAAACACCCATGTTGTATTTGCATGATTTTAGAGACTGGCAGCGGGCTGCGAATCTGTCTGAGCGGACGGCCACGGAGCGGGCGCGGGTGATCGCCCAGCTGTGCGCGGCGGCCGGGCGGGATGACCCACTGGAGGTTGGGGCGCGGGAGATTGTGCGATTCCTGGCCCAGCGCCACCTGTCCCGGACCACACGCGCCAGCTACTACGCCAGCCTGCGGGCCTTCTACACGTGGGCCATGCGGGCAGGGCTAGCGGCCAGCAGTCCGATGGAGGGCGTCCCCACGCCGAAGCGGCCACCGTCCACGCCGCGACCTATCCAGACTGTGCAGCTGGCTGCCACGCTGCGGGCGGCTAACCGGGCGCGCACGCGGGCCATGGTTTTGCTCGGCGCGCTGGAGGGGCTGCGGGTCCATGAAATCGCGGCGGCGGCTGGGCCGGATTTCGATCTGGGAGCGGGCACCATGACGCTGACCGGGAAGGGTGGGAAGCGGGCTGTGATCCCGCTGCACCCTGCGGTGGCCGAGCTGGCGCGGGAGATGCCTACGCGGTCGTGGTGGTTCCCCTCCTACCAGGATGCGACACAGCACATCGGCAGCCGTGCAGTCGGCAAGGCAATCAGCGGGGCCATGCACCGGGCCGGTGTGCCCGGTACAGCTCACCAGCTGCGCCACTGGTACGGCACAGAGCTACTGGAGCGCGGCGCGAGCCTGCGGACCGTGCAGGAACTTCTGCGGCATGAGTCCGTGGCCACGACGCAGATATACACGCGGGTGACCAGCGCCCGGAGGCGGGAAGCTATCGGGCGGCTGGAATTACCTGCGGCAGCCTAGTTGACACCCCGCATATGCGGGGGTTAGGGTTGGGTGTACCGGGGCAGGCCAAGGCCCCACCAACCGAAAGGAAACCATCATGAAGAGCATTAAGCGGGCCGACTGGGAGGGCATCCTGGGCTGTGACACCGGCACCGGGACGGGCTGGCAGATCATGGGCTATGAGCTCACCTCAGACCAGGCGCGGGCCTGGAATGACGTGCATTTCATCATCACGGACCAAGACACCGTGGTTGTCAAAAACTGGCCACTGCCTGATGACGCGGTATCCCCATGGAGTGGCCGCTCACTCAGTGCTGACGCGGTAGCGCGTGAGGTCTGGCAGGCCGTGATTGGCGACGGACTAGCAAGCTGATCCCAGCACAACGCCCGCCCCATGCGACCAAGCGGGGGCGGGCGTTGCCGTATCCCCACACGGGTGGGGACCAGACCGAAAGGAAATCGGTATGACGGATTCTACCCGGCAGGCGCTCACACTCGGTGACCTCGCACGCCGCTACCGCCTCAACCGCGACACGCCACGCGGGTGGGCTTTACCCGCGCCGGATGTGGCCCTGGGCAGGTCCACCGGCTGGTGGCCCGAGACCATTGACGCATGGGTAGCGGAGCACCGTCCCGACCTACTAGCCGATGGTGGGGCCAAAGTCCTCGATCAGCACCACGCCTAGCACGGCCGCGATGACGGCGGCGAGCACGATGCGGACTACCCACGCTTGCCAAGATTCCAGTTCGAGCACGCGGGACTCGATCCATTTGATGTGCCGGTCGGCGGTCTCGGTGTGCTCCTGTAGGTCGGTTTCCAGGCGGCGGATGTCAGCCTCGTGGGCTTCCCTGCGGGCGTTCATGACCCGCTCCACGTCTTTCCACGTGGGGCGGGCGTCAAGTTTTTCATCCATGGAGGTCACAGCGGCCTCGATCCGCTCCAGAGACCTGGAGACCTCGGCCGGGTTCATGGGCTCACTGGTCGGCACGGGGGGTGTCCTCGGTGCGGGAGACGGCCAGGCCCAGGCCCAGCACGGCAGCAGCGACCCCGACCCAGGCGACGGCCTGGGTTTCGTCCAGGATGCCGTAGACCACCAGCAGGGGCACGACGGCCAGCAGGATGCCGTAGAGCCAGCGGCGGCGGGCTGCGGTCAGGTAGCGGGGGCCGGCGTAGGTGTCCACCACGGCACGATGACGCGGCGTGTCGCTCCCGGTGCCGGCAGCGGTCGGGCTGGTATCCTGCACGGCCTCGGAGGCCAGTAGCACCAGATCGCCGGGGGCGGGGTAGGACGTGAGCCCGATGGGGGAGCCGTCCGGGGTGTTCTCAGCGGCGAGATTTGCCATGTCAGAGACCTTTCTTGTTCATGCGGTTCAGGATGATCGCCAGGTCTTGGCGGGAGACCGTGGCGAAGGGCTCAAATTGGCCTTTGCGAAGCGTCATCAGGCCCTTGTCCACAGCCCATGTGACTTCTGTGGGGAAGTAGGTCTGTGCGAGATCTCCGATCTTGGTGCTGGTGGTCGTTGGCGCTGTGGTGACGGTTTTCACGGCGGTGGATTGCTTGCGGCGGGTGTTCTCGGCGTTCACGGCCGCAATGAGTTCGTTGAGGCGGGGGCCGTACCGGCCGGGGCAGGATGTGCTCGACCAGTAGTTATGCGGATACACCTTCAGGTCGCCGTAAAATTGCTCCAGGTCAGACATGAGTTCCACCAGGGTGGCCCAGTCGCCCGGGCTCATTTCCGGGCGGCACTCAATGCCAATGGTTTGGCCGTTTCCTTGGGCTGATCCTGCGTGCCATGCGGCCCGGGCGGGCTCCACGATGCAGGACACTTTTCCCGCGCTGACGACGTAGTGCGCGCTGGTGGGGTTAGCGGGCCGGTTAGAGCACAGGTATTGGACCACGCCGTCGTGGGATTGTCCGTCTAGGCCCCAGTGGTGGATGGTGATTCCTGTGGGGTTGCCGGTGTGCCCGAAGTTGGCGCGGGATGACTGGTGTACGGCGGTGTGCTTGGTTTCGTAGGTGTAGGGCATGGGGTTCTCCTAGAGGTTCCAACCGGCGCGGAGGTCGGTTTCTACTTGGGCGCGTTCGGTGGCGGATAGGGCGCGGTCCCAGGCCGCTATTTCGGTGTAGGCGCCGGTCATGGGGTAGTCCCCGCCGTTGGTTCCCACACCGGCCAGGGACAGTGTTGTGCGGGGGTTGGTGCCGGTGGTTTTGGTGGTCTCGGTGCCGTCGAGCCGCAGCGTGGTGGTGGTGTCCCCGAAGGTGGCCACCAGGACGTGCCACCCGACGCTGATGGACCCGAAGCCGACCAGGGTGCCGGTGTTGACGGTGAGGTTCCCGGAGGCGTCTACGGCTATCCAGGTGTCTCGGCCGCCCAGGATGGTGGCCCGCTGCGCCTCGGTGGTGGCGAAGGCGTTGAGGCGGAACGCTGCGGCGATGGTGTGCGGGCGTGACAGCGCCAGGGTGGTGCCCAGCGCGGAGGCGGCCCGGCCCGCTGATCTGATGGACATGCGCCCATCGGTGGCGGTCTGGGACGGTGCGGAGCCGTCGAGCTTGGACAGCGCCAGGCCGCCGATGGTGTCTGTCCAGGTCTCGACGTTCCCGGCCAGGGTGGGATGCAGAGCCACGCCCGCGTTGGCCATCCACCGGTGGCGGGGGTTGGTGCGGAGCTGATGCGGCAGCACGGGCAGCGTGGGTGTGAAAGTGTTGGCGGTTTGGAGCGCGTAACCCATAGTCAGGACGCCTTTCAGATCGCGTGACAGGTCACGGACAAGTTGACGGGGAAGGTGGTGGCCGCGATGGTTACCGTGATGGACGTGGCAGACAGCGGCACCGTGAACGGTGTATGTGTGTCACGCGACCGGGCGGGCTTGGAGACGGCTAGGGCGCCGTCGTTGCTGGTGACCTCCACGGTGTATGAGCCGGACCCGGTGGCGGTCAGGTCGCGGGGGGAGCCCACAACGGACGACAGGCGGTTGGTGTACACGGTGCGTGTGGCGGACTGCCCCGGCTGGAGGGACACGGCCCAGGGGGAGCCCAGCAAGTCATGCCGCCAGGTGGTGGTGGGGTCCAGTAGCAGCGACCCGCCCGGTGTGGTGACCAGCAGCTCACCCGCGTCACGGCGCTCAGCCAGCCGCTTGCAGAACGCCGTGAACTCCGCCGTGGTGATATACCCGGTGGTGTCGAGTCGGGAGGGGTGCAGCATGATCGTCAGCGCGGCAGGCCCGGAGCCCGCCAACCCGTCAATAAGCCCATGTGCCCACGCCGATGTTTGCTGATCCAAGGTCACGTGCCCCGCTCCGAGTTCCATGCTCACCTGCGGCCGGTAGGCCCCGGTGACGTACCCGAAACAAGCGGCGTGGTGGTTGCGGATCAGCTGCCCGGCCAGGGTATCGGCCCAGGTCGCCGTGGTTTGGCCCCAGTTGAAACCGGCGTAGCGGGTGCCGGTGACACCGGCCGGTGTGAAGCCCTCCACGGGGACGGAGGGCACCTGTGCAGCCAGCTCGGTGAGGCCGGTGACGATGTAGTCCCGGATGGTGTCACGGTCGGCCGCGTCATCATGGGTTGCGCCGTGATTCGTGATTTCCACACCGTCAGCCAACGCCGCGGTATTCAGATCAGCCGGGGTCATGCCCGCGTTTTCCGGGGTTGACCAGGTGCGTGAGTTCATGGTCTGCATGGACGGCAGCCCGTACTGACGCAACACCGGCAACACTTTGCTTTTGTAATTGGTGAGGCCGTGGTCAAAGCGTAGGGCGACGACGGGTTTCCCGCCGGTGCCGATCCGGCCACCGCGCCGGGCCATGAAGGCCGAGACCAGGGCGTCACGGCGCCCAGCCTGCGCGGGTGCAGGCAGACGGGCACCCCACCGGTCGAGCACCCATTGCGGCACGGTCCCGTCCGGGAGTACCGCTAGCTCGGAGAGACGCCGGGCGGAGTCCATCACAGCGAAGGCGTATTCGGACTCTAGGGGCGTGTAGCCCAGCGTGTTTTTCACGGTCTCCACGGCATCAGCACCGGCCTGTGACGCTGCGGCTTTGGCTGTGGCCAGCGTGGCCGCGTCTCCCTGCACGGCCGCTGTTTTGGCGGCGTTCAGGGTGGAGGTGTCCCCGGCATCGGCGGCGCTGCGGGCGGTTTTGTGGAGGTCCACTGTCGCCAAGGCGTTGAGTGTGATCGCGTCGTCACCGCCTGAAACGTTGTCTGATCCCGTGGGCGTGGTGAAGCCGAGTTCGCGGGTTTCTGAGAGGCTGGCCATGGTGTGGGGGCTCCTATGCGGGTAGTTGGTAGTCGTTCCAGGCGCCGGGGGTGGAGTTCCACGGGGTGCGTACCTGGTCCCAGGTGTAGGCCGGGATCGTGGGCCGCTCGGAGTAGAGCACGCCCATCACGGATGACACGGAGTGCAAGGCCAGTTCGATTTCCCAGGTGTCTTTATCCATGCGCTCAGTGATGCCCTGGGCCGTGTAGGCACCTTGGATCGCGGCGGGCCAGTCCGCGCCGATCAGCACGGGCTCCCCCACCTCCAGTTTCAGCAGCCACATGGCTATACGCCGGTCATAGGGGACGGTGGAGGTCAGCAGCCGGATCAGGTCAAACCGCACCGATTGCAGGCGGGTGACGGGCACGTTGTACCGCTGGTTGAGCGCGTTCATGTAGTACCGGTAGTGCTCATAGGGTGATTCGGTTTGCGCGACGATGTTGGACCAGTCCACAAGCTCCGGTTCAGCTAGTGATGCGGGGTTGGCTAGGGGGAATGGCCAATCCTGGGTGTAGGGGGCACCGGAGGACACCACACGGGTGATGGACAACCTGCGGTTGGCGGCCTCAATGGGCTGGGACCAGCGCGCCGGGGCGATACCCTCGGCGCGCAGCACCGGCAGGGTCGTGGCCACGGTGCTAAACAGCTCGAACCGGCGGCGGCCGATCGGCAGTATCCAGAGGTCGCCTTGCCGCATTTCGCGGATTTGGGTTCCGGTGCCGGCCCCGTAGGTGTCGATGACCTCAGAGGCTTTGGTCCACTCGGTGGTGGCTGCGATGGTGTCCGGGCCACCGATACCCACGGTGCCGATTTTCGATCCCAGATCGGTGTGCTTCAACGCACGTTTCAGCAAGTCGTTGACAGTTTCGCCTTTGGTGGGCTGCACCTTGCGGGAGGCGCCCATGACCAGGGATGACCAGTGAGCCGCCTTAAACGTCGTCGTGAAGCCCTTAGATGCGAGCCCGCCTCGGTCTTCTACCTCGGTGGCACCTACCCGGCCAATGAACCGGTCACGGATTTGCGTGCCGCTGGTGGCCTTGGTGGGGTCCAGTGCGGCGATTCGGTTGGCGAACGTTGTTTGCAACCGAAAATAAGCTTGGGTGTTGTTGCCGGTGTAGAGCGCGCCGGGGGCCACAACCTCCAGGGTGGAGGGATGCAGGCCACCGTCTGGGGAGTCCGATCCCCGGTGCAGCGTGATAGACGTGACGGCGCTGTCCGAGAGCGTGCCGAGCTGCTCGGTGTTCACGGCGACCATGCCCACACCGGTGTGTAGGCGCCGGTAGAGCCGTCCAGGGCGGCGCGTCATGGTGTGGTCACCTGCCAGCCCATCAGGTTGGCTTCCTCACGCAGCACACGCCGGATTTCGCGTGCGACGCCTACGGTGTCGGTGACCAGCCCGTTAAAGTTCACCATGACTTCCATGCGACGCCCGCCGCTGCCGGTGGCGGTGCTGCCGGGGCCTGTGCGGGGGAGGCGGGGGCTGAGTTCCACGGGTTGGCGGTTGAAGTCCGCGACGGGGGTGCGGGCGGCCGAGACCATGCGGCGGGCGGCGGAGGTCACAGCGCTGCGAGAGGCCAGAATGCCGCTGGCCAGGCCCGCGCCGATCTGCTTGCCCACCTCATCACGGAAAACACGTGACGGCGAGTGGATACCCAGCAACGACTTGGCCCCTTGTACGGCGTCGCCCACAACCCCTTTGGCCTTGTCAACCAGGGCACCGGCCATGGAGGCCACACCGTCGATCATGCCTTGGATCATCTGCACGCCCATGGTGCGCAGTTGGCCGGGGAGGCCCGCCAGTACGCCCATGACGCGGCCGGGGAGGCCCTGCATCCAAGACACCACGGACGCCACACCGG
This sequence comes from Kocuria sp., assembly GCF_030538595.1. Lineage (GTDB taxonomy): Bacteria > Actinomycetota > Actinomycetes > Actinomycetales > Micrococcaceae > Kocuria. The sequence continues at coordinate 235,769 of NZ_JAUNTS010000003.1, forward strand.
AGGTCACGGCCTGCACGATGTTGTTCCAGGCGTTCTGTATCCCGGAGGTGACGGCGTTCCACGCGGAGGTGACCAGGCCCAGGATCAGGGTGCCCGCTGCGGCCAGGATGCCGAACACCAACGCCAACGCGCCTTGGATGATGCCGGTGATGATCTGCCACGCGCCGGAGACGATCATGCCCAGCCCGTCCCACACCATTTGCCAGTTGCCTGTGAGTAGGCCAGAGAACACGGTGACGACGCCTTGGATCATGGTCAGCGCGCCGGTGATGATCTGCACGATGAAGCCAAACACCGTGATCACGGTATCCATCAGGGTGGAAATCGTGGGGATCAGCACATCCAGCAGCGTGGAAATCAGCGGGATGAACGCTTGGGCCAGGGCCACGATGGTGGCGGCCAGCTGCACGGCGACGGGGATCAGCTGCGGCAGTAGCTCGGTGGCCAGGCGGGTGAAAATCGGTGCCAGTCCGGTCACCAGTTGCTCGACCAGGGGTGTGAGGGCTGTGACCACCTCGGTCCAGGCCGGTGCCAGGGTTTGGACCAGCTGCACCAGCACGGGCAGCGCTGCGGTGACCAGGGACATGATGACCGGCAGCAGGCCCTCCAGCAGCGTGCCCGCTACTCCCAGCAGGGCCTCCCCGACCGGGGCCAGGGCGGTGAGGATGGAGAGGAATGCGGCCGAGAGCTGCGGCAGTAGGCCGGTGATGAACGTTGTCAGTGGGGGCAGGATCACGGCCAGGGCTTGCGAGAGGCCCGCGCCCAGGGCTGTGACTAGCGGGTCCAGGGCTGTGGCCACGGCGCCGATGATGGGGACCAGGGCGCCCAGGATTTGCCCGACCAGCGGCAGCACGGTCGCGGCCACCGTCCCGAACAACGCGAACACGCTGTTCGCGGCTTCTCCCAGGCCGGAGAGGTGGGGGACTAGGCCCTGCACGCCGGTCAGGATGCCAGCGAAGGCTTGTTGGAGGCCGGGGCCGACTTGGGAGAGTGCTGCGCCCAGGGTGGACAGCAGCACGGAGGCGGCCATGCCCGCCATGGTCAGGGCCGCGTTGAGCGCCGGTGCCAGAGCCACGAAAGCATCCCCCAGCGCTGACACGCCGGGGCCGAGAGCGGAGATCGCGGCGTAGGCACCGGCAAACACCGTGGTGAGCGCGCCTTGGAACACCGGCCCGGCCGTGGCTTGCCGGACGCGGGCCAGCCCATCGGCCAGTGCGCCCAGGGAAGCGCCACCGGCGGCGGATGCTGCGCGCGCCAGGTTCGCCAGGATGCCACCGGTAGCGCCCAGAACACGGCCAAGGTCGCGGGTCGCCGTGATGGCGTCGTTGATCCAGCGGTGGAGAGAGCCGTCACCGGCAACGCGCATGGTCCAGGCGTTGAAGTCTCGGCCAAGGTTGGTGAACCAGGTGCCCAGCGCCGGGAGGTATGAGGCCCCGGCTGTGAACAGGGTCATGAGCGCGGCGGTGAACCAGCCCGCGCCTTGTGCGGCGTTGAGTGAGCCTTGTGCGGTGTAGTCCAGGATCGCGCCGAGCTGTGCCAGTGATGTGGCGCTGCCGAGTACGGAGGCGATAGACCCGGCCATGACGCCCATGGCGGATGCGACCTTGGGCAGGCCGGCCGAGAGTACCGGGAGTACCCCGGTGGCCAGGTCTCGGATCGGCTGCGCGGCCTGTTTCCAGAACGCGGGGGAGAATCCTTCCCGTAGGGCTGCGAATTGCGGGGCCAGGTCTCCCAGGTATTGGCCCGCGTCTTTCAGGGAGAGCGCCATCACGCCCAGGGCTATGCCCATGCCCAGCAGCGCGCCGGGGGCGGCTAGGGCTAGGGGCATGATGGAGGCCAGAGACGCGCCAATTGCGAGCAGCTGACCGGAGGCGGCTAGGGCTGCGGCGGTCAGGGTGGCGATGGTGACCGCGATAGCGGCGATTTTCGGGGCGTTGGTGAGCAGCCCCACGGTGGCCGCGCGGCCCGCTTTCGCGGCGCGTTGCAGCCCGACCGCTGCGGCGGCGGTTTGGGTGAGCGCCCGGACACCGCCGCGTGAGTTGCCGGTGATCCTCACGGAGAGGATTGCTGTTTTCCCAGCCATGAGGGTCACCGGCCTTTCACGTGTCGTTGTTTTCTTGCATGATTTCCAGTGCGGTGGCGATGACGCCGGGGGTGGAGTGTTCTTCTGTGACCCAGGTGGATGGCGGGATGCCGGACTCCAGGGCCAGGACCACTAGGGCGTGACTCAGTGATCCTGCCGGGTAGGGTCCGCCTCAGTCGCGGTGGGCTCCGGGTCCGGGTCGGATTCCGTCACGGCCTGCGCCTGCGCAATGAAATCGTCGAAGGTTTCGGAGTAGTCGCCGGTGCGGGTCAGTGAGTGCCAGGTGCAGAAAAACAAGAACCGCAGCGGGTTGTCCTCCAGCGTGCCCCAGCCCAGGACGCGGGCCTTCTGCTCGAACATGAGTTGGTCGATGGGCAGCAGTTTCACGTTGTGGTGTTCGATTTCTGCGCCGTCTTTGTGCAGCAGGACGTTGGTGGTGGGGATGGTGATTGCCATGTCATTTGCCTTTCACGGACAGCACCGCCGCGTTGAGTTCGCGGGTGTAGGCGCTGATCCAGATGGGTTCGGAGGTTTGCGCGGCTCGGGTTAGCCACGGGTTGGCGTGGATGCCGGGGCGGGGGTCGCCCCAGTGCACGCGGCCGGGGTAGGGCAGGCCACGTGAGCCGACCTTGATCGTCCCGGCGCGGGCGGTGGCGGACACGCGTGTGGTGGCCGCAGCCGCGCCGGTGAGTTTGGGGGCGGTGGCCATGGCGTAGGGCATCACGTACTGGGCTGCGTGCCGGTGGGCTTCCCTGATGTCGTCCAGGTCGGCGCCAGCGCGGCGGGCCGTGGTGATAAAACGGTTCAGGCCCTCGATCTGCACCCCCGCCATGGCGGTTACCCCCCAGAGGGTGCGGTGTAGGTGTCGCTGATCGTGGGGTTACCCACCAGCGGAAACTCGAACTCGGTGCTGGCTTTGGTTTTCACGTCGCCGCCGATTTTCACGGGGCGGACGGTCAGCGTGCCTTTGGCCTGCACCTTCCCGGCCTGGGACGGCACGAACGTGAACGGCAGTTGCTTGCCTTTGTTGGTGTTGCACCACACGCTCAGGTCGCCGGTGGCGAAGGACTGCACGAACTCGCCGCTCAGGGTCCACTTCTCGGTTTCGTCTTGTTCCTCGGTGCCGTCCAGGTAGGGCAGCGCGTCGCCCTCATCAATTTCCGGGGTGAGTTCCACTTTGGTGGTGCGTCCCGCGAATTGCTGGAGGGTGCCGGTGGCGCCGATTTCCAGGATGCCGGGGCCGAGTTTGTTGGTTGTGCCTGCCATGATCGTTCTCCTAGTCGTGATGGTGGTGGGTGGTGGATGTCAGGGACAGTGCTGGCCATGCCCGGCCTTGTGGGGGCTGGAAATTGGCGGGCTCGGCCCGGTCTACGTCCAGGGGGAGGCGTAGGGCCTCCCCGATGTCGTCCAGCTGCGCCCAGGCGTCCAGCAGGGACGCCTCCCCGGCGATGACGATGACGGTCCACGTCGCCGTGGTGTCGTTGTAGGTCTCATGCGCGATGGTGGGCGGTTGGATGAGCACCACGGGGGAGCCCTGCCCCACGGCGGCGTTGGCCTGATCGGCGTCCACGGTCACCAGCACGGCATCCGAGAGATGCGCCTGTGCTATGGCCACCAGGTCACGGGCAGATTGCAGCGTCATCACGCGAAACCTCCTGGTAGGTAGGGGGCCAGCATCGGGCGCACGGCCCGCAGCGGGTCGTTGGCCACGTGCACCAGCTCCGGGCCGGACTCGGACCCTGCCCCAAAGTCCACGACACCGGCGCGGGCCTGCTTGCGCCAAAACAGGTCAGCGGCGGTCTCCACGACGGCGCGGGTGACGATGGGGTCAGGGACCGGGCGGCCCTGGATGTGGCGGGCCACCAGGTCCATGGCTTCCGCCGTGCAGTCAGCCACGAAACCGTTGGTCTCGGACGTGTTGACGTAGGCGGCGACCTTAGCCGTGTAGTGGTCGGCGTTGTGGGGCAGGGTGGTGGCCATGGGGATCAGGCGGATGCCGGGGCGCCGAACTTGATTGGCAGCAGCGCGTCCGGGTGCGGCGTCAGCATGGCGGCGTACCCGTAGGCGGCGATGTCGTGGGACAGGTTCAGGGGCTGGTTGGCCTGGAGGCGGAACGGGGCGCCGGGGGATTCCCGGAACTCGAAGGCCATGGGGTCCAGGAACAACGCCCGCCCGGTGGTGCCGGAGAGCAGCCGGACCGGGACGTTGAGCAGGTTGCCCTCGATCTGGGGCAGGTTCAGGGTGCCGACGACGTTGGCGGTGCCGGTGCCCTGGTGTACGGAGAGCAGCGGGCGCCCATCGGTCCCGGCCTCGGAGGCCAGCGCCTTGAACACGTCGCCGGACAGGGCCAGCTCGGTGTAGCTGTACACGCTGCCCTCGTAGTGCTCGGCGGCGTCCACAATCGCGGTGATCCAGTCGAACGCGCCGGGGTCAGCGGGCATGGTCAGCACCTTGTCCCCACCGGCTGCAAGAATCCGGTCGAGCTCGGCCACCACGTGGGCGGCCATAGCCTGATCCGTTTCCTCGGCGTAGGCGTACACCATGTCAGCGAAAATCGCTGCAATCTCATCGGTAGGCATACGGTCAATGACCTGTTGGGACAGGGTTTCGGCGCCGCCGAAGGTCCGCACGGGCGCGGTCTTGGTGGTCACGGACCGGCCGGAGCCCTTGACCAGCGGGTCAAGTTCCTTCTTCTGCTCGGCCACACGCGCGTGGGACTCTCGGCGGATGTAGGACACGCTCATGCCGTCATCGGGCAGCGGCTTGGTGGTGAACCGGTTGATCCACTTGCGGCGGGCGGCGACCTTCTTGGTCAGATCACCAATGAAGCCCGGTGCTTGTGAGAGGTGGTCTAGCGGGATGTCACCGGTCACCACGTTACGGTACAGGGCGGTGGCCACGGCCTTACGTTCGGCGTCGGTGCGGTCGGAGACCAGGGCCTTCAGGAAGTCACCGGCGGAACGGAACTCGGTGGCGGCGGAGAGGTCCGGGCCGGTGGGGGTGCCGGTGGAGGCCGCGCCGAGCTGCGCGCGGCGGATGTCGTCGGACAGGTCAGCGCGCAGCGACTCGGCGAAGGTGTCCAGGTCGGTGGAGCGGATCAGATCGGCGGGCAGCTCAACCTTGGGGGTGTCAGGCATGGGGTTCTCCTTGTGTGCGTGTTCGGCTGCGCGAACGGATGTGATGGTGGCTGTTTCGTAGGCGGGGAAGGGCACCAGGCTGTATTCCCGGACCCTGACCTTGGTGTGAACGATCAGGGGGGTGTTGTGGTCGTCGTCGTGTTCTTCTCGCCATTCCAGGGGCTCGAAGCCGATGGACAGGGAACGGATCACGCCGTCACGGGCCAGGGTCAGGGCCTCGTCCGCTGTGGGAACCTCGGAGAGTTTCAGCGTGACTTCCCGGCCGGTGTCGGTCTCGGTGGCGGCGGTCAGTAGCCCGATGGGGTCACGGTGGCGGTAGTAGGCCAGCGCGTCGGCGTCGTCGTCACAGGCACCGGGCTCGAACCGTTCCCGGAACCATGGGGTCACTAGTTCCTCGCCGTAGGGCACGCCGATGCCGGTCACGGTGCGGGTGTCGGTGTCGGCGGTAGCGGCGCGCACGCGCACGGCGGTGAGATCGCGGCGGGCTAGGTCTTGGCCTCGGGTCAGGTCGTTGAGTGTCAGGGTCACAGTGCTGTGTCCTTACGGGTGCGTGATGACTGGTTGGCGGTGGTGATCCGGTCGCGCTGCGCCTCGGTGAGCGGTGGCAGGTCTTCATGGGCGCGGGCTTCATCGGGGTCAAGCCACCCGGCGCGGATGCCGATTTCGTGGGCCTGGTAGCGGGTCAGCGTGTCCGAGCGCAGCAGGGCGTCCAGGTTGAACCGCACGGTCTGACCAGCAGGGGCGAGCTTGGTCAGGGTTTCCTCGATCTTGCGCAGATAGGCAATGAGGGTGAACCTCACGAACGCCAACCATTCCTGTTCCACGTTGGAGTAGGTGAGACTGTTGCCGTCCAGGCTGACTAGCATCAACGATGACGGGACGCCGAACAGGCGGGCCACGTCGGTCACCGTGAATTTGCGGACTTCCAGCCATTGCGCATCTTTGGGGTTGAGGAACAGGGGCGTGTAGGACAGGCCCTTTCCCAGCACGCGGATACCGGCCGGGTTGGAGTTGTCCCGGTCGCGGAACTGCCCGGTGTCGCGGTCGTAGTGGTTCCAGTCGTCACGCCATTGCTGCGCGTCAGCGGCGGTGAGGGGCTGGTCAGATTTCAGGATCGCGTTGGGGTGTCCGGCGCCGTTGAACCAGTTACCGGCGTATTCCCGCAGGTCAGTGGCGAATCCGAGTTCTGTGCGGGCGGCTTGGATGGGTCCGAAGCCGCGTAGCGTGTTGACGCCGCGCATCAGGGTTTGGTGGTCGAAGTCCTCGGCGGAGAACTTTCGGCCGTCGTGGTGGTAGGTGATGACGCGGGTGCGGTCATCACGGGAGACCTGCACCATGGTCGGGTCCACTATGCGGAGGTCCACGATTTCGTTGCCAACGCGGTGGCGGTAGATGAACAGCTCCCCGGTGGTCATCAGGGACATGACCGCTTGCCCGATGAAGTCGGATCGGTCCATCTCCAGGGAGGGGCGGCGGATCAGCCGGGGCACGGCCTCACCGGTGAGCTGCACGCCTTGGCGCTGCACTACCAGTGGGAGCTGGAGCGCTGCGGTTTGCATGACCTGCACGGCGCGAAAAACGGGGATCAGGCCCAGGGGGTTGCGGTCCCCGGCTGCGCGGGCGGGTGCGGGGGACCGGGTGAGATACACCGGGGTTGCGCGTGAGGCCCCATCGGGGGAGGGCTGCGCGGGCAGCTCAGCACGGGTAGCGGCTACGGGCTGCGCCTCGTAGCTCCCATCGGGCTGTTTCCGGTAGATCGTCACAGCACAGATGTGACACCGTGCCCGGCTGGTTTGTCACAGGTGACGGGGCGCGGCGGGGCCGCCAGGGGACGCGTGGGGCGGGGGTCATGCGAACAGTTGGAGGCCGTAGGACTCGGGGGCGTGGTCGTGGGCGTAGGCTCCGACCGCTGCGGCTATGAGGTTCGGGATCGGCCGGGATGAGTGGTCACGGGAGAGGCGGGCCACGCCGTTGGTGGTGCGGACCTGCGCGGCGGCGATTTCGTCGCGGAAGGCGTCCACGGCTTCCCCGGTTTCGGTGGTCACGGGGACGTGGCGGATGGTCTGGTCATCACGTGCGGCCGAGATGAGGCCCTCGGATGCCTGCCCGAACTCTGCCATGGTCAGCCGCCGCACGGTGTGGCCACGGTCCTCCAGGTCGGTGGCGTGGCGGGCCACGGGTCCAGCGCCGTCACAGACCAGCTCGACCCCCCAGGCGGTGGCGAGTTCGGAGGCGAAGGGCACCAGCCAGGCTGTGCCGGGGGCTGAGTGCACGGTGCGGATGACCTGGTGACCGGTGTCGTTGCGCCACGCGGCGACGACGGCGGCTGCGGCGTTGTCTGGGGCGGCCTCGAAGGCGAGTGTGACCTCGGAGGTGTCAGCCGGTGGTTCCTCCCACGGGGATGCCAGCGCGTCCCAGTCGTCCAGGTCGATCAGCGTGGTCTCAGCGAGCACCAGCCGGTTGGCGTAGGCGCGGATGAACTCGGCTTTGGGGAGGCGGGTTTCACGCTGGATGTCTTCCTCGGCGATGGTGTTGCCCAGGGCGGGGTGATAGCGCCACCAGGTGGCGGGGTCGTACACGTCAGCCCCATCAGGTGCCGAGTACTCGATGACGCACATGGTGGGGTCATCGGCCGCTGCGGCCAGCTTGTCGTTCATGAACGTGCTGTCTGCGGTGCCTTTGGTGCTGATCCACCACAGCTGTGAGCGTGAGCCCAGTGTGATCTGACCGGGGGACGCGGCCCCCTCCAACGCGGTCCCAAGGTCGGTGTCGTACTTCCAAAACTCGTCAAACGTGACCAGCCAGGGGGTTTCGCCGTGTAGCGCGGACTTGGTGGGTGCGAAGTGCAGCAGGGAGGCGCCGTTACCGGGGACCAGCAGCCCGGAGCCTCCAGCGGCGCGCACGGGCTTGAACAGGTACCGGGCGGGGGAAGCGACCACCAGGTCAATGAGGGCGCCCATGCGTTTGCGGGCGTCCTTCCCGGTCTGCGCGGTGAAGAACGCGGATGACCGGGGGCGGGTCATCACGCGGTGGCACTGGACAGGCCCTACCAGCGTGGTCTTGCCGGACTGCCGGGGCACGGTGATGATGACCTCACGGTAGCGGTAGCGGCGCTGCCCGGAGGCGTCTAGCCGGTACTCGGTGGCGACGTCCACGGCCTTGCGCTGCCAGGGCATCAGCTCCACGCCCATCAGCCCGGCCACACGCGCGATTTCCCCGCCCTCGGTCAGCCAAGACGGATCGCGGGCGGGGTGGTGGGTGGCTGGTGGCAGGTGGGTGAAGGCCATGCGGTCAGCTGATTTCGCCCTGCACGGCCGCTAGCGCACGGTCCAAATCGTCGGTGGCTACCTGGTCCACCTGCGGCAGGTTCTCCAGGATCGCGTTCAGTGCGGTAATGAGCTGCGCTTTCCCGTAAGCCTTGCCGCTGGTGAGGTTTTCCAGGTCGATTTCCTGCGCTGTGACAATGGCCAGGGCCACCACGCCGTTGTGGTGCGGGTGCAGCACGTCGGCCTCCTGGAGCGCTGCGACTTGCTGGCGTACACCGGCCTCGACGGGGCCGGGCTGACCGGATCGTGTGGGCCGTGGCGGGGATACCGGGAAATAAGCTTGGCCGTGACGGTCCTCGGAAATCATGGCGTCTGATCCGGTACGATTCGGCGCGTTTTCCTGGGGTGCTGTGGGGGGTTTTTCCTGGCTCATTTTCGTTGTTTTTCTGTGTTTAGATTTTTTGTTAGTGGTCTGGTGAGTGAATGGACACGGGGCGCGGGGTGGCGGTGGCCCCCGCACCACGGAAAAACGATGCACCGTGCACAACTTTGCTTGTCACATCACGATTACCACGCGAGTAGTTACAGGTGGCGTGCGCTGGCCCGAGATTCCACGTGTCATGTGTTCCTCCTTTGCTTTGTGCTTGCTTGTGCTCAACAGTTGCATCACTCAACTCTGTGATCTTTAACCCACAGATACAACACACATAATCATCACGCACAAGCAGCGCTAACAAGATGGAACGACGACGACGATAAGGCAACTGAGACCAACGCACGCGAACAATCTCAGTCTTTCGTGCTGGTCTTCTTACCAGCGTCAAGCCACGCCTGAACGTCACGGGGCTGGTAGCGGACCAGGCGGGAGCGACCCAGCGTGATGAACGCCGGGCCGTCACCGGACTGCCGCCACCGCTTTACGATGTCGGGGTGGACACCACACAGGGCTGCCACATCGGGGGTGGTCATCAGCCGGGCACGGGATGGGACAACGGGGGTGGGCTGCGGGGTGGTCATCAGGCACCAACCCGGTGAGCGTCGGCCAGTACGGACTGCCAGACGTGTCTCGCCATGCGGATGGACTGGGGCGGCTTATGGTCGGCGGGCAGCAGGTCGGCCGCCATGGCCCACGCCACCGCGTCACCGACAGCACAGGCCAGCGCGTTGCGCTTGTGCCCAGCCAGCGTGTCATCCAAGCCAAGGTCAGTGGTCTCCATCAGGTGGCTAGTGATCGCCTCGATAGCGGACAGCAGGCCCGTGCAGGCTGACACGCGCCCGGAGTCGAACAGTAGCCGGTAGTATTGCCGATCCTGCGGGGTGGGGGTGTGCAGCTCCGGGATGTCGTAGGCGTCCGCTATGGCCTCCAGCGCGCGATGGCCCATGTCTTTATCAGCGAAGGCTTGCAGGACGTACAGGCCACGGGTCACGGACTGCACGACAGGCGGCACGGTGGGGTGGTTCATGGTGATGGTGACGTGCACGGGTTATCTCCTGGTGAGTTGGGGTAGTTCGTTGTGGTCGGTCCAGGCCGTCACAGCCTTGTGGACCTCGCTGACGTGCAAGGTCTTGACGAAGCAGCGGGTGCCGTCGCGGAAGAAATGCACGGTGACGCATGAGGGGCGGGCGGATGCGACCAACCGCCAGGTGCGGGACAGCTCAGGGTGTGTCATGGCGTGGGGGCCTGGTCGATGTGGCGGCCGGTGACGATGTAGTCCGCTAGGCGGATCACCAACGCCTCGGTAGCGTCCAGGTCCGGGCGCTGCGCGGGCGGCAGCAGGGACGTGACACAGGTAGTCGCCATGGCCACCGCGTCAGAGCGCTCTTGCGGGCTCACAGGTCGCCCTCCTTGGTGGTCATCAGGCCCATGTTGTACATGCCGGGGGGTGTCTCCACGCCCGCGAGCTTGCACAGGTGGTCAGTGACGTGGCTGTTGAGGTCGGCCAGCACACTGAGCAGGTCCTCACGGGTCAGGGTCGCGTTAGGGTCTGGTTGTTCCTTCTCAATGAAGGCGGTGGCGGATTGGATCGTTTCCACGACACCGGCTAGGGCCATGGCAGCCCCGAACTTCTCCGGTCCGAGCCGGTCACGGCTAATCGTGACCGGGGTTACGCCGTCAGGGATGTTAGTCACAGCAATACTCCTTGGTTGGGGTCGGGTTCGTTGCAGGTGAAGGATTGTTGGCCGCGTGTGGTCCTGCGGCGCACGTGGTCATGGCCAGGACGGGCACAGGGGATGAAATAGGGGTCAGCGCCAGCGGACGCGCAGACCAGGCACAGGCGTTCGGTGCGGTGGCGGCGGTTAACCGCGCAGTGCCAACACAGATCAGCACGGGCAAACTCGGTGGCGGCGGGGGTTGCGTGTCGGTCGTACGACCGGGCGGCCTCCCGCTTCACCTGTTCCCGCTGAGCTTCTTTCGTTGACCATCGTTGGCGGGCGCGGTCTTGGGCTGTCATGGCCTGTGTTCTCCTTTCATCAGTGCCGGGGTTGGCGTGCGAGTCGGGTTGGCGTGCACCGGGCTACGGTGTGGGATCACGTGGGATTGGAGCCCCTGCGGGGCCTGTCCGGGAGCGGCCCCAACCTCCAGAAATTTCCCGGGATTTGTCGCCAGAATCCCCGCCTGGGCATGACTTAGGCCCGACCGGGTTACCGGGCCGGGTTAAATCACGCTCACCACTCCCATGGCCGTGGGTGCGGTGATCCGCTTATCCCCCCCTGCGGGGCCGTTCTGTTTGGTACAGGGCCGGTCTGGTCGATGTTTTGCGTCCCCCGCCCGCGCTGCGCTTCCAGGGACGTGCCCACATGAGTCCCCCGGAGCTACCGGGGCCGTGAGCCGTGCTGTGTGTGGTGGCTTCTGAGCCCTCCCTTACGTGCTGTGTGTGGTGGCATAAACCGCTAGTGCCCTTGCAGCCCCTCCCGGCGTGATTTGGACGGGAGAGGCAGCAAAGGCACTAGGTGATGTTGAGGAAATTGCCGAGCTGGAAGAAACGGCGGGTGTCTGTGGCGGTGGCGCGGCCCGCATGTAGTTGGCTCAGCAAGCCGTCGTATTGGTGGCGGGCGTGCGCGCGGTCTACATAGGCCATGGCCTCAGACCAGGTGATGAAGGTCTGGACTGGGGGCATGAAAGCGGGACGGTAGTCGCGGCGGTCCAGGACCAGCCACGTGCCGGGATTAACACCAGCAACGACAGCGAACGGGGCGCGGGTCACCGGGTCACAGCCTCAATGAACGCGGCACGGGCAGCGCGCAACGCCCGGTAGACAAACGGCGCGGCCGCCAGTGCGCCGGGGATGGTCCCCACAAACACCACAAACGCCACGACGTAGACCAGGACCAGGGCGATGGGGCTCACAGGTCATCACCGGCCTTGTGGTCCGCATACGCCTGCCGAGTCTCAAACGCCTCAATGTCAGCCGGGCGCACGTAGTAGCGTCCCTGATAAGAGTCGGGGATGAACGTGGCGGGGATAGCGCCTGAGTGAATCAGGTTGCGCAAGTGCTGCGGGGAGCAGTTAAGCCGCCGGGCTGCGGCGCCGGTGGTCAAGAGCCCGGTAGAAGATTCAACCGATGTTTGCATGAGCCCATTTAATACCCCATCGGGTGATTGTGCAACCAGTGGGCCTATATATGCGTTTCACTGGGAGCTTCCCGCAACGTTTGCATGTGCCTACACTGGGGGCATGACAACTCAACCAGACATTGGCACAGTGCCCGCCTGGAGCCTCCAGGACCGGCTGCGCAAAGCTCGGGAGCATGCCGGACTACAGCAAGGGGAGCTATCGGATGCCCTGGGCATCTCTCGGAATACGATCAGCCGCTATGAGCTAGGGGCGCGGACCACACCAAGGCCGGTGGTCATGGCGTGGGCCATGGCCACCGGTGTGCCTTTTAGCTGGCTGGAGACGGGTCTGACCCCTTCGCCGCGTGGTGAAGGGGTCAGGTCGGAGCCTCCTGCCGGAATCGAACCGGCGACCTATTCTTTACGAGGGAATCGCTCTACCGACTGAGCTAAGGAGGCGTTGCAGCGCAAACCGCGTTGCAGCACAGCCCGTGCTGAAACACGGAACAGTGCGCGGATCACTTTAGCACCGCCCCGCGTCCAGACCCCAAATCACGACGACGCCGCACTCAGCCGCAGACCTCATCCTCCGCGGGGAGATCACCGTTCACCAGGTAGTTGTCCACTGCGTTCACCACGCACTGGTTTCCGCTGGTGTAGGCACCGTGGCCCCAACCGTCGTAGGTCAAGAGCCGCGCGTTGCCCAGCTGCTCGGTCAACGCCTGGGCCCACGGATACGGGGTTGCGGGATCGTGTTGGGTGCCAACCACCAGGATGGGATTTTCGCCGTCGTAAGTCACGGGTGCGGGGGAGTCCACTGGTTCCACGGGCCAGGATTGACACGCGGCATCTGTGTAACCCAGGTACGGCCCAAATGTGGGGGATGCTTCCTGGAGTTCTTGCTGCGCTGCGCTCATTTGTTCATCGGTCACAGTGCGGGAGTCAAAGTCCAGGCAGTTGACCGCTGAGAATGCCGCGGTGGAATTTCCGCGGTACGTGCCATCCGGTGTCCTCCCATGGTTGGAGTCAGAGATTTCCAGCAGCGCGGAGTAGTCGCCGCCCTGGGCATCACGCAGAGCCATGTTCAAGGTGCCGTACGTGGCTGTGTTGTACAGGGGAACCAGGACTCCCTCCGCGGCGGAGACCGGAGCCACGGTGCGACCGTCATCCGTGGTCACCGTTTCATCCTGCGTACGTGCCAGGATGTTCTGCACTTCCGTGAGGCCATCCTCCACTGAGCCGTCCGTGAAACACATGTTGTTGCTTTCGGTGCAGTCACGGATGAACTCCCGCAAAGATTCATCAAATGACCGCGCCTGTCCCAAGGTGATCTCTCGGTTGTTCAGGGACGGGTCAACGGCACCGTCCAACACAAAGCGCCCCACTCGCTCCGGAAACAGCTGCGCATAGGTGGAACCCAACTGGGTGCCGTAGGAGAAACCCAGGTAGGTGGTTTGGGTGTCTCCCAGGGCGGCGCGCATGATGTCCATGTCACGGGCCACTGATTCGGTGTTCATGTGCGCCAGGACAGGGCCGGAGTTGTCTTGGCAGGCTTGTCCCACGGCTTGATATTCGTCCCGGATGACGTCCGGGGAATCCGTCTGCGGATTGAACGTTGTGTTCTCCCGCCAGTCATCCAGTTCTTGATCCGTCAGGCAGGTGATCCCGTCTGAACGGAACACTCCGCGCGGGTCAAAGGAGACCAAGTTGTAGTTCTTCTGAAGATCTTTGCTGAATACCGCCGGGGCGTACTGCATCAAATCCACGCCGGAACCGCCCGGTCCACCGGGATTCATGATCAGTGAGCCACGGGGAGACGACGAGCTGGATGCCAAACGAGCCAACACCACCGTTGTGGTTTCCCGGTCAGGTTGCGCGTAATCCACGGGCACGGTGAGGTCTGCGCATTCAAGGTCCGTTCCTCCGGCCACATCTTCACAGTCACCCCAGCTCAAGTCCTGTTCGTAAAACGCGGACAGGGCACTGTCCGTACCGTCCACGGGGTCAGAGTCTGAACCGGTTTGTGAACCATTCTGCTGACTACAGCCCACCAACACGGCCGCCGCGCACACGCCAACCACGGCCCTCCAGGTTTTCTTGTTCCACGCACTCACAGCAGGGACACCGCCATTGCCTCAAAGGCCAAACCTGCGGCCGCATTGGTCCGAATCCGCGCACGCGTGCGGCTGATCACGTCAATTCTCTTCAAGGATTCCTCCGGTGTGCTGTTCACGGCGTAATCGCGCAGGGGATCGGCAAGATGGTGATTGATCAACTCCGAACCGGTGCCCAGCTGCACGGTGAGGACATCCCGGTAAAACGTGGTGAGGTCGATCAGGAACCGATCCAGCGTGTCCGTCCGAATCCGCTTGGACCGCCGCTTTTGATCATCCTCCAGGCGTTTCAGGGCGCTGCGCACGGTGGGGGGCATTCGCCCGGACTCGGGGGCCCCCAGAGCCACCATCAGATGCGCCTTTTCATCCTCATGGCGCGCCTCGGCATCAGCGGTGGCTTCTTCTTCGGCCAGTTTGGTGAGGCGGTCCGCCTCCTGAACAGCATCCGCCACGCCCCCCAACCGCAGCGGCAACTCAACCACTTGACGACGCCGCTGGCGGGCGTCGTCGTAATGAGCCAGTCTGCGGGCCACACCAACGTGGGACTGCGCCAGCCGTGCGCATTCAGTGGCCAGTGGCGCGGGAACGCCGTCCCGGGTCTCCAGGAGGTGGGCCACGGCATCCACCGGGGGGATGCGCAACGTCACGGGCCGGCAGCGGGAACGAATGGTGACCAGCACGTCCATGGGGCTGGGTGCGCACAGCAGCCAAATGGTGTTGGGCGGAGGTTCCTCAATGGCTTTGAGCATCACGTTGGAGGTGCGCTCCACCATCCGGTCGGCATCCTCCACCACCAGAACCCGCCACCGGCCCACGGAGGGTTTGTCTTGCGCGCGGACCACCAATTCACGGGCGTCGTCAATGCGGATCTCATTGTGTTCCGTGCGGAAGTGCGTGAGATCCGCGTGGGAGCCAGAGGCCACGGTGCGGCAAGCTGTGCAGTGGCCGCATCCACGTTGGGCTGGGTCAACCTGTTCGCAGAGCAGCGCTGCCGCCAGGGCCAGAGCGGCACTGGAACGCCCCGACCCCGGAGGCCCCGTGAACAACCATGCGTGGGTGGGGTTTGGGTCCTGAGCAGCTCGCTGAAGTTGCTGGACCACGGAGTCCTGCCCCACAAGCTCATCCCAGACGCTCATCCCAGTCCCCGATCCACCAGAAGTTCCGTGACCCGTTGCGCAATGGCTTGTGCCAGGACTGGAATGGGCTGATCCGCAGCCAGCACCAGGTACCGCTGCGGGGCGTCCTGCGCCAAGGTCACAAAAGCCTGCCGCACGGAATCGTGGAAGTCCTGAGATTCCTGCTCCATGCGATCCTCAGCTCGGGTGGAACGCCGGTCCCGCCCCGTGGTTGCGCTGACATCCAGCAGCACCGTGAGATCCGCCATCAACCCGTTCACGGCCCAGGTGTTGAGATCACGAATGGTCTCCGTGCCCAGTCTGCGCCCCGCGCCCTGATAGGCCACGGAGGAGTCCAGGTACCGGTCTGTGATCACCACCGCGCCACGTTGCAACGCCGGGCGGATGACTGTTTCCACGTGCGCACTGCGAGAAGCGGCAAACAGCAAGGCCTCCGTGCGCGCATCCACGGGTGCAAACTGCGGGTCCAACACAAGATTGCGCAGTTGTTCGCCAAGGTCACTGCCGCCGGGCTCCCGGGTGGTCAGTACCTCCAGCTGCCACGAACGCAAGGTGCGTGCCAGTCGCTTGATCTGAGTGGACTTCCCGGCACCATCGCCACCTTCCAGGGCAATGAACAGTCCCGCAGCGGGTGCGGAGCCACTTGCGGGGGAGTCGATCAGATCGGTTGAAGTCACGGCCTAACTGTATCCATCACCACAGACATCACAGCCCGGTGGCACCTCGGCCAGGGCTCTATCCCGAAAACACGGTTCTATCCTGGGAGCATGGCAGTTTCCCAGACCTTGCGCCCAGAGACCGTCGTCGTTGCCGGGGGCCGCCCAGCCCCAGCACCGGACGCCCCGGTCAGCCCCTCCCTGGTGCTCACCTCCACTTACCGTGGCATCACGGACATGGTCGAATCTGACCGTGGTTACGCAAGAATGTCCAACCCCACCTGGGACGACTTTGAGGGTGTCCTGGGCAGGCTGGAGGGGTCTGAGCTGCCCGCGTTGGCTGTGGCATCTGGGCTGGCGGCTGTGGCCACGGTGTTTTCCCTGGTTCCTGCGGGCGGCCACGTGGTCATGCCAACGCACGCCTATCAGGGCTCTCAGGTGTTGGTGGACGATGCCGTTGCGGCCGGGCACCTGACCGTGACCCGCGTGGACATCACGGACACCCAGGCTGTGATCCAGGCAGCACGGGGCGCTGACCTGCTGTGGATCGAATCTCCCACCAACCCCATGTTGGAGGTTGCCGACCTCCCCGCAATTCTGGCCGCTACTCGCCAGGAGGGCGTTCTGACGGCGGTGGACAACACCTTTGCCACGCCGCTGCTGCAACAGCCGTTGACGTTGGGCGCAGACATGGTGGTGCATTCAGTCACCAAGTATTTGGCGGGCCATTCCGACGTCGTTCTGGGGGCCGTTGTGACCTCCAATCCCCAGCTGCACGCCACACTGCACCATCACCGTTCCATTCACGGCGCGATTGCCGGCCCGTTTGAAACTTGGCTGGCTCTACGCGGCATGCGCACCCTGGCGCTGCGCGTGGAGCGCGCGGGGGACAACGCTGGAATCCTGGCCCAGCGGTTGGCGGAGCACCCGGCGGTAACCCGCGTGCGGTACCCGGGCTTGCCGCATGATCCGGGGCATCAGCGGGCAAAGGAGCAGATGAACGGGCGGTTTGGCGCTGTGGTCAGTATTGAGCTGGGTACAGATGCGGCGGGCGCAGAAGCCGTGGTTCAGGCCCTGAACCTGTGGACGCCGGCCACTTCCCTGGGTGGTGTGGAGTCCTTGATCGAACGACGACGCCGCCACCACGACGAACCAGAATCCGTCCCCGAATCGCTGCTGCGTTTGTCCGTGGGAATCGAAAACGTGGAGGACCTGTGGGCTGATCTGAACCAGGCCCTGATGACCGTTAAGCTCAACGCATGACTGTTTCACCCTTCCAGTTCCTGATTGCCCAGTTTGTCTCTTGGACCAATGTGGCGGTTCTGGTGTTCGTGGCAGCCATCTGCGCCATGGCGTTCCTGCACTGTGTGACCCGTACCAAGGCTGTGCAGTTTGAGCGTGCTTTCAAGCGAACCCGTACGTTTTGGATGGCAGTCACGGGTGCCTCCTTTGCGTTCACGGCGTTCTCCGCTGCTCCGGCACTTGCCGCTGCTGTGACGGGGCAGATTGTGCCCAGCGGTAGCTATTTCTTGGCGCTCATCACGGCCACCGTCTGCGGTGTGTATCTGGCGGACGTGAAGCCTGCGGTGGACGTGGAATCCCAAGGCCCCTCCGCCTGGTGAGCAAGCGCTGATTCGTCCCAAGATCGGCCACGGGCGTAATTCGCGGACACAGGACGGCAACATGAGGCGGGTCACCAGGGGGCCAGTGGAATACTGGGCCCATGGCTACTGACGCAAAGTACAAACTGATCCTCCTACGCCACGGGCAGTCGGACTGGAACGAGAAAAACCTGTTCACCGGTTGGGTGGATGTGCCCCTCACGGAGAAGGGCAAGGAGGAGGCTTCCCGCGGCGGTGAGCTGCTCAAGGAGCGTGACATCCTCCCGGACATCGTGCACACCTCCCTGCTGCGCCGTGCCATCATGACCGCCAACCTGTCCCTGGACGCTGCAGACCGGCACTGGATTCCGGTCAAGCGCTCCTGGCGCCTGAACGAGCGCCACTACGGCGATCTGCAGGGCAAGGACAAAACTCAGGTCCGCGACCAGTATGGTGAAGAGCAGTTCATGACCTGGCGCCGTTCCTATGATGTTCCGCCGCCCCCGCTGGATGACAACGACGAATACTCTCAGGCCCACGACCCCCGATACGCAGACGTTCAGAACGCACCGCGCACCGAATGCCTCAAAGATGTTCTGGAGCGTTTTCTGCCTTACTGGGAAGAGCAGATCATCCCGGATCTGAAGGCTGACAAGGTGGTTCTGGTGGCCGCCCACGGCAACTCACTGCGCGCGTTGGTCAAGCACCTTGACGGAATCTCTGATGATGACATTGCCGGATTGAACATCCCCACCGGCATCCCGCTGTATTACGAACTGGACCAGAACTTCAAGCCGATTACACCCGGTGGCGAGTACCTGGACCCGGAGGCAGCGGCCGCCAACATTCAGGCAGTCGCCAACCAGGGCAAGAAGTAAGTCCTGAGAGACCAGAAACGACGCCGACCCTCCAACGGATGTGAGGGTCGGCGTCGTTGTCTGTGTGTGGTGCGTTCACAACACGCTTCAGGTCACTTTCCAGCCTGGAAAAGCGGACGAACGTGCTGTGAACGCAGGTGAATCAGTTGGCGCTGATGTGCCCGTGGCCGGTGGGGCGTTCCATGGTGGCCGACGGCGTCCACTCGCCTGTCACCAGGTAGGCCACCTTGCGGGCCACGGAAACCCCGTGGTCACCAATGCGCTCCAAGTAACGGGCGGAGAGAGTCACGTCCACGGCGGTGCTCACCGGTGAGTCCCAGGAATCGCTGCCCAGAGCGTTGAAGACCTCTTGGTGCAGGGAGTTGACCTCGGCCTTCTTGGTGTAAATGTCATCTGCAATGGACATCTCACGGGTTTCCAGAATCTGGATCACACCTTCAATGATCTCCAGGTCCAGATCGAACATCCGCCGGAACGTGTCCTCCAGCTGGGAGGGCAGCACGGGTTCGGGGTAGCGGCGTCGTGCGTCCTGGGCCAGGTGGCGTGCAAGGTCGCCCATGCGTTCCAAGGAAGAACTCATCCGCAGCGCGCCCACGATCATGCGGAGGTCGGATGCCACCGGAGACTGCAACGCAAGGATGTCGATTGACCGCTCATCCAGTTCGTTCTGCATGAAGTCAATCCGGGCATCCCCGGCAATCACATCCTGGGCGGTCTCCAAATCGGCTTCCAGGAAAGCCTGGCGAGCCTCGGAAAGGGCCTTGCGCACCAAGGTGGCGATCTCCACCAATTCTTCGCCAACCTGCTTCAGTTCGGCCTGGAAAACTTCGCGCATTGAGCGCTCCTCTCGAATCTTGTGCCCACTTCCACTGCCGGTCTGGCAGCCCGGCGACCGGGGTTGCGACGGTGTGTGGGCACAGTCATGCCACTTCAGATCCAGCCATCAACCTTACCGTTGGCTCCGGCGCTGCACCGGGCCGTGGGGGAGACAGCAAGGGGCGCTTAGGTGAACGTCTGGCCAACGGCCAGGGAATCATGCGTGACAGTCGCCTGGGAATGGGCTCCGAGGTGCTTACAGGGCCACCAACACCGGGGTGCACGCATACGCTAGGGGGGTGGATTCCTCCGTCGTTGCCGCAGTCGCAGGACTGATCGGCCTGTTGTTGGGCTTGAGCGGCCTGTTGGTGCTCAGGGGTACCCCCCGCCGTCGTGCGGATGCCTTGGAGATCACCGAACCCGGGCTTCCCGACGGCGCCGCTGATGTTCTGTCCGTGATCGGCCAGGCCTACGTGGTGGTGGATGGCGTGGATGGGGTGGTGCGCGCATCCCCAGCTGCCTATGCTTTCGGGCTGGTGCGGGGCTACTCGCTGGTGCAGGACGATCTGGTGCGCATGGTCCGCACGGTGCGGGCCACCGGTGTCACGGAGGAATACCGGTTGGAGATCACCCGCGGAGGTCATCAATCCGGGGCCATTGTGCTGGACATGCGGGTGGCCATCCTGGGGGATGAGTACGTGTTGTTGCTGGCCGAGGACCAGACGGAAATTGTGCGCACCCAATCCGTCCGGAGTGACTTTGTGGCCAATGTGTCCCATGAACTCAAAACTCCCGTGGGTGCCATTCGGCTGCTCTCAGAAGCCATTGATGATGCAGCGGATGACCCGCAAGCCATCCGCCACTTCACCAAGAGTCTGCACAAAGAATCCGAACGCCTCAGTGCCCTGGTCCAAGACATCATGGAACTGTCCCGGTTGCAGGGCACGGATGTGGTGACTGCAGGGCAGCCCGTGGACCTTGATCGTGTGGTAGGTGAAGCTGTGGATCGCAACCGGCTCACCGCCCAGTCACGCGACATCAAAATTGTTGCCGGCGGGCGCGCCAGCGCCCAGGTTTTTGGCGACGTTGACCTGTTGACCACCGCCCTGCGTAATCTGATCGACAACGCCATCCGCTACTCACCCACGGGAACCCGCGTGGGAATCGGTGTTCGGGAGCGTGATGGAATGATGCAGATTTCCGTGACGGATCAAGGGCCCGGGATCTCCGAGGAGGAGCAGGAGCGCATCTTTGAGCGTTTCTACCGCGTGGATGCGGCACGGTCACGGCAGACCGGTGGCACCGGCTTGGGCCTGAGCATTGTGAAGCACGTGATGCAGCAGCACGGTGGGGAAGTCACCGTGTGGTCCCGTGAAGGTCACGGCTCCACCTTCACCTTGTCCCTCCCGGTCCTGGAGGACTTGGAGTTCCCGGAACCAGCCGATCTTGCTTCAGCCGATCCGGCCCCCACACCTTCCGCCCGCGGTTCTGTGACCGCTGATCGCCCAGCCCCTTCCGGGGCCACTCACACCTCTGAATTGAACGGAGAACGCGCATGACCCGGATCCTGATTGTTGAAGACGAGGAGTCGCTGTCCGACCCCCTGTCCTACCTTCTGGGCCGTGAGGGATTCGAGACTCAGGTGGTGGACAACGGCCTGGATGCCGTGACTGAGTTCGAGCGCAACGGCGCGGATTTGATCCTGCTGGACCTCATGCTGCCCGGCCAGTCCGGGACGGAGGTGTGCCGTCAGATCCGCCAGCGCTCCGTGGTCCCCATCATCATGCTGACCGCCAAGGACGCTGAGATCGACAAAGTGGTGGGCCTGGAACTCGGCGCCGATGACTATGTCACCAAGCCTTACTCCTCCCGGGAGCTGGTGGCCCGGATTCGCGCGGTTCTACGACGCCGCACTGAGCCCGAGGACATTGAATCCACCACCGTTGCAGCAGGTCCGGTGCGGATGGACGTGGAACGCCACGTGGTCACCGTGGACGGGGAGAACGTCAGCATGCCGCTCAAGGAGTTTGAGCTGTTGGAAATGCTGCTGCGCAACGCAGGCCGCGTTCTGACTCGCGGGCAGCTGATTGATCGTGTGTGGGGCTCCGATTACGTGGGGGACACCAAAACCTTGGATGTGCACGTCAAGCGCTTGCGCTCCAAGATCGAGCCGGATCCATCAGACCCTCGCCACTTGGTGACGGTGCGCGGCCTGGGCTACAAGTTCGAGCTCTAGCCCCACCCGCTCGCCGCCCCGCGGCTCGCGCCCCACCCGCCGACTTCCCATCTGGCTGCAGAATCAGCCTCTACAGGGTGGGAAGTGGGCGCATTTCGGGGAGCTCGACCGCCAAATGGGAAGTCGCCGCCAGCGAAGGAGCCACCATGACAGAGCGGCCCTCCCCAAAATTGGGGAGGGCCGCTCTGCTCGTCAGATTAAACCGATGCCTCACCGCCATGGTGAGCACTACCCGGGTTCAGGTCAGTGACCGCTGCCTTCCTGGGCAGCACCGGGAGTGTTGGACGGGTTGGCAGGTGTTGCCGGGGCGCCGCCGGGGATGTACTCGGCGTAGCGCGGGAAAGTGTGATCCAGAATCGGCACGGACTTGGTCAGTTCTGTGCTGCCGGTGTCAAACGTGGTTTCCACCATCAGACCTGGCTGAGCGCCGGCCGGGTCCAGGAGAGTTTCATTGTCTGAGTCCTCCAGACGGGTTTCACCGTTGGCAGGTACCTCAATTTCAGCCGAAGCCTGGTCCGTGGTGACCGTCAAAGTGAGGTCTTCATCGGTCTTGTTGACCACGGTGCCCAGCAGACGTCCGGGGTCATTCTCCGACTCCGCCACAATCAGGATGTTGTTCAGCGAAACCTGATCCATCTCCTCCACAATGCCGTCACCAGGCGAATAAGCCATGGTGGTGGCCTGCGGGTTGATGTATGAGCAGCCTGTGACGGACAGGGTGGCTGCAACGACTGCTGCGCAGAGGCCAGCCATCTTGACCTTCTTGCGGGCGGCGATGTTCACGGCGCGAACTCCTTGGCGGTTCGGTGGCTTTGTGCTTCATGCTATCCGCTTGGCCACGGATCGTCTGCATCCACTCCGCGTTGATTGCACGCGAGCGTGGTGCGGGTGCCCGGTGGGGAGATTCCCGGGGCCTGATCGCTGGCCGCGGACGCCGAAAAGCGACCCAGATCACCGTGCTAGAATTGCTCGTCGGAAAGGGGCACATTACATGGTTTTTGAGGTTGGCGAGACAGTCGTCTACCCCCACCACGGGGCGGCACTGATCGAAGAGATCAAGACCCGCACCATCAAGGGTGAAGAAAAGATGTATCTCAAACTCAAGGTCACCCAGGGTGATTTGGTGATTGAGGTTCCGGCGGAAAATGTTGATCTGGTGGGCGTCCGCGACGTCGTTGATGAGGAAGGTCTCAAGGAGGTCTTTGCCGTTCTGCAGGCCCAGGACGTGGAGGAGGCCAGCAACTGGTCCCGCCGCTACAAAGCCAATGTGGAAAAGCTGGCTTCCGGTGATGTTCTCAAGGTTGCAGAGGTTGTCCGTGACCTGTGGCGCCGTGACAAGGACCGTGGATTGTCCGCCGGAGAAAAGCGCATGCTGACCAAAGCGCGGCACATTCTCACCTCCGAACTGGCGTTGGCCAAGGACATTGACGAAGAAGAGGCGGAAAAGCGCCTTGACGACGTCCTGGCGGCCTGACCCAGATCATTCGTAACCCGCAGCAGTCAGTGCTCGGGTGACAGCAGAAAACTTGTGCACATGACGACGGCGAACCCATCCTCCCGCGGTGGGTTCGCCGTCGTTGTGGTTGCGGCGGGTTCCGGCACGCGGCTGGGGCAAGGGATGCCCAAAGCCCTGGTCAATGTGGGCGGGCGCTCCATTTTGGAGCACAGCTTGACGGGTATTGCGGCCAGTGGGGTCACGCGGGGAAACCACGGTCAGCCGGCGCCTGTGGTGGTCACGGTGCCGGAGGACGATACTGAGCTGACCGCCGTTGCCCAGCGGCACAACGCTCAGGTGGTGACTGGCGGGGCCAGTCGAGCGGCAAGTGTGCGTCATGCCCTCCAAGCTGTGGAGCAGATGTACGCCGCTCGTCCCGATGCTCTGCGCGGAGTTCTGATTCACGACGCCGCCCGTTGCCTCACGCCGGTGGAAGTTTTCCATCGTGTGGTGGCAGCTGTGGAGGCCGGCCACGGCGCGGTGGTCCCGGTGTTGCCGGTGGTGGACACCATCCGTGCGGTGGATCAAGACGGCAACAGCCAGGGAACGGTGGATCGTTCGCATCTGCGCGCCATTCAGACCCCGCAGGGTTTCGACTGGGACCTCCTGGCGGAGGTGAACCGCGCTGCCGGACAGGCCCACGATGATCGGATCACGGATGACGCCTCACTGGTGGAGCAATTTTCTGACACGCCCGTGCACACCGTGACGGGGGATGAAGCAGCGCTGAAAATCACCCGGCCCATGGATCTGCTCCTGGCCCAAGCCATTCTGGATTCCCAAGCTGTACCGAATGCCCAAGCCACCGGAGAATCGCTGCAGCAAACAGCACCGCAGGATCAGGAGGCTCTGTGAACATGGATCACCAGGTGGTACCCACAAATTTCCCCCGGACCGGTATCTCCGTGGACGTTCACGCTTTTGCCACTGATGCGGAACAAGCCGCGCACCGGGACGGTGCGGTGCCCCTGTGGTTGGCAGGTCTGTACTGGCCTGGGGAGCGGGGACTGTCCGGCCATTCGGATGGGGACGTGGTGGCTCACGCCGCGGCGGATGCGTTGTTCTCGGCCGCTGGTTGTGGTGACCTCGGTTCCAACTTTGGGGTGGACCGTGAGGACATGGCCGGTGCCTCCGGGGTGCGGATACTGGGTGAAGCCGCCCGGATTGTGCGCCAGGCAGGCTTCATCCCGGGCAACATTGCCGTGCAGCTGATCGGTCAACGGCCCAAGTTCTCACCACGCCGTGAGGAAGCGCAGCAGGTGTTGAGCCAGGCCGCGGGCTGCCCGGTGGCGGTGGCAGCCACCACCTCAGACCACCTGGGGTTCACGGGGCGCTCGGAGGGCTTGGCCGCTGTGGCCACGGCGCTGGTGCTCCCGGGAGCTTGAAGCGCGCGGGGTCGTTAGACTTGCCAGAGTGACGATCTTGCCCTTCGAATATGAGCCAGAAGAAATCAGAGCGCAGAAATTGGTTCTCTACAACTCCTTGGAGCAGGAATTTCAAGAGTTTGAACCCGTGCACCCGGAGGAAGCACGGTTGTACTACTGCGGTGCCACCGTGCAGGGGCGTCCGCACATCGGTCACGTTCGCTCAGCCCTGGTTTTTGACATCCTGACCCGCTGGTTGCGCCACGGTCACGGTCTGAAGGTCACTTCCGTGCGCAACGTGACGGACATAGACGACAAAATCTTGGCCAATTCGCTCGCCTCATTTGCTGAGGGTTTTGATGGCGAGCACCCCAAGGAAGAGTGGTGGGCACTGGCCTACCGCTTTGAAAAAATCTTCACGGGTGCTTACGGGGCGCTGGGTATTGAGGACCCCACCTATGAGCCGCGTGCTACTGGGCATATTCCGGAGATGCATGCCCTGATCAGGAAACTTATCCATGCAGGTCACGCTTACCCGGCTGGGGACGACTCCGGGGATGTCTACTTTGATGTCCGGTCCTGGTCTCGCTACGGGGAGCTGACCCGGCAGCGCGTGGAGGACATGCAGGATGCCTCGGATGCTGATCGGCGCGGTAAACGGGATCCCCGCGACTTTGCGCTGTGGAAGGGGCACAAGGACTCTGATCCGGAGACTGCTGCCTGGGATTCCCCGTGGGGCCGTGGCCGCCCCGGTTGGCACTTGGAATGCTCCGCCATGGCGGGCAAGTATTTGGGGGACACGTTCGACATCCACGGCGGTGGTCTGGACCTGCGTTTCCCGCACCACGAAAACGAACTCGCGCAGTCAGCTGCCGCCGGCCGCGGGTTCGCCAACTTCTGGTTGCACAACGGTCTGGTGACCTACCAGGGCGAAAAGATGTCCAAGTCCATCGGCAACACTATTTCCCCTGAAGAAATGTTGCAGATGGCTCGCCCGCTGGCGGTGCGCTACTACTTGGGCCAGGCGCAGTACCGCTCCACTTTGGACTACCAACTGAATTCACTGCAGATGGCGACTGCTGCCGTTGAACGCATTGAGAACTTTCTCAAGTTGGCACGAAGCCGAGGTGTGGCACTGCCTGCCGGCGATGATCAGTTGAAACTTGTGGCGCTACCGGGACAGTTTGTCGATGGCATGAACGATGACCTGAACGTTCCTCGAGCCCTGCAAGCTGTGCACGGAACGGTGCGATCCGGCAACACCATCGCTTCTGCCGCGCACGTTGACCTCGCTGAATTAAAGCGTAAGGCGAAGCAAGTTCACCTAATGGCTGAGATCTTGGGGCTGCGTCAGCTCATGGACCTCGATGGTTCCGCGGGGTCGGGCGCTGACGGCGGGGAGCATGCGGCGCTGGACCACTTGGTGAAGGATCTCATGGAGCGCCGTGCGGCTGCTCGTGCCAACAAGGACTGGGCGGAAGCAGACCGGCTCCGGGACACTTTGGCCGCTGCGGGAGTGCAGGTGGCCGATGGTGCCGATGGCTCCAGATGGAGCCTGGCCTGAGACGTCCCGGGGTGGCAACGGCTGTTGATCCACCACCGTCATACACCGCAGACTTTGATTTCACATCGTTTAAAAACCTAAAGAACAGGTAGGTCACACCATGGCAACGTCTCGCCGTCCGGGCGCGGGCAACAGCAAGAAAAAGGGTCCGTCCGTTGGGACGGGAGGCCACGGTCGGCGTCGTTTGGAGGGGAAGGGACCAACCCCCAAGGCCGAGGACCGCCCCTATCACAAGGCGCACAAGATGAAGAAGGCCGCTGAGCGTCGTAATGCGGCCCGGCCCAAGGGCGCCCAGGATCGTGGTCCGTCCCGCGGCCACAATCGGCGCGGACCCGGCAAGACCGAGGATTTGGTCACCGGCCGCAATGCTGTTCTGGAGTCCTTGCGCGCTGGGGTACCGGCCAAGACCCTCTACATCGCCACCCGTATTGAGGTGGATGACCGAATCCGCGAAACCCTCAAACTGTGCGCCGAAGGTCAGATTCCGGTCCTGGAAGCCACCAAACCGGAGCTGGACCGCCTGACGGAGGACGCTGTTCACCAGGGCGTGGCGCTGCAGGTGCCACCGTATGAATACGACGACGCCGAAGACCTCATGGACCAGGCCATGGCAACGTGGAAGAAGGACAAGACGCAGCGCCCACCGTTGATCGTGGCCCTGGACGGCATCACCGATCCACGCAACCTGGGAGCGATCATCCGCAGCGTCTCCGCGTTCGCGGGCAACGCCGTCGTCCTTCCTGAACGCCGCTCCACGGGGGTGACGGCCACGGCGTGGAAGACCAGTGCGGGTGCCGCGGCCCGGGTTCCGGTGGCCAAGGCCACCAACCTGAACCGGGCGGTGGAGAGGGCCAAAGCGGCTGGATACTTTGTGGTGGGCCTGGACGGCGGGGGAGATGTTGAACTGCCACACCTGGAGCTGGCCTCCGAACCCCTGGTGGTGGTGGTCGGTTCCGAAGGCAAGGGACTGTCCCGTCTGATCACGGAGAACTGCGATCAGATCGTGTCCATCCCCATTGACTCCGCCATGGAATCGCTGAACGCCTCCATGGCCGTGGGGATCACCCTCTACGAGATTGCGCGTCGTCGTGCCGCGTAGACGGCCTTGGACACAGGCACCGGACCGGCTGGTCAGCATCGCGCACCCGCGCCCGCGGTCCAGACCACTGGGAGTGTCCCGCACTCCCGGGGAGAGCTTGGCGGCCAATGTGGCCGTGTGGGCTCCGGGACTGGATGCGGTGGATTTGATCTGGTCCGAACCCGGCCAACCGTGGCAGCGGCAGACGCTGATGCACCTGGAAGGTGGGGTGCATTTTGATCTGATCCATGTGAGCCCAGATCGCGCATTGGCTGCGGCCAACAGCGACTTGGACCCCTACACGTTCATGGCGCTGCCCCCGGGCACCCGCTATGGCTTCATTCCATCCACCTCCGCCATGCTGCACCAGCCCAACCTCACCCCGGAAACGGAACAGATCTTTCTGGATCCGCACGGGCTGGGGCTGGAACGGGTGGCGCGGGCCGATCAGTTGCCGGCCCATGATCCGCGCCCGGATGCCTATGGCACGCGGTATGTCTCCGTGGTGGTGGATGAACGCTTTGACTGGGGAGAGGACGTTCACCCGGACATCCCTTGGCGGGACACTGTGGTGTACGAAGCCCACGTGAAGGGCTTGACCATTCAGCATCCAGAGATCCCAGCTGACCTGCGGGGGACTTACGCCGGTTTGGCCCATCCGGTGATGATCGACTATCTGAAGTCATTGGGCATCACCACCGTTGAGCTACTGCCCATTCACGCTCACCTGGATGAAGCCCATCTCACGGAAAACGGGCTGACCAATTACTGGGGCTACAACACACTGTCCTACTTTGCTCCGCATGCCGCCTATGCCACGGCACAGGCGCGCGCTCGCGGAACCCAGGGCGTGTTGGATGAGGTCAAGACCATGGTCAAGGCCCTGCACGCGGCGGGACTGGAAGTGGTCTTGGACGTGGTCTACAACCACACCGCGGAAGGCGGCCCCACCGAGCAGCCCTACTGTTGGCGTGGGCTGGGGGACGAGCACTGGTACCGCCACCACAACGGTCACTACTTGGACATGACCGGCTGCGGCAACACCCTGGACTTTGCCAACCCCAATGTGGTGCGGATGGCTTTGGATTCCTTGCGGTACTGGGTGCGTCAGATTCACGTGGATGGTTTCCGCTTTGACCTTGCCCCCACGCTGGCGAGGGATTCGCAGCACACCTTCAGTCAGCGGCACCCCTTTCTGGTGGCCGCCACGGCCGATCCCAGCATTGGGGCCTCCAAGCTGATTGCTGAGCCCTGGGACGTGGGCATGGGCGGCTGGCAAACCGGCAACTTCCCGCCCGGTTGGGCTGATTGGAATGACTCCTACCGGGACACCGTGCGGGATTTTTGGCTCACGGATCAGCGTGTGATTGCCACAGGTGGGACCGGGGGCAGTCTGTCCAGGCTGGCGGATGCCCTGGCAGGGTCCAACAGTCGCTTTGAGGCTTCCGGGCGAACCCCGTTGTCCGCGATCAACTTTGTCACCGCGCACGACGGTTTCACCCTGTATGACCTCACCGCTTACGACCAGAAACACAACGAGGCCAACCGGGAGAACAACCGGGACGGCACCAACGACAACCACTCCTGGAACCACGGTGAGGAAGGCCCAGCCCGCACCGCCTCCGTGCGTGCTGCTCGCGCTCGGACTGCGCGCAACATCATGGCCACGCTGCTGCTGTCCCAGGGTGTTCCCATGCTCACCGCTGGAGATGAGTTCCTGCGCACCCAGGGTGGGAACAACAACGCCTACTGCCAGGACTCGCCCATCGGTTGGGTGAATTGGAAGATGACCCCGGCGGACCGTGCCATGCTCTCCTGCACCAGGGAGTTGCTACGCCTGCGCCGCGCCTTCCTGCAAGATCAGCCCGAGGACTACATGCGCCGTGTGCATGACGTCCGGATGGAGTGGTTTGCCCCCAGCGGTAACCACATGCAGTCCTACGAATGGCAGGCAGCCGGTTTCCGCACCGTGCAGATGGTCATTGGCGCCCGCGCTGGAGTCACGACGGCGCTGGTGCTGGTCAACGGGAGCACTCACGATGTTGACGTGACGTTGCCGTCCCAGGAGGCCATTCAGGAAATCGTGAGCCGTGGGGAGGACGCTGAATCTGCGGATGTTCCCACCGGCTTTGAGCTGTTGTTCTCCACGGACGCAGCCCTACGCCCCACCTACGGCACACGCTTGCTGACCGGTGACTCCACCGTGGCCCCGGCAATGTCGGTCACAGTCCTGCGCTTGATCTAACACCCTCGCCGACCTCCCATCTGAACGCGAGATCACCGCCCAAAACGTGGGAACTCGGCGTATAAGTGGGAGGTCGGCGGCAGATTCTCAGGCGGTGACCACCAAGCCCAACTCAGCCTTGTTGGTCAAGAAGTCGTGCTGGGGCAGCACCCGCACGGTGTAACCGAATGGGCCGGAGCGGTCGATGGTGATGGAACCCGTGAAAGCCCACTTCCCGTCCCCGGTGGCGCGAGCCTGATCCAGCACACCAAAGCGGCGTTCGTGGATGTGATCGGACTCGGAGACCCGGCCGTAGCCGATCTCCACGGTGACATCCTCCGGTGACAGGTCACCGAGCTGAACGTAGGCAGTCACGGTCAGATCGTCACCGATCTGCGGTATCTCCGCCACGGACTCAGCTTCCACATGATCCACATGCACTGCCGGCCAGCCGTCGCGTACTCGGGTGATCAATTGAGAGGATTCACGCGCTGCGGCATGTTCGGAGGCGGCGGCTGCGCGGCCGGACAGTGCAGCCGGGCGGTAAAGCTCGGTCACGTAGTCCTCCAGCATCCGCTTGGCGGAAACCTTGGGACCCAGGTTGGACAACGTGTGCTTGACCATGGCCAACCACTGGTGGGGCACGGTGTCGTCGTCGTAAGAAGCCTTCTCCCCGTAGAAGCGGGGAGCCACATGATCCTCAATGAGTTCGTAGAGGGCCGCGGCCTCAATGTTGTCCCGTTCCTCCGTGGAGGCCTGGTTGTCCGCGGTGGGGATGGCCCAGCCATTCTGGCCGTCGTACATCTCGTCCCACCAGCCATCCAGCACGGAGAGGTTCAGGCCACCGTTGATGGCGGCCTTCATCCCGGAGGTGCCGCAGGCTTCCAACGGGCGCAGGGGGTTGTTCAACCACACGTCACAGCCGGGGAACAGGGTCCGGGCCATGGCAATGTCGTAGTTCGGCAGGAACACAATGCGGTGGCGGACCTCCGGGTCATCGGTGAACTTCACCAGGTCCCGGATCATCTGCTTGCCCATCTCATCCGCGGGATGGGACTTACCGGCCACCACCAGCTGGACGGGGCGGTGCGGGTCCAGCAACAGCCGCTTGAGCCGGGCGGGGTCACGCAGCATCAACGTCAGGCGTTTGTAGGTGGGAACGCGGCGGGCAAAACCGATGGTCAGCACATCCGGATCCAGCACCGACTCGGTCCAGCCGAGCTCGGCGTCAGCGGCACCGCGCTTCTTCCAGGACGAACGCAGCCGCGCACGGACGTCTTGAACCAGGTCAGAACGCAGTTCACGGCGGACTTTCCACAGTTCGGCGTCGTCCACCTTGTTGACTGCCCGCCACCTGGACTCCAGATCCGGCTGGCTGCGGTCCACCGCAAGCGCTTCCATCCGGGGGTCAATCCAGGACGGCACGTGCACACCGTTGGTCACGGAGGAGATCGGTACCTCATCGTGTTCAAAGCCTGGCCACAGCCCGGCGAACATGTCACGGGAGACCTTGCCGTGCAGCTTGGCCACGCCGTTGGCCCGCTGAGCCAGACGCAGACCCATCACAGCCATGTTGAACTTGGACGGATCACCGCCGTCGTAATTCTCGTCGCCGAGTGCCAAGACGCGGTCGGTGGGCACTTCCGGAGCCAGACCTGCGGAGAAGAATCGGTGAATTTGATCCTTCTCAAACCGGTCGATACCGGCCGGAACAGGTGTGTGGGTGGTGAACACCGTGGCTGACCGGACTGCGGTCAGCGCCTCGTCCCAAGACATCGGAACGCCCTTGGTGCCCGGGGCCATGAGTTCAGAAATGCGCTCAATGCCCAAGAACCCGGCGTGGCCCTCGTTGCAGTGGAACACTTCAGGTGCCGGTGCCCCGGTCAAACGGGAGAAGATGCGCAACGCACGCACACCACCCATGCCCAGCAGTAGCTCCTGCTGCAAGCGGTGATCCCCGCCACCGCCGTACAGACGGTCGGTGATGTTGCGGGCGTGGTCGTCGTTGTCGGCAATGTTGGAGTCCAGCAGCAGCAGCGGAACTCGTCCGACGTCGGCGCGCCAGATCTGTGCCAGAAGACGCCTGCCGTCCGGTAGGGGAAGCTCAACCCGTGCGGGGGTGCCGTCTTCCTCACGCAACAAGCTCAGCGGTAGGCCGTCCGGGTCCAGGACGGGGTAATCCTCCAGCTGCCAGGCATCCCGGGACAGGGACTGCTTGAAGTAGCCGTGCTGGTAGAGCAGACCCACACCAACAATGGGAACACCCATGTCAGAGGCGGTCTTCAGGTGGTCACCGGCCAAGATGCCCAAGCCGCCGGAGTACTGCGGGAGAACGGAGGTGATGCCGTATTCGGCGGAGAAGTAGGCAATGGACTTGGGGGCATCAGCTGGCTGTTCCTGCTGGTACCACAGGGGCTGGTTGAGATACGTCTCAAGTTCTGCATCCAAAGCCTGAACACGCTCCACCAGTTCAGGATCTTCAGCGATCTGCTGAATCTCCTCACGGGTCAGGGAGCCCAAGAGTTTGACCGGATCGTGGTTGACGCTGTCCCAAGCCTGCGGGTTGAGATCAGCAAAGAGCTGTTCGGTGGATTTGTTCCACGACCAGCGGAGATTGTTGGCGAGCCTGCTCAGAGGACGAATCGACTCGGGGAGGACAGTGCGTACGGTGAACCTGCGGATAGCCTTCACAGGCGCAGAATATCTGTTGGAGCGCCGCGGCACGATTCCGGTGGCAATCCGGTCAACTTCGTGACGTGGATCTCTTCTTGGACTTCTTCCCGGCGCTCCAACTGACTACCGTGGGCTACGTGACTTCGTTTAACTCGAATACTCCAGCCAGCCCCGCGAACTCCACCCAGGATCCCGCCACCAAGCCGGCTCCAGCGCGTTCTCCGCTGAAGCCCACGGGGGTTGCCGCGGCGGGAACACCGGAGTCAGGCGCCGTCGTTGACCGCTCCCACCTGGTGTACGGGCGCATCCCCATTGAGCAGGTGGCTCCCGTGGTTCACGATGGCCGCAGGCCCGCCACGGCGGTTCCCGGCGAATCCATCCGCGTGGCAGCCACGGTCTACCGGGAAGGTCACGATGCGCTGGGCGTGGCGGCTGTGCTGCGCGACCCTGACGGTAATGAGCAGGAGCGGGTCTTGCTTTCCCTCATGGCCAAGGGCACGGATCGTTACGAAGGCTGGGTGACTCCCACCTCCGAAGGTGACTGGAGCTTCACCATCGAAGGTTTCTCAGACGTGTTTGGCACGTGGCATCACGACGCCGCCATCAAACTGGCCGTTGGTCAAGATGTTGAGCTGATGATGGATGAAGGCGCGCTGGTTTTTGAACGCGCGGCTGCAGAAGATTTCCGCCCGGAGGGCCAACGTCGCCTGTTCGCCAAGGTGGCTGAGCACCTGAAGGATCGTTCGGTTCCGGCCGGCCAGCGGTTTGCCGAGGCCACGGATCGCGGGATTCTCAGTGCTGTGGCCAGCAACCCCATCCGCGCCTTGGTCACGGAGTCGCGCAGCTACCCCATCCGGGTGGAGCGCGATGCTGCCGGGCGCGGCGCGTGGTACGAATTCTTCCCGCGTTCGGAGGGCGCCGAGTGGAACCCGGAGACGGGACACTGGCGTTCGGGCAACTTTGTGACCGCTGCCGAACGTCTGGATGCAGTGGCCGGGATGGGCTTTGACGTCATTTACTTACCCCCCATTCATCCCATCGGTGTGGCACACCGCAAGGGCCCCAACAACTCCCTGACACCGGCTCCGGGCGACCCCGGTTCCCCGTGGGCAATCGGTGCGGCTGAAGGCGGCCATGACACCATCCACCCTGATCTGGGTGGTTTTGAAGAGTTCGATGCCTTTGTGGCCCGCGCCCAGGAATTGGGTCTGGAAGTGGCCCTTGACCTGGCGCTGCAGGCGTCCCCGGATCACCCGTGGGTGCAGTCCAACCCCGAGTGGTTCACCACTCGGGCGGATGGCACCATTGCCTACGCGGAGAACCCACCCAAGAAGTATCAGGACATCTACCCCCTGAACTTTGACAACGATCCAGAAGGTCTCTCCCAAGAGGTCTTGCGGATTGTGAAGCTGTGGATGTCCCACGGCATCCGTATTTTCCGCGTGGACAATCCCCACACCAAGCCCCTGTGGTTCTGGGAGTGGTTGCTGGGTGAGGTCCACAAGATCGACCCCGGTGTGGTTTTCCTGGCGGAGGCTTTCACTCGCCCAGCCATGATGCAGGGCCTTGCCAAAGCTGGATACCAGCAGTCTTACTCCTACTTCACCTGGCGCAATGCCAAGTGGGAGCTGGAGGAGTACCTGGAGGAAATTTCACGCGAAACCTCCGCTCAGTACCGTCCCAACTTTTTTGTGAACACCCCGGACATCCTCACGGATTACTTTGTCCACGGGGGGCGCCCGGCCTTCAAAATCCGTGCCGCGCTGGCTGCCACGGCATCCCCCCTGTGGGGCATGTACGCGGGCTACGAGTTGTACGAAAACGTCCAGCGCCCCGGTGCCGAGGAGGCCAACGACAACGAGAAATATCAGTACCGCCCCCGTGACTTTGACGCAGCGGAGGCCCGCGGAGACTCTTTGGCTCCGTACGTACGCCGCCTGAACCAGATCCGCCGCGAGCACCCCGCGCTGATGGATCTGCAAAACCTCACCGTGCACAACACGGATGACGACGCCGTCCTGTGCTTCTCCAAGACCAAAACAGTCACGGATGACGACGGCGAACATGAGGACACCTTGATCGTGGTGGTCAACACCGACCCCCACGCGGTGCGAATGGCCAACATCAACCTGGATCTGGCAGCTCTCAAACTGCGGCCGGAAGACCTGCATGAAGATGGCACGTTCTCCGCAGATGACCTGCTGACCGGGGCTTCCTGGAACTGGGGCGAGCACGTGTGGGTACGTCTTGACCCGTTCTACGAACCCGTGCACGTGGTGCAGGTCCGCCGCAGCAGATGAGCCACTGAGCAGGTTCGGTGCGGGGCTGCACAGACGTTGACCCGCACCGAACTCGCTGGTTTCAGCCAGTAGTCTTGAATCGTCCACTTGACCCCGCGTCAAGTACATGAGCCCGGTCCCATCCCCATCAAATCACTCCAGGAGAGCGCACACCTGTGAATGCCTTGAACCCGTCCAACTTTGGCGTCAATGCCCCGGGGATCTCCCACGATCCCGATTGGTTCCGCAAAGCCGTGTTCTATGAGGTCTTGGTGCGAGCCTTCTCGGACGCCAACGGAGACGGTTCTGGAGACTTCTCCGGACTGATCGACAAGCTGGACTACTTGCAGTGGTTGGGCATCGACTGCCTCTGGATTCCGCCGTTCTACGAATCCCCGCTGCGTGATGGTGGCTATGACATTTCCGATTACTACTCCGTTCTGGATGAGTTCGGCACCGTCTCTGACTTCAAGCGTCTGGTGGCCGAGGCTCACGCCCGTGGTTTGCGGGTCATTACAGACCTTCCCCTGAACCACACCTCTGACCAGCACCCCTGGTTCCAGGCTTCCCGGGAGGACCCGGATGGCCCCTACGGTGATTTCTACGTCTGGTCGGACACGGATGAGCTCTACCAGGACGCCCGCATCATCTTTGTGGACACCGAAGAATCCAACTGGACCTTTGACCCCGTGCGCCGCCAGTTCTTCTGGCATCGGTTCTTCTCCCACCAGCCGGATCTCAACTTTGAGAACCCCAAGGTGGAGGAGGCGGTGTTCGACGTCGTCAAGTTCTGGTTGGACATGGGAATTGACGGTTTCCGTGCAGATGCCATCCCGTACCTGATCGAGGAAGACGGCACCAACTGCGAAAATCTGCCGGGAACTCACGACTTCCTGGTGCGTTTGCGCCGCATGGTGGATGAGCAGTACCCGGGCCGTGTGATCATTGCGGAAGCCAACCAGCCTCCGGAAGAAGTGGTGGAGTACTACGGCTCGGAGGAAGACCCCGAGTGCCACATGTGCTTCCACTTCCCCATCATGCCGCGGATTTTCTATGCGCTGCGGGATCAGAAGGCCGCTCCCATTGTGGAGACCATGGACACCACCCCTGCCATTCCCAAGGGCACGCAGTGGGGCACGTTCTTGCGTAATCACGACGAACTGACGCTGGAAATGGTCACCCCGGAGGAGCGTCAGGCCATGCTGGGTTGGTATGCCCCGGATTCGCGGATGCGCGCCAACGTGGGTATTCGACGTCGTTTGGCCACGTTGCTGGACAATTCTCGGGCGGAAACCGAGCTGATCCACGCCCTGCTGTTTGCCATGCCGGGCAGCCCGTTCCTCTACTACGGGGATGAGATCGGCATGGGTGACAACATCTGGCTGGACGACCGGGATGCCTCCCGCACACCCATGCAGTGGACCCCGGATCGTAACGCGGGGTTCTCCAACGCCGACCCCGGCAAGCTCTACCTGCCGGTGGTCCAGTCCCTGGTGCACCACTACGGCCAGACCAATGTGGAGGCCCAGTTGGCCTCCTCTTCCTCTCTGCTGCACTGGATTCGGCGCATGCTGCTGGTGCGCAAGGAGCATGCCGCTTTTGGCATGGGCCAGTACCGAAACGTGCCAACGGACCACGAATCAGTGCTCGCCTTCGTGCGGGATTTCCGTTCGGAGGACGAGCGCCACGGACCGGCGTCCGAAACTCTGATTTGTGTGTTCAACCTGTCGCACACCCCGGCTCGCGCCATTCTGGACGTTGCCGAGTTCGCGGGCCGTGGCCTGCGGGAGATTTTCGGCGGCGAGGAGTTCGGAGCGGTGGGGCAGGACGGGAATTTCCACGTGACCTTGGGCTCACAGGACTTCTACTGGTTGCGAGTTCGCAGCGCGCCGGACTCGGATGGCAACCAGCCCGAAACCCGGGCGCTGCCGATTGTGTCCTCCCTGGGCTGAGCCCGCTTTACCTGAAGGCATCAACCACAAGGAGTGGTGAAGTTGAGCACCGATCCCACGGTGACCCCGGGCACGGACCGGGATCTGGAACAGTTGTTGCAGCAGTGGCTGCCTGGCCGTCGATGGTTCCCCTTTGAAGCCTCCGCGGGCGCCCCGCAGGTTCGGATTGTGGCTCGCGTTCCGGTGGAGTTGCACAACGACGACGCCCAAACTGCCGCCATCTACCTTGTTCAAGCTGTTGTGGGGCAGCGCAGTGAACTGGTGCAAATCCCGCTGGTGTTCAGCGACCAGGCTGATCCGCAGGACATCGGGAAACTACCCGGTGAAGCGGCGGCGCCCTACGTTCAAGAAGCAGTGGGACATGCTGGTTTTCTGGATGCCGTGCTGCGCGTGCTGCACGCAGGCGCTCAGATCAAGGCCGCCGGGAGCACTCTGACCGGCTCCTCCAATCATTCCCTGAATGCCGTCAGCGGGGTGAAGGACGCTGAGCAGGTTCAGGTGATTTCTGCCGAGCAGTCCAACACCTCCGTGATCGTGCGCCCCGTGGAACCCGGTGAATCGGCGATCATCCTCAAGTTCTTCAGGGTGATTTCCGCCGGAACCAACCCTGATGTGGAAGTGGGCCGCGAACTCACGGAACTCGGCTGCTCTGTGGTGCCCCATACCTGGGCTTGGGCCGATCTGACGTGGCCGCAGGAGACGGGGGAGAGCTCAGAACCCAGCTCGGCACAAGCTGTGACGGCGGCGGCCAAAGCAACCGGTCAAATCGTGGTGGTCACCGAGTTGGTGGACGGTGCAGCTGATGCCTGGGCCCAGGCAGTGGACGCTGCAGCCACCCGCCGGGATTTCACCGCGGAGGCCCGCGAGTTGGGCCGTGCCACCGCGCGGATGCACAGGGATCTGGTCAGCGCATTCGGTGAGCAAACGGCGGATGAGGCGCGTCGTCGTCGTTTGTTGGCGGCGATCACCAAACGTATCGAGTGGGCCGGTAAGGAACTGTCTCCGGCACTGGACCAGCATGCGGAAGAGCTGGAGGACGTGGTGACCCAGCTGGAGCAGGTGGATCACCTGCCGCCACTGCAACGCATTCACGGCGACTACCACCTGGGACAGGTGCTTCACGGGGCAGATGGTGCCTATCGCATCCTGGACTTTGAAGGTGAGCCCCTGCGGCCGATCAACGAGCGGGTGGTGGCTGACCTGGCCCTGCGAGATGTGGTGGGAATGCTGCGCTCGCTGGATTATGCGGCTGCCTTTGGGCACAAGAACTCAGGTGCGGACACCACTGAATGGGGTGAACAAGCTGGCGCTGCCTTCTTGGAAGGATGGTCCGGCGTCAGTCACCAACCGGTGGATCGGCAAGATCCCGTATTCCGCGCTCTGTGGCTGGACAAAGCCCTGTATGAGGTGGTCTACGAAACCCGTAATCGGCCCGACTGGGTGGACGTGCCCATGGCCGCGGTGGAAGATGCCCTGGCCGGTGCCCCCGCCAACGCTGAGGCTGATGGCCAGTCGAGCAGCGCGCAGCAAGTTGACGTCACAGAATTGCACAATTCAGTCCCGCAGAGCCCCGCAGTTGTGACTGACTCCGTTGGCTCTCTACCGTGGGCAGCAGCCTCCAGCGATGCTGCTGAAGAGCCCGAGAACACCGGAAGCGAGAACCCCGTGGCAAACACCATCTCCGAGGATGTCCTGGCCGCAGTGGCCGAGGGCCGTTACTACGACCCCCATCAGGTGCTGGGCGCTCACCCCGCAGGGGACGGAACCGTGGTGTTGCGCACCCTGCGCCGGTTCGCCACGGAAGTGTCCGCAGTTCTGGCTGATGGCACCACACACCGTCTCTCCCACGAATGGGGCGGTATCTTTTCCGGGCGGATTCCTGCTGACGGGGACTCGGTGCCGGACTACCGGTTGTTGGTGACCTGGGGCAATCAGGAACCGATTGAACTGGATGACCCCTACCGATACGCCCCCACCCTGGGCGAATTGGACCTGCACCTGATCGGTGAAGGCCGGCATGAAACCCTGTGGGAGGCATTGGGCTCCCACGTGCACAGCTGGCCGTCCAGCTTTGGGGAGATCAAGGGCACCAGCTTCTCCGTCTGGGCACCCAACGCGCAGGCCGTTCGAGTCATCGGCGATTTCAACGGCTGGGATGGCACCGAACACGCCATGCGCTCATTGGGTGGCAGCGGCGTGTGGGAGGTTTTCATCCCCGGTGTGGGAGTGGGCACCACCTACAAGTACCGCTTGCTGGGCAAGGACGGTCAGTGGCGTGACAAAGCTGACCCCATGGCCCGCTGGACCGAGGAACCACCGCGCACCGGCTCCCGGGTGTGGGACGGCAATTACGAATTCACGGATGACGCCTGGATGCAGCAGCGTGCCGCCACGGATCCACACGACTCGCCCATGAGCGTGTATGAAGTTCACATCGCTTCCTGGCGCCAAGGATTGTCCTACCGCGACCTTGCCACTGAGCTGGTCAACTACGTACGCGATCATGGCTTCACGCACGTGGAGTTCATGCCTGTGGCGGAACACCCGTTCGGCGGATCATGGGGCTACCAGGTCACGGGGTACTACGCGCCGTCGTCGCGGTTCGGAGATCCCGATGACTTCAAGTATCTGGTCAACGCTTTGCATGAAGCCGGTATCGGTGTGTTGGTGGACTGGGTGCCCGGCCACTTCCCCAAGGACGATTGGGCGCTGGCAAAGTTCGACGGCGAAGCTCTCTATGAGCACCCGGACCCCCGCCGCGGCGAACACAAAGACTGGGGAACCCTGATCTTTGACTACGGACGCACTGAGGTGCGCAACTTCCTGGTGGCCAATGCCCTGTACTGGCTGGAGGAGTTCCACATTGATGGTCTGCGTGTGGATGCGGTTGCCTCCATGCTGTACCTGGACTACTCCCGCGAAGACGGCGAGTGGGCGCCCAACCAATTTGGTGGCCGCGAAAACCTGGAGGCCATCGGCTTCCTGCAGGAGTCCAATGCCACCGCCTACCGGCGCAACCCGGGCATTGTGATGATCGCGGAGGAATCCACCGCGTTCCCGGGCGTCACCCAGCCCACCGAAAACAACGGCTTGGGATTCGGCATCAAGTGGAACATGGGCTGGATGCACGACTCCCTGGAATACATGGAGGAAGACCCCATGTATCGCCACTACCACCACGGGAAAATGACCTTCTCCATGGTCTACGCCTACTCGGAGAACTTCATTCTGCCGATCTCTCACGATGAGGTGGTGTACGGCAAGGGTTCGCTGCTGCGCAAGATGCCGGGCGACCGCTGGAAGCAGCTTGCTGGCGTGCGCGCCTACCTGGCTTTCATGTGGGCGCACCCCGGCAAGCAACTCCTCTTCATGGGCCAGGAGTTCGGGCAGGAATCCGAGTGGAACAACGAACGCAGCCTGGACTGGTGGTTGGCCGACACCGAACCGCACCGCGGGATTCAGGAACTTGTTGCCAGGATCAACCAGGTCTACAAGGAGACTCCTGCCCTCTGGGCTCAGGACAACACCCCGGATGGCTTCAACTGGCTGGATGCCAACGACTCCAATCACAACACCCTCTCCTTTGTTCGCTGGGACCGTGAAGGCAACCCGTTGGTGTGCGTGGTGAACTTTGCAGGCAACCCGCACTACGACTACCGCGTTGCTCTACCCATGGCAGGCAAGTGGGAGGAAGTCCTCAACTCCGACGCCGAACAGTACGGAGGCTCGGGCGTGGGCAACGGGGGATCTGTGACTGCGGTGGATGAACCCCACTACGCACAACCGGCCCACGCCGTCATCACGGTTCCGCCGTTGGCAGCGCTCTGGTTGCGGCCAGTCCAGAGCTAGTCTCACCTTCTTCGGCAGGCCCCGCTCCGGGGTCACAAGCACCAATGCCCCGATCATCAATGGTCGGGGCATTGGTTGTCTCTGGCCGGTTGCAGGCTGCCGATTGCGGGTGTACTGTTTCACCTCGTTGCTCCGGCGGCGGCCGAAAGGCAGTCACCTAACACCGGTCACCTGCAAGACGTCAACTCCTGGGAAACGGGGGATTGACGCCGAGGAAATAGACCTGGTAGAGTAGCGGAGCACTTCGGCAAGGTGTGACCCACCGATCAGCCACTTACCGACTACCACTGTGAGGCTTAGTGGCCTGTGGTTCGGCATGCGGCGGTGGTGATGCCTTGACTGATCTGTTGTTTGAGAACTCAATAGTGTTTCATGTTTGTTGATACCAAATTATTTTTGTTGTTTGGTTGATTACCCGCCCTTGGTGTTGTCCTCGTCGATGCACCGGGGG
>NZ_JAUNTS010000022.1 GCF_030538595.1 Kocuria sp.
CGCAGTTTGATACCCCATCAGGGCTGAGGGGGTATCAAACTGCGCACGGCTTGTTCCGGGGAAGTTCTTACTCAGGGATCACCCGGACAGCACCCTTGTCCGCGGAGGTCACCATGGAGGCGTAGGCCCGCAGAGCAGCAGAGACCTTGCGCTCGCGCTCCTTGGCGGGCTTCCAGGGCAGTGCACCCTTGGATTCACGACGACGCGCCAACTCGGCGTCGTCCACGTCCACCCTCAGCACACGGTTCTCCACGTCAATCACAATGGGGTCTCCCGTTTGGATCAACGCAATGGCCCCACCTGCTGCGGCTTCCGGGGACATGTGGCCGATGGACAACCCGGAGGTGCCTCCGGAGAACCGACCGTCAGTGATCAGAGCGCACTTCTTCCCCAGGCCCAGGCCCTTGAGATAGGAGGTGGGGTAGAGCATTTCCTGCATACCCGGCCCGCCCTTGGGGCCTTCGTAACGGATCACCACAACGTCTCCCTCCTGCACGTTCTTGGAGAGGATTTCAAACACGGCCTCGTCCTGGGACTCCACCACAAAAGCCCTGCCCTCAAAGTGGAAGAGTTCCGGGTCAATCCCCGCGGTCTTGATGATGGCGCCGTCCTCGGCGATGTTGCCGAACAGCACACACAACCCACCCTCTGCGGTGTAGGCATTCTCCAGATCCCGGATACAGCCCTCAGCAGCGTCCACGTCATGGGATTCGTATTCGTTGGCCTGGGAGAACGCCTGCGTGGTGCGCACTCCACCCGGCGCTGCCAAGAAGAACTGCTTGGCCTCCTCAGTGGCCTTGCCTGAACGAATGTCCCATTCATCCAAAGCTTCACCCATGGTGGGGGCGTGGACGGCGGAGACGGAGTCGTCAAAGAGCCCGGCACGGCGCAACTCCCCCAGAATCGCAGGGATGCCACCGGCGCGGTGCACATGTTCAATGTGGTATTTGGTGGAGTTCGGAGCCACCTTGGCCAGGCACGGCACGCGGCGGGAGAGGGCGTCAATGTCAGACATGCTGAAGTCCACGCCGGCTTCCTGGGCGGCAGCCAGGATGTGCAGCACCGTGTTGGTGGAGCCACCCATGGCA
Source organism: Kocuria sp. (assembly GCF_030538595.1). Classification (GTDB taxonomy): domain Bacteria; phylum Actinomycetota; class Actinomycetes; order Actinomycetales; family Micrococcaceae; genus Kocuria. The sequence continues at coordinate 1,089 of NZ_JAUNTS010000022.1, forward strand.
ATGTCCAAAGCCATGGCGTTGTTGAATGCCGTCTTGTTGGCAATGGAACGGGGCAGCACGGAGGCGTCGTCGTCGTGGTAGTACTTCTTGGCCGAATCAACGATCCGGCGTCCGGCTTCCAGGAACAGCCGCTTGCGGTTGGCGTGCGTGGCCAGCGTGGTGCCGTTGCCCGGCAGGGACAGGCCCAAGGCTTCGGTCAGGCAGTTCATGGAGTTGGCGGTGAACATCCCGGAGCAGGAACCACACGTGGGGCAGGCGTTTTCTTCGATCAGGGCCAGCTGGGCATCTGTCACGGATTCGTCCACGGCCATGACCATGGCGTCCACCAGATCAACACGGTGCTCCACCACACCTTCAACGCCCTCACCGGATTCCATGGGACCACCGGAGACAAAGATGGTGGGGATGTTCAGGCGCATGGCGGCCATGAGCATGCCGGGGGTGATCTTGTCGCAGTTGGAAATACACACCAGGGCATCCGCACAGTGCGCATTGACCATGTACTCCACCGAGTCGGCAATGATGTCGCGGCTGGGCAGGGAGTAGAGCATACCGTCGTGTCCCATGGCAATACCGTCGTCCACCGCAATGGTGTTGAACTCCTTGGCCACGCCGCCGGCCTCCTGGACGGCTGAGGCCACCAGTTGCCCCATGTCCTTCAAATGCACGTGACCGGGAACAAACTGGGTGAAGGAATTGGCAATGGCCACAATCGGCTTGCCGAAATCCTCGCTCCCCATGCCGGTGGCCCGCCACAGGGCACGGGCTCCCGCCATGTTGCGGCCGGTGGTTGATGTGGCAGAACGCAGCTGCGGCACGGTGACTCCTCAAGCTCCAAGCTCATTCGACTTCTCAGGCAATGCGGAAACCATGGCCAGATTCGCCTTGTTCCGTCATCTTCACACTTCCAGCCCCACACGCCCACAGCAACACTGGCACGAACCTGGACTGCCCGCTAATCTGAGACCAGACATTTGCATTTGAAAATCCGCTCGGAGAGGCACCACCTTGAGCAATCAGAACCCTCCATCCCAGGGTCCGCAACAGCACGATCCCCAACAGAACGACCCTCAACTCCAAGACTCGCAGTACCAGGGACCTCAGTATCAAGCGCCCAAGTACCAGGGCCCACAGGATTCGGGTTATCAGCACGCGGGGCAATCCCAATCCTCTGGGACCTCAGGGAACTCCGGGAGTTCGGGGACTTACGGAGCAACGCCGTACGGCACCGGTTCAACCACGCCGAACGGCCCCAGTCCAGCAACGCCGTCATACAACGGGGCGCCGCAATACGCCCGTCCGCCCCAGTACCAACGTCCCGGCGATCAGCAACCGCAATACATGCCGGCTTCCGGGCCAGGCGTGGGTTCCCCGTACTCACCGCCGCCCGCGCCCGCAAAAGGCAAGCCCCCGCTGTGGGTGGGCATTGTGATCACGTGTTTGGCACCGCTGGTGGCCGTTGTGGGGATCATCCTGGCTTTTGTGATCGGTCAGAGTCAGCTCACCCAGGAGATTGCCGATGCCCAGCCGGGGATTTCCCACGAACTGACCGGCGGCACCGTGCACACCTTGATGGCTCCCCAGTCAGATGCCGTGCTGGCTTCCGACTGCTCGATCTACAACCCGGACTACGATTCCGTCCCCATCACCACCGGCTACGGCACCACAGAGACCCGGCCGGACGGTGAGGTCTACGCAGAAGTTGGTGAGTTCACCACAGATCAGGACGGCACCTACCGCATCCTGTGCAGCACCTCCATGGACACCGTGGCCCTTGAAGGCAATGGCTATTTGTCCATAGGGCTCGGTTCCTTGGCGGCAGTCCTCATTGCCGGCTTGATCGGAGTGGTGGGCATTGCGCTGATCATTGTCAACCGCGTCACCGCCTCCCGCGCACGTCGCGCCACCATGCAGCAGGCCTCCTACCCGCACTACTGATCTACGTTCCCCGTCCCGCCCCCTCCGGCCAGCTCCGGTCACCCGAAAGGACTTGTCATGAGCACTCCCACCAACGGCTCACCCGATCCGCAGGAGCCCAACAACGCTCCCCACCCGGATGGCACCGGGGCTCCCAGCGGTCAAAACTCCCAGGGTTCTGATCTCCCGCGCTACAACCCTCCCGGTTACGCGGGTCAGGACAACGCCGGAGCCACCCGGGACAGCAGCCCGGGTACCACGCGGCGGGGCAGCCCCATGGGTATCAACCCACCGGTCAGCCTCAAAAGATCAAAGGCACCCCGCCACTGTGGCTGGGCATCACCTTGGCCGTGGCAGGACCGGTTCTGGGTGTGATCATCTTGGTGATAGCCGTGGCCACCATGAGTGGCACAGTTCGGGAAATGGCAGATGCTGAGCCGGGCCGGACCCACACCCTGGCAGCCGATCAGGACTACTGGATCATGTCCGGAGACGGCTCCACGTCCCAGGGGTCGTGCTCCGTGTATGACCCCAACATCAATTCCGTTCCCGTGAACGTCAACCCCAACACCAGCGCCTCCACAACTCTGGAAGACCAGACCTGGAACATGGTGGGCACCTTCACCTCAACAGATGCCGGTGAGTACAGCGTGTACTGCTCCGATTTGAGCAGCAGCTCCACCTACGTGGTGGAGGCCAACATGGGTGGAATCGTCGGTGGAGTCTTGGGCATCCTCGGGGCCATCCTGCTGGGTGGTCTGCTGTTCCTGGTGGGCGTGGTGTTGATCATTGTCAACCGGGTGACGGCCTCGCGCCGTCGTCGTGCAGCGGGTATGGGCTGAGCACCGCTAGCCACCCGCGCTGAGTCCTATACCCCCTCCAAGGGGACAGGCGCGGCTCGGTCTGGATAGCATGGATGTCACGACCGAGGGCCGGGTCGACCACACGAGTCGGCTCGGCCCCTTGCATTGCCCACATTGCTCACGTTCTAAGGACCGCTCCCGTGGCCAAGTCCGCCCACCCTCCCAAGGTCGACGACGACGTCGATTTCTCCGTCCCGCTGGCCAAAGCCCAGGACCCTCTGGTGCTGGCCCTGGACGTCGGTTCCACAGCCAGCCGCGGCAGCCTGCACGATGCTCAGGGCATCCCCGTGCGTGGTTACCGGCACAAGGTTCCGCACTCCTTCACCACGGGTAACGATGGCACCAGCATCATTGACCCGGATCAGGTGGTGGAGGAGCTGGGCGCCATCATTGACACCGTGATCGGCTCCCGCAAGGAACTGATCGGCAGGGTCAAAGGGGTGGCCATTGACACTTTCGCCTCCTCTCTGGTGGGGGTGGATGCCAATCGGCACGCCACCAGCCCGTGCTACACGTACGCGGATTCACGCTGCACGCCCCAACTGGCTCAGCTGCGCGCTGAGGTGGATGAATACGAACTCCAGCAGTTGACGGGTGCCCGGCTGCACACCTCCTACCTGGCCCCGCGGCTGCGTTGGCTGCGGGAGGAAGAGCCGGAGATCTTTGCCGCCACCAAACGGTGGATCTCTCTGGGCGAGTACTTCCACATTCGGCTCCTGGGCAAGGCTCGGGCCGGAACCGCAGTGGCAGCGTGGAGCGGCTTGCAGGACCGGAGCACGGGCAACTGGTCTGAGCGCATGTTGGAGCTGGCCGGTATTGACCTGTCCCACCTGTCCTTGATTGCAAGGCCCACCCAGCCCATCTTGGAAGTTCCCTCCGGGATCACCCAGCGGTGGCCTGCGTTGAAGGACGCCAAGTGGTTTGCCCCCATCGCGGACGGCCTGGCCCAGAACGTGGGTGCCGGAGGTCGGGATGCCTCCACCGTGGTGGTGTCCATGTCCACGTCCGGGGCCATGCGCGTCATGTTGCACAGCGCGCCGGAGGAGATTCCTTCCGGGCTGTGGTGCTATCGCGTGGACGACAACCGCCATTTGCTGGGCGGAGCCATCAACGACGTCGGACGGGCCATTGACTGGGCTGGCCACACCTTTGCGCTGCCGGAGGGCACCGAACTGGCCGATGTTGCCACTCAGCCGTATTCGCCCAACACACCCCTGTTCCTGCCGTACCTCACGGGCGAACGCTCCACCGGTTGGGTGGGCGGGGCACAGGCCCACGCCTTGGGGATCACGGCCTCCACCGAGCCGCAAGATCTGGTCCGCGGTGTGATGGAAGGCATTGTGGTGTCCCTGGGCCGGGTGGCAACCCAGTTGAAAGAAACCGCCGGGCATGTTGATCGTCTGGTCACCACGGGCGGGGTGTCACAAAACATTCCCGGAATCCAGCAATTGTTGGCCGATCACCTGGGCCGCGAGACCATCCAGGCCACGTTCAAGCGATCAACGCTGCGCGGCACAGCCGTGATGGCACTGGAGGTTCTGGCGCCGCAAACACAACCCGCTGAGGCCCCGCGCAGTCAGACTTTCAAGCCCAAGGGCAAACACCGCGAGCACTGGGAGCAGTTGGCACAGCGGTATCAGGACGGTTACAGCCAGTTGATCTCCGCATGATCCACGGGCTGGACTCATGCCGCTGACCCGTGAGCAGGTGGTCAGCGCCGCCCTGAAAGTTGCCGGTGACTACGGGCTTGGGGATCTCTCCATGCGCCGCGTGGCCACCGAATTGGGGGTCCAGGCCGGCGCCCTGTACTGGCATGTGGCCAATAAACAGGAACTACTGATTGCGCTGTCCCGTCGAATGCTCGATCCCAACGACGGCGCCGCCCCCTGGCCATCCGACCCCGCCGCCGTACTCGTCGAGTTCCGCGAGCGCCTATTGGCTCTGCGTGACGGGGCGGAAATTGTGGCGGTGGCCCATGCCGATCAACCCGCATGGTTGCCACCGGCCCAACTGCTGACGGCACAGCTGGAGGCCCGTGGGGTCCGTGGCGCGGCTGAGCACGCTCAGAACCTTCTGCGGTGGGTGCTGGGCTCTGTTTTGACTCAGCAAACGGCGGTGGCGTTGGTAGCTGCGGCACCGGCCGGGCATGCGGGACAGGCCTCACCGGCCGGACAGGCCAGACAGACTGGACATGCAGGCCTGGCAGGACAGGCCGCAGCTGCGGCACCGGCAGGACAGGCAAGCCTGGCGGGACAGCCCAGAGGGACTGGGCAGGCCGGACAGGCCGATGACCCGGGCCACCACGCCGGGTCCGGCGTGGTGGCCCGCTTTGATCAAGAGTTCCGCGCAGGCTTGGCGACCTTTCTGCCCACCGGCAGCTGAGTTGCCGTCACGGCTCAGCGATAAAGCAGCAGGGCTTCTCCCTGCCCGCCCCCACCGCACAGGCTCACGGCAGCGCGGCCGCTGCCGCGGCGTTCAAGTTCCAGCGCAGCCGTCAGTGCCAAGCGTGCACCGGACGCCCCGATGGGATGTCCCAGCGCAATGGCACCGCCGTGGATGTTGGTCCGCTCCAACGGGTAGTCAAGATCTTTCAGGGACTGCAAGCTGACGGCGGCAAAAGCCTCATTGATTTCCACAAAATCAAGCTCACTGACGGCCCACCCCGCTTTGTTCACGGCGGTCTCAATGGCTGCTGACGGCTGCGAGTGCAGGGAGTTGTCCGGACCTGCTACTTGACCGGCAGCACCCACCATGGCCAGCCAACTCAAACCGTGTTCCTCCGCCCACTGCCGGGATGCCAGCACCAGGGCCGTTGCGCCGTCGGACAGGGGTGAGGAGTTCCCCGCGGTAATGGTGCCTTCGGCTCCAAAGGCCGGGCGCAAGCCGGCCAGGCTTTCGGCGGTGGCCTCCGGGCGGATGCCTTGATCCGAGTCCACCGTGACCGGTTCCCCCTTGCGCTGCGGGATCTCCAGCGGGGCGATCTCTTGGGCAAACACGCCATCAGCTGCCGCCTTCCCCGCAAGCTGGTGGGAGCGTGCAGCCACCTGATCCTGGGCGTCACGGGTCAGTGCGCGGTCCGCATTGCCCCGCTCGGTCAGGGTTCCCATGGCAATGTTTTCGGTGGCATCCACCAGGCCGTCATGGGCTACGGCATCCACCATGGTGACATCTCCGTAAGCCTTGCCTTTCCGTGAACCAGGCAGAAGGTGCGGTGCGTTGGTCATGGACTCCTGGCCGCCTGCCACCACCACCTGGGCCTCCCCGGCGCGGATCAACCGTGCGGCATCCGTGACCGCCACCAAACCGGACAGGCACACCTTGTTGACGGTCATGGCTGGGACCGTCACGGGCACCCCCGCCTTGACTGCGGACTGCTTGGCGGGGTTCTGACCGCAGCCGGCTTGCACCACGTGACCCATGATCACGTGATCCACGTCCTCTGCGGCCACCCCGGCGCGCTGCAGTGCGTGCTTGATGGCATGCGCCCCAAGGTCGGTGGCTTGCAGGGATGCCAACTGTCCCAGCAGCTTCCCCTGCGGGGTCCGCGCACCATCCAGGACCACCACCTCCGTGGTCTGCCCTGCCACATCATGGCTGTGGTGAGTCTGGTGTTCGCTCGGCGATTCGCTCATGCCGGCTCCTTCCGCACGTCCTTGTGCTGATTGCTGCGTTACGCCCCCAGTTTGGCATCTTCCGCGTAGGCCGTGACAGGATGAGCTGCGTTACCCATCAAGAGCGACTCAGAGACCTGGCTCGTTGACGTCGCAGCAACCATGGACTGACCCTACGGTCAGCTTCCCAAGGTGCTCCCGCCAGGACCGATGGAAAGGACGTGCACTCACGCATGCTGAACACCAATCGCATCCAAACCACTCACGTGGGCTCCCTGCCGCGGACACCTGAACTGCTGGCCGCCAATCAGGCCTACCAGGACGGCACCATCCCCTGGGATGAGTTGGTGACCACCATGGAGCGCAGTGTGGTGGAGATTGTGGCCAAGCAGCGGGAGGTGGGGATCGACGTCGTCAACGACGGCGAATACGGACACACCATGTCCTCTGCCGTGGACTACGGGGCCTGGTGGAACTATTCGTTCTCCCGTTTGGGCGGGCTGACCCCGTCGAACGAGGACCGGTGGGCCACCACGGAAAAACGGCGCTCCACCCCGGGCAACATTGTGTTGACCACGTTCACCGATCGCCGGGACCGGGAGCGTTTCCGGGAGGCATACGAAGATCCGTCGTCGGGAATCCTGACCGCGCGCAAAGCCGTCACCCAACCCAAGATCACGGGACCGTTGACTTACACGGGCCAAGAGGCTGTGGCCACTGACGTGCGCAATCTGAAGTCCGCCATGGAACAGACCGGCGCTCGGCAGGGATTCGTGGCAGCGCTCTCCCCCGGCTCCTGTGCGCGGGTGACCAATGAGTACTACCAGAGCGACGAAGAACTGGTCTACGCCTGCGCAGATGCCATGAAGCAGGAGTACAAGACCATTACGGACGCCGGACTGATTGTTCAGATTGACGATCCCTCCATTGCCGAGTCCTGGGATCAGATCAACCCGGAGCCCACCGTTGCGGATTATCTGAAGTTCATCCAACTGCGCATTGAGGCGCTGAACTACGCACTGGAGGGACTGCCCGCGGACCAGGTGCGCTTCCACCTGTGCTGGGGCTCCTGGCACGGGCCGCACACCACGGACCTGGAGCTCAAACACCTCCTCAAACCACTGTTGTCCATCAATGCCGGCGGCTACTCCTTTGAGGCAGCCAACGTGCGCCATGCCCACGAGTGGAAGTTGTGGGCGCAAGCTGAACTTCCGGAGGACAAGGTGATCATCCCGGGCGTGGTATCCCACTCCACCAACGTGGTGGAGCACCCGGAGCTGGTGGCTGATCGGATTGAGAACTTTGCCAGTGCCGTGGGCCGCGAGCGCGTGATCGCCTCCACCGACTGCGGCTTGGGCGGACGCCTGCATCCGCAGATCGCGTTCGCCAAGCTGGAAGCTCTGACCGCCGGCGCCGCACTGGCCACCACCCGCCTGCACTGACCCACCCACCCACCCCCCATCCCCACCCCACCCCTCTGCTGCCGAGCGTCCGAGTTTGGTCGTTTCCAAGGCCCAGAAACGACCAAACTCGGACGCTCGGCAGCAGAGGAAACAGACCGGAGACCTTCATGCAGCGTTCTACTGACCGAATCCTGACTACTCACGCGGGCTCTCTACCCCGCACCCGTGAACTCATCGACGCCGCCAAAGCCCGCGTTGCCGGCGAGGATTACGACCGCCTCCTGGCCACCGCCGTGAACGATGTGGTGGCGGGACAGCGAGAGGTGGGGATCGACGTCGTCAACGACGGCGAATACGGACACGCCATGGCCGAAGACGTGGACTACGGCGCCTGGTGGCATTACATCTTTGCCCGCTTGGACGGGCTGGCCCCCGGGACGCGGACGCTTGCCGAACAACCCGTACAGCGATCCACTCCGGGCAATGTGAAACTGACCAGCTTTGGTGATCGGCGGGACTGGGGCATTTTTGCGGAGGCCTACCAGGACCCAGCCTCGGGGATATTCACGGGCAAACCTGCACCGTTCCCTGTGTTCAACGGCCCCATCCGGTACGTGGGTCAAGAAGCAGTGTCCCGGGACATCAACAATTTGAAGACGGCCATGGAACGTGTCGGCGCCACGGAAGGCTACTTGGCCGCCCTCTCCCCCGGATCCTGCGCACGCCTGGAGGACGCCTACTACGGCAATGAGGACGCCGTTCTAGAAGCCTGCACCCAGGCCATGCGCGAGGAGTACAAAGCCATTACGGACGCCGGGCTGATTGTGCAGATTGATGATCCCTCCATTGCGGAGAACTGGGACCAGATCAACCCCGAGCCCGCAGTTGAGGATTATGTGGCCTTCACCCGCAAGCGCGTGGATGCCATCAACGCCGCGTTGGAGGGAATCCCCGCTGAGCAGGTGCGCTTCCACCTGTGCTGGGGTTCCTGGCACGGGCCGCACACCACGGACATTGAGTTCCGCCACATTGCCGAACTCATGCTGGAGATCAACGCCGGTGCGTACTCGTTTGAAGCGGCCAACGTGCGCCACGAACATGAGTGGAAGCTGTGGCAGGACCTGGATCTGCCCGCGGAGAAACTGATCATTCCGGGTGTGGTGTCCCACGCGACCAACGTGGTGGAGCACCCGGAGCTTGTGGCCGACCGTATTGAGCGCTTCGCCTCAGCCGTGGGGCCCGAGCGCGTGATTGCCTCCACCGACTGCGGGCTGGGCGGACGCGTTCACCCGCAGATTGCCCAGGCCAAGTTGGAGACCTTGGTGGAGGGCGCCCGGATCGCCAGCTCGCGCTTGTTCTGATGGAGTGAGCGCAGCGCACAGCCCCACCGGGCCGCCGTCGCACCGGCCCGGAAGGCCCACGCGCCCGCCCGCTGCCTCGCCTCCGGGCCCGTCCGCCCCGTGAGAGCACCGGTTGTTGTTGAGATCACCGGCAACAGGGGGTGATCTCAACAACAACCGGTGCTCTCACGAGCTGAGGTGGGGTCGGCGGGGACGGGACGGGAACGACTGCGATTGGGGCTGCCAGCATTCACAAAAGAAAATCGTATCTGATGTGGCAAATAGTGGTGACAGCCGTCACAGCTCAGCTTAGGATGCCGTTAATTGCCGACCAATCGGTAAGTAAATCAGGGCGACCTCGTCCCCGACCTCACGGGAGACTTCCATGAGCACTACGGCGACCTCTGGCTCCAAACAGGGCCATGAGATGACTCGCGAGGAGAAGAAGGTCCTTGCGGGCACGCTGGTTGGCACCACCATCGAGTGGTACGACTTCTTCATCTACGCACAAGCTGCGGCATTCATCCTGGCCACGCACTTCTTCAACCCGTTGGGTGAGGAGAACGCAGCTCTGGGCCAGGTCATTTCCTGGGCCTCACTGGGCATCAGCTTCCTCTTCCGCCCCCTGGGTGCCATTGTGGCCGGGCACGTGGGCGACAAGTTCGGGCGCAAAGTGGTCCTGGTGATCACCCTGGTGGGCATGGGCGGTGCCACCACGCTGATCGGCCTGCTCCCCACCTATGCCACGATCGGTATTTGGGCTCCGATCCTCCTGATGATCCTGCGCATCATGCAGGGTTTCTCCGCAGGTGGCGAGTGGGGTGGTGCTGCCCTGATGGCTGTGGAGCACGCACCGCGGCACAAGCGCGGCCTTTTCGGGGCCTACCCCCAGGTTGGCGTACCGCTGGGCATGCTGCTGGCCACCGGCTTCATGTTCCTCATGACCTCCATGCTGACCCCCGAGCAGTTCGAGTCCTGGGGCTGGCGCGTTCCGTTCCTGTCCTCCGTGGTGCTGATCCTGGTGGGCTACCTGATCCGCATGACCGTTGACGAATCCCCGGTCTTCAAGGAGATGCAGCTGCGCAAGGCCGAGTCCTCCGCCCCGCTGGGTCAGCTGATGAAGAAGCACAAGCGTGAGGTCAGCCTGGCTGCCTTCATCTTTGCCGGCAACAATGCCTTGGGCTACATGGTGATCGCGTTCTTCGCTTCCTACGGCACCAAGGCGCTGGGCATGGAACGCACGGAAACCCTGATCGCCTCCCTGGTGGGCGGTGTGGGCTGGCTGATCTTCACCATGTACGGCGGCTACATCTCCGACCGCATTGGCCGCCGCCTGACCTTCCAGATTGGTTACGCCATTCTGATCCTGTGGTCCATTCCCATGTGGTTCCTGCTGGACACGGCATCCCTGCCCCTGTTCGCCGCAGCCATCTTCCTACTGACCATCGGCCTCGGCCCCTCCTACGGTCCGCAGTCGGCCATGTACGCAGAGATGTTCCCGGCTCGGGTGCGCTACTCGGGCGTGTCCATCGGCTACGCATTCGGAGCGATCATCGGTGGCGCCTTTGCCCCCATGATTGCCCAGCTGATCCTCAACCAGACCGGCCAGGGCTGGATGATCGGCGTCTACATGGCAGCCATCTCCTTGGTGTCCTTCATTGCGGTGTCCATGGTGCGCAAGTCGGACCAGGGCCGTGACCTTCACGTGGAGGAAGTGCACCAGGAGTACCTGGCCGAGCACCCCGAGTTCGCGCAGGAGAATCCCACCGCCGCTCAGATGATCTTGGACGATGGCGCTGCACGTGGCCCGGCCAGCGGTCGTCGTCGTGACAGCTGAGGTGATCTGACCTTCCGCTGACGGCCCAGTGGCCAGTTTGACGGGCCCTGATCGGCTCAGGGGCCACCAAAACTGGCCACTCGGCAACCCTACGGATCACCTCGGCATTGACCCCGGGGCACACCCGTGCCATGTTTATGTGAACGTTCGGTCAGTAATTATTGACGACGACGGCGCCCACCCGCCGCCGTCGTCCAACACACGTTTTGGAGGACTCGTGACCAACAGCCCCACGTTGCCCCAGGCTTTCCTGGTGGGCGGCACCCGCACACCGGTGGGCCGCTACGGCGGTGCGCTCTCCGGCGTGCGCCCCGACGATCTGGCCGCCTTGTGCATCCGGCGCGTGGTCGAGGCAGCTGGCCTGGACCCCGCCGTGGTGGACGAGGTGATCCTGGGCAACGCCAACGGGGCCGGTGAGGAGAACCGCAACGTGGCCCGGATGGCCTGGTTGCTCAACGGGTATCCGGACACAGTTCCCGGGATCACGGTCAACCGACTGTGTGCTTCGGGAATGTCAGCCATCACGCTGGCACAGCAGATGATCGCCTCCGGTGCTGCGGAGATTGTTGTGGCCGGCGGGGTGGAGTCCATGTCCCGCGCTCCGTGGGTCCAGGCCAAGCCGACCACGGCATTCGCCAAGCCAGGTGAGGCTTTTGACACCTCCATCGGGTGGCGATTTGTGAACCCTGCCTTCACCTCCGGGGAGCTGAGCCGCGATGGCAAAATGACCTACTCCATGCCGGAAACTGCTGAAGAAGTGGCCCGCGTGGACAACATTTCCCGCGAAGACTGCGATTCCTTTGCCGCGCAGTCCCATGTGAAGGCCCTGGCAGCCATCCGGGCTGGGAAGTTCGATGCGGAAATAGTGCCCGTGACCGTGCGCGATCGCAAGGGCCGCGAAACCGTGGTGGACACGGATGAAGGCCCGCGGGAGGGTTCCACGCCGGAGGTTCTGGCCAAGCTGCGGCCCGTGGTGGCCGGGGGCTCTGTGGTCACCGCTGGCAACTCGTCGTCGCTGAACGACGGCGCATCGGCCGTGATCGTGGCATCCGAGTCTGCGGTGGAGAAGTACGGGTTGCACGCTCGTGCCCGCGTGGTGCTGGGGGCCTCCGCGGGTTTGGCCCCCGAAATCATGGGGCTGGGGCCTGTGCCTGCCTCCCGGAAAGCGTTGGAGCGGGCGGGCTGGTCCGTGGATGACCTCGGCTCCGTGGAAATCAATGAGGCCTTTGCCTCCCAGTCCTTGGGCTCCATCCGGCGTCTGGGCCTGGACCCTGAAATCGTCAACCGCTGGGGTGGGGCCATAGCCCTGGGCCATCCGCTGGGTTCCTCCGGTTCTCGTATAGCCATCACCTTGATGAACCGCATGGAGGATGAGGGCACCGAACGCGGACTGGCCACCATGTGCATTGGCGTGGGCCAAGGTGCCGCTCTCCTGCTGGAAAGGGTGTGATCCTTCCGTGGCCAGCACTTTCAGCGATTTCACGGCCATTGCCGTCACCGAATCCACGGACCGCATGACCGTGGTGCTCAACCGCCCCGAGGTCCGCAATGCCATTGACGCCACCATGGTGGAGGAACTGCACGCGGTGTGCGCTCACCTGGAGCTGGATCCCAAGATCCTGATTCTCACCGGCACCACGGTGGGTGGGCGCGGGATCTTTGCCTCCGGTGCAGACATTGCCCAGCTACGCGAACGACGACGCACCGATGCCCTGCGCGGGGTCAACTCTCGGTTGTTCGATCGCATTGCCAAGTTGCCCATGCCGGTGATCGCCGCCCTGGACGGTTACGCCCTGGGCGGTGGGGCCGAACTGGCCTGGGCTGCGGACTTTCGGTTGGGGACGCCGTCGTTGAAAATCGGCCAGCCCGAAACTGGGCTGGGCATCATTGCCGCCGCGGGTGCCCTGTGGCGGATCAAGGAACTGGCAGGGGAAGCCGTGGCCAAGGAAATCCTGCTGGCCGGGCGCATCCTGAGTGCGGAGGAAGCTCTGGCGGCGGGACTGATCTCCGAGATTCACGAGCCCGCAGATCTGCTGGCAGGGGCACATGCTCTGGCCGACCGCATCGGCCAACAAGACCCCCTGGCGGTGCAGATCAGCAAACGGGTTTTCACCATGCCCCGGGAGGCGCACCCCGCCGTGGACGAACTGGCTCAGGCCATCCTCTTTGAGTCAGAGGCCAAGTTTGAGCGCATGCAAGCCTTCCTGGACCGTAAGAAGAAGTAACCCCTTCCATCCGGCACTGCTGCCGGACCCACACCGTGAGGAAGACGTCATGACTGAAGAACACCAACGCCGCGCATCCACGAACGCCACCGTTCCAGCCAAGGTGGGAGTTCTGGGTGGTGGGCGGATGGGCGCAGGCATTGCCCACGGGTTCTTGATTGCGGGGGCAGAGGTGGTCGTCGTCGAAGTTTCGGCACAGGCTACGGAAGCCGCCAAGGCAAGAATTGAGGCTGACTTGGCCAAATCCTTGGAACGCGGCAAAGTTGATGGCAACCTGGACGAGTGGACGCAGCGCCTGACGGTGAGCGTTGACTACTCGGCCTTCCGCCCGTGCCAACTGGTGGTGGAAGCCGTGCCGGAACTGTGGGACCTGAAAGTCGAAAGCCTGAAGAGGATCGAGGAGAACATTGATGCCTCAGCATGGTTGGCCTCGAACACGTCGTCGCTTTCCATCGACGGCTTGGCCGGCGAGCTTCAACGGCCCCAGCGTTTTTGCGGTCTGCACTTTTTCAACCCCGTGCCGGCCTCCAAGCTGGTGGAGGTGGTCCTGGGCGAGCAGACCTCCCAAGAACTTGCATCCCTTGCGTTGAGTTGGGTGGCCGGACTTGGCAAAACGCCGGTGACAGTGCAGGACGCTCCCGGCTTTGCCTCGTCCCGCCTGGGGGTGGCCATCGCCCTGGAGGCCATTCGCATGGTGGAGGAAGGCGTGGCAGCCCCAGAGGACATCGACAACGCCATGGTCCTGGGCTACAAATTCCCCGTGGGACCGCTGGCCCTGACGGACATGGTGGGTCTGGACGTGCGCCTGGGCATTGCCGAATACCTGGCGTCCGAGCTCGGTGAACGTTTTGAACCCCCGCAGCTCATGCGGGACATGGTGGCGCGCGGTGAATTGGGCCGGAAGTCCGGAAAGGGCTTCTACGACTACTGACCCCTGCCCGCCACCGCCCAGATCACCGTTTGTTGTTGAGATCACCCCC
>NZ_JAUNTS010000023.1 GCF_030538595.1 Kocuria sp.
GGTATCAAACTGCGCACGGCTTTTGCTACAGGGAGGTGAAGATGGGCCGGAAGAACTCAGTCAGCGCTTTGTGGTCGGTCAGCGGAAGCACCGCAGCCACGTACTGGTCCGGGCGGACCACCACCACCGCCCCCTCTGTCCCAATACCGCGGGCCGCAAAGATGCTCTCCTCCGGGTGCTCCGCGTAAACCTTCTCCCACGTACGCAGACCGAACGGTCCAACCTTGGGCTTGAAAATCTCCGGTACCTGGATGATGTCGACGTCGTGGTGGGAACCGGGGTAGACCACACGGATGTCGAACAGGGCGTCGTCGTCGGCGTCACCGCCGAATCCAGCGGTATGAGCCACCACGGGCGAGTCCGGTGAGGTGGCCAACCATTCGCCCAGGGCGTGGGCTGCGGGTGCTGCAGAAGTCAGATCGCGGGAGGCTGGGTCCGGGGCCTGGGTGGCAGGTGGTGCGGTGTCCGCACCGGTCATCGAGCCCTCCGGGGCAGCTGGATTGGCGACGTCGACCGTGGTGTCCCCGGCGCTGAGCGGCACCTGGGCGGCGTCGGCAAACACGTAAATCCGCCACCGCCCGTCAGCCACGGCCTGATGCCCCAGGTGCAGCGGATTTCCGTCGCTCAGGCGCGAAACCCGGGCCGACTTGAATCGTTTGCCCACAGGAAACCCGGTGGCCAAACCCTGGTGTTCAGTGCTGCCGGTGATCATGGACGGCTGGTACTCCGTCATGAAGCCGGCGGGGAACTCGGCGGTCTTGACGTAGAAGTCCTCCAGATAGGAGGGGTCCTCCAGATCCTCCGGCTTGGTGGCCATGAGCGTGGACCACTCTTTGTCAAAGTCAATCAGGTTTTTGGCAATTACCTGGCGCTCCCCGGAGTAGGTGCGCAGCAAGGCAGCGGGTGAACGGCCTTCCACCACGTGCCCCAGCTTCCAGGCCAGGTTCCAGCCGTCCTGCATGGAGACGTTCATGCCCTGGCCTGCCTTGGCTGAATGCGTGTGGCAGGCATCTCCGGTGATGAACACCCGTGGAGTGCGGGGATCAGCGTCGGTCCCGGCATCTCCGGCGTCGTCAAAGGCGTCCGTCAAGCGGTGGCCCACCTCGTACACGCTCTTCCAGGCCACGTTTTTCACATCCACTGTGTAGGGCGCCATGATCTGGTTGGCACGCTCAACGATCTGCTCAATGGTGGTGGCCCGCACCGCGGCACTGCCTTCCAGGGGTACCTCGCCCAGATCAACGTACATGCGGAACAGATGCCCCCCTTCGCGCGGGATCAGCAGGATGGAGCCACCCGATTGGGACTGGATGGCGCACTTGGTGCGGATGTCCGGAAAGTCGGTCACGGCCAAGACGTCCATCACACCCCAGGCGTGATTGGCCTGGTCACCGCTGAGTTTGCGGCCGATGGAGGATCGCACCCCGGAGCGGGCGCCGTCTGAGCCCACCACGTACTTGGCGCGGACCGTGCGCTCCTGACCCTGGCGGGGGCCTGCCGTGTGGCGGACGGTCACCTCCACGGGGTGTTCGCCGGAATCGTGAACGGTCAGATCCACAAATTCGATGCCGTAATCGGGTTGCACCCGGCCCGGGGACAGCAGGGCAAACTCCGCAAAATAATCCAGAATGCGGGCCTGGTTGACGATCAGGTGTGGGAACTCGCTCACGCCATTCGGATCATCCAAGGTGCGTGCTGCGCGCCTGATGTGCTCCGGCTTGGCGGGGTCCGGCTTCCAAAAGTTCATTTCGGTGATGTGGTAGGCCTCGTCAATCAACCGGTTGGCAAAACCGAAGGCCTGAAAGGTCTCCACGCTGCGGGCCTGGATGCCGTCCGCCTGGCCGATTTCCAGCCGGTGGGGGCGTTTTTCAATGATGCGCGTGTTCACACCGGGAAACTGGGACAGTTGCGCTGCGGTCATCATTCCGGCTGGTCCCGTGCCCACGATCAAGACATCCATGACCTCCGGTAGCTCAGTGGGTCGGTCCACACCGTGGCCCCTGGCCGATTCAATCCTGGGGTCAGTGGAAACGTAACCGTGGTGGTGAAACTGCATGGTCATGTGAGGCACCTCTTGCGCGAGCGAGTTCGATAATGGAACATGATTGTTGAATATCGAATTGTGAACTGGATCATATATGGGTCACCGGTGTGCAACAAGAGGTTCTTGTTGGTATTGCCGCGGCCGAAGTGGAGTTGAAATGGTGGAACGTCAAACCGCCGGTGCAGCCAAGTCCGTGGTGGGTTCCCAGACTTTGAGCCGCGGCATTCAAATCCTGGAAGTCCTTGCCACGGCCGGTGCGCCGTTGGGTATTGACGACGTCGCAGCTCACCTCGGTGTGCATCGCTCCGTGGTCTATCGGTTGATTCGCACACTGGAGGGGCATGGTTTGGTGCAACGCACACCCGGTGGGGCGTTGGGTCTGGGGCTCGGCCTGGCGGCTTTGGCGGCCGGTGTGGAGGTGGATTTGCGTGCGGTGGCAATCCCCGTGCTGCGCACCAGTGCGCAAGCGCTGGGACTGACCTGTTTTGTGGCGCTGCAAGATGGTGATGAGGCGGTGACCATCGCCAGCGTGGAGCCGCCCCGTGCGGTGGCGGTGGTGGCTCAGCGTCCCGGGACCAGGCATTCCATCACCAGAGGGGCCACCGGCAGGGTCATTCTGTCCCAACTCGCAGAAAAGGACTGGCCGTCTGAGCTGGCCGGGAACTCCAGTCTGAGGGAGCAGGTGCATCAGGTGGCGCAGCGGGGCTGGGCGGAAACTTCAGATGAAGTGATTGCTGGACTGCACGCCGTGGCGGTACCCCTCCGGTTGCCGGACGGTCGAACAGGTGCGGTGGCTTCCCTGTCTGTGGGTACGGATCAACGCACGGAGGTGCGGGTGGAAGTGCTGCGTGCTGCGGCTGGAGCCTTGATGGAGTCACTGTGAAGATTGATGAAGTTGCTGCGGCAATGTGACCTGCGCTACTTGTTGAGCCTCGGCAGATCATATACGATCCTCGAAAAGCCTGTTGGTGAGCACTCACGCACTGCCCCCGTGGTCATGCGCGACGCACTCGCGGCAGGAATCGGCAAGCCACCAGGAGAGGCGCAGCATGGTTGAGACACCAGCACCCGTTCAACCCGGCAAGGTGATCGCGGTTCACGTGGCTTATGAATCCCGGGCCGCTCAGCGCGGACGGCGTCCAGCCCAGCCGTCCTATTTCTTGAAGACCAACAGTTCGGTGGCGGGTTCCGGTTCCACGGTGGAGCGCCCCGCCGGCACCGAGCTCCTGGCTTTCGAGGGCGAAATTGCGCTGATCATCGGTGAACCCGCGCGCCGCGTCCCTGTGGCGCAGGCTTGGCACCATGTGGCGTTTGTGACCGCCGCAAACGATTTGGGTATTTACGACTACCGGGCACCGGACAAGGGCTCCAACCTGCGCTCCAAGGGGCGCGACGGATACACCCCTGTGGGCCCACACCTCATGGATGCCCGTGGCGTTTCCCCGCATGATTTGCGGGTGCGCACCTGGGTCAATGGCACTCTGGTCCAGGAAGACACCACTGCCGCTGACCGCATGATCTTCCCGCTGGACCAGTTTGTTGCAGATCTCTCCCAGCACATGACCTTGAACACTGGGGATGTGATTCTCACGGGCACACCTGCGGGGTCCTCGGTGATCGGCCCCGGCGACGTCGTCGAAGTTGAAGTGGATGCCCCGCAGGTCCAAGGAGCGCCGAGCTCCGGGCGGTTGGTGACCACGGTGATTGATGGCCCGGGGGATTTTGATCCCAGCATCGGTTCCGCCCCCGTGGTGGATGATGCCCAGCGGGAGGACGCTTGGGGCTCCCGTAAAGCCGCAGGTCTGGCGGAGGAGTCCTCCGCATTGCCTGCGGAGCTTCACGCTCAGTTGATGGCTGCGCCCACTGCGGGCATCTCCGCTCAGTTGCGCAAGCGTGGGCTGAACCAAGTGATCATTGAAGGTGTGCATCCCATGGAGCCGGGCACCAAAATGGTGGGCGTTGCCAAGACCCTGCGCTTCCTGCCGGGGCGGGAGGATCTGTTCGCCAGCCACGGCGGCGGCTACAACGCTCAAAAGCGCGCGTTCGATGCTGTGGGCCCCGGTGAGGTGCTGGTCATCGAAGCCCGCAACGAATCCGGCTCGGGCACCTTGGGCGACATCCTGGCGCTGCGTGCCAAGTACAACGGTGCTGCCGGGGTGGTCACCGACGGCGGTGTGCGGGACAGCGCGGCTGTGGCAGAGATTGGCCTTCCGGTGTTTTCGCGGACCAATCACCCGGCAGTGCTGGGCCGCAAGCACGTGCCGTGGGAATCGGACACCGCCATCGGGTGCGGCAACACCGCGGTGATCCCGGGGGATGTGATCGTGGGCGACGACGACGGCGTCGTGGTCATCCCCCGCGCGCTGGCTCAGGAAGTGGCCCAAGAGGCTCTGGCCAAGGAACACGAGGACTCGTGGGTGTTCGACCGCGTCGCCGAAGGGCACCCCGTGGACAATCTGTTCCCGCCGGCGGGGGAGTGGAAGCAGAAGTTCCAGCAGTGGCTGTTGGAACATCCCGTCCCCGATCCTGATGCTGCGACCGATTCCGAGGGGCGGTCCTGAGATGACCACAACCACCGCAGGGTCTCACGCGGCGGCAGGCAGCTTGAGCAAAGCGCAAACCGCCTACCAGTGGATCAAAGAACGGATCTCCACCCAGGAGTTCGCCCCGGGCTACCGACTGGTGTTGAGCACCATAGCCACCGACTTGGACATGAGCGTGGTCCCGGTCCGTGAAGCCATCCGGCAGTTGGAGGCCGAAGGTCTGGTGACCTTCACCCGCAATGTGGGAGCCCACGTCTCCATGGTCGATCCCTCCCGCTACCGGGCCTCCATGGAATCCCTGGGGGTGTTGGAAGGGGCGGCCACCGCCATGGCAGCACCTCACATCCGGGCAGAGGACTTGGCCCGCGCCAAAGAGCTCAATGCTCGGATGGAGGCCTCCCTGGACTCATTCGATCCCCACGAGTTCACCGAAACCAACCATCTGTTCCACAGCGTGCTCTTTGACCGCTGCCCCAACGAACGGTTGAACGAACTGGTCAATGCCGAATGGGAGCGGCTGGGGCACCTGCGGGATTCCACCTTCACCTTTGTTCCGGAGCGCGCCCGCGAATCCGTCCAGGAACACACCCACATTTTGACCTTGATCGAATCCGGTGCTCCGGCGCAGCAGATCGAACAAGCTGCTCGTGAACACCGCACCAACACCCTGCGTAGCTACCTCAACAGCCAGGAGGACCCCCGTGCCTGAAAACCAGTCCCTTGCCGCCGCCGATCACGCGCAGCCACACGACCTGCCCGAGCGTATCCAGCACTACATCAACGGTGCCTTTGTGGATTCGATCGGGGGCAAGACTTTTGACGTCATTGACCCCGTGACCAACCAGACCTACATCCAGGCTGCTGCGGGCAAGAAAGAGGACATCGACGCCGCCGTGGCCGCCGCCAAGCAGGCGTTTGAAGAAGGCCCGTGGCCGCGGATGCTCCCGCGTGAGCGCTCGCGGGTGCTGAACAAGATCGCCGACATTGTGGAGTCCCGCGAGCAGGTGCTTGCACAGATGGAGTCCTATGACTCCGGCCTGCCCATCAAACAGGCTCTGGGGCAGGCGCGCCGTGCGGCGGAGAACTTCCGGTTCTTCGCGGACCTGATCGTGGCCCAGATCGACGACGCATACAAGGTTCCCGGGCGTCAGGCCAATTACGTCAATCGCAAGCCCATTGGCGTGGCGGGGCTGATCACACCCTGGAACACCCCGTTCATGTTGGAGTCCTGGAAGCTGGCACCGGCCATTGCCACGGGCAACACCGTGGTGCTCAAACCCGCCGAGTTCACCCCGCTGTCTGCCTCTCTGTGGGCCGGAATCTTTGAAGAGGCCGGGCTGCCGCACGGGGTGTTCAACCTGGTCAACGGGTTCGGTGAAGATGCCGGCGATGCCCTGGTCAAACACCCGGATGTCCCGCTGATCTCCTTCACGGGCGAATCCCGGACCGGGCAGATCATCTTTGGCAATGCAGCGCCCTTCCTTAAAGGGCTGTCCATGGAGCTGGGGGGCAAGTCGCCCGCCGTCGTTTTTGCTGACGCCGATCTGGACGCGGCCATTGACGCCACCATTTTTGGCGTGTTCTCCCTCAACGGTGAGCGTTGCACCGCCGGTTCCCGCATCCTGGTGCAGCGGGATGTGTACGACGAATTCGTGGAGCGCTATGCCGCCCAAGCCCAGCGGGTCAAGGTCGGTCTGCCGTCGGATCCCACCACGGAGGTGGGTGCGCTGGTGCACCCGGAGCACTTTGAGAAAGTCATGTCCTACGTGGAACTGGGCAAATCTGAGGGTCGTATGGTGGCAGGCGGTGGACGCCCGGAGGGTTTCCCCGAAGGTAACTTTGTCCAGCCCACCGTGTTCGTGGATGTGGCTCCGGAGGCCCGGATCTTCCAGGAGGAGATCTTTGGCCCGGTGGTGGCCATCACCCCGTTCGACACAGAGGATGAAGCCCTGGAACTGGCCAACAACACCAAGTACGGTCTGGCGGCCTACATCTGGACCAATGACCTCAAACGCGCCCACAACTTTGCCCAGAACGTGGAGGCCGGCATGGTCTGGCTGAACTCCAACAACGTGCGTGATCTGCGCACCCCGTTCGGTGGTGTGAAAGCCTCCGGATTGGGCCATGAGGGCGGCTACCGCTCCATCGACTTCTACACCGATCAACAGGCCGTCCACATCAACCTGGGTGAGGTCCACAACCCGGTCTTCGGCAAGCAGAACTGACCGCTGCTCTCACACCAACACTCCTTTCACCACCACCGTCAACACAGCAAGGATGCTTGAGATGACCGCGAACAACACACCCCAAACCGCACCCAGCACCATTCCCACACCCGCCGCTGCCCCGCCGGACATCCTGCGCTGCGCCTACATGGAGCTGGTGGTCACGGACCTGAAGCGCTCGCGTGATTTCTACGTGGACGTCCTGGACCTGGTGGTCACTGAAGAGGATGAGAGCAGCGTCTACCTGCGCTCCATGGAGGAGTTCATCCACCACAACTTGGTACTGCGGCAGGGGCCGCAGGCCGGCGTGGCCGCTTTTTCCTACCGGGTCCGCAGCCCGGAGGAACTGGACCGCGCAGTGGAGTTCTACCGGGAGCTCGGTTGCCGGGTGGAGCGCCGGGCGGAAGGCTTCACCAAGGGCATCGGGGATTCCGTGCGGGTTCAGGACCCGCTGGGTTTCCCGTACGAGTTCTTCTACGACGTCGAACACGTGGACCGTCTTGCCTGGCGCTATGACCTTTACACCCCGGGTGCCCTGGTCCGGCTGGATCACTTCAACCAGGTCACCCCGGATGTGCCCAAGGCCGTGAAGTACATGGAGGACTTGGGTTTCCGGGTCACCGAGGACATTCAAGACGACGCCGGCACCACCTACGCCGCCTGGATGCGCCGCAAGCCCACCGTGCATGACACCGCCATGACCGGTGGTGATGGTCCACGGATGCACCACGTGGCGTTTGCCACCCACGAAAAGCACAACATCCTGGCCATCTGCGACAAACTCGGCGCCCTGCGCATGTCAGACCGTATTGAGCGCGGTCCGGGCCGTCACGGTGTGTCCAACGCGTTCTACCTCTACCTGCGCGATCCGGATGGTCACCGCGTGGAGATCTACACCCAGGACTACTACACCGGGGACCCGGACAACCCGGTGGTGACCTGGGACGTTCACGACAACCAGCGCCGCGACTGGTGGGGCAACCCCGTGGTGCCGTCCTGGTACACGGAGGCTTCCACGGTTTTGGACCTGGACGGCAACCCCGTACCGCTTGTCTCCCGCACGGATGATTCGGAGATGGAGGTGACCATCGGTGCCGATGGATTCTCCTACACCCGTGCTGACGAAGGAGAAGCCTCCATGCCCGAGTGGAAGCAGGGCGAGTACAAGCTCGGCCACCAGTTGTAAGGGGCTCACAGATGATGGAGCAGGATCAACTGAGTCAGATTGCCGATGACCTGGCCCAGGCTGAGGCCAGCAGGAGCATGATCGGGCGGCTCACGGCTCAATACCCCGGCATGACCATTGAGGACTCCTACGCCGTGCAGGCCGAATGGCGGCGTCGTGGGGAAAACTCCGGGCGCCGTGTGGCGGGCCGGAAAATCGGGCTGACCTCCAAGGTCATGCAGGTGGCCACGGGCATCACGGAACCGGACTACGGCATCATTTTTGCCGACCAGATCTATGAGAACGGCTCCGTGATCGAGCACGGGCAGTACTCCAATGTTCGCATTGAAGTGGAACTGGCTTTTGTGCTGGGCTCCGATCTGAACGGCCCAGGCGTCACCATCTTTGATGTCCTGCGCGCCACGGAGTACGTGGTACCCGCCTTGGAGGTGCTGTCCTCCCGGATCGAGATGGAGGGCCGCACCATCGTGGACACCATCGCCGACAACGCCGCGCTGGGCGCCATGGTGCTGGGCGGGCGGCCGGTGGACCCGACCGACGTCGATCTCCGGTGGGTCAGTGCCTTGCTGTACCGCAATGAAACCATCGAGGAATCGGGGGTGGCCGCAGCTGTCCTGAACCATCCAGCCTCCGGGGTGGTGTGGCTGGCCAACAAGCTCGCGGCACATGGCGACCACCTCCGGGCGGGAGAGGTCATTCTGGCAGGCTCCTTCACCCGGCCCATGTGGGTTGAGCCGGGGGACACCGTGCACGCCGACTACAACGATCTGGGGTCCATCACATGCCGATTCGTCTAGAGTTGCCGCCCACATTTGCCGATCAGCTCACGGACGCCACCCGTCCGCTGGTGGGCTCGTGGGTCTGCTCCGGTTCCCCGATGGCCGCCGAAATCACGGCCGGTTCCGGGGTGGACTGGATACTGTTCGACGGCGAACACTCACCCATCGAGTTGGAAACCATGTCCTCGCTGTTGCGTGCTGCAGCGCCGTATCCCGCCACTGCGGTGGTACGGGTACCGTCATTGGACACCGTGTTCATCAAACAGGTGCTGGATCTGGGTGCGCAGAACATCATGGTGCCCATGGTGGACACACCCGAACAGGCGCAGCAGGCTGCAGCAGCCATGTTCTACCCGCCCCGTGGAGTGCGGGGGATCGGTAGTGCCCTGGCCCGTTCGGCCCGCTGGAACGGGGTACCTGACTATCTGCACCGGGCCCATGAACTAGTCTCCCTGACCGTGCAGATCGAGTCCGTCACTGCGGTGGACAATGCTGCAGAGATCGCCGCAGTTGAGGGAGTGGATGCCGTGTTTGTCGGACCTGCCGACCTTGCCGCGTCCATGGGTTTGATCGGCCAGCAGACCCACCCGGAGGTCACAGACGCAGTCCTGCGCGTGTTCACTGCCGTGAAGGCTGCGGGCAAGAGAGTCGGAGTCAATGCTTTCGATCCGGCCCAAGCCAAGAAGTACGCGGAGGCCGGGGCAGATTTTGTGGCCGTGACCTCTGACGTCACGGTGCTGGCCCAGGGAACCCGTGCACTCGCGGACCAGTGGATCGGTTGAGCCACAGCTGGAGGGCTGAACGCTCACGCCACTCGCCGATCAGGCGCTGATACCCGAGTGGCGTGAGCGTTCGGCGTCTCGGGGTGGTGGGTGCCGGCGTCGTGGGGAGTTTGCGCCCATGAACTAAGCTGTGAAGTTATGGCCTCCATCGACTTTCCCGCGGAAATCCGTGACCTGCGCGCTACTTATGACTCCATTGCGGAGGTCTCTGACATTGATCAGCTGCGTGCTGACGTCGCTGAGCTCAATGAGCAAGCGGCGGCTCCTGATCTCTGGGATGATCCCGAGGCCGCTCAGAAGGTGACCTCCAAGCTCTCCCACAAGCAGGCCGAGCTCAAACGCCTCAATGAACTCTCCACGCGGATCGAGGACATTGAGGTCATGGTTCAGTTGGCTGAAGAAGAGGACGACGCCGACACCCTGGCCATGGCCGGCGAGGAACTGGAATCCGTGAAGGAAGCCTTGGCGGAGCTGGAAATCACCACGTTGCTCTCCGGCGAGTACGACGAGCGCGACGCCGTGGTCACCATCCGATCCGGTGCGGGGGGCGTGGACGCGGCCGACTTTGCCGAGATCCTGATGCGCATGTACCTGCGGTGGGCCGAACGCCACGGCTACAACACCAAGGTCTTGGACACCTCCTACGCAGAAGAGGCGGGGCTGAAGTCCGCCACGTTTGAGGTCAAAGCTCCTTACGCTTTCGGCACGTTGTCCGTGGAAGCCGGTACGCATCGCCTGGTGCGGATTTCCCCGTTTGACAACCAGGGCCGGCGTCAAACCTCCTTTGCCGCGGTTGAGGTCATCCCGCTCATCGAATCGGATGACACCATTGACATCCCGGAATCTGAGCTTAAGATCGACGTCTTCCGATCGTCAGGACCGGGCGGGCAGTCGGTGAACACCACGGACTCGGCAGTACGTATGACCCACATCCCCACGGGCATTGTGGTCTCCATGCAGAACGAAAAGTCCCAGATTCAAAACCGCGCCGCCGCCCTTCGCGTTTTGCAGTCGCGGTTGCTGCTGCAGCGCAAGCAGGAGGAAGAGGCCAAGAAGAAGGAACTGGCCGGGGACGTCAAGGCGTCATGGGGCGACCAAATGCGTTCCTACGTGCTCAACCCTTACCAAATGGTCAAGGACCTGCGCACCAATCATGAAGAAGGCAACCCCCAATCCGTGTTCGACGGCGCCATCGACGCCTTTGTGGACGCCGGCATCCGGTGGCGTGCGGGAGCCTTGAACAACAACTCAGACGACTGAGCCCGCCCCTTGGAGGTGGGCCAAGAAGGCCTGGAGAATGGCTAAGAAACAGAACGACGACGGCCGCAAAATTGTGGCCAACAACAAAAAAGCTCGGCACGATTACGAAATCCTGGACACCTTTGAAGCCGGGCTCGCTCTGATGGGTACGGAGGTCAAGTCTCTGCGCATGGGTCGCGCTTCCTTGGTGGATGGCTACTGTGGCTTCGACCGCCGCGGGGAGTTGTGGCTGGAGAACGTCCACATCCCCGAGTACCTACAGGGTTCCTGGACCAATCACTCGGCCAAGCGGCGTCGTAAATTGCTGCTGCACAGTACCGAACTGAATCGGATCGAGCAGAAGACTCGGGAGTCGGGGTTCACCATCGTGCCGCTGAGCCTCTACTTTGTGGACGGCAAACGGGTGAAATGTGAAATCGCAGTGGCTCGTGGCAAGCGCGAATACGACAAACGTCAGTCGCTACGGGAAGCTCAGGACAACCGTGAGGCACAGCGAGCCATGCGCTACCGCAACATGCGGTGACGCCCGGGCCCTGCGGCGTCGTGGTGTTTCTGCCAGGAGCGCAGAAGACGGGTCTTGTTTCACGCGCGGTTGTGGGGTTACAGTGGACAGTCCGGTTCGGTCCGTGTGGAGCGGCCGGGAGTTGGTTGACAACCACATATGGGGATGATCGGTTTCGACGGTGTGAGTTGAATCGAGAGAAGCGGGTCGAGAATGTGCAGTCATCTCGTAAACGTTCTGTGCAAACCAATAAGTGCCAATTCCAAGCGCACTGACTTCGCTCTCGCTGCCTGATAGCAGCGACAGCAGTCTGTTAGCCCGGGTTCGCCTTCGCCCCGGTGTCTAGCATCAGCTAGAGGGCCACTGCTCCAGTAGTTCGTCGCGGGCTGCTGGGGGACTTTTACGCGACTGAGCCTGTTGGTCACTGGTGTGCATGATGACCAGGGCTGAGAAAATCATACGCACACTGCACCCGGAGAAGTCTTGATGACGCTGCACCGGACGGGGGTTCAATTCCCCCCATCTCCACGTCTCTGACAAGGGAAAACGGCCCTCCACGGCAATGTGGAGGGCCATTTTTCGTTGACACCGCCCGCGACAGCAAACCGTGCGCAGTTTGATACCCCATCAGCGCTCATGGGGTATCAAACTGCGCACGGCTTGCGCGCTGCCCGCTGCCTGGCAAAGTGGACAGCGCCAGACCCGTGAACAGAGCAATGGTGTGACCCACGTCCGTGAAGGATGGGCGGACCAGGTGCACGTGAAGAATGGGGCCCAGGATGATCACCCAGGACCATGCCAGGATCACCAACACCGTGTAGATCGCGCGCCGCCAGCGGCCACGGATGGTACAGACCAACAAGCCTGTGACAGCTGCCAAACCGTAGCTGAAGCCAACGTCCGTCACGTGGGTGATGGATTGGGGGAGGAACCCAGCCTGGATGCCGTGCACCAACAGCGGTGCCACAAACAGCGTGGCCAAGACATGCCCAATGGCCAGAGTGACCAGTAACGGGAGTCTTCCCAGCCTGTGTTGGGCCACGGAATAGGCCACCACCAACACCGGAAGGAGAAGCAACCCGGAGGCATTTTCCACCACAAACGCGCTGTAGAGCAGGACGGTGAAGGTGTCCGCCTGAAGGTTGTCCAAATTGGTGCTGGCTGCAGCTACCACAGATTCCTGCAGTACCCCGCCGGCGTAGAGCCGCAGGAACAGAAAAACACCCAGGACAATGGCGGCGTAGCCCAGGGCGATGTCGCTGGTCAGAACATCTCTGAGGAGACGTCGAGCACTGGACCGAACCGGTGTTGATGCTTTCACGTGATGATTGAACCACGGGTCCTTGGTTGTACACCGTGTGGCGCCTGCGCCATGTGTGAGGACCGGTGAAGCTCGGACTTTGACCTTTACTGAACGGCGACAGCTACAGCGAATGCGGGCCGGGATGGCTCAAGCCGCCGCGGCTGATGCCATTGCGGTGGGTTAGCCGGAAGCCTCGGTATGTGCCACGGCTTGGTCTTGGCGAGACTGCTGCCAGGCCTTGTATCGGTGATACCACGGGCGGAGGCGTTTCTTGGAGCGGCCAACAACTTCCATCCGTGCTGCTCGTGCCAAGTACTCACTGTGGGGCATAGGGCTGCGAGTTTTCACAGAAAACTCATCAAGTAATTCGACTGGCACAAGTTCGTGACCAATGTTGAAGCGGTCGGCAAAGCGCACGATTCCAAGCTGCTTGTCAAAGTGTCCACAGAAGTGCATGACGAAGGCGTCGTCAAGGCTTGAATCATAGTAGTGGCCACGAGAGTTTAATTCGCGGTGATCCACGATTCGGACCCCATTCATGAGCCCCGTGGTTTCGAGTGCCCACAACATCTGATCTTGATCACCGTTGGTGAAGACGCCGTGTTCCGCCTCATCCCACCAAGCGCGAACGTCCACGAGGTCACTGGACTCCATGAGGTCCAGGAGGTTTTCCGTCCGGGGGTCGTTGCGGAAAATTACAACACCTGTGTTTATTCGGGACCAGAATCCGTTGGGCTCGGTTGGCCCGTTGGCAATGACCATGAAGTGATCGCCGCGCTCGGCCTGGTCGATGAATTCGTTGAGGTTGTCTCGATCGAAGTCTGTAAAGTATGCGTCATCATCTATCCAAATGATCCAGTCATAGAGAGGCAAAACTCTGCGAATAATGGATGTTTTGTAGAAAAATTTGTTGGTGATGCCACGGTCGAGGCCACACTCAAGTCGGTAATCGAGTTCGTGCGTGCGCGCATAAATGGAGTGATTCACGTAAGAGCGCAATCGGATCTCGTCACCTCCGGAGACGATGCAAGCGCGCGGACCTTTATGGGGAGGTGTCGGAGCGGGCATCAGGGTCCTTTTCTCGGCCACGGGTGGGGGATTGCCCAAGGCTGGGTGAGTCGTTGAACATTAATGATATCCGCAGCAGAAGGTGCCGGAAGCAGCCCTGTTTCTTGCAGCGGGCCGCCCACATCAGCCCGACGGAAAGTCTGACCTGATAGTGGACCATCCCCGCCATGTGGGACCATGGGCGGGAAGACTGCCAGCGTGCAAGTGCGAAAAGTCGCTGTTCAGAACAACCGCGTCCGGGAGGGCCCAGCAGGTGAGCTACGAACGTCCCCAGAACAACAACGACCCCAATGCGAACTGGACCTCAGAGCAGGGCGGTCAGGGTGCTGACCCCAACGTGGCGGGAGAACAGCCGGTCCGCGACGGCGGCCCCAAGGGCAATGTCTACGATCCTTCTGCCGAACCCCCACGCTACGGAGTGCGTGTGCCGGAGTCCGAACGCGGTAGCCAGTACGGGCAGGGTCCGTATCAAGCGGGTCCACAGGGTCAGGGGGGTCAGGGCGGCCAGCCCTGGAACTCGGGGCCACAACAAACCGATGCCCAGTCGTGGAACAACGCCCAGTCTGGTCCGCAGAGTGTGCAGAATCAGTACGGCGCTGCTAATCACAATCCGTACGGTCCAGGTCAGGTGGACTATTACGCAGCCGCCAACGGGCCGAGCAACAACCAAAACCCCTACGACCAGCCCTACGTGGCCCCACCGGTCACGCCGGGTCGTGGCCTGGCCATTGCCGCCGTGGTGTTGGGCAGCATCAGCATTGTGCTGTTCTTCCTGGGCCTCACGGTCCTGCTGGCGCTGCTGGGGCTGATCTTTGCCATTGTGGCCCTGGTCAAAGCGCGTAAGGTCCAGGGTTCCCGCAAGGGCTTGGGAATCACGGGCCTGGTGTTGAACATCATCGGCTTGGTTCTGGGAACCATTGCCCTGATTTTCTGGGTGGTCATTGGCGGCATGGCTTGGACCATGTTCCAGGATCCTGCGGTGCAGGAGTGCATTTCTCAGTACATGGATGACCAGAACCAGACGGCCTATCAGCAGTGCTTGGAGGACAACCTTCCCGCGCCGGGTCAGAACTCCTGAGCTGCCACACACGCACGTCAACACAGACAACGACGGCGCCCCACC
>NZ_JAUNTS010000016.1 GCF_030538595.1 Kocuria sp.
GGGGTCGGATGGTCCTTACATTGGGGGACCCGTGGTGCAAGCCGTGCGCAGTTTGTTACCTCATCAGCGCTGATGAGGTATCAAACTGCGCACGGCTTGAACTCACACTCCCTACGACGACGGCGCCCCTCACCTTCCGCGCGGAAGGTGAGGGGCGGCGTCGTCGTGAGTGAGGTGTGGGCCAGTGGGTTACTTGCCGGCCATCAGTTCACGCATGAGCTCAGCGGTTTCGGTGGGGGTCTTGCCCACCTTCACACCGGCAGCCTCCAGGGCCTCCTTCTTGGCCTGCGCGGTCCCGGAGGAACCGGAGACAATGGCGCCGGCGTGGCCCATGGTCTTGCCCTCCGGTGCGGTGAAGCCAGCCACGTAACCGGCCACCGGCTTGGTCACGTTGGCCTTGATGTACTCGGCGGCACGCTCC
Source organism: Kocuria sp. (assembly GCF_030538595.1). Lineage (GTDB taxonomy): Bacteria > Actinomycetota > Actinomycetes > Actinomycetales > Micrococcaceae > Kocuria. Next base: position 422 of record NZ_JAUNTS010000016.1, read on the forward strand.
TCAGCGTCACCACCGATCTCACCGATCATCACAATGCCCTCGGTCTCCGGGTCAGCCTCAAAGGCTTCCAGAGCATCAATGTGGGTGGTGCCGATCACGGGGTCGCCGCCGATTCCGATGGCGGTGGTGAAGCCCAGGTCACGCAGCTCGAACATCATCTGGTAAGTCAGGGTGCCGGACTTGGAGACCAGGCCCAGTTTGCCCTTGCCTGTGATGTTGGCCGGGGTGATGCCCAGCAGGGACTCCTCCGGGGAGATGATGCCGGGGCAGTTGGGGCCGATGATGCGGGTAGTCGGCTTGCCATCGGCACCGGTCTTGGCCTTGGAGTAGGCCCAGAACTCGGCGGAGTCCTGTACCGGGATGCCTTCGGTGATCACAACCACCAGCGGGACCTCGGCATCAATGGCTTCGATCACGGCGTCCTTGCAGAACTTGGGCGGAACGAACACGATCGAGGCATTCGCACCGGTGGCCTCAACGGCTTCGGTCACGGAGCCGAACACGGGCAGTTCAACGTCGTTGCCGTCCTGGTCCTTGTGCGCCACGGTGGTGCCGGCCTTACGGGCGTTGACGCCACCCAGCACATTGGTGCCGGCTGCGAGCATCCGGGCGGTGTGCTTGGTTCCCTCGCCGCCGGTGATGCCCTGAACGATGACCTTGGAGTCCTTGTTCAAAAAGATGGACATGAGTGTTTCCTCTACTTTGTCTTGTGTGAGTCCGGCGGGGATCAGTTGGCGGCGGCAGCCAGTTCGGCTGCCTTGTCCGCGCCACCGTCCATGGTGTCCACGGAGGTGACCAGCGGGTGGTTGGCCTGCTCCAAGATCTGGCGGCCTTCCTCCACGTTGTTGCCGTCCAGGCGCACCACCAGGGGCTTGGTGGCGGAGTCGCCCAGGATCTCCAGAGCCTTCACAATGCCGTTGGCCACCGCGTCACAGGCGGTGATGCCGCCGAACACGTTGACAAAAACGGACTTGACGTCCTCATCACCCAGGATCACGTCCAGACCATCGGCCATGACCTCAGCCGAGGCACCGCCGCCAATGTCCAGGAAGTTGGCGGGCTTGACGCCGCCGTGGGCCTCACCGGCGTAAGCCACCACATCCAGGGTGGACATCACAAGACCGGCGCCGTTGCCGATGATGCCAACCTGACCGTCCAGCTTGACGTAGTTGAGGTCCTTTTCCTTGGCCTTGGCCTCCAGCGGGTTCTCCGCAGCCTTGTCCACCAGACCCGCGTGATCGGGCTGGCGGAAGTCGGCGTTCTCATCCAGGGAGACCTTGCCGTCCAACGCCAGGATCTGACCGTCTCCGGTCTTGACCAGCGGGTTGACCTCCACCAGGGTGGCGTCTTCCTTGGTGTAGACCTCGCCCAGCTTGACCAGGACGGGGACAACCTTCTCGGCCGTCTCGGAATCGAACTTGGCCTCGGTGACGATCTGGCGGGCCTTTTCTTCGGTGATGCCCTCATTCGGGTCCACCTCAACGCGGGCCAGCGCCTCCGGGCGCTCCACGGCCAGCTGCTCGATCTCCATGCCGCCTTCCACCGAGCACATGGCCAGATAGGAACGGTTGGCACGGTCCAGCAGCAGGGAGAAGTAGTACTCCTCGGCAATGTCTGCACCCTGGGCGATCATCACGCGGTGCACGGTGTGGCCTTTGATGTCCATACCCAGGATCTGCTGTGCGTATTCGTACGCTTCATCAGCGGTCTTGGCGACCTTCACGCCGCCGGCCTTACCGCGGCCGCCCACCTTGACCTGTGCCTTGACGACCGTGACGCCGCCAATCTTCTCTGCGGCTTCCTTGGCTTCTTCTGCGGTGGTGGCCACGTATCCCTGCAGCACGGGAACCCCGTGCTTCTCGAAGAGATCGCGCGCCTGGTATTCAAACAGGTCCACGGGTGAGAGTCCTTCTTCGTCGAAGTTTGTTGGCCGCTGCGCTACCCGGCAGCGGCCGTGTTCTCAAGGGTGCAGTGACAGCCGACTTCCCCGGCCGTCACTTCAGGTGACACTTCAGGGCATCACAAACGCACTCCTCGATAGCCAACCTTAACGGACTATTGGCCACAACCGGGGCTCGCCCACATCAGCTGCAGCCGACATGACAGCACACTGGTGAGACGCATGGGCCAAAACTTGGTTGACTGTCCCTTATGCAACCAGCGGAGCAGCACGCACACCCCACCCCGGAACGGGGCCGGGATGGCATCAATGCTCCCCGGGGCCGCACCGCGGGTAGGCGAAACGCTGCTCCCCGACGACGACGCCAGGCCTCCTCCGCCCGACTGTTTCTGGCCCTGCTGGGTTGCGCAGTGCTGGCCGCCATCCAACTTCCCGTCGCGGGAGTTCCCGATGTCCTGGATCCCCCCGGACGTCTGTGGAGCCTGTGGCCGCAGACCATCACGTGGGTGGTACTGGGTGGCATCTGGTTGGCTGGCGCGCGCAGTATCTATCGGGCACTGGAACGGGCCACCCACCGGGCTGAGGTGTTTGAGGGAGCCAGCCCACCGCCGTCGTTGATGGAGGACCACCGGCACGTGGCTGCGGCCCTGTGGTTTGGTGTTGCCGCGGTGCTGTGCGCTGTGATTCTTCCGCCCATGCTGGTGGGGCAGTGGACGCTTCAACCGGTCCAAATGTGGCAGGGACTCTACGGAACCTATGGGATGACAGGCATTGTGGCCGCGGTGGGACTTTTGGCCTATCACTGCGGATTTGCCGTACTGACAGCACTGGCTTTGGCCACCACCCAGTCCGCGGCGGAGTCTTTGACGTCCTCCCAGGTGCTGAGCAAGATTCCCGTGGGTGGCCTGCTGGTAGGTCTGGTGGCTGCCGCCTACCAGAGTGTGACCGGTGGATGGCCGCTGTTTGTGACCACCCTGATTTCTTTCCTCCTGGTGGGTGCGGTGCACCTGCTCACCGGGCGACGTCTGCGGTGGACAGCCCCCGCCACAGCTCTGGTGTTGGTGTTCCTGTAAGGATCAGTCCGCCACCTTGGACAACGGTGCCGAGCGCACCAGCAGCCGTTTTTCCTCTGCACCGGCCCCGGAGCCAAAGCGGACCTTGGCAATCACTTTGTCCCCTGAGCCTTCCAACTGGATGACCGTGCCACGGCCAAAAGTTTTGTGATCCACCTGCTCCCCCACCGTCAGGGCAAGCACTTCACGCTCAGGTTCAATACGGCCGGCCTTTTGCCTGCCACCGGCACCCATCCGCTGGAATCCCCCGGCAGCCCCACTGGCGGCACCGGCGCCCCACCAGGAGCCGGACTCGCCACCACGGCGTCCACCGCCGCCGTACGTTCCAGAGCCACCAAAAGCACCTGCCCCGTAGGATGCCGAACCCCACCCACCGGGTGCGGAAGAGCCCTCACGTTCCCAGTGCACCAGTGGGCTGGGAATCTCCTCCAGGAATGGACTGGGCGGGTTGTACTGGGACTGTCCCCACTGCTGGCGCATCTCTGCACGGGTCAGATACAGCCGTTGCCGAGCACGGGTGATCCCCACGTAGGCAAGCCGCCGTTCTTCCTGCATCTCCTTGTCATCGGTCATGGAGCGTTGGTGGGGGAAGATCCCGTGCTCCATGCCGGTCAGGAACACCACGGGAAATTCCAGGCCCTTGGCGGTGTGGAGCGTCATCAAGGTGACCATGCCCGCGTTCTCCGGGTCCTGAGACGGGTCCGGAATTTGATCCGCGTCTGCCACCAGTGCCACGTGTTCCAGGAACTCCGGCAGACCGGCATTGGGATTTTCACGTTCGTATTCGCGGACCACGGCCACCAATTCGGCCAGGTTTTCCACGCGCGATTCATCCTGCGGATCATCCGAGGTGCGCAGTGCCTCCAGGTAGCCGGTCTGCTCCAAGACGGCTTCCAAGACCGCCGCCGGGCGGTTGCCCTCCGCCACCGTGGTGAGGTCATCCACCAGCTGAACAAAACCCTTGACCGCGTTCACCGAACGTGTTGCCATGCCCGGAGCCTCATCAGCGCGACGCAGTGCCGCCATGAAGGAAATCCGTTCACGGTCTGCCAGCGCGCTGACAGCACCCTGCGCGCGGTCCCCAATTCCCCGTTTGGGTTCATTGAGAATGCGGCGCACCGTGACTTCATCATCCGGGTTGATCAGGGTCCGCAGGTAGGCCAGGGCATCCTTGATTTCCTTGCGCTCATAAAACCTGGTGCCACCCACCACGCGGTAGGGCAGGCCCACGCGCATCAAGATTTCCTCCAGGGAACGTGACTGCGCGTTGGTGCGGTAGAACACCGCAATGTCACCCGGCTTCACCTGGTGTTCGTCCTGGAGTCGGTCAATCTCCTCCACAATCCAGCGAGCTTCTTCATGGGCGGATTCTGCCGCGTAACCCACAATCTGGGCACCGTCCCCGGAAGAAGTCCACAGACGCTTGTCCTGACGCCCGGAGTTCTTGGCTATCACGGCGTTGGCCGCAGTCAGAATGGTTTGGGTGGAGCGGTAGTTCTGCTCCAGCAGCACCGTGCGGGCATTGGGATAGTCCTTCTCAAAATCCACGATGTTGCGGATGTCCGCCCCGCGGAAGGCATAAATGGACTGATCGGAGTCACCCACCACGGTGAGCTCTCCCGGTGCCGACGCAGCTGTGCCGTGATCCTCAGCGGTAGCGCCACCCACAATCTCCTTGACCAGTGCGTACTGGGCGTGGTTGGTGTCCTGGTATTCGTCAATCAGCACATGGCGGTAGCGGCGACGGTAGTACTGGGCGATTCCGGGGAAGGCCCGGAGCATGTGGACGGTCTGGGCAATGAGGTCATCAAAATCAAGGGCGTTGGCGGCCCGCAAGCGTTCCGTGTACCCGCGGTACACCGCAGCCACAGCGGACTCCCACGGGTCCGTGCCGGAGGCTCGGTTCAGATACGTTTCATCATCAATGAGCTCATTCTTCAACCCTGAGATGGCGTGCTGAATGGCCTTGGGGGCAAACCTTTTGGGGTCTAACTCCTGCTGTTTGGCAACAGCTGTGATCACGCGCAAGGAGTCAGCCGAGTCATAGATGGAGAACGTGGATTTCAGCCCGATGGAGGTGGCTTCCCGCCGCAGAACCCGCACGCAGAACGAGTGGAAGGTGGAGATGCTCATGGACTTTGCTTGTGAACCAACCAGCTCCACCACGCGTTCGCGCATTTCCGCCGCAGCTTTGTTGGTGAAGGTGATCGCCAGGATTTCCCCGGGGTGAGCGCGGCCCGTTGCCAGCAGGTAGGCAATGCGGTGGGTGAGCACACGGGTTTTGCCGGAGCCTGCACCAGCCACGATCAGCAGCGGTGACCCCGCGTGCTCAACCGCCTGACGCTGGGGTTCGTTGAGTCCTTCCAGCAAAGCGGCTGGATCTGCGGACACGGTTGATGGACCGGTCTGATCCATTCGAGGGGATGCAGCGGCCACTGAAAGCAGGGGGTTGTCCGTGAGGAAATCCATGATCCCCGCAGTTTACGTGGGCCCGCAGACATCACACGGGGGCCACCTCCACGTGATGGCGTCCGTTGTCATCCACCGCCCACAACTCGCCGTCGGCCACTTCCACCAGGTAGGGACGTTCCAGGCGGATTCCGTCCTCAAAGTCGATCTGGTCCTCCGTGAGCTCTGGGCCCCCCGCCACGGTGCGCACCTCCATGGATTCCTGGTCCAGCACCCTGATGGCTTGATTTCCCGTATCTGCAATCACCACGGAGCCGTCGTAGAGAATGTTGACCGATTCCGGTGCCAGTAACTTGGCGTGTTCCGCCTCCCCGTCCTGGAACCCTGAACCGTGCTTGCCGATCACCGTGACCACGTGAGGATCGCCGTCGACCTTGTCTGTGTCAAAAGTGAGGTAACGCAGGGAAGAGGAATCCCGGTCCACCAGCCAAACGCGGCCGTTGGAATCCTCCACGGTCCCGCAGGTCCCCGCGAACTTGGCGTGGGCAACCTTGCCGTCCCGCCGTCCCGATTCTCCGGTTCCGGCGAACTCCACCAGTGCGTTGGTGTAGGCATCCCACCGGAAGAGTTGGTTGCGTTCCGGAACTGCCACCACGGCTGCCAAGAGTTTGTGTGACCAGGTGACATCCGAAATCTGCGCACCGTGCAAGACGGACAAGTCAATGTGACGGCGGACGGTCTTCCAATCGTCTTCGTACAGGGTGAGTTCCCCCTGGGAGAGCCGCAGAAGCAGTCCCTCCGGGAGGCCGATCGACAACTCCACGGTGCACCTCCAAAGCATCACGTGCGAGCCCCGTTGCTCGCCCGGTCCCGCCCGGCAGAGTCCCGTTCGGGATGTGACCCAGCTTACTCGGTTGCGTCTTGGGCGCCCCGTCACCTGGCCGACCACCCATAATGGAGCCATGGGTTTGACGCGTGCGCAGAAGATCAAAAAATACGGGGTGAAGGCCGGTGAGGCACCGGTCGGCAGCCGCGATCTGCGGAGTGCCCCGAGCCCCGCTGCGTCCCCACGCAGCACGGAGCTCCCCGCTCCCGAACCCACCAAGACCAAACGCCAACCCGGGATCCTGATTGCCGTGATCATGATCATTGGGGCCCTGCTCATGTTCTACGTCAACGTCCTGATCCTGCCCGAGTTCGCAGCTTTGGTGGCAGATGGCCACGGCGTCCCGGAGCTTCAGGTCACCGGATACAGCCAGGAATGGATGGCGGAATTCGCCCGGATCATTGGCGACGACGGCGCCCAGCTCTACGCCTCCGTCCACTGGACCACAGGCCTGCTGGCACCGCTGGTCATGGCCGTGGGGTGGGGCCTGTTCCTGGTGATCTATGCCAAGCGCGGCTATGAGCGCATCAGTGGGTTGGTGGCCACGGGACTGTTCCTGGCTGTGAGCCTGGTGGGGAGTGCCGTGGTGGATGCCGCCGTGGCCACTCCCACCAACGCAGCCCTGGTGGCGTTGTCTTCCGTGCTGATCTCCACCCGGTGGGTGTTGCTGGTGGTGCTCATGTTCGTGACCTTTGGGATCTTCCTCCGCAAGATGCGCGAGCGCCTGCAGAACTTTGATCCTGTGGCTGCCAATCAGGAACGCAAGCGGAAGTTCGGACGTAGGTGAGCCGCCGACACCAGCCATGATTCGCCGCGCAGTCTCAGAAGGGCGGGGGATCATCCTGGCTTGGTGGCTCCGCGCACGGTTCATGGTCACCGTTGCCTGCGCCCACCAGCCATCGAGTGGTGGCAGGAGTTGGCGATCCTGGAACAGTTCGGCGCACCACCCCCGTTGGCGATTTCCACTCCAGCACACCCGTCCCCGGTGGAGCAGCTGAATCAACTACTGCGTGAACTATCCAGGTACCGAGTGCTGCGTCTGGGTCGTGTTTGATGCGGTGATGGTGCCTGCACAAATGGCCCAGATTCTGGAGATCCGTGGTGCCACCGTTCTCCCAAGCAACTGTGTGGTCAAGGTCGCAGTTGGTGGCCTGGCGCCGGCACCCCGGGAATCTGCAGGTTTCATCCCGAACAGCCAGCAGACTGCGCAAGCCGGCAGGCACACGATAGGTGGACCGCCCGTATTCTGTGACCACCCCTGAGTCCGGGTGGGTCAGCAATCGCCGCCAAGATCCAGCACCAGCCGCGATCCGCAACGCATCCACCGTAGAAATGGGCCCGTATCCCACAAGGTTTGCTGCGCTCTGACCATCCGGGACATCGGCTGTGATTGATGCCCGGGACATGATTACCTCATCACGCCTCTTAGAGCCCCCGCACGCCGGGGCAACAGGTGCCGGATGGTCAGCCAGGTCGCCGTATGCGGGGTCCGCTGCCGCAGAACCAACGGCAGCGGACAAGGCAGGTGCAAGTTGAGGATCGTGAGCAACCAGTTCTATGGCGGGCACGGTGATCGAAACTTGCCCCCTGATACCTCGCGGAATCCGGGACCCTTCAGGAAGTTCGCCATCCATCAGGAGGTCACCCAAGACTTCGGCTCGCTTTTCACCAGTGCATCTTTGGGGATCATCCAGGGTTTGGGCCAGAGCATTGACACGCGAGACCACTGCGGTGGCGGTGGCGGCATCCAGAACTGCTGTGAGCCTGGCCAGGCCATCATCCTCCGGGGACATCCAGACATCCCGCTGTTTAAGGGCCACGGCACACGCCCGCTGATGGGCCGCAGCCCCCATGCGTGCACGACGCCGCCGCGCAAACGCCCCCAACTGACTCGCTGTCACGTGTGGCGCACGGACGATCATCTCCTTGACCAGTTTTGCTGCCTTGGTTTCAACCTCTACCTCCGTGCAGTCCATGGGCAATTCTCCGCCGACCAGGACAGCCTGTTGCATCAACTGATCATGGCGCTCGGTGGTGGGCACCTGCTCCACCAATGCGCGCCACTCTTTCAGGACCAAACTGGCCTTGGACCACGTGATCTCCCCACGTTCCAAGCCCGTCAACACATCCGGAAGGTCTCCAGCGAGCACCAGCGCTTGTTCAACCAGTGCGCGGGCGGTGCCTGCCGGAAGCATCAGGGCAACACCAACCTCTGCAGCAACATCACGGAGCACACTCTTCTGAGAGCTTTCGGCCAAAGCTGAGGCAACATGAGCGGAATGTACGCGCGACGATTCCCCCAATGTCCACGGAGTTGTTTTCAACATCAATTCACGGGCCTGCGCACCGCGAGATTTCAGAGCGACGGCATAGAGACGCGCAACATTGCGCAGTAAAAATCCACGGGCAGCTGATTCCGCTTCAGCATTCCGTTGAATTTCCCCTACGATCCCTGCCGCCGTAACCCCTTCCAAGAAGGTCAGGTCATGGGTTTCACTCGGCATGTCAGCAGAGGCGCGAGCCGCACGTTGTGCAGCTTCCTCACCGAACTCTCCACTGATTTGACCGTCCATGACTTCAGACTTTCATGGGGGTCAGACAACACAAGCTCGTTTTGCGGCCTAAATGGCAGTCCTCGTGAGAATATTTTTCTCACGAATGGATAACTTGATGAGATCTAATACGACTCAAGCAACCCATGGCACCCAACGGCACCGACCCCGTTCAAAGCGCTCACAACGTGGGAACGTCCGCCAACAACCTTTGGGTGTACTCGTGGGTGGGGGCCTCCAAGACCTGATCCACCGGCCCGGAGTCCACGATCACTCCTTGATTCAGCACCAGGATGTGATCCGCAATGTGCCGCGCCAGCGTGATGTTGTGCGTGACGAACAACAACGCCAGACCGCGTTCCTCCCGCAACTGATTCAGCAGCGCCACAATGGATGCCTGCACGGAAACATCCAACGCTGAGGTGATTTCATCACAGACCAGCACGTCAGGTGCGTTGACCAGTGCACGGGCCACGGCAGCACGCTGGCGTTCACCACCGGAGAGATCCCCCGGCCGACGATCATAAAAACTGCGACCCAGCCGCACCGCGTCCAGTGCCTCCTCCACCGCACCACGCCGCTCCCGCGCGGGCAGTTTGCCACTCATCTCCAGCGGCACGGTCAGGGACTGCCCAATGCTGCGGCGCGGATTCAGGGATGAGTACGGGGACTGGAACACATACTGCACGGCCTGGCGCTGATCATTGGTGCGCTTACGGGTGGAGGCAGCCAACTCATGGCCCCGCAAGGCAACACTGCCCTGGTAGTCCTCAATCAAACCGGCCACGCACCGTGACAGTGTGGTTTTACCGGACCCGGATTCTCCCAGCACCATGGTTGACTGCCCAGGTTCCAGCGTGAAATTCACACCTTGCAAAATGGTGTTCTGCCCGTAGGACTTCTTCAGGTCCGTGACGCGCAGCAGCGGTGACGGAGCACCACCTCCCACAGACGACGACGGCGACTCACCCGCCACCGTCCCGGACAGCTGGGCGCCACGCGCAGTGTCCAGCTGTGGGTCTACCCCGTCCACCACGGGCATCTGCCCGGTGTGCGCAAGCTGTTTGCGGCCCGCCAGGTCTGGCACGGCGTCCAACAGCTTCCGGGTGTAGGGGTGTTGGGGCTGAGTCAGGACTGCCTGCACGGAGCCTTCCTCCACCACGTCACCGCGCAACATCACAGCCACCCGGTCCGCCAGTTCCGCCACCACTGCAAGATCGTGAGTGATGTAGAGGCTGGCCACGTCATGCTGACTGGTCATGGCACGGATGGTCTCCAGCACGTGGGATTGAGTGGACACGTCCAAACCGGTGGTGGGCTCGTCCAGGATCAGCACCTCCGGAGTCATGGCAAAAGCCATGGCAATGCCGATCCGTTGCTGCTGACCTCCGGAAAGCTCATGGGGCCACCGCCGCTGGTAGGCCGCCGTGCTCGGCAGTCCAACGTCCTCCAGCACTTGGCTCACCCGGTGAGCGCGGTCTGCAGAGGACGCCCCAAAGCCGTGGATGTCCAAGACTTCCCGGATCTGCTCGCCCACCCTCATGGCCGGATTCAAACTCAACGCAGGATCCTGCGGAATGTAGGCCACGCGGGTTCCCCGTAGGGCACGCAGTTGCTCCTGCCCCAGGGCGGTGATCTCAATCTCCGACATCGCATCCGCTGCTGCATGACGCTGCTTGGAGTCTTCATCCGCTCGGGGTGTGGCAGAGGCAGCCAGTTCCTGGGCTCGGTCCGTCAGCACCGTGATCTTTCCGGAGGTGTAGCGCAGCCCAGCCCGGAAATGTCCCAGACAGGCCAATCCAGCAGTGGTTTTGCCCGATCCGGACTCCCCCACCAGCCCCAGGATTTCTCCGCGGCGCAGTTGCAGATTCACGCCATGCAAGATTTCTGTCCCACCTACGGTGGCCACCCGCAAGTCATCCATGCGTAGGGCAAGGTGGGGCGTCGTCGTCGTGGCCCAGGGTGCGGAGGTAGCGGCGGCGGGGCTCATGCGGACTCCACGGTGGTTGATGCGGTGGCTCTGGCAATGGCATCTGCCAGGAGGTTGGTGCCCACCGTCAAAATGGCTATGGCGATCACCGGCAACAGCACACCCCAGGGCTGGATGCTCAGGGCAATGCGGTTTTCGTTGATCATCAGACCCCAGTCCGCGGTGGGCGGCTGCATGCCCAATCCCAGGAAGGACAGGGAGGCAATGGCCCCAATGGAATACGTCAGGCGCAGGCCGGCCTCCACACTGAGGGGACCGGTGATGTTGGGGAAAATTTCGCGCGCCAGAATACGGGTTCGCGGCACTGCATACATTTCAGCGGCCCGGACGTAATCCTCGTTGACCACACCCAGCGTGGCCGCTCGGGCCACCCGGGCAATGCGCGGGGCGTGAGTCAGCCCGATCACTGTGACCAGAACCCACCCGGCAGGGCCCAACACCACAATGGCCAGCAGGGCCAACACCAGCTGCGGGAAGGCCAAGACGACGTCGTTGAGGCGCATGAGCACGGAATCCGTCTTGCCACCGGCGTATCCGGCGATCATCCCCACAATGCAACCGACCACCATGCCAAGGGCTGTGGCCAGCAGCGAGTAGGCCAACAGGAGCAGGCCACCGGCCAGGAAGCGGGAGGCCACGGAACGGCCCAGGTTGTCCGTGCCGAACAACCCCTCGGCTTGGAACGGCCGCCCCACAAACTCCGTGGGGCCATACCCGGTGATCACCGGTGCCAGCAGCGGTCCACACAGGGCCAGCAGTACGATCACGGCGGTGAGAACCGCGCCCACCTTGCCCTGTTTCTGAGCCCACACGCGGCGCAGCAAAGAGGAAGGGCGGGTGACGGTGGCTTGCGTGCTGCTCATGCCGCGCTCCTGAGCTTGGGGTTGGCCAGAATGCCCACGATGTCCGCCAGCAGATTCACCACAACGTAGACCGCCGCAATGATGATGGAGATGGCCTGCACCACCTGCACGTCCCGGTAGGTCACGGCGTCAATGAGTGCCTGACCAATGCCCGGATAGCGGAACAGGTACTCCACCACAACGACGCCGCCGGCCAACCACGCCAGCTGAATGGCCACCACTTGGGCCACCGGACCGATGGCGTGCGGTAATGCGTGACGCAGAATCACCCGGCGTTCGGGCACACCTTTCAATCTGGCCATTTCAACAAATCCTGAATCCATCACCTCCGCCATGGTGGCCCGCATCATGCGGATGATGTACGGGATCACCACGAGCGCCAGGGTCACGGTGGGCAGGATCAGTTGGGTTGGCAGTTGCCACACCTGCTGCCCAGGTGGGCTCATGGTCACGGCCGGCAGAATGCGGAACGCGGAGGTGGCGAACAGCGTGACCAGGGCAATGCCGATCACGAACTCCGGCAGTGCAGCCAGTGCCAAGGTGGTCCAGGTGACGGCTTGATCGGCACGTTTTCCGCGATGCAAGGCAGAGAAGATTCCGATGGCAAGGCCCACCGGCACCGCAACCAAGGCCGCGCAGATCATGAGCACCAGGGACGCACTCAAGCGATCCCCCAGCAATTCCGCCACCGGTCCGCCCGTGGACGTGGACGTCCCAAAGTTTCCGGTGAACAAACCGCCCAGCCACAGGAAGTACCGTTCCACCGGGGAGCGGTCCAGGTTCATCTCCGCCTGGAGGGCCGCAATACGTTCCTCAGTGGCCTGCTGGCCCAGGATGGCCCGCGCGGGATCACCGGGCAGTAGCAAGGTGGCGGCAAAAACCACCACAGATACGGCCAACAGGATGAACACACTGACCAGAAGGCGTTTGAGAACCAGTTTGGCAATCATAACACTTCCCCCAACCACACCCGGCGGAACGTGTAGCCGGACAGCGGCAGCCCCGTGGAGTTCTCTTCAAGTCCCAGGACATAGCGCTGGTAGGCATCCACCTGGTTGGCAAAACCCCAAATGATGTACCCGCCACGGTCGTAGAGCATTTCCTGTGCCTGTTGAATAAAATCCCCCCGGAGGTCGGCATCCAGTTCCTCCTGGGCCTGATCGACCAGAGCGGTGAACTCCTCATCCACCCAGGCGGTTTCATTGAATGGCGCATCTGCCGTGGCGCAGTTGCGGGCCTGCGGGATGAAGTTGCGGGTGTACCAGAAACTCTGGGCAAAGCTCCACTGCAGATACTGTTCGCCAAAGAAGGTGGTGGTGTCCACCCTGCGGATATTCACCGTGATCCCGGCTTCCCTGGCCTGTTCGGCAAACACCTGTGCCGCTTCCACCACACCGGACTGGATGGGTGCGGTGACCAGTTCCACCGTCAGACCGTCCGGGTGGCCTGCCTGAGCCAGCAGTTCCTTGGCTTGAGCAATGTCCTGCTCCCGCTGCGAAAGCTCCTGCGGGTAGAACGGATCAAACGGAGAAAACATGTCATTTCCCAGTTCCCCGTTGCCGGAAAGCACCTGCTCGATCATCTGCTCACGGTCCACGGCAAGGCGAAAGGCTTGGCGCACCCGAACGTCGTCGAACGGCGCCACGTCAACGCGCATGGTGAACGGCAGCCACATTCCCGTTGGGGAGTTCAGCACCGCCATGCGTTCATCCGAGTTCAGAACGTCCACCAAGGACAGCGGGATCTGGCCCACGCAATCCACCTGGCTGGAGAGCAGCGCGTTGATGAGAGCATCCGTGTCATTGAAGTTCAACAGCTCCACTTCATCCAGATGAGGCGACTGGCCCCAGTAGTGCGGGTTGCGTTCCAGCGCCGTGGATAGCCCCGCTGTGAAACTCTTGAGCTTGAACGGGCCGGCGCCGATCGGGTTGGCCGGGTCATAACCCCGGGGCACCACACCCATGGAGTACTGGGCCAAGGAGTCATCCAAGATGGCATTCGGCGCGCTCAGGTAAATCCTGACGGTCCGGTCATCCACCGCTTCCGCCCGGTCAAAGGTGGAGAGGTTGGAGGCATTCGTCTTGGGGTCCGCCGGATCTGTGACCCGCTCGAAGGTGAACACCACGTCATCTGCCGTCAGATCAGAGCCGTCGGAGAACTTCAGATTTTCGCGCAGACGGAGGGTCCACACAGCGCCGTCGTCGTCGGGCTCCAGGGACTCGGCCAAGCGGTAGGCGATCTGGTAATCGTCGTCGCGCTCCACCAGAGGTTCGTAGAGGTTGATCACGCGCGCTGCGTCACCGGAGTTGACGGGGATGTGGGCGTCCAAGGTGTCAGCGGAGGAGCCGCCGGTCAGCCCCACGCGCAGGGAACCACCGGTGGTGGGCGGGGCGCTGGTGTCGACGTCGAACCCCGCCGTGGTGGAGCAGGCGGTCAGTGCACTCAGTGTGCCCAAGCCCATGACGCTTGCCAGCACCCGCCGTCTGGGAATTGGAGACCTCCCCCACGGCTGCAGTCCAGATCTGTCAGTCATGGAAGGTCCTTCCGAGAACATTTAGTTTCATTGCCGCTCCAGCCTCTGCGGCCGGTGCAAGATAGTGACTCGCCCCAACCAGCGAGCGTCTTCATTGTGGCGTATCTAACAATGCTTAGGGGTTCAGGGCAAGCCACAAGGCGGTTCGTCGGTCACAATCCGGTCCGCCCAGACAGAAAGTGCTAGGCCATGGCGCAGCAACAGATTCAGGTTCGGCAAGAATCAGCGGAGGACGCCGACGCCGTGCGCACCGTTCTTTTGTCAGCTTTTCCCACCGCGGAGGAGGCTGATTTGGTGACGGCATTGCGTGCCGATGCCGCGTGGCTTCCGGAGTTCTCCCTGGTGGCAGAGGCTTCCGAGAGCGTCATCGGACATGTCCTGATGACCCGCTGCACCGTTGATGGCCAACCTGCACTGGCGCTGGCGCCCGTGAGCGTCTTGGAGAAGTTTCAGCGTCAGGGTGTGGGCACGCAGCTTGTGGAGGCTGTTCTGGAAGCAGCCCGGGCTGCCGGTGAAAACACCGTGGTGGTGGTCGGGCACCCGGAGTACTACCCCAGATTCGGCTTCCAGCGAGCCAGTGACCACGGCGTGACCGTTCCGGTTGATGCCCCGGATGACGCCGTCATGGTCCTGGCGCTGAGTGATGAACCGATCCCGGCAGGCATGGTCGGCTACGCGGAGGCCTTTGGGCTCTGAGCCGCGGCACAGTCATCACGTAGGAAGAGAAAGTGCTCCCCCACTAGACTCAAAGCAAACGTGCTGCAGCGGTTCGATCGGCTAGAAACGGTGCGGAACTATGCAAAGCTGGGTATCCGCGACGGCGCCACGTCCCCGCGGGAGGACGACTCAGAGGTCGTCACAGAGCCAAACAGACCGCCTGGAACGCCTCCCACGCCGAAGAACTAGATGCTATTAGAACCGCGGAGCCCAGCGGTGAGAACGTCCGCTCCATCGCCGAGCGGTTCGACAAGCACCGGAGCACTGTGTGGCGCTACACAAAAGGTATTTGATAGACGGAGCACCCGAGCCACGCCGGACGGGTACGGACGGCCTGCGACTTATGTACTACTCACGGGAGGGGTACTGCGGGGAGTTGTCCTCTGCGATGTCCTGCTCTTCACGCTTGAACGCATCCCAGAGGAGATTCGCGACGATTACGAGAGAAAGCGCAACGTAAGCAAACGCACCAGCGCTAGCTCCACTCAGTACCCAGCAGATGACCCTCATGTACAGCCGTGAGGAGGCCGTCACCTCAACGTTTGCAAGCACGAAAACAGCAGCAGTAACGATCACTGACATGACCAAGGAGACGAGCACATGAGCACCTGCCTCATTGAGAGCGCGAACTTTTACGCGTTCAACCTCTCGGTTCCGGTGGAGGATGCGTTCGCGCCAGGAGACTATCTGAGCGAACGCTCCGATCAGCGCCGCAGAGAGCAGCGCAGCCCCTGCGAGAAGCTGGTCCGCGTGCTTCAGTTCTACCTGAAAAACGATCATCCCAACGAGAACGACCCCAGGAATCCCGAAGAGCAAGATTCGCGACCACACATCGCTTGTCTCGCTACCGACGTCCGCGCGACGCATGCGCAAGCCATCGAGTAGTCCGTTGATCAGCGGTCTGGGATCAAAACGCGCAGACACTCTTCAACCTCATCCGGATCGATCGGATTGAGATGGAGTCCATCCTGCATAGCGATCGTGTGCAGTCGTGCTGCAACCTGCTCGTAGTAGAACTTAATGCCAGGTGATCCATCTGAAACTGGGTAGGTGAACACGTCCCGCAGGGTGTCAACTGCGATCGTTGTAGTCTCGTTGGAAGCACTTCGGATGCTGAGCGACACCTCGTCATAGCGATCTCCTTCGTGCTCGTCTAGAAGGTTCTCCGACTCAAGCAAAGCAGAGACCTCCGACACTCCCTCTTTAGTGCTCGTAGCGTCTCCGCGCCTCTTGCGCCCCATCCAAGTGCGCCCAACCTGCGGTGCGATCTCGCGTTGCTTGTCGTCTACAAGACTGATCTTGAGTGTCCTGCCGACGCGGTCGGGCTCCCCTCCGCGGTTCGATCCAAGCCTGCTCGTGAACGTGGCTGACGCAGACTTTGCGCCCTGAAGAATCTCGTCAAGGAATGCGTTGTCAGAGGCCTGGTTCGCATCGAACAAGAGACGAGACTCTGGCCGCCTCGTTGGCAGTGGGTGGCGTGCAGTCTTGGCTGCTTCACGAAGGACCTCCTGAGCAACACGGCGCTCATTTTTCCATACGATGCCCTCTTGAGTGAGCATCGACAGGAACCTCCGGAGTCCATCGCGTCGGTGCGCGGTTTGGGCCACGATGACAAAGCGGTTTGCGGTCTGTGGCGAGAACACAAGTGTGATCAGGTACGGCCGCTCTGCTGACCTGTCCGCGATGTTCATAGCCGGTTCGACCGGGTGCGTGGCGAAGCCGTGACTTCCGGTCTCTCCGGTCGCGATCTCGAGATGAATCACTTCCTGGTTGACGACGACCGGCGCTGACATCGTTGCAGTCTGAGTTGGTTTGTCCGGCTCGCCGTCCTTGGGCGCTCGCGGAGGGAACCGCATGGTGCCTTTGGCGTGCAATCGCTCGATTAGTTCCAACGTCTCGTTGCGAACACTAGAAGACGACGAACAGTCGAGTGGGGTCTGATCCTTCTTACGATTCGAGTACGCTTCGACGATGAAGACCCGGAAACCATAGGCGCGCGGCATAGCAGCATCATATCGAAACTCATAGACTTTCCGAGGCCTGGACTGATTGGGAATGCCGCCGACATGACCGAGGCGGCCCAGGCCATGTCGTCTCGCAGTCATCTATAAACCAGGTTGCTCGCTGACTTCCACCGGTAGCGCCAAACAGTGAAGAACGGCCCGCCACGGACGGCTACTCGTATTTGAGCTGGAGCCTGGGGTTGCTGCCAATCACGTTGACCGACTTCCTGGCTCTGCTGAGTGCTACATAGAGCTGTCTGGGATCGGTGAAGTTCTGGACGTTCGCGATGATGACGTGGTCGAATTCCAGACCCTTCACCAACAGAGTCCTGGAAGCGACGCGCTTTCGATTGCCTCGCCCGCCGTGACGTAGCCGGTCTCGGATGATCGCCAGGCCTTCCTGCGGAGAGGTTCCTTCCTCAATGCTCCTCTCGACTGCACGGAACGTATCATCCCAGGCTTCTTGTCGGTAAAGAGTCGCTCCCGCTACTGCTCGGATCGCGGCAGCCGACATACACAGCTGGCCGTACGTCGGATTCGTTACTAGACAGTCAAGAGCAGTCTGCACCGAGGTCAGTCCCTTGCGCTTCAGATCTGACACCAGTCGCCCCCGCTCAAGCCGCCCCTTCACTGTTTTATCTAGACCAGATAGACCGACAAAACAGCTCTTGGCCACGTCAACGAGCCACGAAGCGAGAAGCCCGTTTTCAGCCGGAAGGTTAGCAAGATGATTGGCCATGAAACGCCCGGCCATGTCTTCCATCACGGCATACGAACCACCGAGACGACTTGCATGGTTCGCAACTTGTGGCGGCAACTTGTCCAGCAGAACAACCGACTCACGGTTGTTCGATAGACCATGCGCTGCCTTGTTAACCGCCTGCACAGCAGTTCTGCAGTCACTCTGGCGCCACTCAAGCCCGTCGACGGAGTGCGCCGAAAAGTCGAACGATCCTCCGTCGACCAAGGACGGCCGAGTATCAAGTAGCCATTGCCCGAGCGCAACGTTGTGGTCGCGCCAGCGCTGCGGAACGTGCGGCACAAGCTTCGGTGCGAAGTGAGGCAATACATGAGCATCCCAGTCCATCAGAGGGTGTTTCTTATCGAACCCAAAGATGGCTTGGAGACGATCGCCCAAGATCACAGTTCGAGGCACGGCCTGGGAGATTGCGACTACTAATTCGTGTTGGTCGATCGTGCAGTCCTGGTACTCGTCCACAAAGAGATAGTCGAAGCTCACTGCGTGAACCTTGCGAACCGCTGCTGCCTGAGCAACTACGGCTGCACCATTGACGTATGCCCCTGAGTCGTCCCAGTTAGGGACTTCAGGCACATCAATACCAGCAAGTCCTGGATACGACCTTGAGAGCGTGAACGCCCAGCTGGTGACTGTCTCGACTCGCGCTGCGTTCAATGGGACGCCGAAGCGCCGCAATCGCTTACGTATGGCGTCAACACCGGCGTTGGTGTGGGTCAAGACGAGTGACCGCTGCCCTTTCCCTCCTGCCGTGGCGACGCAAGCTGCCAGAAGCTCGGTTTTGCCGGTTCCGGCGGGCATCTCTAAAGAGCATGGAGCTGCGGCAATGACCTCGGCAGCCAACCTGCCCAGTTCGTCACTACCCATTTGTGTCACAAGGTTCTGCGGCAGCAGCTAAAGCTGGAGTCCCGTACACGAACGTCTTGATCTGGTTGAGCCTTGTGAATACGGCTGTGAGGTTCGGGGAGGTGGACCGTGCTAACACCCATTCTCCCAGTGCGCGTCCGGCATCGACGTCCTTAAACCAGCCTCGTTTGATCGCCGCGAGAGCTACAACGTAGCGAGCATCCTTGATCCCGTATGTCTCGAGCCAGTCCAAGACCGTTAGGTTCCTGACTTGCACCTTCCCCCGGCTGTTGATGTCGTCAAGCACCGTGCTTTCAGCCCCCCGATGTTCCACACCGAGTGAGATAAAGGCTTGAAGTTCATCCGCATCGAGCTGGGAGCAGATCTGCGATTCGATGCAGTGGCCATCTTCCCAACGGATAATGGTTGCGCCTGCTTGCTGGGCTTTGAGCACATGAGAGTCGGCTGTTCGTACATCGTTGTCAATCAGAGCCAGCACCGAACACCCGAGTGGAGCCATCGCCTCGGCCCGGTTAGCAGCCTTTTCGCCGCCGTTGCCGTCCTGAATGGCTAAGCCCTCGCCGGCTGAATTCGCAAGTCCCCTTGTGACGCGTTGCTGGTCCCACATATCGAAGCAAGCCATCAAGACACCATGTTCAGTCTTCCCCTCGCCGATGACCACTTTGCGTGCTAGTAGTGAAGAGGGAACCGCTCGCCGGAGAGCCTGCATTACTTCACCCGCCCCGCCGAGCGGGGTAATCTTCACTGCACCATTCGATGCCTGCACTATAGATAGGCTCTCGATGGGAGCTTGTTCGACCACCACTGGAGAGTGTGTGGTCACGAAGACCTGAGAGTACGGATTTTTGTTGAGGTAGTTGAGCAGCCGAACAGCGCGGTGTGGTTCGAGGCCGCTCTCCAACTCGTCGATCACCGCGATTGCACGTTCACCCGCCGCCATCTGCTGTACGGCCAAGCTCACTAGTCGGCGGCTACCGAGACCGTAGGCCATGAGCGGAACCACAGCTTCGTAGAGAGCTAGGTTGGCTCCCATCCCGGAGCGTGAGGCATCAAGTCCAGCACGAATGGCCTTGAAGTCGCTTCCTCCAATCTCGTTGGCGTGGTCCTGGACTTGTTTAACCAACTCGTTCAGCGCAGGGCTGTCGTGTCCGTTGAGCGCTTCGCGGGCAGCTCGCTCTGCGGCGGCCAAAGCCTCCCGCTCTCCGCCGTCTTTCGCCGACATCCGTCCCAGAGCTGATGTGCGACTCCAACGCAACTGAGTATCAGTTCGGTCATCAATTCGGAAGGTCGAGAAGCCACGGCGCTGGCTGGAAGTGATCCTTCGACCTTCACCATCGGCGCGCATAATTTCCCACTGTGGCTCGAGGGATTCGTCCACAGATAGGCACACGACGAGACATGCCTCAAGACCGTCCTCTGGTTCCTGATGAATCTGGCCGTCAGATGCGAGGCCGCTCTGCCAGAAACCGAACGTATCGTCTTTGAGGAGCAGTCCAGGAACGTCGGTCACGATGGCCTTGATCTGGATCGGCTCCGAGGTATCGACACCGTGAAAGTCAAGGTCTGAGAAGGAGACGTTCCAGCGGTCACCAAGCAATAGATATATCGCTTCGAGAATCGTGGACTTGCCACTGTCTCCCGGACCGATCAGGGTGATGAGGCGCTGGTTGTTCGGTAGGGTCCAGTCGAGCTTCTTGAGGCCGCGAAAGTTCTCGATGCTGAGTCGACGGACCTTCATTGTTGCTCCCCAATCTCCTCCACGCCGTCACTGGCGCAAGTTGGTTATTACCCTGGAACCTCCGTTCTAAGGTTAGCCGGGCAGCCTGACAACGTAACTGAAAGCACGACACTAGCCAGACATATTTGACGGCTCATGGCGGTTGGGTAGCGCCAAGACCTACAACCTGCTGGCTAGTCTTGAAATATCGCGTGGCGGCTGCCCCTCGACGTCAGCGGTCCGGCGAGTGACCTGGTTGGCGCGGGCCTGAGCTTGCGCGCTCGGCGCTGCGGGCATCGTCATGATCAACAGTGGTCTCCGCACCATACTGGACCGCTGCCTAATATGGGCGAGTCGCGGCCTGGTGTTCGCGACGTCTGTCATCCTGGCGAGCCGTGCAGAATGCGTTGCCTTCATCCGGAAAGAACGGCTTAAGGTCGCTGCGCTTTCGGTTGATGCAGCGGAACCACTCAGCGCGATCCGCGGGGTCAATGAACGTCTCGCGCTCGTCCTCGGAAGTGAGAGGGACGGGCTCTCCGCCGAGTTGAACGACTTGACCACCTACCGCTACACGATCCCCATGAGCCCGAAGGTCGAGTCACTCAACGTGTCAGTCACCGCCGGGATTGCTCTCTACGAACACAGCTTCCGGTAATGGCAGCAAGTTTGACTGTGGCTCTGTGGCCCGACAGCTCTCACCGATATCGTTTCAGAGCTGCCAGCACTTCCAAAAAGTGCCCCCGAATGGATTCGAACCATCGACACCGGCTTTAGGAGAGCCGTGCTCTATCCCCTGAGCTACGGGGGCAACGCGGACCATCATACGGCCCACTTGACGCAGCCCAAGTCACGCACCGGCGCGGGCCGGATAGATTGACCACCATGCCCGTCTACATCGACCCTCCCCGCTGGCCCGCCCACGGCACCGAGTTCTCCCACCTGATCTCGGACACGTCCTTGGTGGAACTCCATACCGCCGCTGAGCGGATAGGTCTGTCTCGCCGAGCCTTTGACCGCGACCACTACGACCTCCCCCGCGAGCGCTACGACGACGCCGTTGCCGCCGGAGCCATTGAGGTGGATGGCAAGGAGTTGGTACGGATCTTGGTGGCCTCCGGGCTGCGGATTCCTGCGGCGAGGCGCAATGACAAGGTATTGACGGCGCTGCGTCGTCGTTGGAACACAGCTGTGGGTGACACGGAGCCGTTACAGCGGTTGCGGGAGACGCTGCTGGCGGGGTGGGGCGAACCGCACCGGCACTATCACGACCGCACGCACCTGCTGGCCACGCTCACAGCGTTGGACGACCTCACGGACGGGCAGCCACCGCTGGAAGTGGCCCTGGGGGTTTGGTTCCACGACGTCGTCTACGAAGGCCAAGCCGGTGCCGATGAAGAAGCCTCAGCCCAGTTCGCGGAAACCACCCTGCCACAGGTTGGAATGGAGGAGGCCACCACACAGGAGGTGGCGCGGCTGGTGCGGATGACCGCCCACCACAACCCCGCACCGGATGACACCAACGGGGCGTTGCTCTCGGACGCCGATCTGTCTGTACTGGGCAGTGAACCTGCCCGCTACGCCGATTACGTGCGGCGGGTGCGGGCGGAGTATCCACAGGTTCCGGAGTACGAGTTCGTTCACGCTCGGCTGCTGATCCTGGAGCGGTTGGACCCGGCCGCCATCTACAAAACTGAACGCGCCCGCACCCTCTGGGGCCGGCAGGCGCGGGAAAACCTTGCGGTTGAGATCGACGAGCTGCGCCTGGGCTCGCTGGCCCGTGTCCAGGCGCCGGACTGGTGCAAGGTGCTGCCGATTGTGGGCGTCTGCTTTGTCCGGGACGGGCAACTGCTCACGGTACGCAAGCGCGGCACCCGCATGTTCATGCTGGTGGGCGGCAAGATCGAGCCGGATGAGTCCCCCACAACCGCCGCGCTACGGGAGATCCGCGAGGAAGTGGGGCTGTCCCTGACCGCCGCCGATCTGGAGTCCCTGGGCCAGTTCTCTTCCCCAGCCGCCAATGAGCCCGCCACCTGGATTGACTCCACAGTTTTTCTGGCCCCGGCACTTTCCGCAGCACAACACAACAACGACGACGCCGCTAACCCGCTGCCCCTGACCGCCCAAGCGGAAATTGCTGAACTGCGTGAGCTGGACCTGGCACCGCAAGCTGTGAAGGAGGCGGAAGACACGCTGGCCCCTCTGGTCCGCCGGCAAGTGCTGCCACTGCTACGCAGGCGAGACAGCCGCTTCTGGTCTGCGCACTGCGGGCCACTGGGGCCCTACACCCTGGAGACTGAACCGCAGTCCTGAGCTAATACCGCGCGCGGTGCTGACTCAGCTGCGTGTATTGGGGCCGGAGTCCTTGGGCTTGCGGCGGTACAGGACGGCCGCCACCACCAGACCCACCAGAATGCCCACGCCACCTGCAACGGAAACCCACATGGCGGCATGGCCCAGCGGAATGGACATGAGCAACCCGATGATCACTCCCGGGACGGCACCGGCCACCATCCCCACCGCCAGGTAGGTGTACTCCTGATCGGCGCGGGTGCGCGAGGAGGCGCTGTAGTCACGCGGGGGCTGGGCGGTGGGTCGGTTGTTGGAGGCCATGACTCCACACTATCCACCCCGGTTGATCCCCGTAGGGGCCACGTTGCCCATGCCACACAGCTGCGGCCTGCCAGGGACGGTCAGCACAAAATCACCGATAGGTGTAAAAACCATCCACAGGCATGGCATGGATGGAATGCACCACCGTTCCCTCCTGCGGATTGAGCGCAGAAATCATCTGATCCCCGCCCAGGTAAATCCCCACATGGCTACCACCGTTCTGAGACACCAGATCCCCCGGTTGTGGTGTGGCAGTGGGAGTGGCTGCTGCGAACTGGTCCCAGGTGACCCGTGGAATCGTGATGCCGTTCTGGGCATAGACCCACTGCGTGAAGCCCGAGCAATCCCAGGCCATGTAATCGGTTCCACCCCACACATAAGCCCCGCCCAAGCCTTGATGGGCAGTATCCACAAGAACCGCATCGGAGACCGCATTCGATGCGGGACTCTGTGCGGCAGAGGCCGGCGGTTCCGCAGGTGGAGCAGCTGGGGAAGGTGTTTGTGGTGCAGACACTGCGGGCAATTCCCCGCCGAATGGGGCGGCGGCCACTGCCGCCAGGTCCCCCATCCCCGGATCGGTCACTGCAGCAGGACTTTCCCCCGGACTGGTGCTGGTCCACAAAGCCGTGGGAGTGGATTGCACAGTCAGGCCGGGGTCCGCTGTGTCCGTGCTACGGGCCGGGGCCCCAGGTGTGGCGGAACTGCTGGTACGCCCATCGGCATAGACAAACGTGACCACACCGTCAGCATTCGTGGACCAGGAAAAGGTCCAGTTGTTTGCATCAGCGGCAGCACGATCAAAACCACTGTCATCCGGAACGGTCCCCGTCACCGTGGCCCAATCCGGGAACTCCACGGGTGCCGCTTGGGCCGGCGCCACGCTGAAAGTGGCAGCACCCACAGCACCCAAGCCCAGCATTCCGCCCACCCACCATGGATGTTTGACCGGCCCCCAGGTGGTCAAGACACCAGATTTACGCTCCGCGCGCCCATCTGCCCCGGGGGCGGCACCACGGGACGGGTGCAAGGAACTGCCGATGGTGGTGTCACTGGGCGGTGCAACAAAGCACCAGCTGGTGGCGCCCACGGCCGGGAGATTCAGAGTTCGGCGGGATGGCACGGTTTGACGGGATGGTTCAGCTTGGTGGGCTGGCGCGGTTTGACGGGCTGGCACAGTTTGGCCGAGCGGCAGAGTTTCACAGGGCGGCATGGCTGAGTCCTTTGGCAGTTCGGGGTGGCTGCGCTGCCACCCGGGCGGATCAATGCCTCACACGCTAGGCCGTGGCATTTTCTGGACCGCCCCAAGCAGCTCCTCAAACAACCTTTTGATAGCCCCGAGTTGATCAATCCACTCTGCGACCCGCTTAAAACTCACTCAATAAAGGTCACGCCTCAGCCTGTGGAGGGCCCACCGACCCGCAGCACGTCGTCACCAGGCACAGGCACACGGGTACACAGGTACTGCTTCAGGAAAACTTCAGACCTGGGTCACACACAGGGCCTGCGCCACCTTGTTAGACACGCGCACCTGCGCCCCGGCCTCGGAGGTGTCTGCACGCTGGATGACCACCCAGTCGTCGTCGTCAAGCTCGGCGGTGAATGCCGCGCCGGTGAGCACCCCAGCCTCTGCCAAGGCGGGTACGGATTCGCCATCCGCTTGCACCACCTCCGGCACCCCCAGCAGAGTGAATGGCCCCGTGGCACCATCCCTCAGCATGGTCAGTAGGCGTGGCAGGTTGGCCAGCGCTCCGGACGGTGCAGCCAGGAGAGCGTTGATGGCCGTCTGCTCGTCCTCGGCAGTCAAACCATCCAGGCCCGGGATGGGCATGCCGTACGGGGAAGCCTCCGGAGCGTCCAGAAGAACCATCAGACGGCGCTCCACGTCTTCGCTCATCACGTGCTCCCAGCGGCAGGCTTCGTCATGCACTTGGGAGAGCTCCAGCCCAATCACATCTGCCAGCAGGCGCTCCGCCAAACGGTGCTTGCGCATGACCTTGACGGCAGTTTCCCGGCCGTCATCCGTGAGAGCAATCCGGCGGTCCGGCAGCACGGTCAACAAACCGTCGCGTTCCATGCGGGACACGGTTTGGGAGACCGTGGGACCGGAATGATCCAGGCGTTCCACAATGCGAGCGCGCATGGGAGGGATACCCTCCTCCTCCAACTCCAAAACGGTGCGCAAGTACATCTCCGTTGTATCAATCAGATCAGTCACGAACTTCTCCTGCACGCGTTGGGGGAATCGGCCAATGAACAGTGGTGCATTCATCCGGGTGGAACGCATGTGCTGCGATGAGCCGCAAGATGAACGGACACAGCCTAACCAGGCGCCGTGGATTCATTGTATCTGCCTGCTCGCGGGCGCACTTGTCCACCGCTGGTGGTGGCTGTCTGCCCGCGCTGGTCACGCAGCCAACGGAACCGGTCAACGCAATCCGCGGCATGCACCCCACTGGTCGGCTCCCGGGTGGGGCACAATGGCCGCAGGAGTTAACGCATCCTGCGGTACACCCGGGGATGCCCTCCACCTGCCACGCGGCTGCGCTCTGATTGCAAAGCCCACCTGGTAGTACCCCATACAGCTCACGTCCGATGAACTGTATGGGTACTGTCCCTGTTGAATCGTCTGATTGATCCCGCTCGGAGGCCTCTGTTGTCGCGTCCCATCTCCATCCCCGACCACATGCTCCCTGCCGATGGCCGCTTTGGTTCCGGCCCGTCCAAAGTCCGGGAGGACCAGGTAGGTGCCCTGGCGCGGGCCGGACGCAATCTTTTGGGGACTTCCCACCGACAAGCACCGGTCAAGGACATGGTGGGCCGCATCCGCAGCGGCTTGGGTGAGTTTTTTGAGCTCCCGGACGGTTACGAAATCCTGCTGGGCCTGGGCGGTGCCACCACGTTCTGGGATGCCGCGGCTTGTGGGCTGGTCAACCGCAAAGCCCAGCACGCCACGTTCGGTGAGTTCGGCGCCAAGTTTGCCGCAGCCACCCATAAAGCTCCGTTCTTGGAACCGTCCACCATTCGCACCGCGGAGGCCGGCACCCGTACGGATGTGGTGGCGGAAGACGGGGTGGATGTCTACGCCTGGCCCCACAACGAAACCTCAACCGGCGTCATGGCCCCCGTACGCCGCCCGGACGGTGTTGACCGCGCCCAACCTGGCACTGATGATCCGCTGATTCTGGTGGATGCAACCTCCGCTGCCGGCGGCACAGCCGTGGACATCTCCGAAACGGACGTTTATTACTTCTCCCCGCAGAAAAACTTTGCCTCCGACGGCGGCCTGTGGTTCGGTGCGTTCTCACCGGCAGCCATTGACCGTATCCAGCGCATTGCCGCTTCCGATCGGTGGATTCCGGACTCCCTGTCCCTACAGGCGGCGGTGGAGAACTCGCGCAAGAACCAGACCCTGAACACCCCGGGATTGGCCGGACTGGTCATGTTGGATGACCAGGTGCGTTGGCTCAACGAACAGGGCGGCATGACCTGGGCCGCAGCACGCACCAAGGAGTCCTCTGACCGGGTCTATGCCTGGGCGGAGGCGCAAGATTTCACCACTCCGTTCGTAGCCCGCCCGGAGGACCGCTCCACCGTGGTGGCCACCGTGGATTTCAACGACGACGTCGACGCCGCCACCATCAGCTCAGCCCTACGTGCTCACGGTGTGGTGGACATTGAGCCCTACCGAAAGTTGGGCCGCAATCAATTGCGGATCGCCACCTTCAGCGCAGTGGAGCCGGACGATGTCTCCGCGCTGCTGGCCTGCATCGACCTTGTCGTCGAACAACTCTGACCCGTGGAGATCGCGGCACTCTTTGGGGAGATCCCCCTTGGCGTTGTGGCACTGGTGCTCCTGGCTGCGCTGGCGGCCGGGTGGATTGATGCCGTGGTGGGTGGCGGTGGGTTGATTCAACTTCCGGCGCTGCTGCTGGTGCCTGGGATCTCCCCGGTGCAAGCCCTGGCCACCAACAAGTTGGGGTCTGTGTTCGGCACCACCACCAGCGCCATCACGTGGTTTCGCCGGGTCAAACCGGACTTACGCACGGCATTGCCCATGGCGATCATTGCCCTGGTGGGCAGTTATTTTGGGGCCAACCTTGCAGCACTGCTGCCCTCCACCATTTTCAAACCCATCATTGTGGTGGCGCTGATTGTGGTGGCTGCCGTGACCCTGGCCCGCCCCACCTTGGGTGCTGCCCTGAAGTACCAGGGCCCCAGCCGCAAGCACTACACGGTGGCGGCGTGCATTGGGCTGGCCATCGGCTTTTACGACGGTCTGATCGGCCCCGGAACGGGCACATTTTTGATCATGGCGTTGATTGCCGCCGCCGGCTACGACTTCCTGATGGCAAGTTCCACCGCCAAAATCGTCAATGTGGCCACCAACATTGGTGCCCTGGCCTACTTCATCCCGCAGGGCCACACCCTGTGGGCATTGGGCCTGGCCATGGGGGTGGCCAACATGGTGGGTGGCTACACGGGCTCACGCATGGCCGTTGCCCGCGGCAATCGGTTCATCCGGATCGCTTTCCTGGTGGTGGTCGCCGCTCTGATCATCAAGGTCGGCTACGACGTCTGGGTGGAGAACCTGACTCCCCTGCTCAGTTGATTCCGCAGCTGCATCGTCGTCCGTGGACTCCTGGGTCTGCGCGTCCTCGCTGTCAGAATCGTGCTCATCGGGTGCGGAGCCGTGTTCGTCCTCGTCGCGTTCATCCTCGCTGCGTTCATCTTCATTGAGCCGTTCAGACCACGGCACCCACTCAGGCGCCAACAAAGCATTGTCCGAAGGCAGAAGACCGGTCTCACACACCGTGGGCACGGTTTGGCGCGGCGCACGCGCCAAGGTCACGTACCACTCCCAGTCCCGGTAACCACGCTTGGTCGAGGGGAAATAGTGGGTGACCAGGCGGTCGTCGTCGGCCACCACACGGTGCCCGTCCCCAATCTCCTCCGCAGGGACCAGTGCCTTCAAGGCCTCCAGCGCAAATCCCTGCGCCTTGGCCAATTTCTGGTCCAGGGCTGGTTTACGACGCCGGTGCTCACCCGGGGCGCTCGCACTCACCTGATCGCGGCTCTTCTGCCCAGGCGTGGTCTGCTGAGGTTCCACCTGGGCGCTGGGTTCACATGCAGCATTGGGCTCAGGTGCGGTGCTGGGCTCCGTCCTGGTATTGGGCTCAGGTACGGCGTCGTTGAGGTCAGGGGTGTGGGACATGGCAGTTCGGTGCTTCTCAGACGTCCAGATTGTCCGCGACCGTGCGCAGGATGGTGGCGATCTTCTTGCCGTGGGCCCGATCCGGGTATTTGCCGTGCTGCAGGCCGCCGGAAATATCGTCCAGGAGCTTGATCAGGTCTTCGTTGATCACAGCCATCCGCTCGGCCGGCATGCGGTTGTTTTTGGCCACGGACGGCGTGCGTTCGATCACGGTGGCGGACAGGGCGGAAGGCCCCTTACGGCCATCCGCAATGCCGAACTCCAGGCGGGTTCCGGGGCTGACGGTGTCCATCCCGGCGGGCAGGGCGCTGCCGTGCAGGAAGACCTCTCCGCCGTCGTCACTTGCCAGGAAGCCGAATCCTTTGTCGGCATCGAACCACTTGACCTTGCCAGTGGGCACTTTCTTGACCTCAGTTCTTGTGGTGCTTGGGGTGGGTGCAGCAGGCAACCCGCTTTGTGTGAATCGTGGATGAATCACGGGCCCCTGGTGCGCAAATCCTTAGTTTAGTCGCTGACCGCACCGGGTGGGCATTCGATCAGAGCGGATCGGGACGCTGACGGCGAACGATGGGGCGGTATTCTGGTGGGCATGTCTGCCAGCAAGTCCCCCGCCACCACATCCGCGTCCCACTCCACCCCACGGCCCCAAAATTCGCAGGGTTCACAGGCAGTGCGCTCGGAGTCCGGTATGAGCCTGTGGGGCTGGCTGGCCGTGGTGCTGTTTGTCACCTCCGGTATTGCGCTGACGGTCATGCTCATTCTGAAGTGGGGCACCGGTGGCGGAGAAGTGTGGCCCTGGTTCACCCGCTACTTCTACTTTGCTTTCCCCGCAGCCTTCCTGTGCTTGATCTTGGCGCTGTTGCAAACCTTGATCCAGCGCCGCCGCGCGTGACGGTGCTTCCTCCGCAATTCCTGGCTGACCTGAGCCAACGTAACGCTGAGCAACTTTGCACACTGCTCACCCGCCGGCCCCAGGTGGCGGCGGCCACCCCTGTGACCGTGGCTGAATTGGCTGCCCAGTTGAGCACTCGGGCCTCAGTGCATGCTGCCATCCAGGAGTTGAACCGAGCCCAGCTGGACGCCCTGGAACGTGCGGTGATCCTGGGCTCGCACACCCTCTCCCAAGACCGCGCCACGGCTTCACTGCACGATCTGGCTCTGGTGTATCCGACTGAGGATTCCTGGCGGTTGGCCCCGGAGGTGGGTGCGGGCCTGGGCCGTTATCCGGCGGGTCTGGGGCGCCCCTACTCGGTGCTGGCCACAACCCGAGACAGTGATTCCCCGGCGGTACCCGCACCACCACGTGCCACACCGGATCTCTCCCTGCTGGCCGATACCCCGGAACGTCCAGCGGAAATCCTGGCCGAGTTCGCCTCACGCCCGCTGGGATTTCTGCGCAATGCCCGGCGTGAACCGATTGCCCATGATCCCCAGAACCATCCCGTGGACTGGCTGCTGGCACACCGCCTGCTGGTCCCCGTGGACGGTCAGCACGTTGAAGTGCCGCGAGAGGTGGGGTTGGCGCTGCACGGCGGTGACCCCTGGGCGCAGCACGCACCAGCGGTCCCGCAACACAACGGCGCGGCGGTGAAGCCCCTGATTCGGGACAACGCCGCTTTGGCAGCCATTCCGGAGCTGGTCCGCGACCTCACAGAGGTGCGCTTGGCACTGGGGCAGCGCCCCGTGGACCCCTTGCGCGACGGCGGAATTGGGGTCCGGGAGCGACGGCGCCTCACAGCCGAACTGGAGCTTCCGGGTGAGCGCGTGGACCTGTTGTTGGGCTACGCATTCTTGGGTGGCTTGATCCACCCCTCAGATGCGGACGGATCGTGGCGCCCCGCGCCGGTCCCGTGGGAGGCCCTGGGCCTGGCTGATGCTTACGGGGTGCTGCTCAGCGCATGGTGGGGCTCACGCTGCCTGCCATCCTCCGTGGGCACCCACCGACGCGACGGGTCCGTGGTGGCCCCGCTCATGGAGTCCTCCCAGGTCACGGAGGCTCCGGCATTGCGGGCCGCCGTGCTGTTGGCTCTGTCCCAGGCCAAAGATGGTGCGCCCTCACCGCAGTGGGTGCTGGAAGCCGCCACGTGGTTGCGTCCTCGGTTGGCTCCGCTGTTGACACGGTATGGCCCAGGGTTGCTGCAGGAGTGTGCCGATCTGGGTCTCACGGGTGCGGGAGCCCCCACTGACACGTTGCAGGAACTCCTGACGTCCGGGCCGCAGGCCGCAGCACGGACCGTGGCTCAGCATCTACCGCCGGCCAGCACCTCAGTGATGGCCCAGGGCGATCACACCGCAGTCTCCCCCGGGCCGTTGGCGCCTGCCACCGCTGCACTTCTACGGCTGGTGGCGGATTCGGAAGGCCGCGGCCCAGCTGCCACTTTCCGCTTCACGGTGGGCTCGCTGCAACGCGGTTTGGCTGCCGGCTACCACACGGGAGACCTGCGCCAGATTCTCCAACAGCTGTTGGGAGGTAGTGTTCCCCCATGGCTGGAGAACCTTCTGGAAGAGGCCCAACGGACCCACGGCGCTTTACGCATCCACACCGCGCACCGGGTGGTCACCGGGCGTGCTGACCTGGTGGAGGTCATGGCTCGCTCCTTGGAGTCACAGCAGTACCACGCCGTTCGTGTGGCCCCGGAAATTCTGATCCTCACGCCTCGTGCGTCCAGCTCCAGTGCCGCCGCCTCTCGGAGCCATGCCCGCCGCGATCCTTTGGACACGGCCCTGTTCAAAGCTGCCGAGAAAGCCGGAATTCAACCCACCACAGCAAGCACCGATTATCGCCCGTTACGGGAGATCACCGGTCCCCTGGCTGAACTGATGGAGTTGATTCCACCGGGGGCACCGGCGTCGTCGTCCGTGGACCCTGAGCACGTGAGCACCGTGGCCGAGCGGCTGGCCCGCGCTGGAGGGGGAAGTGATGTCTGAACAGCCCGCGCAACCGGGCCCTCTGGTGGTGCAGTCGGACAGGACTGTGCTGTTGGAAGTGGATCACCCGCAGGCTGAGGTCGCTCGGCGCCAACTGGCTGTCTTTGCTGAACTGGAACGCGCTCCGGAGCACATCCACACCTACCGCATCACGCCTCTGGGGTTGTGGAATGCGCGTGCCGCGGGGGTGGATGCGGAGTCTGTGGTGAACACCCTGCTGGAGTTCTCCCGCTACCCCGTGCCGCATGCCTTGCTGATGGATGTTGATGAAACCATGACTCGGTGGGGGCGTCTGGTTTTGGAGAAGGACCCCGTGCACGGTTTGGTGCTGCGCTGTGACGATCCTCCCGTCTATGCCGAAATTGCGCGTGCCACAAAAATTGAGCCGCTGTTGGGGGGGCGGATTGACCCCCGCACCACGGTGGTCCACGCCCAGGCGCGGGGTGAGCTCAAACAACAGTTGCTCAAACTCGGCTGGCCCGCTGAGGATCGGGCGGGTTACGTGGACGGCACCCCGTATCCGATCACGTTGTCGCACGTGGATACCCGAACCGGTGCGCACTGGGAGTTGCGGCCCTACCAAGCTGCGGCAGCTGATGCTTTCTGGGCCGCGGGGGCCGGGACCGTGGTGTTGCCCTGTGGCGCCGGCAAAACCGTGGTGGGTGCCGCCGTACTGGCAGCTTCCTCCACCACGGCGCTGATCCTGTGCACCTCAGCGGTGGCGGCGCGCCAGTGGCGCCAGGAACTTTTGGCCAGAACCTCGCTGACCGAAGACGAGGTCAGCGAATACACGTCCCGCTCCAAAACTGTCCGCCCGGTCACCATTGCCACCTACCAGATGCTGGCCACCCGCCGCGGGGAGTTCTGGCCGCATCTGGAGTTGTTGGATGGTCAGGACTGGGGTCTGATCATCTATGACGAAGTTCATTTGCTGCCCGCCCCCGTCTTCCGCCGCACAGCTGAGATCCAAGCCCGGCGGCGGCTGGGACTGACGGCCACGTTGGTGCGCGAAGACGGCCGGGAGGGAGAGGTGTTCTCTCTGATCGGCCCCAAACGATTTGAGGCTCCGTGGAAGAGCATGGAAGCTCAGGGATGGATTGCACCCGCCGAATGCGTGGAGGTTCGCGTGGATCTCCCCGAATCCGACCGCCTGGTGTACGCCACGGCCGAGGATGCCGACCGCTACCGGCTGGCAGCCTCCTCCCCGTTGAAAACCCAGGTGGTGCGCCAGCTCCTCCACCAGCATCCGGGCGAACAAGCCCTGGTGATCGGGCAGTTCGTGGAACAACTCGAAGAACTCGGGGAGGCCCTTGACGCCCCGGTGCTCACCGGCAAAACCCCGCCCAAAAAGCGGCAAGTCCTCTACGATCAATTCCGCTCCGGGGCCATCCCCGTGCTGGTGGTCTCCAAGGTGGCCAACTTCTCCGTGGACCTGCCATCGGCCACCGTGGCTGTGCAAGTTTCCGGTACCTTCGGTTCCCGGCAGGAGGAGGCGCAACGGTTGGGTCGGCTCCTGCGTCCCGCACCGGATGGACGTCAGGCCACCTTTTACACCGTGGTGGCCCGGGACACCGTGGACACCACCTTTGCCGCCAAGCGCCAACGTTTCTTGGCCGAGCAGGGGTATTCCTATCGGATGGTGGACGCCGGGGAGCTACCCGCCGTCGTTGTTGAGAACCAGCCACCCGCTGAGCCTGCAGAGGAGAACTGAACCAGTGGCCAAGCTGTATTTCCGCCACGGAGCCATGAACTCCGGCAAGTCCACGGCGCTGTTACAGGCCGCGTTCAACTACGAAGAACGCGGTCAACGTGTGCTGCTGGCCAAAGCCCAGGTGGACACCAAGGGGGACGCCCAAGTGGTCTCCCGTTTGGGGATTTCCCGCACCGTGGACCTGCTGATTGCCCCGGACGACGACGTTCGCGCCCGCTTCCGCACGCTGGCTTCAGGAGAGGAACCCGAAGCTCTGGTGGGAGGCCTCCAGCTTCCCCCGGTGGCCTGCTTACTGGTGGATGAAGCCCAGTTCCTAGCCCCCGAACAGGTGGAGGACCTGCTGCGCATAGCCGTGCTGGACGGCGTACCTGTGTTGGCCTACGGCATTCGCACGGACTTTCGCACCCGGTCCTTCCCGGGCTCAGCCAGGCTGCTTGAACTGGCCCACTCTCTGGAGGAACTGAAAACAATTTGCCGCTGTGGACGCAAAGCCATGTTCAATGCGCGTAGCGTGGACGGCACGTTTGTGTTCGCCGGTGACCAGGTGGCCATTGACGGTGAGGTCAATTACGAATCGCTGTGCGCGGCCTGCTATCTGCGCTTCTCACACGGTCATCTGGGATAGGGCAGACTGGCCTCACAACCGAAATTGCCGCGCAGCCAGCACACAGGCGGGACATGCAACCGTCACAGTTGGCTCACAGAAAACGTGGAGAGAATCAAGCCTGTGAATACTAAAACTCCTGAAGCAAAACTGCTGGTTGTTGACGATGAACCCAACATCCTTGAATTGCTGGCCACCTCCCTGCGCTTCGCCGGGTTTGATGTTGTCACCGCCGCCAACGGTCGGGACGCCATCACCAAGGCTGAGCAGGAGAACCCCGACCTGGCAGTCCTGGACGTCATGCTGCCGGACCTGGACGGCTTTGCCGTGACCCGCAAGCTGCGCGCAGAGGGCCGCAGCTTCCCCATCGTGTTCCTCACCGCCAAGGATGACACGGACGACAAGGTCCAGGGCCTCACCGTGGGTGGCGATGACTACGTGACCAAGCCGTTCAGCCTGGATGAAGTGGTGGCTCGAATCCGTGCCGTGCTGCGCCGCACCCAGCCCGCGGAGGACGACGACTCCCGCCTGCGCGTGGACGATCTTGTCCTGGACGACGACGCCCACGAGGTCTTCCGTGGCGAACGTGAAATCGACCTCTCCCCCACGGAATTCAAGCTGCTGCGCTACCTGATGCTCAACCCCAACCGGGTGCTCTCCAAGGCCCAGATCTTGGATCACGTGTGGGAATACGACTTCAACGGGGATGCCTCCATTGTGGAGTCCTACATCTCCTACCTGCGCCGCAAAATCGACAACGATCCCGAGCTGCCCCCGTTGATCCACACCAAGCGCGGGGTGGGTTACCTGTTGCGTACGGGCAACAAGCACTGAGGTCGGTGGGAATCGAGTGGGTCTGGGACTTCTCTAGCTGTGTGGAATCTCTCTAGCCATTTGGAACTTCTCTAGCCGCATGGGAAACCTTTAGCCCCGTGGAAACTCTGGCCGCCCGCTGGCGAGCGTCATCACTGCGAACACAGCTGATGGCGCTCACCGGCATGCTCTTGGCCGTGAGCATTGTGGTCACCAGCTTTGTGGCCATCTCCGTGCTGCGGGATTCGCTGATCAACTCCATAGATGACAGCCTGCAGGGCTCCTTGCATTCGGTGTCCACGGCTTTGATGTCGGAGATGAGCGGAAGCCCCACGGAGACCGTTCCCCATCAGGGGTACTTGCTCTCGGAGGACGGCCAGGTGGTGACTCATGTGGATGCCACCGGCAGAACCGCAACGGATGCCGGCTCCGCACCGGACCTCTCCAAATTCACGCGGGAGATGGCGGAACAATCAGCTCAGGTGGGCATGACCGTGTCCTCCGCAGACGGTGCCGAAGGTTCCTGGCGGGTCGTGGCGGCACCGCAAGCCAGAACCAGCTACACCGTGGTGGTGGCGGAACCGCTGGGCGACACCAACGGGCTGGTGTCTGCCATTACGTTGTTGACCCTGAGTTTTGGTGCCGCCACCTTGATTGCTGCCCTGGTGGTGGGGTGGGTGCTGATCACCCGGGCGTTCCAACCGCTCAAAAAGGTGGAACAGACCGCCGCCAAGATTGCAGAAGGCGATCTGTCCCGGCGCATGGTGGGCTACAACTCGGAGACCGAGGTAGGCCAGCTGTCCATGTCCCTGAACCGGATGCTCGGGCACATCGAGGATGCCTTTGACGCCCGGAAGAACTCTGAGGCCAAGCTGCGCCAGTTCGTGGCGGACGCCTCCCACGAACTGCGCACCCCGCTGGTGTCCATCCGTGGCTACTCGGAGCTTTACCGCCACGGGGCCTTACGGGATGAAGAGCAGGTGGGGCAGGCCATGGGCCGCATCGAGGCCGAATCCACCCGAATGACTCAGCTGGTGGAAGACCTGCTCTCCCTGGCTCGGTTGGACAGCAAGCGGGAGTTGTCCACGTCCGACGTCGATCTGTTGGTTCTGGCCCACGATGCTGCCGCTGACTTTGCAGCCTCCAGCCCCGACCGCAAGATCACGGTCACCGATCTGGATGATGCACCCGCAACCCCCGTCTGGACCTGCGGGGATGAGGCCAAGTTGCGCCAGGTGGTGGCCAACCTGATGACCAATGCCGTGCGTTACACCCCCAAGGGCAGTGATCTTCAGATTCTGATTGGTACCGTCCCCGTTGCCGGGGTGCCGCAGGACCAGCGGCCCGCCGCACCTCAATCTGGGCCGGCACCCGAACATCTTGCACAAATCAAGGTTCGGGACCACGGCCCCGGCATCAAAGGTGCAGACCGTGACAAGGTCTTTGAGCGCTTCTACCGCGCGGACACCTCCCGCACCCGTGAAACCGGCGGTACGGGTTTGGGGCTCTCGATTGTCTCCGCAGTGATTGACCAGCATGGCGGCACCGTGACGCTGGAGGACACCCCCGGCGGAGGTGCCACGTTTGTGGTTTCCCTCCCAAGAGTCTCCACCCCTGAGCCACCACCGGAAACTCCGGATGACCTGCCCGTGGTCACGGCACCTCCCGCGGTCCCGGAGACCTCCGGTGCCTCTGGTCAGGAGACCTCAGCCACCCCCTGGCAGCAATCGCAGGCCACACCTTCACAGCCCACCACGGCCGCCCGCGGCATCCGGCAGTTTGCTCCCGAACCTGATCTGGACGCCGGTCCACCCACCGAGGACAATCTCCCACCCATCCCGGAAATCGACGATGACGACCCCGACATCATCGACGACACCACCTCATCCCCCCGCGCCTAACCTCCCCCTCCTCTTGCTGCCGAGTGTCCGAGTTTGGTCATTTTCTGCTATCTGTGGCGACCAAACTCGGACACTCGGCAGTAGGGGTGGGGGTGGGGGTGGGGCGGGGTGGTCAGGATTCCGGGGTGACCTGGTGGTGGCGCAGAAGCCAGTCGCCCAGTTCATTGCGGGAGTCCTCCCGGGTCCACAGTGCAGCATGGACGCTGATTCCTTGGCTATCTGCGCTTCCCACCATGTGAGTGGAAACCATCACTGCATTGCGGCCCAGCGGCAGAGATTCGATCACGTGAATGTCAGCTTCCGGGTCCCCATCAGCCAACTGATCGGCCTCCGCGGGTCGGCCGTCAGTGCCGATCAGGACTGCTTCCGGATGAACAGCAGCAGCGGAAAGTCCCTGCCGCAGACGGTGCAGTTCAAGTCCCAGAACCTCTTGTTCCACGGTAGCGCCGACAGCCAGGGAATCCTCCTGAGCACCCAGTGCCACCAGCAGATCAGGGTCCTGGTCCTCCGCCTCTTCCTGGGGGCTGTAGGTTTCTTGGTCCGTCCCATCAGAGCCACGGGTGACAGCCGAACCGGCATTGCCAAGCCCGGGACCGGCGTCGTGATCCTGCCCTGATTGGAAGGCGCGGGCAGCCGCATTGGCGCGGGCATCAGCGGCTTCGTTCAGCTCGTGCCCGGCGTGGCCCTTGACCCATTCAAAGGTGACGTCGCGGCCTTCCATGGCGGTGTCCAGCGCCTTCATGAGCTCGACGTTCAGGACCGGCTTGCCGTCCTTCTTCTTCCAGCCCTTCTTCTTCCAGCCGGGCATCCACTTGGTGATCGAGTTGATCACGTACTGGCTGTCGCACAGCACCAGCAGAGGTTCACCCAGGTGAGCGGTGGATTCCAACAGGTCAAGAACAGCTTTGAGTTCACCCATGTTGTTGGTGCCATGGGGCCAGCCACCGGCCCGCCAGGATTCATCATTGATGTACCAAGCCCACCCCGCCGGACCCGGATTGCCCAGTGCGGAGCCGTCCGCTGCTGCAGTGATTGTCATGGGCACAACTTTGTCATGCCCCACGGACACCACAGCATGCTCCACAAACAACACAGCTCGCCGAAATCATGGGGAACGTAGGATTTCCGGCCGGAAATCCTACGTTCCCCATGATCTCGGCACTGAACAACGACGACGAAAGGGGCCACCCGCCCTCTCGGACGAATGGCCCCTTCACGATCAGTCAATGATCGAGCCGGTTGGCTCAGATCACATCATGCCGCCCATGCCACCCATGGGGTCCTCGCCACCACCGGCAGCGGCGGGCTCGGGCTTGTCGGCCACAACGGCCTCGGTGGTCAGGAACAGACCGGCAATGGACCCGGCGTTCTGCAGAGCGGAACGGGTCACCTTGACGGGGTCGTTGATGCCAGCGGCCATCAGGTCCTCGTACTGACCGGTTGCGGCGTTCAGGCCGTAGCCCTTGTCCAGGCCGCGAACCTTGTCCACCACAACACCCGGCTCCAGGCCGGCGTTCAGGGCAATCTGCTTGAGCGGGGCGTCAATGGCCACCTTGACGATGTTGGCACCGGTGGCCTCGTCACCGTCCAGAGCCAGCTTCGCAAAGGCGGTCTTGCCGGCCTGGATCAGAGCCACGCCGCCACCGGCCACGATGCCCTCTTCCACGGCAGCCTTGGCGTTGCGCACGGCGTCCTCAATACGGTGCTTGCGCTCCTTGAGCTCAACCTCCGTTGCGGCACCGGCCTTGAGCACTGCCACGCCGCCGGCCAGCTTGGCCAGGCGCTCCTGCAGCTTCTCGCGGTCGTAGTCGGAATCGGAGTTCTCGATCTCGGCACGGATCTGGGCCACTCGGCCTTCGATCTCTTCCTGGGTGCCTGCGCCGTCCACAATGGTGGTCTCGTCCTTGGTGACAACCACCTTGCGGGCACTACCCAGTTCATCCAGGGTGGCGGTCTCCAGGGACAGGCCAACTTCCTCGGTGATGACCTGGCCGCCGGTCAGGATGGCGATGTCAGCCAGCTGAGCCTTGCGGCGGTCGCCGAAACCGGGAGCCTTGACGGCCACGGACTTCACGGCACCGCGGATCTTGTTCAGCACCAGCATGGCCAGCGCTTCACCCTCGACGTCCTCGGCGATGATCAGCAGCGGCTTGCCGCCCTGCATGACCTTCTCCAGCACGGGGACCAGATCCTTCACGGCGGAGATCTTGGAGTTGACGATCAGGATGTAGGGATCCTCCAGGACAGCTTCCTGGCGGTCGGTGTCGGTCACGAAGTAACCGGAGAGGTAGCCCTTGTCAAAGCGCATGCCCTCGGTCAGTTCCAGGTCCAGCCCAAAGGTGTTGGACTCTTCGACCGTGATGACACCTTCCTTGCCGACCTTCTCCATGGCTTCGGCAATCAGCTTGCCGATCTCTGGGTCAGCGGCAGAGATGGATGCGGTGGCAGCAATCTCTTCTTCGGTCTCGATCTCCTTGGCGGAGGAGAGCAGTTCCTCGGTCACGGCGGCAACGGCCTTCTCGATGCCGCGCTTCAGAGACAGCGGGTCCGCACCGGCAGCCACGTTGCGCAGGCCCTCGCGGACCAGTGCCTGGGCAAGGACGGTTGCGGTGGTGGTGCCGTCACCTGCGACGTCGTCGGTCTTCTTGGCGACCTCCTTGACCAGCTCGGCGCCGATCTTTTCGTAGGGGTCTTCCAGCTCAATTTCCTTGGCGATGGAGACACCGTCGTTGGTGATGGTGGGGGCGCCCCAGGACTTCTCCAGGACCACGTTGCGGCCGCGCGGGCCGAGGGTGACCTTGACGGCGTCGGCCAGGGTGTTCAGGCCGCGCTCCAGACCGCGACGGGCCTCTTCATCGAATGCGATCAACTTTGCCATGTGTTTCGTCCCTCCTGGACGGTCAACAGACTGTGCGCCGAACCCGGTGCCCGCGACGGACGAGGCACGCACGCGGGATGGCCCACGCAGCATTGCCTCTCACCAGGTGCAGCTGAAGTTCACTCACTGCGTTGAGTCCGCCCGTGGCCGCAGCATGGCCACTTAGCAGTCCACTCAACTGAGTGCTAAACACATTATTGGCACTCAAGGATGGAGAGTGCAAACCCCTTGAGCCGGTTGGGCTCATCTGTTCGCCTTGGGCTCACCGCCCCTGGTTCACAACGACGACGACGCCGCGCCCCCTGCGCGCGCAGCCTCCCATTCGGAGCGCAGGAGCCCGTAAATCATCCGGTCGAACAGCTCACCGCGGACCTTGCGCGCCTGCCGAATGCGGGCTTCCTCCGTGAAGCCAAGTTTCTGCGCCACGCGACACATGCCGATGTTTCCGCTCCACGTTTCAAGATCCAGGCGGTGAGAGTCCGAATGCAGGAACAGGTAGTCGATCCACAGGCGCATGGCTTCAGTGCCGTAGCCGCCTGACCAGTACTGGGGCGGATACACGGAGACCCCTAATGAGCGCAGCGGCAGTACATGACTTCCAAACCCGTCATCCTGCGATGGTGGCTCCCAGTGGTACCAGGAGACCTGCCCCATGAAGGAGTCGTCCTTGGCATCTGCAATGACCGCCGTGGAGCGCGGTGTGGGCCACTCTCCTGACTCCACCTGAGTGCGCAACTTTGCCAACCAGCCCTGGGCACCTTCAGCTGTGAAGTTGGGGTAGAACGGTCCGTCAAAGTGCTGCCATTCGTGTTCCCCACCGCCTGGTGGGGGCATGATCCACGATTCGTAGATCGGCAGATCCTTTGCTTCCCAGTCACGCAGCCGCACGCGCTGGCCGGTGACAGGCCACGGGGACCTCTCCGATTCTGCAGCCGTGTGATCCATCAGAATCCTGCGTAAGGATCGGTCACCGGTTCCACGTATTCCTGCACCGGTGCTTGTTCCACCGGCACCTGGTCAACAGGCACCTGCTCCACGGGTACTTCTTCGACGGGGGCTTGCTCCACCGGAGCCTGTTCGACCGGTGCCTGTTCCACAGGAGCCTCCTGCACCGGTGCTTCTTGCACGGGCTCCGCAGTGGGACCGCCGGCAATGTCCGTACCGATCACCACCACAATGGGATAGGAGACGGCGTCTTCCTCCACCACCATGTCGATTCCAAGTTCATCGGCTATGGCCTGGGCTTGTTCGGATTCGTCGTCGGCGTAGTAGACCACACTGTTGTTGACGCCAACACCCCAGTTGTCAATGGAAGCCACGTTCCACCCGGCGGCGCTGAGCTGCTGAGCGGCCTGTCCTGCTGCCCCGTCCACGGAAGCAGCGTTGTAAACACCCACCTGAAGGGTGCCGTCCGGCGCCACGGTGGCACCTGGCAAGGCGGTAGTTGCCTGAGCAGTTGGGCTGCTGGTGGCACTCGCACTGGCAGTCCGGGTGTTCGGGTCAACGCCCACCAGATAGGCCACGGCTCCCACAGTCAGTGCCACCGCTCCGGCAACCAACAACGCCAAAATCTCTTTGGTGGCACGCGGGTTGGGTGCGTCCAAGGCGCGGTGAGTACCGGCACGGGCGCCGTCTTCGGGGACGTCGTCGAAAATATCGTGCCCGAACCGGGATTCCCCCGCAGCGGGCTGAGGGGAAGAAGCCGAGGTGCAGGGGGTCTCAGGCTGACTGGGTGAGGTCATGACGCCTATCTTTCCATTGACCTGCGGCCCGCACCGAACCCCCGCGCGCAACAACACCATGCGCAGGCAGGCCCGGGTGCCGCGTGACGATCCCGCTAAAGGGCCGCACCATCACGGTGATCCCGCAAGCGACGCATCAACGCGGGCTGCGCTGCCCATGCCGCCGGGGTGTCAATGAGCTGATTGAGTTGTTGGTAATACGCCGTCACCGGGAGCTGGATTTCAGCACGAATAGCCCGCTCCTTGGCTCCCTGGTACTTGAATCTGCGGGATTCCATGTCCAGGATGGCCCGTTCCAGGGGACCCAGTTCACCGGGAACAGATGATGCTGCAGCGGTCATCCTCAACCTTTCTGCTCCACGCGTGGCCGTACCGAAACCGTGGTGATCTGAACATCCTGCCCAGCCTCCACCACAGTACGCACCGCCTGGGCCACGGATTCCGGCCGAATGTACTCCTCCGCCTGGTACGGCTTGTCCATGGAGGCGTAGATCCCCCGCAACATCTGAGTGTCCACGGGCCCCGGATGCACAGAAGCCACGCGAATGCCGTCCGGTTCCACTTCTTGCCGCAAGGCATCCCCGAGCGCGCGCAAAGCAAACTTGGAGGCCGCATAGATGGCATTCCCCCCGCTGGCATTGAATCCCGCGCCCGAGTTGATCAGCACCACGGTGCCACGCGAAGCCCTCAGCAACGGCAAGGCTGCACGCGTGAGTTCAGCGGGAACCATCACATTGAGTTCCAGTTGTAGGCGCCAGTCCTCCGGCCTGGCGTCCGCAAAAGCCACCCGGTGGGCCACCGCGGCAGCATGAACCAGAACGTCCAGGCGGCCCAACCCGTCCACCAACTCCGGCAGTGCTGCAAAGTCCAGGAGATCAGCGCTGACGGTTTGAATCCTGGGGCTCAAACTTTCCAGCTCCGCCAAACGCCGCTGATCCCGACCCACCGCAATCACACGATGATCACGGGCCAGATCCTCCGCCACACACCATCCGATACCACCGGTGGCGCCAGTGACCAGAGCAACAGGCAGGGAGCTGTCAGCGGCATCTGACCCCGCGGATGCGGCGGCTTGGGCGGTGCGGTGTGCGGGCGTCGTCGTCATGGTTCCCACTGTAGGGCCGGTGGCAGACACCGTAAGGGCCACGGGCGGTGATCGCGCCCGTACCGGAGAGCCATCCGGCAACCCCACTGACCACCCCGTTAACCCACTGGCCAGCCTGCAAATCATGCCACCCGCCACCACACCTTAGATTGGTACCCATGACCAAAGCGGAGCTTGCCCACATCATGGCCCCCGACTGGGCCCAAGCCCTACAACCCGTGGAGCCCACCATCCGGCAGATGGGCGATTTCCTGCGGGCTGAGCACCAGGCGGGCTTCCAAACCTTCCCGCCCGGCACAGAAATCTTCAGGGCCTTCCAAGAGCCCATGTCAGAGGTCAAAGTCCTGATCGTGGGCCAGGACCCTTATCCCACTCCGGGCCACGCCATGGGACTGTCCTTCTCCGTTCGCCCGGATGTCAGGCCGCTGCCCCGTTCCCTGCAGAACATTTACAAGGAACTCCAGGATGATCTGGGCATCCCCCCAGCCACCCACGGAGACCTCAGCGCCTGGACGCGCCAAGGAGTGTTGCTGCTCAACAGATGCCTGAGTGTGCGTTCCGGTCAGCCCGCCTCCCACCACAACAAAGGTTGGGAAACCGTGACCGAATGCGCCATCAAGGCCCTGGCCGTACGGCAGCAACCCCTGGTGGGTCTGCTGTGGGGACGCCCGGCACGATCCACCGCGGCCTGGCTGGGTGCGGCCCCGCGAGTGGAATCCGCCCACCCCTCCCCCCTCTCTGCAGCCCGCGGGTTTTTTGGCTCACGCCCATTCTCCCGCGTCAATCAGCTCTTGGAGGAGCAGGGTGTTGCACCCATCGACTGGCGCGTAGGCTGAATTAGGTGACACCAGTGATACCTAA
Organism: Kocuria sp.; assembly: GCF_030538595.1. Classification (GTDB taxonomy): domain Bacteria; phylum Actinomycetota; class Actinomycetes; order Actinomycetales; family Micrococcaceae; genus Kocuria. Next base: position 43,054 of record NZ_JAUNTS010000016.1, read on the forward strand.
TTCAACTCAGCCCAACGACGACGCCCGCCCCGCCAAGCCGCGCAAACCTCAGATCAACCTGACCGTACGGGAAAAGCAATGGTTGTCCCCCTCCATGGTCCGGGTGATTGCCGACATTGCCGAGCCGGCCTTGTTCCAGGACATTGCGGCCCCGGAGAAGTACGTCAAGTTGGTGTTCTTCCACCCGGATTCACAGCTAGGGCCGCACCCGGACTACTGGGAGCTCAAGGAATCGCTGCCGCCTGAGCTGCAACCAGTCACCCGCCACATGACGTTGCGCCGGGTGGAGCCAGACCTGGGACAGGTGTGGATTGACATTGCCACTCATGGTGACACCGGTTATGCAGGCCCCTGGGCCATGAATTGCCAACCCGGGGACACTTTGGTGGCCCTGGGCCCCGGTGGAAAATGGATTCCGGACCCGACAGCCAGTTGGAACCTGTTGGTAGGTGACGACACCGCCATCCCCGCCATCATGGCCAATGTGGAAGCGCTGCCCGCCGACGCTCGCGGAGAAGTCATCCTGGAGGTCCAGGGGCCCGAACATGAACAGAATCTAGAGCTCCCACCCGGCATGATCCTGCGCTGGTGCCACCGTGATGCCCAGGAGCAGGACACCCGAGCCTTGGTGGAGGCGGCCAAAACAGCAGCCTGGCCGCAGAGCCCCCAGGGGGTACAGGTCTTTGCCCACGGTGAGCGCGAGGCCGTGAAACTGCTGCGCCCCCTGTTATTTGAAGTGCACGGTTTGAACCGCGATCAGGTCTCCATCTCCGGGTACTGGGCTCGTGGCCGTACGGAAGAGGTTTTTCAGGCAGAGAAGCGGACCCCCATCGGCAAGGTCTGAGACACGCCCGTTCCCGGGACCCAGACATCCCGCTGGCTCCGGCAGTCGGTGAGACAACCGTCAGGTGCAACCACTCACCGGCGTCGGTTGCGGTCCACCCCAAGGTCGTGGCTCTGCTGATTGAACGGGCGCATGAGGTACTGGCCCAGCACCAACCCGGCAGCCATGGTGACAATGGTGGTCATGGCCGTGACCAGGGAAACCACCCCGTCGCCGGTGGTCTGTCCCTGAATGAACATGGCGTACATGCCGCGGAAGATGGAGAGCCCGGGCAGCAAGAACGTCATGGCCGGCACGGCGATCACCAGGGACGGAATGCGCAACCGTCCCGCAGCAAAGGCGGCAATGCAGCCCACGGTCACTGCCCCAAAAACCGCTTGAAGGCGCACGTCCAAACCGATATACCCCGCCGCGTGGTACAGCAACAACCCACCCAGAGCAGACAGCAGCACCGGGAGCAAAAAGCTCACGGAGGCTTGCAACGTGATGGCAATGAACACCGCGGCCACGGTCATGAACACCAGATTGATGACCACTCCGGGCGGTTCAAAATGACTTTGGGCCGGGTCCAATGCCGTGAGACCAAATAATCCGGCAGTCACAATGCCCGCGTAAATACCTGCCACAATGCCGGCAAAGGCCATACCGGTGGACACAATGCGGCCCGCCGCGGTGACGGGGAAACCGCTGATGGCATCGTGCATGGTGGACATGAACCGGGTGGTGGGCATGAGCATGATCAAGCCCGCGGCAATCACTCGCGGTGGTGAGATGTCCAAGTCCGTGTGGGCAAACATCATGGCCAGCCCGGTGAGCACAAATCCGGACAGGATCATGGTGAAAAACTCTGGATAACGCCGTTTGCCCATCCAGATCCCGATTCGGGACACAATCAGCCCTGAGAGCGCTGAGATTCCGGCGCCCACCACGCCGCCGCCAATTCCCAGGGTGATGGTGAATGCCGCAGCCATCATGGCCACGGTCACTATCCAGTTGGGAAAGGTTTTGGGGCGGGAATTGATGGCTTCCAACCGGGCGCTGGCCTCCGCCCGGGACATCTCACCTTCAATGATCTTGGTGACCAACCGGTGGGTGTCTGCCAAACCCGCGTAATTGTCCGTCCAGGAGCGGACCACCCGCATGACCGTGTGACTGGTCATGTTGTTGTCCTTGAACACGTCCTCCCGCGTCATGCTGGCGGTGGCTGCGGTGTCCGGAACGTAGTTGATCATGACCGCCTGGTTGGTGATGTCCACCTCCAGGTTTTCCACACCGTACGTGGCACACACGGCCACAATGGCGTTTTCCACCTCCAGGGCATCGGCCCCGTAGTGAAATAAGGTCTCCGCCAACCGCAGCGCAAAATTCAGGGTCCGCCGCGCTTCCTTTTCCCCGGCGTCAGTGTGTCTGCGCAGGTGGGCAAAGGGGCTTGCTGCCAACCGGTCCACCAACGCCATGGGGGCTGTCATGCCGGTGTCGCGTTTCATCAGGGAACGCAAGACGCGTTTGGAGCGGGGCTGGGTGGTGGTCGCGGTGGATTCTGAGGACGGATAGGCAGCCGGAAGTACCGTGGTGGAGGGCCCGGCCACGGACGGCGCTGCCGCCAGCATGGTGGTGTCCGGCCTGGCCACTGCGGCTGATTCTGTTGTGGCCCGGCGCCGACTGCTCACCGTGACCGGCTGAGTCAGCGCCGGAGACTGACGACGACGCCGGTCGGTTTCGATCTCCTCCGGGGTCAGCACCGGGATGGGAGCCACCGCAGCTGTGAGGACTTCGGTTCGGGCACCCTCCTCACGGGCACGTGCCCGCTCAGCCTGGGATTCCGTGGCCACAGCTTGCGCGAAAACGCCTCCGGCAAGACTCTGATCCAAGTTCAGGTGAGTCTCCGGCCCAAAAACTCCCACCCCGGTGTCTGCGACCTCCGGGGCCTGGGACCACCCGGACACGGGGTAGCGCCGCGCCCCGTCCAGGCTCAACGCCAAGCCGGGCAGGTCCTCCGGCCCAACGCGGTCCGGCTGCTGCGGGGCCGCCGCGGTGATCGGCTCAGTAGAAGGGCTCATTGCGGGACCGGACCCACAGCTGGCGGGCGACTTTTTCCCCAATGCGGTTCCACACAGTCACCTTGGTGGGGTTGATCTCCTGATCCCAGACGCCCACGTAATCCACCACGGCGCCTTTGGTGAAGGAGGTTTTGAACATCCCCATGCCGTGGAACTGGTGGTCCTCGTTCTTGAGTTGATCAGAAGGTGGCGTGCCGCAGAGGTCGTAGTCCTTGATGCCGTGTTCCGTGATCAGGTCATTGATGGCGGTCCATTGCACCAGGTGGGCATCCCCGCGCTGCTTTCGCCGCGGCTTGGAACCACCGTCCTTGTAGGTGGCGTGCGGTCCGTAATTGACCACAAAGGCCCCCACGGATGGTTCGCCGTCCTCGTAGGCAAAGTACAGGCGGCCCTGTCCTTGGGAAGCAAAGTTTGACCAGAAGCGGCTGTAGTAGGAGAACGGGCGCAGGGTGACGTTGAGCTGTCCCTGTTTGGCCGTGGACATCAAGGAGTACATGCTTTGCATGTTTTCCTGGTTGACCTCCACGCGCTCCACCACGGCTTCTTCCTTGATGGCGCGGCGCAGCTTGTTGCGGCCGTTGGACTGCATGCCCTTCATGATGTCTTCCGGAGACTGCTCCGTGTTGAGCACCGCCGTGTGGTCATTGGGTTGAATGATCAAGGTCTGTTTCAGACCAGCCTGGCTCAGTGCATCCCGTGTTTCCGGAGAATCCGGGATCACGGGTTCCACCTTGACCAGAAAAACATTCTTTGCCGCGGTGCGCACAAACTGCCGTGTTGCCGCAGCAAATCCCACCATGTCCTGGACGGACTCCAGAGCCGGGCCCTTGACCATGTACCAGAGCCGCCCCAAACCGGGCACGGACTTTTCCAGAACCAGCGTGTAAACAGGTTGGGAACCGTCAGTGGGTTCGTGCACCACATGCACGGGCTTCCACCCATGGTGCTTTTTGACATCGGCAAATGAGGCCGATTGCAACATGTCTCCCCCGTGGGGGTTGGCGATCACGTGTGCATCCCAGTCGGCCACTTCCGCGGGGGTGGCAAATCGTGCTGTGAACTCTCGCAAAGGTACTCTCCCGGTCACGTCTCGAAGATCAAAAGGTTATTGCCTGGGTCAGCTCCGTGGGCTCAGTCCCCACCATGCCGCTCAATACCAGTTCTCACCGGTTCGTTTGAGGTGAACCCGCAACAGTGCACCCTCACCGCCTGCTGTCCAGGCCTTGTACTTGACGGAGTTCAGCGGCAGATCCCAGCAGCCCACAAAATCGGTGACATGTTCATTGAACCCGGTCTTGAACTGCCCCACACCGTAGAGCGCGTGGTCGGAGTCCTTGATCTTCTCCGATGGCGGGGAGGCGCACAGGTCATATTCCGTGGCCCCGTGGTCTTTGAGCCAGCGAATGCTCTCCACCACCGCCAACGCAGGAACACCCCGGATGGGTTGCTTGCGTAGGGAGGCGGCGTCCTTCCGGGAACCCTTGTGCCCCAAAAGCATGACAAAGTCGCAGCAGACCACTTTCATGGCGCGGGCGACGTCGGCCTCCTCCTGCCCGTCCACGTCACCGGTGTCTGCGGCCCCCGGGTCCGGCACGTAGCCGAACACAAAACACCCCTGCCCGGCCTGTTCATGGCGCTTCCACATGGATTTGTAGTAATCCCGATTGCGCATGCTGAAACGGCCCTGAGCAGTTTCCGCAAAAAGGTCCAGGAAGATGTCACAGTTTTCATCCGTCATGGGAACCACTTTGGCCACAGCCCCGCCCTTGCGCGCCTTACGGATGTTGTAGCGCGTCCCGCGGCTGAATCCCGCTTCAATTTCTTCCAGGTCATCGGTGATGTCCAGAATGACCGTGGAACCGTTGGGCTGCACGTTCCACGTTTCTTCCAGCCCGGCGTGGGCCAGGGTGGTCCGGTTGGCCACGGTGTCCAGCAGCTCCGGCTCCACCTTCAACAGGAAGGCGCCGTTGCTGCGGGCAAGCTCGCCCAAGGCTTGCACCACCTCCGCCGCGTGGGCCGCAGTCACAGTTCCCGGCCCCTTGGGCGCGTACCAGACCGCACCAAAGCCCGGGATCCACCGTGACAGCACGGTGACCGCCACTTCGGCCTGTCCCGGGACGTCAACGACGACGTAGTGCGGCTTCCATCCGAATGCCCCCTTGTGCTCCGCAAAGGCGGGGCCCTGAAACACATTGCCGCCGTCCGGATTTTGGGTCAGCCGCTCGCTCCACTGTGCAGGGCTGGTTTCCACCACGCGGGCTGTGGCACCCGCGTTCCCGCTGGACCGCTGGCCAGTGTTTCCCGACAGGCGGCCGGTGTCTCCGGACAGGTGGGCACCCCTGGATGATGCGCGCGGGATCTTGGGCAGTGGCATGGGAGATCTCACCTTGGTTGGAGGACAGCATTCTCAAGCTGTAACCGTACCGGGTTCACTCTGAACTCACCCGGGTTGTGGCTTGAGATGCGCTGTGATTCTTGCCCTGCGGCGCAACCATCCCGGCCTGTTCAGTGACCATGCGAGCCAGTCCAGCAACCAGACGGGTCAGTCCAGCAACCATGCCCGTCAGGCAACGATCACCCGAACACCACCATCCGCCAATGCTTGGGCCAACGCACCCTTCGGTGCGGCATCGGTGATCAAAACGTCCACCTGGGTAAAAGTGGCAAAGCGGGCCAAGTTTTCGTGGTCGTGCTTTTCGGCATCGCACAGCACCACCACCTGGCGGGCGGAGTTCACAATGGCGGTCTTCACGGCAGCTTCCGGCAGCTCCGGTGTGGAGAAACCGAATCCTGCCGCCACCCCGTTGCACCCCAGGAACGCCACGTCTGCCCGGTACCGGGCATACTGCTCGGCAGTGAACACCCCGGAGGCTGCCCAGGTCAGTGTGCGGACTCGTCCACCCACCAGTTCCAGGGACACTTCCGGTTGATCCGCCAGACGCCCGGCCACGTGCAGTGCATGTGTCATCACCAGCAGGGGATTTTCTGCGGAACCAGTGCGACGTGCTGCCAGAGCATCCGCCACGGCCTCCACCGTGGAACCGGCATCCAGGACAACGCTGGTGGCCTCCGTGGCCTCCAGAAGTTCCAGAGCTGCGGCGGCAATCCGCCTCTTGGCTGGAGTCTTGAGGGTTTCGCGGCTGTCCAAGGATTGCTCCACGGAATCTGTACGGTCCACAGACACCGCACCGCCGTGCACACGCCGTAGGACACCGGCAGATTCCAATGCCGCCAAGTCGCGCCGGATGGTTTCCATGGTGACGGCAAACCGTCTGGCCAGATCCGCGCCACTGACTCTGCGGGTGGTTCCCACCAACCGCGCGATCTCAGCCTGGCGCTCTTCGGCAAACATTGAGCCTCGTTCCCGTTCTTGCATGCTCTGTATTCTCCACCCCGTGCAGGCCGTCAAGGGACATCAGCGCTCCGCAGGCGGATCCAATGGTAAAACTGAAGCCGAAATCTCCGCCCAGGTCCAGCGCGGTAGAGTGCTGCCAGCGGCCGTTGCCACCAACGGCCCATTCGCCAACAGACCTAGCGCGCACAATGCCTCCGTGTACCGGCTGTTGCGCCCACATTCTCAGTTCATCTTTTTCTGTCCGACCCAGTCCCTTCACGGTCAGGGTTGCCCCGACTTTTCGGAGTTTCTGTGCTCATTCGTTTGATCCGGCGCTACACCGGCCCCTACTGGCCGTGGGTGATCGGAGTGGTGCTCCTGCAATTGATCACCTCTTTGGCCATCTTGGTGCTGCCCGCCCTCAACGCCCGCATCATTGATCAAGGTATTGCCCAGGGCAATACCCAGGTGATCGCCAACAACGGTCTGCTCATGCTGGCCGTGACCCTGGTGCAAGCCATTGCCGCCATCACCGCCGTGTACTGCGGAGCCAGGGCAGCAATGGGTACCGGGCGTGATCTGCGCCGTGCCGTGCAGCGTGCTGTGGCCGGTTTTTCGGACATGGAGGTGGAGAAGTTCGGGGCGCCGTCGTTGATCACCCGCGGCACCAACGATGTCCAGCAGGTCCAAATGCTGGTGCTGATGGGGCTCAACCTGATGGTGGCGGCACCCCTGATGAGCGTGGGCGGAATCATCATGGCGGTGCGGGAGGACCCCGGGCTGTCCTGGCTGGTGTGGGTTTCCGTGCCGCTGCTGGGTGCGGTGATCGGGGTGCTGGTGGTGCGCCTCATGCCCATGTTCCGCACCATGCAGTCCCGCATTGATGACATCAACGGTGTGCTGCGTGAACAAGTGGTGGGGCTGCGGGTGGTGCGTGCCTTTGTGCGCGAGGATTACGAACGTCAACGATTTGCCACCACCAACAACGCCTTGGCCACCATTTCGCTGCGAATTGGCGAGCTGTTCGTGCTGATGTTCCCGCTGATCATGATGATCCTGCACGTGGCCACGGCCGCCGTCGTCTGGTTCGGTGCCCAGCGCATTGACGCCGGTCAGCTGGAGGTGGGCGGGATGACTGCGTTCATCCAGTACCTGCTGCAGATTCTCATGGCGGTCATGATGGGCACTTTCATGCTGATGATGGCCCCGCGCGCCATGGTCTCTGCGGAACGTATCGGTGCCGTGCTGGACACTCACTCCAGCCTGCACGAACCCGCCACACCCCAAACTCCGGCTTCCGCAGACGGTGTGGTCGAATTCCGTAATGTCACCTTCTGCTACCCGGGGGCTGAGCGGCCCGTTCTGGAGAATCTGAGCTTCACAGCCACCCCCGGTACCACGACGGCGATCATCGGCTCCACGGGTTCCGGCAAGTCCACGCTGCTCAACTTGATCCCCCGCCTGGTGGACCCCACCGGTGGCCAGGTGCTTCTGGACGGTGTTGCTCTGCCGCAGATGGCTCGTTCCGAGATTGTCAGCCGGGTGGCCGCCGTCCCTCAGAGGCCCTATCTGTTCGCCGGGACCGTGGCCTCCAACCTGCGTTTCGGCTCCCCCGATGCCACGGACGACCAGCTGTGGGAGGCTCTGGAGGTGGCCCAAGCCGCCGATTTTGTTCGCCGGATGCCGGACGGGCTGGAGAGCAACATTTCCCAGGGCGGTACCTCCGTGTCCGGTGGCCAACGCCAACGCCTGTGCATTGCGCGCGCCCTGGTGGCACAGCCTGTGATCTACCTGTTCGATGACTCTTTTTCCGCATTGGATGTCAGCACGGATGCCCGGTTGCGGGCAGCACTTGAACCGGTGACCCGGTCCAGCACCGTGCTGGTGGTGGCGCAGCGCGTTTCCACGGTGATCAATGCGGACCAGATTTTGGTCTCGGAACACGGACGCATTCAGGACCGTGGCACCCATCAAGAACTCCTTGAACGCAGTCATACCTACCGCGAAATCGTGGAATCCCAACTCACCCCGGAGGAGGCCTGAGCATGAGTCACCCAGAGAATCCTCCCCAGGAAGACAACCAAGCTGTGGATGAGCCCAGTGACGATCTTGAAGTTTTGGGCGAAGGCGTACCGCCCGGCAAGAAGGCCAAGCACTTCTGGCCCACGGTGGGGCGCATGGCCGGCCTGTTCGGCGGGCACCGCGTAGGCATGATCCTGGTCACCACCTTCATCACGGCCTCCGTGATCCTGGCGGTCCTGGCACCGCAGTATTTGGGGCGAGCCACCGACGTCGTTTTTGCCGGGGTTCTCCAGCGGGACCTCCCAGCGGACACCACCCAGGAGCAGGTGGTCAGCAACCTCCGGGCCGACGGTGATGATTCCCTGGCTGATGTGTTCAGCACCATGGATTTGGTGCCCGGCGCGGGAATCGACTTCCAGACGTTGGGCATGATCATCCTGCTGGTGCTGGCCATGTACGCCGGTTCCTCGGTGCTGCAGTGGGCCCAGGGCTATCTGCTGAACAAGATTTCCGTGGTCATCATCCGGGACCTGCGTAGCCGGGTGGAGGACAAACTGCACCGGTTGCCGCTGAGCTATTTTGACACCAGGCGCCGCGGTGAGGTGATGTCCCGGGTGACCAACGACGTCGACAATGTTCAGACCACGCTGCAGCAAACCTTTTCCACGCTGCTGGAATCCACCATGCGAGTGGTGGGCATTGTGATCATGATGTTCATTCTGTCCTGGCAGTTGGCTCTGGTGGCTCTGGTGGCCCTGCCCCTGTCGGCGCTGGCCGCCGGGGTGGTGGGCTCCCGCGCTCAGAAACACTTTGGGCGGCAGTGGGCGGCCACCGGCGCACTGAACGGGCAGATTGAGGAAGACTTCTCCGGTCATCGCCTGGTCACGGTCTTTGGGCGGCAATCGGCCATGGCAGACCAGTTTGATGAGCGAAATGCCGAGCTGTACGACGCCACGTTCAAGGCCCAGTTCGTGTCCGGCACCATCATGCCGATCATGCAGTTCATCAGCTGGTTGTCCTACGTGGGCATTGCCGTGGTGGGTGGTCTGCGCGTGGTGTCCGGGCAGATGACTTTGGGCGAAGCCACTGCGTTCATCCAGTACTCCCGGGAGTTCACGCAACCTCTGTCCCAGGTGGCAGGCATGGCCACCCAGTTGCAATCGGGCGTGGCCAGCGCGGAACGTGTGTTTGAACTGTTGGATGCTGAGGAGCAAGAACCTGACCCTGCCGCTGCCACCTTGCCGCAACGCACGGAGGGACGTGTTCAGTTCGAGGACGTCAGCTTCTCCTACGCCCCGGATGAGCCCCTCATCCAAAACCTGTCCTTTGAAGCCCGCCCTGGCCACACCGTAGCCATTGTGGGCCCCACCGGTGCGGGTAAAACCACTCTGGTCAATCTGGTCATGCGGTTCTACGAACTCACTTCCGGTCGGATCACCCTGGATGGCACAGACATCACTCACATGACTCGTGCCCAGCTCCGTACCCGCGTGGGGATGGTGCTCCAAGATGCCTGGCTGTTTGAGGGCACCATCCGGGAGAACATCCGCTACGGCCGTCTGGATGCCACCGATCAGGAAGTGGAGGCAGCCGCCGTGGCCACCTCCGTGGACCGGTTTGTCCGCTCCTTGCCAGATGGCTATGACACCGTGATCGAAGACGACGGCGGCAACGTCTCCGCCGGCGAGCGCCAGCTGATCACCATTGCCCGTGCGTTCTTGGCAGCGCCCGCCCTGCTGATTCTGGATGAAGCAACGTCATCTGTGGACACCCGAACCGAGGTGGCTGTGCAGAAGGCCATGGCTGCCTTGCGTGAGGGGCGCACCTCCTTTGTGATTGCCCACCGGCTCTCCACCATCCGAGATGCAGACACCATCCTGGTGATGGAACAGGGGCGGATTGTGGAGCAGGGCTCGCATGAGGCGCTGCTTGAAGCCCGCGGGGCGTACTGGGAGCTCTACCGCAGCCAGTTCAAGCAGGGGACGGTCTGATGTCCGCCATGTGATGGGCAAGTACCAGGAGGCTTGCTGGAAACCGTAAGTTCCCTACCGGTGACGCTCGCGCTACCGTGGAAGGGACATACTGATGCACCACACAGGCATCAGCGACACCCACCAGCCCGTTGGGGCAGAGGAGTCACCGTGACCAACTTCGCCGTCGTCGAACGCCGCCATCTGGCAGCCCTGCTGCGCCGCGTAGGACCTGACGCCCCCACGCACTGTGAAGGCTGGAACACCCGCGATCTTGCGGTACACCTGGTGGAGCGTGATTCGCGTCCGGACATCTTGGTGGGAAAGTTTGTCCCCAAACTCCCGGTGCTCGGCAAACGGGCGGAGGCTGAGGACAATGCGCTCTATGAGCTGCCCTGGAATGAGCTGGTGGCCAAGGTGGAGAAGCCCGCACTGTTCTCCCCCGCCCGCATTGGCCCCGTGGACAAGCGGATCAACACCGCTGAGTTCTTTGTGCACCATGAGGACGTTCGCCGTGCTCAGGACACCTGGCACCGCCGCCAGTTGCTGCACGATGAGGAGAAGGATCTTTGGGGCTCCCTGCAGCTGATGGCAAAACCACTGCTGCGCAATGAACAGGATTCCATCCTGCTGGTGGCCTCCGGGTATGGCTCCATCAGTGCAGGCAAGGGCAAGTCCAAGCGCGTTCAGCTGATTCGGGGCAACCCCTCCGAGCTGCTGCTGTGGGCCTTCGGTCGTCGTGACGCCGCAGAAGTGGTCATCACTGAGGAGTGAGTCCTATATCACCTGAACATCTTTCTGTCCAACAAGTAGAAACCCTTATGATGGGAACATGCTTGTTGATCGGAGTTCAGAGCTAGATGTGGTGACCTTGCTGCGCGAACTTCACATCGAGATTACTGAGGGCCACAGCAAGTCGACGTGGCTGCTCAAAACCTCCGACAACCACTGGCATCAAGTCACGCCAATGCCCGCCGTCCAGCGTCTGAACGCGCATTCTCTACGTGCTTCACAAGGGTTCTCTCACCCCCTGTACATCGGAGCCACAGCCACCGATGGCGTCAGGACCCAGGCGGAACATGGCCGGATCAACATCCTGACGTCGAATCCTCTGCAGCTAATCATCGGCGGGCATTCCTACCAACCAGCCGGCGCATCGGATACGCCGGCCCCCACCAGGAAGCATCGTCCCGCATGGATCAAGTGGGGAGTCATGCGGTATTTGCTCCTCGCCACCCAGCCCACTCGGCACCATTACATTGCCGCGGTTCTAGGCACCTCGCAGCAGTCTGTATCAAACTCGGCCCGCTCTTTGGGCCCACTGGTTGAGCAGACCGCTCAGGGGCTTGTTGCCGCTGACAAGTCCGCGCTTCTGGCCCACTGGGTGTCTGTCTACCCTGGGCCGGGAGGACAACCGTTCGGCTGGTACAGCGTTGAGACGCCGCGGGAGCAAGCTTCCAAAGCCCTTGAGCTGGCACAGCTGCTCGGTGACAACGCACTTCTCAGCGGCGACATGGCAGCTGACCACTTGGCTCCCTGGAAAACACCCACGCACAGCATCGTCTACACCCATTCGCCGGTGGGCCTTTCCGAGGACGGATTTGTACCCGCACCAGTTGACCAAGCCACGCTGGTGACCTGCACTCCAATGGATCCCACGGTGTGGAAACTGGCTGCGTTGATGAATGATTCAGGTGCCGAATCGCTTTCCTTGGCAGACCCCGCACTGATCTACTGGGATACGCGCAACGGAACAGACCCAGACAGCCAAGAGGCCGCAGATCAAATTGCCCGTCTCCTGTTGAGTCACCGCGATGAATGACATCGCCAAACTGCATCTGGTGGCTACCAGTAACGCTGATGCACTGGGTTACCAAGCCCAACAAGCCGTAGCAAAAGCCATGGGTGACAGCACAAACTATCGGCTCATCGGCGGCCACATGGTTCGGCTCCTGCTGGGGATCTATCCATCCTCCCGGGCCGTGGTTCGCTCTACTTTGGATGCAGACGCCGCAGTAGAACAGGTCGTCGTCATTGCACCGGTAGCCCAAGACCTGATGGGCCACGGTTTCATGAAAGTACGCTCCAATGCCTTCACCAAGAAGACCGCCGACGGTCAGACCTTGGAAGTCAACCTCCTACTGTCTCGCACCGGCCCAAAACCCGGCCTGCGGACCCAAACGGTAGAAGGAGTCGGGCAGGTTGATACCCTGCCCGAACTAGATTTTGCTCTGAATAATCCGGGGCTGTTGGTAGACGTGACTGCTGAAATCAGCACCACCGTGGTGATTCACTACAAAATCCGCATACCGAGCCTTGAGGCTGCAGTCGTTCTGAAAGCCCACGCTTGGCACCAGCGGCGAGCATCCAAAGACCTTGCCGATCTTTACTCTTTGTTCGAGATCCGCCAAGAACATGGTGAAGTGTCGTGGAAGCTCGATGCGCCTCAACTCATGGGGCGTCGCATGGATGCCGCTCGAATCCTTCGACCCCTGGCGGACAGGATCATCAAGCGTCATCCTGAGATTGAGATGCCGCCAGCAGTCGATCGAATCCGTATGTCCGCTCTCATCAAGCAACACATCGCCACCCCAGGCTGAACGCCACACAACCTTGAGTGAACCACTGAGGCCGAAGCGCATCGCTCGGCTCTGACACCGGCGGGCACAAAAGAGCCCCCTACCGGAATCGAACCGATGACCTGCTGTTTACAAGGCAGCTGCTCTACCAACTGAGCTAAGGAGGCGTGTTCCATTTTTTGGAACCTGCCCATAGTAGCGGCTGCCGGCCCAGGGTTCACATCCGGCGTTTCAGCCCTCCATCCGGCTGGTGGGACTCCCTTGGCGCCGCCCACTTCCCATCACACAGCCAGCCCCCACGTTATAGCGTGGGGGCTGGCTGCATTTGGGGGATCTCGACGATCCAGTGGGGAGTGAATCAGCCCTTGGCTGCCTCCACGGTCTCCTTGATGCCTTGGCTCTGATCCCACACGTTGCCGTCAATGATCACCGTGGGGGTACCAGCCACACCGTTGCTCTGCGCCACGGCAGTGGTGTAGTTGACCATGGTGCGCCATTCGCCGTCGTTGACAGCATCACTGATGTCAGCACCGTGGTTGGAGGCAATGTCAATGATTTCCTGGTCGCTGATTCCACCGGTGCCCTGGTGGGTGAACATCTCCTTCTGGAACTCCAAGGCATCTGCGGTTCCCACCTGCTGCGCCACGGCGTAGTAGGCGTTGGCAGCCCGGGAAGAGTAGTAGGTGGCGTTGTCCAGGAAGTTCACGGTGCGGTATTCCACCGTGGCATCGCCGTTTTCCACCAGCTGCTCAATGTCATCGCCGTAGGTCTTCTCCAACTCGGCGCAGTGGACGCAGTCAAAGTCCTGCCAGATCACAATCTGCACGGGATCACCGGATTCAGCGGCAGTTCCGGGGTCAACAATGCCTTCTGCGGTTGGCTCCTCCGGGGCGGTTTCCGGGGGCGCCGGCACATCGTTGACGTTGACCTCTGAAACATCAGAAGTGTCCTGCTCCACGCCATCGGCAGTCAGCACAATTCCGCCGTACTGATTGGACGATGGTGGCACGGGCCCGGAGTCGGCCACCTGCTGTGAACGGATTTGCCAAATCACCAGCCCGATGATCACCAGGATGGCAACCACCAGCACACCAATACCGCCGATCAGCAGCTTGCGCTGACGGGCGTCCGACTTGGCGTGCTTGTCTGCGATCTGGCGCGCCTGGGCGCGGAAGTCCTCTTGGTTGGTCTTGGCTGCCATACATCCTCTTCTGCTGTTCTGGGGCCTGGTTCCGGGTACAGGCGCGCGCTGTAGGGACAGCGCACGCGCCAAAGCACAGTTGGGCACCAGAGCCGTGTGTTTCGCTAGCAAGAATAACTGTGTTCGTTATACAGCCGTTACCCAGGAAGAGGGTGAACACCCCCACAAGGGCCCGGATCGCCACTCACATTCCCGAGTTGCCCGCAGACCGGGGCCAAAAACTCACGCCCAGTAGACTGATCAGTGAACAACCCCACAGTCGTTTGGAGGAGTCTGCCATGTGCCCCACATCCCGCCAAGACGATGACCCCGGAGACCTGTACGACTTTGTGGTGGTCTCCAATCGGCTTCCGGTGGATCGTGTGACGGAAGAGGATGGCACCTCCACTTGGCGCCGCTCCCCAGGCGGCTTGGTGTCAGCCTTGGCTCCCGTGATGGCCAACAACGACGGCGCCTGGGTGGGCTGGTCAGGTGGCGCTGACGAGTCTTTGGAGCCGTTTGATCACGATGTCTTCCACCTGGTCCCCGTGGACCTCTCCGCACGGGAGGTGGAGCAGTTCTATGAAGGGTTCTCCAATGCCACCCTGTGGCCGCTCTATCACGATGTGATTGCACCCCCGGAGTTCCACCGCACCTGGTGGAACTCCTACAAGGAGGTCAATCGTCGCTTTGCGGAGGCCACCGCTGCAACGGCCGGGCCGCAGGCCACGGTGTGGGTGCAGGACTACCAGTTGCAGTTGGTGCCCAGGATGCTGCGCCAGCTGCGACCTGATCTGACCATTGGTTTCTTTGACCACATCCCGTTCCCGCCACTGGAAATCTTTGCCCAGTTGCCGTGGCGCCGCTCGGTGCTGGAAGGGCTCACGGGGGCGGATTTGATCGGCTTCCAGCGGCCGGGCGACGCCCAGAACTTCATGCGGTGCGTCAAGCGCTACATGGGCATCACGTTCAAGCACGGACAGGCTCGCATTGGCCCGGAGGTCACCTCCACAGCGTTCACGGGCCCGGACGCCGTCGTTCAGCAGGCCCCCAGCCCGGAAAATTCGGAGGCGCACGACGACGACCACTGGAACCTCAAGGTTGCCGCCTACCCCATCTCCATTGATGTGCAGGCCATCCAGGACATGGCTGCCAAACCGGAGACCCAAGCGCGGGCCAAGGAAATCCGCCGGGAGCTTGGCGATCCCACCACGGTGTTCCTGGGCGTGGACCGGCTGGACTACACCAAGGGCATCCGGCACCGCATCAAGGCCTACGGGGAGTTGCTGCATGACGGGGAGCTGACCGTTGGCGAAGACGTGCTGATTCAGGTTGCCTCCCCCTCCCGCGAGCGCGTTGAGTCCTACAAAGTGCTCCGTGAGCAGGTGGAGGGCATGGTTGGGCGGCTCAACGGTCAGTACGACACCATGGAGCACACCGCCATCCGCTACCTGCACCACGGCTACCCGTTTTCGGAGATGGTGGCTCTGTATTTGGCCACGGATGTCATGCTGGTGACCTCCTTGCGTGATGGGATGAACCTGGTGGCCAAGGAGTATGTGGCAGCCAAGTCAGATGGCTCCGGCGCCCTGGTGCTCTCCGAGTTCACCGGCGCGGCCGAACAGCTCAAACAGGCGATTTTGGTCAACCCGCATGACATTGATGAGCTCAAAGAGTTGATCCTGATGGCCAAGAATCTCCCCGCAGATCAGGCCAAACGTCGAATGCGTGCCATGCGGCGTCAAGTTCTTGGTCACGATGTCAATCACTGGCAGGACAAGTTTCTGCACGATCTGGCCGGTATTCGCAGTGGCGATTCCCAGTCAGCCGCCCCAGAGTCCGAGATGGAGAAGTGATGTCAGAACCTCAGTCCACATTGTCCCCGTCAGATCCCCAGTTCGAGGCCGCCTTCGGTGTGGAGCTACAGCGGGCTGCTGATGCCCAACGTCTGTTGGTGGCTTTGGATTTTGACGGCACCTTGGCTCCGTTCACGGAAGACATTTCCGCCTCCCGGGCGGTGGATTCTGCGGAGGCCGCTCTGGCCGAGCTGGCAACCATGGACAGCACCTGGGTGGCCGTGATCTCCGGGCGGACCATGGATTTCCTCCACGAAGTGGTTGATCCGCACCGCCGAATGCTGCTCTCTGGCTCCCACGGTGGTGAGTACGACCTCAGTGTCCTGGGCCCGGAGGCGGCAAGCTCGGGGATTGAGCTGAGCCCCGAACAACGCAGTGTTTTGGATCAGGCCGTGGCAGCCACCCGGCAGTTGGTGGCGAAATACCCGGGAGCCACCGCTGAATACAAGCCCGGTGGGGTGGCTTTCCACACCCGCACCATGGAGAATCTGGCGGATTCGGACACCGCCCTGGCCACCATGAATGCGGAGTTCTCCGCGTTGGAGGGTCTGAGCATCACACCCGGAGAAATGGTCATGGAGTGCTCGGTTCTGACCTCAGACAAAGGAGAGGCCGTGACTGCCTTGATTCACGCCGTCTCCCCGGATGTGACCATTTTTGCCGGGGACGATGTCACGGACGAATACGGTCTGGCTGCTTTGCGCCCGGAGGATCTGGGCATCAAGGTGGGCCCCAAAGACACTGTGGCTCCGTTTCGCGTGACAGACCCGGAAGCCATGGGAGAGGTGCTGGCGCAGTTGACTGCCCTGCGCCGCAGGCACCTCACCCCTTGACCGCACCTCCAGTCAGACCAGCCACAATGTAACGCTGCAGGAAGAGGAACAGCAGCACAACAGGTAGCGCGCCGATCACTGCGCCAGCGCTGAACACGCCCCAGTTCTCCCCGAACTGCACGGACACGAATTCGTAGAGTCCCACGGCCAGCGTGTACTGTGCCGGATCCTGCAACACGATCTGGGCCAGCAGGAAGTCGGAGAAGGCCATGATGAAGGACAACATGCCCACAACCACCAGGATGGGGCGTACCAGGGGCAAGATCAGAGTCCAGTAGATCTGTGCGTGAGAGGCACCATCAATGGTGGCAGCTTCATCAATGTCTTTGGGGATGGTGTTGAAGAAGCCTTACATCAGAAAAGTGTTCGCTCCCAAGGCCCCACCCAGGTAGACGGCAATCAACCCCATCCGGGAGTTCAGCCCCAGGAAGGGGTAAACACCGGAAATGGCAAAGAGCAGCAAGAAGATGGCCACAAAAGCCAACAGCTGCGGGAACATCTGAATCACCAGCAAGGACATCAAGCCCTTGCGACGTGAGGCGAATCGGAAACGGGAAAACGCATAGGCCGCAGCCGCACCCATGAGCGTGGTGCCCACCGCAGTGGCAGTGGCAATCACCAGAGAATTCACGAACCACCGGGGAAATGGGGTCTGCGGATCGGTGAACAACTGCTGGTAGTGAGCGCCGGTGACCGTGGCGAACAACTGGTTGGAGCCCATCAGGGACCCTGCCTCTGACAGGGATGAGGACACCGCATAAATCAGTGGGAACAGCGCGAACACGCACATGATCACAGCCACCAAGTGCCTCCACCAGGCGTTTGAACGCCCCACCTTGGATCTGCGCTTCCGGGCCGGCCGGCCCGCCTCAGACGAATGAGCGGTCTGTTTCTGGGAACCACCGGTGGTGTTGAGACCGGCGGTTGGCTGAGTGCTGGAGCTGGACATCAGTTGATCTCCTCAATGGCCTTTGAACGGCGGAAGGTCAGCAAGGAAACCACGGCCACCATCACAAAGATCAGAATGGACAGTGCGGCAGCCAAGCCGTAGTCGTTGGTTCCCCCGGAGAAGGCGATCTTGTAGACGAACGAGATCAGGATGTCCGTGGCGCCCACTCCTGTGGTGGAGTCAAGATCCTGCGGCCCGCCCTGTGTGACCAGGTAGATCACATTGAAGTTGTTGAAATTCATGGCAAAGGAGGCAATCAGCAATGGCCCCACAGCCACCATCAGCATGGGCAAGGTGATGGAGCGGAACCTGCGTACCGGTCCGGCGCCGTCCATTGCTGCCGATTCGTAAAGCTCCTCCGGGATGGATTGGAGCGCACCGGTGCTGATCAAAAACATGTACGGGAAGCCCAGCCACAGGTTGACCAGCAGTACGGACAGACGCGCCAACCAAGGATCTTCCAGCCACGGCACACCGGTGCCACCGAGTAACACCTGGTTGATCCAGCCGTAGTCCGTGTTCAGCAACCCCGCCCAGATCAGAGCGGAAAGAAACACCGGGAAGGCGTAGGGCATGAAGATCACGGCCCGGTAGATGTTCCGGCCCTTCAGATTTTTGTCATTGAGCAGGATCGCCAACAGTAGGCCCAGGAAGAACGTGGAAGCTACGGAAAGGATCGCAAAGGCGAAGGTCCACAGCGTCACGGACAGGAACGGACCACCGATCACATCAGGGTCAAAGACTGCCGCAAAGTTGTCGAACCCAACAAAAACCTGCCAGCCCGGACGCAGTTCCTGGCCGTCCGGGGAGACAAACGCTCCCTCGCCCTGATCCACCCAGACCGTGCCGTCCGCACCAATCATGGCGTCTTGCGCCGCGTCATAGGTCAGCGTGGGTGTGTAAGCAAACGCGGTGGACCCGTCCGCGGTCCGCAAGGCGCCGTCGGAGGAGTCCTCGGAGACCGGAACGCGCAGTTCATTGAGTTGTTCTGCGGCGTTGACCCGACCCGAATAATCCAGGACCTCGTACCCGTCCACGGCAGTCACGGACCCGTCCGACACTTCCGCCCCTTGGGCTGGGGCCAGGGGTTGGTCCTCAGACCCCACCAGAACTTGGCCGTCCTGCACGGTGGCAAGTGCCAGTTCGCCGTCGTCGTCACTGGTCAAAACCGTCACGGGGTATTGCGGTGAACCCTCCACCCGCTGTTCGTGGGTGCGCTCCAGCTGCGCAATCGCCGTGTCTTTGCTGGCGTTGTGACCGTCCCCGTAATTGGTGAAAGCCGTATATCCCGTGTAGAGGATCACGAACACCTGGAAGACCAGGAGGAAGATCAACCCCGGGAACAAGTATTTGGCGGGCAAAATCTTGCGGCCCGGTACAAAGTAGATGAGGTTGGCAGCAACCAGGGCAAGAATCAAGAACACCGCGATGGCCCAGCTGCTCACTCCAAAAGCAGCTACCACGCCGTAGATGCCAAAGGCGTTGATGAGCCCCATCAGGACCAGCTTGATCAGGAACCCTGCCCCAAATCCCCGGGAGTGCGCACGTTTGGGCTCGGGGTTTTCATCGGGCGAAGCCCACGGCATGGTCTGCGCCCCCTGTCCAGGATGCGGTGTGGTGGAGGAATGGCGAGTGGAGGATGCCATCAGATCTGCCCCTCGATGTTCACGATCATGTTTTCCCACAACTGTTGAGGATCTCCGCGGCCGTCAACAATGGCGTTTTCGGCTGTGCCCCAGAAACTCCACACAGCTCCCATGGCGGGGATGGCGGGCATGGGCAGGGCTGTTTCTGCAATCTCTGCGTACTTTGCTCGCCACGGATCGTCCTGCATCTGATCCACCGCTGACGACGACGCCGGTGGGCGGCCCGTTGATTCGTAGAGGTCCAGTTGCGATTCAGGTTGGGTGATCCAGTTGGTGACAAAGTCCTGAGCTGCCACCGGGTTTCGACCGTTGGCGTTGACGAAGAATGCCTGTACGCCTGCGAACGGGCGCGCCTGTTGCGTACCAGCTGGGGGCACGGGAAGGACCGTGCAGTTCATACCCGCGGCCTCCAAGTCCACCAGGTCCCACGGGCCGCACAGGTGGAAAGCCGAGTCCCCGTTGAGGAAAGCTTCCTTGGCGATGTCCGGGGTCATTGAGGTTCGCAAATCCCCAGTTTCGCCGAGTTCAGCCAGGTAATCAGCGAACTCCAGACCTTCGGGACCACCCATGGTGAGCTCGGGCAGGTACTCACCGTCCTGATCGCGCGCAAAGACCTCAGCGCCAAAGGAGGTTTGCAGAGCGTAAAGGTGATAGGGATCGCCGTTGGTGGGTGACTGGGAGATGGTGAACGGGTACCGCAAGCCGTCCTGATCCATGAGCCCGTGCCCTACCTCTCGGAGCTCGTCGAAAGTCGCAGGCTCCTCCCGGGTGAGATCGTCATTGCGCACCATTGCCACGCACTCCACGGCATATGGGACGCCGTAGCTGATGCCGTCGTAGGTCACTGCGGTCAACGCGTTGTCCGTGAACTCTTCTCCACGGTCCCCCATCTCCACGGAGGCGATCACGCCGTTGGCAGCCAGCTGCCCCAAATTGTCGTGCGGGGAGATCAGAATGTCCGGTGCCTGGCCCATGGGGGCCTGGGCAATGAAGTCGGAAAGAGACTGAGCATTGATCTCTCGCTGGATGAATTCAACGCTCACCCCTGTGGCTTCGGTGAAGCGATCCGCAATTTTCTGCAAACCGGGGATCTCGTCATCGCCAGCTTGAATGCGCAGGCTTCCCGGGCCAACCGGCAGAACGTTGCCACCTGCCGTACCACATGCACTGAGCACGGCGGCCATCCCAAGTCCCGCACCCCAGCCAGAAGCCGACGGCGGTTGAAGTCTTGTACTGGTGTGGAGGGTGGTGTTCGTCGAGTCGTCGCTGCGGCAACCTCGGTGTGGACGTGATGTGAATCTGGTGGGGCACTCTCCGGGTTGGGGGACGCCAACCGTCGTCGAGCCACAGGCGCTGGAACGCCCGAAGGCGTCACCTTGTCTCTGTAAGTCGATTCACACTACCGGGAGGTAATTGTGACCCACCTCATCAAACCGGGCGCGCCGCGGGAAAGTCCAAATAATTCGTATACTGACGGTCTTTGCTCCTGGTCCGATACACCCTGGGCGCATGGATTGACACGTGTAGGCTCTTTGATTATGCAAAGTTCCTCACCGGATCCTTCCCCGCAAGCTCCCTGGGACAGCTCTGCTGCCGCAGGCCAGGCGTCTCCGGCCACCACTTCCGCCGCCCAGGCGCAGGCTGAACTCCCCCGGGACACCACCATGAGCGGCCCTCCCCCGGGTCGTTATCTCAAACCATCCGCCCGCAGGGTCAAAATCCAGACTGGATTTCCGCAACCGGAACTGTTGGACCTTCCCTGGTCCACCCCGCTGGCACAGTGGCCCGAGGACGTCTTGGTGGCCTATCCGCGTGGCATCTCCAGGCACGTGGTACGCTTTGCGCAGGTGGGTGACCGTGTGCTCGCAGCCAAGGAGACCACGGCACGCAATGCAGCCCGCGAGTACGAACTCTTGCGGCGGCTGCGGCAACTCGGCACGCCTTGCGTGGTGCCGGTGGCTGTGGTCACGGACCGGCACAGCCGTGACGGTGAAGATCTCCCCGCAGTGCTGCTGACCGAACACCTCAATTTTTCATTGCCCTACCGTGTGTTGTTCTCCGAGCACCCGGATGCACATATTGCGGACAAGCTGGTGGATGCCCTGGCTCTGCTTCTGGTCCAGCTGCACCTGGCCGGGTTCTACTGGGGAGATGTTTCCCTGTCCAACACCCTGTTCCTCCGCGATGCCGGGCGGTTTGCCGCTTGCCTGGTGGATGCCGAGACCGGGGAGATCCACCCTCAGCTGACCAAGGGGCAGCGCAGCTACGATCTGGAGCTTGCACGGACCAACGTGGCGGGTGAGTTGATGGATCTGCTGGCAGGTTTTGATGACGATTCCCATGACGGTCCTCCCCTGGATCCGTCCATGACCACGGGCGAGCGCGCTCATTACGAACCGGCCGCCGTGACCACTGCGTTGCCGCAGATCGTCTCCTTGGACCCCGTACCCGTGGACCCGTTCGCCACCTCCGAACGCATTGTGGAGACATACGAAAAACTGTGGGCTGAGCTCACCGGGGTTGAGCGGTTCCCGCACGAACAAAAGTGGCGCGTTGCCGCGCGGATCGAACGCCTCAATGAACTGGGCTTTGACGTGGAAGAAGCCTCCCTGGACACCGACGACGACGGCTACATCCAGCTGATCCCTCGTGTGGTTGAACCGGGTCATCACAGCCGTCAGCTGCACAACATCACGGGGCTCAATGCCCGAGAGAACCAGGCCAGACGAATCCTCACGGACATTCACCAGTTCGGCCGAGCCCTCTACCCGGGCCTGCCTGATGACCTCACGGGTGCATTGTGGATGCAGGAGGTCTACGCCAAGATCATGACCGCCGTGCCCGCGGATCTGCGGGCCAAACGGGAGCCCGCGGAAATTGTCCACGAGGTTCTGGAGCACCGCTGGTTCCTCTCCGAGCGCCTGGAGCAGGACATTCCCACGGAACAGGCTGTTGAGGACTACGTGGAGTCACAGCTACGCGTGCGTCCGGATGAGCAGATGATGCTCTGAGGTTGAAGGTTGGCCACAGGCATCACGGGTCACTCCCCTGAAGCCTGCAGTTCCCGGGGCACCAGCCAACGCTTTCACCTGAGCCAGTGGCACAACGTGGTTGCGTAAAGTACCCACTCGTGGACCCAACCAGCCGATCATTCCAAACCCCATCTACCCACCCCGCCGTTGCGGTATCCGCACAACGGCATCTCCTGCTTGTGCTGTGCCTGACCTTCTCCACGGGCATCATTGATGCCCTGGGTTACCTGGGGCTGGACCGCGTCTTCACGGCCAACATGACCGGCAACGTGGTGATCCTCGGCATGGGCCTGATGGGCGCCGAGGGGCTACCCGTGTTGGGGCCGCTCCTGGCCCTGGCTGGGTTTCTGACCGGGGCAACCGCCACGGGTCGGGTACTGCGACGTGTACCCAAAGGGTGGGGCACACGCACCACGGTGGTCCTGAGCCTGGTGGGACTGATCACGCTCGGTTTGGGGATGAGCTTGTTGCTGTGGCAAAACCCGCACAGCGCATATTTACAGGCCATCACGGGTGTATTGGGTTTGGTCATGGGGGCGCAAGCCGCCGCGGCACGCACCATCGGAGTCAAGGACATCACCACGGTGGTCATCACCTCCACCATCACAGGTTTGGCCGCGGACTCACGCCTAGCCGGCGGTTCCGGGCGGGGCAATCCCCGCCGGATCGCCGCCGTCGTGCTCATGCTCACGGGGGCGGCCACGGGCGCCGGACTGCTTCTGTGGTTGGGTTTGGGCGCTGGCCTGGTGGTGGCCGGGAGCATCGTGGCCGTCTGCGCCGCAGTCGGTCACCTCACCAGCCGAGATGCCTGAATCGCGCCGTCCGCAGGCAGCACCCCGGTCAGCCCACCGAACGCATCAGCGTGTCACGCATGCGCTGCGCCCAGTCTTCCGGCAGGTGGCCTTCCCTGGCCACCTGTGCGTAGGCGGAGCCCAGCAAAGAATCGACGACGACGCCCAAGTCCACGTCCGCATCCATCTTCCCCGCCGCGATCTGCAGATTGAGCAGATCCAACAATTGCTCCATGCGGGGGCGAACCAGGTGCCTGCGCAGGATGTGGGAGGTTTCAGAGGTGGGTTCGGTCAACAAAGTCACCGCAATGCCGGTGCCCAGGTCTTGAATCAGAACGCGCAGGGCGGTGTCCAGCGCCCGGGTCCAGTCGTCCTGCGTCCAGTTCTCCCGGTCCAAATCCAGAGGTTTGGGGGCCAGGTTCTTCTGAGCACGCGCCAACACATCATCCACCATGGCTTCCGAGTTGGCGTAGCGCCGGTAGATGGATGTCTTGGCCACGCCGGATTCGGCAGCCACCGCTTCGATCGAGAGTCTTCCCGGGCCTTCCCGCGTCAGGATTCCCAGCACCGCAGCCGTGATCTTGCGGTCTGTGGTGACGGTTCGAGGATCTGGCGCAGAAGCCCCCTCAGCCATGGTTCACCCGCACATCCACGCAGATGCGCTTGAGAGAGCGGGCAGAACCGGGCATGTGCTCAGTGCTTCTTCCAGTCCTCGATGGGCCAATGGCTGCGCTTGGCCAGCCGGTAGAGCGGAATGTCCGGGTTGACGGCGTATGGGTGGCCCACCAACCCCAACCAGGAGGAATCCGCTACGGAGTCGCCATATCCAAAAGCACGGGTGAGGTCATAGCCGTTGTCTTCGGCGTACTTCTTCAACCATTGGGCGCGCGCCTCGTCCACCAGCGGCGGGGTGGAAAGATAACCGGTCAGCACGCCGTCGCGCTCCACCATGGAACCGGCGATCACTTCATCAAAAAGTTCAGCCACCGGGGAGACCAACAGGTCCAGCGAACCGGTCACCAGAACGGTGCGGTGGCCAGCGGCACGGTGCTCTTCAATGCGGGCCAGGGCACCGGGTTTGAGCCCTTTGAGCATGTCCTCGCCCAGCTTGCCGTCCACGGCCGCGCGGATTTTGGCTGCTTCCAGCCCGTCATAGCGGCGCATGAAAGAGCGAACGAACTCACCCCGGTCACGCCGTTCGGCCTTCAGGTAGGTGGGGGTGGTACGGATGGCATCCAACAGATCGGCCGGACGCTTGGCTGCCGGTAGCACCCGGCGCTGCACGGCAAAGTACTGCCCCACCACGGTGGAATCCAGCACGGTACCTTCCAGGTCAAAGATCGCCAGCACGTCCGTACCGGGCTTCAGTTCCTTGCGGGGCCGCTGCGCGCGTCGGGCTCTGGCCGAGGAGGCCCGTGAATAGGCGCGGGTCATTTCCGTGAGCGCGGGCAGGTGAATGTCCTGCCAGTAGGTCTTCCAGTCAATGTCCCGGGGATCAAAGCGACGATCCTCCGGAGTGTCATCCGGCAGGGAGTCGTTCAGCGCACGGGTATTGGTGTCATCAAAAACCATTTCCGTGCGGGTGTAGTTCTGATAAAGGTCCACGTAGGTGCGCAAGGAACCCAACCCGGTCTGCATCTTGTGCAGAGAATTGGTCCACTCCAAGGTGCGCTTGGTGGAGGGCAGCAGGGCATTGATGCGCCCACCCCATTCCGCCAGCTTTTCTTTACCCGCCAGGGACCTTACGACGGCGTTGTTGGCCGGGAACTTCCACTCCGGCACCACCACTGGCTTCCCGTCCGGGCCTTCCACCGGGTTTTGCAGGAAGTACTCCCGCACTGAGCCATACATTTCGTGGAAGGGAAGCGGGTTGGAGGCACCGGAACAGATTTGGTAATAACCGGCCTGCTCACGGTTTCCGTGAGCCTCACCGCGGTGACCCTGCACCACCAGTGCTGTGATCGCATTGACCACAAAGTCCACGGGGATCACATCCAGCACAGAGTCCGGTAGACCCGGGAACTCCGGCAGCGCGCCCTTGGCATACGCCATGATGAGCGGATCGGCCACCTTATACCCGTCGATCCACCCCGGCTGCGGGTGGCGCAGTGCCGATTCAATGATGGCCGGGCGTACCACGGACAGGCGGTGGCCGGCACCGCCCCACAGATCCTCCGCAACCCGCTCACCCATGGCTTTGGTGAAGGTGTAAATATCGGTCCAACCCAGGGACTGCGCTCGGGTTCGCCCCAGATCCACCAGGCGCTGGGTGATCCACCCGGTCCGGGAGGCTTCCGCGGACTGTGCCACGGACTTGGGTCCGCGTTTGCCGGTGGACTTGGTGGCGGAATCAATGAATGAATGCAGTTGCTCAGGCGTCCGGGAAGCCAATTCAGCTTCCTCGCGTGCGGCCAGTGCGTAGTCGTACTCGCGCCGCCAATCCACGCTGTGATCAATGGCAGCCTCCGGCCGCAGCCCCTTGGCAATGCCGCCCACGTAACAGGTGGACACATGAATCACATGCGGATCCTGCCCGGAAGCCACCAGTGCCTCATACAGGCTCAGGGCACCGCCCACATTGGTGGAGAATGCCTCGTCAATGGGCGGGTCAAAGGAGACTGTGGAGGCCGAATGCACCACCACGTCAAAAGGTTGCTCAATCCCCTGCAACGCAGCCAGGTCGCCTTCCAAAACGTCAGTGCGCTCTTGGAAAATACGTTTGGCTTCATCATCGCCAACGCGCTCCCGCCAGGGCTTGAACACCGGCTTGCGGAACAGCTGCTCCAAGCGGGTTTGCGCGGAGATCTCACCCTTGGGGCGGATCACCGCGGTGATGTGAATGTTGTCCTCGGAGGACAGCAAACGTTCCATCACGGCCTGCCCCAGGAATCCGGTGGCTCCCGTGAGCAGGACGCGCTTGGTGGTGTTCTCAGACAACGGTTCTCCTAGTGCCTCGGTCAGGCGGTTTTGCGGGGTGGTGCCAGGCATGACGCTTGACCATCATGCCAGTCATCCCTGCGGGTCTTGGCACACAAGCCTTGATCCCAAGCCTTACGCTACGCCCCCCGTAGTGTACCGTGGGCCCTATGTTCACCGCATTGATCACGGGAGGCACCTCCGGCATCGGGGCTGCTTTTGCCACTGCTCTGGCCAGCCGTGGGTTGAACCTGATTCTGGTGGCGCGTGATGACGCCCGCTTGGAACAGTTCGCCAACCAACTGACCTCCCGCTACGGCGTGGAGGTTGAAACTCTGGTGGCTGATCTTGCTGATCGCAGCCAAGTCACACGCGTGGCCGAGCGCCTGGAAAGCCAAGAGCACCCCGTAGAGATACTGATCAACAACGCCGGTTTCTCCGTCAAAGGTTCCATCTCTGGAACTGACCACACCCTGCAAGATGCCGGGCTGGACGTCATGTGCCGTGCCGTTCTGGTGCTTTCCTCCGCGGCAGCCCGCGCCATGACCGCTCGCGGCGAAGGCTGGATTCTGAACGTGTCCTCCGTAGCCGGCACGGTGAGCATGGGCCCGTATTCAGCCATCAAGGCCTGGACCACCACGTTCACCGAATCTTTGGCGGTCGAACTCAAAGGAACGGGTGTTCGTGTCACGGCATTGCTGCCCGGCTGGGTCCGCACCGAGTTCCACTCACGGGCCGGCATCAGCGGTTCCTCCATCCCCAACTGGTTGTGGCTACGTGCTGACAAGCTGGTGGAAGAAGCCCTCCGGGACATGATTCGTGGCAAGGTCATCTCAATCCCCACACTGCGCTACAAGGTGCTCACCGGCCTGGTGAAAGTGGCCCCACGCTCCATCATTCACACCGCCTCCGGGATCCTCAACGGTGCCCGAGCACGGGAAAAGAAGGCATGAATCATGGCTGAGCAGAACAACCCCGGCAACGACGACGCCCTGGACACTCCCGCCGACACCGCACCTACTCCTGCCTCCCCCCAGGAGCAGGACACTTCCGCCGAGGACCGGGAAAAGCAGAAGAATCCACCCACTGACCGCTTGAAGATCATCACGCAGTGGCGGCCGTGGGAGCCATCGGAAGCACCCGAAACGCCACCAGTGCTGGAGAGCATTGATGCCCACGGCGCTCCGCCGGAAGACCACGGCCCCACCCCGGTGGCACCGCCGGCCGAATCTGCGCAAATTGGCCTGGAGCACTTCACGGACCCCGGGCGTCGTCGTATGCGGGCCATTGCGCGCAAAATCTTCTTCAACGGTTTGGTGGATCGGACCATTCGCCGCCGGGTGGAGCGCAAACCCGGCGCGGAGGTTCTCTCCGGGGCCTGTGTTGTGGTGGCCAACCACTCTAGCCACCTGGACGCCCCGCTGATCATGAGTTCCCTGCCCGTGAACCTGCGTCAAAACGTGGCAACCGGGGTTGCCGCCGACTACTTCTTCACCACGTGGTACAAAAAGCTCTTCACACAGCTGGTGTTCAACGCCTTCCCCATTGATCGTAAAGGCGCCGGTGAGAATCGTGGTCTGTCCCGCAAGCTGCTGAATGCGGGCATCCCCGTCTTGGTGTTCCCGGAGGGTACGCGGTCCAAGGACGGCCGTATGCGCCAGTTCAAGGTGGGTGCTGCTGCCCTGGCCTCCTCCATCAAGGTTCCTGTTCTCCCCGTGGCTCTGATCGGTGCGCACGAGGCCATGCCTCGTGACACCTCGTGGCCACGCCGGGGGCGCCCGCCGGTGGTGGTCGCCCTGGGTGAACCGCTCTACGTTCGGGAGAACGAATCCACAGTTGCCTTCAACGAACGAATCCAAGCGACCGTTCGTTCGCTGTACCGCGAATACCGCCCACTGATCGACCAGTGAACTAGACCGCCGCACAACGGCGTCAGGCAACCCGTGTCCGTGGGTTCCGCGAGCGTGCATTGCGGCGCGTACAGTCAAAGACTGAAACCGCACGGAAATGAGGTAAACAGTGCCAAACGTCAAGCATCAGAAATGGTGGGGCTGGGGCGAAGAAAACGTTTTCTTCACCTGGGAGAACAAGCCTGCTTTTGCTCCCCTGGTCAAACGTGCTATTGGGATTGATCTGCGTCCACGGCAACGGGACACGGTGGACTTTGCCACCGCAGAAGTTCCGCAGGCCCAAGTTTCCCAGGAAACACTGGACACCTTGGGCAGCGTTGTTGGTGCGGATCACGCCGTGACCGATGACCACACCCGCGTGGTGCACTGGGCCGGCAAGGCCGTGACAGACATCCTCAAGACCCTACAAAACCGGTTTGATCGTATTCCTGATGTTGTGGTGTACCCGGGCACTGAGGATGAAGTGCACGCACTGGTGAAAGCCGCCGTTGAGCATGACCTGGTTCTCATTCCCTTTGGTGGCGGTTCCAGTATTTCGCGCAGTCTGCAGCCACGCCCTGACGAGCAACGCACAGTGGTTTCTGTGGATCTTGGTCGCCTCAACAAGGTCTTGGAGATTGATGAGACCTCCGGTCTGGCACGAATTCAAGCCGGCGTTCTGGGGCCGGACATGGAAGAACAACTCAATGCCCGCGGCTGGACCCTGGGCCACTTCCCAGACTCCTTCAACCACTCAACTCTGGGTGGCTGGGCAGCCACACGTTCTTCCGGTATGCAGTCCGACAAGTACGGAGACATTGCGGAGATCATCCGCGGAATGAACGTGGTCCGGCCCGACGGTGTGGTCAAGTTACGCCCGCTCCCGTCCACGTCCACCGGCCCGTCCCTCCGGGAGATGTTCATTGGCTCGGAAGGGCGATTGGGCATCATCACGGAACTTTGGGTTCAGGTCCATCGGGAGGCACAAGCACGTGAAGTCATTGCGTACATGTTCCCCACGTGGCAGCAGGGCCTCACCGCAATGCGAAAGATTCACGAAGCAGAAGTGCACACCACTTTTGCCCGCATTTCAGATGCTCGTGAAACTGAGTTTTCCCTTGCCACCCAGAAGGCTCCCACTTCTCTGAAAAAGACCCTGTCCGCCAAAGGCCAAGAGGCGCTGTGGGCGGTCATGCGTAAACGCGGCTGGGACACCCAAGCCATGTGCATTGCCTATGTTTGTTATGAAGGCACCCCGGAGGATGTGACGCGCAAGAAGAAGATTGTTGCGGGGATCGCCAAAGAACAGGGTGCGCTCATCCTGGGTTCCGGTCCCGGTGCCCTGTATGACCAGAAGAAGTTTGACACCCCCTACCTGCGGGACTTCCTTCTGGAGCAGGGCGTGATTGGTGACGTCTCCGAGACCGCAGCTCCTTGGTCACAGCTCACCACGGTGCACAAGAACGTCTACCAGGCAGCCCAATCGGCTTTTGATGAGCTCGGCAAAACCGGGTGGATCATGAGTCACATGTCCCACTCCTACCACTCAGGTGCGTGCCTGTATTTCACCTTCGCTTTCGAGTTCTCCGACAACGTGGATTACGAATATGCCCTGGTGAAAACCCGCATCCAGCAAGCCTTTGTAGATTCCGGAGGAACGCTGTCCCATCATCACGGGGTGGGTGCAGAACACAGCCCCTGGATGGAACAAGACCTCTCCCCCGCAGGTGTCTCTCTCATGCGTGGACTCTTTGCGACTGCCGACCCTGGAGAGAACTTCAATCCCGGCAAGGTCCTGGACTCCCCGGACACTCTCTACCAGGCTCTAGAGGACCGGTAGTCCCCCACCGAGTAGTACCTTGGTCACAATAAAAGAACACCGGCGCTGCGGCCCCCCCATCCTGATTGGAAAGGAACTCCCGCAGCGCCGGTGTTCTGCAATTCTGCGTTATTGGTTCCCATCACCGGTGTCGGTTTCCCATGCTGTTGGTTGGTTTCCCATCCTGTTGTTGGTCCCCCACCGTACTGCGAGTTCACCGCCCACCTCATGGGAACTAGACACGATCATGGGAAATCGACCCATGCTGTCAGACATCGCTTACCCAGCCGACAACCCGGGGTTATACGCCTAAAAGTGTGTAGCGCAGGCCTCTGGATCCTAACCAGTAGTAGGGCAACACCAGCCTTGACATGCTTTGAGAGCATGTCAGGTGCCCCCTTCCACGAAACAGACCCACCTG
>NZ_JAUNTS010000017.1 GCF_030538595.1 Kocuria sp.
GCTTTGCCAACCTCTTTGAGGCGTTCACTCGACTCAGCGCGGGCATCAGCCCCACGCAACAACCCCACAGCAGGAGATGCCACGGTGGCCACATCCAAGGCCAACGTGCCAATGCCCTTCCACGTGGAGGAGAAGGTATCCCAGTCAAAGGGATTCACCAAAGCCAGGGTGCCGGTGACGGCTCCCTTGACGGACTCCCATAGCCCGGAACCGAAATCCTTGATCCCGTCCCAGGCGTCGCGGTACCAGGGCTTGTCCCACTCCACGTTGGTGGCCCAGGGGGTTTGCCCTGCAGCGGTGGCTGAGTTGAGCATGTCCTTGGACATGCCGTTGTACTCAACGCCCGCAGGGGCAGGTGCGCCGTCGTCGGGCATGGTGCGGTACTGGACCCCACCAAAGATCGCGTTGATCTTGTTTGCGCAGGTATTCACCGCTTCATCGTGAGCGGCTTTCAGTGCGTTGATTCGATCGATCAGCCCATTGCGCTCATTGATCTTGTTCTCATCCTTCTCCCAGTCGTCGTCACCTGAGATGGAGGACTCAAAGTCACCCACGGCACCTTTAATGGTGCGCATCTGATCCTTGAGGTCACGCTCCGTGTCTGCGTAACTCTTCAAGGCGTCGTAGACCACCTTGGCATTGTCCTTGACTGTTTCCCCATCGCGTTTGGTGGGGAGTAATGCCGCCAGGAGGGTGTCAGTTTCCGGAGCCGAGTAGGAGTACTCCAAGCCACGCCAGGTGCTTTCAATGTCACCTGCTTTGTCTTCAACATCCCGTCCGGCGTCACGGATCTTCTCCGCGCCGTCTTCAACCGCGTCTGCATCAGCCAGGGTGGGGAACTGGCTGAGATCGATTCCGGAAGTAGTCATCTAACTGGATCCCTTGGGTGTATTAACCGTGCCGGCTGGGTTTGGGCTCAGACAGCCTGTTGGCCGGTGGGGCCGCCGTGGCGGAACTCGGTGGGCGCGTTCTCGGCTACACCCAGGGCCTTGACGCTTTCATCCATCATGGCCAGGTTGCCCTCGGAGTAGTAGGTCAGCGCCTCGTTGGTCTTGGTCAGGGCGGTGCCTGTGAGGTTCAGGATTGCTTCAAGGGACGGCCCAAATTCCTCCGCACCGTAGTTTGTGAGGGCAGTGGCGATTTCTTCTGACTGGCAGCCTTCGGCTGCGCGTTGCAGGCCACTGGTCATGTTGTCAGCCAAATCCTGGTAGTCCGCACTGCGGGTCTCGACATCCCTAAGAACGGTGCCGGCGTTGGCCAGGTTGATGTCGTACTGCATGACTTAAGAGCTCCTGAAGCTTGAGGCAAGGTGAGCATGGTGCGGGCGTCGTCGCCCAGGGTCACCCAAGACCATTGGCGACGACGCCGCGAAAGGTTCCAGTACGGATTAGCCGATATTGGCGATGGCGGTGCGGGTCTTGCCTTGTGTGGTGGTGGCGGTCTGGTCGTTTTCTCCCAGGGTGGTCTTCACCAGGTTGATGATGTTACGAACTTCATCTGAGGCGTTCTTCCACCGCAGTTCCACGTGCTGGTACTCGTCTGAGGCCCCGTCCATCTGGAAGTCAGACAGTGCAGTGGAGACCTGACGGTCACGTTCACCGAGCAGACCCTCCAAACGGCCAATGATGCCGCCGATGTCGGACTGGACCTGCGATGAAGTGTCAGTGTCAAAAGAGATGCGGTCATTTGCAGCCATGGGGTGGCTCCTTGATCTTCAGTGGGGCAACAGCCCCAGGGTGATGTGGTCCGAATGTGGGTGGATCAGCGGGCGGCAAATCGGGCGGCGTCAAAGTTGGCGCTACCCTCCGCACGGGTGGCGTTGTCCGAGGTCTCCTGGTCGCCTGTTTGGGTGGCCAGATCCATCTCACTTTGCCCCACGTTCACGGCAGCCAGCGCGGAGTTGAGGTCATTGCTGATCTCATCCACGCGGCCCTTGAAGGTGTCAAAGGCGGCACGTCCCGCACCATTGAACTTACCTTCCAAGGGAGTGACGGCGTCCACCAGTTGGCGGATCAGCGTGGTCAGCTCGTCTTGTGATCCACCGGTCTGCTGGGTCAAAGTGCCCAGAGTGGTGTTGCCCATATCAAACTTCACGAGTGTGCTCCTAGAAACGGTTTCCGCCTTGGTCGTGACCCGGGCCGTTGAGCGAGCACCCGGCGGAGGCTGGGGTGCCTGAGCAGGAGTTGAATATCAGCCCAGCAACTCCCGCAACGCTCATGAGGCCACACGGTAATCACTTTTCGTGTGTTTGACCATCTGGCACCATGTGGCTCAACCTACTGAGTAGTAGCTAGTCAGCGCGCGGTTGCTCGAAAACTCGGGTATGTTTGCACCGTTGCGCGTTCGGGCTGAAGACGTAACACCGTGAAACATGATGCAGTTGCATCTATGGGTTGACCGCAATTGGGAGAGGTTACTGTGGAGTATTTCTGTGCATGATTATGACCAGCAACTCCTGGAATCCATAGGAGTTCGCCGCAACCGACTGGTGGCCGCTGTGCTGTACGGGCCCAATCGTTCGCGCAGGAATTTCACGGACCTGGTCCGTACCTTTCTGATCGGTTTGATTATTGCTGCGTTGATTGCCACGGGATGCGTGGCGGCATCCTTTGTAACCACCTTGTTCGAACGTGAACGTGAGCGCCGCGATCAACAGCAGCAACCGCAACCAACTGTGACCCAGACCGTCCCAGTCCAGACCCAGGCATTCCCGGAGGTGAATCAGGTTCCGTGGCCGAACTCTTTACACGTGTGACCTTGGCTAGCCAGAAGCGTAACGTAGAGCTTTTGCTGCCCTCCAATACCCCCGTTGGTGCCCTGATGCCCTCGGTTCTGGACTTGCTCAAACAAGGACCGGATCCGGAGCTGCGGCGTATGGGGCTCAGCCCCTTGGGTGAGGCTGCGCTTGATGAACAGCGTTCGCTCGCGGAGTCGAATGTGGTGGATGGTTCCGTTCTTCTGCTGACCGCGCGTGAAGATTCCGTGCCCTCGCCCGTGGTCTATGACATTGCGGATCATGCTGCTCTGATGCGTACCCGCGATCCTGGTCGCTGGAGCAGGGACGGGCGCCTCTGGGTGGGAGGTTCGGCGTTGGTGGGGCTGGCCACGGCAGCATTTTGGTTGCTCACTCGCCAACTGTCAGCTGAGTTCATCTTCTGGCTCACGGTGGCTGTGGCTTCGGCCCTTTTGCTGGTTGCTGCTGCAATCCGGCGGCAGGTATTTCAGGTCACGCCCGCGCTATCAGCACTGGCTGTGACCATCACTGCGCTGGTTGCCTTGCCCGGTGGAGGCCTGGACCTCCCTGAAATCGGCTTGCTCACCGGTGTGGGTGTGGGAGCCGTGGTGAGTCAGCATCTCTCAGGGCGGGACATGAAGGCTGCCGCGACCAGCCTGATCGTGTCTGTTGCACTTGCCGGGTGCTGGGCGTTGACGTTGCTGGTTACTGAGACTCTGGTTCAAGCAGCGGCCGTGACCGGGACCATGACTGTGGCATTGCTAGGTTATCTGCCGCGTCTAGCGCTTGGATGGGCCGGGCTCAACGCATTGGATGACTCCCGTGCCGCGGGTCGAGTGATCGCCACAAGTGACGTCCAGCAGAGGTTGGAGCAAGCTCATCGTGGGATGGCCAGCGCCACCCTGTGGTGCGGCATCAGTGTGGCTGTGGCAGCGTTCTTGATCTTGTGGCAGCAACCCTTGGACCCTTGGGGCCTTCCGTTGATCATCGTGTGGTTGGTGGCCGTGGCGCTCAGAGCGCGGGCCTTCCCCCTGACATCACAGCGCACGTCATTGGTGGCTGCCGCCATGGTGGGGGCGGTGGTCATTGCACTGGACCTTGTGGGGCACTTCCCCCAGTTCTACTGGTGGTTGGGGCTGCTGCTTCTGGCGGCCTCCCTTCTGGCAGCCGCACCCCTGGTCCTCACCACGCCTGACTACTTCTGGGCCCGTTTGCGCATTGTGGCCGACCGCACCGAGACCATGGCAACTTTGGCAATGTTCCCCCTGGTGGTCGGGTTGTTCGGCGTCTATTCAACTCTCTTGACCACTTTCCAATCATGAACCAGAACGCTTCAGAACAACGTCCCCACCGTGCAGATCCCACGCCTGAGACCAATCCCAGTTTTGGGGATTGGCATGCTGAGGTGGTTCACGCGCTGCTGAACCCCTCAGGGTCCTCATCCGATCAACCACAAGATCCCCATGGCACGCCTGAGCCGGATTCCGACGACGGTGTGGTCTCCTTATCGGCAAAGTCCCCCGCGGCGGCGCAGGGAGATCCTGCGGACGGTGCACCGCCCGGTAAACAGGTGGAAAGCGATGCTGGGACTGAACTGGCCGTAGCACCTGTGGAGCCAAGAAACCGGCGTGAACGGCGCCAGGCAGAGAAGCTTCAAGTGGCAACCACGCGGCGCGAAGAAAACCTGGTTGCCCTGCGAACACAGCTGAAATTGCCAAGTGCTCGTCGAGGACGGCGCGTCAGCCGCCGATGGGTCGGAGCGTTCTCGCGCGGGGTCACATCTGATACCTACCCCGGGGATTTGGAGCGAGCCACACGGGGGGTCCAGCAGCCCGTCACAACTGGACGGCGGATCGTCGTCGTTAGCACCCAAGGGGGCTCGGGACGCAGCACCACCGTAGCTGCACTGGCCGCCATCTACGGGGCACTGCGTCATGACCGGGTATGTGCCGTGGACCTGACATCGGCACCATCCCCGTTGGGTGACCGACTGTCCGTGGACACAAATGTGTCCCCACAACAGGTGATCGGGTCCATGGTGTTGAACCATCCCTCCACTCCTGCGGAAATGGCCCAGGTTTTCGCCCAGCCCCGACCGGGTGTCTGGGTGACTCATGCCGAGTCCCAAGAAGAACCTCTCAGCGAGTTGGAGGTTGAAGAGCTACTCACCCAAGTCTCACGTCAGTGCGGTGTGACCGTGGTGGAGTGCCCACCGGTGTTGGAAGACCCCCGAACCCAAATCGCCCTGAATCTAGCTCATGCCGTTCTGGTGGTGGGGTCGGCCACAGGACATGGGCTGCGCAATGCCTTGACCTTGCATGATTTCCTGGCCGAAGACTCTGACAGAGAACACCTGCCGCTTGCCACCGTGATCAACGATCACATCAGCGACAACCCATGGAGCGCTCGCGATCTGCGCCGAACGTTGGAGCACAACGGACGCCTTCATCACAACATGTCCTACGACCGTCACTTGTCCACGAGTGGGGATGTGGAGATTGACCATTTGGATGAACGTCATCGGTTGGAATGGGTGCGACTGGCCGCTACCGCACTGACCTTGGCCCGTGGATACGGGGTCACACCATGAGCACCACCATCATCCACAGGCCCGCCCGTACCACTACGCCGGCACGTCAAGCGGAACCGGTGGTCTTGGAAGGTGCCCCAGACATCGTGGATGGCGGCAACAAGGCGAATTTCATGGCCCTGGTGCCCCTGTTGGGTGCAGCTACGTCCATGACCGTCATGATGATCTTCCGCGGCTCCTCCTTGGCAGCAGTCGGAGCCATGATGATGGTCCTGACCGTGATTGCGTCCGTGTTCATGATCTTCTCCCAACGTGGCAAGGCGCGGCGTCAGCGAACGCTTTCCAGGGATACCTATTTGGAGTACTTGGAAGAAAAGCGTGCGCAACTCTTGAGTTCAGAGGCAGAGATTCGTGCCCGCGCTCTGGGTGGTAATCCCTCACCCCATGCTTTGTTGAATATTGTGCTCAACCCCAGCAGGCTGTGGGAGCGACGACGCTCGCATGAAGACTTCTTGCGGGTTCGCGTGGGGGTGGGGGATGTGTCCACACGGTCGGTCACGGTGCAGTCCGACGAAAGCGGAACGCAGCGGCCGGACCGATTCCTGCAGAACGAGGTTGAACTGGTCCGGCGTCGGTATCAGAAGTCGCCTGACATGCCGGTCACGGTGGACCTGAATGGACGCGGTGAGGTCAGTGTTGTGGGAGACCTGGGCTTCTGTGAGGACCTGGCACGAGCACTGGTGATCCAAGCCGCAGCGTTCCATGCACCTGAAGATTTATTCGTGGCTGCGGTGGTGCCTCCCGAACGCCGCGGGCACTGGTCCTGGATCAATCACCTCCCGCACTTGGCCGACCAGGAGATTCCGCAGAGCTATGGGCCCATGAGAAGGGTCGCGGGCTCCGTACCGGAGCTCAATGACTTATTGCAGGCAGAGTTCCGCCGCCGTGCTCTGGCCGTGGCCGAGGCGCGCCGAAGCTCAGGCACGCGGACGCAGGTGATGGAGCTGCCACGCCTGCTGATTGTGGATGCCAGCCACGATGGCGCAGCCATGGACTTTGCCATCCCTGACCAATCCAGTTCACTTGCGGCCCTTGAAATCACCGTGATTCGGCTACTTCGCGCCACAGTCGATGAACCAGATGTGGTCTCCATGCGGCTGTCGCAAGGTGGGGAGGACAGGGAAGACCGCGAGCTGGTGATCGAGGACTACGCGCAAGACCAGTTGGACCCGCAGCGCAGTACGTCCACGCTCGATGATGTCCCTGCAGCCACGGTGGAGGCACTGGTCCGAGCGATGGCGCCCTTGCGGTTGTCACCGGATTCGTTGGAGCACAATGATGCTGTTGATGCCCAGAAATTCACGGAGATCATTGGGCTGAACACTTTTGATCGAGCAGACATCGAATCAGCGTGGCAACCGCGCTCGCACGTCGATTTCCTGCGTGTTCCTCTGGGTACCGATGACAAGGGGCAACCTGTCTTGCTGGACCTGAAGGAATCTGCTCAATTCGGTATGGGACCGCACGGGCTGTGCGTGGGTGCCACCGGATCAGGCAAGTCTGAACTCCTGCGAACCATGGTTTTGTCTCTGATGGTCACTCACCCACCGGAACAGCTGAACATGGTGCTGGTGGACTACAAAGGCGGGGCAACCTTTGCGCCCTTCGAAGGTGCGCCGCACGTCTCCGGCATCATCACCAATCTCTCCGACGACGTTTCCTTGGTGGATCGTGTGCACGCCAGTCTGGCCGGTGAGATCCAAAGACGTCAGGAAGTGTTGAAGCAAGCCGGCAACATTGCCAACATCACCGACTATCAGGCGATTCGGGATGAGCGCTCCGAGCAGGGGATGCAGATGGACCCTTTGCCACACCTGCTCGTGATCATTGACGAGTTTGGTGAGTTGCTCACAGCTCAGCCCAACTTCATTGATCTGTTTCTGTCCATTGGCCGCATTGGGCGCTCAATCGGCGTGCACCTGCTTCTGTCCAGCCAGCGCATTGAGGGAGGGAAACTCCGCGGACTGGATACCTATCTCTCCTACCGCCTGGGATTGCGGACACTCTCCGAGGCTGAGTCTCGAACCGTCTTGGAGACCCCCGATGCCTACCATCTGCCCTCGGTCCCGGGGTACGGCTATCTCAAAGTCGACACCACGGTGTATCAGAAGTTCCGGGCCGGCTACGTCTCCGGTCCTCGGCCCAACGACGACGACGCTGCCGATGGTGATGTGGAACCCGCGCTGCCCCAACCGGTTCGGACTCCTATGTACGGCCAACTCCACTTGCCCAGTACTGGAGCCAAGGAGGTCGAGGGACGCGACGGTGCAGAGAGCAAAGCAGCTCAACTCGCTGAGCGTCGGAAGAGTGGTCCAACTGTCATGGACTCAATGGTTGAGGTTATGCGTGAATTCCCCCGAGTCACATCAGAAATCTGGTTGCCGCCGCTGCCTGATCATCTTCCACTGGACTCGGTGATCGGCGATCTCACGCACACCAACCAAGGCTTGGCTGTTGCTCGTGGTGGGGACCTGCTGGTGCCCCTTGGGCTGTTGGATGATCCGTCCAAACAATGGCAAGGCACCTGGTATTTGGACCTCAAACGTGCTGGCGGCAACGTGGCCTTGATCGGCGCACCCCAAACCGGCAAGTCCACGGCGTTGCGAACCATTGCCACCTCTCTGGCCTTGACGCACAGCCCGCGCGATGTGGCCATCTACGGTATTGATCTATTGGGTAGTGGGTTGCGTCCTTTGGAGGCGTTGCCGCACGTGGGTGGCATTGGCGTGCGTGCCTCCCGCGAGATCATCCGCCGCACGGTGGAGGAAATCCTGGACATGGTCAGGGATCGGGAATCCATCTTTGAGAAGTACGCGGTGGACTCCCTCAGTACCATGCGGCAGTGGTTTGCTGAGGGCAAGATGCCCGAGTTGAACACCTGCGACGTCGTCTTGCTCTTGGATGGCTACGGTCAGATCACCGACGAATTCGGTGAAATCGAGTCCATGGTGCAAGAAATTGTGGCACGGGGTGGTAGTTACGGCGTGCATGTGATCACCACTGGCACACGATGGAATGACATTCGTATTGCCCAGCAGTCTTTCTTTGGTCATCGTTTGGAATTCCGACTGGGCGAACCTGCAGAATCCGCTTTCGGCAAGAAGCTCGCTGACACGGTCCCCACCGAACGTCCAGGACGTGCGCTCATGAACGACAAGCTGATGGGTCACTTTGCCTTGCCCCGGATGGATTCACAAGCCACCACAGAGTATTTGGGGGACCAACTGTGGGCCATCGGTCAACAGCTGGAAGAGCAACACCAGGGAGAAACTGCGCCTCGAATTCGAGTTCTGCCCACCGAACTTCCCGTCAGCGATCTTGAGAGAAGTGGCCGATCCGGGATGATTTCTTTTGGGCAAGTGGAACGCAACCTTGCCACCAGAACACTCGAACTCTTTGGACGGGACCGGCATCTGCTGGTGTTGGGCGACACTGGTTCCGGCAAAACAAACATCATCCGTATGATGGCGCAGCAATTGTGTGACGGACAGACGGGCGATGACGTGACTATCGCCTTGGTGGATCCACGGCAAGAACTTGCGGACGCGGTTCCGCCGGAGATGCTGGGTGGACGTGCCACCAGTTCGCAGATGGCTGCCGGGTTGGCCAATGGCATAGCCGAAGAGTTGCAGAAGCGCATGCCCAATGATCCCGCCAGTAAGGGACCTGCTGAGGTTCCGCGTCCACGGATCGTGATGATGATCGACGACTATGACGTCCTGACTGCCGGCGGTAGCTCTCCTCTGACGCCTTTGCTCCCATACGTGACCATGGGTTCAGAGATTGGTTTCCACGTGGTGATGACGCGCCGTGTGGCCGGGGCAGCACGGGCCATGTATGAGCCTTTGACCGGTGCTATCCGGGAAGCAGGCGCTGCAACGTTCATCATGGATGGGGAACGTTCGGAAGGTGGCCTGGTCAACAACGTTCGTGCCCGGCACTTCCCGCCCGGCCGTGGTCTGTATGTGCGTGGCGGCCGGTCAGCGGAGACGATTCAGTCAGCTTTGGCGGAGGCAACCAGTCCTGACGGATATGCCCCGGATGCGAGCACTGAGGAGAGGGACACGTGAGTCGAACATTCACCATCATCACCACACAGGAGCCAGACCCCGTGGCCATGGCGTGGGCGATTGCAGAGATCAGCCCAGATTATTGGGTCACTGTGGATGAGTGCGCTCAGGTCTGGCGAGTGGATTCACCTGATCAGGACATGCCCATCATGGTGATTGAAACGCCCCTGTTCGTGCAGGCTCGGGACGAAGCATTGCGGTTGTTCGGTACACACGGAGGTCTGGATGCGACGGCTGCGCAAGAGGCCATGGCTGGGGCCCTGCGCCAAGTGCAATCTGAGGAGCCTGCGGAGAGTGAAATGCCAGAGACAGGGCCTCAGCCTCCGATAGCTTCCACGTACTGGCAGGACGTTCACGCCGTGAGTCCGGTCCCAGAGGCGGAGTCAGCTGCAGCCACCTTTGCCAAGTTGATGGCGCACCTTGGCGTGGGCACCTGCATTCAACATGGCCCGGAGTTCAGACACCTTGGTGAAGAACAGGAGAAGCTGAGAAAGGAGTGGCAGGCATGAGTGTTTTGGGGTGTGAAATCACCACCTCCACGGTAGGAGTAATGCTCAATGATGCCGCGATCGTTCACCACGGAACCTGGATCGCGCGCGCCATGAGCGAGTGTGGCAAGTCCCGGTTGCGTTTTGTGTTGGTCACGCCTCCCACCACGCGCTTGACGTTGGGCTTGGCGCGCATGCTTGAACTCACCGGAGGGCTGTGGGTGATCTCCGGGCCGGATGGTTTGCCCTACAACGGGTTCAACGGTGCCATGGTGCAATGGGATGGTGAGGCGTACCGCGAAGCCCAGGAAATCTCCGTGGCCTTCCAAGAGGGGATCAGGCCCAGTGCAGGCGGTGTGGTCATTGCTGCGGAAACTCTCTATCCAGCAAGGCGCAGCACAGTGGTGGGCACGTTGACTGAAACAGCTGCTCACGTACTGACGGGAGAGGCTCCGCAGGCATGGGGTGTCCAGGAACCGGTGTCCCAACCCTGGTCACCGGAAGAGATCACACGGCGTTACCGCCACGATGGCTCACCCATCAATGTGATGCACGCAGCCTCCACAGCGGGCTCAAACCACCTTGCGGCAGTCGCGCAGATTGAGCGCCCCAAGCGCGGAGTGGTTGAGCGGGTCACCGCGGGTTTCAGAACAGCTGAACCCTGGGGCTCAGAGGAACGCTTGGCTTTTGCGCATCAGATGCATGAACATGGTGTGCGGTGGGCAGTAGGTCAACACGTCCTCGGCTTTGATCCCGCTTATCGCATTGCTCACTACGCGGGAGTTCCGGTGCCAAGCGTTGCTGTGTTTGGTCCAGAAGCCTTGTCCCACCGCGGGGCACACGAGGCTCTGGATTTTGCCCAGCGACTCGCAGGTGAGGAATCCATGGATCAGGTTGAGCTGATCGGTTCACCTGGGCGCAGTTCGCTGATCATCCAGTTCGACAACCAGCCATCGTCTGGGCGTGAGCACCCCGTACTCGAATACAACCGGGTGACCGACTTTCTTGCGCATTCTCAAACTCGCCGTGACTCACCGGACTGATGCGGTTGCGCTCACCAGGTCACAAAGACACGGCTGAACCTTTTCATGCAGTGAGCGGACGGCTCACGCACAGGCTGGACACAGGCCCGGGGGGATACTGGATGCAGTCCACAGATGTGATCATCAAGGAGTTCGTTGCATGAGCGACGCCCACCAGCCGAACGGTGGCAATCAACAGCCGTACGGTTCCCAGCATTACGACCCCAACCTCAATCAGCCGGGGCAGTACGGCCAGCCCAGCTATGGTCATCAGGCACCCCAGATGGTCAATGAGAACCCCTATGCATACGCGCCAACGGCACCGAGCACGCAGGAAAACTCCTCTGACACCACCTCCCACACCGGGGTGGGGCGCAAGACTCTGATCGGCGGCATGCTCGTGGCAGCTCTGGTGGGGGCCGGTACTTACGGGTTGGTGGACATGGCCACGGGCTCGGACAACGTGCTGACTAGCTCCACGCAGGGCGCCAGCACCGAGTTGATTGTCAACAACGAGAACTCGGTTAACGCCGTGACCGGGGCTGCCGCCAAGGCTTCGCCGTCAGTGGTGACCATTTCTTCTGTGTCCGGCAATCAGTCAGGTTCTGGGTCCGGGATCATCCTGGATGAGGAGGGTCACATCCTGACCAACACTCACGTGGTGACCCTGGATGGGCAAACCAATGATCCCACCCTGGAAGTTCAGCTTTCGGACGGGACGGTCACGTCCGCCACGGTGGTGGGGACTGATCCGCTGTCTGATTTGGCGGTTATCAAGATTGAGGCCAACAACCTGGTGCCTGCCGAGCTGGGGGATTCTTCCAAGCTCAACGTGGGAGACACCACCATTGCCATTGGGGCACCATTGGGCCTGTCCGGGACCGTCACGGACGGCATTGTCTCCACCACGGATCGGACCATCACGGTGGCGTCTTCTGCCGTGCCGGACACTCCCACTGAGGGCAACACCCAGGACCAGGGCAGCGGCAGTGGCGGCTGGAGTGACTTCTTCTTCGACTACGGGCAGGGATCTTCCCAGGGCCAAACCGAATCGGTGTTCCTGAACGTGTTGCAGACCGATGCCGCCATCAACCCGGGTAACTCGGGAGGTCCTCTGGTCAACACGGACGGTCAGGTGGTGGGCATCAACGTGGCCATCGCCTCCGCAAGTTCCTCCGGTTCCGGTGAGACCGGTGCGGGCAACATTGGCGTGGGATTCGCCATCCCCATCAATCATGCCAAGCGGGTGGCTGAGGAGATCATTGATTCCGGTGAGGCCACTCACGGATACCTGGGTGCCACGGTGTCAGCGTCTGCTGCCAATGATGGGCAGAGTCAGTCCTTCTCCGAGGGCGCGGAAGTCCAGTCCGTGGAAAGCGGTTCCCCTGCCAGTGATGCAGGTTTGCGCCAGGGCGACGTCGTTCTGAGTTTCAACGGGCACCGGATCCAGGATGCCAGCGAACTCACCGCCGCGGTTCGTGAGCTGCCTGCTGAAGGTGAGGGTGAGCTGGTCTTCATACGTGGCGGCAATCAGCAGACCGTCAATGTCACGGTGGGCAACGCCAAGGACGCCGCCAACTGACCACTCAACTTTCCGGAACGTTTACTGCCGCCCCCGCAAAATCCAGCTGCCGCCAGGCTTCATACACTGCAATGGAGGCGGCGTTGGCTAAGTTCAAGGAGCGTCGGGCCGCAAGCATGGGGATCCGCACTTCCGCTGTGACATGCGGGTCCATCTTGTGCGCCTCGGATAGACCAGCGGATTCCTTGCCGAACATCAGGACGTCGTCATCGCGCCAGTCGATTGCCGTGTGCGCTGTGGAGGCCGTGGTGGTGAAGGCGAAAACCCGGTTGGGCGCCAGAGCCTCCCACGCTGCCTCCAGGGTGGGGTGCACGGTGAGCACGGCAAGGTCGTGATAATCCAGGCCGGCGCGGCGCAGGTGAGCATCCTGGAAGTTGAAACCAATGGGCTCCACAACGTGCAGCTCGGCCCCCGTGACGGCCGCCAAGCGGATGGCGTTGCCGGTGTTTCCGGGGATTTCGGGCTCAACAAAGAGGATGCGCAACATGCCCACGATCTTAGGGCCCGTTGCCTGCCAGCCGCGCAGAGCGTCTTGTCAGTCGCTCAGAATGTCGTGCTGCAGGAACAG
The DNA here is from genome assembly GCF_030538595.1 of Kocuria sp. Lineage (GTDB taxonomy): Bacteria > Actinomycetota > Actinomycetes > Actinomycetales > Micrococcaceae > Kocuria. The sequence continues at coordinate 13,055 of NZ_JAUNTS010000017.1, forward strand.
CACGGAGTCATCATGCAGGACCTGACGTAGTTCGGTGCGGCGTGCCGGCGCGTGCCGCCCGGCCAGGATCCGTCCAGCATCCCCGCCTGCCACAGCTGCTGCCACGGTCAGGTTCAGTTGCGCGATCCGCCCGGCTGTGTACCACAGGGTCAGCACTCCGGGGCCGCCTTCGCACTGAATCCGCCGGTGACCGCGCTCAGCAAAGGCCCGGTGTGCGCGCACCGGATCCACGTGGGGACCCTCACCCACGACGACGACCTCCGCCACCTCTTGCAGTGCCTCCACCTTGTGGCGCGGGGCAGTACTGCCCGTGAGAATCAACGCCGGAATGGAGGTGTCTGCCAGAAAGGGTGCTGCGGGGTCTAGGTCCAAGGACCCGGAGACCACCGCCAGCACTGGGTGATCGGACAGCCCGTGTTGTCTGCGCCAAGCCATGGAATCCTGGCTGACCTTCAGTGCGCCATATCCTTCGGCCTTCAATGTTGCCGAGCCCACAACCACCACATCTGCCACGCTGCGGCACACATCCATGAGCATCTGATCCACCGGGGAAGACAGACCGCCGGAGAGCCCGTCTAGGCTTGCGGAGCCATCCAAGGAGGTGACCATCATGGCGGCCGCCCCGAGATCAACATCCGGCCAGGTCACCCGATAGTGCTCACGCAAGTCATCGGGCGTGACCCAAGCAGGTTCCGGCCACAACCTCTGGACCCGGTCCAAGCTGTTGGCTCCGTGAGTGTTCAATGGCTCAGTCATTGCGCTCTGCCATGTTGTGCCGCAACTCAACCGGTGCTCGCAATCCCATGATGGTGGCTGTCATGTCCAACGCGCGGCGGGAGGCTGCGGCGTCGTGCATCCGGAACACCCGTGCCCCGGCAAGGGCGCAGACAACGGCGGCAGCCAATGATCCTTCACCCCGTTGATCGCGGCCAAGGCCCAGGGATTCGCCCACAAAGTCCTTGTTGGACACAGCTGCCAAGGTTGGATGTCCCAGGGCCGTGAGCTCACTCAGGCGTCGTGTGAGTTCCAGTGAGTGGACGGTGTTTTTGTTGAGGTCATGGCCGGGGTCCAGCAGAAGATGCTGCGGTGGGACACCGGCATCCACGGCGTACTCCACGCGGGCCCGGAGGAACTCGATCACCTGGGTCACAACGTCGTGATACTGCGGCCGTGGGACCACCGTGCGTGTGGTGGCGGTGGATGTGGTCAGCGAATGTGTGATGACCAGATGCGCATTGCGCTCGCGAACCACGGAGAGCATCTCCGGATCGGAGAGGCCGGTGGTGTCATTGACCACCGTGGCACCGGCAGCCAGGCAGGAATCGGCCACGGAGGCGTGGAAGGTGTCCACGGAGATGATGGTTTCCGGGTGTGTTTCATGCAGAGCTTCCACCACGGGCAGGACACGGTCCTGTTCCTCACGTGCGGGCAACGGATTGCCGGGGGAGAACGGCACCCCGCCGATGTCCACCCAGTCGGCACCCTCCCGAACAGCTTGTGAACCGGCTTCCACGGCGCGGTCCAGTGCGAAGGTGCGGCCCTGGTCAAAGAATGAATCAGGGGTTCGGTTCACCACGGCCATGACCAGCAGGTCCGTGCGGAAATCCACGGTTCGCCGGCCCATGGTGCGCACCGGATGCAGGAAATCCGGTTGGAACATGGTGGCCGGTGGTGTCTTCTGTGACGTCACCGGCTCAGGGTACCCGGGGAGGGCATGACAGGGCGGGCCGACCGAGTGCTTCAGTCCCCCTGCAGCAGCTGGCGAACCCGTGCACGGATGTCATCGCGGACCAATCGCATGCGTTCCAGGCCCTCGATCCCGCGCTCTGAGGGTTCATCCGTGTGCCAGATGGAGATCTGAGCCTTCATGCCTTCCACAGGGGCCACCACGGCTTCGGAGCCAAGTACGATCACGTGATCCACGGTGCGCAGCAGATCGGGATCAATGGCTTTGGTGTGCTCGCCAGCCATGCTGGCGCCCACTTCCTCGATCACCTGGCGGGAGAGGTGGTTGATGGCTGATCCCGGGCGGGTTCCGGCGGAGTGGATGCGGGAAGGGTCCTGAACCATGTGGCGGGCCAAGGCGGCTGCCATCTGGGACTTGCCACCGTTTTTGACACACACGAACAGGACGGACGGGTTGGTCATCGGAACTCCTCAGTGGTGGATCCAGGGTTGGGCGGACGCTCAAGACGCAGCACCAAAACGACTTCACGGCATGGCTTCTACACTGGAGATCATGCCAACCCCCATCCAATCCCAGTCAGCTCCGATTCTCAGCGGTGCACACCGCAACGGTCAGGTGTATCTGGATCACGCCGCAACACATCCCACACTGCCCGTGGCCATTGAGGCCATGGTGGCGCAGCTGGAACGCGGGGGAAATCCATCGGCCATCAACACCAGGGGGCGCTCCGCACGCAGAGTCTTGGAGGAGAGCCGGGACCGGATTGCTGCCGCGGTCAACGTGGACCCCGTGGAGGTGATTTTCACCTCCGGCGGCACGGAGGCGGACAACCTGGCGGTCAAGGGGCTCTACCACCAGCGCCACGGGCAGGATTCGCGCAGGGTGCGCATCATTGTCTCCGCGGTGGAGCATCCGGCCGTGACAGAAACCGCGGAGTATCTGCACAGTGCTCACGGTGCCCACGTTGAATACCTCCCCGTGGACAGTCAGGGGTTCACCAGCCCGCAGAGCTTGCGGGAACTGTTGGAGGCAGACCCGGATACGGTGGCGCTGGTGGCCGTCATGTGGGCCAACAATGAAATCGGTACGGTGCAGCCCATTGCCGAGCTTGCTGCGGTCTGCAACGAATACGGCATTCCGTTGCACGTTGACGCGGTGCAAGCGTTGGGTGCCGTCCCGGTGGATGCGGGATTGCCAGGCATTGCAACTGTGGCTGTTTCCGGGCACAAGCTGGGGGCACCCGTGGGATCTGGGGCACTGGTGGTGGGCCGGTCCGTCACTCTCACCCCCACCATTCACGGCGGAGGCCAACAGCGCTCCATGCGGTCGGGGACGTTGGATGCAGCCGGTGCTGCGGCCTTTGCCGCCGCCGTAGAGGCCGTGACCTCCGATCTTCCGGGGGAGTCCGAACGCATTGCCACGTTGCGGGACACCTTGATTCGGGGAGTCCGCCAGGTTGTGCCGGAGGCCGTTCTGCGTGGTCCAGAAGATTTTGACCACGCGGGACGGCGGCTGCCCAACAACGCACACTTCACCTTCCCGGGTTGTGAGGGGGACTCGTTGCTGTTTCTTCTGGACGGGGCGGGCATTGCCACCTCCACAGGCTCGGCCTGCTCCGCCGGAGTTCCCCGCCCGTCCAAAGTCTTGCTGGCCTTGGGGTTGGATGAAGACACCGCGCGCGGTGCCCAGCGTTTCACCTTGGGCCACGGCTCCACGGAGCACGACGTCGACTCCCTCCTTGCCGTTCTGCCGGAGGTTTATCAGCGCGCCAAGAGCGCGGGAATGGCCGGACAGGTTTCATCGTTGAGCTAGGACGTGGCCGGTCCCGGTCCGTATTTGACCCTTTTTAGTTTCAGGAGATTTCCGTGCGAGTGCTCGCAGCCATGTCCGGAGGCGTTGACTCCGCAGTCGCCGCCGCCCGAGCCGTTGAGGCAGGTCACGATGTCACAGGCGTGCACCTGGCACTGAATCGCATGCCCGGGACCCTGCGCACAGGATCCCGTGGTTGCTGCACGGTGGAGGATTCAAACGACGCTTGGCGTGCTGCGGAGAAGTTGGGCATCCCCTATTACGTGTGGGACTTTTCCGAGCGGTTCAAAGAAGACGTGGTGGATGATTTTGTGGCCGAGTATGCGGCCGGGCGCACCCCCAACCCGTGTCTGCGCTGCAATGAAAAGATCAAGTTTGCCGCGCTGCTGGAAAAGGCCATGGCCCTGGGCTTTGATGCCGTGTGCACGGGCCATTACGCCAATGTGGTCACGGTGGACGGGCACCCCCAACTGCACCGCGCGGCGGAAGATGCCAAAGACCAGTCCTACGTGCTGGGGGTGCTCAACCACGAACAGCTCAACCACTGCATGTTCCCCCTGGGAGACACCCCGTCCAAGACCTTGATCCGTGAGGAAGCTGCGCGGCGTGGACTGTCCGTGGCCGCCAAACCTGATTCTCACGACATCTGCTTCATCCCTGACGGCGACACCCGCGGATGGCTGGCCGAGCGCATTGAGATGGAGTCGGGACGGATTGTGGACGCTGAGGGCAGCGACCTGGGCGAACACGACGGCGCCTTGGCCTACACCGTAGGGCAGCGCAAAGGACTGCGGATCGGGCGTCCCGCACCGGATGGCAAGCCGCGCTTTGTGCTGGAAATTCGCCCCAAGACCAATGAGGTGGTGGTTGGCGCACGCGAAGATCTGGCTGTGCGGACCATTCGCGGCATCCGCACCTCCTGGGCTGGGTTGCCCACCGAGGAGTTCAGCACGTTCCTGGCTGACCCGGCTGCTCGGGAGGTGGGGGCGACGTCGTCCCGGTTGCGGGTGGAGGTCCAGGTGCGCGCCCACGGTGATTCCCTACCCGCCACCGCCTGGCTGGAGACAGTGGCGGAGGAGGATGTGGCGGCGGAGACGAGCGACTCTGACCGGCAGCCCGGAGGGGAGACGGCCACCAGAACTGAATTGGTCATGATCCTGGACACCGCTCTGTCCGGGGTGGCCCCCGGGCAATCTGCAGTGATCTATCACGGCACACGGGTGCTCGGCCAAGCCACCATCAGTAGTGCGCGCGCGGAGATAGCTGCTGACTTAGGATCTTTGGCATGAGCGCATCCCAGGACCGCACCCAGGAGAACACCGAATCTGCGTTGGCGGAACTGCGATCCATCCGGGGCACCATTGACAATCTGGACGCGGTGCTGGTGGGTGTCCTGGCCGAACGGTTCAAGGCCACGCAGCGCGTGGGCGAGCTCAAAGCCGTGAATCAACTTCCGGCCGGTGACCCGGACCGTGAGCAATGGCAGATCACCCGTTTGCGGGAACTGGCAGCCCAGGCCCAGCTGGACCCGGAGTTCGCGGAGAAGATCCTGAACTTCATCATCAGTGAAGTCATCCAGCGTCACGAACGTATTGCAGAAGAACTGCGCACGGAACCGGATGCCTGAACACACGGCGTCCAGGGCGCAGAAGGCACCGGATCAGTCTCAGTCCCAAACCTGCTCCACCGTTTTGGCGCAGCTGCCCGGCACGGACATGATGGAGACCATCACCGTGCTGCGCGGCGAACTGGGTTCTCCGCATCGCGCGGTGCTGCCTATTCTGGCTGACCGTTCGGACACTGCGGGGACCGTCCCACGTTCGGTGGCGGTGCTGACCGATCTGTGGTGTGACCTGCAACCCCACGGCTGGCGCTTGACCCGGCATCAGGGAAAAGAGTCACGCGCCGCAGCCTCCCTGCTGACCAGCGACATCAATGCACTGGCCGATGTTGTGGGGGCGGAACAGGACGGTGATCGCGGCGCAGTCACCGTTGAAATCACCGGACCCATGAGTTTGGCGGCGCAGCTTTCCCTCCACAACGGGGAACGTGTGCTCCAGGATCACGGCGCCCGCAGAGACATTGCAGAGGCCATGGCCGATGGCGTGGTGCCCCTGATCCGGGGGCTGACGCACAGTGTGGGTGGCCGCCAGGTGGTGCTGCGCCTGGCTGAGCCGCTTGTGCACCGCGTTGCGTTCGGGCAGATTCCAACCGCCAGCGGGTACCGGACGTTGCGTGCGGTGGCTCGCCCTGAGATCAACCAAGCCCTACGGCTGGTGGCAGATGCTGCGCGCGCCGTGGGGGCCGCCGTGGAGCTGGTTTTACCCCGCGGGGAAGACCCCCGAGACTTTGGGCCGGAACTGGCAGACACGGTGTTCCGCAACCGTCCCGGTCCTGATCCCCGGGACTGGGAGCCGGTGGCAGCACTGGTGGAACGTGGGCAAGGCGCGGGGCTGCTGCTGCCAGAACTGGTTGACGGTCAGCGCAGTGAATCCGGGACGCCCCGGGAATCCCGCACGGGAGACCTTGCCCGCAGCATCATCCGCCCGTGGCAGGACCTGGGCTTGAGCACAGGACTGCTGGACCGTGTCACGGTGGCTCCGGGACGTGGATTGCAGCATTCCAGTCCGGACGGTGTGCGCCACGCCTTGAAAATCAGCACTGATCTGGCCCATGCTCTGCACCAAACGGCACTGGAGGCGTGAGAACATGCCTATCAGCTATGTGTTGATCCGAGATTGATGGCGAGGCAGTATCCATGAACGCACGCATCCTGGTGGTTGACGACGACGACGCCTTGGCAGAAATGATCGGCATCATCCTCAACGCGGAGAATTACCAGACCGTTTTCTGCGCGGACGGTGCCCAGGCCGTGCAGGCGTTCCACGATGCCCAACCAGACTTGGTGCTGCTGGATCTGATGCTGCCCGGCAAGGACGGCATCCAGATTTGCCGTGAAATCCGGGCCACCTCTGACACCTCCATTGTGATGCTCACAGCAAAGTCGGACACCGACGACGTCGTGCGCGGCTTGGAGGCCGGTGCCGATGACTACATCCCCAAGCCGTTCAAGCCAGCCGAGTTAATGGCTCGGGTCAAGGCCCGGCTGCGCCCCGGCTCCCGCGCCACCAGCAACGTCCTGGACGTGGGGGATGTCTCCATTGATATTTCCGGTCACCGGGTGACCCGCGGGCAGGAAGAAATTGCCCTGACCCCGCTGGAGTTCGAGCTGCTGGCAACTCTGGCCCGCGCTCCGGAGCAGGTGTTCTCCCGAGAAATGTTGCTGCGGGAAGTGTGGGGTTATCAGCACGCCGCGGACACCCGGTTGGTCAACGTTCACGTCCAGCGCCTGCGTTCCAAGGTGGAACTCGATCCGGAGAACCCTCACATTGTGGTCACAGTGCGCGGCGTGGGATACCGAGCCGGTCACCCTGAACGTCACTGAGGTGCGGTCTTGACACGATTGATGGTTCCCACCGAAACACAGGTATGACTGAACGCGCCGACGCCGAGCCCGCCACCAAGGGCCCCACTGTTGACGAGGGCGTGCTGGACACGGAGCACGCCCCCGCTCAATTGGCACGCGCCCGAGTGGCCACTGCGGCTCAGGCCGGAACGGAGGGGGCCACGCTGCGGCAGGTGAGGCCGGGGCGTCGTCGTCGGGGACCGGTGAAGATGCTGCGGTTCCGGGTGGGACTGCTGGTGCGCAGGTGGCGGCAGTCGCTGCAGTTCCGCGCCGTCACCATTGCCATGGTGGGGGCGTTGGTGATCTTTTTGGTCACCGGGGCGTTCTTGTCCCACCAAATTTCCGAACGGCTCTTCAATGACCGATTGGAGCAGGTGCTGACCCAGTCGGAGACCGATTTCACCCAAGTTCAAGCCAGTTTTGATGCTTCGGACGCCGCGGATCGGGACCAGCTGCAAACCATGGTGACGGCCACCTTGGATGCGCTGGATTCAGATGCCAGTACCAGTCAACGCAGATGGCTGCTGATTCCTCTGTCCTCTTCCACGGGCCAGAGCATGTTGCCGGCCCAAGCCGAGAGCGACTGGATGACCTCGGCCACGGTGCCGCAAGAACTGCAAAATCGCGTGGGAAATGACGGCAGCACCTACTGGCAGTCGTCATCTGTCCGCATGGACGACGGCGGTCAGCCCGTGCCCGTGGTGATTGTGGGACGTGTGGTGGAGCCGCAACCGGGCGCGCGCTACGGGCTGTATCTGGTCAATGACTTCTCCCAGCCACAGGAGACCCTTGAGGCCATCCACGCGGTGCTGATTCTCTCCACCCTGGTCCAGGCGCTGTTGGTCTCCGGGGTGGTGGGTTACGTGACCCGTGAAGTGGTCCGTCCGGTCTCCACCACGGCACGCGTTTCCGAGTCCCTGGCGGACGGCAATTTGGGTGTGCGCATGGAAGTGGAAGGCTCCCACGAGGTGGCCCGCTTGGGACGATCCTTCAACCGCATGGCAGACAACCTGCAACATCAGATCACCCGCCTGGAGCGCCTGTCCAGCATGCAGCAGACCTTTGTGTCGGATGTTTCCCACGAACTGCGCACACCATTGACCACGGTGCGCATGGCTGCCGAAGTGCTGCACAACGCGCGCGATGACTTTGACCCCGTCAACCGCCGCTCCGCCGAGCTGCTGTACAACCAGGTGGACCGCTTTGACACGTTGCTGGCGGACCTGTTGGAAATCTCTCGATTCGACGCCGGCGCGGCCCGGTTGGACATTTCCGGGACCAATGTCTTTGCCCTGATCAATGAAGTGCTGGAAGCCAGCGCACCGCTGGCGGCCAACTCCGGGTCCGTGGTGCGTGTGCACTCAGACCTGCAGCGCTGCATTGTCCAAGTAGATCAGCGCCGCATAGATCGAATCCTGCGCAACCTCCTGGTCAACGCGCTGGAACACGGAGAGGGCGGACCGATCGACGTGGTGGTCCGAGCCTCCGATGTTGCGGTGGGAATCGCGGTCCGCGACCACGGCATTGGCATGACCCACGAACAAACTCAGAAAGTCTTTGACCGGTTCTGGCGGGCGGACCCCGCCCGGGCGCGTACCACCGGTGGCACTGGTTTGGGCTTGTCCATTGCCGTGGAGGACACCCGCCTGCACGGTGGGCGCCTGGACGCGTGGGGTTCACCCGGGGAGGGTGCCTGCTTCCGCCTGACCCTGCCACTGCTGCGCTCGCGGCCCCTGACGGATGAGGACTTCAGTCCCGTTGACCTGCCGCCCCACGACGACGAACTTCCCTCCGTGGCCGTGGTGACCGACACCGGCACATTTGCCGCCGTGCCGCTGGATCGTGATTCCGTGATGGCACCCGTCACGGAAGCATTGACCGTGGTGAGGGCGGCCGAAGCTGCGGAGGCAACGGAGGTTGTGGACGAGGCGGAGAGTCTGGAAAAAGCGGAGGCTTTGGGCGAAGTGGAGGCTCTGGAAGAAGTGGAGGGCGCTGCGGATCTGGACACCGCCCACGACCCGGACGGGGTGCAGGAACCGGCCGTGCCGTCCCAGGTTGAAGAAGATCACGGAACCGGGGACCCCACCGAGCAGGCTTCTGCACCCACACCGTCTCTGGACGGAACGCAGGCTCCCGACGCCGCGCAGGGTCAGGTCAAGCGCCCCGATCCCAGCATTCTGGAAGTGGCTGGATTGGATGGACCGGCCGCACGTCATCCGATCTTGCGCACTGCCATTGGCGGTCAGTTCTTGACCAACACTGCCGTGAGCCAAGAGGGCGTGGAGGGCGCGTACCCCTCGGATGCGCACCAACCGCAGGCGACACAGGACTTTCACCTGCCTGCAGAGGACCGCGGCCTGGTGGAGCCCACGGATCAGGTGCTCGGTGACGAGTCCCAGCTCGGTGCGGCGGCCGCCGCATGGGAGCAGGCAGCTGCTGCACCGGAAGGCACGGTTGCTGCCCAGGACGAGGTTGATGATCTGGACGTGGTCTATGAGGACTTGTACCTGGATGACACCGGTGAGCTACCGGCCTTCCGGGACGGCATCCAAGACCAAAGCCCACCCGCTGCATCCGAGACCACACACCAGGAGGAGGACCGATCATGACCGGTCAACGGCACCTGCGTGGTAGTGAGGGTGGAACCGGTGCGCGTTGGGCCGGTGTGGTGCTGACCGGCGCGCTGGCTCTGACGGGGTGTGCCACCATCCCCAATTCCGGACCCGTGCATCAGGTGGAAGCTCCGTTGGCCACGCCCTCACAGCCAAGTGCAGGCCCCACCGTGGCCGGCCCAGAAGAGGACATGTCCCCGGAGGAGATCGTGCGGGGCTTCTTGGCTGCCGGTGCAGGCCAAGAGAACGATTACGCGGTGGCCCGTCAGTTCCTCACCAACGATCTGGCCTCCACCTGGCGCCCCTACGCCCGCACGGTGGTGTTTTCCGGTGCTGCGGGAATCCAACAGGGTCTTGAGGAAGACCAAGTCCGGGTCAGCGTGGATGCCAGAGCCATGATTGACAACAACGGCATCATGCAGCGTCAGGAGGCCGGTTCCAGCGAAGCCCTGGACGTGGAACTGACACAGGTGGATGGCCAATGGCGCATCTCCAACGTCCCCGATGGCGTGTTGATTCCGGCTTCCAATTTGGATGAGCTGTACCGAGCGCACAATGTCTATTTCTTGGCTGACGACGGCGAAACCATGATCCCGGACCCCCGATGGTTCCCCGACCGCCCGGGTGTTTCCACGTCTTTGGTGCGCTCTCTGCTCGGTGGACCTGCTCCGTATCTGGAAGGTGCAGTGACCTCGGCTTACCCCGGTGACACCGAGTTGGAGGGGGCCTCCGTTCCGGTGCAGGACGGCACGGCAACTGTGTCCTTGAACGTTCCGAACTACAGTGCGCTGGATGTGGCCACCAACCGGGAGATGTATTCGCAGCTCACCTTGACCCTCTTGGCTTTGGACAACGTGGACCGGGTGGATTTGCTGGCGGGGGGCGGGCAAGTTGATCTTGGCTCCAGCGACCAAGGTCTGCTCTCCATGGAACCGCGTGAAGTTCCGCCCCGCCAGATCGGCCTGGACGGTGATCAGCTGGTGTTCCAGCAGGGTGGGCAGAGCAGTCCCGTGGATGGGGTGGCGGATTCTCTGGTGGGGACAGACCCCAGCCATCCGGCCATGAACACGGAGACCAACCAGTTCGCGGCGCTGACCGGGGACGGATCGGCACTGGTGACTTTTTCTGCGGCGGCACCGGATCCGGTGGAGCGTTTCACCGGTAGCGGCTTGTCCGCGCCGTCCGTGGACAACGACGGTTGGGTGTTCTCCGGTGATGACACGGGGGAGGTCAGGGCCACTCGGATCGCGCAGCCAGATGCCGAGCCCGTGACGGTCAGCGCTGATTGGCTGGACGGCCGCGCCGTCGCCTCCCTGAAGATCTCCCGAGCCGGTACGCGTGCGCTCATGGTGGTCAACGACGGCGACTCCTCCCAGGTCTTGATCAGCGGTGTCCGCCGGGATGCTGATGGCACTCCACGGTCCCTCAACGAGCCCTATGTGATTGATTCCGGTCAGGGCGCGGCCATGATGGGGGATGCCCAGTGGATCAGCGAGAGCCAATTCGTGGCGGCTGCCGTGACCGATCGCAGTACCGCCCCGCGGCTCTATGACGTGTCCGGGCGCTACCGGGACTTGCCCTTCCTGGAGGGTGGGGTGAGCAACGTGGCCGGCGGCAATGGCGAGACTGAGATTTTTGTGGTGTCCGACGGTCAATTGAGGATGCTCACGGGCGAGTCCTGGTCCCTTCAAAGTGATTCCGTGGAATCCACGGCTTTTGCCGGCTGAGACCCTGCGTACTGGTGGTGGACCCGGTGTTTGGTCCTCCACCACCGCCATGAACCACGACGGGGTTGGCCGCGGCATCCACAGATCACCACGGTCCTCTGGCGCCTGAGACCACGCAGCTGAATCATGGCGTCATGAATCAGCCTGGCTTCACACCTCCCGAACATCCAAGCCCGCTGGATTCTCGGTTGCTGCCATCGTCGTCAACCTGGTCGTCGTCGAACTCGTCGCCCGGGTTGTGGTGGGGCCGTGAAGCGGACCGGTGGGCCGCCTGCGCGTGGGATCTGGTGGGTGAGGCTCTGGAACCAGTCCTCCCGGTTGAATGCGCTGTGTGCCGTGCACCGGGTACTGCCCTGTGCCGATCCTGTCGGCGTTTGCTGCACCGCTGTACCGCGCGCCCACGGCGGGTGGAGGCACACGCTCGGCATGCCCACGGGCTGCCCATTGTTGCCACGGGTGCTTACGAACATGAACTGGCCACGTGCCTGCTGGCCTTCAAACAGGCTGGGCGCACAGATCTGACTCAGCACCTGGCAAGGATCTTGAACCGAGCCCTACACGCATCGGTGGGCAGCAACCCCTCTGAGGGAAACCAACGGATTGAACTGGTACCCGTGCCGAGCTCGGCAGCCGCTCTCCGACGGCGGTGGTTCGACCCCGTGGGAGTGTTGCTCAAGGCTGCACTGGCGCAGGATCACTCGCAGGCCGTCACCCCACTGGGATTGCACGCTGTGCCGTGGCTGGTGCACACCAGCACAGACCTTGCGGGGATGTGGCACCGTGTGAAGTCCACATTTAGTGGAAGGGACGGGCAGCCCCAAAAGCTCAAGACTGCTGACCAGCGATCCCTCGCCGGACCCGCACCCTTTCGGGTGGCCAAGGGGCGCCGGGGGCGCTCGGGGTCTGCGCTGCAACCGGGCAGGGTGATTTTGGTGGATGACGTGGTCACCACGGGAGCCACCCTGCACCGGGCGCGGAGCACCCTGGAGGGGGCCGGCGCCGTCGTGGTGGGTGCGGTGGTTCTGGCCGCGGCGCATACGCCCACAGGAAACACCCGCTGAAGTGCGCTGTGATTCGGGTGGTCAAGATGAATTCACGGTGTGAGCAAGGTAACGTGATGGCTACCGGGACAGCCTCCCGGGGTGGGGATCAGCACCCGCCTGATCTCCGCATCTACCAGTCAGACTGGAGGACACCATGGAGCTCATCGTCCAGGGACGTAATGTCAGCGTGCCGGAGCGGTTCAAGGAATACGTGGCCGAAAAGGTCGTGAAGTTCGAGGAACTGGGTGACAGGGTCCAAAGGATTGAGATCAAGGTTGTCAAGGACAATCCCACCCCTGGCCGCGACGGAATGCGTGTGGAGACCACGGTGATCGGCCGCGGGCCCGTGGTCCGTGCGGAAGCTCGCGGCGATGACAAATTTGCGGTGTTCGACGAGGCCTATGCCAAGTTGATCGAGCAGCTGCGCCGAGCACGTGACCGCCGCAAGATTCACCGCGGCAACCACCGTCCCACGGCGGTGTCGGAGGCCACGGCCTCCCTGCCGGTGGTCTCCAGTGACAGCCCCCTGTTCGCCTCGGCCGACGAACTGGCCGCAGCTGAAACAGAAGCCTTGGACACCCAGTATCCGTTGGAGGACGACGTTGCTCCCGTGGAGATTCGCCGCAAGCGATTCCCGGAAGAGCGCATGACAGTGGATCAGGCCGTGGACCGGATGGAACTGGTGGGCCATGATTTTTACCTGTTCGTGGACGCTGAGACCGGTGAACCGTCCGTGGCTTACCGGCGAAAGGGCTGGGAGTACGGTGTGATTGGCCTCAGCACGGAGGTCACCGGGGCCGAATCGGAACCGGCACGGGCCTACCAAGCAAGCTAGCCAGAGCCCAGTGAGATGATCGCCGCGGTGCGGGGGAGGTGTTCCTTCCCCGCACCGTTGCTGTGTCCACTGGCGTACACTGACTCGGATGACCAGACCGCGGCGCGGTGCATCACCTGAACGTGATGCACCGCCGGCCTGCGGTGCAAGTGCTTGAACCCAACAGATGCACAAGGAGCGTGAGCACGTGGCCTCAATCCTGGAGAAGGTGCTCCGGACCGGGGACAAAAGGGTGCTGAAGCGCCTCAAGGACTACGCGGACGCGATCAATTCGCTGGAAGATGGTTACCGCAAGTTCTCGGATGCCGAGCTGCGGGCGGAAACGGATGCGTTCCGCGCCCGCCTGGAGGACGGCGAAACGCTGGACCGGCTGCTGCCGGAGGCTTTTGCGGTGGTCAGAGAGGCCTCCTCCAGGACCCTGGGTAAACGCCACTACGACGTTCAGCTCATGGGCGGTGCCGCCCTGCACCTGGGCAACATTGCCGAGATGAAAACCGGTGAGGGCAAGACCTTGGTGGCCACTGCGCCGGCCTACCTCAATGCGCTCTCCGGACGCGGTGTTCACGTGGTCACGGTCAATGACTTCCTGGCGGAGTCCCAGGCGGAACAGATGGGGCGGGTGTACCGCTTCCTGGGCCTGGAAACCGGGACCATTCTCTCCGGCCAGGATCCTGCCACCCGGCGCAAGCATTATGCCGCGGACATCACCTACGGCACCAACAATGAATTCGGCTTTGACTACCTGCGCGACAACATGGCCTGGAGCGTGGACGAGTTGGTGCAGCGCGGCCACAACTTTGCGGTGGTGGATGAAGTCGACTCCATCCTCATTGACGAATCTCGTACACCGCTGATCATTTCCGGACCCGCCTCCGGGGATGCCAACCGGTGGTACTCAGTCTTTGCCAACCTGGTTCAACGCTTGGAGTTGGACCAGGATTATGAAGCGGATGAGAAAAAGCGCACCGTGTCCGTGCTGGAAGACGGCATTGACAAAGTCGAGGATTGGTTGGGGATTGAAAACCTCTACGACACCGCCAACACTCCGCTGATCGGTTTTCTCAACAACGCACTGAAGGCCAAAGAACTGTTCCAACGGGACAAGGACTACGTGGTCATGAAGGGCGAAGTCCAGATCGTGGATGAGCACACAGGCCGTATTCTGGCGGGACGGCGCTACAACGAAGGCGTCCACCAGGCGATTGAAGCCAAGGAAAAGGTGGAGATCAAGCCGGAGAACCAGACCATGGCCACGGTCACTCTGCAAAACTATTTCCGGTTGTATGACAAACTCGCCGGAATGACAGGCACGGCGGAAACCGAAGCTGCCGAATTCATGAACACCTATGAACTCGGTGTGGTGGCCATTCCCACCAACCGACCCATGGTGCGGCAGGACAAGACTGACCTGGTGTACAAGAACGAGGTCTTGAAATTCGCGGCAGTGGTGGCTGATATTGAGCAACGCCACAAGGCCGGACAGCCCGTGTTGGTGGGAACCACCTCCGTGGAGAAATCTGAATACCTCTCCAAGCTTTTGGCCAAACGCGGAGTTCGCCATGAGGTGCTCAACGCCAAGAATCACGCCCGGGAAGCAGCCATTGTGGCGCAGGCCGGACGTAAAGGTGCCGTCACGGTGGCCACCAACATGGCCGGCCGCGGTACGGACATCATCCTGGGTGGCAACGCCGAGGCCATGGCCATTGAGCGCATGAAAGAAAAGGGCTTGGACCCAGAGCGTGACCGGGAAGGCTATGAGGCCGCATGGCCGGCCGTTCTGGCTGAAGCCGAACTGGAGATCGGCGATGAGCACCAGGAAGTTCTGGAACTGGGCGGTTTGTACGTGCTGGGCACGGAGCGCCACGAATCCCGCCGGATTGACAACCAGCTGCGGGGCCGGTCCGGCCGCCAAGGAGACCCCGGTGAATCCCGGTTCTACCTGTCCCTGACTGACGACTTGATGCGGTTGTTCAACGCAGGTGGTGCTGCGCGCCTGATGGCCAATGCCGCAGATGACACCGCTTTGGAGTTCCGCATTGTCTCCCGGGCCATTGCCTCCGCACAGAACCAGGTGGAAGGGCGCAATACGGAGCAGCGCAAGAATGTTTTGAAATACGACGACGTCCTCAATCGTCAACGAAAGGCGATTTACACGGATCGGCGTCGTATTTTGGAAGGCGATGACCTCCAGGCTCAGATCCAGCAATTCCTCACGGAAGTGGTGGGGTCCATTGTGGTGGACCGCACCAGGGAGGGGCACCCGGAAGACTGGGATCTGGACGGTATGTGGGAGGCGCTGCGCACGGTCTACCCCGTGGGTCTCACCGCGGATGAGCTCATGGAGGAAGCCGGCGGGCGTGAAAAGCTGACCACCGCTTTCCTGCGCGAACAAATTGTCTCCGATGCCAAGGTGGTTTACGAGGAGCGTGAGGAATCCGTTGGTGCGGACACCATGCGCAATCTGGAACGCCGAGTGCTGCTGTCCGTGCTGGGCCGGCGGTGGCCGGAACACCTGTACGAAATGGACTACCTCAAGGACGGCATTGGGCTGCGGGCCATGGCGCAACGGGATCCGCTGGTGGAGTACCAGCGTGAAGGCTTCACCATGTACGAGAGCATGATGGGTGGAATCCGGGAGGAGACCGTCTCCTACCTGTTCAGCTTGGACCTTTCCAAGCAGCGAGCGGGTGCGGGTGGAGCGGTGAAGGTCAATGTGCCCAAACAGCCCAAGTTCTTGCAGTTCTCCGCCCCGGGCGAAGAAGGCGAGGTGGACGTTCACACGGAACGCAACACCACGGCTCCCAGGGAGCAGCAGGAGGACGCAGGGGCAACCCGGTCCGAACGCAACCAGGGGAACTCACCCACGGGGACCCAGGATCCCGTAGCCGACGACGCCGAACCCGCAGATGGTGGTGTGCGGGACTCGCAGGTGACGGACACTGCGGAGGAAGCACCGCAGCAGCACCGTTCACGGGCGGAGCGCCGGGCGGCGGAGGCCGCGGCCAAACGCCGGAAGAAGAAAAACCGTCCCTGACGGGGCCTCAACCGATTTCCAATACCGTGATGCGCCACGCACGTTCCGGGCGCTCGACGCGTAGCACCACGGCGCGGACCCGGGACTCGTCCTGGACCACCAGGGCAACTTCATAGATGCCATCGGCCACCTGGCACACTCGTTGCCGCAGCACCTCCGAGTGGCGGTGGATGGCCTGGACGGTGGCAGCGGCCGGCTCCATGGAGCGGCGTCGTTGAATGAGCTCTGCGCGACGTCTGAGTTTTTCCACGATGTCGTAGGTGGTCCAGCGGGCCAGTTGGTGGGCTGGCCGATTGCCGTCCAGAACCTCCAGTGCGGCCACGGTCAGGGATCGGCTCAATGCCGTGATGCGCTCGCGTTCGTCCCCGGGTGTGAAGGTGGCCGGTTCGGTGGTTTGTTGATTACGCCACCGGTATCCGGAGGGTGCCGGGGGTGCGGTTTCACTGCGGGCGATGATCGACATGACCTGCTCCTGGTAGTAGCTGGGCGGGGACGTTCAGTACGGTCCCGGGTTGAAGGAGATCCGGGTCTGCGACCAGGTGGGCGTTGAGTTGCCAGAGGTACGGCCAGGTGTTGGCCACCTGGGAATCCGTGCCGTTCGCTCCCATGAGCTCCTGGGTGATGGACCACAGGGATTCACCGGCCCGCACCGTGACAGTGCCTTCGACCACTCGTGAGCTGGTTTCGGGCGGAGCGGATTGGGGCTGGCTCTCTGCCCAGAACGGCGATGGTGTCTGACCGGCCGTGCCCGGAGCTTGTGGACTCACGACGTCACGGGCGGACTGCTCTGACTCCGGTGCGGTGAACAAGGCGCTGGGTTGAGAGCTTGCGGGTCCGTGTCCGGCATCCACGGCCCCGTGTCCACCACCCACCTCTGCGGGGGAGATGTCTGTCCAGGGGCTTGGTGGTGATGCCTGTGCGGCGGCACCAGTGGCCCCTGCCAAGATGTTCAGGCTCACTGCCGCCACGCTCACGCCCCACGGCACACCTGCGCTTCCCGAATGACTTGCGTGTACCGGCGGCGACGGTGCCGCCGTCCGATCTGAGCGCACCAAGCCCCTCGGATGCCTCATGCGCACCACATGCTCAAAGCGTCTGACCTGCGCTGGCGCGGTCCTGCCCGGGGTGAACCGCCTGGCGTATTCGGGGCTCATGGTCTCACTGCTCCTGGATGGTCTCTTGGCCACAGCTATCTCAGATGATGCTTTTTGATGACGTTTGGTGCAATTCAATACCTTGAAATGATCTTCAGTGATGTCTGCGTCACAGTCAAGATCTCCGCCTGACTCAACCTGCGGTCCGCGTAAAGTGACAGAAAATGACCCGAGTGGGCTTGATGTGCAGTGCTGAAGTGTGGGGGGATGCCCGTGCGGTGGGATGACCTGTTTGCGGACATGGAGGCCCAGTTGGCTTCGCAGCGCTACCGGGAGGTGGAGGCTGAAGCAGCTGAATTGACGCGCGCGGAAACCTCGCAGGCTCTTTTGGAGGACCGATGTGCTGCTCACCGCGGTGTGCCGATTCGGGTCAGCTTGCGTGGCGGTCTGCGGGTGGAGGGCACCATCACCTCGGCTGGCAGCGGATGGGTGGTGATTGAAGAAATTGGCCGGGAGACACTGATTCCACTGGAGGCGGTGGACTGGGTGGATGGCTTGGGGATGGGTAGGCAGTCACCGGAGCATCGGCGTCGTTTGGGTTTGCCGCACGCATTGCGGGCGCTGGCCATGGCGCGGGTGGGGGCCCGAGTGCATCTTCGGTCCGGTCCCACGGTGGTGCTGGAGGGGACCGTGGATCGGGCGGGGCGCGATCACCTTGATCTGGCTCTACATCCGGGGGAGGAGTTCAGGCGGCGCCGCGCGGTTCGTGCCGTGCGAACGGTGCCGTATGCGGCCATTGCCTGTGTTGTGGCGCAGACGGGGGCTGAGTCTGCCGTCTGAGCAGCGTGTTGTGGCTGCTGCGCTCAGTCCACGGGGGTGCCGGTTCGGATGGCTTGGGCCGTTTCCTGGTGCTTCTGCTGGACCCATTCGTCAAACACGCTGATTTGGATGCGCCATTGCCCGCGCCCTCCGATTTGAATGGCGGGTAACTCGCCGGATCGAACCATGGCGCGAACCTGCGCGGGAGAGGCACTGAGAACCTCTGCCACATCCGACAATGTGTAGAACTGGGCGTCAGCCACGTGCGCTCCTTCGGCAACCGGCCAGCCGCCGGTGGTGCTTGGACGACGCCGTGTCCGACGCCGCTACCAGTGTGCCACCGCAGCCACGCGCGGTGGAGTTATCCACAGGTTCTGATGCAAATGGGTCTTTTGGCGTTTTGTTGCGGCTCCTTCGTCCACAGATCGACCGACGCCCTCGAAACTCGGTGGCTCCGTGGGTCACCATGACCTGTGGACGGCAAGCCAACAGTTCGCAGGTGGAGCTGTACGGGGGATTGAGGAGACAGCTGTGGCTGGTGGGCTCGGAAAGTATGGCGGTGCTACGACGCCGCAGGGGGCGCGTGGGGGCGCAGCCGGTGGATCAGCTGCCCCGGGGCAAGGTGTGCACTCCGGTGGGCGCTTCCGGAGGCCGGGATGGAGGGAGCCGCGGCTGCTGATCGGTGTGGGGTTGGTGGTGGTGGCCGTGGCAGGAACCACTGCCACCATGGCGTGGTCCAGCACCACGGAAGAGTATGTGGTGGCCGCCCGAGACTTGGACGTGGGAACCCGGATCAGTGCCGCAGACTTTCGCACGGTGGACGTGCGGTTGGAAGGCGCGGAGGAGAATTATCTGCGTGCCGGCAGCGACTTGTCCGAGGATGCGGTGATCGTGAGTCGGGTACCCGGCGGGCAGCTCGTTCCCACACGTTCCGTTGGTGAAGGGGCGGATCTGGACCGCCGTCCCATGGGTATTCCACTGGCCACCGCGCTGCCCGGAGGCACTGGCGCCGGGGACAGCGTGGACGTGTGGGTCTCCCACCGTGAATCCAGCGGACGCGGCTGGTCTGAACCCCAACAGATTTTGGAGGGGGCTGAGTTGGCCTCCGTTGATCAAGCAACAGGCACTTTGGGCGCGGGTCAACAGATGACGGCGCAGGTTTTGGTGGACCAGGATGACGTGGCCGACGTGGTGGACGCTTTGGCCACCGAATCCAGGATCACCCTGGTGCCGCACATGGGCGGTGGCCGGTGAGCGTCGCCCTCACCAGTTTGGGCCCCTCCGCGGATGCTGTGGCCCATGACATTGACCGCCTCCACGGCCCCGTGACTCTGGTGCGGCGCACCACAGATCTGGTGGAGGTGCTTTCCGTTGTCCGTTCCGGTTTGGCCCGCGCGGTGTTGGTGGCTGAGGGTGCTGAGCAGTTCGGTGCCGAGGCCATGGATGCGCTGCAGGAAGCACGCGCCGTGGTGGCGGTCCTGGAGGGTTTCGACGACGACCGCCTGGTTGAGCTGGGGGCCATTTTCATTCCGGCTGATCTTCAGGCCGCCGAGGCCGCCAGTATTCTGGTGGAAGAAGCCGAACGTGCTGCTCACCAGCAGCCCCGTGGTCGTCCGGCTGAATCTGCTGAAGCTGTGCTGGAACAGTGGTCCACCGCACCCGATGCCGGTTTTTCCGGGGCAGGCGCAGGGCAAGCCGCTGAACAGACACCGCAGACAGCCGCTGCGTTCCAGGATGAAGCGGCAGCAACAGCTGCGCACCCTGCAGCGGCAGGCCTGGTGGTGGTGTGGGGTGCCCATGGCTCACCGGGGCGCACCACCGTGGCGGTGAATGTGGCCGCGGAACTGGCAGTGTCCGGGCACCGTGTGATGCTGGTGGATTTGGACACGTGGGGGCCATCCGTGGCCCATCTGCTGGGCTTGTTGGATGAAACGGCCGGTGTGGCACTGGCGTGCCGGGCGGCGGACCGTCATCAATTGGACCCGGCTGCCTTGGACCGCGCCGCGGTTCGTGTGGAGCTCGGTGCAGCTCACCTGGATGTTCTGACTGGCCTGACCCGATCCGAACGATGGCCTGAGCTGCGCGGGGGCTCTGTGAGTCGCCTGCTGCGGGCCTGCCGCGAGGTGTCGGGGACTCCGGGAGAACAGCATCCCATTGTGGTGGTGGACGTCGGTTTTTGTCTGGAAGAAGACGAGGAACTGAGCTTTGACACCCAGGCACCGCGACGCAATGCAGCGGCCATCACAGCTTTGGCCGAAGCTGATCTGGTGGTGGCTGTGGCCTCCGCCGATGTGGTGGGGCTGCCGCGGGCCGTGAAATCCATCCCCGGCGTCCTGGAGCGCACGGAGGCACCGGTCATGGTGGTGGCCAACAAGGTGCGCAAAGCCGCGGCGGGCCGATCTCCGCGTTCAGGTGTGCGCGAAGCCTGGGAATCCATGGGAGCACCTGTTGCGATCACTGACTACGTGTCCTTTGATCCCACCACGGTGGATCGTGCTGCCTTGGACGGTTCCGTTTTGGCTGAAAGTGCTGCGGGGTCCACCGTCCGGGCAGAGCTCAAAGCGGTTGCGGACAATGTGCTCCGGCGTCTGGCCGGAGAGACGGCCCAGGGGGCCGGCCCGGAGCAGGTGCGGGAAACAAGTTTTGGTCGGCGCATGAGTGCGTGGTTGCGCCGGTGATAATCTGCACCGGGACCAGCTTTCCACCAAGGCTCTGCTGGCTTGCAGCAACGCTGCTGTGCAGCCAGTTTTGACCACGCGTTAGAACCAGTTTTGACCATCGACTAGAAAAGGTTGTGCTGTTGCCACTCACAGCCCTGCAGGGTCGCCCGGAAGTCACCGAGCACACCATGGAGTATCTGCATCTCCTGTTGGCAGAGTGGCAGATATTGGCGGATCTGGGTATGGGGGATGTGCTGCTCACGGTCCCGGAAGATCACCTGCACTCCGTTGAAGGTGTGCTCAGGCCCGTGGTGGGCACGCCAATGGTGATTGCGGCACACACCCGCCCGGCCACCGCCCAGACTGCGTACGTGGAAGATCTGATTGGGCGGGCCGTGGGGGACGGCTTGGGGGAGTTTCTGCGGGAAGCCTGGGAGAACCACAGCGTCTCCGTGTACCGGGACAGGCATGCGCGGCGCCAGGTGTTCGCCGTGCCGATTGTGTACGAGACCGTGACCGTGGCAGTTCTGTCCCTCCACGCCGAGATGGGCGATGATCGGCTGTCCGGCATGGATCTGACGTACCGTGACTGTGCCATGGATCTGATGAAAATGGCGCTCACGTGTCAGTGGCCTGCCAGCGGTGTACCAACCGCCCCGGGCCGCGGTGCCCCGCGGGTGGGGGACGGCGTGATCTGCCTGACGGCTCAGGACTGCGTGCGGTTCATGTCCCCCAACGCGGTGTCTGCGCTCAATCGAGTCGGTTCCGTGGCCAAGGCCATGGGAGAGTCCCTGACCGATGTTGTGGGCTCCGTGTTGCCCGTGGGACAGCAGGTTGACGAGGTTTTGATGGGGGTTCTGCGGGGGCGTGTTGCGGATTACGCAGAATTGCGCCGCGGCCGTACAGCCATCATGTTCCGCTCCATTCCAGTCAGGCTGAATGGTGAACGCACCGGGGCGATCATTCTGTGCCGGGACGTCTCTGAACTGCGACGCCGCGAACGTGAGCTTTCCTCCAAGGACGCCACCATCCGGGAGACGCACCACCGCGTCAAGAACAGCTTGCAAACGGTGGCGGCGTTGCTGCGCATGCAGGCCAGGCGTGCGGACACTGAGGACGAGCACCGGGCGCTGGCCCAAGCCATGCGGCGCGTGGACACCGTGGCGCTGGTGCACGATGCGCTCTCTGAAACTCCGGACTCCGCAGTTGACTTTGATGCCTACTTTGCCCGCCAGCTACGAACCATTGTGGATCTTGCCAAGACGGAAGTCCGGGTCACCGCAGAGCTTCAAGGCCAATTCGGTGAAGTTCCAGGCCACCTGGTGACTCCGCTGGCACTGGTCCTCAATGAGGTGGTGACCAACGCGGTGGAGCACGGACTGGCGGTGGATGGCGGGAACCTGACCGTCACGGCGCACCGACGACCGGCCCAGGGGCTTGCCTCCGACCACCCAGCCCCTCCGGTGGAAGAACTGGTGGTGGTGGTTGAGGACGACGGCGTTGGCCTGCCTGCAGACTTTCCCATCGGCCGCTGGGCAGCCGATCAACGGGATGCAGATGAACCTGCGCCACGCGGATTGGGCACGCGGATTGTGCGGAATCTGGTGTTGGGGGAGCTGGATGGTTCCATCTCCTGGGCCAGGGGTGAAAAGAGCGGCACGGTGGTGGAAACAACCGTGCCGCTCTACCTTGACCCCGTTGCAGCACCCTCCTCTGACAGGTAGGGCGTTGCCGGGGGCGTGAGGTCGCTAAAGCTGGATCAAGACGCCCGGCGAGCGCGAGCATTGCGGCGCTTGAGAGCGCGGCGCTCGTCCTCGCTCATGCCACCCCAGACACCGGCGTCCTGACCGGAAGACATGGCCCAGCTCAGGCACTCGTCCATGACGGCGCAGCTACGGCACACAGCTTTGGCCTCCTCGATTTGGAGAAGTGCGGGACCGGTGTTTCCGACCGGGAAGAACAGCTCAGGGTCCTTCTCAAGGCAGGCTGCGCGAGAGCGCCAATCCATCAGCGATGGCTCCTTTCAAATGCACGTGTCCGGTGGGCATGACAGCGTCAGCCCCTCAGCGGGTTGTGCGACAGTGGCAAGGTGTGACGTCCGTCGAGGACCGGCGGCGTCACAAAAACTTGCCTAGACTTTCGCATGTGAACACCGCGTGAACAAGGGGTTTGGGAGGTTCATCACATGACTTCCTGTGTAATTCCTGCGCTGTGCCCGTGCCACTGGTCAAAATCGTTGAGGAGTCTTGAAGTGCCCGCTGCCGCAAGCCCTGTCAATCCGTCCTCACCGCAGCGTGGCGGCGTGCGCCCAACTGCGCTGGTTCCCCTGGTCCTGATTGTGGGCGCACAAGCACTGATCTTGGGAATCGGGGCCGCGGTGATGGTTTTCGCCATGATCACCGGTGAGGTCTGGTCGGTTCCGGGGGCAATTTTCCTCACCGTGGTTTTCGGTGGGGGCTTTTTGTGGCTCAGCAATGCGGCACGGGGGCTGTGGCGCGGTAAACGCTGGCCGCGCGCTGCTGCCTTCACCGCACAACTGTTTTCTCTGGTGGCTGCCGGGGCGATTGTTCTGCCGTACACCGTTGTGGGGGCGATTGCCTTGGTAGTTGCTGCCCTGATCGCCATGATCTGCTTGTTTGTGCCGACAGTGGTTGATTGGACCACCCAAGATGTGGATGCGCGCCTTCAGTGAAGGGGCTCACGGCCGGTAAACTGCGTGGGCTTCCCGGCGGGTAGGGTGCACTCCGGTAGTTTGGGGATCATGCCGTCGTCGGTGCAGCGCCAGCAGTGGTGCTCAGCACCGTTACTTCACCGGATGCTGGTGAGGGTGTTGGGACTCTAAGGAAACGGAGAGAACGTGAACGCTGATCTTGTGGTGGTCGGATCGGGCCTGTTTGGTCTGACGGTCGCGGAGCGCGCTGCCAACGAACTCGGATTGAAGGTGGCGGTCATTGATCGCCGGCATCACATTGGTGGCAATGCGTACTCTGAGAAGGAGCAGCGCACGGGGATTGAGGTCCACCGTTACGGTGCTCACCTGTTCCACACCTCCAATGAGCGGGTTTGGGACTACGTCAACCGGTTCACAGAGTTCACCAACTATGTGCACAAGGTCTACACGCGCCACAACGGGGAGGTCTTCCCCATGCCCATCAACCTGGGCACCATCAATCAGTTCTTCCGCTCCGCTCACGGCCCGGCAGAGGCCAAAGCGTTGATCCAGGAGCAGGCCGGTGAGTTGGCGGGGACTGACCCCCAGAACCTCAATGACAAGGGCATCCAGCTGATCGGGCGTCCGCTGTACGAAGCCTTCATCAAGCATTACACCGCCAAGCAGTGGCAGACCTCCCCGGAGGAGTTGCCTGCCTCCATCATCACTCGCTTGCCGGTCCGCTACACCTATGACAACCGGTACTTCAATGACAAGTACGAAGGTTTGCCGGTGGATGGCTACACCGCGTGGCTGGAGCGCATGGCCGAGCAGTCAAATATTGAGGTTCACCTGAACACGGACTTCTTTGACGACTCTCATGAGTACTCCAAAGCCAATGTGGTGGGGCAGGTGCCTGTGGTCTACACAGGTGCCGTGGACCGCTACTTTGACTACGCAGAAGGCGACCTCTCCTGGCGCACCATCGATCTCGAAGAAGAGGTTTTGGAGATGGAGGACTTCCAGGGGTGCTCGGTGATGAACTACCCGGATTCGGATGTGCCATTCACCCGTATCCACGAATTCCGTCACTTCCACCCGGAGCGCGATTACACCAAGGACGCCACGGTGATCATGCGGGAGTTCTCTCGCTTTGCGGAGAAGGGCGATGAGCCCTACTACCCCGTGAACACCACGGTGGACCGGGAAAAACTCCTGAAGTACCGCGATTTGGCGGCGGGGGAGTCCTCCGTGCTGTTTGGTGGGCGGTTGGGAACCTACAAGTACCTGGACATGCACATGGCCATCGGTGCAGCGCTGTCCATGGTGGACAACAAGATCGCACCGCACTTCACGGGCGGCAACAAGATCCAGTCCGGAGGAATTGACGCGTGAGCGCAGAGACTCAGAACTCGGAAGGGCAGCAGCCCGCCGGTCAGAACCACCAGGACGCCCAGGGCTTCCTGTCCAAGATTTCCCATTCCCTGGAAGCCGACGGGCAGAAGTTGCGTGAGGTTGCTCGCGTGGTGCTTCCCGCCAACCAGGACTTGGATGCTCTGCCGCTCTACGTGGATGGCCCGGTCCTCAAGGAAGGGCAGACCACCTCCGGCGGGGACACCGTTGAGCACCCGGATGACATCCTGTCCCGGCGGTCCATGCGCATCCGTTCGGGGCGGCGCGTTTCCTTCGGTTCCTACTTCAATGCCTTCCCGGCTTCCTACTGGCGGCGCTGGACCACCGCGGAGAAGGTCGTGCTCTCCGTTGCCACAGAGGGCGCAGGTTCACTGATCGTTTACCGCTCCAATGCGCGTGGTATTGCCCAGCGCGTGGAGGACCGGCGGGTCAAGGGCACACAGACCAGCGAGTTCGATCTCACCTTGGCGCCGTTCGGTGACGGCGGCTGGTACTGGTTCGACTTGATTGCCGACGACGACGGCATGGTGCTCACCCAGGCTGCATGGTCTGTGCCGGATGACCGTCCCGCGGGAACTGTCACGCTGGGTGTGACCACCTTCAACCGTCCGGATTACTGCGTCAACACCATCCGCACCATTGTCCAGGCCGATGGTTTTGACCACGTCCTGGATGAACTGATCATTGTGGATCAGGGCAACAAGCTGGTGGAGGACGAGGCTGACTTTGCGCAGGCCCAGGCTGCCATGAACGGCAAGCTGCGGGTGATCCGTCAGGGCAATCTGGGTGGTTCCGGTGGTTTCTCCCGGAACATGTATGAGGTGGTCCAGGGCCGGGAGGACGGCAGCAAGTCGGACTACGTTCTGATCCTGGACGATGACATTTTGCTGGAAACCGAAGGTGTGCTGCGAGCAGTGGCTTTCGCCGACTTCTGCCGCACCCCCACCATTGTGGGTGGGCACATGTTTGACATGTACAACCGACCGCTGCTCAACGGCTACGCGGAGGTCATCAACAAGTACCGTTTCCTGTGGGGTCCCATCGAGGACCTGGGCGGCGTGGACTTCTCCGAAGCCGGACTGCGTTCACGCGCCAATCTGCACCGCCGGTGGGATGCCGATTACAACGGCTGGTGGATGTGTCTGATCCCGCGGGTGGTCCTGGAAGAAGTGGGACTCTCCCTGCCGGTGTTCATCAAATGGGATGACTCGGAGTACTCGCTGCGAGCCGGGCAGGCCGGATACCCCACGGTGTCCCTGCCCGGTGCAGCCGTGTGGCACGTGTCCTGGATGGACAAGGACGACGCCGTTGACTGGCAGGCCTACTTCCATGAGCGCAACCGTCTGATTGCAGCCCTGCTGCATTCGCCCTTCCCGCGGGGTGGCCGCATCATCCGCGAGTCCTACAACGTGGACACCAAACACACCATCTCCATGCAGTACTACGCCGCATCCACGGTGCTGCTGGCCATAGAGGATGTGCTGAGCGGGCCTGAACACCTGCACGGGATGCTCGGTACCAAAATGCCGGAGATCCGAGCGTTGAAGGACCAGTTCTCGGATGCCCAGTTCAGCAATGATCTGGGGGCTTATCCCGTGGCCAAGCAGTCCAAGCCATCCAAGCGCCAGGGGCCGCCCAAGCCTCCCACCTACCGCGCGCTGCTGCCCTGGGCCGCCAAGACCGTGGTCAAGCAGATTGGCCTGCCCGTGCGGGATCTGGCCAAGTCCAACCCGGAGGAGTACGTGGCCCACCAGGACGGCAAGTGGTATCACTTGTCCACTCTGGATTCCGCGGTGGTCTCCAACGCTGACGGCACGGGTGCCGCCTGGCACAAGCGCGACCCGCAGGCCGTGCGTGACCTGCTGGCCCGCAGCGCCAAACTGCACGCGGAGCTGTTCTCCAAGTGGGAGTCCTTGTCCAAGCAATACCGTGAGGCGCTGCCGCAGATCACCTCCGCAGAGTCCTGGGCCCAGACCTTCCAGAACAATCCAGCAGCCCCGCGCAAGGAGCAAGGATGAGTTCGGCAGCACCTGAGTTGGTGACCCCCGGCAAGGGCCGGGGGTTACTGGACGTCTTCCACAACCGCTATCTGTTGCGGTTGATCGTGGACAAGGAAATCCAGATCCGGTACCGCGGGACGGTGCTGGGCCTGGTGTGGTCTTATCTGAAGCCTGGCGTTCAGTTTGCGGTGTTCTACATTGCCATGGGCGTTTTCCTGGGACTCAACCGTGGATTGACCAACTTTGCCGTGTACTTGTTCGCGGGGATCGTGCTGATCAATTTTTTCAGTGAGATCTTTGGCAATGCCTCCCGTTCCATCACGGACAACGCGGGGCTGCTCAAGAAGATTTATCTCCCCAGACAACTCTTCCCGGTGTCCAACTTGTTTGTGGCACTGGTGCACTTTGTGCCACAGATCTTGATTCTGATTGTGGCCTCCGTGGCCACGGGGTGGTTCACGGGGGTGGATGTCAAACAGATCTTGGCCATTCCGGTGGCCATCATGATCATTGCGCCCTTTGCGTTGGGGTTGGGGCTGATCTTTGCCACGTTCAACGTGTTCTTCCGGGACGCGGAGAACTTTGTGGACATGATCCTGATGGTGGCCACCTGGGCCTCCCCGGTGCTCTATGCCTGGACCATGGTGCGTGACCAGCTGTGGGGTTGGGTCTACTACGTCTATTTCCTGAACCCCATCACGGTGGCCGTGGAGCTGTTCCACTACGGTTTCTGGTACCCCACGGTCAACAACCCTGAGCTGTGGCACGTGCCCCCGCACTTGTTGACCGTGTGGACCCCCATTGCCTTGGTGATCTCCGTGCTGACCCTGTTCCTGGGGGATGCCATGTTCCGCCGCCATGAGGGCAACTTTGCCCAGGAGCTCTGAGCGCAGATGACCACTATTCCGTTCAAGAAGCCAGGTGTTGTTCACAGCGAGGACACCGTGGCCATCCGCGCCAAGGACATGACCAAGTGGTTTGTGTTGCGCCACACCCGCTCCATCAAGGAAGCCTTCGTCTGGTTGGTGAAGGGGCGCAAGGGGGACTTGTCGGACAAGTTCAAGGCCTTGGACAATGTCACCTTTGACATTCACGACGGCGAGACCGTGGCTCTGCTGGGCTTCAACGGTTCCGGTAAGTCCACCACTTTGAAGATGATCTCCGGTGTGATGCACCCGGATGACGGTTACGTGGGCACTCGCCGTAAAGTGGCCGGTTTGATTGAAGTGGGTGCAGGTTTCCATCCGGATCTGACAGGTCGGGACAACGTGTATCTCAACGGCGCCATCCTGGGCATGGACAAACAGGAGATTGACGCCAAGTTCGATGACATCGTGGCGTTCTCCGAAATCGGTGAGTTCATTGACACGGAGGTCAAGTTCTACTCCTCCGGTATGTACCTCCGCCTGGCGTTTGCGGTGGCCATTCACACGGACCCAGAAGTCTTCCTGGTGGATGAAATCCTTTCCGTGGGGGATGAGCCGTTCCAGAAGAAGTGCATTGGCCGCATCAAGGATTTGGTGCGCCGGGGTAAAACCCTGGTGGTGGTTTCCCACGACCTGGACTTGATCATGGACATCTGTGAACGCGGGATTGTGCTGGAGCACGGCAACATTGTGTACGACGGTTCCTCAGTGGGCGCCGTCGCACGCTTGCGTGACCGGCCCCTGGAGGATGTCCAACGGGAGCAGAACGAGCGGGTGGAGCGGCGCCTGTACTGGAAGCGGGAAGAGCGCCAGAAGGCTGCGGCAGAAGCTGCCGAACGCGGGGAGAAGTACGTCCCCGAATACGACCCCGAATTGGATGACCCCGCCGATTTGGATGATCCGGACAAGGTCAAGCGCACCAAGGGGCGTTGAGCCCGCTGTAGACAGGGCGGCTACGGTGCTTCCATGACGCAGGACAACCAGCGGGCAGGTCTGGAGCATCTCCTCCGGCAGCTACGCGCCGATCAGAGCATTGTGGAAGAGACCGTCTCCACCATCTTGAGCACCGTTCCAGGCTACGACGGCGTGAGCAGGGAATCCTTGGAACGGTCCGTGCGTCGCAATGTTCAGATGAGCATTCGGGCTCTTCAGGGCAAATGGTCGCCACGCGATGCTGAAATCCCGGAGGCTGATGCCCTGGCCACGGAACGCCTGTCCCAGGGCGTTGCGCTGAGCAGCCTGTTGGCGGGTTTCCGTGTGTCCCTGTCCACGATCTTGCGCCGAGTGCTCCAGCTGGCTCCGGATTACCAGGTGTCTGCGCAGGAGGCTTTGGGCTGTAGCACCGTGTTGTGGGATCTGGGGGATTCCTTTTCGGCAAGAGCCATGGACGTCTACCAGCGGGCGGCCATCAGGGAAGCGGTGGTCAACTCGGCGCGGCGGCACCAGTGGATTGCCGATGCCGTGACCCAAGGGTTGCCGCGGGTGGAATTACTGCATGGTGCAGCAACCTACGGGGTACCTGATGACCAGTGGATGCGTGCGGTGGCCATTGGATCGCAGGCCTCCGAAGCCACTGCCACCATGTCCGAACTGCAGCAGCGCGCCGCAAGAAGTGGGCTCCGCTTGTGGCTGGCCCCTCATGCCTCCGGGGTGGTGGGAGCCGTGTTGGGCACGGAAGATCAGGACCTGGGTCAGTTGTGCGCGGCAGACACCAACCTGACACTTGCCTTGGGGCATCAGGTGGTCCTGGGTCAACTTCCCGAATCTTATGCCGATGCCGTGCGCGTTCAGCGTGCTGCAGCGGCCACCGGACGAACAGGCTTGGTTGATGCACGTGCCATGTCTTGGCGCATGGCCATTCCCGCCAGCCCGGAAACCACGGATTGGATGCAGCAACGCTGGCTCATTCCAGTCTTGGACCAGGGCGAGTTCGGTGCCTCCGTACTGGAATCGGTGGCGGCTTACATCAACAACGGCCAGAACATCCCGCGAGCAGCCGCTGCCATCCCCGTGCACGTCAACACCCTGCGTTATAGATTGCGACGCTTTGAAGACCTCACGGGAGCCGATTTTCAGGATGTGGATTGCCTCATTGAAGTCGCCTGGGCTCTGGCTCCTGGGGCGTCCTGGAGACCGGCCACAGGCTGACAGCCCAGCCGCGGACCCGCGCCCGGCCGCGCGGTGGTTGTAGCTGGCTACAAAGAGATGGTCGGATGATTGATCCCCGCTACGTGGCGTGGACCACACGTGCGGGCCAAGCTTGTCTGGTTGCTTGCGGGTGATTCCGGGAGCAGCGCTGACCATCACCACGGCCCGGGTACAGATACCCCGCGGGCCCACCAACCAGGGGGCGTTACATGCTTTTGGGCATCCTTGGGATCATCCTGTCCCTCATCCTTTTGATGACTTTGGCCTACCGGGGCGTACCCGTGGTCATTGCAGCACCCATCAGCGCGATCGTGGCCCTGGTGTTCTCCGGTGCCCCCATCCTGGCCTCCTACACGGAGATCTTCATGCCAGCGCTGGCAAGTTTTGTGGGGGCGTACTTTCCGGTGTTCCTCCTGGGGGCCATTTTCGGCATCTTGATGACCATGACCGGCTATGCGGAATACATAGCCAAGGCCGTGGCCAAGGTGCTGGGGGCGCGTAGCGCGCTGCTGGCCACCGTGATGACCTCCGCTTTGATGACCTACGGCGGCATCAGTTTGTTTGTGGTGGCTTTTGTGATGTACCCGCTGGCCCGCGAACTCTTCCGGGTGGCTGACATTCCGCGCCGCCTGATCCCGGCGACCATTGCACTGGGCATTTTCACCTTCACCATGACGGCATTGCCCGGGTCCCCGCAGGTACAGAACCTGATTCCCGGTCAGTTCTTTGGCACGGATGGGTTTGCTGCTCCCGGGCTGGGCATTCTGGGCAGCGTGATGATCTTTGGGATCGGGATGGGCTGGCTGGAGTACCGGCGCAAGGTCATGATCCGCAGCGGTGAGCATTTTGGATCTGAGGTGCCCGTGCGTACCGGGTTCTTCTCACGGCGTCGGGCAACTGCGGCTGCTGCAACTTCTGCAGGCAGTGGCACTGCCAGCGCCTCCACAACCACAGCGCTGACCAACGACGACGCTCAGGGCGGCCTGCGTACCCAGATTCCGGGGGAAGACCACGGGAAGGACGCACTGGAACCGGAGGGGGAGAAGGCAGAGTCCTCCAGTGTGGCCTTGATGACCCCACCCAATGCCTGGATGCCTTTTGTTCCGCTCCTGGTGGTGGTCGTGGTGAACTTCGGCTGCACGCTGCTGCTGTTCCCGGCATTGGACTGGTCCTATCTGGAGGAGGAGAAGTTCGGTGGCATCGCCTTGACCACACGCGCTGGGATCTGGGCGGTGATCGTGGCTCTGACAGCTGCCGTGCTCAGCATTGTGGCGTTGAACTTCAAAGAGTTCGGCATTCTCAAACAGGGTTTTGTTGATGGCGTGAAGAACTCCCTGCTGCCGATCTTCAGTGTGTCCTCGGAAGTGGCCTACGGCGCCGTCGTAGCCTCTGTTGCCGCTTTTGCGGTGGTTCGGGATGCCATTTTCAACGTGGGTGGAAACGCCTTGGTGACTTCCGTGCTCTCCACCTCCGTGACGGCAGCCATCACGGGTTCGTCCTCCGGGGGCATGACCATTGCCCTCAATGCCTTCGGTGAAGAACTGCGGCAAATGGCCGTGGATCAAGGCATCAGTTTGGAGGCCATGCACCGGCTCACGGCCATGGCCGCCGGCGGTCTGGACACCCTGCCGCACTCCGGTGCGGTGGTCACCCTGCTGCTGGTGTGCAGCTTGACGCACAGGCAGTCCTACAAGGACTTGGCCATGGTGACCATCATTGCGCCGGTGGTCACGGTGGCTGTGCTGGTGGTTCTGGTCAGCCTGGTCGGATCATTCTGACGGGAGTACCCGGAAATTCAAGTTTTGGTACCCAGCCCATGGGGCCATTGCAAGCTGCTGGACACGGATCAGGAATGAGGAATCATCCATGAACGCACAAGACCACTCACATCCCACTGAGACCTTGGCGGGACGCAGCGCTGTGGTCACGGGTGGTGGCTCCGGAATTGGCGCTGCCTGTTCCCGGGCTTTTGCCGCGGCAGGTGCGGCGGTGACCGTTGCCGATGTCAACGCGGAAGCGGCGCAAGCCGTGGCGGAAGAGATCGGGGGTACGGCGTGGGTTGCTGATCTTTCCGATACCGCAGCGTTGGAAGATCTTGAACTGGATACGGACATTCTGGTCAACAACGCAGGTGTCCAGCGAGTCAGTCCCATCCACGAATTCGATCCCCAGATGTGGCGGTTCATCCAGCGACTCATGGTGGAAGCCCCTTTTCTTCTCATGCGGGCGGCTCTGCCGGGTATGTACCGCCGCAATTTCGGCCGGATCATCAACATTTCCTCCATCCACGGGCCGGTGGCCTCTCCCTACAAGAGCGCCTACATCACCGCCAAACATGGTTTGCAGGGGCTTTCCAAAGTGGCTGCATTGGAGGGCGCGGAACATGGCGTGACCTCAAACTGCATCAACCCCTCCTACGTGCGTACCCCGTTGGTGGAGCAGCAGATTGCCGATCAGGCCAGGGTCAACAACATCCCGGAGGAACAGGTCTTGGAGCAGATCATGCTGACTAATTCGCCCATCAAACGGCTGGTGGAACCGGAAGAAGTGGCCTCCCTTGCGTTGTGGCTGGCCGGAGACTCCGCGGGCATGGTGACGGGTTCCTCCTACACGATGGATGGGGCCTGGACCGCGCGGTGAGGCGGGCAGCGGCGGTGGCCTCTCGGGGCGTCGTCGTTGGCAGGGCACGGCCGATTGGTAGGTGACGACGATTGGCAGGTGAGGCTGATTGGCAGGGCACGGCGGATTTGGCGGGACATGAAACATCAAGCGGCAGGCGAAGGGCGTGAAATCTATGGCACTGGACAAAACGGTGGGCACGGCGGCTGAGGCGGTGGCCGGTATTCCGGAAGGGGCTTCCCTTGCCGTGGGTGGTTTTGGACTTTCCGGCAACCCCATCCAACTGCTGGAAGCACTCTTGGAGCAGGGGACCGGGCAGTTGAGCGTGGTGTCCAACAACTGCGGAGTGGATGACTGGGGCCTGGGGGTATTGCTCAAGGCCGGACGTATCCGCAAGATGACTTCCTCCTACGTGGGGGAGAACAAGGAGTTCGCCCGCCAATATTTGCAGGGGGAGCTGGACGTGGAGCTGGTGCCGCAGGGAACGCTGGCCGAAAAGCTGCGGGCCGGAGGGGCTGGGATTGCGGCGTTTTACACCCGAACGGGCGTGGGCACCCAGGTGGCTGAAGGCGGACTGCCCATGCGCTACGACTCCGATGGTTCCGTGGCCCGGGCCTCCTCACCCAAGGACACCCGTGCCTTTGCTCCGGGGCCGGCTGCGGACCAGCGGGAGCAGACCTATGTTCTGGAAGAAGCCATTGTGACCGACTACGCGCTGGTGCACGCGGTCAAGGGGGACCGGCACGGCAATCTGGTGTTCAACAAAGCTGCCCGTCAGTTTTCGCCACCGGCGGCCATGGCTGGTCGGGTGTGCATTGCCCAGGTGGAGGAGCTTGTGGAACCGGGGGAGTTGGACCCTGATCTGGTGCATTTACCGGGTGTCTACGTCCATCGCATTGTGGAGGTGGGACCTGACATCAAAAAACCCGTGGAGAAACGCACTGTACAGGTACCAGCGGAGGGGCAGAAGTGATGAGCCAGAGCAACAAACAAGCACACGTACAAGCAATCACGGGCTGGTCCCGTCAGGACATGGCCGCACGGGCAGCTCAGGAACTGCCGGATGGCGCGTATGTCAATTTGGGGATTGGCATGCCCACGTTGATTCCCAATTACATTCCGGACGGGCGCACGGTTGTGCTGCAATCTGAAAATGGGATTCTGGGAGTTGGCCCCTACCCTTCAGAAGCAGACGTTGATCCAGATCTGATCAATGCGGGTAAGGAGACGGTCACAGTACTGCCTGGGGCTTCCTTCTTTGACTCGGCAACCTCCTTCGGCATGATCCGGGGCGGGAAGATCGACGTCGCGGTGCTGGGCGGCATGCAGGTCTCCGCAGCCGGGGATCTGGCCAACTGGATGGTGCCCGGCAAAATGGTCAAGGGCATGGGCGGGGCCATGGACCTGGTGCACGGTGCAAGCCGGGTGGTGGTGCTCATGGACCACTGCTCCAAGGACGGCGAGCCCAAGATTCTGCCCACGTGCACCTTGCCGCTGACCGGAAAAGCTGTGGTGCACCGGATCATCACCAATCTGGCGGTGATTGACGTGACCGGAACCGAAACCCAGCCGCAACTGACCCTGGTGGAGACCGCCCCGGGCGTGACCGCTGATCAGGTCCAGGAACTCACGGGCGTGCCGCTGACTCCTGGAGTTTGACGTAGAGGTCGGTACGCATTGTGCTGGGATCAGCATCCAGGGTGGGTTCACTGACGTACACCTCC
This sequence comes from Kocuria sp., assembly GCF_030538595.1. Classification (GTDB taxonomy): domain Bacteria; phylum Actinomycetota; class Actinomycetes; order Actinomycetales; family Micrococcaceae; genus Kocuria. The sequence continues at coordinate 47,321 of NZ_JAUNTS010000017.1, forward strand.
CACAGGGGCAGGCCCGGGGTGTGCCCGGCAGCTGCCACTGCTTCCATGAAGGCACCCCAAGCAGAGCCCAGGCCGTCATAAGACCCCACATAGGTGGTGGCCGCAATGTTTCCGCCCGGTAGGACTGAGTTCACCAGACCATCAGGCAGGTTCGGTGCAGCCCTGTCCACCGTGACACCAGCTTCAATGTCCACGGTCTGGGACGGCAGACGCGTGTGGAGGCCAAAAGCTGGGCCAGCGGGGCTGATTCCGGCTGCCGCCAGAGCGGGATACAGCGTGCCGTAGGTGGAATCGTAAAACGCGGACATCGCCTTCGGTGCCAGGGGAAGGTTGTGCTCACGCGCCACCACGGTGGGAATTGGCGCGGCTTCAAAAACGACGACGCCGTGGAAGGGTTCCGGGGTCAGCGGCTGGTTCATGAGTGTTCCCCTGTCTGAAGAATCTAGGCAACGTTCCAATGGGTCTGGGCCGTATCTTTCCAGATACAGGCCGCGTGTTGACTGAAAGAAGTTGCAGCACCAAGTAACCCACAAGTTCATGGCAGTGCATACTGCGACGTTGCGTTGCACCTAGTGGAGTCACTGAATCTCCTAGTCAATCTCAGTTATCCACAGGCTGGGTCATAGGAGTGTTGCGGCCGGGTGGAGTGGGTCTAGATTTTTGCTTCAAAGGCAACAGTCCCGATTTCAGCCGGGGAAGCGTTGCACCGCGGTTGGGATGGGGATCCCAACGCTTACAGGGGGAGCACCATGGCGCAGTTGACCACCCGCAGCTCACGCCGCCACGTCACACGTACCAGTGGAGTTGGCGTGGTGGGTCTGCATGCGGAGGATGCCATCAGCTCCGAGGAACAGGCATTTTCCTGGGTGCTGGACACCGTGCGGGAACGGGTGCGGCTTCAGGGGTTGGACCCCGTGGAGGCTCCCGCGGAGGCGGCCAGCATCATTGAGGCTGTCCTGCAGGACTATGACCAAGCCTCCGCGCGTACCGGGCTGGCCTCCTTCCTGGATCTGGATGCCACCCGCACGGAAATCATGGACGCGGTGGCTGGATTCGGCGTGCTGCAACCTCTGCTGGACGACGATTCCGTGGAGGAAATCTGGATCAATGGCCCCGACCAGATTTTTGTGGCTCGCGGCGGCGAGTCCGAGCTGACGGGTCTTCGCGTGGAGACTGAGGAAATTCGGCGTTTGGTGGAGCGCATGTTGCGCAGATCCGGGCGCAGGTTGGATCTCAGTTCGCCGTTTGTGGATGCTTCCCTACCCGATGGTTCGCGCTTGCACGTGGTGATTCCAGATGTCACACGTGAGCATTGGTCGGTCAACATCCGAAAGTTCATTGTGGCCGCCCGTAGGCTTTCCGATCTGATCGGACTGGGGTCGCTGTCCCCGGCTGCTGCCGGTTTCTTGGGAGCTTCCGTTCGCGCCGGGCTCAACATCTTGGTTTCGGGCGCCACCCAGGCCGGGAAAACCACCATGCTCAACTGCCTGTGTGCAGAAATCGACCCGCGTCAGCGTGTGGTGACGGTGGAGGAGATCTTTGAACTGCAAGTACCGCTGCGCGATGTGGTGGGCATGCAGTGCCGCCAGCCCAATTTGGAGGGCACGGGAGAAATAGCTTTGCGGCGCCTGGTCAAGGAGGCTTTGCGCATGCGCCCGGACCGGCTGATCGTGGGTGAGGTCCGTGAAGCCGAGTCCTTGGACATGCTGATCGCTTTGAACTCCGGGTTGCCGGGCATGTGCAGTATTCATGCGAACTCGGCCAAGGACGCTGTCACCAAGATTTGCACTCTGCCGCTACTCGCCGGAGAGAACATCTCCTCCAATTTTGTGGTGCCCACGGTCGCATCCTCTTTTGATCTGGTGGTCCACTGCCGGCGACGCCACGACGGCCTCCGGGAGGTGGAGGAGATTCGGGCTCTGGGCAACCGTGTGGAGAACGGCATCATTGAGACCTACCCCGTGTTCCAACGCGTTGACGGTGATTTGGTGGCAGTGACCGGTGAGATTCCTGCCCGCCACAAATTTGAGGTGAGCGGTGTGGCCACCGCAGGGGTCTTGGAAGTACCCGAGCCTTGTGCAACGGAGGCACGCAACACCACAGGTCCGCAGATCGCCACAGCTGAAAATCATCGGGGACGCTGATGGCTGTGATTCTGGGTTTGTGCTTGGGCGCCGGTCTGTTTCTGATCTGGTGGTCTTTCTGGGAGCGGCCCGCGCCCCAACGCCGTCGTCGTGCGCACCGTGACGGGGTGCTGCGTACCCGATTGGACCGAGCCGGTTTGCACGATGTTCGCGTGGGGTCACTGGTGGCTCTGTCCACCGTGTGTGCAGTGATTGGTGGGCTGGTGACCTGGGCGGTCACGGGTGGCACAGTTTTTGCGGTGTGCGCAGCCATCGTGGCCACTTTTGTGCCCTGGGCGTTGCTGGGCCATCGGATGCGCAAACGAGCCAAAGAGCTGCGCACTGTCTGGCCCGACGTCGTTGACTTGCTGCGTTCCGCCATCCGAGCAGGAATGTCCCTACCTGAAGCCCTGTCCCAGCTGCAGCACCGCGGACCGGAGGCCGTTCAACCGGCGTTTGCCAGATTCGCTGCGGATTACCGAGCCACCGGGCAGTTTCTACCGGCTCTTGACGCGCTCAAAGCGGAACTGGCTGACCCGGTGGCGGACAACATTGTTGAGTCACTGCGGGTGACACGTGAAGTGGGCGGCACGGACCTGGGGCGGTTATTGGGCACCCTGTCTGAATTTTTGCGGGAGAACTCGCGCACGCGCAGTGAATTGGAGGCGCGGCAATCCTGGACCGTCAATGCCGCTCGGCTGTCGGTGGCAGCACCCTGGCTGATCCTTCTGCTGATGACCAGCCAACCGGCTGCCGTGCAGGCCTATGACTCGCCGGCCGGTGCGCTGGTGCTCTTGGGCGGATTGGCCATCTCGGCGGTGGCCTACCGGCTGATGTTGCGGCTGGGCGCCCTGCCGGAACCGGAGCGGGTGCTGCGATGAACATGCCACTGGCTGTACCCCTTCTTTTGGGTTCCCTGTTGGCTTGGGGGATCTGGTTGATCGTGGTTCCCGCACCGCAGGACACCGGTCGGAAACTGACCCGGCGTGTGATGGCGCAGATGCGGGCCACAGATGCCACGGTGCGCCACGCCGAACAGGCTCGCGCTCGTCGCGACCAAGGGGCTTTGGGCATTGCTGCGTATTTGGTCTCACCGTTGACCAATGCGTGGGATCGCCGGTCCTCCGGGGAAGCGCGGCGGCAGTTGCGGATGAAATTGGAACGGGAAGGTGCCGAGCGGTCCATCTCCGACTACCGGGCGGAACAGGTGCTGGCCGTGGTGATCGGTGCCGTGCTCGGTCTGGTGTGGGCTGTTGCCGCGGTCCTGCGGTGGGGTGCGCCGGTTGCTGCGGTTGCCCTGCTCACCGTGGCCGCAGCTGTGGCAGGTGCATGGTGTCGCGGTTGGTGGCTGAACCACCGCATAGCCACCCGCGAAGCCCGCATGTTGGCGGAGTTCCCGGCTGTGGCGGAGTTGCTTGCCCTGTCCGTGGGTGCAGGGGAGTCCACGCTGGGCGCCTTGGAACGTGTGAGCCGGGTGGCTGATGGAGTCCTGGCTGAACAGTTCCGTGCCGTTCTGGTACGTACTCAATCTGGAGTGCCACTGGTGGTGGCGCTTCAAGAGTTCTCGGATCGAGTGGGTGTTTCTCACATCTCCCGGTTTGTGGACGGCATTGTGGTGGCTTTGGAGCGCGGCACTCCACTGGCGGAGGTGCTCCGCGCCCAGGCTCAAGACGTTCGGGATGAAGACAAACGCGAACTCATGGAGATAGCGGGGCGTAAAGAGATCGCCATGATGGTGCCCCTGGTTTTCCTGGTCTTGCCGCTGTCGGTCTTGTTCGCCGTGTTCCCCGGCATTGCGGTTCTCAGGTTGGAGCTGTGATGACCACTGAATGGAGCGCCCATGCGCCTGAATGGACAGCCCATGCGCCGCCGCACCGCACACGCATTGCAGACCCTCCCCAAGAGGCACCAGACCCTGGAGGGGCACCAGACCCTCCCGAGGGGTGACCAGGCCAATCACCTGTTCGTCATCGGTTTCAACCGGCCCCGTACGGGCCGCAACAGAAAGCCGCCGATTCCGGCGCAGAATCACCGAAAGGTCAACATCATGAACACCCATCTCAACCAGGACTTTCAAACTGTGGAGTTCCAACAGGGTCACAAGGCAGCACCCGCCGGTACGCCCTCACCCGTAGCCTTGGACGATCCGGATCGCGGGGATGTGCCCGGCTGGGTCATGTTGACCTTGATGAGTGCCGTGCTGGTGGCTGGGCTCTTGCTGATCGCCCAGCCTGCTCTGGAGGGGCTGTTCAACGATGCCATCTCGCGGGTGACGGGCCAATGAGTCAGCCCCGTGGCGAACGGGGTGATGACCAGGACCGGGATGCAGGCTCGGTTGTTGCCGAATGGGCCATGGTGGCCGGTGTGACCGCGGTGCTGTTCGCCGTGACGTTGCAGGTCATCTTTGCCCTGCACGTCCGCAATGTACTGATTGATGCGGCCTCTCATGGTGCCCGCTACGGAACACTGGCTGACCGCGGCCCGGGGGACGCCGTGGAACGAACCAATCAGCTCATCACCCAGACGGTGGGTGCCCGGTTTGCAGGCAATGTCAGTGCGAATCCAGCCACAGTCAACGGTGTACCCACCCTGGAGATCACTGTGGTGGCGCCGTTGCCGATTGTCGGCCCGTTCGGCCCCGCGGGCACCTTGGAGGTGACCGGTCATGCGGTTGAGACCTCCTGAACGGCCGCGCAGTGCTCTCCACAGCGATGGAGCGAACACAGGCCATGACAATGCCGATGACGGCTCCGCACTGGTGGAGTTTTCCGCGCTGTCTGTGATCCTGCTGGTGCCTCTTGTGATTTTTGTGGCTGTCCTGGCGCAGGCTCAGGCCGCGTCTTTTGCCGCCGTGGCTGCTGCCCAGCAGGGCTCACAGGTGATTGCCAATGTCCCTGCGGATGAATTGGATCTGGCTGCGGTGGAGTCGGCCGCTCGGTTGCCGGCCATGGACCAAGGGCTGGCCCCGGAGGAAATCGAGATTCGCGTCTCCTGCTCCGATGGCACCTGCCAGGACGCGGGCGCGGTGGCCACTGTGACCGCAGTGACCACGGTGGAGTTGCCGCGCATCCCCCTGCTGGGGACTTTTCGGGTGGCTCAGATGGAGCACACGTCAACTGTGGTGGTGGGGCGATACGCATGACAATCCCCAAGCCAGGGCTGACACCCGAAGAAGACAACGGTCAAATTTCCATCCTCATGATCGGCATGATGTTGATTTGTCTCATGGCGCTGATCGTGATCATGGCCATCACCTCTGTCTACTTGGCTGAACGGAAATTGCAGGCGCATGCGGACAACGCTGCCCTGGCTGCCGCGGACAGTTTTCGGGGTCTTGAACTCCCCGACGACGGCGGTGGTCGCCCATCTGCTGAACTCACCGATGCCAGCGTCAACGGTTCGGCAACGGCCTACCTGACAGAGGTTGGTGCCGAGTTCGATCTGGACGGGCTCAGCGTTGCTGCGGGAACGGGTACCACCGATGGGCGTACCGCCCAGGTGAGGTTGGAAGCCGTGGCGCATCCGCCTGTGATTGCGTGGATCATCCCGGCCGGGGTTCCCATCACCGCCACCGGAGATGCCCGTGCGGAGTTTGAACAATGAGTCCACTCAGCGGTGCAGACGCCCTGCCTGGTCCAGACAGGGCGGACCGTTATTCCTGGCTGGCTCTCTTCACCCGTGCCGGCGTGGTCGTGGTCGGGCTGGCGCTGGCTGCGATTCTGGTGAGTTACTTGCTGGGCCATGAAACCACGCGCGTGACGGTGGATGCCTCCTGGGTGGTCTTTGACCACAGCATTGAGCGGATGTGGACCTTTGCCTTGGTCATTCCGCTGGTGGTCGCCTACGTGGCCTACCGGGTTTTTGCCTCGGACCGCTGGTGGAAAAGGGCGCAGTGGGCACTGGATGCTTCAGTCAGCGAATCGGCAGCGCATCGCGCTCTGGGGCGTGCTGCGCTCAATGAACTGAGTTCCATGCGCCTGACACCACGCGAGGACATCGGTCTCTTCTCGGCCCTGCTCACCATCGGTCTGGAAGCTACCATGGTGGATAGCTTCCACAACGATCCTGAATCAGGTGCGGATGCGTGAAGCATCCGCAAAGGCTCAGCACCGGATCATATCGACAGGAGGATTGGACCATGAGCTTGCTGAACCGCGTTCCCGGTCAATCTGTTCCGCAAGATAAAGGTCAAGAGCACATGGATTCGCTGGTGACTCCAAAGGTCCTGGAGACGTTGAAACGTCCTTCCAGGGTGCGCAAGTTCCCGGTCACGCTGCACACTCAGGGCGCCACCGTCTATGTGGAATCACCCCAGGTAGCTGCGGAGATGGCCGACTACGACCGTGTTCTGAGGAATATTCAGACTCGCATGAAGCGCCGTTCCGGTCGCCGGTAGCGCTGGCGCAGGTTGAGCTCACACCAGAGCTTGACCCGTCACCGCAGCCACTCGCTGCTCCAACTCGGCCCAGCTGCGCTCCGCTTGAAATTCCGGGTCCAGAACGTGCACCACGGCGTCGTCGTTCTGCGTTCCCTGAACCAACGTGCCGGGCATCAAGTTGAAGGTCCCCAAGGCAAAGGCGCGGGCTGTGCCCGTGAGGCGCATGGGAACGGTGACCACCTGCGGATCGGTGCGTCCACCGGGGGAACGGCTGATGGCGCGCAAGGCAACGTCGGTGCCGCCCAACAAGGCGCGATGAAGCACCCAAAAGACCAGCCGCACCCCGGCCACAGCCCGTTGTGGACGCCACTTCCCCGGAGTGGATCGCGGCGGGGCCAGCACCAGGCTCAACGCCACGGCGGCAGGAACAGCCACCAGAGCGTAGAGTCCGTAGGAGAGGTTGCCTTCCACCAGAACCCACCACAGCAGGGCAAACAGCACGGTGCGGACGGCAGCAGAGCGAACGTGATTCACGGGGTACCTCCCCAAGCCAGGGCACTGAGCACTATCAGCACCACCATGACCGCCACCGTCAGTAATCCACTGACGCGCCAGCGGCTCAACCGTTCTTCCGTGTGGGTGGCCAAGACAGTGGCCCGCACGGCACCCAGCCATCCGGTGGCCATGGTGGCGGTGGCCTTGTCCCGGGCCAAACCGATGAAGTCGGTGCCGCCACTGGCCACCCGGCCCAAGCGCCGGGCCGCGTTCTCCACCGGAACCACCAGGTCCCCGGGAGGAACCACCTCTCCCAGGCGGGTGGCCAATCGCGGCGACTTCTGCGGTAGCCAGCGCCACACCGCAGCGCCCAGAAGCAGGCCGATCAGCACCGGCCACGTGGCATCCCACAGCGTCACCGGCTCCAGCCCGGGCACCGAATCCAGCGGAACCCAGCGGTTGGTCAGAACCCACGGCACGGTGGCACTCAGGGCCACCAGAAACAGCCAGGCGGGTAGCCCGGGATCGTCCTTGGGATGGTGTGGTTCAAGGTCCGTGTGCAGCAGAATCCAGGCCATCCGCACCAACAGCACCGTGGAGCCCGTGGCCACCAGGGGCAGCAGATCAGCCAACTCCACCCCCAGCACGGCGGTGGAAGCTATGGCTTCCTTGGCGGCGTACTTGCCCACGGCACCTGAGCTGAGGGGCGCGCCCACCACCACCAGGCCGGCCACCACAATGCCCGCGATCACCACGTACCGCCGCAACCCTTCAGCATGGTGTTTCCACACCGGCACGCCGATGAACAAGGCACCCTTGGCCAGACCATGGTGCACCGCATAGATCACAGCGGCGGTGATGCAGGCAGCCGCCAAGTCCGGAACGGCCAAGGCGGTTCCGGTGAGCACACCCAGGAAGCCCATCTGGCTGATGGTTGAGTAGGCCAACACCACCTTGGGGTCGCGCTGCACCACGCCCAGGAGCACCGCGGCAAAGGCACCCACCAGCGCCAGAACGACGACGACCGTCCCCACCCCTTCCATGGACACCTCACCCAGGGGCAGGAAGCGGATCATTCCCACCAGACCGGCTTTGACCATGGCCCCGGACAGCACAGCGCTGGCTGCCGGGGGAGCTGCGGGGTGGGCCAGGGGAAGCCACATGTGCAGCCCTACCAGCCCCGTTTTGATGCCCAGCCCGATCAGCAAGAGCACCACAATCACCAGGCGGTGCGGTGACTGCGCCACCGCTGACGGGGCATCCACCAGCAGAAAACCACCGGCTTGGGCCACCACGAGCACCCCGGAGAGCACCGCCATTTCACTGATCACGGCCAGGATCAGATAGATCCGCGCGGCACGGAAGGCTTTGTTCGTTCGGTCGTGCAGCACCAGACCGGTGGCAGCCAGGCTCATCAGGGAAAAGCTGGCGTAAAAAGTCACGGCATCCTGGGCCACGTACACACCGGCGTTGCCCACAAAACACACCAGTAGGTACGCCACCAACTCAGGGGCACGCCGGTCATAACGCCAGGTCACGGCCCAGACAGCAGCTGCATAGAGCAAAATCGCAACCATGGTGAGGGCCCGTGAGACCACATCGAACCCCACGGTCACCCCAAACATGAGCCACGGGGCGTGAGCAGATTCGGTGGGGCCCATCAACGTCAGCACGGCTGCCGGTACCAGGGCCAACGGGGCAAAGTTCAAGTGCCCGGTGACCACTTTCAGAGCTCGGCGGGTCCGGGCGCGGTGCATTCCCGCCAGCACGGCTGCCACCAGCACAGGGAGAGCAGCAGCCAGAATCCACAACAGTCCCATCACTGATACACCCTTTCCGCCAGATAGGAAGCCACGTCCAAGGGGGAGTAGGGCACCCCGGCAAAGAGTCCGACAGCCAGGGCGAACACCGCTGTTGTCACTGCGGGCCACAGCAGCGCGGGCGGTGCCTCCAGCACAGCACGGGTGCGTTCCAACACGGGGCCGTCCGGCATCTGCGCGGGTTCCCGGAACCACATGCGGATCACCACCGGCAGGAAGTAAGCGGCGTTGAGCAGCGCGCTGGAAATCAGGACGCCCACCACCCAGGATTCATCGGCGTTGATGGCACCGGTGCCCAACTGCCATTTGGTGATGAACCCGGCCATGGGGGGTATCCCGATCATGCTCAGAGCGCCCACGGTGAAGGCCGCTGAGGTCAGCGGCATACGTTTGCCCAAACCGTCCAACTGGCTGATTTTCTTGATCCCCCAGACTTCCGCTGCCAACCCAGCGCAGAAGAACAGCGTGATTTTGGACAGTCCCTGATGCACCAGGTGGACCAGGCCACCGGTGGTGGCGGTCACGCTGAGCATGGAGAGGCCCAAGGCGATGTAGCTGACCTGGCTGACGGTGGAGTAGGCCAGGCGCTTCTTGATGTCCTCCTGCAGCAGGGCCCGCACGGATCCGTAGATCACGGTGAACGCGGCCAAGAACAGCAGAGGCTTCAACACCCCCAGTGAACTGGCCACCTGCACGCCGTAGAGATCGTCAATGATGCGGATGAGCCCAAAGGCACCTGCTTTGACCACGGCCACGGCGTGCAGCAGCGCGCTCACGGGCGCTGGCGCCACCATGGCCCGGGGCAGCCAGCCGTGAAAAGGGAACAAAGCTGCTTTGACGCCCAAGCCGGCTACGAACAAACAGAAGATGGCCGCTGCCACCCCGGGTTGTTCAGCTGCAAGGTCCGCCACGGCCTGGACGCCACCCACGGAGAACTCCACGGGCCCGATCAACGCGGTGAGCCACACCGTGCCCGTCAGGAACAGCAGGCCCCCACCCAGGGCGTAGTAGAGGTACAGCCGGGCGGCTTTCAACGCCGGCACCGTGCCGTAATGTGCCACCAAGGGGTAGGTGACAAGACTCAACATTTCATAAAACAACAGGAACGTGACCAGGTTCCCCGCGAAGGCAATTCCCACCGTTGCCGTGACACACAGTGCAAAGAAGCCGAAAAACCGGCGACGGTTGGGTCTGCCATCCAGATAACCGATGGCGTAGATGGTGGTCACCAGCCACAGCAGGGCGGAGAGCATGGTGAACAGCAAAGACAGCGAATCCACGCGCAGCACCAGGTCCACACCGGGCAGGAACGGGAAGCGCAGTTCCGGGGCAATGCTGGCATCCAGAATGAATGGAATCAGCGCAGCCACCAGCAGCACCTTGGTGGTGGCTGCCGTGATGTTGATGGCGATCCGAGGGCGCACTGCACGCTCCGGGAACATGAAGATCAGCACAGCGGGCACTGCGGAGAGCGTGAGCAGCACCAGCGGTACCAGGGTGAGGAGGTTCGACGTCGTCATGGGCCACTCACTCCCACCAGGGTCAGTTCAGCCAGGGGTGCTGCAAGCAACCCGGTGAACACGGCTGAGGCGCCCAGGAAGAACGGCACCCAGCGTTGGGCGGCGGGTCGGGGTCTGGGCTCAACGCGCGCAGCTTCATCGTAAATATCGGAGGAACGCAGCAGAGCGGCAATGGGCCGCAGCAAATAGCCGGTGGCCAAGAGCGTGCCCATGAGCAGCACCGCCACAATCCACCAGGCACCTTCCAGGACAGCCACGGTCAGGTACTGCCATTTGGCACTGAAGCCCAGGGAAAGTGGAAGTCCAATCAGACTGACAGCGGCCATGATCATGCCCGCGGTCAGCACTCCTTGGGTGCGGGCCGCACCCACAAAACCGTCCACGTGATCGGTGCCGGTACCCAACACCAGGGTGCCTGCGGCGGTGAACATGGCCGCCTTGGCCAGGCCGTGGGCCACGGCCATGGTGACGACAGCGACCAGAGCAGCCTCTCCCACCCCGGGCACTCCCAGCAGTGGAAAGACCAAAAACAAGTACCCCACCTGGGACACCGTGGAGTAGGCCACAATGCGCTTCAAGTGTTTTTGTGCCAGGGCCATGAGACTTCCCCAGATCACAGCCACTGCACCCAGGATGCCCAGCACCAGGGCCACGGTGGGCTGCGGTGGGAAGACGTCCAGCCACAGACGCAGCAGCAGGTAGAACGATCCCTTGACCACCAGAGCCGACATCAATGGACTCACGGCAGGCGGAGAACCTGCGTGTGCGGGTGGCAGCCAGGCGTGCATGGGCACCAACGCGGTTTTCAGAGCCATGCCTGTGGCCACCAGGATCAGCGCCAGCGTGGCGGGGGACAAGCTCTCCGTGCCATGGGTGGCGCTCAGTCGTTCACCGGCCAACTGCATGTCCAGGGTGGAGGTGGCCGCGTAGATCAGACCGATTCCCACCAGCAAGAGCATGGAACCTACCACGGCAACCACCAGATAACGCAGCGCAGCCTGTGGCGCACCGCGGCCACCCAGGGCCACCAAACCAACGGCGGAGAGCCCCAACACCTCCAATGCCACGTAGGCATTGAAGAGATCGCCCGCCAGGAAGATTCCCACCAGACCGGACCAGGACAAGAAAGCGAGTGTCCAGAACCCCGGGCGCTTGCCGGTGGCGGCCTGCTCGCTGGCGGCCATGATCATGGTGGCCAGCGCCACCACACTGGTCATGGCCACAAATACTGCGGCCATGCCGTCAGCCCGCAGGGCAATTCCCACCGGTGGAGCCCATCCGGCCATCTCATGTTCAAGGGGCCCGGCCACCGCCACGGCCACCACCACTGCCAAACCGGCACCGGCACTGAGCACAGCCCCCACCACACCGGCAACGGCTTGACGTGAACGCGGCAGCACCATGCACACCACGGCGGCCAGCACGGGAAGGAAGACCGCAGCGGGCAGCAGCGCGGACAGCGTGGAGTCGGAGAGCATCAGATCGGAACGTTCAAGCATCATGATTTCGCCCCCGGTCCGAATCAGCATCCTCACCGGTTGGCGCTGCAGGGGAAGTGTTTTCCGGGGCGGCGTGGGCGTCGTCGTCGTGAATTGCCTTCAGGAGCACCAAACCCACGCCCGTGAAGGCCACCGTGATCACAATGCCGGTCAGGGCCAGGGCTTGCGGGACGGGATCTGATGGGGTGGCGCGTACCGCCAAACCGACCAGGACCAGTAGGGTGCCACCGCCGGTCACATTGACCGCGATCAGCCGGGCCAGCAGGTCCTCCACGGTCAGGAGGCGCAGGACGGCGATTGCTGTGATCAGCGCCCCGAGCCATAACGTCAAGGTGGCAAGGGTCGGCTCAGGCATCGGGGGCCACCTCCCGCCCGTGCGGTTGACGATCAACCGTGGTGGCCAAGAAAATCACGCCCAACCCGGCACCGATGCTCACGGCCAACGCCGTTTCCAGGGCAATCGTGATGGTCCCGGCCCACGGACCGCGCAGGAACAGCCACGCATCCCCCAACACCAGACCTCCCACGGCCACGGTCAGGAAGGCCACCACACCGATCAACAGCACGCTGATCATGGCGGGCCCCACCACAAAGCGCCGCACTCCGGAGGACTGCAACAGAATCACGACGGCGGCCAGTGCTGCCCCCGACTGAAAGGCGCCGCCGGGTTGGGAGGAGCCTGCAAAAAGCAACCAAGCGGCCAGTAGTAATGCAACGGGGGCCACGATCGTGACGTAGAGCTTCACCAAGGGGGACGGTTGATGTTCAGCGCGGGGGAGGCGGGCGTGTGGATCGCGCAGGAAGGCAAGTGCCACAGCCACGGCCGCCAGGAGCACCACCATTTCCATGAGCGTGTCATAGGAACGCAGGTTCAGCAGCACCCCGGTGATGGGGTGCTCCACACCCGTGCTGGGCATGGCGTGGGCCACGGGTTCGCTCAGGCCGGAACTTTCCGGTGCGGCCAGGCTCAGCAGATGGGCCAATCCTGCACCCAGCCCGGCTCCGCCGAGTATCCCCACCACAGTTCGCCCGGTGGTGGATGTGCGGGCGGGGGAGGCGCCCGTTGTATTGGCGCTTGGGTCGGATGGACCGGGTTGGGGAAGGACCGTGGCCACGTAACCGAACAGCGCGCCGGTCACTCCGGTGCCGATCACGGCTTCGGCCAGGGCAACGTCTGCTGCTCCCAGTACGGCCCAGTAGGAGCTCAGGAAAACCCCGAACACCAGAAAGAGGACCACACCTGTCAGGCGACGCGGTGTGTAAAGAGCCGCAATGGCACAGATGAGAACAGCGGCGGCCAGTACCACGTGCAGGGGGGTCACGGAATCGGTCAGGTTCATTCTGATTCCTCCGTGGCTGCGGGCGTGGCCATGGCCGTATCCGTGGGCTGCTCTGCGGCCAGCAGATAAGCAGCGGTTGCGGCCGTGGCCAAAGCCAGAAGCCAGACCAGGCCCACCTTGGCGGCGGCACCCACGGAATCAACCTGCATCACCACGGCCAAGCCCACGAACCCCAGTCCCAGAGAATCTGCCTTGGCCAGGGCGTGCAGCCTGGAGCGCAGATCGGGAAAACGCAGAAGACCCACGGTGCCGGCCGTGAAGAACACGGCTGCGGCCACTGCGGCCACCACAGTGATGGCATCAGCGGCCCAGGCGGCCGCCCCGGAGACCTGGGACAGGACGGAGAGCTCAATCACGGGGTTCACCGCCAGCACTTCCGGCACGTGAAACAAAACGTTCAGCACCCATCCGCACAAGCACGATCACCCCGGCCAGGGCCACAAATCCCAGAGCAATGTCACGCAAAGCGGGGATCTCCGTCAGGACAGAGCCGATCAGGGCCAGGCCAGCTCCCGTGGTTCCCGCGAACAGTGCTCCGGTGATGCGGTCACGGCCCGTGGGTCCAAGCAGCACCCGCCCCAGGCAAACCAGAATGTTGACGGCCAGCACCATGGCAAGCGCCATGAGGGCCAGGTGTGCTGTCACGGGGTTCGGTCTCCACTGGTCGGTGTGTACCGGGCGCAGCGATTGCAGCGGTGAGCGCCCGGAAAGAGGCCAACCAGAAGTCTAAACGACAGCTGACTGTCCAACCCCGGGAAACCGTTTGCTGTGAGCGGATGCAGCGGTGAGTTATCCCACGCGGTAACCGGTGTTGGTCTCCGCAGGGCCAGCAGAGTCAGCGGGACCACGGTGGACATGGGTTGCGTTCAGCTCTGCCACGCGGCTGACCCCCAAGAGGTGCATGGTGACCTCAATTTCGCGGGCCAAAATCTGAATCATCTTGGTCACGCCTGATTCACCCCCGGCCATCAAACCGTACAGATAAGCCCGCCCCACCATGGTGAAGTCCGCCCCCAGGCACAGCGCCGTCACCACATCCGTACCGGAGAGGATGCCGGAGTCGTACACAATCTGCGTGTCCGGTCCCACAGCCTCTCGAATGACCGGGAGCTGATGCAACGGCACCACCGAGCGGTCAAGCTGACGGCCACCGTGGCTGGAAACCACCAGGCCGTCCGCACCAGCGGCAACACATTGCTGAGCATCCTGGGGAGTCAGCACACCCTTCACGAACAACTGACCGGGCCACTGCCCGCGGATCCACTCCAGGTCAGCCCAACTCAACGTGGGATCGAACATGGAATTGATCAGCTCCGGCAGCGAACTGGTGGAGCTGGACAGGGATGCGAAGGTCAAGGGGTCCGTGGTGAGAAAGTTGAACCACCAGTGCGGGCGAATGGCCGCATCCGCAATGGTGGCCAAGTTCAGGCGCGGAGGGATGCTCATTCCATTGCGGACATCACGCAGGCGCAACCCCGCCACGGGGGTGTCAACCGTGACCAGCAGGGTGTCGAAACCGTGAGCCCAGGCCCGTTCCATCAGCTCCCGTGAACGGTTGCGGTCCTTCCAGAGATACAGCTGGAACCAGCGCTGACCGGCACCGGATGCGGCGGCCACTTCCTCCACGGAGCGGGTCCCCATGGTGGACAGCGCAAACGGGACGCCCTGCCTGGATGCCGCTGAGGCACCGGCATCCTCACCCTCGGCGTGCATGAATCGCGTGAAACCGGTGGGAGCGATCCCAAAGGGCAGAGCGCTGATGCGCCCGGCAATCTTCACGGTGGTATCCACACGTGAGGTGCCTTTGAGGACACGGGGCACCAGTTCGACGTCGTGAAAAGCACGCCGGGTTTTGGCAGCCGTGATCTCCGCCAGTGCGGCACCATCCACGTAATCGAAGGCAGGGCGCGGAGTACGGCGCTTGGCGATGGCCCGTAGATCGGCCACGTCTGCGGCCTTGGCCAGTCGGGCTGCTGTGCGATCCAGCGTGGGGCGCTCAAGCTGCAACAACGGCCGCAACTCGGCCACGGCGGGAAGTCTGCGGCGCAGTTTCATCGGGGCCCAGCCTCCGGTGCAGCCGGGGTTTGACCGCGCCTGCCTGTGTCATCCATGCCTGAGATCTGCTGCGGGCGCAGAGTCCTGGAGGCAGCTATGGCCACCAGGGACAGGACGCAGCACACGGAAACCACAGCGGCCGCGGCCACCACGGCGCCGTCGAACCACTGGATGACCAGGGCCAGGCCGAGCGGTGTCAGACCTGCCACCAGCGCGCCGTTCAACTCACGGGTGATTGCTATGCCGCTGTAGCGCTCGCGGGCCGGAAACAGATCAGCCAGAAACGCACCTTGGCTCCCGGAGGTCATGGCGATGATCAGCCCATAGCCGCCGGCAATCGCAGCACCAGCCAGCAGGGCGCTGCCGCTGCTCAATGCGCTGAAGAGTGGGAAGGCATAGACGGCGCCCAAGGCGCTGCCCACGGCAAACACTGTGGCCGGGCCAAATCGGTCGGCGGCCAGCCCGCCCAGTGGCGTGCCGATGATGCCGAAAATGGTGCCGATGGTCACGGCTCCCAGAGCTGCGCTGCGCGGCAACCCCACGGCCTCGGAGGTCATGAGGGACAGGGCAAAAACTGCCATGGCGTAATTCAAGGCATTGTGACCGGTCACGGAGAAGAAGCCAATGATCAAAGCCCGGCCGTGACGGCGGAAGAGCTGAAGAGCGGGGATGGCCTGGCGCTGTTGCTGTGACTCCGCCCGGGCAAGGGCTGCCACATATTCCGGAGTTTCCTCCAGGTGGCGGCGGATGAACAGGGCCAGGAGGAACAACACGGCGGAAGCCAGGAACGGGACACGCCAGGCCCAGCCCAGCAGTGCTTCATCGCCCAGGCTGGAGACCAACAAAAAGGCACCGGTGGCCAATACGATGCCCGCGGGAGGGGTTGCCAGCACACATGAAGTGAGCAGTCCGCGGCGTTTTGGTGGCGCGAATTCCGCCACAATCGTCATGGCGCCCGCCAGTTCCGCACCGGCACCCATGCCTTGGAGGAGACGGAACATGACCAGTAGGACGGGTGCCAGGACTCCGATGGCTGCCGTGGTGGGGAGCAGGCCGATTGCCACAGTGGCCACACCCATCATGATGATGGTCAGCATCATGGCCGGACGCCGTCCGTAGCGGTCCCCCAGGTGGCCAATCAGCAATCCGCCCAGGGGGCGAGCCACAAACCCGACCGCGAAGGTGGCGAAGGCAGCCAGGGTGGCACCCGATCCGGCACCGGCAAAAAACAGCGGGCCGATCACCAGCCCGGCGGCAGCTCCGTACAGGGCGTAGTCGTACCACTCGATCAGAGTGCCGGTCACGGCTGCAAAGAGAGCGCGCCGCGCACTGGGCGACATGGAATCACCGGAAGCCGTGCCTGGGGCGGAACGGTCTGTCTGAGCTCCGGAGTACCTGGAGGCGGCAGCCTGCGACGGACTGCGGGGGGCTGATGGTTCAGTCATGAAATATATTTCTAATCTAGAGTGATACAGTTCACAAGTGGTCGGCGAAAAAAAGAAATCCTCTCTGAGCTCCGCCATCAGCCATGACCTGAGAGCCATGATCCTCACCGGGGAACTGGGCCCGGGGGAGGTGGTGATCGAAGCGGAGCTGGCCGCAAAATTCAACAGCTCCAAGACGCCGGTGCGGGAAGCGCTACGGCAGCTCACCACCGAAGGTCTGGTCACAGTGCTGCCGAAGAAGGGTTACCTGGTCCGGGTCATGACCCAGCAGGACCTCACCGAAGTGCTGGATCTGCGCATGCTTCTGGAGCCACATGCGGCCGCCGAATGTGCCCGGTTTGCCGATGCCCACACCATCCAACGTCTGCGCCAGTGCATTGATCGTCAAGAGGCGGCAGGTCATGCGCAACCCCTGGCGCGAACGGAACGTGCCAGGTCATTCCACCTGGAAATCGCCCACTCAGCCCGTAGCGCCCGCCTGATCAGCATGCTGCAGCGTTGCCACGAGGACATGGTGCGAGCCCACCACATCATTCCCCAACTGCGTAATCACCTGGGCAACCCCCGCGAGCTTGAAGAACATGAAGCCATCTACCGCGCGATCGCCGATGGCCGCGGCGCACTGGCAGCCCAACGCATGCGTGAACACCTGCGCACCATCCGCTGCACCATGGGAGTGGACCTGGGGGCAGAAGCTCTGCTGTGGCGGGAGTGAGTCCCCGCTCAGAGTCCCTGTAGGAGCTTTCGCTCAGAGTCCATGTAGGAGCTGCCGCTCAGAGTCCCAGGACAGCAATCGCCACCATGAAGTACACCAACAACCCCGTTGCATCGCAGAACGTGGAGATGAACGGAGTGAAGAACACCGCAGGGTCCACTTTGCAGGCGCGGGCCACCAGGGGAATCACCCCGCCCACGGTGGCAGCAATGGGGCAGTTGAGCATCAGCGTCACCGCGATCACGGCGCCGATGTCCACCCCGTACACAGCTGCGGTGATGGCAAAGGCCAACACGGCAAGAATGGCTCCCAGCAGCAGGCCGGCCCGCACCTCTTTGAGGGCTACTTTCCACACGTCCCGGGTAGCCACGTCTCCCACGGCCACAGCGCGGGTCACGGTGGTGGCAGCTTGCGCGCCGGTGTTACCGCCAATGCCGATCAGCAGCGGGATGAACAGAGCCAGGGCCACGCGCTGGGAGAGGGTGTCCTCAAAGAGCTCCAACACCTGAACGGTCAGCGCAGCAGAAATCGCCAGCACCAAGAGCCACACCACCCGAGCGCGAGCAATGGTGCGCACGGAGGTCAGCAGGTATGGGCGACGTAGCGGCTCGCTGGCGCCGGCTCGGGCCTGATCCTCGGCCACTGCATTGCGGTCAATCCGGGCTGCGTCAGCAATGGGCAGCACGCCGACCAAGCGCTGCTCGCTGTCCACGATCGGAAGCACCAGGTCGCCGTCGTCCAGCTGCCGGCGGGCCACGTGTTCGGTGTCTTCCTCCGTGTAGGCGAACTCCGGGTGGTCATCCATGAGGGTTTCCACCAGGGTGCCCGGCTCCGCAGCCACAAGATCCGTGAGCTCAACCACACCAATCAACTTGCGATCGGAGGCGATCACGGGCAGCTGGCAGGCCATCTCCGTGTCCGTGCCGCTGTGGCAAATCTTGGCCAAAATACGGTCGGTGCTCTCCCCGCCCGAACAGCGAATGGGGGCCACGGACATGCGCCGCCCCACGGACTGCGGGGTGTAGCCCAGCAGCATGTTGGCGGCTTCCATGTCTTCCGCGTCAAAGGCATTGATCAGGCGCTTGGCCACCTTGGCGGGTACCTCGTCCAAGAGCCAAGCCTGCTCCTCCGGGTCCAGGGAGCCGAACACATTGGCAATTTGGGATTGGCCGAATTCGGCCACCAGATCCGCCTGGGCACCCGAATCCAGTTCATCGAACACGGCCACGGATTCGCTCTTGTCCAAAAGCCTGAACACAATGGCGGCTTCCGGGGTGGGGAGGGATTCCAGCAGATCGACGACGTCGCCCGTGTCCATGGGGCGCACCATCTCCGCGATTTCTTTGAGCTGTCGGTCCTGGATCAGGGCGTGAATATTCGCGGGGGCAGCGGCAGGCACGGTCCCCAGTCTAGGTGCGTCAGGGGCTCACCCGGATGATGCTCTGGCCTGAACGTCAAGCCGTGCGCAGTTTGATACCCCATCAGGGCTGATGGGGTATCAAACTGCGCACGGCTTGAGCTGTTGAAGGAGGGGGCGGGTCAGGTGCTCACCCGTTGATGATCTGCGGAACACCCAGGTGTTTGAGCCCTTCCACCCCGAACTCCAGGCCGTATCCGGAGCCTTTGACGCCGCCGAAGGGAATGCGTGGGTCAACGCCGCCGTGGGAATTGATCCACACTGTTCCGGCTTCCAAACGGGAGGCCACAGACAGTGCGCGTTGGCGGTCAGCTGACCACACCGAAGCCCCCAATCCCACGTCCAACCCATTGGCCTGTTGGGTGGCATCCTCCAGGTCCGTGTAGGCAATGATGGGCAGAGCGGGGCCGAACTGCTCCTGGACCACCAGGTCCGCATCCGGGCTGATCTCTGCCACCAGCGTGGTGGGATAGAAGTTGCCTGGGGCCTCCCTGTCAGGGTCACCGCCCAGCAGAATCCGCGCCCCGGAGGCTTTTGCCGATTCCACCAACTCGTCCACGACCTTGAACTGCGCAGCGTTCTGGAGCGGGCCCAGCACGTTGTTCTCGTCCAGTCCCACGCCCATGGGCATGGCGGAGGCCACCTCCACCAGGGCGGCGCAGACGTCGTCGTAAATGCTCTCCGGGACGTAGAGCCGCTTGAGTGCTGCGCAGGTCTGGCCGGTGTTGATGAACGCGCCCCAGAACAGGCCCTCGGCAATGTCGGTGGGGTTGACGTCATCCAAGACAATTCCAGCGTCATTGCCCCCCAGTTCCAGGGTCAGGCGCTTGACGGTGTCCGCGGAGGCTTGAATGATCTTCTGCCCGGTGGCAGTGGAGCCCGTGAACATGATCTTGTTGATCCCCGGGTGCTCGGCGACGGCGGCACCCACCTCTCGCTCACCGGCCACCACATTGACCAATCCTTCCGGGAGGACCGAGTTGAGTACGTGGCACAGGGCCAACACACTCAGGGTGGTGTACTCAGATGGTTTGACCACAACGGTGTTGCCCATCCGTAAAGCGGGGGCCACCTGCCAAATGGTGATCATCATGGGCCAGTTCCACGGGCCGATGGCACCCACCACTCCAAGGGGGCGATACGTGAGGGTGGCCAAGGTCTGGCCGTCGTCCACCACGGTTTCCGGTTCCATCTCAAAGGATGCTGTGGCGCGCAGCCAGGCGGCACAGGCTCCCACTTCAAAACGCGCATTGGGCCCGTTGAGGGGTTTGCCCTGCTCGCGGGAGAGCAGCTCAGCCAGTGCTTCGGCATGGGTTTCGATGGCCTCCGCAGCAGCCAGCAGGACTTCGCTGCGTTCACCGTGGGACGTGGCCCCCCAGGCAGGTTGTGCCTTCCGCGCGGTATCAACTGCAAGATCCACCTGGGCGGCGTCGTGAACCGGGGCGTGCCCGATCACCTCATCCGTGGCTGGGTCGTGTACGGCACGTCCCTGGGGATCGACGACGGCGGATAGCAGCTGGTCATACGTCATGGTGTGCTCCTGAATCGTGCAAACAAGCGTGGTGAACTCCGCTGCCCCAAGGCGCAGTGGACCGCGTGGCGGTGGTCATGCCCCCATGCTGCGTGGTCCTGTGTGCCCGGTACTTGCCCCAGAGCGCAGCGTTGTTGGTTTCTGGTGTGTGGTGCATCACAGGGTGCTACGTTCGGGGTGGGAGAGGTGGCGATGAACACGATTGATCCGCAGCAAGCCATGTCCGATCCGCACATGTCCGATTCGCAGGGGTCTGATCCCCAGGGGTCCGCCCCTGAAGATCGTCAGGTCAACACCACGCGGGGCCAGGCCATGACCATGCCCCAGTGGCGTGCGGCCATCACGCGTGCCATTGGGCAGTTGACCCTCAGCGCCCCGGACGAGTCCGCCTTCCGCGCCCATTTGCAGGCGGCCAGCTTGGAAGATGTGCACCTGTTTGACATGCACACGGATGCCCACACGGTGGTGAGGGAGCCGGAGCAGGCCGCTCAAACCGTGGGTGCCCACTGCAAACTGAGTCTTCAGATTTCGGGGGTGGCCACCCTGACCCAAGATGGCCGCGAGTGCCTTCTGAACCCCGGTGATCTGGCGCTCTACGTGACCCAACGGCCCTATGAGCTCACCTACCCCGGGCCGCAACACAGCCTGGTGGTGTTCTTCCCGCAGAACTTTGTCCACATGGCCCCGGAACAAATCAGCCAGGTCACCGCCACCCGGGTCAGCCGTACGGATGGTCTGGGGCGGGTGGCGGTGCCGCTGTTCGAGCAGTTGGCCGCCAACATTGATCTTCTGCACGGTGCCCACGCCATGAGCCTGGTGCGCTCAGCGCTGGACATGCTGGTCACGGTGCTCTCGGCTGAAGCTCACACCGGTGCGGCCGATGGCGCTGAGAACATCTTGTTGCAGCAGGCCATGGCCTATATTGACGAAAACCTCCACGACCCTGACCTGAGCCCTTCCAAGATCGCAGGTGCTCTTTACGTTTCCGTACGCCAGCTTCACAGCCGTTTCTCCCACGGGCAGCGCACCGTGTCCGCATACATCCGCACCCGGCGCCTGGAGGCCATTCGTCAAGATCTGGCCGACCCGCTGCTCTCTCACGAGTCGGTCCAGTCCATCAGTGCCCGGCACGGCTTGTTCGATGCTTCCTACGTGTCCAAGGCGTTGAAATCGGAGTATGGAGAGGCGCCATCGGCCTACCGGGCGCGGGTGCTGGGAACCTGATCAGGTTGTCATGCCAACTCGCGGATCACCCGCCGTGCAGTGCTCAAGCCCGTCTCCAATGCGCCTTCCACCACCACACCGCGCCAGCCCTTGGCCCAGTCCGCACCGGCAAAGTGCATCCGTGTTTGGGTGTCACCAAAGTGGTGCCAGCCGTTGGTGAATTGGCCCTTGCGGAGGGTGGCCCAGGCCTGACCACTCCATTTGTCCGCCACCCAGTCGTGCCCGGTGCAGCCCATGACTTCCAGATCCGGGCGCCATTGATTCACGACCTCCTGGCCGCTGGCCGGGTCCTCCAGCGCAAGCCGATCATGGTGTGAACCGAAAGCAACGCAGATGGTGGAGCCTTCCGGGCAGTCCGGCTCCGGGTCCAGGAAGATTTCGCTGCGGAGCATGGCGGCTTTGGCCGGGGTGGGTGCGTAGCCGAAAATGCTGTGGTGGCCGCGAATCTTCAGCCACATCTTGGCACCCGTGGAGTTCCATTTCTGGTCCACCACGTGCTGCATGGCAGCGGGTAGGCGTGGTTCAAACTCAATGGTCCCCAGTGCTCCCACCGGCACGGTCACGATCACGGCGTCGGCGGCAATGACTTCACCGGATTCCAAGGTGACCGTGGCACCCGTGGAGCTGTGATCAATCTTGCTCACGGGCGTGGACAACCGAATCGGACACCGCAGATCAGCGGCCATGTTCTGATAAATTCCGCGCATCCCGTGGGTCAATTTGAAGCGCAATGTTTGTTCGTCCAACAGCGGTAGACGGTGATCGGACAGGGCCACCCACTGCTTGGCCATCAATGCCGAACCGTTGTGCGGATTGCCAATGTAACCAGCTGACCAGTACGAGTCACACAGGTCAATTTCTTCCTGCGTGAACTCCCCGTTGCGCAGTGCGTCCAGCGGGCTCTGCTGGTCGAATGCCACAAAGCGCTCGCGGACTTCATCAGGGCCGGTGAACTGATCGGAGAGCACGTGGAGCGGGTCATGCGGATTGGGAAAGAACTCCCGCGAGCCCTCTAAGATCTTGGCCATGGGCCGCTCCAGCATGGCATCAACTTGGGCCTCAGTGCCCTCTTTCAGCTGCCCGTCTGTGACCCAATAGGCGCGTTCACTCACCGGGCTGGGATAGATCGTCTGCCCGTAGCGGGTGATTTCATTCCACATGTTGGGTTGCATCCAGTGCACCCACGTGGCGCCCAGCTCCAGGGGACGGCCCAGGCGTTCCTCGGTCCACGCGCGCCCGCCAATGCGGTCGCGGGCTTCCACGATTTCCACCTCCATTCCTGCCATCTGCAATTCACGGGCAGCGCTCAGACCGGCAAAACCGGCTCCTACGACGACGACGTGCGGGGTGGCCATGACAGTTCTCCTTGTTCTGGGGGTGAGGTACGGGCTTGTTGACGGCAGACCGGCTTCAGGTGCGCGGTAGGTCCGTGTTCTGGTCGATCTGATCCTGGTGGCGCATGGCCTGATACTCCTGCGGGCGCCGCCGCCGGATCACCTCACCCCAGATCAGCCCCAGAACACCTGTGCCAATGATGATGCCGGGCATGACCACCACCAACGGTGAGCGGCCTTCGGCGTCGATCATGATGTCAAAGTTCGCCAGGATCAGAATGGCCACGATCATCAGCGCAATGGCCGCCAGGCCCGGGGCGATCATGCGGGTCCACAGTCCGTAGCCGTGGTGATCCTTGGTGAACCAGGCGATGACGGCAACGGAGGTGACAGCCAGCAAGAACACCAGTCCGAAAGCTGCCGCGTTGGTCAGCCACGTGAACAGCGTGACCACGGGAAACAGGGGGCCGAGTTCGTGGCCAGTGCCAGCCACCGCAAAGACCGCGACCACCACCAGGGCGAGCAGGGATTGGGTGAGGGACCCTGCGGCGGGGGCTCCCGACGTCGTTGATCCGGCCAGGTAGCGGGGCAGTACCCGGGAGCGGCCCAGGGCAAAGAAGTAGCGGGCTGCCGCGTTGTGAAAGGCGATCAGGGCAGCCAGCAGGCTGGTGATGAACAGGACATTGGCAAGTTCGGCCAACAGCGGTGACTGTCCGGCCAGCCAGACGAACACCAGGTCCGGTCCGAATTCACGGGACTGGTCGATGACGGTGCTGGGGCCAATCCCCATGGCGAAAGCCCACGCGGACGCCGCGTAGAACAGCGCGATCACACCAACAGCAATGTAAGTGGCGCGGGCCACCGTACGCCGAGGATCCTTGGTCTCTTCTGAGTAGATGGCCCCGGATTCAAAGCCCATGAAGGCTGCAATGCCAAAGGCCAGCAAAACGCCAATACCTGAAGCCAAGAACTGGTCCGGCTGCAGAGTTTGGGTGGACAGTCCCTCCGGGGCCGTGCCGATTGAGATCACGCTGACCACAATCACGACCACAAATTCCAAGGCCACCAGAACGCCCAGAACCTTGGCCGAGAGATCCACGCTGTTGATTCCCAGAATCCCGACCAGCACCCAACCGATGCCGGCGGCGGCCCACCAGGGAATGTTGAGTCCGGTCCAGGTGGTGAGGGCATTGGAGAGGGCAAAACCGAACAGGCCGTAGAGCCCGATTTGCATCATGTTGTAGCTGACCAGCGCCAGCAGTGCCGCGGCAATGCCCTGGCGATTACCCAGACCTTCGGTGATGTAGGCGTAGAAGGCCCCGGCGTTTTGCACGTGGCTGCTCATGGCGCCGTACCCGGCTGCAAAGAGGACCAGAACCACCCCCAGAACCAGGTATGTCACGGGAACGCCCAAGAGTCCGGAGACGGCAAAATTGGTGGGAACTCCGCCAGCCAGCACCGTCAAAGGTGCCGAGGCCGCAATGATCATGAAGACCAGCGCGGTGGTGGACAAATGCCTGCGCGCCAGGGCTGGCGTGTCCGCTTCGCGGGTCTGTCCGGCGGCCATGCCGGCGGTGGTCTGAGTCGAGGTGGTCTGAGTCATGGGGGAACCTCCCGAGTGAGGCGCAGGGGCGCTGTACCTCAGCGCGCCTCTGCTGGACGATTCCCTCCAATGTGATGCAAGGCACACCCGTGATGTTTGTGTGTGCGTGCGCGGTGGTTGGTTGTGGACGCGATGCCGTGGGCCATGAACAAGCCGTGCGCAGTTTGATACCGCATCAGCGCTGATGCGGTATCAAACTGCGCACGGCTTTTGCTACAGGGAGGTGAAGATGGGCCGGAAGAA
>NZ_JAUNTS010000024.1 GCF_030538595.1 Kocuria sp.
AATACGAGGACTAGCACCTCAAGCTAGCGCGTCTGCCTATTCCGCCACCCGCGCAGGTGACCGGCCAGCCCACAGAGGCACCAAAAGACCCCCGGACCCGCCAAGCAACGACGACGACTCTAGCACAAGCGCCACCCTCCCCCACCATCTCGGCGGGTGCCCGCAGCCAGCTGTCAGGCAGTCGGCAAGACCGACCGATACACGTCCAGGGTGCGTTCTGCGATCGCTTGCCAGGAGAAGTTTTCCTCTGCGCGCACGCGGCCGGCCTCCCCCATGGCGCGAGCGCGTTCGGGATCGGAAATGACTTCGGTCAGGGCAGCTGCAAAGTCGGACACAAACTTCTCCGGGTCCAGCGGAGTGCCGGAGCCGTCCTCCACTTGTTCAATGTCCACCAAACGGCCGGTCTGGCCATCCACCACAACTTCGGGGATGCCCCCCGTGGCGGTGGCTACGACGGCGGCCCCGCAGGCCATGGCTTCCAGGTTCACAATGCCCAGTGGCTCGTAAATGGAGGGGCAGGCAAAGGCGGTGGCGTGGGAGAGAATCTGGATGACTTCCCGGCGCGGGAGCATCTGTTCGATCAGCACCACACCATCGCGGGTGGCCTTGAGTTCTTCGATCAGGCCGTTGACCTCTGCGGCCAGCTCGGGAGTGTCAGCAGCACCCGCGCACAGGACCAGTTGGACCTCCGGGGGTAGCTGCAACGCTGCACGGAGCAGGAACGGGACGCCCTTTTGCCGGGTCACTCGCCCCACAAACACCACGGACGGCTTGGCAGGATCAATCCCGAACTTCTCCAGAATGTCCGTGGATTCATCCCGGTTCCACTGGGAGACGTCAATACCGTTGTGCACCACCTGCACCTTGTCCGGGTCAATCTCCGGGTAGCACCGCAGGATGTCCTTGCGCATGCCATCGGACACGGCGATCACGGCTGCGGCATTGAGGTAGGCGGTTTTCTCCACAAAGGAGGAGATGGCGTACCCGCCGCCCAGCTGCTCGGCTTTCCACGGCCGTAACGGTTCCAGGGAGTGCGCGGAGATCACATGTGGAATCCCGTGCATCAGAGAGGCAAGGTGCCCTGCCATGTTGGCGTACCACGTGTGGGAATGCACCAGGTCCGCTCCCCCGATGTCCCCGACCATGGCAAGGTCGGTTCCCAGGGTCTCGATGGTGGCGTTTTGACCTTTGAGGTCGGATGGCACCTGATAGGCCTGAACGTGCGCCCCGTGAAAATCGGGGTCACGCGGTTGGCCAAAGCAACGGACATTGAGTTCAACCAGCGGGGCCAGTACCCGGGAGAGCTCGGCGACATGAACGCCGGCTCCACCGTAGATGGCGGGCGGGAACTCCTTGGACACGATGTCGATACGCACGTGACCGAGACTACATACACTGGTCCCTGCGGCACACCTCCCATGACCAAAGCTGCGCAACCTTACGGTTGTTTTGCGCAACTTTTGAGCCACAGGCCGCAATGTAGCGCCGCGAACTTCACACATCGGGTTGTTTCGCGGTTGAGTTAGGCATGACGGTGGACTCCTGGTGACAGAAGCCACCTCCGGACACATCCGGAACCGCGACGACGACGTCCTGAGAGGTACACATGGCACGCGAAAAGGTACTTGCGATAGTCCTGGCCGGCGGCGAAGGCAAACGCCTGATGCCGCTCACCGAAGATCGAGCCAAGCCGGCTGTCCCCTTTGGTGGAACCTACCGGCTGATCGACTTTGCTCTGTCCAATCTGGTCAACTCCCGTTACCTGCAAATCGTGGTGCTGACCCAGTACAAGTCGCATTCGCTGGACCGGCACCTCTCCGAGACCTGGCGGCTCTCCACACTGTTGGGCAACTACATTGCTTCCGTCCCGGCACAGCAGCGGCACGGCAAGGATTGGTTCCTGGGCTCGGCCAACGCCATTTTCCAGTCCATGAACCTGATTGACGATGCCAAGCCGGACATCGTGGTGGTGGTCGGTGCGG
The DNA here is from genome assembly GCF_030538595.1 of Kocuria sp. Classification (GTDB taxonomy): domain Bacteria; phylum Actinomycetota; class Actinomycetes; order Actinomycetales; family Micrococcaceae; genus Kocuria. The sequence continues at coordinate 1,983 of NZ_JAUNTS010000024.1, forward strand.
ATCACGTGTACCGCATGGACTTCTCCCAGATGGTGGACTTCCACATTGAGTCCGGTGCCAAGGCCACCGTGGCCGGTGTGCGCCAGCCGCTGGATCTGGTGACTTCTTTCGGTGTGATTGAGACTGATCCCAACGATCCCACCAAGATCACCCAGTTCGTGGAGAAGCCAGCCTCTACCCGTCCGCTGGACGATGATCCCACGCAGTTCTTGGCCTCCATGGGCAACTATGTGTTCGACACCGATGCCCTGGTGGAAGCCCTCCAGCAGGATGAGTCCCGTGAGGACACCAACCATGACATGGGCGGGGACATCATGCCGTACTTTGCTGATCGCGGTGAAGCGGTGGTGTACGACTTCACGAACAACGATGTTCCGGGTTCGACTGACCGTGATCGTCAGTACTGGCGCGACGTCGGGACGCTGGATTCCTATTACGACTCCCACATGGACCTGTTGCGGCCCATGCCCGTGTTCAATCTCTACAACACAGCCTGGCCGCTCTACACCCACCAGGTGACCGCGCCCCCGGCCAAGTTGGTCCGCGGCCCGTATCAGGAGGGTGGTTACGCCACAGATTCCATCCTCTCGCCGGGCGTGATTGTGGCCGGCGGGCGGGTCCAGGAGTCGGTGCTCTCTCCCAACGTGGTGGTGGGTAACCATGCCCGCATTGACGAATCGGTGCTGCTGCCCAACGTCCATGTGGAGGCGGACGCCGTGGTGGAGCGCTGCATTGTGGACAAGAACGTGGTGATTCCAGCGGGAACTCGCGTGGGTGTGAGCGCGGAGGAGGATCGGGCACGCGGTCTGCACGTCACGGAGTCCGGCATCACGGTGATCCCCAAGAACTACAAGTTCGACCAGTCCTGACACACCGCCGGAGCTCCGTTGCCCCCTCCACACCGTGGATTCAGGGAGTGACGGAGCTCCGGTCATCACGACGACGCCCGGGTCACCTCACGCTGTGCGGGTCACCTCAACGGTGACTTCCAGGGCTTGGGTTCCACCGCCGCCGGTCACCATGCCCTTGAGCGGTGGAACATCCTTGTAGTCACGGCCGTGTCCCACTTTGACGTGCAAGTCATCCAGGTACTTGTGATTGGTGGGGTCATAAGCAATCCACTCGCGGTCCCACCATTCCACCCACGCGTGGGATTCCCCTGCCACGGTCACTCCGATCCCGGCGGAGTCATCCGGGTGAAGGTAGCCGGAGACGTAGCGGGCCGGGATCCCCAAGTCACGCAGCACCGCCACGGCCACGTGTGCAAGGTCTTGGCAGACACCGCGGCCATCGGCCCACACGGCGTCGGCGTCGGTGTGAACACCAGTGACCCCGGATTCGTAGGTGATTTGCTCCCGAATCCGGCGGAACACGTCCTTGACCGCATCGGCTGGGGAATCGGCTGAATCGCGCACGGTCCGTGCCACCGCGCGTAATTCTTCCCCGGGAGTGGTCAGTTTGGTCGGGACCAGGTACTCGGCGTAATGATCCTGGTGCTCGGGGGCACCCAGGTGTTCCCAGCTCAACCCCGGGGCCTCCGGGTCCACCGATCGGCGGTTGACCTCCACCTCCGCGGAGGAACGCACCTCCAACGTGGAGTGGCGCGCGGGTACGTCAAAGTCCGCCACCCGGGTGCCAAAGTAGTCAACGTAGTTGTGGATGTTGGCGGTGCTGGGTTTGACGGCCAGTTCGGCTGTGAGCACCAGTTGTTCGTCGTCGGAGACCGGGGTCATGCGGGCCTCGTTGTGGGAGCGCTTGACCTTGGTGTCATACACGTAGCGGGTGACGTGATTGATGGTCAGCCGGGTCACAGGACGCCTCCAAACCAGGAAGATTCCTGTTCGTGGGTGAAGTATTTTTCGGTCACTGATTCCGCGGCCTCAGCAATCGCTGCCTGGACGTCATTGAGATGCCGTGGGAGGTCACGCATGAGGTCGTTGGTGTCCAGGTATTCCAGTTCCGCCCGCGAGCGTCCGATGATGCGCCGGGCATCGTTGGTGAAGCCCATGCGGCGTGAGCCGGGGTCCAGAGCTTCCAAAATGCGTTCGGCGTGGGTGAGGGAGTAAATGATGGAGCGTGGGAAGAGGCGGTCCAGGACCAGGAAGCGAACAGCGGATTCATCGTTGAAAGTGCCGTGCCGGGTGCGCAAAAAGGCCTCGTAGGCACCGGCGCAGTGCAGGATCTCCACCCAGGAGGTCTCCCCCGCGGGATTGCTGCTGGGGGGCAGTCCCGCGGTGCGGGTCCACAGGAGGCGTGCAGTCATGTCTGCACGTTCCAAGGTGACACCCAGGGTGAGGAACTGCCAGGACTGATCGTGGGACATGGTCATTTCTGCCTGGCCGCGGATGGTGGAAATCCGTTCGGCAGCCCACTGGCACATGCGGAAGGTACCCACAACGTCATGCCGGTGTTGGTTGAGCCCGTAATAGGTGGAGTTGACCGCTTCCCACATTTTGGAGGACACAATCTCCCGTGCCCGCCGGGAGTTTTCGCGGGCGGCGTTGACTGACCCGGCAATGGAGGTCAGGGAATCGCGGTTCCAGGCGAGTTCGTGGATGAGCATTCCAACGTCCGGATTGTCCGTGACGGGTGCACCCATGACTTCCATGATGCGCCGAACTTCACTGGATTGTTGGGCTTCCGGCAGCTGCGTGATGCGTTCCAGATGCACGTCCAGGATGCGGGAGACGCCGTCGGCGCGTTCCATGTACCGTCCGATCCAGAAGAGGGATTCGGCAATGCGGCTGAGCATGTCTCAGGCCTCCTGGGAATCGACGTGACGGGCGGGCGCCACGGAATGCGGGGGTGCAGGTGACTGCCGCATTTGCTGTTGCTGTTGCTGCTGATCTGTCAGGTCAGTGTCGTCGGCCCAGTGGGTGGCCACGGGGACGGCGGCCATGGAGGCCACGGTTTCCTCCCGTTCGGGGGGTGGCTCCACGGGGGCGGTGCGTTTGCCAATCACCCAGGTGTCCTTGGAACCGCCACCCTGGGAGGAGTTCACAATCAACGAGCCCTTGGTCATGGCCACGCGGGTCAGACCACCGGGCAGCACATACATGTCCTCCCCGGAGTTGACGCAGAAAGGCCGCAGATCAACGTGACGGGGGCTGAATCCTTCTCCGTCAAAGGTTGGGACTGTGGAGAGCTGCAGCACCGGCTGCGCAATCCAGCCGCGCGGGTCGGCAAGGACTTTCTCCCGCAGTTCCGCCAATTCCTGGGCGGTGGCGCGTGGACCGATCACAATGCCCTTGCCTCCGGAACCATCCACGGGTTTGACCACCAGTTCATCCAGATGAGCCAAAACGTATTCGCGGGCTTCCTCTTCCTCCAGACGGTAGGTGTCCACATTGGGCAGGATGGGTTCTTCAGCCAGGTAGTAGCGGATCAATTCCGGCACGTAGGAGTACACCAGCTTGTCATCGGCCACACCATTGCCAACGGCATTGGCAATGGTCACATTTCCGGCGCGAGCAGCGTTGACCAGTCCGGGGCACCCCAGTACCGATTCCGGAAGGAACTGGAGGGGATCGGTGAAGTCGTCGTCGATCCGCTTGTAAATCACGTCCACCCGCTGCTCACCCTCTGTGGTGCGCATGTAGACACGATCCCCCCGGACCACCAGGTCACGACCTTCCACCAGCTCCACCCCCATGAGCCCGGCCAGCAGAGTGTGTTCAAAGTAAGCGGAGTTGAAGACCCCGGGAGTCAGCACCACCACCACAGCGTCCTCCCCCGGCTCCGGTGCGGTGGCTTTCAATGCGTGCAGCAGGTGCCGAGGATAGGAGTCCACCGCCATGATGGGTGTGGACATGAAAGCCTCCGGGAGGCCCTTCATCATGGCGCGCCGGTTCTCAATCACGTAGGACACCCCGGACGGCACCCGCACGTTGTCCTCCAGGACGCGGAAGACACCGTCGTCATCGCGGACGACGTCGATACCGGCCACGTGAATCCGCACGCCCCCAGCCGGTTTGAATCCCCACACCTGACGGTGAAAGTGGGCGGAGGAGGTGATCAGTGAGCGCGGCACGATGCCATCGGTGATGACTTTCTGATCGCCGTAGACGTCATCCAGGAATATCTCCAGAGCCTTGACCCGCTGTTTGACACCGCGCTCCAGCACTTCCCACTCCTCCACGGTGAGGACGCGGGGCACAATGTCCAACGGGAAGGGGCGCTCTTCCCCGGCAAAGTCAAAGGTGACACCGCGGTCCAGAAAGGACCGTGCCATGGATTCATCCCGTGATGTCACATCCCCCAGGTCAAGGGAACCCAGGACATCTGAGACCCGGTTGAAGGCCGGGCGAACGTCTTGGGCGCCGGTGAACATTTCGTCGTAGGCACCCGAGCCCGCCATGTCATGGGCGTAGGTGGCGAACAGATCAGTCATGCGGCTCCGATCCCGTCCCTTCCTTTACAGCGGACGCGTCAAGCGATCCGATGATCTGTGCGTACCCCCAACACCACCTGGGTGGCACCGGATGGTTGAGTGGCAACATCTTGCCAGTGCGCCCCAGCGTGACACGACTGTGTTGCGGGTCCGTGACGCAACCCAGCGGTAGCATGCTGAGCATATTGGGTGAGACTAGGATAGTGGGGTGACTCACACAGATCTGACCCGCGCGGAAGCATTCACCCGGTCCCAGACCGTGAGTCTGAACGGTGTGACCGTGGAGCTGGATCTGCGTGGTGCACCTGATCCAGCGCAGGCCACTTTCGGGGTGAAGGTCACGTGGGATTTTCGGCTCCAAGACACCGCACCTGCAGCATCCACGTTTCTGGACTTCATCGGAGACGTTCACACGGTGGAGCTCAACGGCCAAGTATTGAGCGCAGCGCAATTGGCCACAGCTGTTCATGCGGACCGCATTCACCTGGACGGACTGAGCGAAACCAACCGGGTGGTGGTGGAAGGAGCCGGGTACTACTCACGTTCCGGGGAAGGTCTGCACCGCTACGTTGATCCCCAAGATGCTCAGACGTATCTCTACACGCAGTACGAACCCACGGATGCCCGCCGCGTGGTGCCGTGTTTTGACCAGCCGGATCTGCGCACCACATGGCACTTTGACGTGATCGCCCCGGCAGGATGGTCAGTGTCCTCCAACGCGCTTCCCGTGGGCCAGCGGGCACTGAACGACGACGACGTCGAGCGCGGGGCCGTCCGCCACTCCTTTGGACCCACGGCATCCATCCCCAGTTATCTGACCTCAGTGCTGGCAGGCCCCTACCACCGGGTGGATGCGAGCTGGACCAGCTCACACGGTCACCGACCCCAGACTTTGCCTCTGACGCTGTGGTGCCGGGCGAGTATGGCCGAGTATCTTCCGGCTGAGGAGCTTTTTGACCTCACCCGTCAGGGTTTGGACTTTTTCACCGAGCTGTTCGATCTTGAATTCCCGTTCGATTCCTACGAACAGGCGTTTGTTCCCGAGTACAACTTGGGGGCCATGGAGAACCCCGGATTGGTCACGCTCACGGAGGATTACCTGTTCCCGGATGGCCCCACCCACCAGCAGCGGGCTGCCCGAGCCAATACGGTTCTGCATGAAATGGCCCATATGTACTTTGGGGACCTGGTGACCATCCGGTGGTGGGAGGATCTGTGGCTCAAAGAATCTTTTGCGGAATTCATGGGTGCTCACGCGAGTGCCTCTGCCACTGAGTTCACACAGGCCTGGGCGGGATTTGCTGTCCAGCGCAAAGCCTGGGCGTACCGGCAGGATTCGCTGAGCACCACACACCCGATTGTGGCGGATGTGCCAGATGTGGCCGCGGCCCAACAGAATTTTGACGGAATCACCTACGCCAAGGGCGCTGCCGCCCTGAAGCAGTTGGTGGCCTACGTTGGGATCGACGAATTCACAGCTGCCTGCCGCCAATACTTTCGTCAGCATGCCTGGGCCTCTGCCAGTCTTCTCGACTTCCTCACGGCGCTGGAGGCTTCCTCCTCCCGTGACACCGGGCTCTGGGCACAGAAATGGTTGACCACGGAGGGTGCCACTGTCTTGAGGGTGGAGCAACGCGCGGATACCGTGGCCATCACGCCGCTCGGTACGGACACCGACCCCAATTCCAGGCGCCCGCACCACCTGCGCGTTGGGGTCTACCACTTCCTTCCACCCGGTCTTGCTCACGGCGCGGAGGGCACAGGTGCACAGGATGCGGTGGCTGCGGACAGCATCGACACTGAAGGGACGACGCCGGTGCTCACCCGCACACAGCTACTCACCGTGGATGTGGCTTCCGATCATCCGGTGGGGGAAGCCCTGGTGATTGATCTTCCACCGGCGGATAGCCCACTGGCAGTTACCGGAGAGGACTCAGCGGCACTGATCCCCCCGGCGTCGTTGACCAGTCCCCTGCCGCTGGAGAACCGGGTGCTGCTGCTCAACGACGACGACCTTGATTACGCCCACTTCCATCTTGACCCCGCCGGCGTGGCCCAACTCAAAGCTCATCTCAGTGCGCTGCCCACTGCCATGGCTCGCTCGGTGGCCTGGGCACATCTGTGGTCCATGCTGCGCCGCGGCCACCTACTGCCGGAGGATTTTCTGGCCGCGGTGATCAAGCACGTGTTTCTGGAAACAGAGTCCGTGGTTTTTGAAACGGTCTTGGACAGGGCACTGGAAACTCTGGAGAGCTATGTTGGACCGCAACATCGCGCAGAGCAGCGCCGCACCCTGAGTCGGCATGTGGCGCAACGCCTGCGCCAGGCTGCAGCGGGCTCGGACCAGCAAACCGCATTGGCCCGCATTCTGGGTCACCTGATTGCTCACGAGACGGAGTCGGCACGGTGGGTGCGGCAGCTCATGACGGGTGCAGAGGTCCTGCCCGGTCTGGAGTTGGGGCCGGCACTGCGATGGCGCTGGATGACGGGCCTGGTGGCATCCAATCAGGCGGTGGAATCCTGGATCCGGGAGGAAGCGGACCGGGACCATTCCCGGGCCAGTCAGATTGGTCAAGCCAGGACGCTGGCAGCACGCCCCACCCACTGGGCCAAGGAAGCTGCCTGGCAGAACATGCTCAACGGTGAATTGTCCAATGATCTTCTCAGCGCAACAGCCGCAGGATTTCAACTTGCTGATGACCACTTGATGGCACCGTACCGGGACCGTTACTTTGCCATGCTGGAACAGCAGTGGAGCAGCCAATCCACGGGCATGGCCACCCGTCTGGTCAAAGGGTTGTACCCGCGCACCTGCGATTTGGTGCCGGGCACCCCACCGGAAGAGGATCCGCTGCTGGGCCAGACTCAGGACTGGTTGGAGAATCACCCGGAAGCGCCTGCGGCACTGCGGCGTCTGATTCTGGAACAACGTGATGAACGCCGAATCCGGCTCCGTATTCAAGCCAATGCACGCAGATGAGGAACGGACGTGCGGCATCCCTGATGCAGGCCGCAGCACGGGTAGGTGCAGATGAAACTGCCCATGCTCTGCGATGGCTGTGGCGCAACAATCCGCACCACCTGCATGGATTCATGACAGACTAGAGCCCGTCCGGTGCCCCGGATGAGCGCGTGACCAGGTTGACCTGCGCACCACGCTTCCCCGCCCCCTGGCATTAGGGACCCTCCAGCAAAAGGGAGACCATGACCACCTACGCACTCAATGACCGCGGTTCTCTGGAAATCGTCACGGAGAACTTCTATGACGCGGAGATCTTGCGCGTTTTTGGTGCGTTGTCCTACGGCTCGGTGGAGACTTATGCGGGGACCGCGGAGTTGGTGCCGGAACCGGACAATCCCGTTGATCCCCAGACCATTGCGGTGCGGGTGGGCGCCGATCAAGTGGGCCATCTGACCAAAGAAGACGCCGCGCGGTACTGGCCGGCTGTCACCCGCGTGGTGGCCTCAGACCTGACCCCCACGGCACCCGTGATCATCAAGGCATCCCTGGTGGATGCCGATGGCGTTGCGGAGGTGGATGCCACGGCGCGTATTCAGTTGTCTCCCCCGGATCTTCTGTTTCCAGTCAACGCCGCACCGCAGCGCTCAACCGTGTTGCCGCAGGGTTCGTCCATCAAAGTCTTGGATGAGCAGGACCACGCTGCCTACCTCCATGCCATTCTTCCGGCCTCCGGAGAGGCCCGGCTCTTTCTGACTCTGGAAGTCAATCAGGTCCGTACGGCTCACGGTGATCACGTGGAAATTGTGGAAGTGCTCCATGAACGTCAAGTGGTGGGCCGGTTTTCCACACAGCTTTCTGAACAGTTCATCCCGGTGATCCGGCACGCCTTTGAGCACGATCTGCTCACCGCAGCATGGGGAACCATTCGCGGTTCCGCGTATGAGGTTTCCTTGACCGTGCAGGCTGCGCGCCCCGAGGCCATCGACCCCGAATGGTACGCCCTGTTGCCGCGCGTTGGTCAGGAGCTGGTGCCGGAAGCAGATTCCTACCCGGTGCCCAACGCCTACGTTCCCACGGAGGCTGAACGGGGTAAGAACGCCAGGAAATGGCGCAAAGGTATGGCGGCCTCCGGCGCGCAGAACTCTCAGAGCCGTACGGGATCCAGTACAGCAACTCGTGTGGATCACGGCGCTGCAGCCAGTTGGTCCCAGAGCAGCCGCGTGACGGTGTGGATTCTGGCGGGAGTGACCCTGCTGCTCTTGGTGGTCAGCTTGGTGTTCCTGGGACGTGAACCGTTGGTGAGTGCATTGGCAGTGATTGTGGCTGCGGCCACCGGCGGCATGGCCCTCTACCTGAGGTCTTTGTTCGGCCCGTCAACGGCCAACTCTGCACGGTCTGCGGTGAACTCTGCCCAACCTGCGGCAAATCCTGCACAGTCTGGGGAGACCACGAATAACGGATGATTTCCCGGCGCGAACGTCTCCTCCAGATCCTGGAGGTCCTCTCCAAACACGGTTTCGGCTTTGCCCTGGGCGGGCTGAAGCCGGAGTGGCGGAGCTATCTGGCCAAGGTACGCCTGATTGACCCGGACAAGATCCAACCCCAGCCCGAACATCTGCGCTTGGCACTGGAAGAACTGGGCCCCACATTTGTGAAGCTGGGGCAGTTGGCTTCAACTCGGCCGGACCTGTTGCCGCCGGCCTACGCGCGGGAATTGGCCACGCTGCAGGACAACTCACCGCCCATCCCACCGGAAGTCATCCGTGACCTCCTGGCGCAAAGCCCGGAGACGGGTGCAGAGGAGATTCTGCAGCACATTGATCCCGTGCCATTGGCCACCGGGTCCATCGGTCAAGCCCATGCGGGACGCTTCCGCGGTGAAGATGTTGTGGTCAAGATCCGGCGCCCGGACATTGTGGATGAGGTTAACCGGGACCTTGAGATTCTGCGGGAACTGGCGGTGCTGCTGACCCGCTACTGGCCAGGGGTCCAGTACCAGGACCTGATCGGGCTGGTGGATGAGTTTGCCGCCTCCATGCGGGAGGAAATGGACTACCTGGCGGAAGCCCGCAATACGGAGCGGATGCGGGAGAATTTTGCCGCGCATCCAGCCATTGTGATTCCGGAGGTGTTCTGGGAGGCCACCACCACCAGAATCCTGACCACTCAGCGCATGACCGGTATGAAGATCAGTGACACCGCTGCGCTGGATGCCGCCGGTCTTGATCGGCACCAGGTGGCGGTCACCGCCACGGATGCGCTGTGCAAGATGATTTTTGAGGACGGCTTTTTCCATGCCGATCCGCATCCTGGAAACCTGTTTGTCCACCCCGATGGGTCGATCGCCATGATCGACTTTGGCATGGTGGGCACTTTGTCCGAAGAATTCCGGGACTCGCTGGTGACCCTGATGATGGGCGTGGTGCAAGGCAATGCGCGCCGCGCGGCGAGCGGCATCCTTGCCCTGACCGACACCGCCGGTCAGGAATTGGACCGGGCCAAGTTGGACCGCGACATTGATGCCATGCTGCGCCGCTACGCCAACCGGCCGTTGGCCGAGGTGCGTATCGGTTCCCTGATGAGTGACCTGGTGGCCACTTTGCGGCGTCACCGGTTGCGGCTGCCCCGTCAGTCAGCGCTGTTTCTGCGGATGGTTCTCACGGCGGAGGCAATTGGGACGGGGCTGGACCCGGAGTTCGATCTGGTGGCTGTCATGCAGCCTTATGCACAGCGCTTTGTGCTCAAACGGCTCTCCCCCGAAGCCCTGGTGGGTAGGGTTCGGGACCTTCTTCAAGACGCAGTGCAGATGGGCGCTGAAGCCCCTGATGTGTTGCGGAGGGTGCTGGGAGTGTTGGAGCACGGGGGTTTTGACGTTCACCTGCGTGGCGATGAGCTTCAACCTCTCCTGAACCAGACGGAGAAGATTGGGCATCAGCTCATTGCCGGTGCGGTGATCGCGGCCACCATCAACGGGATGTCCCATGTGGTTGCCTCGGACGCGGAACGGTTTGCCAAGTTGCGGCTACCTGTCCTGGTGGGCGGCACCGGCATGGTGGGTGCACTGTCCGGCTACCTTGCAGTGTCCACGGCAGCGCCGCGGACACGCAGGCTGATAGCGGGACTGCGGGCACGACGTCGCAGTACCTCCTGAGCACCCGGGCTCAGAACACGCGGAGAGATATTCCAGTCAAATGAATGCAGCTGTCCTCCAGAGTGAGTACAATTTTAGTCGTTCAGTAGGGTGTCCATCGTTTGTTCACGATCTGCACCGTCAGGCGGTTGAAAGCTCAGGTGGTACGTGAAGTTCGGCAAGAGCCAGGCGGATCATGGTCATCACGGGACGCAGCGTCACGCCAAGGTTTTGGCTCAAATATCCGGAGAGGTCCGCCTGGGCGGGGAATATGCTCCCTTTGACCCTCCCCCGGAGGTTCTACGGCAAACCGGCTCTTCACAATCCAGGGTGTAGTCGCGGTCTGAACCCGCCGGCTTCCA
>NZ_JAUNTS010000025.1 GCF_030538595.1 Kocuria sp.
CTACCCCACACCGACGCGCCAGCCCCCAACTACACCCTCATCTGTGAAGAGCCGGATTGTGAAGAGCCCACTTTGATGGTGATGGTGAGACCTGTGGTGCAATCAAGGTGGTGTCCGACCACTCAGTTCAATGAGGCGATGAAAGCATCCGACGCATGACACAGCGGGGATAGCCTGCGCCGATAGCGTCAGTCATACCGACCTTGGCAAAACCAGCCTTCTCAAATAGGCTCGTGTGCCGAGGAACGCCATGGTTGTGTCGATACGCTCGTCTGTGTCTGGCGGATAGGTCTCGACTGCCGGGGCGCCCTGTTCTGCGGCATAGGTCACTGCCCCGTTAATCACCTGTAGCGCATAGCCCTTCTTGCGGAATCCGCTACTGCGGACCACCACGCAAATGATCGCCCACACGTCAACGTCATCGACACGGCGAATAAGTTTGGACGCCTCGAGCCGGGGAATCATGGAGCGAGGTCCGATAGAGCACCAGGCAACTGGAACCCCGTCGTCATAGCCGATAACGCCCGGACCGGGGTTGCGATGACAAAGCGAAAGTAGGGCTTCTTCGCGAGTGTCACCGAGTTCACGCATCTGAGCAGCCGTGAGCCGATGCGACAAGCACCAGCAGTGGTTGACCCGTAGGCTGGGATTCGCAACCGTGACGAAGTCATCGAAGTTACCGGGCATTAGGGGATGAATTTCAAAAGACATTAAATTAGTCCAATCTGCATTCTGGAAATGCGATTCCCACCAACACTCCTAGTGGATTGATTCGCACAAAGGGGGCGGAATGCCTTCCTCTAGCTCTTGTGAGTGCCGAGAAATCTTCGAATGACATATTCGAGCATAAGTGAGGCTGCCTGGGTAGTGTTCGCGCGCAAGTAACTTGGTCATATCTAAGCCTTACCTGCAAGAGCCCCTCAGCCTGAAATTGCAGCCCTTTGAACCATAGGCATCAGCCTCGAACCACTCACGCGGCCAGCTGGTTAGACACATTGTCCGGGTCACCCTGCAGCATTTTGAGGCTGTGGTGGGAGACGTTGAAGAAGTCATAGTGGTGCCCAGCCCTGGCCCGGGGCATGGGGACGCTGGGGACCGTATCCCCGGGGCTCTTGACGATGGCCGTCAGGACGGCTTCCTTGGTGGGCGCAAGCACAGCATCCAAACGGGCCAGCACCGTAAACGGCAGGATGATCTCCCCGTACTCATGCTGCTTATAGGTGCCGCGCAGTAGATCAGCGGCGGCCCAAATGAAGGATGCGTGGTTGAACACAGTGGGTGTCTGCCTTGGATTGGGTTCTACGGTTCCTGCTTGACGGGGACTGCGGCGCGCGTGCAGTGGAGAGTTCATACGCTGCATGAACCCTCCACACAAGAGATGAGGCAGCGTTTGCTGGAGTTCATGAAGTTGGATGCCTACCTGGAAGACCAGGCAATCCCCTAAGCCCGCCCGCCCTGCGACAGCCCCGGGTTGTCCTCCATCGGCACGAACACGCAGAACGGATGGCCGGACGGGTCTGCGTAGATGTAGATCTGTTCGTCAGGTTCATCGGTCTCAGTGGCCAGGACCTCCGCGCCCAAGCTCACGGCGTGCTGATGGAAAGCCTCCAGTTCCTCACCGGAGTCCACCACAAAGTCCAGGTGAACCTGTTGTGGGCGCTGCGGATCAGGCCACTGCGCGCGGATCAACGTATCTACTCGCTCGCAGGAGATCCGCACTCCGGAGGGCCCCTGGACCGTGCACCAGCCGGCAGCATCATCGCTGGTCAGATCCGTCACGTACTCCCACCCGAACAGCTGGTGGTAGAACTCGGCCAGTCCCAGCGCATCCTCGGTGTCCAACACAATGGCCCGCAACTGGGGTTGAACTGACACACCCATGGGTAACTCCTCCTCCGTCGTCGTCGTGATCAGGCTACCTATCGCCAAATCCACCCCGGCCCCTCGCCTGTGTCACCACTCACCAATACAGTAAGCATCATGACTACTTCAGAAAACCAGCAAGTCACCACTGATCCCGCCGAGGTCAAAAAGGTCCACGACCTCATGGAGAACGTGGACATCGCCATGCTGACCACCACCGATTCCGCATCCGGCAACACCCGCCTGGTCAGCCGCCCTCTGTCCACTCAGGTGGCCGAGGACGGGGACATCCTTTTCCTCGTGCGCTCCTCCAGTTCCGTGGCCGCAGACATCCGCGCCAACCCGAACGTCAATGTGGCCTACGCATCCAACAAGGCGTGGGTATCGGTTTCGGGTGCTGCGACCATCGTCCATGACCGGGAGCTCGTGGAAGAGCTCTGGTCCAAGGGTGCTGACATGTTCATGGAGGGTGGCCCGGAAAACCAGGACAACGTGGTCCTCAAGGTCAACGGCGACACCGCCACCTACTGGGGCGGCGCCTCCCTGATCGGCACCGCGGTCAAAACCATTGGAGCGATCCGCAACAAAAACGACGACGACGACGCTCAAGGCGGCCCCACCACCGTTGAACTTCCCTGAAACTGGCGGTTGAGTGGTCAATCTTCTTGCTGATCAACACTGATGGGCGAGGATCTTGACCACCCAACCGCTCAATCAAGCGTTTTGACCACTCGACACCCGTACCCCAACAGGACTCCCGCATAAGAATGAGCGGACACCTGACGCAAGTGTTAGGTCACCGTCTGTGGGTCTCCACCGAAGAGCAAGTCGCCCTTGGCGGGGAGGTCGACTCCCCCAACACCCAGGCGATGGGTCGCGGAAGCACCAGACCGGTCGGAGGGCGGTACATAGCACGGCCCTCGAGCTCGGACATGGTGAAAGCCTGGTAGACCATGCAGCGAATGTAGCGATTGGGATTAGCCTCGTTGACCTGGCCCATCCGAACTCCGGTAACGCTGCCTTCCAGGGCTGGTCCGACGACGTCGATCGGATGCGGGCCCGTATCAGGGGTGTCCCTCTCCTTCGGATGGACACCCCTGATCGATTTTTGCCTCACCGAGTACGAATCCCGCCGCCGGCTCGGGTTAGCGTGAACCCATGGCAGCGTCGGACACAAAACCCCAGGGGCCGAACAACCCACTCCTGGTCCTCGGGAAGATCAGCGCAATCCTTGACGCGTTCACCTTGAGTCGCCCCACTTTGACGCTGACCGAGATCCGTGAGGCAACCGGCATGCCCACGTCCACCGTTCAGCGCTTGGTCACCAACCTGGTGGCGCAAGGGTTTCTCGACCGTGAAGAGGATTCCTTCCGAGTCGGGATGAAGATGGCCTACTGGGCTGCTCCGGCCACCCGCGGCATCGAAATGCTCGACCTCTTCACACCTCTGCTCAAGGACCTCCGCGACCTCACAGGTGAAACAACTGCCTTCTTCAAAGCCGAAGAGGCATACAGGGTCTGTATCGCCTTGGCAGAGACCCGCCATGCACTCCGCCGCGAGATGCACGTCGGCCGTATCCTTCCGCTGCACGCCGGGTCGGCAAGCCACGTGCTGCTGGCGTGGCGCCCGGAACTGCTGGAGAAGATCCTTAGCTCACCGCTGGAACCGCTCACGGAGTTCACGATCACCAGTTCCGAGGACCTTGAGGCGGCGGCTCGACGAACTCGCCGTGATGGCTTTTCCATCACGGTTGGTGAACGAGATGACGGCGCATCGGGCCTGTCTGCTCCAGTGTTCGATGCCTCCGGTGTGCTCATCGGGGCGGTGACCATCAGCGGCCCCACCTTGAGGATGCCGCATTCGGTGTGCGAAGGCTGGGTTGAATCCCTCCTGTCGACCGCCGAACGCATGACCCGGCTGATGGGCGGCCGATTCCCCGACGAAGCCCGCTCTTAAGCGGTCGTGTCGCTGGCCTTTGTCCACTTGAACGCCGGGGCATTCGAATGAACCCCCTGCGCTGTTCGCGAGCGGTTGGGCTCGCCGAGCTCGGCCAACAGTCCCTCCGAGAGGTCGACCAACCTCCAAAGGCTCTCCGGCTTGAACCAGTCGGGCCGGGTTGCGAAAAGAAGGTCCTCACTGGCGGTGTTGCCACTGGCACCGGGGGCGAATGGGCATCCGCCGAGGCCCCCTAGCGCACCGTCGACGACGGTCGCCCCTGCGGACACCGCTGCCAACGCATTGGCCACCCCCAGGCCCCAGGTGTCATGTCCGTGGAAGACGATGCGCCTGGGCAGCGTTTCCTGACGAACACGTGAGATCAGAGCGCTGACTTGGGAGGGGACGGCTTGCCCCAAGGTGTCGCAGATGACGATGTCCTGTGTTCCGTCCGCGCGGGGGTCGTTCGCAATGGCCAGGACCCGCTCTGGATCCACCGGCCCCTCGAACGGGCACGTGAACGAGGTCGCCAAGCAGAGCTGGATTTTGCCACCCACCTCCTGAGCCAGTCGCACTGCCTCGGGAAGAGCCTCCAGGCTGGCCTCAGTCGTCCGACCGATGTTCGCCTGATTGTGAGAATCGGTCACGGAGAAGCAGTACTGGAAATTGCGCGCGCCCGCTGCGGCTGCCTTTGCGACGTGCCTCGGGGTGGCCACCCAGATCCAGCACCGGTCCAGCTCCTCCGGGGTCAGGTTTTCGACCACCTCCAAGGTATTGGCCATCGGCGGCACCAGGTCAGCACGAGCCATCGACCCCAGCTCGATTTCCGGTACACCCAGGCGAATGAGCTCCCGCACCACCTCGACCTTCCTGTCAGCCGGGAGGACTTTGCCCGTTAGCTGGAGTCCGTCCCGGAGGGTCACATCACGCAGTTCAACAGGGTGTTGGTGGGTGGAGTTCATGCCGAAAGCCTCTCTTCGGTGGTGGATGCAGCAACGATCTGCTCTGCGGTGAGGCCCAAGAGACCGCCCAGAACCTCGTGGGTGTGCGCGCCGAGATCCGGGCCCAGGTGGTCGATGGGCAGCGACTCATCACCGATGACCGGCACAATGCCCGGGAACCCGACGTCAGTGAGTGTCTCTTCTCCCGTGGAGACGTCCATCTTCTGAATCATGTTGCGAGCCGCATACTGTTCGTCGTCGCTGATGTCGGCGGCGGTGAGAATCGGTCCCGCGGGAACACCTGCCGCGTCCAAGGCTTCGAGCGCCTCAGCAGATGTCCTCTCGGCAGCCCATTCCCCGATGGCTGCATCGAGTTCTTCGCGGCGTGCCCACCGTTCGGCATTGGTCTGCAACTGCGGATCGACGGCGAGATCCGGGCGACCGATGGTGTTCATGTACCGCTGGTAGATCGAATCCCCGTTGCCGGCCACCACGATGCTCGCTCCGTCGGAGCAGACATACGCGTTGGACGGTGCGATGCCTTCCATGCGCCCGCCCACGCGCTCCCGGGTGATCCCGTAAGCCTGGTAGTCCGGAATGAGGGATTCCATCATCGAGAACATCGCTTCATGAAGAGCGACGTCGATGATCCGTTCCCTGAGCGGTACCGCCTCGGAAGAACTGTTCGGGCCACGACGCACCTCCCGCTGGTACAGGCTCATGACGACGCCGAATGCAGCGTAAAGGCCGGCGATGGAGTCACCGATGGACACTCCGACACGCACCGGTGCACGGTCCGGGTCACCCACCAAGTTGCGGAATCCGCCGTAGGCCTCGGCCACGGCCGCGAACCCCGGTCTTTGGGACAGGGGACCTGTCTGCCCGAACGCCGATATGCGGCTGATGACCAGTTCCGGGTTGAGAGCGTTGAGGACATCGGGATCGAGGCCCCATTTCTCCAACGTTCCCGGCCGGAAGTTCTCCAGCAACACATCGCATTCTGCAACAAGGCCTTTGATTGCATCACGCCCGGCATCAGACCGAAGGTCCAGCGTCACAGACTTCTTGTTCCGGTTGATCGTGCGGAAAAGCATGGAGGTGGTGCCTTTGTAGAGGCGCCAGTTGCGCAGTTCATCTCCCGTGCCGGGGCGCTCGATCTTGATGACCTCCGCCCCGAAGTCTGCCAGCAGACGCCCGGCGGTGGGAGCTGCGATGTAATTGCCCAGTTCGAGGACACGGACGCCGTCCAAGGGCTTGATCGGCGAGTCAGTCATGAGTTCTCCTCCAGAAGTCGGTAAGTGTGCGACGGCGGGCAACCGCCCGGAACATCGCTTTAGATGAACAGCCCCAGGGCCAACGTGCAGCCCAAGGCCACCACGGACGCCACCGATACCCCCAGTGAGCAGGACTTCAAGGTCCCCTTGGTGGTCTGCCCGAGCATTGATTGCAACAGCCAGAACGTGTTGGACGTGACATGCACCAGGAACAGTGACCCCGCCCCGGCGGCCAGTGCGATGAGGACCGGATCCAGACCGATCTGCGGGGCCACCGGGGCCAAAAGACCGGCCGCGGTGATAGCAGAAATCGACACGGATCCAACGGCGACGTGCAGGACTGCGGCGATGACCCACACGGTGAGCAGCGGAGCGAAGGAACCGGCGGAGAAGTACTGACCCAAGATGTCTCCCATGCCGCTTTCCGCAACCACAGCGGCCAACGAGCCACCCGCGCCCGTCAGGATCAAGATCTGCCCGGATTCCCGGAATCCGTTGACCACCGCTGACTCCACGCGCTTGCGGCCGATGGTGAACCTCCCGACGTAGCTGGTCCCCAACAGGCTGATCAGCAGAGCAATCACGGGGGATGAGAGGAAATCCATCGGCGGGCTGGAGAGCCCCACCATGTCGAGGATGGCGCCGCTGGCAATGAGCCCGAGTGCCAACAGCATGGGAGTGAACAGCAGGATCAAGGGCGGTTCTTTCTCCTGGCGTGTCACACCCTGGTGAACTTGACGCGGGAGCAGACCCACGCGGGTCCCATGCCCGTCGACCAGTCCACCCTTGGCTTCAGTCTGAGTAGAGCCGCTGTCCATTGCGGCGAGTTCAGATTCACCGTCGTCCGGGGACTCTTGGTCTTGTTCGATCTTCCAGAGCCCGCGGGGGATGAAGAAGTTCATGATGGCGATGGAGATCACGATCGTCGGAACAATGACGATCAGACCGAAGATGAGCATCTTGCCCAGCGGGACACTCAACAATCCCGCGAGCGCCAAAGTTGCCACGCCAGGCACCATCAGGACGATGCCGCATTCGAGGCTGATGGCCATCGCCGTCGCCATCTTCGCAGTACCGTATTTTCCCAGGTGGGGCGCGATCCTGCGAGCCAGGGGTGCGCTCATCACCAACAGGACATCCAAGAAGATCGACTGCAGCAAGGTTCCCAGAGTCAGCCCAAAGGCGTAGGGCACTCCACGAGGTCCGAAGATGCGCAGCAGGCCGTCCACCAGACGCTGGATGGCCCCCATCTCGTTGAGGATCGAGCCCATCAGGACCCCCCAGGCGATCAACAATCCGACTTCGAACATGATGTCCCCGAAGCCTTGCATGATCGTCTCGGTGGTACCCGTAGCACCCATCCCGGTGGCTAGCCCCAGCACCGCGGCTCCGATGACCAACGAGACCACGGGGTTGATCCGCATCTGCACGATCATGACGACGATCGCCAGAATCACGGCGCCGGTAATGGTCAGGATCAGCCAATCAGCCATTGATTCCTACCTTCTGATCCACCTGCCCCCATCGGTCGATGTGGGCAGGATCACTTCGCTGTTTAGCCCATAATGTAAGTCACACACCACATAGTGAGCAATAGAAGTCTGGCGTTGATCCGTTCCCATCGGAGCCATCGCTGGTCAGAGAAGGGATTTTGCTGTCGCAACATCGCCGTCACGGACGCTCTGCTACCGTCTGTGCTCATGGGAACACTGGTTTCAGCGCCCGTGATGGGGCGCTTCTTCACGTATCGCGACCGCCGCCACTGACGGCGTCGTCGCAGGTCCTTTCGCTGCAGCGCGCCGTCACCACCGAGATGCAAGGCACCTCGGTGGGGCCACTGAGCCATACCCGCTTGAGTGATCCCTGACGACCCGAGGTGCTCCACACCAAATCTCTTGGAGCGCACTCATGCCACGTTTTCGCCATGGCGGACGCCACGAACTGGGCCAGAACTTCCTCACCCACACACCAACCATCAACCACATCTCGGAACTCATCTCGACCACCTCAGGCGCCATCCTGGAAATCGGTGCCGGCGACGGCGCCCTGACGCGCCGGTTGGCCGAACTCGGCAGGCCACTGACGGCCATCGACATCGACGAGCACCGCGCCCGCCGTCTGGCCAACCGCTTCCCGACGGTGAAGGTCGAATGCGCAGACGCTATGCGGTACCCGTTGGATTCACCGGTCGTCGTCGGGAACATCCCGTTTCATCTGACCACTCCCCTCCTACGCCGCCTCCTCTCCTCGGGCGAATGGCGGCACGCCGTCCTGCTCACGCAGTGGGAGGTGGCGCGCAAACGCGCGGGAGTCGGCGGGTCCACGATGATGACCGCTCAGGCCGCACCGTGGTTCGAATTCAGCCTGGAAGGCCGGGTCCCCGCCGCCGCTTTCAAGCCCATGCCGAGCGTGGACGGCGGGATCCTGAGCATCATTCGCCGCGGACCGCCGTTGATCCCCAGGGACCAACGCAGGGCTTACGAGCAGTTCGTGCGCCGTGCGTTCACCGGCCGGGGCCGGAGCTTGACCCAGATCCTCGCTCACGCCTCCGGACACAGCACGACGACGACCAGCCGGACGCTGGCCCAAGTCAGCATCGCTCCCCGCTGCTTGCCACGTGACCTGACACCGCACCAGTGGGTGCAGGCGTGGGAGAGGCTGGGGAATTAGGGCCGAGGCGACATCGGGTGGGGCGTGCGCTTCCTGCGCTCACCCCACCCGATCACGGCTCCGTCACGCGAACCGCGGAACCACCTCGTCCACGAACAACTGCAGGGAACGCTTCTTCTCCTCGTGCGTCATCCCGTTGTCGGTCCAGTAGCTGTACTCGTCGTAGCCCATGTCCTGGTAGCGCTGGATCCGCTCGGAGACCTCGTCCGGGGTGCCGATCATCGCGGTCTGGTGCAAGGATTCGGCGGCAAACTCTGGGCGCTTACCACCCGAGTACACGTGAGCACCTTCGTCCACGCCGATGCCAATCTAGGACCTGACCTTCGCAAGCTGCGGTTCGAAGGCCAACGGCCCCAGTTCGGTGCTCGGCTCCAGCGGATCCCCGATCTTGATGCTCGCGGCCCGCGTCAACGTTTCGTGCGGGGACTCCTGCGTTCCACCACATCGCCAACCCCAACCCGCCCAGGTTCTACAACCGTGCAGCCATAACCCAACAGCAGGCCGGGGCGCAGCTGGCCCAGCAGGCTGGCATCCCGCTCACCAGTTCCCGCGTGGTGATTGATGATCACACACCGTTCCAGCTCACGCTCCACTTCAAGGACCGCGCCACCAACTTCCAGCCGCGATCCAACTGTCAGGGAGAGGGGTTTCGCCCGGTCGTCCAGCACCATGTTGGCGCGGTAGCGGGCAACGTCGTCGGGAAGCTGACCCAACTCCGAGCGCAGGAGGAGGCTCACGGGCGAGGACCACAAGAAGTGCCCGGGTTCCTCCGCGCAAGCCAAGTGAAGGCGCTGACCAGCGATGCCCGAAATACGATCCGCCAGCGGACCACCGAAAATCCGAGCTGTGACCGCACGACTGTAGTAGCGAACGGTGTGGGGAGTGCCACCCAACAAGACATCATCTGCACGCGGCACCTCAGATGGGCCGGCAGCCAATCCCACCATCGCCGGAAAGTCCGTGGCCTTGATACACCTCAGATCCGGTGCCACGGGCGACCAATGCCGATCTCCCACCACGCCTTTGCGCACAACCTCCACCGCATCCGGTGTACTCCAATTCAGGCCCTTGACCAGTGCCAACCCCAGGCTTTCAACGACGACGGTCATACGACCGGATCGGCTAGAGCGTAGATCCATGCCTGTGCCGTGGAGCCGTCGTCCAACTCGACTTCCGTGAGAACGCGTTGGTATTCGGCACCTTCGAACTCATCCAATCGAACCCACCAGTCAGGCAAGGATTCGGCGGTCAACAGCCAGCCTTCTACGGGAGGTCGCGCGGAAGAGTCCAGAACGATCGCTGGGTGGCCAGAAGCTGCACCCCAGCCCTTCTGCACCAAACGACCGCACACGGCACCGCGCTGCCACACACCACCCAAAGGCTTCAACACGTGCTCGTTGGGGCGACCGGGTGCAAGAGTCCCGTAAATGAACAGACTGTTGATATCCACGGGACCCATTGAATCACCGGGAATACCGTCGCCACTTGGAGTCGCGACGCACTTCGGCTCACTGAGCCCTATTCTGATCTTGGCCATCCCGCATCCGTGTGGTCTGACGTAGAGCTAGAGGAGGAACACCATGTTCGGAACTCGCCCCCGCCCGGTGACGGCTGAGGAGTATGCAACCCTGCCGCACGTCGTGATCGTGGGTGGAGGATTCGCGGGGGTCAACGCAGCACGGCGCCTGAAACACTCCAAGGTGCGCATCACGCTGGTGGACCGCAATGTCTTCAAGACCTTCCAGCCGTTGCTCTACCAAGTGGCCACCGGGGGTCTGAACCCGGGCGATGTCACCCTGTTCCTGCGAGGCATGGCGCGTGAAATCCCCAATCTGCGGGTCCGACAGGGAGAAGTCACCGGCATCGACCCCCGGACCAAAACCATGGAGATCGAGCAGGGAGAGACTGAGCCATTCACCCTGGACTACGACTACCTGGTGATTGCGAACGGCCTGACCACCAACTTCTTCGACACATCAGGAGCCGAAGAACATGCCATGCCCATGTACACCCGTCAGCACGCCACGGCCATCCGGGATCGAATCTTCGCCGAGTTGGAGCGCACCAATCGTTCAGAAGACCATGATTGCTTGGTGGTCTCTGTGGTCGGTGGCGGTGCCACAGGCGTGGAGATCGCAGGTGCGCTGGCCGATTTCCGGCGTGACGATCTCACGGTGATGTACCCGGAACTTTCCGAGGAAGTGCTTCATATTCGCGTGATTCAGCGCGGGACGGATCTCTTGAAAAACCTTGATGAGCCGGCCCGCCGGTACGCCGCTGACGAGCTACGCCAGCGCGGAGTTGAACTGGCTCTGGGTGAGGGTGTGAACCAAGTCGGCTACGACTGGGTGACCCTGACAGATGGCACCCAGCTGGAATCCGACATCACCATTTGGGCGGCAGGGGTCGGGCCGGCTGAGGCAACCAAAGAATGGAATCTTCCCCTGAACGATCACGGGTTGATTGCCGTGGACCAGTCGCTACAAGTTGAAGGTCTCCCGGGCGTCTACGCAGCCGGTGACATTGCCGGGCAGGTGAATCCGATCCCTCAGCAGGCTCAGCCTGCCATTCAGACAGGTGTGCATGCAGCCAACATGATCCTGGCTGACCTGGAGGGTCAGCCACACGCTCCATTCCACTACCGCAACCTGGGTGAGGCAGCCACGATTGGCCGACGCGACGCCGTCGTCAGCTTGCCGAACGGTACGAACATCACCGGCACGGCCGGGTGGCTGGCGTGGATGACCATTCACGTGGCCAAGCTGATCGGTCACCGCAACCGCCGTGCCGTGGCCGTGAACCTGTTCTCCCTGTACGCCGCCCGCCGCAGCGGGCACAAGCCGAACCCGGTCACGGGCGATGTGGACTCCCTGACCGCCGCGCGTGTATTCGCCGAGATGGCCGGGACCAGGCGATTCGGGGCTGGCCACCGGGGGTGATGCCGGCTTCGGGACGCCCGAAAGCCACCCAGATGGCCGGGGCCCATCGAATCGAGCTCCGGCCATCTGGGTTATTGCTTCACGCTGCCAGGCCGAACATCACTGCTCGGCCAGTTCGATGGAAGTCACGTTGAACTTGGACGTTGCCGTTCCGACCACCGTGTAGTTACAAGAACCGAAGTTCCCAGTCACGTTGACCGGGTAGGAAATCTGCGTCAAGTGATCGCGGTTGGTGGCACCTCCTGTTGAACTGGTTGATGACTCAGCCAACCGGAAGCTCGGAGCGAAGGCCGCTCCACCCCCTGGGAAGATTCCGGAAATGCTGCCACCTGCAACCACAGGGGCGGTGTAGCTCTGGCCGTTGAGCAGAGTGACGTCCGCCGGACCTGAAGCTGTGAGTGTCGCCTGGGTGCCGGACTGGAGGTTTCCTCCGTTCCAGTACGCACCAAAGGTCACCTGCTTGTCCAGGAGGTTGCCCCCAACTTCAGTGTGCGAGGGTGCGGTGAGTTGGAAGTCGCTGGCCGCCGGGCACGATTCCGGGTTGGTCTGTGCAGATGCCGCCGGGACTGTGGCCAGTGAAAATGCGGCTCTTCACAGATGAGGGTGTAGTTGGGGGCTGGCGCGTCGGTGTGGGGTAG
>NZ_JAUNTS010000018.1 GCF_030538595.1 Kocuria sp.
CCGAAGACGGCAACCGCTTCCAACACGACTGGGCAGGACGCTGGCGCCCATAACAGGCCCGGGATTTACACACTTTTTGGGGCGTATAACCCGTGAACCTGCGGGGCATGTGAACTGATCAGGGACTCATGGAACGCGTGCGACTCATGGGAAAGGGGGTCCAGGTGCGGCCAATGCCGTACCTGGACCCCCTTTCAGTGGGCCGTCTGCTTCACCACCTCAGTGGTTGGAGGAACTTCCAGCAGATTCCAGCTCGTCAACATCGTGGGTGTGTTGGTGGTGTGCTGCTTCCAGTTCAGCGGGGGTCACGGGCGCCACGCGGTCTTCAAAGAAGAACCGGGAGAGGCGTCCACGTAGTTTCTCCGGGCCGCTGACCTTGCCCTTGGCGTTTTCCTGGGCGGGGTGAACGCGCCGGTCCTCGAAAGCCACCAGGCTGTAGCGCCGGTACTCGTCCAGGGGCTCGTGCACCTCGATGAACTCACCGTGGGGTAGTTGCTGCACGCGACCGGTTTCACGGCCGTGGAGCACGATCTCGCGGTCTTTGCGTTGCAGGGCCAAGCAGA
Organism: Kocuria sp.; assembly: GCF_030538595.1. Lineage (GTDB taxonomy): Bacteria > Actinomycetota > Actinomycetes > Actinomycetales > Micrococcaceae > Kocuria. Next base: position 564 of record NZ_JAUNTS010000018.1, read on the forward strand.
TACGCCGGGTGATGATGAACGCGATGATCGGGCCGAAGAAGAACAGGAACCGCAGCAGGTAGATGACATCGTTGACCGCCACGTGGAAATGCGTGGCAATCAAGTCACCGGTGGCTGCGATCATCAACACGCCGTAGTACACCATGGCGGCCACACCCAAACCGGTGCGGGTGGGGGCGTTGCGGGGACGGTCCAGGATGTTGTGCACCCGGTTGTCCTTGGTCACCCACCGCTCAACCCACGGCCACAGGAAGAGTCCAAGAATCATCAGGGTGAGTCCCACCATGGGAATGAGCAGACTCAGAGGAAGGCTCATGTTCCAAAGGCCCACTTCCCATCGGAACGGGGTGTTTCCGGGCATGAGTCGTAACGCACCATCGGCGAAACCGATGTACCAGTCGGGTTGGGAGCCGGCTTGGACGGGGGAGGGATCGTAGGGGCCGTAGTTCCAGATCGCGTTGATCTGCACGATCGAGGCGATGGCGGCCAGGACACCGAAGACGATGAAGAAGAACCCACCGGCCTTGGCCGCATACACCGGGCCCACGGGGAATCCGACCACGTTGTTCTCGGTTCGACCGGGGCCTGGGAACTGGGTGTGTTTGTGCACCACCACCATGAACAGGTGCACCACGATCAACGCCAGGATGATCACCGGCACAATGAACACATGCACGATGTAGAGCCTTCCAATAATGTCCTGACCGGGGAATTCGCCCCCAAATAGCAACATGGAGATGTAGGCACCAACCAGCGGGATGGACTTGGCCATGCCGTCGGCAATGCGTAGGCCGTTGCCGGAGAGGACGTCGTCGGGTAGGGAGTAGCCGGAGAACCCTGCGACCAGGGCCATGACGAACAGCAGGCAGCCGACCACCCAGTTGAGTTCACGGGGGCGGCGGAAAGCGCCGGTGAAGAAGATCCGGGCCATGTGGACCATGATCGCCACGGAGAACAGCAGGGCTGCCCAGTGGTGGAGTTGGCGTAGGAACAATCCGCCGCGGATGTCGAAGGAGATGTGCAGGGTGGAGGCGTAGGCGGCTGACATTTCCACGCCTTGCATGGGGACGTAGTTGCCGGTGTATTCGGTGGTGGCCATGGTGGGGTCGAACCAGAAGGCCAGGAAGGTGCCGGAGAGCAGCAGGATGATGAAGCAGTAGAGAGCGACTTCACCGAACATGAATGACCAGTGGTCGGGGAAGATTTTGCGGCCGAACTCTTTGATCATGGGGGACAGGCCCACGCGGGTGTCCACGAAGTTGGCGATCTTACCCACGTTGGTGTCGGCCTGATACTCAGCGGACGTGCCGTGGGTGGAGGTAGCGGTGGAGGTAGCCATCAGTTACCGTTCTCCTCTTCCATCTCACGAACAGCGATGGGACGCTGCGAATAGGTGGGGCCAACGGGCTCCGGGAAGTCAGCCTGGGCCACCAGGTAACCCTCATCATCCACGCGAATGGGCAACTGGGGAAGGGGGCGTGATGCCGGGCCAAAGATCACTTCACACTCGTTGGCCAGGTCAAAGGTGGACTGGTGGCACGGGCAGAGCAAGTGGTGGGTGTGCTGCTCGTACAGCGCAATGGGGCATCCAACGTGGGTGCAGACCTTGGAGTAGGCAAAAATCCCATCCACATTCCAGTCTTCACGATCGGGGCTCACGTTCACGGTGTCCGGATCCAAGCGCATGAGCAGCACCACGGCTTTGGCCTTCTCATCCAGGTAGCCGTCGTCGTGGCTCAAACCGGACAGGTTTTCCGGCAGAACGTGGAAGGTGGAGCCCAGAGTGACATCGGAAGCCTTGATAGGCGTTCCGGAAGGGTCGCGGACCAGGCGGACACCTTCTTCCCACAGGGTGTGGCGCAGAGGAGTGAGATTGAGCGGACCAAGATCACGCAACAGCCCCACGAACGGCAGGGGAGCCAAGACGGCAGCACCGATCAGGGTGTTGCGGATCAGGGGACGACGCTTGATCCCGGACTCGTCCAGGATGGTGTCCATGATCTGTTCTGCCTCAGCGCGCTGATCTTCGGAGACCAGGTCATGGCGCTCCTCCACCAGCTCGTGGTCCGGCATCAGAGTACGGGCCCAATGCACCACACCAACACCGATACCGAGCATGCCCAGGGCAATGCCGCCACCCAGCAAGAGGTTCTGGAGGCGCAGCGTGGAGGTGACGCTGGGGTCGGTCACCGAGTAAATGTCTCCTTCAACCCGGACACCGTAGTACCCGAGGAAGAAGAGAATTGAGCCGATGATCGAGACGGCGAACAACAGCGCCACCTGACGTTCGGCGCGCTTGGCAGCTGCCGGATTGACGTCAGTGGTGCGGGGGCGGTGCGGAGGCAGACCCGGGTCTTGGAAGGTGTCCGGCGTAGCCGCGTTGCGGTCCAGCACGTTCCCCTTCTTTCCCTGGGGAAGGCCGTCACGGTGGTCAGCCATGTGGTCCCTCTTCTTCTTGTCTAGTGTGAAATGTGGTGCTTGGTTGCCGGATGAACCGGAATCTTGCGTTTGATCAGGCCGACCGTGAGGTCAACCAGACAGCAAAGCTGATGATGATCAACAGACCGATGGTCCAGATGAACAGGCCCTCAGAAACCGGGCCCAGGGAGCCCAGCCCGAATCCGCCGGGATCGGTGTTGTTGTCGATCGTCTTCAGGTAGGTGATCACATCGCGCTTTTCTTCCGGCGTGATGTTGGCATCGTTGAAGACCGGCATGTTCTGCGGACCGGTCTGCATGGCTTCATAGATGTGTGCTTCCTCCACACCCATCAAGGACGGGGCGAACTTGCCGCGGGTCAGAGCACCGCCGGCACCGGCAGCGTTGTGGCACATGGCGCAGTTGGCCAGGAACACCTTGGCGCCGTTGGCGGCATCTCCCTGGGTGACGTCCAGGTATTCATCGTCCGGAACAGCGGGGCCGGCACCCAAGGAGGCAACGTAAGCAGCCAGCTGGCGGGTCTGTTCATCCGTGAACTGCGGAGGCTTGACCTGAGCCTGCGGGCCCTGCATCTGCATGGGCATACGGCCAGTGCCTACCTGGAAGTCCACGGAAGCAGCCCCAACGCCCACCAAGGACGGGCCGGCATCGGAACCTTCGGCGTTCATCCCGTGGCAGGTGGAGCAGTTGGCGATGAACAGCTTGGAGCCCTCATCAACTTCAGCCGCGGTGTAACTGTCCGCAGCCTGAGCCTGGTTGGTGGTGGTGGCGACAGCGTAGAGACCACCGGTCAGGAGCAGGGCGCACAGGAGCAGCGCGAGCAGGGCCAGCGGGTGGCGGCGCTTCTGGGAGAGAGCCTTCACGTCAGAAGATCCTTAAGAGTTGAGCGGAGCGGGACGGAGCTGGTGAGTGGTCATCGCAGGAAGTACACGATGATGAACAACGCGATCCAGATGACATCCACAAAGTGCCAGTAGTAGGAGACCACGATCGCTGATGTGGCCTCGAAATGACCGAACCGCTTGGCCAGGTAGGCGCGCCCAATGATGATCAGGAAGGCCACCAGTCCGGCGGTCACGTGCAAAGCGTGGAAGCCCGTGGTGATGTAGAACGCGGAACCGTAAGCATTGGCGGCAATGGTGATGCCGTGGGACACCAGCTCTGCGTACTCAAAAGTCTGCACGGACACGAACACGGCACCCATGAAGAACGTCAGGATGAACCACTCGATCATGCCCCACTTGGCCACCTGGAAGATGCTGCCGGTGCGGCGCGGCTGGAGTCGCTCAGCTGCGAAAACACCGAACTGGCAGGTCACGGAGGAGAGCACCAGGACGGTGGTGTTGGCGAACGCCAAGGGAATGTTGAGCTTGGCCGCCTCCTCTGTCCACAGCTCAGGCTGGGTGGCGCGGAGGGTGAAGTACATGGCGAACAGACCCGCAAAGAACATGAGCTCGGAGGCCAACCACACGATCGTCCCCACCGCGGTGAGGTTCGGGCGATTGATGGCCGGGGCGGGCTGCCGCGCTGCTGGGGCATGGGTTGCTGTCGTCACGAACGACATTATGTCGCCAAACCGTCCCCCGAACCAACCGAGACACCCCGTGACGGCATCTAAGTTCTGAGTGGCAGCTGCGGTTTGCGGGTGGAACATGCTCTGAATTGCCTCTGACTTCACCGCATCCGCAGTGGTAAACCCCTGAAAATCAGGGCATTTGAGGTGTTGCGCGGCTGTGTCCTCCATGGCAACTTCTGGCAGCAGATGGGTCCCGGATAGAGTTGCCACCGTGACTTCCACAGATCCATCCCAGTTGTATCCATCCGTTGCCCAAGCCACCGCCCTTGACTGGTCACAGATGATCACCGACCTCATGGCCGGTCAAGAACTGACGACTCAACAGACCTACGCGGCCATGGATGCAGTCATGTCTGGTGAGGTGTCCGACGTCGTTCTGGCTGGGTTTCTGGTGGCTCTGCGAGCCAAGGGGGAGACCGTGGGGGAGCTGCGGGGGCTGGCGGACGCCATGGTCTCCCACGCTCGGGAGATTCATGTCCCGGGTCCGGCTGTGGACATTGTGGGTACGGGCGGTGACCGCCTTCGTTCCGTGAACATCTCCACCATGGCCGCGTTGGTGGCAGCAGGTGCCGGCGCAAAGGTGGTCAAGCACGGCAACAGGGCCTCCTCCTCCAAATCTGGCTCCGCTGACTGTCTGGAGGCCCTGGGCGTTCAGCTGGACATGCCCGTGGAAATGGTGGCCTCCTGCGCAGAACATGTGGGGATCACCTTTTGTTTTGCGCAAACCTTCCACCCGTCCATGAAGTACGCAGCGGCAACGCGTAAGCAATTGGGCGTCTCCACGGCGTTCAACGTGCTGGGCCCCATCACCAATCCGGCCCGCGTGACGGCCTCTGCCATTGGTGTGGCAGACCGGAAGCTGGCGCCCATGATGGCAGGGGTGTTCCGTGACCGTGGTGATCGCGCGTTGGTGTTCCGCGGTGAGGACGGCCTGGATGAACTGACCGTCACCGGGAGATCGGAAATCTGGGAAGTGCGCGATTCAGAGATCACTGAGTACGTGCTCGACCCTGTGGATCTTGGGATGGCGCGTGCAACCGTTGAGGATCTACGTGGCCAGGACGCACAGTACAACGCGGCTGTGGCACGGCGGGTCCTGGCGGGGGAGAAGGGGCCCGTGCGTGACGCCGTTCTCCTGAATGCTGGTGCCGCCCTGGTGGCACTCGATGAAGAGGCCACTGAACCGTTTGCCGAACGGTTTGAGACAGCAGTGGCTCGGGCGGCCGACTCGGTCGACACCGGAGCGGCGGCGCAGGTGCTCAATGACTGGGTTCAGCATTCACGTGGCGACAACTGAGGGTCAGTCCATCCCCAGGGAGAAAGCATCGTCCAGATCCAGCTTGCTGTACATCCGGAAGGCAATCTGAGTCACAGTCTCTACTACACCTTCAACCTTTGACAGTCGATCTGCGATGACCACCGCCAGATCATCGTGTTGTTGCACGCGGACCATGGCAATCAGATCCCAGTCGCCGGTCACGGAGTAAACCTCAGATACACCTTTCAACTCTGAGATTTCCTGCGCCACCTCCGGGATGCGTTGCGGGTCGGTGCGGATCATGACAATGGCAGTCAGCATGCGGTTTTCCTTCAGTCCAGTTTTCAGGTGGCCAGTTGTGGGCGGGCGAATTCTGCGGGGGCCAGATGCGGGTGGGGTGATGCTCAGGCAGAGCGTGCCGATCAGTTCAGGTGGTGGTGGAAGTCTTGGGGGCACGGCGCCGCAAGATGAGCCACGCAATCGCACGCCATCCCACCAAAAAGATGAGGAGAACGCTGGCGGCCACCACAATGAATGATGGCTCAACGCTTTCCCCGGACACAGTCCGCATGGTCATGCCGCCCACCACCGTGACCAGCCACAACAGCAGGCCACCTTGGATGGAGATTCCGGGACGCCCAGCCATGGCGATTCCCACCCAACCAACTGCCGCTGCGGCCAGGAAGGGCCATGCGGTGTCCAGGAAACCCAGTGCGCTCTCGCCGTGAGCGGCGCGGCCCACGGCGGCAAACACACAGATCAACAGGACATCTATCAGGACCCACAGGACCACGGCGCCGCGCACATTCTTGACGGGCAGTTTTTCTCCCGTGGCTTGGGGCAGGGGTTCGGGGATCATGAATTTTCCTTTCGGCCCCGTCCTCGGAGCGGTGATCGTGACGATCTTGCTGGTCAGTGAACCTCTGAGGCTCTCAGCCAATCCAGGGCTTCTGCTGTTCTGCCACTAATTTTACGTCAGTGGTCGGCATCACTTCATTCGTGGATAGGGTGGACACATGGAGACTGCATTTCAGGACAATCCCGTACACACCGTTGGTCAGCTGCCCACGCAAGGTTCCACTGCGCCGTCGTACAGCTTGGTGGGCTCCGATCTCTCTGAGGTGACCTCACAAGACTTTGCCGGGCGCCGCGTTGTGCTCAATATTTTTCCGAGCCTGGACACTGGCGTGTGCGCGGCCTCTGTCCGGCGGTTCAATGAACTCGCTGCCGGCCTGGAGGACACCACCGTGCTGTGTGTTTCCGCAGACCTTCCCTTTGCTCAGGAGCGATTCTGCGGAGCGGAGGGAATTGACAACGTTGTGGTGGCCTCCAGCTTCCGATCCACTTTTGGTCAGGACTGGGGCGTGAGCATGGTGGATGGGCCGTTGGAGGGCTTGCTGGCACGCGCCGTCGTGGTTGTGGACGCGGACGGTCGCGTCATCCACACGCAGCTGGTTCCGGAAATCACGGAGGAACCCAATTACGACGACGCCGTCGCGGCGCTGGGCTGAGTGCACCTCATGCCAGCTTCATTGCAGATTGCGGGTCTGACCTTAAGCGCTGAGAATCCGGCCATCATCGTGCCGTTGGTCGGTGAATCCGTGGACGACCTGGTGGCTGAAGCCCGTGCCGCTGTGGAGGTTGGCGCGGATGTCATTGAATGGCGGGCTGATCATTGGTTGGCGGCCAGGGCAGCTGAGGCAGCTGCCGTCGGCGCGCGCGATGTTGCGGATGTCATGAGCCAGTTGCGTCCGATCACAGAGGTGACGCCCGTACTGTTCACGGTTCGGACAGTGGCTGAAGGCGGTCTGGGACCAAGCGACTCGCATTACGGTGCTTTGCTGGAAGAGGTGATCACGCAGGTCGGTGCCGATGCGGTGGACATTGAACACCGCCGCGAAGGTGCACAGGGCCTTTTTGATACGGCCCGCGCCCATGGCGTTCCCACGGTGGCCAGTTTCCACAATTTCCAAGCCACACCGCCGTTGGAGGAGATCTGTGCCATTCTCAGCCAGCAGGAAACCATGGGAGCTGCGGTGGCCAAGGTGGCCGTGATGCCGCAAGACGCTGAGGATGTTGCCACTTTGTTGGCGGCCACGGCACGCCAGGCACAGACTGCGGGCGTGCCGCTGATCACCATGTCCATGGCGGGTGCGGGCGCCATTTCTCGCTGTGCCGGTCACCTGTTCGGATCGGCTGCCACGTTCGGTACCACGGGGCGGGCTTCTGCACCCGGCCAGATCCCGGTGGGAGACCTGAAAACCCTGATCGCAGGTCTTGGTCAAGCCTCCACCGAATCCTGAGCTGCTCTGTCACCCCTCGGTTCTAAAGCCGTGAATTCTGCTGCCGTCTGCGAGTGCCAATGGCATCCACCAGGGCGATGATCAGGGCAAAAATCAAGACCACACCGATCAGGGTGTAGGTGGTGTCAGCTGCCACATGGGCACCGGCGGGCAAGAGGTGGAAGTAGATCCCGGTCATACCCGCAGTGCCCACTGCGGTGCCAATGCGCTGGCCCGTCTGGGTGATGGCCGCTGCTGTACCACCCTGTGACACCGGTACTTCTCTGAGGGTCAGTGTCTGGTTGGGGCTGGTCACCAGCCCACCGCCAATGCCAATGGGGGCCATGGTCACAGCCAGAATCCACAGCGGTACGGTCTGGTTGGAAATCAGCGGGGTCATGATCACCGTGGTGGTCAGTCCGGCCAGCATGATGAGTAGGCCCATGACAACGGTCCACCGGCCAAAACGCACCACCAAGCGTCCGCCAATTTGTGCGGAGACGGCAGTGAGCACCGCTGCGGGAAGGCTCAGGAGGCTGGCAGTCAAAGCGGACTCTTGGAATCCCTGTTGCACCAGTTGGGCCTGGATCACCCAAGTAGAGGTGGCTGCCATGAAGTACACGCCGATCATGAGCGAACCCAGGGTGTAACTGCGGATCTTGAACAGGCTCAGATCCACCATGGGGTGGTGACCACGTGCTTGGTAACGCCGCTCCCACATCACCCAAATCCAGGCCAGGAGAAGGCCCGTGGGCAGCAGTATCCACGCCACCGGGTGATCCGAAGCCAGCATGAACGGCAGCATGATGGTGAGTACGGAGGTCCCCAACAATGCGGCGCCCACCGGATCCACGTCAAGGTCACGTTCCCACGGGCGTTTGGCGCGCAGATCCATCCAGCGCCAGGCCAGCACCATGATGGTTGCTCCCACCGGTACGTTGATGCCCAATGTTGTCCGCCACCCGATGTCCACGGGGAACATACCAAGCAAGAAGCCGCCAATGACTGGCCCCACGGCTACTGCCACGCCCACCACGGCACCGAAGGAGGCAAAGGCGCGGGCACGCTCAACGCCTCGATAGTGCTGTTGAATCAGCCCGGCCACCTGCGGATTGATCAGCCCAGAAGCTACCCCCATGACCACGCGGGCGATATTGAGCCAGATGATGGATGGCGCCAATGCTGCGGCTAATGAGGCCACAGTGAAGAGCGTGATGCCCATGAAAAAGATGCGTTCCCGCCCCAGGAGGTCTCCGGCGCGCCCCGCTGCCACCAGCACAATGCCGAATGACAGGGCGTAGCCGGACAGGATCCACTGCAGACCGGTGTCTGTTGCTCCAAGTCCCTGCTGAATTGAAGGAAGGGTGACATTGACAATGCTCACCGCCATGAGTGCCATGAACAGTGAGGCCAAAAGAATTGCCAGGATTCTTCCGCGATTGGGGTCCGGTTGGGTTGGTGATTCGGAGGTGGTGGGTTGGGACATCACCCGCTTGATGCTACGCCGTTGACGGCCGGGGCCGTGGTGGTCAGCTCAGTCTGACTGGCTGACCACCACGGCCCGGCTTTGGCGCCAACGCTGCGGTGCTAGTTCTGGTGCGTCCTTGAGTCAGCACCGGTGCGTCACTGGCCTAGCGCTGATGGGTCACTGACCGTAGGCGCGTTGCACCCCGCTGCGGTCGTAGGCCGAGAAACTGAGGTTGGCCGAACCACCGTTGCACTGTGGGTAGTGCATGATCGACACCGAATCGTAGGGTGTCAGCGGGGTCCAGTTGTTGTCCTCAAAACATGTTCCGGCTTCTGGGCGCGTGTGTTCGTGGCGGAATCCAAGGACGTGGCCCAGTTCATGGGCCATGATGGCTTCCTGCTGCCAGCCTGACGAGTAGAACTGGTTGGTCACCAGCACGTTTCGCGCAGATTTGGGGCTGTTGGGGAAAAACGCGCGGGCAATGTAACCGGTGGACGATGTTGGCTCCACCGAGAACACCACATTGTTGTTGCTGGTGGTGCAATTGCCGTCCTGGGAGGGCACGTAGCGGAAGTCGACGCCGGAGGTGGCGTTTTCCCACATGGTGCCGCCGCTCTGCATCGCGTTGACCACGGAGGCCTTGCGAGCACCAAAGGTGTTGGACACGCAGTAGGTGAGATTGCGGGCCTGGGTGGCCGGCCACAGCGTTGCGTTCCCGTAGACATCCGTATTTGCTATCAGGTCTCCGGTGCCGCCGGTCTCAGGCGCTACAGGGCCAGCGGGTAGCGACTCGTAGAACGTGAACAGGGATCCGGTGTCTGCAACAGGAATGTCCCCGTCCACAATGTATTGACCGTCTGAATCACGGAATGTGTCTGATTTGAATTGTTGCCAGCTTGGTTTCTGCTCGGATTCATTGGAACCGGTTTGCTGAGCTGACGCCGCAGGTGATGCTGTCAACGTAAGTGCAGCCGCAGCAATGGCAACTCCGATTTTATTGAGGGTTCTCATGCTGGGTCCTTTCCGGGTGAAGTGATCACCCACATGCTGTGGTGGTGGGGCATCTGGCGATCTATGTGGTGACGGGCCCAGTTGTCACCGGCGTGCCGCCTGGACACCCCTTTCAGTTGAAGGACGTTGTGACTAGTCAGAACACGATCAGAATAGCGAGTTGGTGGAGGTGATGTGACGGTAAACCCATAAAGGGGGATAGGTGTATGCACGTGAATGCGCATGTTTTGATTGACACGTCACACGCTAAAATTCGGGGAAGTACTCTGCCGCGCATGCTTCAAGTGGCTTGAAAAATCAGAGTGTAATTCCCTCTGTGGTCAATGCAATTGGGTTGGCTTTCGGGGTGCGTCCCTGGACTTTGGTCCAGGGGTCGAGAATGACAAACTCTCGATCGTGGAGGCCGTGTCCGCGCTGAGGCTTGGATGTAATCAATCTTCGGTAGGCATTCGTGAGATTGCCCCAATTCCTGCAATGGTTCGGTGACATTCCTCCCTGATCTGGGGACGCCAACCTGCGCGGCTCATGCAAGGCCATACGGTTGAATAGGGCTTCAGTGGGGTGGCGATGAGATGGGGGAGGTCTGTCCGTGGAGTACGCCGTGACCGATGTTCACGTGGACACCTACCGCGGGCGATTCGCGGTTCGAGCTGTGGGCAATCCGGGTGGCCAGATTGTGATTGCCGTCCACGGGTTCGCCGATCATCCAGCATCTTTTGATCAGCTGGGTCGGCACCTGGCCGGACATGGCTATGTGACGGTGGCGCCTTACTTGCGTGGCCACGTGCCGTCACCCATGACTGGAGGCATGTCCATTCAGGATCACGCAGCGGATGTCCGGGCGTTGGCCCGTGAGCTCTCACCCGATCAAGCGGTCCGTCTGGTTGGCCACGGCGAGGGTGCATGGATTGTGCATCAGGCCTTGGTCCAGGATCGGGTCGGTGTGACTCCGGCAGATCAGGAACTTGCCGGGGATGATGAGCTGCAAATAACCCCAATTGACGGAACACCGGAATCTCCTAGGATCGGACCAACCGTTTTGCTTGGTTCTCCTGAGCCGCCCGTTGTGCGGGGTCTACTGTTGCGACACCCAGGGCTGGCATGGTCCATGCGTCATCTTGCTTTGCGCCGGACCGGGCGATGGGGGCAGGAGCAAATTCGGAGGAATGAGTTTGCAGCGCTCCCGCACCTGTGGCGTCGCTGGTCACCTGGGAATCACATGCCGGCCCACCACGCGCAGCGCGTGCGTGACATGTATACCCACTCCATGCCGCACCCCCTGAACCTTTTGGATTTGCCTTCCGCTGCCGCCACCACAGAACACACCGGACAGTCTGTACTGTGCATCATGGGTAAGAACGACGCCGCGATTCCGCCTCACCTCCTGCCCGGGCGTCATGCGCGGGCCACTACCAGCCAACTCATTGTGATCGGTAACGCCGGTCACTTTCCGCACCTGGAAGCGCCCGACGCCACTTTTGCAGCCGTCACGGCGTGGTTTGCCGATCGCAGCTTGGCGGAGGTCAGCGGACAGTCAGTTTGAGGGCACTCTGACTGGCGGTGTGCGCTGAATTCGGGTGGGTCGGTGCAATAGCCTGGTTTCATGACGGATGAACGCACGGGCAGCTCAATTCACCTTCAGAGAGTGGGTGATGGACCCAAGAATGTGGTCTTCCTTCACGGGTTGATGGGCCGGGGCAAGAATTTTTCCCGGTTCGCCAAAGAGCTCGCGCAGGAATGCACTGTGCTGCTGGTTGACCTGCCCAACCACGGTTCATCCTCCTGGACGGATTCCATTGACTATGTGTCCATGGCGCGGGAAGTATCGGATGCCGTGGATGCTGAGCTGGGGGAGCAGCCCTACTATCTGGTCGGGCATTCCATGGGTGGCAAGGTAGCCATGACCATGGCGCTGACAACCCCGCAGCGGATCATCAAGCTCATGGTGGTGGACATTTCCCCGGTGCCCAGTTGGAACAGTGGTGGTGAGTTTCCACATCTGTTGGGCAGCTTGCGGTCAGTGGACCTTGAAGCCGTGGCCAATCGTGCAGAAGTGGACGAGCAACTGGCTGAGCCCATCCCGAATCCCACGGTCCGTGGATTTCTGATGCAAAATCTGCGCTTCAAGGATGGTCACTTTGGGTGGCAGCCGAACCTTGACCTGCTCTACGAGAGTCTGGACACCATCGGTGGTTTCCCGGAGTTCCACACCACCTACGACCGTCCCGTGACCTGGGTGGCCGGCAGCGAATCCCGGTATGTCCAGGACGAATACCGGCCAGCCATGAAGAACCTTTTTCCGCAAGTCCGAAAGGTCACGGTCAAGGGCGCGGGGCACTGGGTGCATTCCCAGAAGCCGGAAGAGTTCACACAGCTGCTCCGGCACTTCTTGGATTGACGGTCCCTGTAGAAAAGATGGTCCTACGCTGAGCCCATGGATATGCGCATTCAACTCGGGGACATCACGCAAGTGGACGTGGATGCTGTGGTCAACGCCGCCAATTCCACATTGATGGGTGGCGGGGGAGTGGATGGTGCCATTCACCGGGCCGGCGGGCCCGACATTCTGGCCGCTTGTCAGCAGCTACGCCGGTTCACCTTTCCAGATGGCTTGCCTACGGGCCAGGCTGTGGCGACGACGGCGGGCGAGTTGCCCGCGCGCTGGGTGATTCACACTGTGGGGCCGATCTACTCGACTGGCGAGGACTGTTCGGAGCTGCTGGCCTCCTGTTACCGGGAGTCATTGCGCATTGCTGCTGGCCTGGGCGCCACTACCGTTGCATTTCCTGCGATCTCCGCTGGTGTTTACGGGTGGCCCATGGAGGAGGCCACCCGTATTGCTGTTGATGCGGTGCAAGGCATGACTGATGAAGTTGGGGCCACCGTGCGGGAAGTGCTGTTCGTACCTTTCGCGCAGTCTGCAGAGGACGCCTACCGGCGCCATCTGGCTGGCTGCTGAGCGTGCTGGTTCCAGCGTCTATAAACAGCCAGTTACAGGAGGCCGTGACGTTCTGGCGCTAAAGGTGCGGATACGGGAGGTTGTCCTCGCAAGGCCGGTGGTGGCTGTAATGGAGGTTTCAGATCTCGACCGCGGCGAGTGCCTTCTTATCCGAGGGAGCTTCGGTGAGTGCGACTGGTGAATACCCATCAACTGCGGAGTGAAGGTTGATGTATCCGGTTCGGGCGCCGAACTGCTAAGTGCGGTCGGCAAGCGGTGTGGTGGACTCGTTGATATCGGTCGGCTCGGCTTTCAGATGACATACGAAAGCACCTGTACGGCGAGCGAGAGGGCGAGCATCCCGAGGCAGTTCATCCAGAACGCCTGACCGGTGAAACGCGCTCGGAAGTGCGCCACGGCAGCGCTCACGAAGTAGATGATCACCCCTGTGTTGGCGGCAAATGCGACACCTGGAATCCAGATTCCGGCCAGTAGCCCCACGGCTGCGGTGGTCTTGATCACGATCAGGGTCCACCACCACTCGCGGGGGAACCCGACCCCGTCAAGGCAATCGCGGATGAATTTCGGGGGGGGCGAAGGGATGCTACTACATCGAGCAGAAGCGCCAACGCGAGCACGGCCGGCAACCACCAGGCGTGAGGAACAAGAATCATGGTGATCAACCCTTCGTGATGCAAATCGTGGTGAACGTCGAACGGAGGCTGACAGTCAATGCCGTCGGATCGGCGTCGGGGTGAGCTGACCAGGACATGAGTGTGCCGACGTAAGAGAAGTAGGCAGCTCTTGCAATCGCCGAAGCGCGTTCCCCGACACAGGGACAGGACTCGTCAACCACGACACGGATCTCTTCCACCAAACGAGCTGCAAGGGTTGTGAACAGCGTTGACGGATGAGTCCCCGAGACAACTGCCGACGCGTAGGCCCTCGCAAGATCCTGATGATCGGTGAACATCGTCACGAACGGCCCCACAAGTCGCAGAATTCGGTCGACGCAATCGGAGTCACCAGCGGCATCGCTGCTCGACGCCGCTGCTCGGGCATCGTGCTCGGTCATGATCAACCCGTCGAAGACCTGCACAAGCAGCGCAGTCTTGTCTCCTACAGCCATTACGGTGCCCACACTTACCTCGCTCGCCTGAGCGATATCCCGAATGGTCGTTGCGCCGAATCCGCGCTGCTCGAACAACCGGCCCGCTTCTTCAAGGACGCGCGTCCGAGTGACCTGCCGCATCTCTTCACGCAAGTTGGGCATCGAACCTCCCCATCGTCGAACGTGTTCACTGAACAAGTTCAGCATAGTGCTCAATGGGTGGCTTGTCTCAGTCGGAGCGTCGTCACTATCCCCGCGTCAACCACTTTGCGGCCAGCAACGGCTAGCCTGCCGTCATGACGGATGAGCCAATCGGATGTATGGGTTTGCTGGCGCAGGCCAGGGCTGATCTGCGGCGTTTGCGACCTTGCCAAGCCTTGGCTGAACAAGCCAGGGGAGCGGTGCTCATTGATGTACGGACACCGGCTCACCGGGCAGATTCGGTGGAGATTCCCGGGGCTCTGGTCGTGGATCTGACGATTTTGCCGTGGCGTTTGGATCCCGCGTTCGAGTGGCGTATCCCTGAAGCTGTCAGTTGGGAGCAGCGCTACATCTTGCTGTGTCGACACGGATATTCGTCGTCGTTGGCGGCGTGGAATCTGCGCCAAATGGGTCTGACCAACGCCACGGATGTGATCGGCGGGGTTGAGGCATGGATTGAACAAGGGTTGCCCACAACCACGGCGTCGGCTGACGTTCGGGCTTGAACGCTTGGAGACCTGATTGTCCTGCTGGCGGTGATCGTCCTCATGGTCCGGTGACCCTGCCGCCCAACGTGCTACGCTTGCTACATGTCGATAATCCCACACCGAGAACTGCGCAACAACAGCAGCGAGATTCTTCGCCGGGTTGCAGCGGGGGAGACCTTCGAGGTGACCAACAACGGCAAGGTGGTGGCGGTCGTCAGCCCCCCGAAGCCGCGCTCTCGGGTTCAGGAGCTGGAGGAGGCCGGGCTTCTTGAGCCGGCGAAAGGGCCAGCTGACTTCAGGGGACTGCATAGGGCAAAAGGGCTCAAAACCTCGGAGATCCTGGCTGATCTGAGGGGCGACCGGTGACCGACGTTTACCTCGACACCTCGGCCGCGATGAAACTTGTGGTCGAGGAGCCAGAAAGCGATGCCTTGGCGAAGTGGATTCACCACAGCAGCCCGCGGCTAGTCTCATCTCGCCTGCTCTGCACGGAGCTGCATTGCGCCGCCTGGCGGCAGCGCATCGACGGTGAGCTGGTTCGAGCGGTGCTTGACCGAGTCAGCTTGCTGTCGATCCACGACGGGATTCTGATGAGAGCCGGACAGGGCAGATCAGAACTTCGGAGTGCAGATGCCATCCACCTTTATTCAGCAATGGATGCAGGCCTGCGGGAGATGCTTGTATATGACGGGGAGTTGGCCCATGGGGCCCGGGGTATGGGGTTTGTCATATCTCAACCGAAGTGACTGCTCCCAAGGAGATGAGGCCGGGTGTCGGAGCCGACGACAGAGCCCCAAACCCGAAAGCTGGGGGCTACTGGTCGAGGGGAGGCTGATTGTCCTGTCGCAAGCAACTTCGCCACCACTCCGCGTAAGTGGACTGATTGACTGAGACAACTGGCGCAGAAGCAGTCTCAATGAATCTAGCCAGTTCGTAGCGACTCGCGATATCAGAACACGCAGGTAGGGGACGGGTCCCCGTTCGTTTCTAGCGTGGAGCCGACACCACGAACAGCCAGCGGTTCGTTCCTACAACAGGGCGTTCAGTGCTGTGAAGAGTGCCTCAAATCGGTCTAGAGCCTGCGACCTCTCTCTCCCCGTAAGGACGTCCGGATGCTTGATGAGGTGGGCCGCAGGCGCGTAATGGTCGTACTCGTCCACATCTGCAGGAAGCGTACGAAAGTGCTCCTCGACTGCGGGGACGATGCGCGTGGGACGGTCCTTGCTTGTCACCTTGACGCGCTTCTTTACCTGGAGCTTGTAGGCGGCGTTGACGACAGTCGCGTAGGCCGACGCGCCGAGGATGTCCTCGGTGTCACCCTCACCGACGGTCGGGTCCTCGGAGTACTCATCCGCCGTGAACACGTGACCGTCACGGAGCAGCTGGGAAGCGCGCAAGTCACGGACCTTGGCCTTGTCGCCGTGCCCGTGATCGGTGAGGACTGCCACGTGGAGCTTGTTGCCACCGAACAAGGCCAGGAAAGACTGGATCTTGCTGATCCCCCCGCACGGCGTGACCGTCCATCTGGGGTCCAGCCGGGTACGGCCCTCCCCTCCGAGTTCAGAGGATGCCCACTGGAGGTACAGCAGGTCGGATGGTCCCTCGACGAGCAACGTGTGCTCGCCTACGAACAGCGTCTGTGAGATGTCGTAACCCAGTGCCGCGCGGAGCGGGAACAGCGTGTCCCCGTCTGCGCTCAGTGCCCGGTCACCGACCTTGGTCCCGAGGATCGTTTCGTCATCCCCGTCAACATCTTGGACGGTGCGAGCGGAGCCCACGTTGGCCGGGTCGACCATGAACGGTGAATGGGTTGTGTAGATGACTTGGTACTTGGGCAGGAGCTCTTCCCTGATGTACCGCAGTAGGTCGTGCTGCGCCTTGGCGTGCAGGGTAAGACCGGGCTCGTCCAGCAACACGACCAAGTTGTCCCCGTGCTGCTTCTGCACCTCTGAGAACCACACGAGAAACGAGAAGAACCACACGAAGCCTGTGCTGCGCTCGTCGAGGATGATGGTCGCGTCGTGCCGGGTGTTCTCTATACGCGTCTCGAACACGTTACCCGTGTTGAAGGGTGCGTCGTCGCCGGGGTAACCAGCATGGGGCATGAAGCGGACCTTCAGGTTTTTGTTCTGCGACCAGTACTTGAAGATCTGCCGAGAGGTCCGGGCGGCTACGGACTCCAACTTCGCGACGAGGGGCTCCCACGACGTGGCACTCACCAAATCATCGAGGGACAGGCCAACCATCGACAGGAGCGATAGGAAGACGGGCCCGCCGGTGAGTGACTCGACGGTGTTGTTCTTCACGTGCGTCTGGAGCTGGTTGATGCTCACGCGACCCGGAAGGCGGTCGTAGTTCGAGTAGTACACGAACAGCGGAAGGTGCTGTTCCAGGTAGCGGGTTACCGTCCCAGTGAGGCTCTTAGCCGGGAACCGTTCGACTAGTTCGGTGAGGAAGGCCGTCTGTCGCGCGCTCGGTTCCGCAACTTCGGAGAGCGCCTTGATGAGGGCGCTCGCAGTGTTGCACCCGGCGAGGGCCTCTGACTCATCATCGGCCAGTCCCGAATCATCCACCAGCACTCGCACGCATGCGGCGTGATCCAGCGGAAGGCTCCACTCCAACGTGTTGTCATACCCCTTGCTGACGGTCACCTCACGGCTCGTGATGGCGTCCTCAGTACCAGCGATGTCGGCCAGCGACTCGTATTCGTGGTCGGACAAGGCGAATACCGCCTCGATCGCGGTCTCGCCGCTCGGCTCACCCAAGACCCGAGGGAAGTCCGTCGACGAGAAGTCGGCACGCTCTGGACGAGCCGACGACAGCTTCTCCAGCGCCTCAAGAACGGCTGTCTTGCCGGACTCGTTCTTGCCGACAAGGCACGTCAGAGGCTCCAGTCTGAACCAGTCCGAGTCCAGAACGCACTTGTAGTTGGACACCCTCGCCCGGATCAGGTCCATGCCGACTCACCTCTCGCTGGTCATACGGACGTGCCGCCCGTCGGTAAAAATCTACGACGTCGGACCGACAGCCCGCCCCTCCCGCGCTGCGGAGCAGGGAATCGGTCTCAGTAGTTCCCCGCTACGGGGGACTCGTAGAGTGACTTGGCGTCTCCTGCTGCGTCCACTGCCGCGCGGACATGCGCGTTCTTCAGGTCGAGCACGCGGGTTTGGTCGCCTGTGCGTGAGGTGGCTTCGATGCGGTGGAACTCTTCTCCGTACTCGGCGGCGAACGCTGCGAGCCCGCGCAGTTTCACGAGCGCGTCGGACAGGTGGTGGCCGTGCGGGTCAACGATGGAAACGCGCACTCCGGGCCCAGTGTGGTCGAAGAATACGAAGTCGGGTCTCATGGTCTTCCACGTGCCTTGCGCGTCCTTGTAGGCGATGCCGAGGGAGTCTTGGGCGGACCGGGCGGGGTTGCGGTACCAGCCGGCGGCGCCGGGCCGTGCCAGTTCACGGTCGAGCACTTCAAGTTCCAGGTCGTTAAGCGTGCCGACGGGGTACTGGCCGTCCGCTCCCGCGAGGAGATGCTTGGGCCGGGTGGGCATGGGCTTGGGCTCGGAGTCTTCGGTCTCGGGCGGGTAGGCGGTCTCCACGAGCGCGTTCTTAGGCCGGGTCAGGTCCATGCGTTGCGGGTCGACGGACATGGCGCGAATGTCGTTGTAGACGGCCTGCCGCTCCGGGGTTAAATCCTTGATCGCGACCCGGTACTGGTCGAACCACTCCCTGGTGAGCTTCTCGGCTTCCCGGTCCAAGTCATCACCGACCTCGGGCACGAGCGCGAGGGCGGCGACCTGCACGTACGCGTCCCGCAGCCCGTCGTCGTCCTGGTCGTCGTCAGGTCCAGCGAGCAGGTCCACGTACGTGCCCGCCAGGTCGGGGGAGAACACCCGACCGGCCTGCCTGTAAGCATCCCGGATCGACCTGTCATCCGCGACCTCAGTGAACCTGTCCAGCGACACGCCCGTCTGCCCATGGTGCCCTGCGACAGCCTCCCCGTGCACGGTCCATATCTCCGACACGGCGGCGTCGAGCTTCTCCTTGTGGCGGGCTGCCGCGCCGTTCAGGACGGCGTGCATCTCCTTGTGTGCGTCTGCGCCGGCATCGGGTCTGAGACCATCGACGGCGAGGGCGTGCGCGAGCGCGGTCAGCCGCTTCACAGGCTTCGCGCCCTTCCGTGGCAGCGACTGCGACGGAAGGGACACGAGCGCGTCCCACACGGAGTCCGGTACGTCCGGGTTGGGCGTCATCGTCTCCGGGCGGATGAGGACACGCCGGCCTGTCGGGTCGGGGAACCCGTCCAGCTCTCCGGTAAGGATCTGCACGACCTGAGTTGCGGTCTTCCGGTCGAAGAACGGCAGGATGCACTCCACGCTGTTCAGGACCTCGTTCCCCTCAATGCGCATCGCCAACGGGGTGCGGACGAGCCGGCCGAGAAGCTGGGTGATGTGGGTTGCGTCCTTCGCGGGCCGGAACGACATGAGCACCTCCGCGCGGGGACAGTCCCACCCGGTGGAGATGCCGTCCTTCGCGATGAGCACGCGCACGCTCGTGTCATCCTGCACCCGCTCCGGCGAGATGTGCCTTACCGCGTACGGCCCGTACGTCTGCGTGGTGTGGTCGCCGAGGACATGCGCGACCTCGTCCCCGCCGAGCTCAGGCCACTCGTCGAACACCACGTCCAACGCCCGCGCCACCGTGTCCGGGTCGGGCGTGTTCGGGATCTGCAACACCATGAGCGGCACCACCGGGTCGGTCTTACTGCCGTCACCGGTCTGGTCAGCGTGCACTGCCGCGTACTCCGCCCACGCGGCAGTGGACTCCTTGATCTTGCGCGTCGCACGGGTCAGAAGCACCGTGTCGAACACGCCTGTCTCGGCCGGGATGTCGAGCACGATCGTGTCCTTCAACAGGCCGGACGCATGCACCCGTGCAGGGTCCACTTGCACTCGGTCCAAGCCCCGCCTCGACGCGGCAACCTCTGCGGCTTTCATCGCCTGCTCGAACCGGTCCACGGTCGCGGAGACACCCCACACGACCGGCATCGGCGGCACTTCCGCATGGCCGTTCACTAGCCGACGCAGGATGGTGGGCTTGTCCGCCGACGCCTTCGTCCCGAACCCACGATGTGCCTCGTCCAACACCATGTAGAGGGTGAGGTTGGGGTCTTCAATAGTGTTCCGGAGCGTGTCCCAGATGGTGAAACCTTGGAGATCCGGTCGCACGGAGGCACGCAGGTCCGGGATCTGGTTATCTTCATCCCCGGCGTCGTGCCCACGGGTGAGACGGGAGGTCTTGGTGAGCTTGTCAGTGTTCAGGAAGTACACCTTGCCGGGGGAAAGCTTCTCCTCGCTGAACGGGTGCGCGATCACGCGCAGGTCGGAGTGGGTCAGCTCGTCGGACGCGGCGAGCAACCGGAACCGGGTCTGCTCGTTTAGGTTCGGGTCGTCGGAGAACCACAACACCACCGCGGACTCGTCCGGCTCGAACCCGAGCTCGTCGTGCCCGTAGAACAACGCCTCAATCACCGCCGCGGCCATCACCGTCTTACCCGCACCTGTCGTCGCCGTCAGAGCGAACTGGCTGGTGCGCCGCAAGCGCGGGTTGTGGAACATCTCCCGCGCCTCGGCCAGGTTGGAGAGAATGTCGCGGACCGCGTCCTGCTGGTAGTCCTTCAGGGTGTACCGCACGCCGTCACCGCCTGCCCGTGTTGATCTCGAAGTTTCGCAGGTACGACTCGTACAGGCGCACCACGTTCACCGTCTCCGGCAACGACTTGGCGACCATCTGGAACCGCCGGTCGTCGTCCGTGACCACGAACACCAACCCAACCTCCGCGTCCGAGACGGTCCGCGTGAAGTCCTTCGCCGCGTCCAGATTCACTAGCACGCCGTATGTGTCGGCCACGTCCCAACCCTCCTCCGGCACTGAGTCAATCCGACGGCCACGCGACCCCGCGCGCAGCCACAGCAACGGCGCAACCATCGCGAAGTCACGGTTCCGTGCGACCCGCCACGGTGACTCATAGGTCAGATCGAAGAACTCGACGTTCTCCTCGAAACCCTCCGAAAGGGGGAACTCGTCGATGAACTTGTAATCCCCCTTGACCGGCTTCCCATCATGGGTCTCGCCTGTCACGGCAGCTCGAATGCGCGGCTTCGTCACGTAATCGCAGATGCCAAGTCGTTCCCACGCCTCGTCTCCGGGCCTTAGCCCCTTCTTGCGCAACCCTGCCTGCTCGTCTGAGCTGACCTCGTTGTTCGTGATCACGATCGCCTGACGGCGGCCCCCGTCGGCGTGGTTGAGACGCATGACTGCATGCGCGGTCGTCCCCGATCCAGCGAAAAAGTCAAGCACCGTGGCGTTGGGCTTATGACTCACGAAGAAGCGAAGCGAGTCCTCGACTGCATAGAGTGACTTGGGGAACGGGAATGACCTGCCGGGGATGAACGCCGACAGCAGCGTGGACCCGTATTCGGACGCGTTGTGGCTCGTCACCTTCCACTGGGTCGGGGCAACCCGCTCGTCTTCGCCCTCACTGGGGAGAGACCATGCAACCAATGACCCGTCAGCAGCGCGCCCCTCGATCTGGTACCTGTCGGACATGACCTCGGCATACGCCCCGTCGGAGAGGTAGTTGACCACGAACCCATAGTCGGTCTTCCGACCGAGACGCACACGTCCCTGACCAATCCGGGTACGGAGCTCATCAGCACCGACCTGCCATCGTCCCTCACTCCCGTTCCTACGGAGCGGCAGGATGGGCACCAGCCCTTCGATCCTTGGGGCAACGCGCTCACCCTCCGGGATCGGTTCACCGACGTACTTAATCTGTCGGCCCTCGGGGTCTGAGTAGATCGGGTAGAACATGGTCGGTCGGTCCTTGCGGGCTGAGTTCGACCCTCGGCGCATCATGGAGGACCATCCCGGCTCGCGGCGCCTGTTATCGGTGCCTTCCTCGTCAACAGCCGCGACGGTGTCGCTGCCGTAGGCCGCCTTTGGGGAGGGAGACCACTCTCTTGAAAGTGGCAACCGTGCGGGTACTGCGGCGCCCAACATTACGAAGAAGAGGTACTCGTCGGCCCGCCGGAATCCGCCGCGGCTAACCCCCTTCGGGTTGATTAGGGTCGACACCATCTGGACGCGAGCGCCCGGAAAGGTCTGGTCGATTAGCAGTGACAGGCGGGCGAACTCGCGTTCGTCGATAGCGACGATGAGCACTGAATCGGTAGGATCGAGGAGTTCTCGGGCGAGCAACAGCCGGCGTTCCATGAACGCAAGCCACTTAGAGTGGCGGTACAGGTCCTCACCGTCCACGTAGTCGTTGTTGTACTTCCAGTCTTTCGCCCCCGAGTTGTACGGCGGGTCGATGTAGATGCAGTCAACCTGGCCGCGGTGGGTGTACAGCAAGGTCTGCAATGCGTGATAGTTCTCCGCGTTGATCACGGTATGGAACGGCTTGTCCGGGCCGCCCCGCTCAACTCTGCCGGTGGACACGAGGCCGGGGTAGATGGGGTCGCGGAACTCGGCAACGACCACGATGTCTTCCACGGACACGACCTGGGTTTCGGATGCGCCGTCAGGTCCGGTGAGCTCGACGTGCGCGATCCGGTCCTCGTCCACGGTCTCGACCCGCGTCACCCGCCAAAGCCGCTGGTCGCCGCGCGTCGTTGTTTCACGGGGCGGAAGGACGCGCACCTTGTCGCCTTTGCGTACAGGGCGGCCCGGCAGCTCGACGGCTTCAGGTTGGTGGCGCTCGAAGTTCAGGCCGAACGGGCGGCGTTCCTGCAGCACTCGGATCTCGGCTTCCAAGTCAGCCCCCAGGGTGGGGTCTTTCGCTTTTGCCTGGGCGAGCAGGTCGGTCAGCCGTGACACGTCGGGGTTTCCTCTCGTGGCGCTGTCGCGCCGGGGCTTGTTGCTCTGGTCGAGTCTAGGTAAGGGCACCGACAGAATCGGCCAGGGCACGCTGACCGCGGGTCGTTCGTCCTAGAAGGTGAGCGTCAGGAGTCGGTCAGGATGCGGTACCGGAAACGCACTGAGGCAGGTATGTAATCCGGCTGGGTCACCTCACGCTGAACGGCGAGCAGGTCGACGAGGCAGAGGGCGCCCTGCTGGTTCTGCAGGATGATCTGCTGCCCGACGTGCGCGACGACACTGCGCCCCGGTGTGAGCTGCGAGGCCAGTTCCTCGTGCTGGGTGGCTCCCGAGAGGTTCAGCCCGACTGCGTGGATGTAGTCCTTGAGGACGTACACGGACTGCGCCCCGCAACCTGAGATGAAGAACGCGAACTCGAACTCCCCGCACCCCAGACGATAGGTCCGGCCGGGGCTTCGCTCGTAAGCGAAGTCGACCTCTCCCTCAGTCGCGGGGTCGGCCCAGGAGGCGGGGTCCCGCTCGCGATCGATCGTCTCCAGCCGGACGCTGCGCGCTCGCAGGGTCGCTATGGACGTGGCGTGGTCACGGTTCGCGGGAAGGTCCTCCATCCATCGCCAAAGCTCTTCGACCTGTTCACTGCCGGGGAACCGTCCGTTGGTCGGGTCAGCGACGAACGGGTGGCCCTTCGGCATCTCGGGCGCTAGCCACGCAGGCAGCGAGAATCCGGGGTTGTCCTTGAACACGACTGAAAGCCATGTCGGCGGTTTGTCCTCGTAGGCGGTCTTGAACCAGCCGTTCTCGATGCCGACGCCGCTGTCTGGGAGGTGGTCCGCGCGGTAGACGTAGTTCTCGTCCACGACGAGTAGGACGTGTCGGCTGTCCGTTGCGCGTTGCATGAACCCGGTCAGGCTGTCCCCGTAGTCCACGTCGGCGTCTACGAGCACGTCATATCCAATGGCTTTGAGGTTCGCTGCGAGCAAGCGCACCCACTCGCGGTGTTGGTCGGAGGTCCACGCGTAGGAGATGAAAAGGTCAGCGGTCACTCTCTGATCGTAGGAGGCCGGGGAGACTCGTTCGGCGAGTCGGCTGGTCCCTGGAGGCGTGTCAGTGTGGACTGTGGGTTGTGCCCGTCCCCGTCCCGCGCTGGTTGCTGTACAGGCTCGTCTACGTCTCCGAAACGGGTAACCGGAGGGTGATCACTACGCGGCCGCATCCTGAGATTGTCGGCAGCCCCGTGCCAGCGGTCCTCGACTCGTCGTGGCTTGCGTCGGGAGAGGACCTGCGGGGGACACCGACGCACGCGGTGGTGCAGGATCTTTTTGATCAGGGCAGCCCGCCCGCGGTGGAGGTTTTGGCTGATCACGGGGCGTGGGGTGCGGAGTCCGTCGATTTGGGTTCGGGGCTCGTGGATGAGGTCGACTGGGAAGATTCGCCCTTCGGGGGCGCTGCGTTCCGTGGGCGCCCCGGTTTCACGTACTCGGGGGAGACGTTGGATCGGGTGGTGTTCGTCCGGGCGGGGGTGCTGCCTGCTGACCAGGACACGCTCGTTGTTTCTCTCAGTCGGTTAGACGGTTTCGCCTCTGTGGAGGAGATGTTGCGAGCTGACCCGTTGGACTCTTTAGACCGTGTGAAGGTGGGGTTTAAGTCGAACGTGTATGCGTCGTTGCGCCACCGCGGCGACGACTACCCGGCCTACTTGGCGGTTGTGGCCGGGTTGGGTCTCGCGGAGGGCATGATCCCTGCAGGGATGGTGCTGGGCATCTGGGACGTGAAGGGTGTGTCGGGGCGACAGGACGGGGAGGCACAGGACTTCTACGCGTGGGAGTCGCCGCTGGTACGTGTGCTGCGCGCCTCGCTGGTCGGCACAGTGATCCCGCCGGTTCCCGGCGCAGTCTGGCGCTTACCCGACAGCGGAGAGGACGCCCGCGACAGCAGCGGGTAGGCCCAACTCGTCAGAGTGCCTGAGCAAGTTCCACCGGTCGGGCTGAACCGCGGCGCCCGGCGCGAGGTACTGCTGGCGTCTGTGCGACCGGAGGGCGAACAAGACAGTCTGCATCCGAGTGGACGCGCGCCACGGTTCGTTGTCCTCGGTGGCGGGCACGATCCGGCGGCTTTCCGCGTCGAGTGCGCTGCGGACATCGACGGGGTCTGTGGCGGGGTCTGTGGCCCATGCCAGCAAGCTCCCGCGGGTGAGAACGCGCGCGAACGCGACCTGCTCCGGGTAGAGGACGGCGTCGACGGGCAGACCACCGCTTGTCTCTTGGCGGGTAGTGATCGTCGTAGGCGACACCGCCATTCGCGCGCATTCGGCGGCAATGGTCATGGCGGCGCTGTCGAACAGCACAAGGCGCGTCGCGAGAGTAGCCCGATAGTGTCGCTCGGCAGTGAGCGCTGCGGGAAACGAATGGAGGCGCGGCTGATCGGTGCTACCCATCCATCGCTTGTGCCGCACGCAAACCTGTCCTTGGGTGGGGAGACGCCCGTAAGCTTCCTGCCCGCTCGCGCATTGCAGGCACAGAAGTCGGTCCGTGACACGTTCCCCCATAAGCACCTGTGGCACCGTGAAAGCTGACGGGTGCAGGGCGCCGAGCTCGCGCCACGCTTGGAGCCGGTCGGGGTGCCGTCGTGACAGTGAACGGACGATCCGTCTGTCCCACAGTGCCTTCTCGATCAGGCGCACGTCCGTGCCGTTTCGCCCCGCTGCCCGGCGGGCGTATGTGTCCACGTCCTCCCCGCCGTACAAGCGGGTCGGTACGGGCAACGGAGTGAGAGTCATTGGGCTCGCTTCAGCCTTGCCCGCCCGTCCCGCGGGGAAGGGAGCGCCGCCGCGCGGAGTTGCCCTTCCGCGTTCTGGTCTATGCGGATCCGGTCAAGTTTGGCGCGATCGATCTTCTCACTCTTGTCCTCCATCGCGAGTTGGGCCGCTTTAGACACGAGCAGGCGCAGCGACCCAATGGACCCGCCGGTCCGGTCGTACAGGTAACTGGACATGCCCTCAAGCGTGCCGTTCTTGTGTTTGGCGAGGGGGAGGAGTTCTTCGACAGCGACGACCAGGTCAGCCCAGTCGTCTCGTTGCTGCTGCGTCCCGTGCCCGAACGACTGCATCTCATACATCGTGACGCGGCCGGCGAGCTGAGCGCCGATGGTGCCGGTGAACAGGTCAGAGGTGGGAAGGTCGATGCCGACGTACACGAACACCGCGTCGAGGCGCTCAGCGAACCCTTTCAATGCGGACGCCGCGTCGGCGCCGGTGGTGGAGCGTGTTTTTAGGTTGTGGATCTCGTCTAGCAGAACCATGCTCGTTCCCAGTTCGCGGAGTACGGTGATGACTTGTTCGGTTAGTTCCTGCGCGGTTGCTTGGCGGTGCATGGGTAGGCCCAGCCATTGGCAGAATGCGGCCATCATGCCTTTCGTGGTGGTCCCTGCGGGGGTGGGCACGTAAACGACGGGGGCGTAACCGTCGTCGTTTTCACGGCTGGTCCTGGCCCTCATGCGCGTTTCGTGCTGTTTCGCGATCCACATGGTCGCGGTGGACTTGCCGAGAGTGGAAGGGCCGGAGACGGCGAGACCGGGGCGTGCGGTGAACTTCTTCGACGCGAGCGATCCGACGAGCAGCCGCGTGTTCAGGTCGATCGCGTCGGTGTCTGGTGTGGACAGCACGATGTTTCCGTCAAGGAACGCGATCCGCTGCTCGTCATAGTCGGCCTTCTCGGTGGGGGAGAGGGCTTCGAGTTGGGCTGGGCCGAGGCGGGCGGGTTCAACGGGTGCGTCTGTGACGTACTCGCGCCAGGCTTGGAGGGTGTCGGGGATCGCCATGTGGTTCTCCTAGTTGAGCCGTCGGGTGCGGCGCGGTCGTGTCTGCTCGTCCGGTCCCTGCTTAGGGGGTTCCGGTTCGGGCGGGGGAGCGGGGTCCGTGTTGTCGGTTTCGACGGTTGTTGGCGCGGGCGGAGGCGTGTCGGGTATGAGGGGTTCTGCGAGGGCGGAGCGGCGGGCCGCACGGCGTTCCTTGGCCGTCAAACCTGCGTCGCGGGTTTGGATACGGTAGATGCCTTCGAGGACCTTGACGGGGTTGTTCTCGTCGCGACGGTCGAGGGCGGCCTGTGCGGCTTTGAGCACGTCATAGGAGAACGGGGGCGCCTGTTTCGCGAGCGTCCACGGCACTTCAATCCACGTGCCCGCAATGCGGTCGCGCACCCAGATGTTGTTCAACCGGCCGGGGTCGTAGCGGATCTCCCAGCGTCCGTTCGCGTTGCCTTTCAGACCGGAGGGTCGACCGCGGAGGTGGTGCAGGTCGGGGGAGTCGTAGCGGAGTCCGGCGAAGTTGATTCCGTACGGCTGAACGCCACGCCAGGTGATCGGCAGCAGCTCCAGGTAGTCGGCGGCTTCAAACGTGACGTGCACGGGCGGGGCAACGCCTGCGAGCGCGGCGTACATTTCGTTCGGGGTCAGGTCCTTGCGTGGCATGGCAGGGTGACGCAGTCCGGGGTGGGGTCGGTTCTGCCATTCGGCGACAACCCACTGGTCAAGGAGGTTCTGCACCTCCTGCAGCGTCCACACCGCCTCCGTGGAAGGGTCTTTCCCACGCCTAGTCACTGAGCGTCCGGTGTACCCGGACAGGTACTGCACGAACAGCGTGTTCACGGCAGAGAACAGCCGCTCGATGTGGGGCTTGTCGGTGGGGGTTCTAGGCGCGGACTTGATGACGCTGATTTGCAGGCGTTGGCAGGCTGCGGTGAAGGTTTGGCCGACGTAGACCTTGCCCCGGTCGATGGTGATGGATTCGGGTTGGATGATGGGCCTGGCTGCGATCTTGTCCGCGAGGTCGTCGGCGTCCATGAGCACGCCGGGCGGGAGGATGCTGCGGGAGAACGTCATGGAGGCGTCCCAGCCGGGTTGCATGGGCAGGGGGGTGAGCGCTTTGGCGAGCAGGAACGCTGCCACGTCAACGGACTTGGTCGCGTCGGCACGGAGCATGGTCGCGGACAGGGTGCGGGTGGCGATGTCGAACAGGATGGTGAGGTCGGGGCGTCCTGTTGTCCCGTCTGGGTAGACCACCATGAGGTCGAGGGGTGTGGAGTCGATCTCCATGAGCTCGCCCGGTCGGGATGGTGTGCGACCGCCGAACGTGCGGTCTGGTCGGTTTCCGAGGGAGCGGCGCGTTGTGGCGTCCCCGAACGGATGCCGGTTGCCTTCGAGGACACCGATCGCGCGGTACATGGTCGCGCGGGATGGGATGGGGAGCCCTTGGAGCGTTGCCTCGCGGGTGACGTTGTTGATGACCCGTGAACGTGTGCCGGTCGACTGATCGGTCTGTCCGCGTAGTTCCGCTTCGATGAGGGAGACAACGCGCGGGTCAACGCGGCCGGTCGTGCCCGTTGGTTTGGTGGATCGACCGTCCACAAGACCCGCGACGCCCTTGTCCCGGTACGCGTAGGTGTGCCGACGGAGCGTCCGCTCCGTCATGGGCGTACCCGCTGCGGCAAGTTCGGCGACCTTGGCGTGCACTCGTTCCATGAACGGGACGCTGCTGTCGTACTCAGGGCGAGGCGCCTGTGCGTCCGCGGAGACAGAGTTCGGGTCGTCGTCGGCGGCGTCGGGAATGTCAGGGTCAGACGGCGGTTTGCCGTAGAGCACCTCGTGGACGTGAGTGTGAAGGAACCGAACGCGTGCGGCTGCCGACGGGTCGAGCGTTTCGTAAACGGACAGCCCCGCCATGTCGGGCAGCATCATGGGGGAGTCAGGCAGGTAGGACTCGTCGTCAAGGAGAACGCTGACTGCGACCTTGCGAATGCGGTTAGTCGTCAGCGACTTCAGCGCGAGCGTCGGGCCTTCCTGGGCAACGACCTGCCACGAGTCACCGTCGAACTGGATGAAATCCCACAGCCGTACCGACTTCATGCGGCCACCACCTGTGTGTTCAGCGACAGCGGCAAGGTGAGGTCAGTCGTGAGCGTGTGAGTCCACAGAAGGTGGTAGACGTTCGCAATGATCAGCTCGGCTGACACGGGCGCAAACCGGGCGACCTGCTCCACGCCCTTGCTGAGGGGGATGCCCGTGCGGAACGCCGCGATGAGCCGGTCGCGTGTTTCAGGAGAGGGAGCGCATCGGTCCTGCCGATAACCGGACAGCCAGCGCAGCGCGGGCGCGACGTCGTCGGGAAGCCCGCCCCACACCTCATACTGCCAACCGGCTGTCTCGCACGCGGCCCGAGTCAGGCTGAACTGGGCCAGCGCCTTCTCCGTCTGTCCAGAGGGAGACCGCACATCAACGATCTTCCCGTCACCGTTCGCAAGTCGCACGAAGTAGTCGGGCACATGCGACTTGTGACCAGGCGTGCCTTTCGGCCAGAGGAACGCGACAGGCTGGCTGCTGACGCCCACCACGTCGGCGTCCCAGTCGAACCAGAGGAGCGCATCCCGCTCCAGTAGAGACTCGAACCCCACGTGTGAGCGGGTGGTCGACGACCACCACAGTCCTTCGTAGTTCCGCTTTCCGGGCCACGCGGCGAACTCGCGGGCTGGCCGCGCATCATCCAACCGAACATTGGACATGCTCGCGTCGATGGGCTGCGACTGCCAGCCAGCATCCTCGGACGACCACAGCACGAGCGTCGTGTCCGTGACGTTCGCCGGAAGTGTTCGCTGCTTGACCGCCACGCTCGCACCTCCACCTTGGAAACTTTAGGTCAGACTGACCTTATCCATCCGTAGGTGGACATGTCTAGTGCGAGAGAGGACAAGTTGAGTGAGAGAGGACACTGATCGGCAGCTTTCACAGAGAGTCCTGATCAGCAGCACTTTACATAATGTAGATTATCGGCGTATCAACACTCAGGCGTGACCTTGCCACGAATCGACGTGTCTGGTCACCACGTTGCGTCAGCGTGGCGTCATGCCAAGGACAATGATCTGACGCCACCTGGTCGGCAGCGGATACAGTCCGGTGCCTTGTTTGCGTAGACCAGCTTAGATAGTCCCGAAGGTGGAATGCCTGTGACCAGTTTCCATGTGAGGCCAGCACAGCCCGCAGATGTTCACGGCATTTGGTGTCTCCGGCGCAGACTTGAACAGTGGCTGGCCAGCCACTGCGTTGACCAGTGGCCCGCTGGATCACTGACCGAGGAGACTGTGGCAAGCCAGGTCAGAGCCGGATTGTGGCATGTTGTTGTGGATGAACCCACGGTGGAATCCAGCAAGATTGTTTACGCAGCTGTTCGGTTGCAGGATGTGGACGACGACTTCTGGCCGGAGCGTCCCCCGACCTCTGTGTATGTGCACGGCTTGATGGTGGATCGAGCCCACGCTGGCCGCGGTTTGGGTACGCACCTTCTGGACTGGGCCAGCGCTGAGGGCTTTAGCCGCGGTGCCGAATGGTTGCGATTGGACTGTGCCGCCTCGAATGAACCGTTGAAGCGTTATTACGCGCGCCAAGGGTTTGAACAAGTCGGTGTCACAAAAGTTCCTGGGACTGTTGATGCCGAGGTTCTCCTGTGGCGCCGCCCGATCCCACGGTGATGGCAATGGTCGGTGTGAGCGGTGCCCCAGGCGCACTCAGGCAGCAGAACCGCCCCGGGCAGCGCACACCGGCAGTGCGACCACAAATGTTCATCTGAGAAGCGTGCCGCTCCCCTTCTGGGGCGAGGGCTGGAGGGTTAGCGTTGATCCCCAGTGCGCCCAAAATTGGGCGGCCCTTCTACAACCGGAAAGGTCCGGGCCATGAGTAAAGAACTGGATTTCATCCGTGGCGTGGATAAGCTGCACGCCTTTTACACGGAAAATGTACGGCTGCTGGCACATGCCTATGACATCGACGACCACACAGCCGCCCGCCTCCTGGACCGCTACGACTACCGCAATGTGGCCCGCAGCATCCTGCGCCCACCACGCGTGGATGTCCTGGGTGAGATCACCGGTGAGTCGTCAGGAGACCATCCGGGGTGAACTCGCGCCGCAGGTCAGCCGGAATGCGCTGGGCCAAGTCATGCATGTGGCGGTGTTGCTTCTCCCCCGCACCTGCAGGAAGCCGGAGATCAATCAGCACGGCCCCGTGATGCTCGGCGGTCAACGTTTTGCGCCAAGCCTGCGCAGGGTCGTGGTCGCCAGAGTGCTTGATCCCGGTGGAGACCAGAACCACTTTCCCATCCAGGTCAGGTTCAGGCTTCATGAGCCAAGCCATGATCGACGGCAGACGGGATTGCGCCGTGGACAGGGCCAGCAGTCCCCCGGCCATGCCAGTCAGGCAAGCCCCGGCGGCTGTTGCCGCAATGGGCGTGAAAATTCGCACGGTGTTCCCCTGATTTCCTGGCAGCGCGACGTTGTATGACTGCACCAGCTTAGGAAGGTGAACGCAAGATGAACAGAGTCTTTCCGGTGGGCTTTGTCTCAGAAGGCACCGGAGATGGAGGCTCCGCACAGAGCGCAACCCCCGCATGTGTCACAACTTGGTGTCACATGATCTGATGGGGTGTGTGAGCGTGATCCAGACGACAGGCAATGATTAGATGGTGATTACAGATGTAAACATCTCTGCATCTGCGGTGAATGGACGCGGCACCAGACGGAACACAGCCAGGTGGCCGCACCCGAACAGGAGGACTGAGAACCAGTGTTGGAATGGATCCTGATGAACGGTTGGGTGATCTGGCTGATCATCGCTCTGCTGTTGGGTGTGGTGGAGATCCTCACCTTAGATCTGACCTTCCTGATGCTGGCCGGTGGTGCGTTGGCCGCCTCCATCTTGTCTGCGGTCTCCGGTGGAAATCTCATCCTGGAAGTTCTGACCTTTGCGGCAGTTTCGGTGCTGTTGATTTTTGCCATCCGACCCCGCCTGCTGCGCAGATTGCATCAAGCCCCGGGATCGGATGCGCTCTCCAACACCGACCGTTTGCCCGGACAGCCTTGCCTGGTGTTGGAGCCGGTGACTGCCCACACCGGACTTGTTCGCTTGGACGGGGACGTCTGGACCGCGCGGGCCGAGGGCGATCACCAATATCAGGTGGATCAACAGGTTTTTGTTCAACGGGTCAACGGCGCCACGGTTGTGGTGACCCACGTGCCACTACGACCTGCCGGGCCAACGGTGGAAGCCTGAACCGCTACGCGCCACCCCCTAAAACGGGCTGCCTGGCGGGACCAGAGCTCATGGCCCACCTCATCCCCTGAGCCCACTTCATCCACACAGACCATCCAGACCACCTAGACCATCCGAAAGGAAACACCATGGTTTTGCTGATCCTGCTGGCGGTGCTGATCATTCTGGCGGTGGTGACACTGCTGAAAGCAGTGCGCATCATCCCGCAGGCACGTGCCGGCATCGTAGAACGCCTGGGTAAGTACCAGGCCACCCTGAATCCGGGGCTGCACATTCTTGTGCCTTTCATTGACCGCTTGCTTCCCCTGATTGACCTGCGTGAACAGGTGGTGTCCTTCCCGTCCCAGTCCGTGATCACGGAGGACAACCTGGTGGTGGGGATCGACACGGTGGTGTACTTCCAGGTCACCGACCCTCGGGCAGCCACCTATGAGATCACCAACTACATCCACGCCGTGGATGAACTCACCTCGGCCACCCTGCGTAACGTGGTGGGTGGCCTCAACCTCGAAGAAACCCTGACCTCGCGTGACAAGATCAACGCGGAGCTGCGTGGCGTGCTGGATTCCACCACCGGTCGCTGGGGCCTGCGGGTCTCCCGCGTGGACATCAAGGAGATCACTCCCCCGCCGTCCATCCAGGACTCCATGGAAAAGCAGATGCGCGCCGAGCGTGACCGCCGTGCAGCCATTTTGACGGCTGAGGGCCAAAAGCAGTCCCAGATTCTCACCGCCGAAGGTGAGCGGCAGGCAGCGGTGCTCTCCGCAGAAGGTGACGCCAAGGCAGCCATCCTGCGCGCTGACGGTGAGGCTCAGGCCATCCAGAAGGTCTTTGATTCGATTCACCGCGCCAAGCCCACCCAGAAGCTGCTGGCCTACCAGTACATCCAGACCCTGCCCAAGGTGGCCGAAGGTTCCGCGAACAAGGTGTGGATGATCCCCGCTGAACTGGGCGATGCCCTGCGCGGCGTGGGTGAGTTCCTGGGCAAGCCCGATCAGGGCCGCGACTGGGGCGATGTCATGGAGGAAGAGGAACAAGCTGAGGCTGAAGCTCGGGAGGCCGCCAAGGCTGATGACGGGATCGTGAAGTCGGAGACCGTGAAAGTCACGGACGAAGACCTGAAGCCCTCCACCGCGGTTGCCGACCCGGATGCTTTCACCATTCCGGAGCCGGAAACCATTGACCCACATGCTCCCGTGGACCTGGATGCCCCGATCCCCGGCGACAACAGTGGTCGAGGCGCCGGCAAGGACTCCCCCTTCACAGCCGAGCACCAGGAGACCTACGGGATCGTCCCGGATCACAACGACGACGACCGCCCTGCCGCCCGCTGAGTGGATACTCACCGATGAACCCTGAAAGGGTCCCTCGTGCAGATCACGAGGGACCCTTTTCTGTGCCCAGCTCCAGTTCTCCAGTGTTGGGATGGGCCACGTGGTGTGGAGTGCGGCAGCCCGGGAACAAAGGCTGCGGTGAAGGCGTTGAATGATCCTGAGATCAGTGGCCCGTACTGAGACGGGTGGGCTCTGTTCACACCGCCCCGGGTAGACTGGACCGCTGACTCACGTTTGACCATGTTTTCCACTGACAGGAGTTGCACCTGATGAGTGACCGCAGCCTGCGAGGCATGCGCCTGGGCTCACAGTCCATGGAGTCCGAAGCCGGCGTGGAGCCGGCACCGCGGCAGCGCGTGGAATACCGCACTGAGGATGGCGAGCAAGTATTTGTCACCTTTGCTTCCGAAGCTGAGATTCCCTCCGTGTGGGTCTCCAAATCCGGTAAGGAAGCGGTGATCGTCAACGGCGAAAAGCCTGAGAACCCCAACGAAAAGCACCAGCGAACCCACTGGGACATGCTGATGGAGCGCCGCACCACGGAGGAATTGGAAGACATCCTGGAACAGCGCTTGAAGTTCTACCGGGAGCAGCACGCGCTCTGAAATGCGCAAGGCGCGCCTGACCTTCACCTGGCGCAGCCAAGCCGCTTGCCCTACGACGACGCCGCCGGAACCTTGAATACCAAGGTTCCGGCGGCGTCGTCGTAGGGTATGCGCTCAGCGTCCCAGAGCGTTGTTGAACTTGTCCCGCAGAACGCGGGCTCGGGCGGTGGTGCCCCACTTGGCCACGTTCACAATGGCTTCTTTGGTGATGTCACCGCTCATCTTGGACACACCTTCTGCACGCTCCACAAAGGTGATGGGGACTTCCACCACCTTCAGACCGGCCAGTTCGGTGCGCCATCCCAGATCAATTTGGAAGCAGTATCCGCGGGAGGTGACGGTGTCCAGGTCAATGGCCTTGAGAGTGGAGGCGCGGAAGGCGCGGTATCCGGCCGTGATGTCCTGGATGTTGGAGCCCAGGAAGAAGCGGGCGTAGATGCCGCCACCGCGGGAGATGAACTGGCGGTACCACGGCCAGTTGACGGTGGAGCCTCCGGGCACGTAGCGCGAACCGATGGCCAGATCAGCGCCGTTCTCAACGGCCTGCAGCAGTTTGGGCAGTTCCTCCGGTTGGTGGGAGCAGTCGGCGTCCATCTCCACCAGGATGTCGTAGCCGTTGTCCATCCCCCATTTGAAGCCGGCAATGTAGGCCTGGCCCAATCCGTTCTTCTCGGTGCGGTGCAGCACATGGATCTGGGGGTCGGCTGCGGCCATGGCATCTGCCATGTCGCCGGTGCCATCGGGGCTGTTGTCGTCCACCACCAAAACGTCTCCGGCCGGAACCGCGCGCCGCAAGCGGTCCATCACGGTGGGCAGGGACTCACGTTCGTTGTAAGTGGGGATGATGATGAGGGACCGCACGCGGTTGGTTTCCTTTCGCAAAGAGTGCCAGGCAAGTACGTGGATTCAGGCTGCCGGCACCCGCTGAACGGACCGGGTGTCTTCGGGCCATGTGCGTGAGCCCGTGGGCTACGTGACGCACATGTTTTCCAAGGGCACCCGGCCCGTCCGGCAGTAGGCGGCCAGTCTATCCAGCGGTGACCTACGGACAAACCATTTGGGTTCACTGTGCCATGCCTGAGCGGATGGATCGGCCACGACAGGCCATGTCTCACGCAACGATCGGATTGACCTCAGTGGCCACGCAGACAGGTAGTGCTTCATCCTCCAGCGCGGGCAGCAGTGGAGTTCGGGCACGGGGATCGGTGCTCCAGGAGGCACCTGTGCCGGACGGGGCCTGCACCATGAGCGCTTGGACTTCCCAGCGGGCGTAGGATGCAGGCGCTCCAGGGACGAGTTGGCCGCTCATGGGACCACCGCGTCCGAGTGCTCGCCACGCACCGCGGGTGGCTGCGGTGAAGGCGGCTCGGGTGGAGATGCTTTGGTCTGCCTCCGGGAGGTTCAGCAACTGTTTCATGGCCCTCCACGGGTTCATGCCCGGGTCCGGCCAGCCCAAGGTCACGGGTGTCCCCCGCCGATAGAACTCGGCCGCCACCTGCGTGGCCAGCGGATCCAGGCACACCGTTGTGGTGTATCCGCTGATGCCATCGAGGAAGTGGCGCACCTGGTGGAGGCCCACGGTTGAGCTGATCTCCAGTCGTAAACCGCTGGCGTTCAGCTGGCGTTCCCCGCGCTCAGCGGCCAGCTGATGCAGCACGCTGGTCAGGGCCACCGTGTCTCGCTCGGTGTTGAGCACCACCGTGGGCCGCAGCCTGTGCTCCATGCACAAGGTCAGGAACTGTGCCAGATCCGTGTGCTTCACCCGCTCTGAAAGTTGAAGCCGCAGGCCGACCAGGGGTGAGGCCGTGAAGGGTTTTTGGTCTGAGGCCGCCCACACGTTGAGGATGTCAACGACAGCATCCCGGGGGTGTTCGGAATCCACCGTAGGTGAGTGAAACAGTGTGGGCAGGCGGTCCGTGGCGGAATCCGTCAGTGCCTCCGGTCCCAGGTCTGTTCCGGTGTGTACCAGTGCGGCCACACCCTGACTGGCTGCGGTCTGCAGCACCTGGGCCAAGGGCTGGGAGGCGGCGGTCACGTCCGTACTGCTGTTCACGAATGCCGGGGTGAGGAGGTCCCCGTCCAAGTCAGTGACCGTCATACGATCATCGCGCACGGCGCGGGCGGCTTGTTCGGAGCCAACCCACACCACCTGGCGGGCGTGCGGGTTGGTGGAACCTGCTTCCACGATCATGGCGGAGGCAAAAGGGTCCGCTTGGCTGTAGACGGAGCCGTTGTGCAGCAGTGCGGGCGTGGAATCGGAGCGGGAGGGCATGGAGATGTCAGTCATTCGTGTCTTCGGGTACTTCTTGGACGGATTGGACCACCACACCGCGGTGGATCAGCTGAACAGCACGTTTGCATCCGGTGCGCAGCGCGGGATCAAGCGTGGTGATGGATGCCATCTGGTCCAGCAGATCAATCACCTGTTTGGTCCACCGGACAAAGTCTCCCGCGGCCAGTTCCGTTTCATCCAACGTCACGTGCAGGGAGGCACCACGTGCCCACCGGTACATGGGGGTGACCAAACCGAACTCGGGTTCGGCCGTGGTCTTGACCCGGTGTAGTTCCTCCTGGTCAGTGAGCATTGACCAGTTGCGGATCATGCCATCAACGGCGCGTTCCATGGCCGGAAGCGGCATCACCGGGCGAATGCCTGCATCCTCCCGCTTGGCCTGGTAGACCAGGGAGGTGACCGTTGCTGCCAGCGCAGCAGGATCCAAATCGGAGAACAGCCCGTCCTGCACACTCATGGCCAGGAGCAGATCCCGGTCACCGTAAATATGGCGCAACTGTTCGCCAGCGGCCGTGGGAACCAGCTCTTCCGAGTCCGGCCCCGAACCGGTCTGCGCCACGCTCAGATAGCCCAGCGTTTGCAGGACACCGCAGATCCGATCAAAAGTCGCCGCCACGGCATTCGTACGATTGTTGAGCTGGCGCAGCAGACCGTCCGTGTCTTTGCGCAGTCGATCCCAACGCTGTGCCCATCGCGCGTGATTCTCACGGTCATTGCACCCGTGGCAGGGATGCTCCCGGAGCGCTCGCCGCAGCTCCACAATGCGGGCCTCCGCACCAGATTCGCTGCGCGCAAACTGAATGGGGGTGCGGGGCCGGCCGGGGGCGTCGTCGTTGTGAGCGTGGCCTCCGCGCGGCGGCTTGCCGTCCGTGAGGGCCTGACGCATCCATCCGGCAATGTTCTTGCGGTCTTTGAGCGTGTCCGTGCGTAGCTTGTTCGGCAGTTTCACGTAGGACACCGGGGCCATGGTGCCATCCAGGTCTTGAGTGTTCAGCCGCCGCACATTGGAGTCGTAGGTGACCACCACGGGACGCGGTTGGTCTGCCCGGGAATCGGCGGCGATGACGACGGCGTACCCCCGGTTGCGCCCGTGCGGCACCTCCACCACATCCCCCGGGCGTAGTTGCGCCAGTGAGTCAGCGGCCTGGGTGCGCCGGGCATGTGAACGGGATGAGGCAGCAGCGGTTTCAGCCTCTTTGAGCTCGCGGCGCAGCTTGGCATACTGCGTGAAATCACCCAGGTGGCAGGTCATGGCCTCCTGGTAGCCAGCCAGAGTTTCCTCTTGCGCCCGTACTTTACGGGCCAGTCCCACCACCGAGCGGTCAGCCTGGAATTGCGCAAAGGAGGATTCCAGAATGGTGCGGGAGCGTTGGGCACCAAAGTGGGCCATGAGGTTCACGGACATGTTGTACGTGGGCCGGAAACTGGAAATCAACGGGTACGTTCGCTTGGAGGCCAAACCAGCCACCATGTTGGGGTCCATGTCCGGCCGCCACAGCACCACGGCGTGGCCCTCAACATCAATCCCACGCCGCCCCGCACGGCCCGTCAGCTGGGTGTACTCCCCCGGTGTGATGTCCACGCGGGACTCCCCATTGAATTTGTCCAAGCGTTCCAGGACCACTGACCGGGCGGGCATGTTGATCCCCAGTGCCAGTGTCTCCGTGGCAAAAACCGCCTTGACCAGCCCCTGAGCGAACAGCTGCTCCACCACTTCCTTGAACAGGGGCAACAGTCCGGCATGGTGAGCGGCAACGCCGTGCAACAACCCGTCACGCCAGGGGTAGAACCCCAGCACCTCCAAATCTGAGGCATCCAGGGTGGCCGCGGCCTCCGCCACCACGGTGCGAATGGTTTGGCGCTCCGATTCGGTGGTCAACCACAGGTCAGCCGCCAAGCACTGCTTGACGGCATCATCACAACCAGCCCGGGAAAAGATGAACGTGATGGCAGGCAGTAATTCTTCGGATTGCAGCCGCCTGATCAAATGCGGCCTGGAGATCCGAAGGTTCTGGCCTCCGCGGTGATCCCGCCCGCCAAAATCTGCGGAACGGTCCCGGCCGCGCTGGCGGCGGGCCATTCTGTCCCGGGACCGTCCTCCCGGCCCGCGCCCACCCCGGTATCCACCGGGTGCCTGACTGCGGGCCAAGTGGATCAACTCAGGATTGACAGCCGGACCGTCATGGTCGCCGCGCTCCCGCGCATGACGACGCCGATCCACCACATGTTCCACGGTGGAATCATCCACAAAGAGGTCCATGAGTTCGGTGCCCACCTGGACGTGCTGCCACAAGGGCACCGGGCGGTGTTCGGAGACCACCACGTCCGTGGAACCGCGCACGGCCCCCAGCCAGTCACCGAATTCCTCCGCATTGGAGACGGTGGCGGACAAGCAGGCCATCTGGACGGTGGCCGGCAAATGAATGATGACTTCTTCCCAGACGGCACCGCGGAAGCGGTCGGCCAGGTAGTGCACCTCATCCATGATCACAAAGCCCAAGTTGGCCAGGGTGGAGGACCCCGCGTAGAGCATGTTGCGCAGCACTTCAGTGGTCATCACCACCACATCTGCATCCGAGTTCACCGCAGTGTCCCCGGTGAGCAGCCCCACCCGGTCAGCCCCAAAGCGGCGCATGAAATCGTGGTATTTCTGATTGCTCAGAGCCTTGATGGGGGTGGTGTAGAAAGCCTTTTGGCCGCGAGCCAAGGCCAAGTGGACGGCAAACTCCCCCACGATTGTCTTGCCCGCACCGGTGGGTGCAGCAACCAGAACTCCGCGCCCGGCTTCAAGGGCTCTGCACCCCTGGAGCTGGAAATCATCCATCTCAAAATCCAGGGAAGCCGCAAAGGCGGCCAGCTCAGTCTTGGCCTCTGCCTGACGTTTCTTGGCGGCTGCGTAGCGTTCGGAGGGAGAAGGCATGGTTCAACCCTACGTGCTGGGTACACGATCCGCCGTGGGACTACTTCAGGTCAGCTGTGGGCGTGGCCTTGATGCTGTCGGCGGAGTAGTCGCCTTCTTGTTTTGCGCGCTTCTTGGCCCGGCGTCGGTCATTGAACAAGCAGACGCCCACAGACAGAAAGAACAGACCCATCAGGGGTGCAGCAATGTAGAACATGACCATCATGTCCGGGCCCGGAGCCACAATGGCTGCCAGGAGCAGCACCAGGATGATCACCCAGCGCCACGCCTTGAGGAGAGTTCGTCCGGAGAGCATCCCCAGCATGTTCAGGCCCACCAGCAGCACGGGCAACACACAGGCCAAGCCGATGGTCAGGATCAACTGGAGCACAAAGCGCACATAGGGCACGGCCTCGATCACGTTGCCCGTGTCTTCCGGGTTGAACGCCGTCAGGGCGAACACCGCGGCGGGCATGGTGACGATGCCCAGGAAGCAACCGCCCAGGAACAGCGGCACGGCGGCAATGACAAACCCGTAGGCGTAGCGCTTTTCCTTCTTGTGCAGCGCCGGGGTGATGAAAGCCCACAGCTGA
Organism: Kocuria sp.; assembly: GCF_030538595.1. Taxonomy (GTDB): domain Bacteria; phylum Actinomycetota; class Actinomycetes; order Actinomycetales; family Micrococcaceae; genus Kocuria. The sequence continues at coordinate 40,020 of NZ_JAUNTS010000018.1, forward strand.
TACAGCCACACGGGGCTGGCAATGATCAGCCCCAAGATGATGGAAACCTCCACCATCACGTTGAAGGATCCGCCCACTCCACCGAAATTCAGGAAAGCCTCACGACTTTCCTGCTGGTTGAGTTGCTTGATGGGCTCGGTGAGCCATTCCATGAACGGGAAGTACAGGAAGAAACCACCCACCATCCCGATCACGGTGGCAATGGCGGAAATGATCAACCGGTTGCGAAACTCCCGCAGATGTTCGGCAAGAGCCATTTGAGCCTGCGGGTTTTTCCTACGGCTGCGCTGAGCACGGCTGGACTTGCGCCGCTGTGCTGCTGTGTCCGCCGCGGAGCTCTTGGAGGCTTGGGGGCGTTGCTCGGGTGCCGTGGGTCGGGTTTCGCCGGTGGGGGTATCGCTCATGGAAGGTGAAAGGTCAGCGTGTTGTGCCGTCAGATTCGTTGCGCACCGCTGAGTCTGCCGGGGATTCAGCGGAGGTGCTGGTGGAACCGTTGGACTGCGGTGCGGTGTGGCCACTATTGGTGGAAGGGCCGGTGGCGGGCTGCTGGGTGCCGGTGGTCTCCACCGATTCACCGTTGACCACGGTGCGGTCCTTGTCGTCATCCTTCATTTCCTTGACCTCGGACTTGAAGATGCGCATGGACTGGCCCAGGCTGCGGGCCATGCCCGGCAGCTTGGGGGCGCCAAAGAGCAGCACAATGACCAGCAGGATCATGATGACAACCATGGGATTGTCGAAAAGTCGACCGAACATGATGTTCCTTTCGGTGTCACCGCGTCAGGTCGGAGACCTTTTGCGGCTGGCCCATCGCCCGGCGTCGTGCCGAACGACGTTGAGAGCGGGCCGTGCGTCGTTTTGATTTGCCACTACGGTACTGCCTCCGGGCTTCAAGCCAAGGCGTGTACACGTCGGATCGGCGTGGTTGGTGGTGTGGATGTGCTTCAGCGTCCGCGGCCTCATCAAGCCTGTGCGTCACATGGTCCCCGTAGTCACCCAATCGGTGCAACATTGCAGAGACCTGACGCCAGAGCCGCCAGAGCAGCAACGCCAGAAAACCGGCGCTGATCAGGACCAGTACGGTCCACAGCACAACCCACATCCACCAAGACATCACCAGCAGTCTAGCCCTCAGCTGTCCTGCGGACCGTCCGAATTGTAGGCCGCCAGCGCAGTATTCACCCAGAGTTGCCCGCGAGCGGCATGGGCGTGCGGTCCAACAATGCCAACCTGTCCACCAAAACGAGTGACCAGAGAAAAGGCCAGTTCCTCGGTGGTGAAAGAAATCTCCGCCGCCTCAAACTCCACCGGACCACTGGCACCAACCCGCCCTGATCCAGGTGACCCGGTGGGGGCCGGTGACGTTCGGCGTCGTGCCCTGGGCAGCTTGACGGCCGCCGTGCGTCGAGCCCGGTACTGATCGGCAACCCAACGTGCCCGCCGGTCCGTGACCAGCACCAGCTGTTGGTCAGCGGTGGCGGCAGTGGCTGCGGGCGGGCGGGCGACGTCGTCTTCGTGGGGTTCAGCCTCCCCCACCACCACCGCGCTACGGATGCGGTCCAGGCGGAAGTCGCGGAAGTCCTGGGCGCGGGTGCACCAGGCCATCACGTACCAGTGGGAGTTCGCCGACACCAGACGCAGGGGGTCGATCTCCCGCTCTGTGATTTCATCCCGGGAGGCCACGATGTAGCTGATCCGAACCCGCTGCTTGGCATCAATGGCGCCCCGCAAGGTGGCAGCCACCACGGAAGAGGTGTCGTGTTCGGCGTGGGGCTCCTGGGCTTCCTGGGCTGCTGCGGCCAGGGCCAAGAAGGTTTCATCGGGGCGTGCCCCCACGGCATTGGCCACGGTGGCAGGCTCCCCCGCGGCCTCGGCCACTTTGCGCAGTGTGGATTCAATGGCTGGTGTGTGTTCCCCGGGCAAGGAACGTAGAGTCTGCAAGCCCACCAGCAAAGCGGCCGCCTCCGGTTGGGTCAGGCGCACGGGGGAGGAAATCTCGTCCGCGTTGGTCACGGTCACAGCACCTTGGTCCCAAGACGCTTCAATGAGCTGATCGGGCGTGTGCCCCGGTCGCCCGCAGACAAACAAGGTGGTCAGGTCCTCCACCACCTGGTCCGTGGAAGCCTCAACATGCTGTGCCACCTCCTCCAGCTGAACACCTTGATGACCGTAGACGTAACGGACGATTTCCAACATGCGGGCCAGCCGGTCTGCACTCGAATTGGAGGATCGCCGAGGCTTTCGGGAGGCCTTGGTCCAGTCCACCGGAACGTCCTGCACACGCTGCTGGAAAGCCGCAGCCGCCTCCAAGCGGCGCAGCACGCTGTCGCGTACCCGGGACTGCAAACTCATGGCAGCTGATTCATCTGATGCTGGTACAAACGCGTCCGGGCCAACGGCGGCGATCTCCGCTGCCACTCGCTCGGGCTCCGTGACCGGGACGGTCAAGCGGTCGAACTTCCCCGTAGCACCTTCAAGGCCCTGCCCGTGCGCGGTGGCGGAGGCCATGCGCCGCAACATCTGGGCACGGCCCACCGCCACGTCCACGGTCACGGAGCCCAACTCCGGTGCGGCCTCCATGGCATCCAGCCGTTCGTTCATGGAGAAGTCACCCGGTGGGGTGAAGGTGTGTGTGGTCACTCGAACATCGGAGACAATCCGGGAGAGGCGGAAGGTGCGTTCCGCCTGCCGGTCCAGATCCCAGCCCGTCACGTACCAGGAACCAAACCGTGAGCCCACGCCCCACGGTTCCACACGCCGTGTGGAGAGCTCATCGGTGGAAGCCGCCAGGTAGTCAAAACCCACTCGGCGGTGCTTCAACACCGCTTCCATCAGCGGCGCAAAGGAAGGTTCCTGGACGGAGATGGTGGGCTGGATGAGGGGGGCGTCGTCGTCGCCGGCTGCGGGCTGCAGCACCGGCTCCAATTTGCGCAAAGCACGCCGTGCGGTGCTGCCCAGGGCAGTCTGGGTCCAGGCGTTGGCTGCCAGGGACAGCACAGCGGCCTCTTCTGCGGTGAAATGCAATGCGGGCAGCGCAAAGGAACCGCGGGCAATCCGGTATCGGAACCCGGTATCCTCCTCAAAAAAGGCATCCTCCGGGACTTCTTCAATGGGAAATCCCAAGGCACGTAGTTCCTGCTTGTCGCGCTCGAAAGCCCGCTCGAAAGCGGCATCGGAGGGCATGACCGTGTAGTCCGGGACTGCGGCTCGCAACTCCGACCGGGTGTACCCGCGCTCCCGGTAGAGCAGCGCAAAAATCAGATTGAGGCGACGTTCGGAAGCGCGCCGCTGCTGATCAACGGGCACGGAATGTTTCCGAGGACGGCAGGGCAGCATCAGCGAACATCAGGCAAGCACCAGCGAGCATCAGGCCAGCATCAGCGAACGTCAAGGAGGTCCACTACAAAGATCAGGGATTCGTTGGGACCAATGACTCCACCTGCGCCACGTTCGCCGTAGGCCATGGTCGAGGGGATTTCCAAACGACGTCGGCCTCCCACCCGCATCCCCAGCAGTCCTTGGTCCCACCCTTCGATGACCTGGCCGACACCCACGGTGAAGTCCAACGGCTGGTTGCGGTTCCAGGAGGAATCGAATTCCTCGCCTTCGGAGAAGGTGACGCCCACGTAGTGACAGGAGACTTGCTGCCCGGCTTGTGCGGTGGCGCCCTTGCCTTCAATCAGATCCACAATCTTCAGCTCAGCTGGCGCTTCTCCCCCCGGGAAGTCCACTTCAGGCTTGCTGCGGTCCAAGTTGCGCTGTCCAAAAGACATGGATTCCTCCGTGTGGTGTTCGTGGAATTTCTCAGGAAAGGAAGGGATTGAGGGTCAGGGGGTGGGGCTTGCTGAGGCTGCTGCCGGGGTGTCCGTTGCTCCCAGGATATCCACCACAAAGATCAGGTCACCGGAGGGTGCGGATGGATTCTGTGATCCTTCCACCTCCTCCTGGGTGCCGTAGGCCTTGTCCGCGGGAATGGAGATGATCACGCGTGAGCCCACCTTCTTGCCCACCAAACCGTCAGACCAACCTTCAATCACGCCGTCCAACGGGAACGCAATCGGAGCACCGCGTTCATAGGAGGAGTCGAAAACTTCGCCGTCCTCCCACCGGACGCCCACGTAGTTGACGGCCACCGTTTGGCCTTCCTGAACCTCGGGGCCATCTCCTTCAATAAGGTATTCGGAGACCACGTCATTAGGTGCATCTCCCTCTGGGGTGCTGATTTCAGGTGCGCCACCTTCGGTCTGGGTGACCATGGGCAGCCCCTCCGGGGTGGGTGACATCAGACCGTCAATTTCGGAAGGGACGATCTCCCGAACGGTGTAGCGGGTGGTGGTCTCCGTCACCTGACCTGCCCCGGCGTCCGTGGACCGGGTGATGTCCACCGTGGTGCCCACGCGGGCATCCTTGAGCTGGTCATAGGTGAAGGAGTCCTCCTCCTTCATGGCCTCATCCAGGGTCATGACCGTGGGCGTGGCTTGCCCAGGTTCGCCATTGGTCACGGCGGCGCTGGTCATCAAGAGAGTGTCACCTTCTGAGACCTCTTCGCCATCACCTTCATTCACCACGGAGGCCGTGGGCTCAGGTAGGGGCTCCGGTTCTGGGGTGTCCACGGCGGCCAGAATGTCCACCACGAACAGCAGGTCACCGGTGGGGTAATCGGAATCCTCCCCCAGCTCTTCGGTGGTGCCATAAGCCTTGTCGGCGGGGATGGACAGGATCACGCGGGAGCCAACCTTTTTCCCCACCAGCCCTTCGGACCATCCAGCAATCGCATTGTCCAACGGCAGTACAGCCGGAGTGCCGGTTTTCCAGGAAGAGTCAAAGGTTTCGCCATTCTCCCAACGGGCACCCACATAATTCACCACGGCGGTCTGGCCCTCCTGGACTTCCGCACCATCACCTTCGATGAGGTATTCCGAGACCATGCCCTCCGGGGCATCACCGGAGATCTCCCCGAACTCGGGAACGCCGTCGTCGTTTTGAGTGACCGAGGGCAATCCCTCCGGAGAATCGGACATTTCGCCCTGAATCTCGGTGGGGATCTCCTGGACAATTTCGTAAACCTCAACGGAGGTGGAGTTGTCACCCTCCTGACCGGAGTTGCCGGCCGTGCTGGGGGACGAGTAGGCCAGAATGCCGCCAACTTTCATGTCCGTCAGGGTGTCGTAAAGCTCCGGCAGGCGCTCCTTGAGACCGGAGTCAACCTTGAGAATCTGACCCGCACCGGAGGAATAGGACTCCCCCACTTCCTCACCGTCGGAGCCGCGGTAAATCACGGCCTGAGCCAGCAATACGGAGCCGTCCTCGATCTGCGCCCCATCGCCTTCGCGCAGCACCTTGGTCTGGTTTTCCTCCACCTCAACCGGAGTTTCAAAGGTGACCTCCGGAACCTGGCCACCGGAGGGATCGTTGGTGAGCTCCACCGAATTGAAGCCACCGGAGGAACACGCGGTCAAGAGCAGTGCCGCCCCAATCGCAGTTCCAGTCGTCAGCCAAGCCTTACGCACGTGATCCTCCAGACGCGCGCCGTACGGCACGCGGTTCGTGGCGATAGTTGGCGGGCGGCATGAAGCCCGCCCGCAGGTTCGTGCCACAGCGTAACGGTCTGATCTGGATGCTTGCTGAATCAACTCACATCCGGTGCGGGCTCGACTCCTTGGGACGCGGCGCGGGCCTGAGAATCCGCCACGGCAGCCCGGTTGGCCAGGTGTTGGGCATCCCGACTGGCGCGGCGTGCCTTCTTGTCCGACACCTCACGCTCGCCCAATGCCACCGGGGTCCAGGCCTGCAGATCCTCTTGGGTGTAATCAGATTTGGAGGCGCGGCGCTTGGGCGCCAAGCGCGGGGAGCCGTCAGCCAACCGCCGTGCGGTGATCAGGAAACCGGTGTGCGCCACCATGCGGTGATCCGGGCGCACCGCCAAACCCTCCACGTGCCAGCCGCGGACCATGGTTTCGTGTGCGTCCGGTTCCGTGAACCGACCATCGGTGCGCATGGCCTCGGCCGTCCGGGACAACTGGGTCACCGTGGCCACGTAGCAGATGACCACTCCCCCGGGAGCCAGGGCGTGCGCCACCGCATCCAGGCATTCCCAGGGCGCCAGCATGTCCAAAACCACACGGTCCACGGAACCGGGTTGCTCGGCAGCTCCCAGCTCCTGCGCCAAGTCTCCGATGGACAACTTCCACGCGGGGTGGCTGCCGCCGAACATGGTGGCAATGTTGCCCGCGGCCACGTCAGCAAACTCTTCACGCCGCTCGAACGAGTGCACGCTGCCTTCATCCCCCACCGCGCGCAACAACGCGATGGTCAATGCGCCGGAACCCACACCAGCCTCCACCACCCGCGCGCCAGGGAAAATATCTCCCATGGTCACAATCTGACCGGCGTCCTTGGGGTACACCACAGCGGCACCGCGGGGCATGGAAAGGACAAAGTCCTTCATCAGCGGACGCAAGGCCTGGTATTGAATCCCCACGGAGTTCTGCACCACAGTGCCCTCCGGCTCACCGATCAGCAGATCATGCGGCAGAACACCCTTGTGCGTTTGATACTCAGCCCCCGCCGTCAAGGTGATGGTGGTCAGACGGCCGCGGTCATCTGTGAGCTGGATGCGCTCGCCCTCCCGCATGGGGCCGCGACGATTGATCGCCCCGGTGGGTCCAACGCCTCCTGTGGCGGCTGCACTGTCTGCGGCCTCTGCACTCTCTGTAGCTTCTGCACTCCCGCTTTCTGTGGCTTCTGCGTTCTGACGCAATGCCTCAGCCTCAACACCGCCCTGGACAGCCCCGTCCTGGGTGAAGGTTCCGGCGGAATCGGCGTTGCGGGAGGAGGTCATGGGCTCACTTTCCAAGGGCTGGGTGGTTGCCTGCGGATGCACAAGTTTCAAGCGCAGACCATTGTGTCATCCTCAGCGCAGCCCTGGATTCACAAGCCCGCCTGCTGCAAAACCTCATTGAGCCGCCCGGCGCGCAACACCCCTTCCACGGTGCCGGTGGAATCCACGACGACGAACACCCCCTGGCCGCTGCGTGCCGCGAACTCCAACAGCGGCAATTCTGCAAGATCGTCACGGATGACGGCACCGTGCGGCAGCGGATCCATGATGGCATCCACCGTGATCGCGGGGCGTTGGACAGCTGGCACCGCCGTGATCCGGGCCGGATTGAGCAGGCCAACGTATGCGGCGTCGTTCGGGGAGAACTCCTCCGGGGTGCCATCGGTGACGATCACGGCAACTGGCCCGTACGGGGCTGGTTTCCCCGGTTCGGAGGCGAAGGCCTCCCTCAGAATCAACTCCACCGCGGCCAACGGAGTGCGGGCGGGCACCGAAATGGCGGGTTCCATGAGGTCCGCCGCGTTGACCCCGGCCATGGCCCGAGCCGCGCGGGCCCGGCGCAGGGCCGCAGTTGCCCCGGAGAGCAGCATCCAGACCAACAACCCGGCCAGGATCACGAAGGCCACGGAGCGCCACAGGCCGGTGACCAGCAGCAAAGCCACCGTGGCCGCGGCAATGATCCGACCCGTCCAAGCCGCCACCAGCGTGCCCACGAACTCACGCCTGCTGACACCCCACACCACGGCTTCCAGAGCCCGGCCGCCGTCCAAAGGCAGACCGGGAATCAAATTGAAAACACCCACAAACCAGTTGGCCCATGCCGTGAGTTCCAGCAGAACAAGGAACACCTCGACCCCCGCAGACGGATCGGCCGGGGCCACCACCACAAGAATCAACCACCCGAGTAAACCCAGGACCAGATTGGCCACCGGCCCCACCACCGAAATCACCAGTGATGACCACCAGGAAGTTCTGGCCTGACCAAAACTGGTGTGCCCACCCATGAGGGACAGGGTGATGTGAGTGACCGGCCAGCCAAAGGCTCGCGCAGCCCAGGCATGGGCCAGCTCATGGAGCAGCACGGACAGCGCCAGAAGTAGGCAGAAGATGGCCGCCACGGCGTAAACCCACGCTCCGATGTCTGGGATCACCCGCCGCAGCACCGGGGTGTAGAGCAGCACAATGACAGCTGCAATCACAAACCAGGACCGATCCAGGTGCAGCGGAAATCCGAAGACCCGGCCCAACTGGATGGGACGGCGCCAGCGGGAGCCGCCACCAAGTGCTCCCGAGTCAGACACCGATTCCGTGCTGCGGGATTGACCGCTCACGGTGTGTCCTGGTCTTTCGGCGCACTCTGCTGCCATGTGTGGTGAGAGCTGGCCACACCACCCTGGCCGGGCTCCACGTTCTGCGCCCGCTGCACACACGTGCCCAAGTCAGTGACCGTCACACCATCCAAGGTATCCAGCAGGACATGGGCATCGGCGTCTGCCAACGAGGTCAGATGAACCACACCCACCGCAGTCACACCGGCATCCCGCGCGGACCGGATGCCGGTGACAGAATCCTCAATTGCCACCATCTGGCCCGGTTCCAAGGACGTGGCGGTGTCAGCTGCCTGGCGACCTTCGGCCTGTAGGGCGGCCAGACGCCGCGCGGCGAATACATACGGAGCCGGCGCAGGTTTCCCGGGCAGTCCAAGATCTCCGGTGACAACAACCTCGAACAGCTGCTCCCCCATCCACCCGCGCTCGCGGGCCATCACGGTCAGTTGATCCAGGACGGCGGTGGCCAGGGTGGAACCGCTGTTGGTCACCAGCGCCGTGGGAACACCGGCCGCGTGGCATTCAAGGAGCAGGTCAAGTGCCCCGGGACGCAAGGGAAGGTCACGGTGGATACCGCTGAGGACCCGGGAATGCAGTCCCTCTACGATTTGCGGGCCGGATAGTGGCAGGCCGTGGGCCTGCATGGTTCTGATGGTGTTCTCCTCCGATGACCCCACCATGTCCAGTGAATCCTGATGGCCCCATGCGATGTTGTGGGCTGCCATCAGCTCGGCTTCAGCGGCAAACCAGTGCACTTCTGTGTCCACCAGGGTTCCGTCCATGTCCCAGAGCACAGCTTGCGGCAGGTACTCGGTGGTTGGGGGTGTTGCGCCTCGGTGGGTGTGTGAAGCCATGGCCACGATCCTATCTGGACGGCTTCGCGCGCCTGGGTCGGCCCGGCTGGCTTGCGTTGGTACGCAAATGGCCACTGATCGAGGCAGTTCTTGGTCCTTTGCGTACCACATTTGGTCTTTTGCGTATCAATTGAGGGCGAATGCGGACCGCAGGTGGAAGCACGACGGCGGGGCGGGTGGTCTGCGGGAGCGTTCGCTGAGCGCAGGCGTGACGGCCCCTGCGACTGGCCTGGTGCCCGGACCCGCGTAGAGTGAGATGGGTGAACGCTTTTGAGGAAACCAGCACCCCGTCAGCCCCGGAGCCGGGTTCCCAAGCTGAGGCGGGGCCATTCGGAGTGGTGCATGAAGCTGGCACACCGGAACGGGTCAAGGTCTTGGTGGCCGCCTTTGAGGGCTGGAACGACGCCGGGGACGCCGCCACGGACACCGTCAAATTTCTGGGTGAGCACTACGGTGCCAGGGAAGTTTTTGAAGTGGCTGCCGATGAGTATTACGACTACCAATACTCGCGTCCTCGGATGATTCGCTCGGCAGCCGGGGAGCCCAAGTTGGCCTGGCCCACCACCAAGTTGTCCACTGCCACGGTGGATGGCACCAACCTGGACCTGGTGCTACTTCACGGTTGGGAGCCGTCCTACCGCTGGCGGGGATTTTGCGCCGAGATCCTGGAACAAGCCGCCGCCATAGAGGTTGATTTTGTGGTGATGGTGGGAGCCTTGTTGGCGGATGTCCCGCACACCCGCCCCATCCCGATTTCCATGAGTTCCGATACGGATGAACTTCAAGATGAGCTTGAAGTTTCCGGCTCCGAATATGAGGGTCCCACCGGCATTGTGGGGGTGCTCTCCCATCTGGCAGCCATGTCCGGGATTCCCACTGTGAGCCTGTGGGCAGCGGTACCGCATTACGTGGGGCAGTCGCCGTCGCCCAAAGCGCAGCTGGCCCTGATGCGCAAGCTGGAAGACTTGCTGAGTCTGCGCCTGCCCATGGAGGAACTGGTGGAGGAGGCGGAAGCCTGGGAGCGTGGGGTCAACGAGTTGGCCGAGGACGATCCAGAAATCGCCGCCTATGTGGCCAAGCTGGAAGAAGCCAAGGACACCACCGACCTCCCGGAGGCCTCCGGGGATGCGATCGCCCAGGAGTTTGAACGCTTCCTACGCCGCCGCGAACAGGACTAACTCCGCCGAAAACATGGTTTGGTGGGAAAAACCGCGCTCAAATTGCATCAAACCATGTTTTCGGCGGAGTTTAGAGGGTGATGCCCAGGCGGGCTTCCACCGCATCGCGCGCCAAGGTGTCCCCGGAGCCCGGTGCACCGGCGATCACTGACTGGGCCCAACCATCCACAGCTGCCAATGCTGCCGGCGTGTCCAGATCTTGCGCCAGAGCGATCCGCACTTGCTCCAAGGCGGCATCAAAAGAGCCCGGCTGCGCCACATCAACTGCCTGGCGCCACAGCGCCAATCGCTCCTGGGCTTGGGCCAACAACTCATCCGTCCAGAACCAGTCCGTCCGGTAGTGCTGAGACATGATGGCCAATCGGATGGCGTTGGGGTCAACACCTTGGGCACGCAGTTTGGAGACCAACACCAGGTTGCCCAGAGACTTGGACATCTTTTCCCCGTCCAAACCCACCATGCCCGTGTGCATGAAGCTACGAGCCATGGGGTGGCCGGAGAGCGACCAACTGTGCCCGGCACCCATTTCGTGATGCGGGAAAACCAGGTCTGAACCGCCGCCCTGCACGGTGAATGGGGCAGGCAGGTACTGCAAAGAAATCAGGGAGCACTCAATGTGCCATCCCGGCCGACCACGCCCTAGAGAGCCACCATCCCACGCGGGTTCGCCGGGACGTTCCACGCGCCACAGCAGCGGGTCCAACGGATCACGCTTCCCCGGACGCTGCGGATCACCACCGCGTTCGGCAAACAGCGGCAGCATCTCCTGTCTGCTCAAGTTGGAAATCTGACCAAGGTGCCAGGCCCCCGGGCACGCACCCGTTCCGCCGTCGTCCGGGCCGCACGGGGCCGCCCAGGCGGACTGAGGCTGCGCGGGAGCGTTACCGGTCTCCCCCAGAGCACCCACCGCGTTGACGTCAAAGTAGACATCCCCATCCGGTTCCCCATCGCTGCCGGGCACACGATAGGCCAGTCCCCGACCCACCAAATCCTCAACCGCCGGGACAATCCACTCCACGGACTCCGTGGCCCCCGTGTAGTGAGCGGGCGGCAGCACATTCAAGGCAGCCATGTCCGTGCGGAACAGCTCAATCTGTTCGGCCGCCAGATCGCGCCAATCAACCTGGTCGCGGTCCGCTCGCTCCAGGAGTGGATCGTCCACGTCCGTGACGTTTTGAACGTAGTCCACGGGGATTCCGGCATCCAGCCAACTGCGGTGCAAAAGATCAAAAGCAACGTAGGTGGCGGCGTGGCCCATGTGCGTGGCGTCGTAGGGCGTGATGCCGCAGACGTACAGACTCGCGCGCTCCTGACGCGGCAGCTGCTCCACCTGCCGGGTACGCGTGTCAAAAATTGCGGGAACGGGCGCGCTGTGCGGCAGCGGGGGGACGGGCCGCGCGGACCAAGACTTCATGGACACCTCAAAATGACGGGGAGAAACGACGACGGGTGGGGTTGCCCGCAGGATCAAAGGCTGGTGACCGTGGGGATCGCGGAGATCACGCCGAAGCCCAGGAGCAGGAAGACCACCAGGCCCAAAGCAATGCGGTACCACACGAACAGCGCGTAGGAACGGCTGGAAATGTAGTTCATGAACCAACCGATGATCACATAAGCCACCACAAAGGACACCACGGTGGCCACCAGGGTTTGGGTCATGGAGTACGCGGCGGGTGACGGCGAGGCGATTTCCGAGGCCAGCTTGTAGAGCCCGGAGGCAAAAACGGCGGGAATGGCCAGCAGGAACGCATAACGCGCAGCAGCTTCACGCTTGTAGCCCATGAGCAGGCCGGCCGTGATGGTGCCGCCGGAACGGGACACCCCGGGGATCAGAGCCAAAGCCTGGGCAAAGCCATAGAGCAAACCGTGCTTGACGGTCAGATTCTCCAAGCCGCGGACCTGCTTGCCGATCTTGTCCGCGATGCCCAGGAACACACCAAAAACAATCAGCATGGTGGCGGTGATCCACAGGCTGCGGAACGTGGTGTCAATCCAGGTTTCAAGCAAAAGACCCAGCACGCCAATGGGCAGCGAACCCACAATGATCAGCCAACCCATGCGGGCATCGGGATCCTTGCGGTCCACACGGCCCACCAAGGACAGCGCCCAATGCTTGACGATCCGCACGATGTCGCGCCAGAAATAGATCACGACGGCGGTTTCGGTACCCAGCTGGGTGATGGCGGTAAAAGCCGCGCCGGGGTCAGCGCCGCCGGGAAGGAACTCTCCCACAATGCGCAAGTGCGCTGAGGAGGAGACAGGCAGGAACTCGGTGAGTCCCTGCACCATGCCGAGAATGATTGTTGAAAGCCAGTCCACTCGGCCACCTTAGAACAGGTGGATTGGCTGTGGGCCACCGACAAGCTGCGGGATCGCTCACAGTTGTGACCACACCACTGTGTTCTTCCCACATGACAAGGTCGCCGCCCACATTCAGTCTGTGGGCGGCGACCTTGTTCATCGTGATGACCGCGTGGCGGGTCGGCTCCGGAGGAGTGACCGCTGCGGGATCAGGTCATCCCCGCCGCGGCAGAAGTGCTCAGCGGTTCTCCTGCGGTTCGTCGTCGTCAAGGTCGTCATAATCGTCCTCATCCAACGGTGAGGAGTCGTCGTCGGCTTCTTCCAGGTCCTCGTAGTCGTCGTCATCATCGTCTTCGGCGAAAACGGTGAGCGGGGTGACCTCATCAAAGTTGTCGTAGAGCGATTCTTCGTAGGCATCGAAAGCATCAGCGATGGCCACGTAGGCGCTGTCTACGGCGGGGTCCTGGTCACTGCGGCGGTTGGAGAGGGCGGCCAGGTGCTCCTCAAGGGCTGAAACGAGGGACTGCAGTGCGACTCGCGGATCGGTGCTCATGGTTCAGACGTTACCCGTCCGCGGGCAGAATGGGGAGGGATGAAAGAGCAAATCGTGCAGAGCACGGCAAGAATCACCTGGGACCCGGAGCAACGCTTTGAGTATTTGGTGCTCACGGTGGCCCCCGGCGAACGCGTGTCGGAGGCCCGTGCCCGGTTGACCGAACACGCCGAATACGGAAAGTGGGAGCTGACGCGTTCAGTGCACCTGTACGGGGGAACCCGCAAGTTCTGGATGCGACGGCGGGTGATGCGGGTCCGCAGCACCCTCTAGTTCGGTGCCCACACCGCTTCAGTAGTTGGTGAGCAGGGTGTGCAGGACATCCGCGCCGAAGTTCAGCGACTCGATGGGCACCCGTTCATCCACCCCGTGGAACATGGCGGGGAAGTCCAGTTCATCGGGCAGGCGCAAGGGCACAAAGCCGTAACCGGTGATGCCCAGAGCATCCAGAGATTTGTTGTCGGTGCCGGCGGAGAGCATGTACGGGAGGACCACGGCATCCGGGTCGTGGACTTGGAGCGCATCCACCATGGCATCCACCACGGTGCCGGAGAACGGCACTTCCAGCCCGATCTGGTCGGATTCAAATTCGATCCGCACCTTCTCCCCCGCCAGTTCCTGCAGCTTGGCGAGCACGTGTTCGCGTTGCTCCGGGAGATACCGAACGTCCAGCCCAGCCACAGCCGAACCCGGAATCACGTTGGTTTTGTAACCGGAAGCCAACTGCGTGGGATTGGCTGTGTTCTGCAACGTGGCACCCACAAAACGAGCCACCGAACCCAACTCGTTGAGCAACTTCTGAGGGTTCTGGGGATCAAATTCGACGCCGGTCAGCTCCGTCACCGAGTCCAAGAACTGGCGGGTGGTTTTGGTCAGCTCAATGGGCCACTGGTATTCCCCAATGTTTGCAATAGCTCGGGACAGGGTGGTCACGGGGTTGTCGTGATTGACCTGGGAGCCATGTCCGGCCGTGCCTTGGGCGTGGAGTTTGAGCCACATCAGGCCCTTCTCCGCCGTTTGCAAAAGGTAGGCCCGTTGCCCGCCAATGGTGGCCGAGTAGCCTCCGACTTCACTGATGGCATCCGTGACGCCGTCGAAAACCTCCGGGTGCTTCTCCACCACCCATTTGGAGCCGTATTCCATGCCGGCTTCCTCGTCGGCAAAAAAGCCGATCACAATATCGCGTTGTGGCCGCTGCCCGGTGCGCTGCATGTGCCGCACCACGGAGAGCATCATGGCGTCCATGTCCTTCATGTCCACGGCTCCGCGGCCCCAGATCATGCCGTCGTGCACTTCCGCGCCGAATGGATCCAAAGACCAGTCCTCAGCCATGGCGGGCACAACATCAAGGTGCCCGTGCACCAGAAGTGCCGGTGCGGCTGGGTCCGTGCCCGGAACTCGTGCAAACACGTTGGCGCGTCCGGGAGCAGACTCCAGCAGGGTGGTCTGCAGGCCGACTTCTTCCAGCAGGCCCGCCGTGTACTCGGCGGCGCGCCGCTCACCCTTGGAATCTCCGCTGCCGAAATTCGAGGTGTCTATCCGGATCAAATTCCGAGCGATCTCAACTGCTTCATCGTGCGGGGTGGCTGCGTCCTGGACACTCATGCGCTACTCCTACGGGTTCACGGGCCCGCACGGTTGCGCGCCGGTGGGTACGTGGCCGTGCGGGTTGATGAGTCCAGGCTAGAACATGGCCACAGCGCACACCTCCGTATCCGCCCCTTCACCACGCTGGACCGGCGTGTGTCCGCAGGACGGTGCGTCACTTTTGCCTAGCGGGCGCCGTTGCCTAGCGGGCGCCGCGGTCCTGGCCGGGGTAGCGAGACAGTTTCAGCTCCCCGTTCTGATCGACCACCCGCGCGCGATCGGTGGAGCCATCGGCAAGGTCCACCGTGACCAACGTGCCATCGGAACGGGTTTCAGTCTCCTGAGAGGGGACAGACATCCCCTCAAATGTGTTGCCGCCACCGTGCCATTGCTCCAAATAATTGACGCAAAAGCGGGAGTCGCCATTCATGTGACGGTGAATGAAATCCTGAGAGAGAGATTGGCAGGCCGCTTCCCAATCCTTGTCCTGCATGGCAGAAATGAAATTCTGCGTCACCCCACGTGGGCTGGAGGCCGAGAAGCCGCAGGAACTCAGGCCAGTGGCGGTGCTCAGCACGATCAGCACAGAAAGACCAGAGGTCAGAACCTTGGGCTTCCGCTGTGCTGAGTGCGCCATGATCACGCCTTCCCGCCTATTGGTGATGTGCCTTTGCATGTTATCTCGACACATAGAAGGCACTAGATGGTAAAACATGAACATGTCATCCACTTAACCTACTCAGCGCGTATGCTGTCCACAGTTGTTCCGCAGTAAGACATTCCCCCGTGTCATACCGCCAGCCGCAGGCTGGTCTGTTCTTCAGGAGAACCTGTGTCCGAGCACTTCCCCACAACTTTCGGCAAGGACGCCGTGGTTGACCCCCTGCCTCTTCCCGCCGGAGCTGCCAGTCAATGTGTTGGTATTCCCGTGGTGGAAATCAGCACCACTTGGTTTGCTGCTCTGCGTGACCACTCCCGGTGGAAACTCACCATTCACACTGGCGACGGCGCCCTGGTCACCCGGCAATCCCACCGCGACTACACCTCAGCTCTGGATGCCGCCGTCACCATCTGCCGTTATCTGCGCTGGGGTCCCCAAACCATCGACTTGGCAGCCTGACGACTCACCGCTGTCTAGGTGATGCCGCCACTGTCTGAATGGTGGGCCTAAATGATGGGCGGAGCCGGTGGAAGAGGTGTGGTGCGCTGCGCTTCCTGACGGAGATCTGCCAGGAGGGCAGCTGCGTCGTCGTCGTGAGTGAGGAACGGATCCCGGAGGGTCACGATCCGCTGTGTGGGTCCGTTGACCTTGACGTTGACCCAGTCGATGGTGGTGTGTTGCCCGGCATCCAGGGCAGCTTGAACCAGGGCTCCGCGGATCTGGGCGCGGGTTGCAGGCGGGGTGTCCACGGCAGTCTGAGCCTCCGAACCATCAGTGCCCGGCAGACGGGCGGCCATCCCGCGTTCTTCCAGCATGCGGAACAAACCGCGTTTGGGGGCGATGTCGTGATAAGCCAAATCCATCTGGGCTATCCGGGGTGCCGAATAATCGCCGCCGTGACGGACCACCCATGAATCCAGGAGTTTCTTTTTGATGGCCCAGTCGATTTCAGTGTCAATCCCCGTGTGATCCTGCTGTTGCACGGCTGCCAACGTGCGTTCCCACAGGTCCAGAACCCACGGCACGCGGTCATGATGGGCGCCATGAGCCTGCACAAACCGCGTGACAGTTTCCAGGTATTCGTACTGCAAATCCAAGGCAGAACGTTGACTGCCATCCGCCAGATCTACGCAAGTGGTGCCCGTGAGGTCATGCGATATCTGGCGTAGCGCCAACGCTGGATCCTTCAGCGTCCGATCCACCAGCACGTTTCCGGACTCAATGACGCGCAGCATCAGGTCTGTGGCGCCCAGGCGCAATGCCGTGGTGGTGGTGGACATGGTGGAGTCCCCCACAATCACGTGAAGGCGCCGGAAGCGTTCGGCATCCCCGTGGGGTTCGTCCCGGGTGTTGATGAGCGGGCGTGCCCGCGTGGTCGAGGAGGAGGAATCCTCCCAGATGTGATCGGCACGCTGGGAGAAGGAATAGGAGGCCACGCCCGGGGTCCGGGTGAACTGGCGCTGCCCAAAATCCACTGGCCCCGTTGGGTGCACCCGTCCGGCACCGGACACGAGCTGCCGTGTCACCAAAAATGGAATCAAATGAGCCACAAGACGCGCAAAGCGGGTGGAACGGGCGATCATGTAGTTCTCATGAGATCCAAAGGAGTTACCGGCGGAGTCCACATTGTTCTTGAACAGGTAGACCGACCCTCCGGTGCCCTCCCCCGCCAGCTGCGCTTCCAGCTTTTGGCGCATGCCATCCACGATCAACTCACCGGCACGGTCGTGGGCCACGGTGTCCTCCACCGTGGCACATTCCGCCGTGGCGTATTCAGGGTGGGAGCCCACGTCCAAGTACAGCCGTGCCCCGTTGGGCAGGAACACATTGGAGGAGCGGCCCCACTCCACTATGGGGCGGAAGAGTTTGCGTGCGGCGTCGTCCGGGGACATGGCAGCACCGCTGGGCACCGTGTGGACCAGTCCGAATTCGGTTTCCAGCCCCATGATCCGGCGATCCATGGGGTCACTGACCGCCCTTCTGCACAAACCCCTTGACGAACTCTTCTGCGTTCGCCTCCAGGACCGCGTCAATGTCAGCCAGGAGGTCATCTGCCTGGCTGGCCTGTGCCTGGGCCGCAGCCGTGGGGCCACCCGGTGCTGGGGTGGGTGCCGGTTCCGGGAGGGCGGAGTCCTCCTCCCGCTGAGATCCCGTGGAGCTGATTCGTTCCTGGGCCATGGTGTTCTCCTGTTCTGACGCTTTCTGACACTTCTTGCGGTCTTACCGCTACAGCGGTGGTAGGGACTTCTCTGGTGAAGCAGGCTTCCACGGTGCCGCGCAGTTGACGCTGCTTCACGGACTGCGCCCGGGTTGTGGTGTGCTTGGAACGCTTGTCCGTCAGGTGGATGTGGAGGCCGTGACCCACTCAGGGTGTGATCGTTGCAGATGTTGGAACAGTTCCTCCACCGATTCCGATTGCCACCACGTGTGGGTCTGGGCCTGGGTCAGCGCCGTGGGCTCGGGCATGATCGTGCGGGCGCCGCGGTGAACCCCGCGGAACTTGACGGAGGCGGTGTCCCAACCGGCTGCGATCACATCATCCGGGAAGGCAGCCACCAAGCGTCCGCGGAAATCTGCACGGGTGTCAGCCGGCGGTTGCCACGCGGCAGCCTTGATCTCACGTTCCGTGAACAAGGTCTGCATCCGGCCGGCTGCCGCCAGCCGGTGGTAGAGACCTTTGGCGGGGTTGACATCGTGGTACTGGAGATCAATGGCAGCCAATTGCGGGGATGACCACTCCAAGTTTCCGCGTTCACGGTAGGTCTGGAGCACCTGGTACTTGGCCACCCAGTCCAACCGATCGGCCAAGGCCATGGGGTCAGCTTCCAACGTGTCCAGGGTGTTGCGCCACAGGTCCAGGATTTCCCGGGTGTGGGAGTCCGCCGCCGGGCCTTCCAAGGCTTCAGCGGCCTCCAGGAAAATCCGCTGGATCTCCAACCCGGTCAACTGGCGACCGTCACGGGTTGCCACTGTGGCTTGTAAAGAAGGATCGTGGCTGATGGTGTGCACGGCGCGCACGGGATCGTGGAGTTCCAACTCCGGAACCGCGTGTTCCTCCACCAGTCGCAGCACCAAGGAAGTGGTGCCGAACTTGAGAAGCTGTGAGTAATGCGCCAGGTTAGCATCCCCCACGATCACGTGAAGGCGCCGATATTTGGTGTCATCGGCGTGGGGTTCATCGCGGGTGTTCACAATGGGGCGCCGTACCGTGGTTTCCAAACCCACCTGGCGTTCAAAAAAATCTGCACGCTGGCTGATTTGGAACCCTGCGGTGGAACCGTCCTGGCCGATTCCCACGCGACCTGCACCGCACATCACCTGGCGGGAGGCAAAAAACGGCAGAAGGGCTTGGTGCAGCCGGTCCAGGTTGGTGTCACGTGGAATCAAGTAGTTTTCGTGGGAACCATAGGACGCGGACTTTCCATCCGTATTGTTCTTGTAAAGGTGGATGGGTTCCAGACCGGTGGACTCGGCGGAAGCCGCCAACACATCCACCACAACGGCCGCCACGGCGTCACCGGCCAAGTCATACAGCACGGCATCACGCGGGGTCAGTACCTCCGGTGAAGAGTATTCGGGATGCGAGTGATCCACATACAGCCGGGCCCCGTTGGGCAGAACAGTGTTCATCACAATCCGCGCTGTGTAGTCCTCCCACATGCCTTGTTCAGCCAGGGCTTCCGCAGCAATCTCGTCACTGGTCAGTACGGGTGCCTGATCTGTGAGCTGTGTGGGGTGGGCCTTGGAGCGTTCCATCTGGAAGCCACGGGCGTCTTGAAGCGGGGATTCCGAACTGTAGTCAAAGTCCGGCACGCTCTGGCTGGAGGCTCCCAGTTCGCGGCGAACCAGCGCTGCGTAAGCCGTGACCACCCTGGTGGACAGCACCGTGGCATTGGCATGTGGTTTTTGGGGAGCCAGAACACCAAACTCCGTTTCTGCACCCATCACTCGGCACACACTCACGCTGATGCCCCCTCCCGCTCTTCGGGGCGTGGGCCACGGTGCATGACAATCCGCAGATCGGCAATGGTGTCCCCGCGCCGCCCAGAGATACGGGCCCAATCTTCTGGATCGGAGGTATCCGGGAGATCCTGCTGTTCCATGAATTCCTGTGCCACAGCTTGGCGCACGTGATCCTTGGAAATACCGCGCACTTTATGGGTCAACAGATCTTTGATCGCCTGTTTTTTGGCCCGGTCCACAATGTTTCTGATCACTGCGCCAGACACAAAGTCGGAGAACCACAGGGTCTCTCGCTCGCCATTCTTATAGGTGATCTCCAAGAAGCGGGTGGCATCCGATTGGGCGTACATGGCCTCCACCCCGGTGTTGATCAGCGCCTCCGCGGCGGCTTCCCGGGAACCTGCCTCAATGATCGCCTCCTGCTGTAGCGGCAAGTCTGGTGTGAGGTACAAGGCAAAGATTTCACGGGCACCCACGGCATCCGGGCGATCAATGCGAATCTTCACGTCCAACCGCCCCGGCCGCAGCACGGCAGGATCAATCATGTCTTCCCGGTTGGTGGCCCCCACAATGATCACATTGTCCAGCTTTTCAACGCCGTCAATTTCCGTGAGGAGTTGCGGGACAATGGTGGTTTCCACATCAGATGAAACGCCCGACCCGCGGGTGCGGAACAGTGAATCCATTTCATCGA
The DNA here is from genome assembly GCF_030538595.1 of Kocuria sp. Classification (GTDB taxonomy): domain Bacteria; phylum Actinomycetota; class Actinomycetes; order Actinomycetales; family Micrococcaceae; genus Kocuria. The sequence continues at coordinate 59,980 of NZ_JAUNTS010000018.1, forward strand.
AAAACACCACCACGGGAATTCCGGCTTCAGCTTGTTCCCTGGCCCGGCTGAAAATTTGCCGGATCTGCCGCTCGGTCTCCCCCACGTACTTGTCCAGAAGCTCTGGGCCCTTGATGTTCAGAAAGTAGCCTTTGGCCTGTTCGCGCCCAGACTTTTCCGCCGCGCGCTCAGCCAAGGAACGCGCCACAGCTTTGGCAATCATGGTTTTGCCATTGCCGGGTGGGCCGTAGAGCAAAATACCTTTGGGCGGAGTGAGCTTGTGCTGGCGGTACAGGTCCGGGTGGACAAAGGGCAGTTCCACGGCGTCCTTGATGGCCTCGATCTCCGTACCCAGACCACCAATGTCCTGGTAGCGCACATCGGGCACTTCCTCCAGAACCAGCTCCTCCATGCCGGTCCGCTTGACCACCTCCAGCGCAAAGCCCGTGCGGTGGTCAATGCTGACCGTCTGCCCCGGCTGCGGCGGGTTCTTGCGCAGGGTCCCGGACAAACGCAGCACGCGCTCTTCATCGGAACGGCCCACCGTCACAACGCGTGTGGCATCCACCACTTCACGGACACTGGCCAATTCGCCCGTGGCCTCGTAACCCAACACAGCGACGACGACCGAGTGCTCATCCACCAGGATCTGGCGCCCCGGCTCCAATGCGCCTTGCGCAACCAACGGAGAAACCGCGCACCGCACGTTGCGACCAGCCACCATCACATCTGTGCTGATGTCTGTGGTCCCACCCGATTTTCCGGCTGGGACAACTCGGATCAACGTCCCCAGCGACAGCGGCAGGGCAAGATCATGTTCCAAGGCTTTCTTGAGCTTGCTGATCTGATCCCGGGCGCCCTCCAAGGCGGTCCGCAACTTTTGATTCTGATGACCTGCGGTGGCCAACTGGCGGTCCAGGTTGCGCTTCTCTTCACGCACAATGGCAACTTGGCGGTGTGCCGTGGCAAGCTGGGCAGCCCGTTGATCCGTGCCGTTGCCATCGGATGCGTTGGCTCCACCCACCGGAGTGTCGGTCATCGTCGTCGTTCCCCATCCCGCCCCGTGCCGGGCAATTGTGTGTGCGGGCGCTGCTCTTGGTTCCACTGTATGCCCGTGCGGTGACATCACTGGGTGCGTGACTCGCGCTGCCCGGTGGGCGAACGACGTTGCGGCGCTCTGTGCATAGAGTGGCCTGGTGTCCATCACAACGCCTTCCCCCGGTTTCCCCGCGGGTTCACCCGAGTATCGGCGAATTCTGGGCACCCTTTCCCTGGGCGGATTGGCTAATTTTGCGCTGATTTATTTTGTGCAGCCGCTGCTGCCGCAGTTCGCTCGGTCCTTTGACGTACCTGAAGGCGATACCGGTGCGGCATTGTCTGCCACCACGTTGGCCATGATCGTGGGGCTGCTGCTGGCCGGGCCCCTGGCGGATGCGCTGGGACGTATTTGGGTGATGTCCGGCTCGCTGGTCCTGTCTGGATTGTTGACGGTGGCTTGCACATTCGCAGCTCAGTGGGAAATCTTCCTTCTGTTGCGCGCGCTTTCCGGGTTGGCTTTGGCTGGATTGCCCGCCATCGCCTTGGCGTATTTGCGTGAACAGGTGGACAGTGCTGCGCATCCGGCGGCCAATGCCGTTTACATTGCGGGCACGGCCATGGGCGGAGCCTTGGGGCGGTTGGTCCCGCAACCCCTGTCCGAGCTGGGCGGTTGGCAGGTTTCCGCGTGGGTGCTGGGTGGTTTCTCGGTGCTGATCGGTGCCGTGGTGGTGCTGGCCTTGCCTGTGGATCGACCGCTGGGTGTGCGCCAGTCCGCCCATGACGTCCTGGTGGGCCCCTTCACGGTTCTCCGCAATGGACAAGTGGCGTTGATCTGCGTGCTGGGCGGGGTCATCATGGCGGTGTTCGTGGGTGCCTACAACGCGATCGCCCTGCGGCTGGAAGCGGAGCCGTTCAACTTGGGGAACGAGGCCGCCGTCGTCTATCTGGCCTATCCCATCGGCATTCTTGCCCCCGGCATTTTCCGACGGTTGGCTGACAGGTGGGGGCGGGTCTTCACCGTTGTCCTGGGGCTGCTGGCCATGGGGGCTGCCGTGGCGGTGACTTCCCCCGATCTACTACCGGCAGCGCTGGTGGGTCTGGGGCTGCTGACGTTCGCGTTCATGGGCACGCACTCCATGCTCAGCGGGTGGGTGGTGGACCGTGCGCACCGGTTGCAGATCAGCACCGCCAAAGCCTCCAGTGCGTACTTGATCTTCTATTACGCAGGTTCCACCGTGTCCGGAACCCTCTCCACGCACCTGTGGAGCGGCTTTGGGTGGGTGTCGGTGATCCTGTGGTCGGCAGCCTTGGTGGTGGTGGGCCTCCTCTGCGCCGTCACCCTCCACCTCCTCCAACTCCGCCGAGATCATGGTTAGTTGACGTTTGGCGCGCGAAAATTAGGTCAAACCATGATCTCGGCGGAGGTGGAAGGGAAGGAGTATGGGAATAGTCCCAATTTGGGAGTATTCTTATCCCATGTCACCTCGACTCAAACAACCCGAGTTCTGGATTTTGACGGTGCTCAATCGGGGCAGATCCCACGGCTACGACATCATGCAGAGGGCCAGCCAGGAATCCCATGGCGACGTCGCTCTCAAAGTGACCACTTTGTACGCCACGTTGGAGCGGATGAGTGACCAAGGGCTGATCGCGCCTGACGGCCAAGAGGTGATCAGTGGACGGGCTCGCCAATACTTTGTCATCACTCCAGAAGGCGCGCATCGACTGAGTCGGGAGGTCACCGCGCTGGAGCATTCTCTACAAGCTGCCAGGGCCAGCCTGGAATCCTCGACCGGGGCGGGGCTGCGTCCCGGTATCATCGGAGCCTGAGAGCCATGGACCTCTCCCCGTTCCACCGTCTCTTACGCTGGTACCCGCGGCGCTGGCGGCAGGAACACGGCCCGGTGTTACTCGGCTTACTCCTCGACGACGCCCAAGCCCATGGACGGTCCGCCCCATCTACCGAAGAGCTGCGGGCGGCTCGCATCCATGGGCTGGGTCTGCGTCTGGACGGCCCCTTTGCACTGGTGACAGGGCTTGGAGCTTTGGTAACCGCTATTACCCAGGCGGCATTGACACTCTTTGCCCCACCACTTGGCTCAGGTGCCTCGATCTGGCCATTGCTCGGTGGACTGCTCTTTGCGGCACCCTGTCTTCTGGGATTGTCGGTAACCGCCTTGGCAAGGTCGCAGCGCATCTTGTCGGATGGCGATGGCCTACTCGCGGGGCTCCTGATCATTCCGGCAGCAGCTCTTGCCGCATTGACGGTCTTGTCCTGGAACATGGGCTTTCAAGCCTTAGATCAAGGAGCGCCCCTGGTCGGTCTGGGGCGGGCAACGGTTTGGTTATCGCTTGGGGCTTGGGTTCTGGGTTCAGCCGTCCTCGCAGTTTTTCTACAGGCAACTCTGAGCAGAACACGCCTTCCACGTGCAGGTCTGGTGCCGTTGACAGTGATTGGTGCAGGTGCAACGACGCCGATACTCGCTTTCAGCCTCATCTCGCCCTTGGTTGTGGTCGTCCTGGCAGCAACGGTCAGTGCGCTGTCGATGGGTGTCACGTTCCAGTCGGGGAGAGTGACGCCAAGCGTTCGGCCCGACGTCGTTGTGGCGCGGCGCCTACCAAGCGCACGTCGCGTGTCGATTCTTGTGTTTCTATGTGCCGCAGGTAGTGCTGTGGCTGTGGCCTATGCGCTGAGTGGGTCGTGGTGGTTTGGCGCTACGCTGGATTCGACCCAAACCATGCGCCACGGCATTGCGGCTTCCCTGCTCTTGACGCTTCCGTTGCTGTGTGTAGCGGGAGCTGAGTGCAGGCGCCGCGCGTCCGCGTCCACGGTGTGGCCCACGGTGCTACTGGCAGCCGCGGCGTATCTTGCCACGGCAATCGCCTACTTGCAGGACATGGAGTCGCACGGATCCTCGGTGGGATTCATCGCAGGCGCAGTTTGTGTGGGTTCCGCGGCAGCGTGGCTGGTATTCACCAAGCTGCACGCAAGGCCCAAGACTGTCCGTGTGGCTGTTGCCGCTTGTGCGGGAATAGCGGGTGCGGCGTCGCTGGGGATGTTGGCAATTCCGATGAGCGCATTTGCCATGCCCGTGGTGGCTGTGGGGCTGGGTATCTAGATGAACCGACCCTCCCCCTCCAACTCCGCCGAGATCATGGTTTGACCCAATTTTTGCGCGCCAAACGTGAACTAACCATGATCTCGGCGGAGTTGGAGGTGAGCGGGTTGCTGTGTGCTACCGCGGTGGGAGTGTTACCCCGACTCACCCCGATGCCCGGGAAAAGTAACTGCGCTGAATCGCGGTCAGGCAGAGGAAGCCAGAGGCGGTTGCTAGCGTTGGCGTATGAATCTGCTCTTGCTCTCGACCAATCCCGGTGCGGTACCTGGTTTCCTCGATCAGTGCAAGGGCCAGCTCACTCTGCCGCTTCGACTCGGGTACATCTCCGACGCCGCCGAAGATATGCCGTTTGCTGCCGTTGAGCGAGCCGGAGTCGAGGCGTTCGGCTACGAGATTGTTGAGATTCGCGTCCGCGAGACCGACGCCGAAGCGTTCGCCGGAGTGCTGGACTCGTTCGATGCGGTCTATGTGGCCAGTGGTGAGACGTTCGTTCTACTCGAAGCGTTGCGCTCCAACGGTACGGGTGATGTGCTCGCTGATCGCGTGCGTGCCGGGTTGCCTTACATCGGGTGCAGCGCCGGGTCGATCATCGCCGGGCCGTCTGTCACCCCAGCCGAGCTGATGGATGACCGAGACAGCGCACCAGGGCTGCGCAGCGATGACGGGTTGAATCTCATCGACAACGTCGTGATCCCACACGCTGACGGCAAGCTCCCGCCTTATCCGCCGGAACTGATCGAGCGCATCGTCACGACCTACGGTGACAGCTACCCGCTGCTTACGCTGTGTGATGACCAGGCGTTGCGCGTCACCACCAACGGATCGGAAGTTGTTACCTCACTCTGAAGTCGATCTGTCACGACGTTGCCTCGGGTGCGGCGGATCGGCGAAGCGAACACGATGCAGGAATCGGCGAAAAGAGCTACCGACCTAGGCCCGGACTACTTCCACCGTTGTCCGGCTCGTCACCGTGCCCGAGCGCATGGGGAGATTGGATCAGGTCGCGGCGCTCCCGCGCCGCGTTGAGTTCCCGATCCAGTGCCTCGGGGGTGCGCGAGATACCGCGTGCCTGGAAGCTGCGCACCTGTTCGACCGTGAGCGCCGGGCGCTGCTGCCCAGTGCTGGCGAATGGGTGGAGGTTCGGACGGATCAGAGCGTCGATGCCTGAGTGGTCCTCCACGATCGCCAGAGTGCGGGCGTGGCCGAACACGTCGCCGGGTATCTGTGACCAGTCGATCACCCATCCGGCATCGCGGGCGAACTGGTTGAAGAAGACATGCTGACTGCGCGTGTTCACGTCACGGAACGGATGGATCGCCGTCGTCTCACCCCACACCCACGCCAGGCCGTCCGAGAACGCATCCGCATCCAGCCCGCGCAAGTAGTCACGCTCAGCGAGTGCGCCAAACACACGCTCGGTCTCAGGAACGATGAACTGCGGTCGACAATGCGCAATGCCGGTGCCGCCGGGATGGGTGTCAGTGGTGCGAATCTCCCCGCCCCAGGAATACATATCCTGCGTCAGCTGTCGGTGGATCGCCTGCAAGTGCGCCAGGTCGTAGCGCCCAGCGATGGGGTGTTCGTGCAGCGCACCCATGCGGGCACCGATGAAGTCAGCCTCAGCATCTTTCCAGTCGTCGTAGTCGGTGATGCCGAACGCGTTGACCAGAACATCGCTGCCCGGATACGTGTACCGATCAGACATTCCGACGCCGAACGGTTCAGGCGGAGCGATCAGCCAGGCGTGCGCGCGTACGGGCGGCGATCACTTCGACAGCCTCGTCCACGGTGATCTCGCCGCGCACCTGGCGGGCGAGAAGCTCCAGCCCCTCGGGGGTCATTTCCTCACCGGCGGTCTGCTGCCCGGCCTGAACCTCAGCGAGGACGCGCTGAACGTGCGCCTCGGATACGGGAGCTTTGAGAGCCATCGGCTGCCTCCTGGTGGTCGGCCTAGTCGGAGTCAGTCTACGCTGCATGGCTGGCAGGACGACACCACAGATGACACACCCGGGATTTACACACATTTTGTCCCCCAACCCAGAACGCCAGGGCTCGTGTCAACGAAAACGGCCCCGGTGTCAACACCGGGGCCGCCATACCGCCTCCCACTAGGGAAATGATGTGCGCGGAGGGGGACTTGAACCCCCACCCTCTAATACGAGGACTAGCACCTCAAGCTAGCGCG
>NZ_JAUNTS010000026.1 GCF_030538595.1 Kocuria sp.
GAACCAGTGACCTCTTCCGTGTCAGGGAAGCGCGCTACCGCTGCGCCAATCGCGCTCGCCGTGCAGATTTTGAAAACTGACGAGCTGGTGGGTTTTACCGAGGTGGAGACGGGATTCGAACCCGCGTAGACGGCTTTGCAGGCCGCTGCCTAACCACTCGGCCACCCCACCGGGACCTGTGTCCATTAAGGACTTGGCCTTGGAGGACAATACTTCAAGATATTGTTCTCTCAGAGCGGTTGACGGGAGTCGAACCCGCGACCCTCACCATGGCAAGGTGATGCTCTACCAGCTGAGCTACAACCGCATTGTGATCATTGGTTTCACGTTTCCGTGGCCAACGTTCGATCGAAAACTCTAGCACAGCTTTTCTCAGCCCCGGTTGCCCGTTGTTGAGCGTTCATAGCCCGCTGTTTCCGACGCCAGAGACTTTAGGTGACCCGATCCTGCCTGCGCAAATCGACTCGGAACGGGGGTTGAAGTCGGTGTCTGTGGCTGTGCTGCGGGGTCGAGTGGGTCGATTGGCACCATCCGGGTCACCTGCGCTATGGTTTCCAGGTCGCAAGCGCGATTGGCGCAGTGGTAGCGCGCTTCGTTCACACCGAAGAGGTCACTGGTTCGAACCCAGTATCGCGCACGTTTGGACCGAGAGCCCCACCCGGGAGGAACACCGGGTGGGGCTCTTTGCATGGGAAGAGGCAGCACCGGCTCCTCATGCTCACCGGCGTAAGAAATCGGTGTCCCACCCTGATCCTGATGGAGAGGCAATGACTCAGCCAAGACTTGCCGAGCAGACGGCCTACGGGCGCATGTATGCCCGGGCGGTGGGGGAGACGGCCACGGTTCCTTCCATCACCACGGTGCTCTCACGTGCTGCCGTGGATCTGGGTGGCTGGCACGGATGGCTGGCAGCACAAGCTGTTCTGGAGGACAGCAGGTTGCCCGGGGCGCTGGGGTCGCCGTCGCGCATGAAAACGGTGGCGCGGGATGCTGCCGGAGCGGCTGAACGTTACCGGGACCAGGCCGCTGAGCGCGGTGACCGGGTACACAACTATTGCGAGCAGATAGCGCTGCACGCCATGGGGCAACCGGCTGATCCCGAACAAGCCAGGGCTGCCCTGCGAGATTGCGGCGAAGAAGCCTATGCCGCCCGGTTCGACGAGTGGTGGGCGCTGTATTCCCCCACGCCGTTGGCGGCGGAAGTCACCGTGTGGAACCACACGGTGGGCTATGCCGGAACCTTGGATCTGGTGGCAGAGATTGCAGGCAAAGTGTGTCTGATCGACTACAAGACCAAGGGAACCGATCGCAACGGGCGGGTCAAAGCCTTGGACCCCAAGGTGGTGACTCAGCTGGTGGCCGGGTTGAAGGCCGAGGAGCAACTGGTGGACGCGGAATCCGGGACGTGGGAGCCGTGGGCCTACGGGCAGGCTGACCTGTTGCTCGGGGTTGCGGTTGGTCCCACGGAGGTGGTGGCTCAGCAAGCAGTTCCGGAGGTTTTGGCGGCTCACTGGCACAAATTCTGTGCCCTGCACCGGGTGTGGACCCACGAGGCCACTTTGGCCACCGCCGGTGCCTCGTTACGGCCCGTGCCGCCGCCACCTGCCCCATAGACTGTTTCTTGCTGCGCGGCATCACCGAATGGGCGCGGCCCAGTCACCCCACCAGGAGAGCTCAGCTTCATGGCCGTACGCCCCATCCGAACCATCGGCGATCCCGTGCTGCGTGCAGGTGCCCAGCCGGTGACCACTTTTGACGCACCGGGACGCACTGAGCTGCAGAACTTGGTGGATGACATGGTGGAGACCATGCACGATGTCCAGGGCGTCGGGTTGGCTGCCCCGCAGATCGGTGTGAGTTTGCGGGTTTTCGTGTACGACGTCGCAGGCCACCGTGGGCATGTGATCAACCCGGTCCTCACGGTGGGGGATCAGCCGCAAGAGGGCTCCGAAGGCTGCCTCTCCGTACCGGGGATGGGTCATCCCACGCCCAGAGCGCAGTACGCCAAGGTCACAGGGCGTGATGTGAACGGTGAACCGTTGGAGGTGGAAGGGGACGGGTTGCTGGCCAGGTGCTTGCAGCATGAAACCGATCACCTGGAAGGCAAGCTCTACGTGGACCGGCTGGAGGGCGCGGCAAAAAAGCAGGCCATGCAGGCGATCCGCAACCGTGACTACGCCTCCGTGGTGGCTGGTGTTCGCGGGGAGCGCGGGGAATCGCTGGCCTCCGGGCGCGGCTCCAGCTTTGGGGGAGGTACGGTATGAAGGTGCTTTTTGCGGGGACTCCGCAGGTGGCCGTGGAGCCACTGAAATTTTTGGCTGCCCAGGAGGACATCGACGTCGTAGGGGTGCTGACCCGCACGGACGCTCCCGCGGGGCGTAAGCGACGATTGACTCCATCACCCGTGGCTCAAGCGGCCACTGACCTGGGGTTGCACGTGATCAAGGCAAATGCGGTGGACGAGCCTGTCCTGGAGCAGATCCGAGCCACGGGTGCGCAGGTGGGGGCCGTGGTGGCTTACGGAGCGCTGCTGAAGGCCCCGGTGTTGGCCGCACTGCCCCTGGGGTGGGTCAATCTGCACTTTTCCGCGCTGCCCCAATGGCGCGGTGCGGCGCCGGTCCAACGCTCACTGCTGGCCGGGGAGTTGACCGCTGCGGCCACCACCTTTGTCTTGGACCCCGGCATGGACACCGGTCCGATCCTGCGAGGGTTCACGGAGACGGTCCAAGCCGATGATGTGGCTGGAACCGTGCTGAGCCGTCTGAGCGTTGAGGGCGCCCCCGTGTTGGCTGATTCCCTGCGTGATCTGGCCGCCGGCATTGAACCCACGCCACAGAGCGGGGTGGGTAGTTTGGCACCCAAACTCACAGCCGCGGATGGTCGGTTGAACTGGAACCGACCGGCACACCGTGTTGCTGCACGGGTGCGGGCCGTGACTCCGGAACCCGGTGCGTGGTGCGAATTGGACGGGGCTCGGTTCAAGATCACAGGACCGCTCCTGTTGGAGTCCAACACGGAGGCCGCCTTGCGTGACAGCCCAGGTGAGTCAGACGGCACAGATCAGTCCGATGGCACAGATGCTCCGCTGCAGCCCGGAGAGGTCCGCCTGGTGCAGCACAATGTGGTGGTCGGCACCGGTTCCACTCCCGTGGTGCTCACCCAGGTTCAGCCGGCCGGGAAAAAAGCCATGGCCGCAACGGATTGGGCACGGGGCCGATTGGCCGGAACGCAACCCGGAGAGGTGGTTTTGGTATGAGTGAACGTAGGCCGGGACAGGACAAGTACGGACGCCGGGACAGGGACTCCGGCAGGCGCCGCGATGATCGCGGGCGGCAACGTAACCGGCGGGCCATGGGGGACCGTAAGTTTTCCGCCAACGCGCCGTCGCAGCGCACCCGCCGCACGGACCCGGCCCGGTTGGCGGCTTTCCGCACGCTGCGTGCTGTGGCCGCTGACGATGCCTATGGCAATCTTGTCCTGCCCGAACAGATCCGCAGGCTCAACCTCAATCGCAGGGATGCCGGGCTTGCCACGGAGCTGGCCTACGGTGCCTTGCGTCATCAAGGGACGTGGGACGCCATCCTGGCCGAATGCGTGGACCGCCCGCTGGCCAAAATTGACCCGCCCGTGCTGGATGCCCTGCGGTTGGGAGTCCATCAACTGCTGGCCATGCGCATTCCGGATCACGCCGCCCTTGATCAGACCGTGGGCTTGACCCGCGCTGAAATTGGCGCGGGGCCCTCCGGACTGGTGAATGCCGTCCTGCGCAAGGTCATGGCCCATGACCTTCAGGGGTGGCTGGCAGAACTCACCCGGAACAGCGACGACGTCGGCCGCCTGGCCTTGGAAGGCGCCCATCCGGTGTGGATTGTGCGAGCGCTACGTCAAGCCCTGGCCATTCACGGGCGTTCGACAGCTGAAATTGCTGATCTGCTGGCCGCCGACAACGCCGCGCCCTCCGTTCACCTGGTGGCACTGCCTGGCTTGGGGAATGTGGCATCTGTTGTGGAGGACGGAGCCACGATCAGCACGCTGGCACCTGACGCGGCCGTCAGTGCAGGCGGTGACTTGCACCGTGTGGAGGCGGTCCGCGATGGGCTGGTCCGGGTGCAGGACATCGGCTCCCAACTGGTGGCACGCTCCGTGGTGGAAGCCAGCCCGGTGCTCCCCGGTGAAAAGTGGTTGGACCTCTGCGCCGGACCCGGTGGCAAAGCGGCCCTCCTGGCAGCGTTGGCTGCTGAACACGGTGCGCATCTGACGGCCATTGAGGTGGCCGAACACCGTGCGCAGCTGGTGCGCCAAGCCCTGGACGTGGTGGAGCACAGCGCGTGGACGGTGCAGACAGCCGATGGGCGGGACATCACCGGCGCAGATGCAGGTCAAGCTCAGGGGCCACCAGGTTTCGATCGAATCCTGGTTGATGCACCGTGCACGGGGTTGGGGGCATTGCGGCGTCGTCCGGAAGCGCGATGGCGGCGCACACCCCAAGACCTTGCTGAGCTGACCGTTTTGCAGGCACAACTGCTCCAAGCGGCTGCCGATGCCTTACGCCCTGGCGGTCTACTGGTCTACGCCACCTGCTCACCACACGCGGCTGAAACCATAGTGGCTGTGGAGGACGTGCTGAAAGCACGACCGGAACTCCAGCTGGTGGATGCGGGTGAACCCGTCCGAGGGGCAGCACTTCCCGGCGCGTTGGACGGTGAGGCCAACCCGGCCCATCGCTACAGCGGGAGCCAGAAAAATCATGCGGACGGTGCCGCCACTGTCCAGCTGTGGCCCCACGTGCACGGCACGGATGCCATGTTCATTGCCCACTTTCGCAAGAATCCCGGTGTGAAGGAGTCATCATGAGCCGCTGCTGCATCAACCCATCCATCCTCTCGGCCGACTTTGCCAATCTGGAAGCGGAGTTCGCCCGGATTTCCAGCGCGGATGCCGCTCATGTGGATGTGATGGACAACCACTTTGTTCCCAATCTCACCTTGGGATTGCCCGTGGTGGAACGACTGCAGGCCATCTCTCCCATTCCGCTGGACGTCCACCTGATGATTCAGGATCCAGACCGATGGGCACCCGCCTACGCGGAGGCCGGATGTGCCTCCGTGACCTTCCACGCAGAAGCGGCAACGGCGCCCATCAAGCTGGCCCGCGATTTACGCGCAGCACAGGCCAAAGCGGGGCTGGCCATCCGCCCGGCCACCGCCGTGGAGCCCTACCTGGAGCTCCTGCCGGAGATTGACATGCTCCTGATCATGACAGTGGAACCAGGCTTTGGGGGACAGAAGTTCTTGGAGGTCACACTGCCCAAGATTCGCCGGGCAGCCCAGGCCATCCGAGCTCATGGCGGCCAGGTGGCGTTGCAGGTGGACGGCGGTATCACGGAGGAAACCATCGTTCGGGCAGCAGAAGCCGGTGCGGACGTGTTCGTGGCCGGTTCCTCCGTGTACGGGGCACAAGATCCGCAGGCAGCGATCACGGCACTGCGGCGGGCCGCAACCGTGTCATAATCGGCAGAGTCGACACGACGTGCTCCGAGATCGGTGAAATTCCGAGCCGGCGGTTACAGCCCGCTAACCGAGCGCAGTGCGGATGGACGGCCCCGGGACGGGGCAAGAAACGCACTGCGACCTCGGCCTGACCGGTGAAATTCCGGTGCCGACAGAACAGTCTGGATGGGAGGAGCACCCGCGGTGGCCCCTGTGGCGTGCCGCGTTTTCTCCCATGCCACCAGTCTCGAACCCGCCGGTCGGTACCGGCCGGTTCCCGCACAGTCTCGGTCCTGGTTCACAACCGTGATTGCCATTGCGTGATCTGAGCACAACCGGTGGTTCTCCAGCCAGTGCAGGCTGGATCCGCGGCACTGGGAGGCCTTGGGATGGACGTCCTGAGATGGCTCTTTGAGGCCCAACTGCATATTGGAGACGGCTTCATTCTCTGGCGGGAAGTGCTGGGCAACATTTTTGGCCTGCTCTCCGCTCTGGGCGGGATGCGCCGCAAGATTTGGGCTTGGCCGGTGGGGATCATTGGTAACGCCCTGTTGTTCACGGTGTTCATGGGTGCTGTTTTCGGATCGCCCAACCCGGTGAACCTGCTGGGCCAGGCCGGCAGGCAGATCATGTTCATTGCGGTGGCCGTCTACGGGTGGGTCCGCTGGCAACAAAGCCGGGGCACGGGGCATGCTGCAGTGACACCGCGCTGGGCCACTGGGCGGGAACGGCTGCTTCTGCTGGGAATCCTGGTGATCGGGACCGTGGCCGTGACCCCCATTTTCCGGGCCTTGGGCTCGTACGAACCGGTGTGGGCGGACGCCTGGATTTTTGTGGGGTCCGTGGTGGCCACCTGGGGCATGGCCCGCGGCTGGACCGAGTTCTGGCTGGTCTGGGTGGCCGTGGACGTGGTGGGCGTTCCGTTGCTGATCAGCGCCGGTTACTGGGCATCCGCGGCCATGTACCTGTTCTACGGGATTTTCACCCTGATCGGATTTTTCGTGTGGTGGAGGGTGCAACGTCGGCAGCAAACAGCAGCACAGCAGACCGCACCCCTCAGCCAGAGTGATCAGCACACTGTCACGGTGGAAACCGCGTTTCCGGATGTCACAGTCACGGTCAATACGTCCACCAAAGCAACCGAGTGAGGCACCGGATGACTCAGCGCACCCCACAGCCCGGTTTCAGCTCGGCAGAGTACCAAGCCATGGCGGCAGCATTGGACGCTGCCCTCCTGGGACCGCGCGGTGCCAACCCGCTGGTGGGGGCCGCCGTCGTCAATGCGCACGGTCAGATTCTTCACGTGGGTCACCACCGCGGTGCGGGTACTCCCCACGCGGAAGTGGATGCCATCACCCAAGCTCGGGCGGCCGGTACGGATCTTCGGGAGGCCACCATGGTGGTCACCTTGGAGCCGTGCGATCACCGCGGACGGACCGGACCGTGTTCCCACGCCATTCTTGAGGCAGGCATTCAACGCGTGATCTATGCCGCTGCAGATTCCACTGCTGCCGCCGGAGGTGCCGAGACTCTGCGGCAGGCCGGTGTCCACGTTGCTCGGGGTCTGATGGAGGCCCAAGCGGTTGACCTCAACCATCGGTGGTTCCGGGCGCAAGAGCAACGGCGACCGTTCGTGACGGTCAAGACCGCCCAAAGTCTGGACGCGCGCATTGCTGCCGCTGATGGCACCAGCCAATGGATCACGGGGGAGGCTGCCCGCGCCCACGCGCATGCGGTGCGTGGGCGTGTGGATGCGATTTTGGTGGGCACCCAGACCGTGTTCACGGATGACCCACGGCTCACCGTGCGTGGAGCCTCGGGCACGGTGGGTGAGCGGGACTTGGGTACCGGACTTCCTCACCCGGGGCCGTTACGGGTGGCCATGGGGCACCGCACGGTGCCTGCCACAGCAAAAATCCGGGGAACTGACGGCAGGTTCCGGCACCTGGCAACGCATGACCCCTTCACCGCCCTGGAACAGCTTTACGACGACGGCGTACGTCACCTCCTGGTGGAAGGTGGCGCCACCGTGGTGGGCGCCTTCCTGGCAGCAGATCTGACCGATGACCTGTGGGTTTATCAGGCCCCCGTGATACTCGGTGCCGGACGTGGCTCCATTCCCGATCTGGGGGTGCAAACCCTGCGTGAAGCATTGCGGTTTCGTCCGGATGCCAGCGAAGGCGCAGCTGTGCAACACCTGGGCGATGACCTGGTATGGCACCTGGAGCCAGATCGCCCATTGCCCAGCGCCACCACCGCCCAGCCGTATCTCAACTCTGATCAAGGAAAGGAGAACTCCTGATGTTCACTGGAATTGTGGAAGCCACTGGAACGGTCATTGCCGTGGATGACGGAGCCAAAGGCTCCGGAGATGGAACGGTGCAGCTACACATTCGCGCCGGTCACCTTGTGGCGGATCTTCCACCCGGAGGATCATTGGCGGTCAACGGAGTGTGCCTGACCAGCACGAGCACCAGCACCTGCGCCGCTAGCGGAGGCGGCGCTGGCAGGCAGCCGGAGGGGGAATCTCAACTCACGTCGCAGTTTTCCCGCCAGGAGTTTGTTGCAGATGTCATGGGTGAGACGCTGGCCCGGACCACCCTGGGCGAACTCACCCCGGGAGACACCGTCAACCTTGAACGTTGTGTGCCAGCCACCGGCCGATTGGACGGGCACGTGGTGCAGGGACACGTGGATGTCACCGGCCGCATTGTGCAGCGTGTGAATCACGGTGCGTGGGAAACGCTGCGTGTCAGCGTGCCTGTGGAGCTGGCACCGCTGGTGGCGGAAAAAGGATCCATTGCCATGGATGGCGTGTCTCTGACGATCAGCGCAGTCAGCTCGGCGGATGCCGGCGAGCACTGGTTTGAGGTGGGACTGATTCCCGCCACGTTGGCGGCCACCGGACTTGGCACCAAAGGGATTGGCTCCAGGGTGAATCTGGAGGCGGATGTGATGGCCAAATACGCTGCGCGGTTGGCGCAATTCCACGGCGGTGCCACAGCGCAACCCGGGGCAAGCCCTCAACACTCCATCGCTGACCCCACGCATCCCCGTGGCGGGGAGGAATCCCGATGACAAGCACTGCCGAGCACATTGTGCTGGATCCCATTGATCTGGCGGTGAACGCCATAGCGGCCGGTGGCGCGGTGGTCGTCGTGGATGATGAAGACCGTGAAAACGAAGGCGACCTGATTTTCGCCGCCCTGCATGCCACACCGGAACTCACGGGGTTCACGGTGCGCCACACCTCCGGCGTGCTGTGCGTTCCCATGCCGGGTACTCGTGCCGATGCGCTGGGACTACCGGCCATGACCGCCGTCAACCAGGATGCCAAGGGCACGGCTTACACGGTGACCTGCGATGCCCGGCTGGGTGTCAGCACCGGTATCAGCGCCGATGACCGTGCCCGGACAGCGCGCGTTCTGGCCGCCAGGGACAGCGGCCCGCAGGCTGTCACCCGTCCCGGACACATGCTGCCATTGCGCGCTGTGGACGGTGGAGTCCGGCAGCGCCCGGGTCACACGGAGGCTGCCGTGGAGCTGTGCTCCTTGGCAGGGCTGGAACCGGTTGGGGTGATCGCCGAGCTGGTGCACGACGACGGCTCCATGATGCGTTTACCCGCCCTGCGGGAATTTGCCACCGAACACGGGCTGCCATTGGTGAGCATTGCTGATCTGGTGGCACACCTTGATGGGGACTCCCAGAACGCGCCTACGACCCACGGCACAGACCATGCTGGGCCGCAATCGGTTGCCGCCGGACGGACACCCACACCACGGAAAGTCACGGCTGCCTCTGAAGCCGTGATAATCCCTGTACCGGAAGGGCGATTTTCGGTGCGGGGGTGGCAGGTGCCAGATGCCGATGGCACCACCATCGGTGAACACCTCAGCCTCACCGCACTGCAACCCGGAACTGAGCAGCCGTTGAGCACCGCGGACACCCCGCTGGTCAGACTGCATTCCGAGTGTCTGACGGGAGATGTTTTTGGGTCCTACCGCTGTGACTGCGGGGCGCAGCTGCACCAAGCTCTGGCGCAGCTGGCGGAACACGGCGGCACCCTGATTTACCTTCGACGTCACGAAGGCCGTGGCATTGGGCTGGTCAACAAGCTGCGAGCCTACCGACTTCAAGACGGTGGAGCGGACACCGTGGAGGCCAATGAACTCCTGGGCTTTCCCGCGGAAGCACGTGACTGGGGCGCTGCAGCAACCATCCTGCGTGAACTCGGTTTGGAGCGGGTCCGGCTGCTGACCAACAATCCCGCCAAGGAATCGGCTCTGCGGGAATTGGGGATCGACGTCGTTGAACTGGTACCCAATGAGGTCCAAGCCCGAGCGGAGAACCACGATTACCTGGTCACCAAACGTGACCGCATGAACCACCTGCTGCACCACGTTGAAGATGGCGTGCAGCCAGATCTGACGTACAGAGAGGACCCCACATCATGAGCGGACACGGAGCACCCCAACCGGCGCTGTCCACCATCAACGCAAGCGGCATTTCAGTCGCGGTAGTGGCCTCCAGCTGGCACACCACCATCATGGACGGGCTGCTGGACGGGGCCCAACGTGCCCTACGCGACGCCGGAATCCAACAGAGCACAGTCCTGCGGGTTCCCGGTTCCTTTGAACTGCCCGTGGCGGCGGCCCGATTGGCCAGTCATTACGACGCCGTGGTGGCACTGGGGGTGGTGATTCGCGGCGGTACGCCGCACTTTGACTACGTATGTCAGGCTGCAACCGACGGCATCACCAAGGTGTCGGTGGAAACGGGCACCCCCGTGGGGTTCGGTGTGTTGACCTGCGACACCGAAGAACAGGGCCTGGACCGCGCCGGCTTGGCCGATTCACAGGAGGACAAAGGCTACGAGGCCACCGCAGCGGCCATTGAAACTGCTGTCACCCTCCGCGAACTGGGGGTGTGAGACCTCAGAGTTCGTCGTCCTCGGCCTGCTGCTGCCAACGGTTGAAGTCCAAGGTCAAGTACAGGGCCAGGGCGGGGGAGTTGTCCTCACGGATACGCAAACTCACCCGTTCGTGGCCGGCTTCCTTGAGCGCAAAAGCAGACTCCCGAACCAGCCGTTCAGCCAAGCCTTGGCGCCGGTGAGCGCTGTCGGTGAACAGCTCAAAAATGTACGGGGCATCCGGTAGACCTTCACCGGCACGGCGCTCCACCACCAGAGAAGCTGCCACAATCTCGCCAGAATCATTGAGGACCACGGGTGAGGCTTCCGGGAGAAATGGCCCGTATTCGCCGGCGAACAGATCAGTCACAATCTGCTTGGCCTGGTCCAAGCTGTCCACCCCGCCGTTGGCGCTGTCCAAGCCCGCTGCTTGATAAGCAGCGTAGAAAAGCTGGGCCAAGGCATCCTGATCGCCCAGTTCCGTATGACGCGATGGGAGCGAGGCGGCGATGGAGCGGGGTACTACATCGCCGGTGCGTGCGATCAAAATGATGGTGCCGGTCATCGTGCCCTCCGTCTGGGTTCCTTCATTGATCCTTCTGCGTGTAAGCGTACTCACCTGCAGGCGCTGAAACGCCATGATGTGTCTGATCGTGTCTAGGTCGTTGTAACTGCGTCAGTGCTTGGCAGGTGCCTTGGAGGTGAATCCGGGTTCTACGCCTAAAAGTGTGTAGCGCAGGCCCCTGGATCCCAACTAGCAGTAGGGCAACACCAGCCTTGACATGCTTTGAGAGCATGTCAGGTGTCCCTT
>NZ_JAUNTS010000001.1:0-110189 GCF_030538595.1 Kocuria sp.
CGAGAAGATCATCAGCTCAGAGGAGATCTGAGCCCACCTGATACAAGCCGTGCGCTGTTTGATACCTCATCAGCGCTGATGAGGTATCAAACTGCGCACGGCTTTCCAGGACTGGCACAAAGCAAGAACCCCTCACCCAGATCAAATCTTGGTGAGGGGTTCTTCTGTGGTTGCGGGGGCAAGATTTGAACTTGCGACCTCTGGGTTATGAGCCCAGCGAGCTACCGAACTGCTCCACCCCGCGGCGACAGATGAATACTCTACGCATCTGGACCCCACGGTGCAAATCGAGGGGCCCTCCCCCGCGGAAACCGCGATGGAGGGCCCCAAGATCATGCACTCACTGGCTCGGTGCCACCGAGCTCACCCCCGCCCGTGGGCCTTCCCATGAGGGAGGGGCTCACTGGCTCGGTGCCGCTGAGCTCACCCCCGCCCGTGGGCCTTCCCATGAGGGAGGGGCTCACTGGCTCGGTGCCACCGCACCCTCTCCAGCTGCGGGAGTTGCGGAGACCCCGTCAGCTTCCAGTGCGCGGTTGAGGGCGTCCTGCAGTCGATCCTGCGCCTCACCGTAGGCAGCCCAGTCCCCGTCCTCCATGGCGGTCTGGGAATCGCGCATGGCAGAGGAGGCATCGTTAAGGGCTTCATCCAGGGAGGTGCCCCCGGTGGCCGTGGGAGACGGCGACGGCGACGCCGTCTCACCCTCCGTGGGCACAGCATCCTGACCCGCGGCCTCCGCCGCCTGGGATTCGCTCACACCGGCACCCTGTACGGTCTGGGCCCCGGAGTCACCACCGAAGACCTGGTCCAGGGACTCCTCCAGCGTGGGAGCAAAGCCCACTTCCTCACCGTAACTGACCAGCACACGCCGCAGCGTGGGATAGCCGGATTCACCGGAGGAACGCACGTAGACCGGCTGGATGTAGAGCACACCGTCATTGACGGGCAGCGCCAACATGTTGCCGTTGATCACTTCCGAACCACCTTGGCGCAGCAAGTTCAACGCGGAGGACACTTCCGTGTCCGAGTTGAAATTGTTTTGCGCCTGGCCAGGCCCCGGAACCACCGAGCTACGGGGCAGTTCCAGAAGCGTCATTTGACCGTAGGTATCGGCCTTGACACCATCCTCACCCGTTCCCGCGTCACCGTTGGCGGAGAGGTAGCCGTACAGCACGTTACGGGTGTTCTCCCCCTGGTTTTGCTGCGGAATGAACGGCGTGGTCAGTGAGAAGCTGGCTTGCTCCTCCCCGGGCATCTGCAGGGACAAGTAGTACGGCGGGATGGCCGTGGAGTTGTCACTGGTGGGATCGTTCGGGATGGACCAGACATCGTCCCCGGCGTAGAAGCTGTTGGCCTGGGTCACGTGGTAGGTGTTCAACAGTTCACGCTGCACCTTGAAGATGTCCTCCGGGTAACGCACGTGATCCATGAGCTCAGCAGACATCTCCGAATACGGCTTGACGGTGTCCGGGAAGATGTTCTGCCACGCCTGCAGCACGGGATCCTGATCATCCCAGGCGTAGAGGTCCACGGAGCCGTCGTAAGCATCCACGGTGGCCTTCACGGAGTTGCGCATGTAATTCACGCGTTCGTTGGGCAACTGTGCGGTGGCACCTTCAGCCGTGGCCGTGTCAGCAGTCGCCTCCTGAAGCTGCATGGGCGTGGAATAGGGGTAGCTGTTGGAGGTGGTGTAGGCATCCACGATCCACTTGACCCGACCGTCAATGATCGCAGGGTACGGGTTGCCGTCCACTGTCAGGTAAGGAGCCACCTGAGACACACGGTCCCGCGGGTTGCGGTCATAGAGGATCTGGGATTCCGGACGCACGGCGTCCGAGAACAACAGATCCGATGACTGGAACCGAATGGCGTAGGAGAGCCGGTTCAGTGGGCTGCCCACGTTGGGACCGCCGTCGCCCTGGAAAGTGGTGTTGACGTCCTGACCTTCATCATCCGTGGTGGACGGACGGTCCAGCTCCAGGTCCTCGTCCCCTTCTGCTCCGCCGACCACCGAGTATTCGGGTGACTGCTGGCCAAAGTAGATCCTCGGCTCATAGTCCTCAGAGATTGCACCCTGGGCCAGAATCCCGCCCTGGATGAAGGAGGGCCGGCCATCCGACTGCACCCGGTCACCGTAAGCGGCAATCAACCCATAACCGTGGGTGTAGACCACGTGCTGGTTGTACCAGGAATCAGAGGTGTTGATATTGAGTTCACGGGCGGCCAGAACGGTGTCCTGCACCTCCCCGTCCAATTCATAGCGGTCCACGTTCAGGGTGGCCGGGAAGTCGTAGTACGGGCGGAACTGCTGCAACTGAGCAAATGCCGGGGAGACCACATTGGGGTCCAGCAAACGAATGTTGCTGGTGGTCTGGGCGTAGTCCGCCAGATCCCCTTCCCCGGCATCCACGGTGGCCGCGTAAGCCTCCGTGGTGATCTCATCCAGCCCAAAGGCTTGGCGGGTGCTGTCAATGTTGCGCTGAATGTAAGGGTTCTCCACGGACTGCTCCGTGGGCGTGACCTGGAACCGCTGCACCAGGGAGGGGTAGATTCCACCGGCGACGACGGCGACCACCACCAACATGGCGGTTCCGATCAGCGGCAACCGCCACCGTCCGATGATGGCGGAAACCACAAAGAGCACGGCCACCAGGACAGCGGCGATGGCCAGGATGGCCCGAACCGGGATCACGGCATTGACGTCCGTGTAGAGCGCACCGGTCCAGGACCCGGAGGTGGACTGGAGGGTGGCGTAGCGGTCCAGCCAGAAGTTCACACCCTGCAGGACCAGGAACAGAGCCGCAGTGACGGCCAGTTGAACCCGAGCCGCGGTGCTGAACTTCAGCCCCTTTTCCGTGATCCGGATGCCTCCGTAGATGTAATGCACCAGCACGGCGCCGATGGCGCACAGCAACATCACGGAGACCAGGAAACCCAACAGCAACCGCAGGAACGGCAGGGTGAAAACCCAGAAGCCAACGTCCATGCCGAACTGCGGATCATCTTGTCCAAAGGGCACCTGGTTGAAGAACAACAGCACGGTTTCCCACTGCCCCGCCATGGTGGAGGCGGTGAACAGGCCGAACAACACCGGGATGGCCAACATGGCCAGCTTGCGCACCGGCTCCAACGCCTGCTGGTACCGGCGCAGGTTGTCATCTGCTGCGGCGGCTGCCGTTACGGGACGATTGCGATGCGCCAGCCAGAGGGACAGCCACAGCAACACGGCAACCACCAGAGCGGCCACCACAAAAATCACCGCGCGGGCAATGTTCTGGGTGACGAACACATTGAGGAAGCCCACCTGACGGAACCAGAGGATCTCCGTGTAGAGCTGAGTGAACGCAACAAAAGCCGCGATCAAGGCCACCACAATGGCCACGGTGATGAACAGGGGGCTGCGGCCCCTGCCGAGTTTACGGTTCGCCGCCCCTGTAGGTCGTGGCGATTTGGGGGGTCGAGGCGGTTCTGCCGCTCCTGCTGTCACGTCGGTCCTGGGCCTTCCCTGGGATCGGTCACGGGCTCGCGCAGACTGCGCGACCTCCATTCTGACCGGCGAAGGGCCTTCTGGGCAAAGTCTCCACCCAGTTTCGCCCCAGGCTTGACCCAGGTTGTGGCGTTATATCCCGCAGGACGGCAGTGCGCTCGGGCTCTCTCCGGAGGCCACAGATTCCAGGGCGCTGACCGCATCATCCAAATTCTCCACGGCCACCACCGTCATGCCATCAGGCTGGTTACCTCTGACTTCCGCGCAGTTCTCCACGGGAGCCAGGAAAATCTCCGCACCGGCTTCCCGTGCCCCCACCATCTTCTGGCGGATGCCACCAATCGGTCCAACATCCCCTCCCACGTCTATGGTCCCCGTTCCCGCAACGTGGGTGTCACCCCCCAGTGAGCCCGGAGTGAGTTCATCAATGACGCCGAGCGACAACATAAGCCCGGCGCTGGGACCGCCCACGTTCTCCAGGGCAAAGTTCACCTCAAACGGGAAATCGAACCCCCGCTCCAGATACACCCCCAGTTGTTGGTTGCCATCCGATTCAACCGTGGCCACCGTCAGTTCTTCCCGCCCACCGTCGCGGTCAACATCCAGGGTGACGGAGGCGTCGTCGTCGTTGTTCAGGGCCTCACGTAAGCCATCCAGGGAGGTGATCGGCTCCCCGTTGACGCTTTTGAGCACATCCCCGGCGCGCAGAGTGCCATCTGCGGGAGACCCGGGGACGACGTCGTACACGGTCAAGGTGGTGTCATACGACTCATCCAGGTGCTCCAAGGCAGAGGCCACCGCCAAATCCTGGGAGGAGTCCATGGCGGCAGTCCCGGAATTGCTGATTTCCTCCCGGGTGGCTGTGGGCGGGTACATGACCTCCTGCGGCAAAACCGCCTGGGTGGGTGCAAACCAGGAGTACATGGTGTCCAGAATGCGTGGACTGGCTCCGGGCCCACCCACCACGTACACGGTGGTGAAATCCAGCTGGGTGTCCGTGGGGTAGGTCTCCACACCCTCCAGCGTCATGACTTGCTTGCCATCTATCTGTCCCGTGGTGTCAAAAGCCGGACCGGGGCGCTCCAACACGTACGGGGTGGGTGACCAGGCGGCCACAATCAGCAGCACACCGGTGGCAATCATGGAACCGGATTCCAACCCCAGCCATCTGGGACGGGTGAAACGAGCAGACACGAAGCGATCCTTAACACGCATGCTTCCAGCGAACTGACGGCCTCCACTGGTGCCCATGCGCGTGCGAGTGGTTAGCCTGGACGCCTCATAGTAGGTCACTAAATCCTCAAGGCGAGGATCTGAAGGCGGGAGCGAGAACCCATGACTTCGCAGCCACCCAATTCCGGTCATGACCCGGAGAAGGATCCGGAGGACTCCGGAGAGAACAACAACCAGGACCCGTTCCAGGCCATGTTCCAGCAGTTCCTGGGCAACTCCGGCATGTCCCAAGAGGATCTGCAGAAAATGGGTATCCCCACGGATCCCGCCGGCATGCAAGCCATGTTTGCCCAAGTCCAGTCCATGTTTTCGGCGGGCCCATCCGATGGCCCCGTGAACTGGACAGCGGCCAAGGATCACGCCCGGCGGGTGGTGGCTTCAGCCGGTGATCCCAGCGTGGATGATGCCCAACGCAAGATTGTGGCCGATGCCGTCCAGCTGGCCCAGCTGTGGGTCGAGGACCACACCGCCTTTGGCTCGCCCGGTGCTGAGCCCAGTGCTTGGTCCCGGGCGGAATGGGTTGAAGCCACGTTTGAAACCTGGCAGCAGATCACAGCCCCCGTGGCCGAGTCCATGAGCAAGGCATTGACAGACTCCATCCAGGGCCAGCTGCCGGAAGAGATGGCAGGCATGTTGGGTGGGGCCTCCGGGATGTTGGCCAATGCCGGTTCCATGATGTTCGCCATGCAGTTGGGCCAGGTTCTGGGTGGGTTGGCCGCAGAAGTGGTGTCTTCCACTGACATCGGCTTCCCCCTGGCCAAAGACCGTGCCGCCATGCTGCCCCGCAATGTTCAGGAGTTCGGCAAGGACCTTGGTCTCCCGCAACAAGAAGTGGTGATTTATCTGGCGGTGCGGGAAGTGGCCTTGGCCAGGCTCTTCCACGCTGCGCCGTGGCTGCGGCAGTACGTAATCGACTTGATCACCACGTTCTCCGAAGAAATCCACATTGACATGGACCGGATTGAAGGTTTGGCCAGCCAGATTGACCCATCCGATCCCGCAGCCGTTCAGGAGGCTCTGGGGTCCGGAATGTTCATGCCCGAACAGACCCCTACGCAGAAAGCCACGCTCAACCGCCTGGAAACCATCCTGGCGCTGATTGAAGGCTGGGTGGATGTGGTGACCGTGCGGGCCACCACCAACCTGCCGGGGTCTGCCGCGCTGGCGGAAACCATGCGACGTCGTCGTGCCTCCGGAGGTCCGGCCGAGCACGCCTTCGGCTCCTTTGTGGGCTTGGAATTGCGCCCCCGCCGCATGCGGGAAGCCGCGGAGTTCTGGCGTTTCGTGGAGCAGCGGCGGGGTCTGGAGGACCGGGACGGGCTGTGGGATGCCCCCGAATTGCTGCCCACAGACGAGGATCTGGATGATCCCGCCGGCTACGAATCACGGCGCGGTCTGCTCACGGCCTCCGATGCCGAGTTCGACGCCGCCCTGGAAGAACTGCTGGGCTCCACCGAAGAATCCGCCCATGATGCTGCCGATGATTCCGACACCGGTGACAGCACAGACAGCTCCGATGGCGACACTCCGCCGGAGGGCACCGACCGTCCGGAGGCCGGTCAGAACTGAGGTCAGTCGCTGGATTCCGGATCACCCAAGGCCCAGGCCGCTCCGTCCAGGAACGCCTGGGCCTTGGCCATTCCCGGAAACCGCTGCTCCAGCTTGCGGAACTGGGGCCCGTGGTTGGCCTCCAGCAAATGGCAGAGTTCGTGGAAAATCACGGCATCCAGCACCCAGGACGGTGCCGTTCTCAATCGGCTGCTGATCCGGATGGTCCCCGTGGCCGGTGTGGCCGATCCCCAGCGGGTGTTCTGCCGGGTGGACCACGTGATACTGGTGGGTTCCGCCTGACCCCCCAGGTGTTGGCGGGACAGTTCACGGGCGCGATCGTGCAGGTGATCGTCCTGGCTGCGCTGCGAGCGCGCTGCGCTGGCCCGGGCGCGTTTGGTCACCAACTTGGCCACCAGTTCCTTCTCCCAGCGGGCCACTTCCCGTGCGGACATCCGGGCTGGTACCTGCAGGACCACCGTCTCCCCTGACCAGTGTGCAGACACAGTTTTCTTACGACGCGCGGAACGCTGCACGTCCACGGGTGGGTAAGCCTCTGATTCCGGGGTTGCTGTGGGTGGGGTGATCACTGTGCTGATGCTAGCCAACACCTCCGACACCACCGAGGACCGGTACTGGATTCCCCCAGAAAGACCTGTGGATAACTCCTTTGGCGGAAGTTTCACGGGCCACACTGGAGAGGCCCGGCCCGGTGGGTGAGGATTCCACGGAGCACCGGTGCCATCAACCCAGGGGGATTTTGTGGCCACTTCCGCCATTCCGGCAGCGCCCACCGCTCGGCACCCGAATTTGCGCGCGCCGCATCTGAGCGGCCAGAGGCTGCAGGAACGCACCCCGGCAGCGCAACTGCATCTGTTGTTCTTGGGATTGAGCCCCGTGACCGCTGCGGCGGCGATCCTCCTGGCCGGTTGTGGGGTGCGCGGCTTCACGGTGATCGACCCGCGTCCTGCCACGTGGTCGGATGCCACGGCCGGGGCTTTTGATCTGCCGGACATCGGCAGGGCGCGGGAGAACGGGGTGCGGCGTCGAATTTTGGCGGCCAACCCGCAAGCCATCGCCAGCGCCAACCCGGCCCGGTTTCCCACCACCGCTGTTGCCGGGGCGCTGGTCATCCGAGCCCGCAGCACCCTGCACAACGACGACGATCCCCGCCTGACCCGGGTGTCCAACCGGCTGATGGATGACCACCGCGTACTGGACGTGGTGAGTTTGGACGGGCATCCACCTGGCAGCACCATCTTGTGGCCACCCCGGCCCTGGTTCGCGCGAGCCTGTGACGAGTGTCTGCGAACGGCAGCGGGGATCAGTCCGCCCGAACCACTGCGTGTGGCACGTCATGAAGCCTGGCCTGCGCATACCGCCCTCACGGCAGCCGTGACGGCCCAACACATTTTGGCAGTCGCCACGTCTGGCACCAGCGGGCCAGCTGATGGACGCTCCACGGGTCAAGAGTCAGCGGAGTCGCAGCAGGTGACGGTCCTGCGGCCCGGGGCTCCGTTGAGTCAGGTGGAGTCCGTGCCAAGCCCGCAGCAGACCTGTGCTCTGTGTGCCTTCCCGTGAAAGCCGTGCGCAGTTTTACCCCATCAGCGCTGATGGGGTAAAACTGCGCACGGCTTGTTGGTTCAGCGTGATCTCCCTGGGCTGGGCAGCAGATCTTTGACAAAACGGGAGGCGCTGCGATTGGGCCGCCCACCCGGTGTGCGGGACAGGGACCAGGACAGCATCAGATGTTCACGGGCGCGGGTGATCCCCACGTAGAGCAGGCGGCGTTCTTCATCCACCTCATCGGCGGTTTCGGCAAAAGCGATGGGCACCAGGCCCTCGGTCAGGCCCACCAAGAACACGGCATCCCATTCCAGGCCCTTGGCCGAATGCAGGGAAGCCAGTGTGACACCTTCCACCGCCGGGGCGTCTTGCTGGGCGGCGCGGCGGCCCAGTTCCTCGGCCACATGCCGCAGCGTGAATTCCCCGGGGTGGGGTTGCCCCGCCACACGTGCGGATTCAACCGCCTCAGCGTGAGCCACAGCCATGCGGTCGGTCATGTCCACCAAGGCCGCCAGGGACTCCCAGGTCTCCCGAATCGCCCCGGTCACCCGTGGCGCCTTGGCTGACCAGCCCAAAGAACTGACCATGTCCCGCACGGTTTGGCCCACGGCATGAGGGTCTGCCCCCTGCCCGTCCACGGAGTGGTCTGGGTCCACCGCATGGGCGGCACTGCGAATCTGCAGAAGTGCCTGCCTGATTTCAGGCCGCCGGAAGAACTGTTCGGTACCGCGCAATTTGAACCCGATGCCGGCATCTGCCAGTGCCGTCTCATAAGCCTGGGCTTGCCCGTTGGTTCTGAACAGGACCGCTATTTCTGAGGCCGCGACCCCGTCATCCAACAAGTCTTGGATTCTGACGGCGACAGCTTGAGCTTCCAGTTGGTCGTCGTCGTATTCATTCCACGACGGCGCCGGGCCCGGCGCCCGCTGGCCCACCAGCTCCAGGGGGGTTGCCCAGGACCCCGGAGTGGAGTCCGCACCCGGGCGGCGGGCAGCCAGCAGACGGTTTGCGGTGTCCACGATCTGCGGGGTGGAGCGGTAATCCCGGACCAACTTCACCACGACTGCCTGGGGGTGACGGGTGCGGAACTCCAGCAGGTGCCGGGAGGTGGCCCCCGTGAAGGAGTAGATGGTCTGAGAAGCATCCCCCACCACACACAAGTCATCGCGTGGGCCCAGCCAGGCATCCAGAAGACGCTGTTGCAAGGGTGAAACGTCCTGGTACTCATCCACCACAAAGTGGCGGTACTGTTCCCGGACTGTGGCGGCGATCCTCTGGTCCTCTTCCAGAATGCCCACGGTCAGCAGCAGGACATCCTCAAAGTCGATCCGGTTGAGGTCCGTTTTGAGGTCTTCGTAGGTTTGCCACAACCGCGCGATGGTGCGGGGATCATGACCGGCAGGTAGCTCCAGATGCGTACCGGGTCCACCGGCGGCAGTTTCCGTGAGGGTTTGCACGTAGGTCTCCGGGGTCAGCATGGAGACCTTGGCTTTTTCAATGGCTCCGGCCAGATCTCGCACGGCTGCACGATCATTGCTCAGCCGCATGAAGCCCGCCGCCTGGGCCACCAGTTTGGCTTTGTGCTCGACCAGATCCGGGATGCTCCCTCCCACGGCCTGCGGCCAGAAATACTGGAGCTGACGCAAGGCTGCGGAGTGGAACGTACGGGCTTGAACGCCCTCGGCACCCAGGACGCGCAGACGGTGGCGCATTTCGTGGGCGGCACGTGCCGTGAAGGTCAGGGCCAAAACCTTCTGCGGGGTGTAAACACCGGTTGCTATCCCGTAGGCAATGCGGTGTGTGATGGCGCGAGTCTTGCCGGTGCCGGCGCCGGCCAAGATGCACACGGGGCCGCGTAAGGCCGTGGCTGCTTGACGCTGTTCCGGGTCCAGCCCGTCCAGGATGCGTTCGGGCAGCGAGCGGTCATCCCCCGCGATGACCGGAAACAGTGCCTGAGCGGCGGGGTCAGAGCTGATCATGGATCACCAGCCGGATTCCGGTAGTTCCTGCCCCAGCCAGTGCTCGATCAGGGCGCGGGCAATCGAGATCCTGCCGGGCAGCGTGATGCTGGATTCTTCGGCGGCCGTTTGCAGTTGGGCCCGGGTGAACCATTGCAGGTCCACGATTTCGTGCCCGTCGGGTTGGGTGTTGCCTTCCTCCAGACGAGCCGTGCAGCCGATCATCAGGGACCGTGGGAAAGGCCACGGCTGGGAGCCCAGGTAACGGACCTGCCCCACCGTGATGCCTGCTTCCTCCTGGACCTCCCGGACCACGGCCTGCTCAATGGACTCCCCCGGCTCCACAAATCCCGCCAACGTGGAGTACCTGTTACCCGTCCATGCAGCGGAGCGTCCCAACAGCAGACGTTCCTCCGGTGACCCCGGTGGACCATCCGTCACGGCCACAATGATGGCGGGGTCCGTACGGGGAAAGTGCAGGGAACCATCCTCCGGGCAGCGCCGCATCCACCCGGACCGCTGCACGGTGGTCACCTGGCCGCACCGGGGGCAGCGGGGGTGATCTTCATGCCACGCCGTGACAGCTTGAGCCGTCACGGCCAGGGCTGCGTGCTCGGGATCGGTGGCACTCAACCTGGTGGCGGCCCCGCGCAGCGTGGAGAACTCCAGGGGTTCTTCACGGTCAGCTGATTCCCGGTGGATGCGCTGAATCAGCTCCACGGCCTGAGCGGATGCAGCATGGGGCGCGGCCGCGGCGTCGTCGTCCCGGTCCTGGGCGAAGGTGCGCACAGTCACACCGCCGCTGCGCACCTCACCCAGGTACACCTCCGGGTGGGCGGCATCACCGTGATACGCGGGCAGGTCAGCGCGCGGGACCAGGACCAGGCGCCCGGCAGCCACCGGCATCCGGCCGTTGAGTATGACCAGGGTGTGCGTTGCGTGGGGGCGTTGATCGGCTTGGTCACGTTCAGCGCTGTGGCGATGCAGCGCTGACGCGGACAGGGGCAAAGATGCGGGGTCAAGTCCGATGGAATCTGGCTGAGACACCGTCTCACTCTAACGGCGCCGGCTCAGCTGCGCTTGCCTGAATCCACAGGCCGCCGTGTGGGCAGCTCCCGGTGACACGACACGTGCCGCTCCACTTGAACTGTAGGGTTATTCGCATGCGCGCAACACTGGAACATCTGGCAGCGGTGGCGGTGGCTGGGGTTCCGGGGATCGTACCGGTGTCCGTGGGGCCCTCCCCGGACGACGACGCCGATTTCCGCTCCGCGGTGGTCACCGATCAGGCGAATAAACGTTGGCGCGTGCGCAGCCCCCTGACCGATGAAGCCGGCATTCGGTTGGCAGCCGAGCACTCTGTTCTGCGAGCCTTCACCCCTCAGCTGCGAGCCAAGCTGCCCTTCCTGATTCCCACGGTGGTGGGGTCTGTGGAGGACCATCAGCGGCGTACCTTCATCTATTCACATCTGCCCGGGCGGCCCGTGCCCATCAGCAAGTTGGACTCTCTGGCAGATGCCGCACCCACGCGTCCTCAACCACCCAGCACTGAACCGGTCCCACCGGTCACCACCCAGATCGGCGCCCTACTGGCGGCCATCCACGATCTCCCCCGGGCCATGGTGATGGATGCAGACCTTCCCGCCTACAGCGCGGATCAGTGCCGGACTCGCATGCTCAATGAGCTCGATCAAGCCGCCACCACGGGGCTCATCCCAGCAGGTTTGCTCCAACGGTGGGAAAACGCCTTGGAGGACCGGACGCTGTGGCGCTTTTCCACCCACGTTGTCCACGGGGACTTGCATGAAGACAATCTGGTGGTGGATGGAAATCGGATCACCGCTGTCACGGGGTGGTCAGATGTTCACGTGGGTGATCCCGCCCTGGATTTCGCATGGCTGATCGGTGCCAATGACCTCAGTCTTGCCGAAGCCGTGGTGGCGGCCTATGCACGCTCCAGCCGTCAAGCACCGGACCCTCACCTGCTACGGAGGGCCCATCTGGAGGCGGAGTTCGCTCTGGCACGGTGGCTGGTGCGCGGCGTTGCCCGTGAACGCCCGGACATGGTGGCGGATGCTCAGCGGATGTTGGCCGTTTTGGAGACGGACGTGGAGGATTACGAAGAAGAACTGGTGGCAGGTGCCCCTGCTCAACCGGAGGATTCGGTGGCTGCCCGGACCGAACACGCCCGTTCGGCCCGGACTCACGCCCAGGACGATTCCCCGGAAGCCGTTACAGAGAACCGGTGATGATCGCCTCCAGACGGGTTTCATCCGCCAGATCATGCGGGCGCACGGTGCGGTCCGAGCCCACAAAGTAAAACGCTGCAGAGATCTGTTTCAGGTCCACGCTCATCAGACGCGACCACGCCAAGCGGTAGACGGCCAGTTGCACGGCCCGTTCGGCCAGATCCTTGGGACCGGGTGCACGCCCGGACTTCCAATCCACCAGTTCCCAGGTTCCATCCGGTTGCTTGAACACGGCATCAATGCGTCCGCGAACCGTCACCCCGGCCAGAGGTGTTTCGATGGGGTATTCCACCGCCCACGGCTGACGGTTGCCCCATTCACTGTTGCGGAACGTCTGGGCCAAAGCAGGTAGGTCATAGCCTTGATCCACAAAATCATCGGCACCGCCGGGTAGTTCATCCAGGTCAAAGATGGCCTGCGAATCAAAGTACTGCTCCACCCAGGCGTGGAAGGTGGTGCCTGCCCGTGCGGAGACGGACGGCTTGCGCGGCATGGGGCGGCGTAATTGAGCGGCAACGGCTGCTGGGTCTTTACCGAGTTCCACAACCGTGGAGGCGGAAACGTGGGTGGGCATGGCCAGCTCCGGCTTGCGCCGCGGATTCTGATGGGCTGCCAGCAGCACGCGAGCTTCCTCAACCCATTGCCGTACTTCTTGTTGCTGCTGCGTGTCCGCCTGCTGCATCAGATCGGTATCCGTGAGGCCTCGGTGTTCGGCAAAGCCACCGCGCCGGACCGCTTGTGCCACCCGCTCCACGTGGATGCGGCGGCCGGCGTGAACAGGTGCATGGATCACGCGGTTTTCCTGCGGGGTTCCGGCCGCGGTGATTTCCGTGACGGTGGGGCCTTCCAATGGGTCATAGGGCCATGCGGCCTCCAGAATCCGTGACCCGGATGGATTCTTCTGGTTGTCCTCTGGTTCTGCCCACTCCTGCTTGTGGATGATGGGGGTGGAACCGGCACTCCCCTCCATGAGGGGGGCCAGATCATCGAAGAACGCTGATGGCTCTCTGCTGCCGTTGGCTGTGCCCGCAAACACCGTGCAGGACAGAGCCAGATGGCTACGAGCCCGGGTAAAGGCCACGTACATCAATCGGCGGTCTTCTCCACGATCATGATGGTCACCGTCCGCCAGAAAAATCTCCATGGATTCATTGAGCGTTTTGACGTTGGTGTTGTCCACCGCCCACTGCGGTAGATGGTGGCGGTCACCGCGTAACGGCCAGGGCACGCTGTCTGGATGCTTTGTCCAAGCCGATGCCTCCCTGCTCTGCTGTTTCTTGTCCTTCTGGTTCAGACCCGGCACATACACGTGGTCCCACTCCAACCCCTTGGAGGCGTGCATGGTCAGAATCTGCACCGCGTGGGGGTCAGGCTCTGACTGAGCCACATCCGGATTCTCCTGAGCCGCTGCCACGTTCAGCCACCCCAGGAACGCAGAAACATCCTGGGAGCCGGTGGCGCCCACATAGGTGACGGCAAGGTCCTGCAGGGCATCCAAGTTGCCCCGGCCCTCAACTCCGGACGATTCGGGGCGGGCGGCCACCTCAATGTCCAAGCCCAGAGTTCGTTCAACCGCAGCCAGCACGCCGGTCAAGTCCTCGGAAAGCCAAGACCGAAGACCGTGCAGCTCCTGAGCGAACTCCTCCATGCGCTGCCGAGCCACGGGGGTCAGACTCCGCCCGGCCTTGGAAATCCAGTCTTCTGGTGGCAAGAACTCCACAGCTTCCACCAAGGACGCCAGATCAACGCTGTCAGCCTCCACCACATTTTCGGCCTTGGCGCCGGCTAGCTCCGGCTCCTGTTCCTCTGACGCAACGTCCTCCAAGGCCACCCCGAGTTGAGCCGCCCGCGTGCGACGTCGTTCCAGGTGAGAAGCCCAATCACCCAAGGCCACCATGTCACGGGCGCCGATTCGCCAGCGGGCACCCGTCAACAAGCGAGCCAGGGCATCGGAGCGGCCCGGGTCCGTGAGCACCTGCAGAGTGGCAATCACATCCGCCACCTCCGGGACTTCCAGGAGACCTCCGACACCAACCACTTGGTAAGCAATGCCGGCCGCCGCCAGCTCCCGGCGAATGGGCTCAAACTGCGAGCGCGAGCGACACAGCACCGCCACGGTGGGGTACGACTGCTGAGGGTCCGCCTCAGCCCGAGTCTCCTGAATGGCGTGAGCGATGGCTTGGGCTTCGTCGTCGTCCGTCAGATACCGGTTGGCCGTGACCTTACCGGCCCCGGCCCCGGGGCGTGCGTCCAACTGCGGAACTTCCTGCAACCCGTCGCCGGTGGTCACAGCCCACGGCGGCGGAGTCCGCAATGGTTTGGCCACTGCATTGGCGGTGTCCAAGATACTGGTGTCATTACGCCATGCCGTGGTGAGGAATCCGGGAATGGATCGTTCGCCCGTGCCGGTGGGGAACCACCGGTCAAAGCTGAAGAGCTGCCCGGCGGAGGCTCCACGGAAGCCGTAGATGGACTGCTGTGGATCACCCACCGCCATGACGGAATGGCCGCCCCCGAAGAGGGAGGCAAAGAGCACCATCTGAGCGTGTGAGGTGTCCTGGAACTCATCCAACAGGACCACTTTGAACCGTTCACGTTCCAGGGCCCGGGCTGCGGGGTCTTCTCTGGCAATCCGAGCGGCGCGGCTGAGGAGGTCCCCAAAGTCCATGGTTTCGTTGTGACGCTTGATGCTGTCAAAACGCTCCACCATCCGCGCCAGGATTCGCAGGCGTTCCAACGTCGCTACGGCCTTCTTCACCCCGTCTCCGAATGAGGTTTGGTCTCGCCCGCCAGGTTCGTCGCTCGTGTACCGGGGAACATCACGCAGCTGGGGCAGGATGTCATCTGCAAATTCCTCCAGCTGGGAGGCCGTCAACAGGTGTTCCGCAGCGCCGGAACTGAGGGTGAGGATTTGTTCGGTCAATGTTGTGGCGTTGAAATTGTCCTTGACCTCCCCGTCCCAGCTTTCCACCAGGCTTCGTACCATCTGCCAAGCCTGGGCCTGGCCAAGTTGAACGGTCTCCGCCTCCACACCAATGCGCAGCCCGTAGGTGCGCACCAGCGTGTTGGCGTAGGAGTGATAAGTCAGCACGGTGGGCTCCGCGGAGGTGGGGTCGTGTGCAGTGGAACCCCCGGTCAAACGGTCACCAGGTGACTCAGCGGCCTCTTGGGCCTGGTCCGCCAAGGGCTCCACCACCAGCCCCTTGGACCGCAGAACACTCAATCGACCGCGCACACGGTCGCGCAGTTCACCGGCAGCTTTTCGGGTGAAGGTCACACCCAGCACTTGGTCCGGGCGGACAATTCCGTTGGCCACCAACCACACCACCCGGTCCACCATGGTGGCGGTCTTGCCCGAACCTGCGCCCGCTACCACCAACTTGGGCGTGAGTGGAGCCGCAATGACCTCCGCCTGTTGTTCAGTGGGTTGATTGCCGCCCAGCGCTTGGGCCAATTCCTGCGGGGAGAAACGCGGTTCAATCCCGCCGTACGGGTGCTGTGAGGGCATGGGCTGTTGCCTTTCCGGCGACGAATGAGAACGTTGGGTTGAGTCATCCCGCTGATGATTCATGACGTCACCTGCCTGCCTGCGCTGCACAACGGGCAGACACCGGGCAGTCGGCACTTGCGGCCGAAGGCACCGGAGTTCTCAGCGGTGTGCCGAGCCACGAATTCATGTCCCGCCACCAACTGTGCAGCGGATGAAATCAGTTCCTGGGCCCAGGTTTCATCCTCTGACATGGGCTGTTGAGTGCGAACGCTCACGCTGACGGATGTGGTGCCCAACTGCACCAGAACGGCACCGCCGGGTACCGCGCTACCGGGCTGGGCGACGTCGATCTCCAAGGGTGCTTGTACCTGGGCCTCACTCTCAGCCTCAGACTCGGCGTTGGCCTGGGCTGCCATCGCTTCCCCGGCGCCGGCTGCCAAAGCCACCTGATACGTGCCCAGCTGCGGATGCTCATTCACCGTGCGGGCAGAGATGTCTGCCGCGCCGGTTTTGAGATCCACCACCACATAACGGCCCTGCTCATCGACTTCCAGGCGATCCACCCGGCCCCGTAACAAAGCATCCCGCGCTCCACCGGTGATCAGGACACTGAAGGAGCCCTCCACCGCCACCAGCTCTCGTTTGTGTTTTGAGCGGGCTTCTATGGCGTACTGGGCAAATTTGCGCAGCATGAGCTCGGCCCGTTGTTTGAGGTGCTCCGACTCCCAGTTCTGGGGCAGTCCCAGTTCAGGCCAGCGCCGGTCCAGTTCACGGACGAGTTCAGAGCTGGGTGCATTCGGCGCCGCCTCCGCAATGGCGTGCACCAAGGTGCCCAAACTCCTGGCGGTGTCCGTGGCAGCTTCGGCACGGGCCACCGAAACCCACCAGTCCAGCGGGGACCGTGTGATGGTCTCCACACGGGACGGTGACACCGGGACTGGTTCCCCAGGGTCCAGGACCGGTTCTTGGGTGGACAGTTCCAGCAGCCCCCACCAATCCTTGGGGTCGGCCCCGGGCACGGGGGTTTGCGAGCGAGCAAAGTGATGCAAAATCCGCGCGGCGGCCTCCGCACGGAGCTCATCGGGGCTCTGCGCCGCTGCCCGCAGCTGAGCGGTCAATGCCGGCAGAGTCAACGGCCTGGGAGCAGTCAGCACCGGCCGGGCCTGGTCACCAGCCTCCGGGTGGAAGGTGAGCTCCCAGGGGTCAATGAGCCCCAGGAACTCGGAAGGTTCGTTGTCCTGGTCGGCCACAGCCGTGACCACCAAGCAGTCCGATGCTCGGGAGACGGCAGTGGAAAAGCTGCGCAGTTCGTCGTATCTCACCACGTTGAGCCGAGTCACGGGTGAGGTGGCAGCTGCCACCTCCGTGCCCAATTCAGCCGCATCCGCCAGCAGATCGGTGCCCAGCAGCTGCCCGCGCAGTGTCGTGTTGGGCCACTGCCCCTCCTGCACTCCTGCCACGTACACCACGGGCCACTGGCGACCGGCAGCGGTGGCCGGGGTCATGATTTCCACGGAGGCCAACGACGGCGCCCTGGCCGCCAAGGTGTCCATGGGCAGTTCTTGCAGTTCCAGAAAGTCCAGGAACTCGGCAGCACCAGCCCCGGGCAGATGGTCCACAAACCGCTCGGCCATTTCAAACAGCCCCACCACCGCGTCCAGATCCCGGTCTGCTCGCCGTCCTGCTTCACCACCCGCCAATGCGGTCTTTTGCCAGGTGGAGGCTACCCCGGCGGCCTCCCACAGAGCCCACAGCACGGTCTCCGCGGTGGCGTTGGGTTGTGTCAGTGCGTGCCGTCCGGCCTGCAGCATCCGAGCCACGCGCGTGGCTGGTGTGGAGCGCACCCCAGCTGTCTCCAAGGCACCGGGTCTGATCAAGGCCTCCACCAGCAGCCGGTCTGAATTGCGTCCCCCGCCATCACGGATCTCGGCGTAGCGCAACCGTTGCCGGAGTCTACGAATGTCCATGGCGGTGGCAGCCCCGATGCGCGAAGTCAGCAATTCCACGGCCTGGGCAGCTTCCAAGACGTCATGTGCACGTTGGGAGGACGGCTCGTCTTGCTCCACGGACTGGCCCGGGTGGTCGGTGGTCTCCGGGAGTTCTCCGCGCGCACCGGCCTCCCCCACCTCTGGGTGCTGTGCTGCGACCCTTTCAGCCAGTTCCGCGGCTACAACCAGACGCAATGCTGCCAGGATGGGCCGTACCGCTGGTTCATCCCTGATGGGAGTCTCTGCAGCCGCGGTTGTCACGGGGATACCCAGACTTTCCAACTGACGCTGAAGTCCACGCAACATGGCACTGTTGCGCACAATCACCGCAACACCTTCCAGGCTTTGCCCCTCCAGCAAATGACGGCGGAGAATATCGGCACCGATCCAGCGCGCCTCATGGGTGGTGGATGCCAACACAGTTGCTTGCACTTGGCACCCGTCCTCCGTCCCATCTGTTGGTGCCACGCGGAGGTTGTGTGCCGTCACGGCGGGGATCCGCTGCGCCACCCGCTGCCAGGCCCGGTGCACGGGGGCACCCATCCGGTGGTTGTGCCTCAGCACCACAGATGCCATGGGCTGCTGATCCCGCCCCAGCGAATGCACTGCGTCACGCAGTGCCTCCGGCCGTGCACCACGGAAGCCTTGGACGACTGTGTCGGGGCAGGCAGTGGCCACCAGGTCTTGACCTGCACACAACACCCGCAACAGCCGATGGATGGATCGTGTGGCCTCCTGAAGGTCATCCACGATCACCAGTTCCAGCCGTTGCTGTTCCTCCGCCAGGAATTCGGGGTGATTCTCCAGCACCCGCGCGGCCTCAGTCACCAGAGCGGCGGGGTCAAAGGTTTCCGGCATGCGCAGCCTTCGGACCGCCTGGTACTCCTCCCGGAATCGCGCGGCCACAGCCCATTCAGGTCGGCCCAACTCCTTACCCAGTTGGCGTAGCTGATCCGGGGAAATGTCGTGTTCAGACATACGGTCAAACAATTCGCGTATTTCTGCCCGGAATCCACGAGTTGCCACGGCCTCACCCAAACTCGGTGGCCAGACGACGGCGGCTCCCAACCCCCGCGCCTGACCATCCATGAGTTCACGAATCAGAACGTCTTGTTCGGGGCCCGACAACAATTTGGGCGGATTCTCCACACCGGGCAGCAAGCCACGCAGGTGCGCCCTGCGGAGGAGGTCAAACGCATACGCCTGCCAGGCCCTCACCGGTGGGGTTGAGATGGTGGCACCGGCAGTTGCCGCCAACTGATCCCTGAAACGAGCGGCGGAGGCACGGCTGGGCGTCAGGACCAGCAGGTTCTCCGACGACATTCCAGCTGCCAGCCGCCGGGCTGCCAGTGCCAACACTGCGGTGGTTCGTCCAGTACCGGGAGCCCCCCAGACCATGACCGGGCCACAGCCGGATTTCAGATCAGCAATGGTGCGCTGTTCGGCGTCAAGGTGGTTCACCATTCCACCTTCTTGGAGCCCTTGTTCGGTCATGGCACCATCCCACCACGGACCCCAGACAACACAAGCGGGGGTTGTTCGGCTCTCACCGGCCAGCTGACGCCGTGCGGTGGTGGTGAATACCGCTACTCAACCGACACAATCCCGACGCGACTAGCCATGTTGTTCAGGAGAAGCTACGTTGAGCCCCACACGGACAAGGAGTTTGAACATGGCATCGTGGGACGTCAGACCCGAACAATGCGAAGATCTTTTCAGAACGGTAGATGTGTGGCGGGGAATCGTGGCCGGCACGTGGACAAAGCCTCTGATGTCATTGACGACATCCGCGCAGCGTGCCAGCACCAGGACCTCAAAACGGCACTTGATGCTTTGAGAGATGACTCCCTGCTCCCCGGTATGACATCCGTGGTCAATCGAATCGCCAGCGCCGCCTACTTTGGTAGCCAAGCAATAACGGCCATTTCCGAAGGAGACCAGGACATGGCTGGACAAGCACAAATGTACGCAGGACACATTGTGGTTCCGGACATGCCGGGTGTGGTGAACAACTGAATGCCTCGCATAGACCTCAGCTCCCTGACCACGTGGGAAGACCCTTTCATCTGGGAGGATCACGGACGCACTCTCAAGGACAAAGCTCAAGAGGCCTATGAGGGCACAGAATCCGCCCACACAACTTGGCAACGTCTCCCCAGCATCTACTCCGGGCCATCGGAGGAGAATCTGTACACCGGTCTGGACCGTGCCTTCGAGGACATGGACATACTCAACGACTTTGCAAAAGACGTAGTCAAAGCCATCCAGGTCTTCAGCGACACACTCCAACCGCTGAAGGCCAGACGAGATGAGGTGGAGACCAACAGTTTACTCTTCAACCAGTATCACGGGGACACCACGTACGACGATCTGGATTTTCAGTTTCAGAATCAGTACGACACCTGGAGTGCTGAAATACCATCTTTGCAGCGCCGCTACGAGGACGCCGTAGAAATTCTTGCGACCGATCTCAGACCAGCCATGTCCTTCTACGACTGGTCAGCTGCCAGCGCAGCCATGGTTTTCGCAGATTCCGCTGTGACAACAGGCGGGAAGTTCCGCCTAGACCTGCAGACCACCCAGTCACGAACCACAACACGCGACCCGTTGTACAACCCACATCACCAGGCTCAAGGTCTACAAAATGGAAAAGGGCCATTCCTACCCTGGGAAACGGCCCTACTTGATCCAGAGGACGCAACCTACCCGGTGCGCGCTGGCGAGCGAGCCGTAATATCAACAGGGACCTCACACGCGCTGATTCTCAGCTACGGCAACAACACCCTTAACACCAAGGAATTTCCCGTTTCCATGAATGATCGCTTGGCGCGTTTTTTGAATCCAGGCGCGGATAAAATGAAACCAGATTTGCAGTCGACCGACAAAACTCCTCCTAGGGTGCGCAGCAAAGCGGGAGATATAGCAGGGCACGCGAACCGGGCACCTGGGGCAGGGAACCCACTGACCGAAACCCACACCACACAGGCTCGCACTTACGTGACTGACGAGTGGTTCTCCACGACCGCCGTGGGTGGTCACATTTTATACAACAGTCGACGCACAAAATCGTCAACGGGGGAAGCGCCAATATCTCGCAAGACTCGCGCGGGATCTAAAATTGGCGGCACGGCTTTAACAGCCCTCAACACAGGTATGACATACCGCGACGAAAAACGGAAAAATGTATATTTGCTCGCACAATCCAGACCAAACTATTCCCCTAAACAAATTCAAGATGAAGCTCATAATCGAGCCGTAACCAACACAACCGCTCAGACCGCCGCAGGGCTGACGATTGGCCTCGCTGCCACAGCTGCCACAGTCACAGCCGGGCCCTATGTTGGTCTAGCGACATCCTTTGGCGCAGGAATAGCAACCGAGACAGTTGAAGTTATTCCAGATGTCGATGGGGATGACAAAAGAGAGAGTATTGTAGGACTAGGAGGAGACCTACTGGAACAGGCGGCATACGACAAGGGAGCTGACGAATTTTCTCTGGAAGTCCCATCTTCTCGTAATACCGGGGAAACAGGGGACTGACCGGTGACAGATATGCAAATTTTCATCCTGGTTGCAGCATTCTTCGGGCTCCTGTCTGCCGCAGGTCTCATAATTTTCACCGCCGCATGGAGAGGTCATGGCCGCGACTGGTGGGATACCCACGGAGACGGGTGGATTCCCTATATTTTTGCCGCTAGCTTTACCATATTCACTCCTCTTTGCACCCTAGCGACTATCTACCTAGTTTTAAATACCGATCTCCCAAGCAGAGAATCACCTCTATTCTACCCTATTCGAATCATTCTTCTTGGGT
Source organism: Kocuria sp. (assembly GCF_030538595.1). Classification (GTDB taxonomy): domain Bacteria; phylum Actinomycetota; class Actinomycetes; order Actinomycetales; family Micrococcaceae; genus Kocuria. The sequence continues at coordinate 21,331 of NZ_JAUNTS010000001.1, forward strand.
CCGCACTTTTCGTTACCCCAATATTCCTATGGTTTTCATTTAATAAACCGCCTAAGGTGCTTTTACCAAAGCGCATCTACGAAAGTCGCAAGCAGGGCGATCCGGAAATAGCTCGCCGCACTTTATGGCCCAAAGGCAAAGACCCCACTTGGGGACTACAAGGTCTTACGCCAGCCAATCTCCCGTACACGGCGAACGTAAAATACATTCGGTCCACCTTTGAAGCACTTCTAGCTTTTGCGGGCACTCCTTTGTTTATGTGGCTATTCACCGTCGGACTTCGCGGCGATCTGGGCCGTGGACTGTACTCACGCATGTGGCCGCTGTTCCCTCTGCTCAGCATTGCACTGTTTCTAACGTTCCTCTACTTAGCGCGATGCCTCCTCAACCCCTCACCTGTGACACTCAATGAAGTTGGAGTGCGCACCCGCGAGTGGGGCGTGGATTGGCCTGACGTACGTGGAATTCGCTACCGCAACGGACGCCTGTCCTTCCTGGTGAGCCCAGACCTGGCCTATCATTACCGCGAAAACAATAAATGGTATTCCGGCAGACCCTTTGGCTACGGTGGATGGCACGCAAAAGACGACTACCTCCACTGCAATCCCCGTATCAAAAACGGCCGAAAAACTAGAGACCTAGCTATTTCTCTCATGAACACATACGGGACAACCACACAGGAAGAGTCAGTATCGCACGTCGCACCAACACCTCCTTGGAAAAACAACGCGGATACCAAGAGTCTTGAATAATCATGCTATTAAACGAATCCCAATCCAGCATTTTCTTATTAATATTCCCTGGCATCTTTGCGATGATGGGGGGCTGCATATTTATTGTTGCCTGGAAAGGCAGAGGTCCGGACGTTTGGCACCGACATGGGAGCGGATGGATTCCACTAGGCGCCCTAGGTGCGTGCACATTTTTCTCAAGCTGCTTCCTGCTGATTGCTGCCAATGAATTTCTCAATTACGACTACTTTGAACGCGGAACTTTCCTTCACACGATAGAGTTGGTCGCATTTATCGGGGTAGCGTTTATTATTTCACCCACTCTTGCGTGGTTCGCGTTTCACCAGCCACCCCGGTTCATTGTACCCAGAAATATATACAGAAGTCGCAAACTTCGCGATCCAGAAATTGCTCGCCGTACGCTCTGGCCCAAGGGCAAGGACCCAGTCTGGGGCCAAGATATTCTCAATTCTACCCAGTTACCCTATAGGGCAAACGTTAATTACATTCGTTTCGTCCTTGAAGCGGTCATACACCTGGCAGGCGCCCCCATTTTCATCTGGCTATTCACCCTTGGGCTGCGCGGCTATCTTGGCCGTGGACTGTACTCACGCATGTGGCCGCTGTTCCCTCTGCTCAGCATTGCACTGTTCCTAACGTTCCTCTATCTAACGCGATGCCTCCTCAACCCCTCACCCGTGAGACTCAACAAAGTTGGAGTGCGCACCCGCGAGTGGGGCGTGGATTGGCCTGACGTACGTGAAATCCGCTACCTGAACGGCCAACTATCTTTCCTGGTGAGCCCAGACCTGGCCTACCACTACCGCGAAAACAACAAATGGTATTCCGGCAGACCTCTGAGTTACGGCGGATGGCACGCAAAAGACGACTACCTCCACTGCAACCCGCGCATCAGAAATGGCAAACGAACAAGAGACCTGGCCATCGCCCTTATGAACACCCACGGAATGGGCACCCCACCCAAACATCGACAGCACACGGATTCCTCCACGGTCGGACAAAACGGAAGAGAAACGCTATGACAGAAACTCTCAGGTCGATTTCTGGGGAGTCGCACAGGTACCTAATACCGAAAGGGTGGCGGGTTAGTTCAAGCCCAAATCAGCCACAACAGGTCTTGACACCCAAACCAACAAAGGGATTATTTAAGCGCCGACAGAGGGCCATAGCATCAACCATCGTGCTCAACCCCATTGAGCTTGCTGACTACATCGGCTCAGAGCGGCGCCACATTGATGTCCTGAACACCCAGTCGGTCTTGGGTATGCGCCCCGTTTTGGTGGATGCAAGTCTTACTCACCAACAAGTGCCCACCCGGCGTGTGGTGTTCAGCGGTTTCCACAACGATCATGCATTTGAACAATGGATGTGGCACCTCGATTTCGGATCCGTTGCACTGGAAATTGTGACAACCGCCAGCCCAGGCCACATTGACAGTGCGGTAGAAGCTGCAAAGCAAATTGTCGACTCTATTCAGGTCGACTGGACGACCAGTGCTGGGAACAACGGACCGTCCGTCCACTCTGGGCCGCGCGCACCGCAGTTGAGTGACTCCTTACGGAAGATTGTTGACGCTGATCCATCCATCCAGGTGCTCGAACAACCGCCAGTAATCCCACTCGGTGAATCCAGTGACATGGCGAACAACGATTGGACGTGTGGTTCCGGAATCTCCATGTCCTATGCAGCCTTCAAGCTCGCGCAGGACATGGCGCGCGACATTCAATTCGAAGGACTACCCACGCGATTCGCGGCTGATGCCCTGAAGGAACTCCAGGCAATTGGTCTTGCCGAGGGAAGGGCTTTGACGCATCTCGGCCGGAAGTTGTTGCTGGCCGTGGACGGTGACCCACACGGTGTCGGCTCCTATGAGTCCGCAACGTTCCGCAGCATCCTCAGTGTCTATATCCACGGTCAGGAAGCCACGCTGTGTGACATGAGGGAAGTGCACGCCACGGCTCCAGATGAACAACCCATTCGAACGGCAACCTTGGCAAGCATGCCATCCGCGGCTGTCTGCGTGGCACTGTTGCGGTGGTTCGATCTCACACCCGCGTGGCTGATGGAGCCGGCGTTCGAGGTGGAGTTGCGCGAATTGGACGCCATGGTGAGCGGTCTCCCGGAGCGCATGGCAGAAGTTCGACCACAGATGACTGCCAAAGGGATTCCTGCTGAAATGCTGGCCGGTCCATGGTACGCCCATTCGATGGAGTTTCCAGGGCATGGAGCATCAGCCAAATGGATCAACACTGATCAGCCAGGAGGCTTCTGGGTAGCCGTAGCTGATACACCACATGGGATGACCGTGCTGGCAGGGTCCATATTCGACTTCTACCGTCAATGGGCCGGTGTCATCGAATCCATGGCACGGGAGTCACGCTGAATCGAGACCGTCGGCCGGTGACATCACGGCGCTGTTGATCTTGTAGTTGGGGTGTCAGAGCCGCGACGTACGGTTGGGGCATGCCGCATCAACAACCTGCCGCACCGTCCAGTCATCAGCACACTGAGCCGCATCAGCCCGCGCTGTTCGACTCACCCGGTGACGGAGAGCAGGCAGAACTTCCACTGGAGATACCGGCCCCGCAGGCCATCGCACAGCCGGTGATGACCGCCGCAGACTCGGCTACGGTCACCGGGCCACAGCCAGCTCGCATCGACTGGGCCCAGGTCCCCGCTGACCCCACCGTTTCTTGGACCGAACAGCCCGTGGCCACCTTTGACTTGGAAACCACAGGACGGGACGCTACGAGTTGCCGCATTGTGACCGCCTCCGTCCTGTTGGTGGCAGCGGATGGCACCGTGTTCGGAGAATGGGAATGGTTGGTCAACCCCGGAGTGGAGATACCGGACGGCGCTGCTGCCATTCACGGCATCACCACGGAGCATGCACAAGAGAACGGGGTGGCGGCCACTACCGCCGTAGCTCAGATTCTTGATCTGATGGGCGAACTCTTCAGCCACGGGATACCGGTCTTGGCCTTCAATGCCGCGTACGACTTCACGGTCCTGGAGGCAGAAGCCAGGCGGCACGGACTGCGCTCACCCCAGCCGCGCCCGGTGTTGGACCCGTATGTTCTGCACAAACATGTCCGGGAACGCTGGCGCGGTAAGCGCACCTTGGTGGCGCTCTCAGAGGCTTATGGCATCAGCCTGCTGTCTGCCCACACCTCTGCTGCGGACGCCCTGGCAGCAGTCCAGCTGGCCCAGTTGTTGGCGCGTGAGCACCCCGATTTGGAGGTGCCTGCAGAAAGCCTCCACCAGAGCCAGATCGGTTGGTCGCAGGAACAGGCAGCCAGCTTCCAGGAGCACCTGCGAGGCAAGAAGAACGACCCCACGCTGGTGATCAACGGTGACTGGCCGTTAAGACAGTGACGCACCCATAAAACAGGGACTCACGGTGCCCTTCACGTCTCCTCCCGGCGAACACCCAGGTGGCGCAGCCCTCAATCAGGGTACTGTTAGCCAGGTCACTGTTGATCACACTCAGGAGGTACTCATGGGACTCGGCGACAAGATCAAGAACAAGGCAGAAGAAGTCACCGGCAAGGGCAAGGAAGCAGTCGGGGACGCCACCAACAACGAGCAGCTTCAGGCTGAGGGCGTTGGCGACCAAGCCTCTGCCAAGACCAAGCAGGCTGGCGAAAACATCAAGGATGCGGCCAAGAACATCACCGGCCAGTGATCCAATGATGCACTGAGGTGATGACTCAAGCGCCCGCCGCAGTTCTGGGTGCCACCATCACAAGGAGAGGGCCGCACCGTCACGGTGCGGCCCTCTCCTGCATGAGCCTGCCTCAGCTCTCCCGGAGGCCTGGGCTCAGGCCTCCGGGGTGGCTGCCGCAGCAGCCTGTGCGGCAGCAGGTAGTGCCTGGATGATTCGCTCCATGGCTGAATCATCGTGAGCAGCTGATACAAACCAAGCCTCAAACACCGACGGCGGCAGGTGGACCCCCTGATCCAGCATGGAGTGGAAGAACGGGGCCCAACGGAAGACTTCCTGAGCTTTGGCGTCTGCGTAATTGCGCACCGGATGCTCAGCTGTCCCAAAAGTCACGGAGAACAGAGAACCTGCGTTTTGCACGGAGTGGTTCACTCCGGCCGTGTTCAGGGCCGCCGAGACCTCTCCGCGCAGTTGTTCGGAGCGACGATTGACCGTGCGGTAGCAGTCATCATCGGCCAGCTTCAATGTGGCCAGGCCCGCAGCCATGGCCACGGGATTACCGGAGAGTGTCCCTGCCTGGTACACAGGGCCAGTAGGAGCCAGGTATTCCATGAGTTCACGCCGACCAGCCACAGCGGCAGCCGGCAGGCCACCGCCGATCACCTTGCCAAAGGTGAACAGATCAGGTGCCCAGTCCCCTTCCTCCGGTGCGGACAGCCCCCAATACCCGGCCGCGTGAACACGGAAACCCGTCATCACCTCATCAAAAATCATGAGGGCGCCGTGCTCCCGGGTGATGTCACGCAGTCCGGCGTTGAAGCCTGCATCCGGTGGCACCACACCCATGTTCGCAGGAACGGCCTCCGTGATGACCGCGGCAATCTGGTCCGGGTGAGCCTGGAAGGCGGCGCGAACGGCGTCGAGGTCGTTGTAGGGCAGCACCAGCGTCTGCGCGGCGGTGGCCTCCGTGACTCCCGCGGAACCCGGCAGGGACAGAGTGGCCACCCCGGAGCCGGCTTCGGAGAGCAGAGCGTCCACGTGCCCGTGGTAACACCCTGCAAACTTGATCACCAGATCGCGGCCAGTGGCACCCCGGGCCAAACGGATGGCGGTCATGGTGGCTTCCGTACCGGTGGAAACCATCCGGATTTCGTCAATGGCGCCAATGCGCTCCACCACCAGTTCGGCCAGTTCGGTCTCCGCGCGGGTGGAGGTGCCAAAGCCCAGACCTTTTTCCACCGCGGAGTGAACGGCCTCCAGCACCACGGGGTGAGCGTGGCCCACCAGCGCGGGCCCCCAGGAGCCCAGCAGGTCCACGTACTCACGGCCGTCAACGTCTTGCAGGTAGGGACCGCGAGCTGCGGTGATGTAGGCGGGGGTACCGCCCACGGAGTTGAAGGCACGCACCGGGGAGTTCACACCTCCGGGCATGACACGGCGGGCGCGGTCGAACAGTTCTTCTGAGACGCTCACGTGATCGTCCTCTTTCGTCGTCGTGGTCCCGGTGTGGCTGCCGGGGACTGCGGTTTGGATGCTCCGAACGCGGAGGGCTCGGGGTAAGTCAGCAAAGCCACCACGGTCAGTGGGACTCCTGCCACCATCGGGCAAAGTCGGCGGCAAAGTAGGTCAGTACGGTGTCTGCACCTGCGCGGCGAATGGAGAGAATGGACTCCTCAATGGCCGCACGGCGATCAATCCAGCCGTTGGCCGCGGCGGCTTGGATCATGGAGTACTCCCCGGAGACCTGGTAAGCGGAGACGGGAACGGGCGAGTGATCGGCAACCTCTCGCACCATGTCCAAATAGGACATGGCTGGTTTGACCATGACCATGTCCGCACCTTCATCCAGGTCCAGCTGCAATTCCCGCAACGCTTCCCGTCGGTTGGCGGGGTCCATCTGGTAGGTCTTGCGGTCCCCGGTCAGGGTGGAGTCCACGGCTTCCCGAAACGGTCCGTAAAAAGCCGAGGCGTACTTGACGGAGTAGGCCAGCACGGCGGTGTCTGTGTAGCCGACCTGGTCCAAGGCTTGACGAATCACACCCACCTGACCGTCCATCATCCCGGAGGGCCCCAGCACGTGAGCACCGGCCTGCGCTTGGGCCACGGCGGCCTGCGCGTAGAGCTGCAATGTGGCGTCGTTGTCCACCCGGCCGTGGGCATCCAGGACACCGCAGTGACCGTGATCTGTGAACTCGTCCAGGCACAGGTCTGCCATCACCAAGATCTGATCTCCCACCTCAGCACGCACTTCAGCAAGCGCGCGATTCAGGATCCCGTCCGGGCTTTGAATCCCGGAGCCCGTGGCATCCAGTGTGGTGGGGACGCCAAAGATCATGAAGCCGCCAAGCCCCAGCTCCACGGCCTCCCGGGCGGCAGCTTTCAGCGAATCCATGGAGTGCTGAACCACCCCCGGCATGGCGGTGATGGGCCGCGCTTCCGTAGCCCCCTCCCGCACAAAAACGGGCAGGATCAGTTGGCTGGGGTCAACACGCGTCTCCTGCACGTGGGAGCGCATGATGGGCGATGCCCGCAGGCGCCGCGGGCGGTACGGCAAGTCCTGTGCGTGGACGGGTGCTTCACCGGGATTCACGATCCATGCTCCTTCACATCTGCTCGGGTCTGGGCTGAGGGTTGGCTTTGCTCCGCAGCGGATTGGGCTGGAGCCGCGGCAGACTGGCTCTGTGCCGCAACGGGTTGACTGTGCACCGCTGCGCAGAGAGCCGCGATCAAGCCATCGGTGTCCGGGGTTGTTGCGCCGTGGGCCGCGATCCCTGCGGACTGCGCTGCCACACGAGTTGGTTCTCCGATGGCCACCCACCGTACCGAGGTCACCGTAGCGCTCCCAGCTGAAGATTTGCTCGGCGCGGTGCCCCGGTCCGTCCCCACCAACCCTTGTACCAACGACGGCGCCGTGGCCACCACCGCATCCACCTCTCCGTGGGCAATGCCTTCCCGGGCACGTTCGGCGTCCCACACCTCAATTCCAGCAGGCCCAGGGTCTCCAGGAGGTCCAAGTGCGGGAACCAGGGGCCATTGAGCGGGCCATTCCACCATCCGGTACGCCACGGCGGTGCGGACATCCCATTGTTGATCTCGCAACCCTTGGGTGAGGGTGGGCCGAGCTGCAGCTGACTGGGGCACATACACCACCGGCTGAGTTTCACCCGCTGTGGGTGCCTGCGGCCAGTGGGCCAACAAGCCGTTGGCGGAGGATTGTTCGGGCGGTGGGCACAGCTCCACCGGCACCCCCGCAACTTGCAGGGCCCGACTGGTGGCAGCCCCCACCGCAGCTACCCGCAGGCCGCGAGCCAGGGCTGGCGCCAAGAACTGTCCGAGTAGCGGATTGGAGTTCTTGCTGTCAGATGCGCCGTGGGAGTCATCCACTGATCCGGTCTGCGGCAAGCCGGATTCATCCGGCGCAGCATCTTCATCCTGCACAGCGCCCTCCAGGCGGTCTGCCGTCAGGACGGCGGTCAGCGCATGCACCGTGTTGACTGAGGTCACCGCCACCCAGTCGGAGGCTCCCGCCTGTGCCATCTGAGCCAGGAGTTCCCGCAGTGCCTGAGCATCCGCGCCTGAAGGTGCCGCGGCCTGGCGCACCGGCACCAGAATCGGCACGGCCCCAGCTTCCTGCAAGGCAGCCACCAGGGGGTGGGCTCGATCCGGGGTTCGGGTGATCAGCACTCGCAGGCCGCGCAGAACGCCGCTGGAGATGTGGTCCTCACATGACTCAGCTCCACCAACTGACCCGGCTCGATCATCTGGCTCAACTCCACCAACTGACCCAGTTCCATCACCGGACCTGGCTCCATCAACACGCACGTCAGCGCAATCCTGCCAAGTGGGCTGCGCCGTCGGCCAGCAGACCGTCCCCCATGCGCCTGCCCAATTCCCGGGCGGCATCCGTGGAGAGCTCGTCAGAGGCCGCCGTCCTCCGCATGACTCGCGTTCCATCCGGTGAGGCCACGGCAACGGTGAGGACCAACAAGCCGTCCTCCACCGTTGCCAAGGTGCCCACGGGGGCCGCGCACCCTGCTTCCAACCGAGCCAGCAGCGCCCGTTCAGCGGTCACGGCCCATCGTGTTTCCGCGTGATTGATGGCAGCCAAGGCGTGCAGCAGCACAGCATCCATCTGAGCCTGACCAGCACGGTCAGGAGTTTTGACGTGCTCTGGAACATCGCCGTAGGCGCCCAGGGCCTGGGAGGCCAGTTCCGGGTCGGCGTGCAAGAGCTCCGCCCTGACCTCCAGGGCAAGAGCCCCCTGTCCGGGTGCAGGCAACATCACGGCAGGGTCCAGATACTCGGTGACATAGGCTTCCAGCCCCAGGCGGCGCAGGCCGGAACTGGCCAGCACCACGGCGTCCAAGTCACCGGGGCCGGAGTCATCCACACCGGCCACCCGCGCCAACCGCGTGGGTACGTTGCCCCGAATGTCCACCACGGTCAGGTCCGGCCGAGCCGCCAACAATTGGGCAGCGCGGCGCGGTGAGCCGGTGCCGATGTTGGCACCCTCCGGCAATTGATCCAAGCTCAACCCGTCCCGTGCGCACAGGGCATCCCGTGGATCTTCACGCACCGGAACTGCACCGATGGCCAAACCCGGATGCGGTGCGGTGGGCAGGTCTTTGAGGGAATGCACTGCCAGGTCCACGCGCCCATCCGTCAGAGCATGGCGCAGTGCCGCAGCGAACACGCCCGTACCACCCAATGTGGCCAGTGATCCGGTGACAACATCACCCTCCGTGCGGATGATCTCCAACTCGTAGGCCGGGCCACCGGCAACCACCAGCGCCTCCGCCGCATGACCGGTCTGAGTGGTGGCCAGCGCCGAGCCCCTGGTGCCAATACGCAGGACGGCGGTGGTGCCAGCCTCACCTGCCGGTTGCGGGAGGCTCACGCGTAAACCACCGCGGCGTCGTCGTCCACGCTCACCGGCAAGGGTGCACCCGGCTCGCGCTGCGCAATGGTGGGACGTGGCTGGCTGGCCCCGCGCAGGACTTTCACGCAGCATTCGGCGGCGCAGGTGTCAAACCAGGTACCTGGGGCGCAGGCGGACACCCGGGCGGGGGCATCACGACCCACCATGCGCTGTTCCAGCAGGTCCACCAGGGCGGAGACAAACGCAGGGTGGGTTCCCGGGGTTGGCGTGCGCACAAAGGCCAAGCCCTGTTCAGCTGCGGTTTCGGCAGCCTCCGTGTCCAGGTCCCACATGACCTCCATGTGGTCGGAGACAAAGCCCAGCGGCACCACAATCACACCGGCCGCACCCGTTGCGGCGGCCTGTTCGATGGAGTCGTTGACATCCGGCTCCAGCCACGGAACCTTGGGCGAACCGGACCGGGATTGAAAGACCAGCTCCCACTGCGCAGCCGGTGCCACCGAATCCGCAGACACCCTCCGCATGATTTCCCGGGCCGCGGAAAGCAGCTGGTGCACATAAGCCGAACCACCCACAAAATCCTGACGCATCTGCTCCGGACCGGAGGCCAGTCCGTCCACGTCCGGAACCGAGTGAGCGGCAAACAAGATCTTGACGGGCCCTCCCGCAGCAGACTCCTGCGCCGTGATGGACTCCAAGGCCTCCTGCACCCCCTCCACAAAGGGGATCAGGAAGCCTTCGGAATCGTAGTACTGCCGGATCTTGGCCACCGTCATGACCTCACCCAGGCCGGTTTCGGCCAGCGCCACACCGTAGTCCTCACGGTACTGGCGGCAGGAGGAATACCCGGAGAATGCTGAGGTGGCCAGGACCAACACCCGGTCCTTACCCTGTTGGTGCAGTTCCTTCAGCACATCCGCCACATAGGGGTCCCAGTTGCGGTTGGCCCACACAATGGGGGTGTGGATGCCGCGCGCCTGCATTTCAGCCTCCAGGGCTTGGCGCAGCGCCCGGTTTTGCGCGTTGATCGGGGACACTCCCCCGTTCGCGCGGTAGTGCGTGGCCACCTCTTCCAACCGCTCATCCGGGATGCCGCGGCCGCGGGTCACATTACGCAGGAACGGAATAACATCGTCCTGGCCTTCGGGGCCACCAAAGCTGGAGAGCACCACGGCATCCCATTCCTGCGGTTCCTCCGCCCGCGCCTGGCTGAGCGACGACGACGATTCCTGGGCCTGACCCGCAGCTGCCCCCGCTCCACCGCGTTGTGCCATCTCGTCCAATTCCGCTCCTGTGGGAACGGTCACAACCGATGGAGCAAGCACCTCCGGGGCGGCTCCGTCTTGGTGAGATTCGTGCTGGGTCACTGCAAAACCTCCAGAAGTTCGGTGGTGTTCACGCGGCGCCCTGTGTAGAAGGGGATTTCCTCACGGACGTGCAGACGGGCCTCCGTGTTGCGGAAGTGCCGCATGATGTCCACAAGGTCCACCAGCTCGGGAGCTTCCAGCCCCAGCAGCCACTCGTAGTCATTCAGGCCAAAGCAGGCGATGGTGTTCGGCTGAACCTGCGGATAATCGCGTCCTTTCATGCCGTGGTTCTTCAGCATTTCGGAACGCCGCTGATCGTTCATGTAGTACCACTCGTAGGAGCGCACAAAGGGGTAAACACACAACCACGCACCGGGCTCGGTACCGCGGGCAAAGGACGGCAGATGGTTGGTGGTGAACTCCGCCTCCCGGTGCACCCCCATGGAGGACCACACCTGGTGGGTGCCGCTGAGCATGGCCGTTCTGCGAGCCTTGCGCAGCGCAGCCTGTAGCGCCTGCGGGTCATCTCCGTGCAGCCACAGCATCACATCTGCATCGTTGCGCTGCCCAGAGACATCGTAGGTTCCGCGAACAGTCACCCCCTGGGCTGCCAGTTGTTCCACCAGGGCATCAAACTCCTGGACAGCAGCTTGTTCTGCGCCGACTTCCAGCGCCGTACGGTCCGCGTCACGCGCGTACACCGACCACACCGCCCAATACAGCTTCTCCTCTGCGGGCTGTTCAGCCGGTGCCTGGGTGCGGCTTCCCGTGCCATGTTCACTCATGCTCTGCTCTTCCTCTTCTTGTCATCTCTGAAACGTCTTGTGTGCCTGTGCCACTCAGCTCAGCTCAGCTCAGCTCATGGCAGGTCATCGCCGCCCACCACCCGATGGACACGGGTCAACGGCCGTTTCGCGGTGCAGGGTGAATCCCCTTGCTGGCCAGCAACGCAGCCACTTGCGCGCGAGTGTCCTCCACGACGGCGGCCAGGCCGGTACCAGCCAGCCACGCACCAACCGCCACGGCACTGGGCAGTTGAGCAACGCCGTCGCGCACCCTGTGCACCCGCTCCGGATGTCCCGCGGAGGGACGGCTCAGGGCTTGTTCCCAGCGCACCACGTCCGCGTCCACCAGGTCTTGAGGCTTCAACTCAACACCCAGAAGGTGGGAGGCATCCCGCAGGGCCAGAGTGACCAATTGGTCATCCGTGAGCTCCAGTTCCGGCGCCGCTTGCCCGTGGTCCGCACCACCACGGCCATAGGACAAGCGCAACACATGCCGCCCGGTCGGCAAGAGCTCCCGAATCCACTCCCACTTGGCGCTGGCATGCGTCATGGCTTTGGCCCGAACCTCCGTGACCTCCGGGGCCACCAAGACTCCGGTACCCCGCGGGGCAGCATCAAGAGCGGGGTTGTCCACCACCAGGGTGGCCAGAGCAACCCTGGGACTGGGGTCCGGTTGAAGCTGCGCAAATCCGGGGTCCGCGCCGGAGAGCAACCGAACAGCGCTGGTGCCATCAGCTGCCATGACCAGCAGTTCACCGCGGCCAATCGTGGTCTTGTCCCCCACCTCCGGCTGACGCTGCACCACCATCCACCCATCTCTGCGGGGGTCGCGGTCCAAGGCAAGAACGTCGTAACCAGCCATCAGTTTGACGCCGCGGCGGGTCAAGTCCTGCACCAAGGCCTCCGCCAACACGTTCATCCCACCGCGCAAGCTGGCCACGTTCTGGCCCGCGGGAGTGGCCTTCCGCAAAGAGGCTGCGGCCGCCATGAGGGAACCTTCACGGCTCAATGCCTGCCGCAAGCCCGGGGCCACCGCCTCAACGTCCAATTCATCAGGGTGTAGGGAATGCACCCCTAACGTGAACGGAGCCACCAGCTTGTCCACCACAGCCGAACCCATGCGGGCACGCACCAGTTCCCCCACGGTCTCAGCCCGCACACCGATTCTGGCAGGACGTTTGAGATCTTGTTTGGCCCGCCACCACCCGTACCGCCCCAGCGTCTTGCGCAAGCCAGTGCTGTCCAAGTCCCCCGGAATCCCCAGGACACCGGAGCGCTCGCCTGGACGGGCGCCGTCGGGAAGATAAACCCAGGACCCTGCCTGGCTGGGTGAGCACACGCGTTCGCTCAAACCGAGTTCGGCAATGAGATCAGCCACGTCTTGGGTGCGGGTGGCAAAGGATTCAGCCCCGGAGTCCAGAACGGTGTGGTTGACCATGTGGGAACCAACGGCTCCGCCAAATTGCGGGCGGGACTCCACCAGGCTGACCTTCAAGCCCGCGATGGCCAAGTCCCGGGCGGCCACCAGACCAGCCATGCCGCCACCCACCACCAGCGCGCTGCGTGGTTTGCGCGGAATGGATGCGCCGGGGCTCCGATCCGAGCTGGTGGTCACCGTGGGACTCCTTTCGCGTTTGTCTCGCGTTACTGCTGGGGGCTCATGCGTACTCACGGCCTCCGTGTTGTGCGCACGCTCTACATCTCAGGCGCTGGCAACGGCCGCCGGATTGCCGTGGATGTAGTTCACCAGATCCGTGAGCACCTGCGGATCTGTGTGCGGCGGAACACCGTGGCCCAGGTTCACCACGTGGCCCGGCGCCATGGCGCCGCCACGCAAGACTTCATCCACGTGCCGGTGCAGCACTTCCGTGGGCGCCGGCAGCAATGCTGGGTCAATGTTGCCCTGTACCACCGTACGCCCACCCAGCCGCCGGTTGGCTTCCTCCAGCGGAATCCGGTGGTCAACACCCACTGCCTCCGCCCCGGCATCCCGCATGGCGCCCAACAATTCACCCGTACCGGTACCAAAGTGAATGCGCGGCACCGGGGTGTCGGCCACGGAGGCCAAGGCGGTGGCGGAATGGCCCACCACGTGGTCCAGGTAATCAGCCACGGACAGAGACCCCGCCCAGGAGTCAAACAGCTGCACCGCGGAAGCACCTGCCATGACCTGGGCGCGCAAGAAGGCACCGGAAGCTCGCGCGGCCCAGTCGGCCAGGGCCTCCCAGGTCTGGGGATCAGCGTGCATCATGGTGCGCGGCAGCAAATGGTCCCGGGACGGGCCGCCTTCCACCATGTAGGCGGCCACGGTGAACGGCGCCCCCGCAAAGCCGATCAGCGGAGTGGACCCCAACTCGGCCACGGTCAAGGCCACGGCTTCCCGGATCGGTTCCAGTGCGGCGTCGTCGAGTTCGGGCAGCGCGGCAACATCGGCCGGGGTGCGTACCGGTGAGTCCAGGACGGGGCCCTTGCCGGGGACGATCTCCACACCCACACCGGCCAAACGCAGCGGAACCACAATGTCGGAGAAGAAAATCCCCGCATCCACGTTGTGACGCCGCACCGGCTGAAGGGTGATTTCCGCGGCCAGGTCAGGGGTCAAGCAGGCATCCAGCATGGCGTTGCCCTGGCGCGCTGCCCGGTACTCGGGCAGCGAGCGCCCGGCCTGACGCATGAACCACACGGGCCGGTGATCGGGTGTCCGTGCCGTCAACGCCTGGAGCAGAGGGGCATTTACGGTACTTCCGGAGCGCAGCGGGTGTGATTCTGGAAGATTCTGGAACCCACGGCGAAATCCCGCGGGTGCATCGGCATCGGACACGGCTTTGGGTCCGGCGGAATGGGGTGCAGTAGTCATCACTGCCATTGTGCCAACTGGCGTTGACCAGTTTGGTGACGCCTCGTCAACACGGCCCCTGGACCGTGTGCCCCCACCCACAGGTGATCGGCACCCAAGGCTGTCCACGTTACGATGCATACACTGTGGTGCTCTTTTCCTTGGTGGCCTCACACCGTGACGTTGATCTGAGAACCGTTGCCCGTTTGGCAGACGGTGCCAGAGGGCTGCCATCGCAGCTTGTCAGCTCGGGGGCGCTGAACGGTGTGGTGGCGCTGTCCACGTGCAACCGACTGGAGCTCTACGGTGAACTCCCCGTGACCTCCGGACCCACACCTGAATTGACGCAGACTCGCGCGGAACTGGTGGAGGCACTGGCTCAACGCGCCGGTTTTGATCCGCAGGACGTGGCCCACGGCGTCCGCTTGCTCACGGAGGACGACGCCGCACGGCACCTTTTCACCGTGGTCTCCGGCTTGGAATCAGCTGTGGTCGGCGAACGCGAGATCACGGGCCAGGTGCGGCGCGCTCTGACGGAAGCGCAACGGGACGGCACCGCCAGCGGTGAGTTGGTGCGCCTCTTTGAAGCTGCCGCCCACACCGCCCGTGAGGTGGGAACGCACACCAGCCTGGGCGAGCGCGGCCGCTCGATTGTCTCCGTGGCCCTGGACCTGGCCGACGACGTCACCGCGGGCCAGTGGCCGCAACGCCGCGCCTTGGTTTTTGGGACGGGCGCTTACGCCGGTGCCACCATGGCCGCTCTGCGGGATCGGGGGTGCGCGGACATTGAGGTCTATTCGGCCTCCGGGCGCGCCGATCAATTCACCGCCAACCGCGGTGGCACCCCGGTCGGTGAGGAGCAGTTGGCCGCGGCACTGGCCCGGTGCGACGTCGTGGTGGGGTGTTCTGGTGGCTCCGAACCCATGCCGGCCAATGCCATGCCGGATCGCCCCTTGACCGTGGTGGATTTGGCGCTCTCCAGAGACTTTGATCCGAGCGTGGCCGATCTGGCCCACGTTGAACTCATCACCTTGGAGTCGGTCAAACTGGCGGCACCGGAGGAGACCGGGGAATCCGTGGCGGCTGCTCAGCGGATTGTGGACCAGGCTGCTGATCGCTTCAAGCATCAGCGCACGGGACGGGACATGAGTGCCGCCATCGTGGCGCTACGTCAACACACCATGGGCATCCTGGAACAGGAACTGGGCAAGATCCGGGCGCACCACGGCTGCACGGGAGCCCATCAGGAAATGGAGTTCGCCATGCGCCGCATGGTGAAGTCCCTGCTGCATGAACCCACCGTGAGGGCTCGTCAGCTGGCCAAAGAAGGCCGCGCTGACGACTATCTGACCGGCCTGGAAGCCCTGTTCGGAATCACGATTGAGGAATCCGAACCGTCCGTGCTGGACACCCCACCACCCGCTCACGATTCCGCTTCCCCCTCCGAGCCGCGCCTGTCCTCCGCGCCGCGCGCTGCGGGATGATCCGGTAACAGGAGTCCTCATGTCCCAAGGCCTGGACCGTCACTCGTCCCGCTCACACCGGGCAGCTCCCGGCGGCCGCGGCGTGCGCCCCGCGAGGTCAACGCGGCTACCCCGTGAACAGCGCCGCAGCCAACTCCTGGGGGTGGCGCTGGAGGTTTTTTCCACGCACGGTTACCACAAGGCCTCCATGGACGAGATCGCGGAGGCGGCGGGAGTGTCCAAGCCCGTGCTGTACCAGCACTTCCCGGGCAAGCGGGAACTGTATCTGGCGCTGGTGGATGACCACTTGGAGCAGTTGGCGGCCCGGTTGTTGACGGCATTGCGTTCCAGCGCGGTCAATCGCACCCGAGTGGAATCCATGCTCAATGTCTACTTCGACTTTGTGGCCGACTCCCCCAATGCCTACCGCTTGATCTTTGAAACCGACCAGATGGCGGATGCTGAAATCCGCTCCCGGTTTGAGAACTTCCATCTGGGAGTGGCTGAAGCCATCGGCTCCGTGCTGGGGCCCAACGCGGGGATCAGTCAGGCCCACGCCGTGATGCTGGCCCGGTCCCTGACCGCCATGGCGGAGGCAGGTGCCTACTACTGGGCGCACAATCCCAGCGTGGGTGACCGCGCGGAGGCCCAACGCCAAGTCTTCCGTTTAGCCTGGGGCGGAATCAGCATCATCGACGAAGACTGGCAGTAGCACCTTCTTAGGATTGCGTGAGGAACTTTCATTGCAGTGCGGGTGAACTGCCAAGGTAAAGCCTTGGACATCAGGTTTCCCGCCCACCATCAGAGCCGCAGGAGGCAGCGTGGACATCAAAATCGGTATCCAGCACGTGGGTCGTGAAGTTGTGGTCGATTCTCCGTTGAGTGCACAGGAGGCCCAGGAGTTGGTGAGCGCAGCCTTGGCCGATGGCTCCGTTCTGAGCCTGACCGACACCAAGGACCACACCACCCTGGTGCCAGCCTCCGGTATTGCCTACGTGGAGATCGGCAGCGAGTCCCGCCGCAAGGTGGGTTTCATGCCCGGGGTGAGCAACAACTGATCCCCACGCTGTGCGGTGGCCCGTGAGTTCGTCATGACAACCATGACCTCACGGGCCACCTGGGTTCTAGGTGGAAGTGCAAGGTGTGGTTGTGGGGTCTGGTTCTGGGAGCGTGGCTGATGGACTCCGACGCGGCTGGCCTGAGTTGGTACGCAAATAGCCACTGATCGATGTGATTCTTGGTGTTTTGCGTACCGAATTTGGTCTTTTGCGTACCACTTGAGGGCAAATGCGGACCGCAGGTGGAAGCACGACGACGGGGCGGGTGCTCCGCCACTCACGGGCCACCGGTCTTTGTGCGGGTAGAGTGGCTGTGCACCACAGATGACCGGTCGTAGACAACAGCACGTCACGCATCCTGTGACCCAACCGGGTCACTACCTTCACACCGCGATCGGCTTCTTCCCACAAGCGCGCCCGCCTCACCGTCACGGTGAGCGCCCGGCAGCGGCCAGCCGTGCGGGGTTGTGATCAGCAACTCTGCCGCTCCCGCCCATTGCGTGCCCGATCAGCGTAGAAAGTTCAGAAACTCCATGACCGAAAACCCCACCCGTGAACAGTCCACCGAGACTGAACCTTCGGTGACCAGCACCAACAGCCAGAACACCGACAGCATCGAGGCAGTTGCGGAGGCTTCCCTGGAAGCCACCCCGCAGGCCGTTGCTGAGGCCCCCACATCTTTCGCCGATTTCGGCGTGCGCCAGGACATTGTTGAAGCACTCGCCGCAGAGGGCATCACCTCCCCGTTCCCCATTCAGGCCATGACCCTGCCGGTGGCATTGACCGGACAGGACATCATCGGGCAGGCCAAAACCGGCACGGGCAAGACCTTGGGCTTTGGCATCCCGGTGATCCAGCGCGTGGTGGGCCGCGACGACGACGGTTGGGGCAGCCTCAAACACGCCGGTGCACCGCAGGCGTTGATCATTGTGCCCACCCGTGAACTGGCCGTTCAGGTGGGTTCAGATCTGGCCACCGCTGCCAAGACCCGCAACGCACGGGTGTTGACCATCTACGGTGGCCGCGCTTACGAACCGCAGATCGAGGCGCTGGAAAGGGGCGCCGAGATTGTGGTGGGCACCCCGGGCCGCCTGATTGACCTCAACCGCCAGCACCACCTGGATCTCTCCCAGGTCAAGGCCGTGGTGCTGGATGAAGCTGACGAAATGCTGGACCTGGGCTTCCTCCCGGATGTGGAGAAGATCCTCTCCACCGTCCCCAAGGTCCGCCACACCATGCTGTTCTCCGCCACCATGCCCGGCCCCGTGGTGGCCATGGCGCGCCGGTACATGTCCAAGCCCATGCACATCCGGGCCGCCGCACCGGATGAAGGGACCACCAAGGCAGACATCCGCCAGGTGATCTACCGTGCACACGCCTTGGACAAGGATGAGGTGGTCTCTCGCATCCTGCAGGCCGAAGGCCGTGGCAAAACCATCATCTTCACCCGGACCAAGCGCACCGCCGCCAAGGTGGCGGATGAACTGTCCAAGCGCGGTTTTGCGGCTGCACCCCTGCACGGTGACTTGGGCCAGGGGGCACGCGAGCAGGCGTTGCGGGCCTTCCGCAACAACAAGGTGGACGTGCTGGTGGCAACGGATGTGGCTGCCCGCGGCATTGACGTGGATGATGTCACCCACGTGATCAACTACCAGTGCCCGGAGGACGAAAAGACCTTCCTGCACCGCACGGGGCGCACCGGCCGCGCCGGCAACAAGGGCACCGCCATCACGTTTGTGGACTGGGATGACGTACCGCGCTGGCGCCTGATCGACAAAGCCTTGGAGCTTGGTGTTCAGGAGCCGCAGGAAACCTATTCCTCCTCAGCACATCTCTACACGGACCTCAACATTCCAGAGGGCACCAAGGGACGGCTGCCCAAGAACAAGCGCACTCACGCGGGGCTGGGTGCCGAAACACTCGAAGACCTGGGTGGGCCGGACAGCTCCAGCCGGAAATCTTCCGGACGAGGGTCTACGGGCCAGGGTCGCGGGGCTTCTGGCCGGAACAAGCAGGGCGCTTCCGGGGGCGGCGAGTCCCGCACTGATTCGGACCGGGAATCCACCCGTGGCACGGGCCGTAACCGTCGCCGCTCCAACGGCCGGGCAGGCCAGGGTCGCCGAGGTGGACAGGGCAACACGGGTGGACCCGGCAACGGTGCAGAGACCAGCCAACGCGATGGTCGCCCCCACGATCACGAGCGCAAACAGGACTCCGGTGCTGCCGGGGAGGGAACTCGTCAGGCCGGTGAGCGCCACACCACGCAGACCCGCGATCGGTCAGCGGAAGGTGCGGCACGGCGTCGTCGGCGGCGACGACGCACCACGAACGGTGAAGTGAGCGGCAACGGCAACACGGGTGAGTCCCCGCAGGGCTGAGCCTTCCGCGTAAAGTCCCGGGGTGTTGTGGCCTCTCCGCTGAGCATCGACTTGTGCCGCCCACCAGGCTTGGTGGGCGGCACAAGTCACTGATGAAGCCACGGCCGGGTGATGTAGGCGGTGCAAGTCGCTGTTCAGTCGCCGGCCCACAGGATCGGGGTGACGCCGCTGGACTCCGCCTGAATCCTGCGCAAGGACTGCACGGAGGTCAGGTTCTCCCCCAGCCGGTTGGGTTTGCCTGCTCCGTGGTAATCCGATGACCCCGTGACAATCAGATTGTGTTGCTCTGCCATGCGGGACAGTTGTGCCCGTGCTGCCTCCGGATTGTCCCGGTGGGCGATTTCCAGACCCGCCAAACCAGCCTGGATCATGGCGTCAAAGACCTCCTGACCAACCACCCGCCCCCGGGTGGAAGCCATGGGGTGGGCCATGACTGGCACGCCACCGGCGGCGCGGACCAGTTCCACCGCGGTCACCGGATCGGGTGCGTAATGGCCAACGTAGTAGCCAGAGCGCGGGTGCAGCACCGTGTCAAAGGCCTCTGTCCGGTCCGCCACCACCCCGGCAGCCACCAGCGCATCTGCCAGGTGTGGGCGTCCCACGGTGGCGCCAGCGGCTACCTGGCGTTGCACCATCTCCCAGGTGATCGGGTAATCCCGTCCCATGAGTTCCGTCATGCGTTGCGCCCGCGTGAGCCGAGAGTTCCGGGCTCGCTCCATCACTGCATGCAGTCCCTCGTGCTGCGGATCCTGCAGATAGGAAAGCAGGTGAACGGAGATGCCGTGCTCGGTCTGGCAGGAGACCTCCGTGCCTCTGACCAGTGACACGCCCACGCCCTGAGCAGCTTCAGCAGCTTGCTCCCAGCCCGCGGTGGTGTCGTGATCCGTCAGAGCCACCACGTCCAAGCCTGCGTAAGCCGCAGCCTCCATCACCTCAGCCGGGGATTGTGTTCCGTCCGAAACGGTGGAGTGGGTGTGGAGGTCAATCTTCATGTCACCATCCTGGCATGCCGCCATCACCGCGGGGCCTGGGCTTGCCTTCCCGTGACACCATGGGAGCATCCGCCTAGCACCTGAATCTGAACGGAGCCCCCAGCACATGAGCAACCACCCGGAGTCTGCCTCCACCCGGGCAGCCAACGAACATCCGGCCTCTCCCGCAGATCAGTCCATGGCTGATCGCGGAGACAACCGGACACGTTCACCGGAGTCAACGGCTTTCAAGCAGTTCATGGCCGCGCAGTGGGCGGAAGTTGAGGACCGTGACCTCCCGCAGGAGGCGGTGGCGCCGTTTGCGGCGCGTCGTCGTACCCGGGTCTCTGAAGCCTTCCGGGGCGAACGTCTGGTGATTCCGGCCGGCGCCCCCAAGGTGCGTTCCAATGACACCGATTATCGCTTCCGCCCGCACTCCGCTTTTGCCCATCTCACAGGGTTGGGCGTGGACCACGAACCTCACGCAGTTCTGGTCTTGGAGCCCGTAGAGGACGGTTCCGGGGACCACGGCGCCCATCACACCGCCACGTTGTACTTCCATCCCATGGCAGGGCGGGAAACTCAGGAGTTTTACGCGGACACCCGCAACGGCCAGTTCTGGGTGGGTGATCGTCCCACGCTGCGCGAAATTGGTAGCGCCTACGGTATCCGCACCGCGGATTTGTCCGCGATGGAGGCTGCCGTCTCCAAAAACGTGGGCGATCCCGGTGCCGGTGGGATTCGAGTTCGGGTGCTCAAAGGGCAGGACGCAGCGGTGGACCAGGTGGTCGAGGCCGCCCGTATGGCTGCCGCTGTGAATCTCGATGCCGAGGATCGCGCAGATGCCACCTTGTTGGAAGCTCTCTCCGAACTGCGCCTGGTGAAGGATTCTCACGAGGTGGATCAGCTGCGTGAAGCCGTGAACATGACCATTCGGGGATTCGAGGATGTAGCCCGCACCTTGCCCGCAGCCACCGGTCGGAACCGCGGGGAACGCGTGGTGGAAGGGGCGTTTTTTGCCCGGGCCCGCGCCGAGGGCAACGATCTTGGTTACGACACCATTGCCGCTGCAGGCAACAATGCCACCGTTCTGCACTGGACCCGGAACACGGGAGTGGTTCGGGAAGGTGATCTGATCCTGGTGGACGCTGGCGTGGAGGCTGAGTCGCTCTACACGGCGGATGTGACCAGAACTCTGCCGGTCAACGGCCGCTACTCCCCTGTGCAGCGCAAGGTGTACCAAGCCGTGCTGGATGCCGCCGACGCGGCCTTCACCGCTGCGGTTCCCGGCAACCGTTTTCGGGACGTCCACGACGCCGCCATGAAAGTCCTGGCTGATCGCTTGGCCGAGTGGGGGCTGCTTCCGGTCTCCCCGGAGGTGTCCCTGTCCGCGGAAGGCCAGCATCACCGCCGGTGGATGCCCCACGGGACCAGCCACCACTTGGGCCTGGATGTGCATGACTGTGCTCAGGCGCGGCGGGAGATGTATCAAGATGCCGTGATCGAGCCTGGCATGGTGTTCACCATTGAACCGGGACTCTATTTCAAGGAAGAGGACTTGTCCGTTCCCCCCGAATACCGCGGCATTGGCGTGCGCATTGAGGACGACGTCCTGGTCACCGCCGACGGCAATGAAAACCTCTCCGCGGCGCTGCCCCGCGATCCGGGTGAGGTTGAAGCGTGGATGGCTCAACAGCACGGCTGATGAACGGGGACGGCAGCCGGGGTCACGTTGTGACCCCGGCTGCCGTTGTCTTGCCTCTTGATGGCTGGAACCGCAAGTTGCGGTTCCAGCTGTGATTTGTGGCTCGGGGCCTAAATCTGAGTACCAGGGCTACCAGATCACCAGACTGTCAGGGGTTATACGCCAGAAAGTGTGTAGCGCAGGCCCCTGGATCCCAACCAGTAGTAGGGCAACACCAGCCTTGACATGTTTTGAGAGCATGTCAGGTGTCCCTTCCACGAAACAGACCCACGTGTGGTGTATGCGCCCGCCCCCTGGTCAAAAGCGGCACCACCATCGCTGGTTCCACCGGCTACCGGTGCATACCCTGTGGCTAACCCGCAAGCCGTGCGCAGTTTGATACCTCATCAGGGCTGATGGGGTATCAAACTGCGCACGGCTTGCGAGGGTTAGGTGTCTATGGAAGCTGGGAAGGCACGGTGGGATCAGTTCTTCCGCTACCGCACCTACCCCGGGTCTCACCGGGCCCCATCGGCTCAGATCACCCCGAACGCAGCCTCACTGAACACCCCCACGACCCCTGGGACCTTGTCAGAGAAGA
Source organism: Kocuria sp. (assembly GCF_030538595.1). Lineage (GTDB taxonomy): Bacteria > Actinomycetota > Actinomycetes > Actinomycetales > Micrococcaceae > Kocuria. Next base: position 43,709 of record NZ_JAUNTS010000001.1, read on the forward strand.
ACACTGGACCCCACTACGACCACAGCACACGCAACGAGAGGAACAGATCGGGCCAGTGCTCTACAACACCGGGTTCAGTCCCGAAGACGGCAACCGCTTCCAACACGACTGGGCAGGACGCTGGCGCCCATAACACACCCGGGATTTACACACATTTTGGCGTATAACCCACTGTCAGCACCTGCTCAGTGAGTGGACCCCGGTTGCTGTTCTGCGGGTCCGGACTCTTGACCAGCGGAGCTCTCCGCCGGCTGCTCGGGTTCAATGCGGACCCCGTACCGCGGACGCCCATCCGGGAGGTCTTCCTCCCCCGGAGCGGTGACAGGCCGGGACTCGGGCTGGGGAGGCTGTTGGCCGACGGCCCCATTGGCTGGTGCAGCAGCCCCATTGGATGAAGCACCAGTGGGTGCCCGACCCGGTTGACCGGCTTGGCCGTACTGGCCGTACGGACCCGGTTGACGCTGCCCCTGGGCGGCACCTGGCACCGGACCTTGCTGCCCGTTCCACCCTTGCTGCTGGTTCCAGCCTTGCTGCACCGCGCCGTGCTGCAATCCGGGGAGGTTGAGTCCCTGGACGGCCTGCCGGGCGGCGGGCGCAACGTCACCGCGCACCACGACGTCGTAGCGAGAGGCCACGAATGTGGACACGGAGGTGAAGTCGCGGCGGCCACGCTGAGCGGCAAAGCTCACAACCCCCAGGATCACCCAGAAGGCTGCCCCCAACAACACGGTGAGCAGAACGGACATGCCCCATCCGCCACCGCCGAACATGGCCAAGATCACGCCGAAGAACAGGCCGAACATGGCACCTTGCGTGGCGGAGGCCAGTGCCACCCGGGGATAGCTCAGGCGGCCGGTCACTCGCTCCACGGAGCGCAGATCATGCCCCACAATGGAGACAGTTTGCACATCAAACTGCTGATCAGAGAGGTGGTCCACCACTTTCTGAGCATCGGCGTACTGACTGAAACTGCCGATGGCCTGGCCCTCCGGCAGACCGGTGGGAGCCAAGGTGGATGCGCGCTGACCAAAAAAACTCATGCGGCTATCATGACCGCCCTGGCTGGGTACTGCATGGAGATCGGGGCATACATCGCGGTGGGCTGAACCAAACCGTGCTGCCCAGTAGGCTGGTGCGGTGAGCAGCTCCCTGGACAAGATTTTCATCGGCCGGTTGATCGGTCTGGACGTCTTCGACCCCCTCGGGGACCGTGTGGGGCGATTGCGTGACGTGGTGGTGCTTCGCCGAGCGCCGGGCGGCAAACGCGGCGGGCAGGTTCGGCGCCCCATTGTGGTGGGGCTGGTGGTGGAGGTTCCCGGCAAGCGCCGAGTGTTTGTCCCCATGACGCGTGTGACCAGCATGGATTCCAAGCGCATTGTGTGCACGGGCCTGGTGAACCTGCGCCGCTTCCAGCAGCGTGGCCAAGAAACTCTGGTGATCGGCGAAATGTTCGATCAGCACATGGCTCTGCTGGATGGCTCCGGCACCGCCACCATCGTGGACGTGGCCATGGAGCAGGCACGGTCCGGGGACTGGCAGCTCACGGAAATGTTTGTCCGCCGCGCCAACACCACGGGTGGGTTGATGCGGCGTCGTCCCGGAGAAACCCTGGTGGTGGATTGGGAGGATGCCCGCGACCTGGCCAGTGTGGGCCCCCAGGCGGCAACACAGTGGGTCCAGGCGCACGAAGAGGATCAGCCCGCTGACATGGCAGAAGAGCTCCATGAGCTCTCCCACAAGCGCAAAATGGAGATCGCCGGAGAACTGCAGGACGAAAGACTGGCTGATGTGCTCCAGGAGCTACCGGAAGATGACCAGGTCTACATCCTGACCAACTTGGACGTGGAGCGCGCCGCGGACGTTTTGGAAGCCATGGAACCGGATGACGCCGCAGACCTGCTCAACGAGCTACCGGAGGCCCAGGCGGAAGATCTCCTGCAGTTGATGCAGCCGGAGGAAGCGGAGGACGTTCGTCGTCTGTTGGAGTACGACGAAGGCACTGCGGGTTCCATGATGACCCCGGTTCCCATCATCCTCTCCCCGGAGACCACGGTGGCGGATGCTCTGGCCGCCATCCGGCAGGAGGAGGTCTCCCCCGCCGTGGCCGCCGCTGTTTTTGTGTGCCGCCCGCCGCTGGAAACGCCCACGGGCCGTTACCTGGGCATGGTGCACATGCAGCAGCTCTTACGGGTGCCCCCTCCCGAACCCTTGGGCACCATGCTGGACACCTCCATTGAACCGGTGCGGGACATGGCCCCCATCTCCGATGTGGCCAAAGAGCTGGCCACCTATGACTTGACCATCATTCCTGTGATCAACGAGAACCGGCGCCTGGTGGGCGCTGTCACCATTGATGACGTGCTGGATGACCTACTGCCGGATGACTGGCGGACCTGGGACGATGGAACTCCCGTACGAAAGGTGGGACGACGCTATGAGTGAGAGCCGATTGAACACCGAACGCCGTTCCCCCGGACTGGACACCCCATCCGGCCTGCGCAACGGAGTGTGGGACCGCCTACGGCCCAACCCGGATTCCTTTGGCCAGATGACCGAAGGCTTTGCCCGCTTCATGGGTACCCCCCAGTTCCTGCTCTACATGACGTTGTTCTGTGCGGTGTGGCTGGGGTGGAACACGTTTATGCCTGAGAACCTTCAGTTCGACCCCCGCGCGTTGAACTACACCCTGCTGACTTTGATGCTCTCCCTCCAGGCCTCCTACGCCGCGCCGCTGTTGCTGCTGGCCCAGAACCGGCAGGATGATCGTGACCGCGTGATCGCCGAACAGGACCGCAAGCGGGATGAGGAAAACCTTGCGGACACCGAATACCTGATCCGCGAAATTGCCTCCCTGCGCATGGCAGTGCGCGATGTTGCCACCCGCGACTTTGTCCGCGCCGAAATGCGCGACCTCCTCCAGGAACTACTGGAAGACCGGCAAGATCACGACGACGACGCCCCCGCCGGTAAAAAATCTCCCGCAGCCAACACCGCCGCTGCGATGAAGAAGAAGAAAAAGAAGAAGGTGGGAGCTGGCGAGTCCCGTGATTCCAAGGCCACGACAACGGGGCTGATTCCGGTGGTGTCGCCCCTGGAATCCCCTGCGGAATCCACGTCCCAGCCCCAAGACCCACACCGTGAACTGCCCGGGAGCAATGACCCTGCGTGAGCCCAGACATTCCGCAAGAACCAGATAATGGCGTACCGGAACCGGCCGGCCTGCCGGAGCCGGAGGTTGACCCGCGTCTGCACGATGCCCTGAACACGGTCCAGGATCCCGAACTCAAACGCCCACTCTTGGAGCTGGGCATGGTCCACAGCGCCACCTTGCAGCCGGATGGCACCGCTGTGATCGAGGTACTGCTGACCATCTCCGGCTGCCCCCTGCGCTCAACGATTGAGCAGGATCTTCACCGTGCCCTGATGCCCGTGGACGGGGTGCACCGCGTGGTGGTGGAGCTAGGGGTGATGACCCCGGAACAGCGGCAGGAGCTCAAAGAGCGGTTGGGCCACACCCGCAGCATTCCGTTTGCTGATCCCAACTCGTTGACAAGGGTGCATGCCGTAGCCTCCGGTAAAGGTGGCGTGGGGAAATCCTCCGTCACCGCCAATGTGGCCGCTGCCCTGGCCGCACGTGGGCGCCACGTGGGCGTGGTGGATGCAGATATTCACGGGTTCTCCATCCCTGGGCTTTTTGGCATCCAGCGCGGCCCCACCAAGGTGGATGACATGATCCTGCCTGCCGTGGTGGAAGTCCCGGAGGCCGCCCGGGCCGATCAGGGGGTGCCCGGCAGCGTCAAGGTCATTTCCATCGGCATGTTCACCGATCCCGCAACTCCCGTGGTGTGGCGCGGTCCCCTCTTGGACCGAGCCATTGAACAGTTCTTGGCGGATGTCCACTTCGGGGACCTGGATCATTTACTACTGGACTTGCCCCCGGGTACCGGTGACGTGGCCATCTCCGTGGCCCAGAAGTTGCCCCAGTCCAGGGTGCTGGTGGTCTCCACCCCCCAGCAGGCTGCCACAGGCATTGCCGAACGTGCCGGCACGCTGGCCGCCATGACGGAACAGACCGTGGCCGGCGTGGTGGAGAACATGACTGCCATGGTGCTGCCGGATGGCTCCCGCCTGGAGCTTTTCGGCTCCGGCGGTGGGGAACAGATTGCCCAGTCTTTGACCGAACGCATGGGTTGTCCCGTGAGCGTGCTGGGTTCCGTTCCGTTGGATGTGGCACTGCGCGAATCCGCGGATCAGGGTTTGCCCGTGGTCTGGTCCAACCCGCACAGTCCTGCGGCCACGGCTCTCACGGAGATTGCAGCTCAGATTGATGGACCCCGGGGTCTGTCCGGGAAATCTTTGGGCGTCACCCCACGCTGAGCGTCGTCCGGGGCATGCCAGGCGGGGCAACCGAGGTAACCGAAAACAGTCTCAGGTGGCTTCCGAGTCAAAAGGTGCCCGCTGTCCGGGAGCCAAACGGACCAGCGATTGCGTCTGCGTGGAGACTGAGGAACCGCCGACGGCGCGTTCCGCTTTGCGGGCTTCCCGCGCGGCCTCACGCTCGTCGCGTTCCCGGCGGCGCTTTTCATCCGCGTCTTCCTGGTCAACTTCTGCCAGGGCTTCACGCACGATGGTGCGGGGATCGTATTGCCGCGGGTCCAGCTTTCGCCAGTCCACGTCCGTGACCTCCGGGCCCAGGGTCTCACGCAGATCATCTTTGGCGCCGCTTGCGTAGCGGCGAGCTGCCTTGACCAGGTCCTTGAGCTTCTGCGCATATTCGGGCAGGCGTTCCGGACCGATCACAAGCAGCGCCACCACAATCAGGACGATCGCTTCTGCACCACTGATACCGAACACGGCTAAGAGATTAGCAGTCGGACGTGGAGGTAGCTGTGAGATCTCACTGCAATCCCAGGATGCGCCGCCACCCCAGCGCTATGGTCTCCAGGGTTCCGTGGTCCGCTTGCTTGGGTTGGTCCAAAATGGCGCTATGTCCCGCTTCCACCTGTTGGAGCAGATTGACCATCCGAGGAGGTGCCGTATCCGAAACCAGGGTGTAGACAACGTCGTCGTGCACGATCATGGCCCGCCACGGGGTACCGTCACTGGTCCACACCGTGGCCCCGGCAATGGTGGTGGGCTCCAGCCCCACGGCACTGGCGGGCAAATTGGTGTCCCCGACCACCGGATGATCGGAGTCGATTTCCCCCCGCTGTTCCACCACGGTGATCTGCCGGGAACGGTTGTACTCCACCACCACGACGACGGCGGGCTGCCCCGCCACCGTTGTCTGGCGAAGGGACTGGGTGCTGTACCCGCTGAGACCAACAAGTGGCAACGTCCAGCCTTCAGCGCGCAACGTGTCCACATCCGAACTTTGGGTATGCACCAATCCTTGCGATCCCATCCAGCTGGCACCGGAGACAGTGGGCGACCCACTTGTGGTGGTGGCTCCGCGTGAGCCCACATACCAACCGGACAAGGCCACACCCACCACCAGGAATATGGAGACCGCAAGGGAGGTCACCACAATCCGTTGGGGCCAGAAAACCTTGTGCACGTTCCTTCAATCCAGAGGCGGTGTCTGCGGTCAATGGCAGACGGAACAACAGGGACCTTTTCATGGTCACCGCAGAACCTGAACGACGCCTGATGATCCCCCAGCAGTCCGCCCAAAAGTGCCCGGTGCCGGCTGGCAACTGCCTCGGAGGCGCGTGGCAGTTGCCCATCCCCAGCCTGTTACCGCCCGGTGGAGAGCGTTCGGAGGCGTTCGGCCCTGCCGCGCAGTAGGATGCTCAGGGCACACCATGAAGAGCAGCAAGAATCCGTCAACCGAGAGGTGTTTTATGGGCCGGGGCAAGACCACCAGCTGGTCCTATGCCGAGGCTTATCCTCGGGAGGATGAAGTTCTCTTGCGCGCCCGCGAGCGCTCCACCACCTTGGGCCTACGCCCCGTCACTCCGGGAGTGGCTGCCGCTCTGACTGTCCTCACCGCCGCTGCACGTCCGCGTTCCGTGGTTGAGGTGGGAACGGGAACCGGGGTGTCCGGAACCGCCATTTTACGGGGGCTGCCCCAGGGTTCCGTGCTGACCACCATTGACACGGATGTTCGAGCTTTGCGCGCCGCCAGGGACACCTTCCGGGAGGCCGGAATGCTCGGTAGCCGAATCCGCACCATCTCCGGCCGAGCTTCCCTGGTCCTTCCGCGATTGACCACGGGCGCTTATGACATGGTGTTCCTGGATGCCGACGCCGCAAACACCTTGCTCTACGTTGATGAAGCCTGCCGGATGTTGCGCCCCGGCGGGAGCCTGGTGGTGCAAGACACCTTGGACCAGGACAAGGTCCCTGATCCGGTGATCCGTGAGGACGCCACCCGAATCCACCGCGAAATCCACCGGCTGTTCCGGGAGGATGAACGGTTCTTCTCCGCCATTCTGACCGCTGGCTCCGGCTTGCTGGTGGCCGTCAAAAAGTAGTTCCACCCGGTGGCCCAACGCCCCCGGCAACCTGGGCGCCGTCGTCGTCTGTTCCCGTCCTGATGCCCCCGCTGAGGTGTCGGGCATGAATTGAGCCCTCCACCCGGGAAGGTGGAGGGCTCAACGGTGTCAGCAGCGTGGCGACGGCGCCGTGCTGCTCACGGTCCTACGCAGTGAAAGGTACTCAGGAGGTGACGCCTTCCAGGCACTCCTTGAGTTCAGCAGCTTCATTGGCCTTCAGTTCAACAACCAGGCGACCGCCGCCTTCCAGGGGCACGCGCATGATCAGGCTGCGGCCTTCCTTGGTGACCTCCATGGGACCGTCGCCAGTCCTGGGCTTCATAGCCGCCATTGCTTGTTCTCCTGTCATCGACGTGCGGTTCAGGCCCATCTTACCGGACGGCATGACCGCCTTTGCGTCCGTGACTGATGGCAGTTGCCGTTGACAGGCACGGATCACGGGGGCCAGTCGCCCCCACCCGGTAGCGGCGACCACTGCCACAGGTATCCGATCCACACAATTTGAAACAGCGCGCCCACCACAACCAAAGTGATTCGGTAGGAACGTGACGGACTGGCCGCCACCAGCGGTGCAGCCAGAACAAACAGTGGAATGAGCATGCGGAAAGTGGATGACTGCGGGTGCAGGAAAGCCAGCAAGTAGACGGCATAACAGGCCACCCACATCCACACCACCAAGGGCAGTGTCTGGCGCACCACCCGCGTGGTGATCAGCAGAAAGAACACGACGATCACCACCAGCACGGCCAACCAGCCCAAGGCCGGTCCAAAAAACCTGTTGCCAAGGGCCAACCAAGGTTCAAAAACCAGCAGGGAAGATCCCCGCCACGCGGTTTCGGTGTCTGTGTACGCTCCTATTTCCCCGGTCACGGCCCAGGCAAAAGCTGGCCAGAGCATGGCGCACACGCACGCCCACACGGCCAGCCAGAACCACTTGTTGAAAACCGCCGGAACCGTACCCACCTGCAAAGTGCCTGCCGCGCGAGCCCTGCCGAGGTGGCCCACGGCGTGGATCAGCCAGGTCAGTCCCAGCGCCGCAGCAAACGGAACCCCTGCCGGGCGGGTCAAACACATCAGCAAAATCAAACCGACCGACCACAACACCTGCCCACGCAGGACAAGCAGCAGCACACCGGCCAACATGGCAAGGTGCAAGGACTCCGCGTAGGCAGTCTGGAAAACAGGCGATGCCGGGCCAAAAGCCACAACGGCCAAAGCCCACAACGCAGCACCGTTCGGCAGAATGTCGCGGAACAATTTGAGGATCAGTACAGCCGCACCAAAACCGGCCAACAAGGCCACCGTGGAAGCTGTCACCGCCCACGGCAAACCGGTGAAGGCCGTGATGCCACGCACCAGCAGGGGAAACACCGGGAAAAACGCCCAGGCGTTGGGCTGCACCGTTCCCGCGGCATCGCGCGGCAACTCGGCAGGGTATCCGGCGTCGTGAACGCTCTGGTACCACTGCCCGTCCCAGATGGTCATGAAGTTGAAGTACCCCAGGGGCGTTGGCCCCCACGGGCCCGTGGGCGCCTGGCGATCGACGACGGCAAAGATCACCCCGGCCCACAATCTTGAAGCCAACCACACCAGCAGAGCCTGGACCCACCAAGGAGCCCGGCTCAGGGCATCACCTGCCCGGATGGTGTGTTGCGCCAACCCACGGTGCACCCGCGTGGGTGCCACCAAGTTCACCGAGCCGAACCTTCCCGATCTTCCGCGGATGCAGTGTGGTCGTTGGGGTTGCCGAACTCGCCAAGATCGCCGTGGCCGGCGGCATCACGCTGCTGTTCGGAGCGGCGTTCATGCGCTTCACTCATCACGGCCACCGCCTCCTGGGCGGAGTCCGTGACGCACAGCAGGTCCGTGTCAGCCGGGGAGATCATGCCTTCACGGACCAAAGTCTCCTCAATCCATTCCAGCAACGGAGCCCAAAAGGCTTTCCCCATGAGCACCACGGGGAACCGGGTCATCTTGCTGGTCTGCACCAACGTCAGAGATTCAAACAACTCGTCCAGCGTGCCAAAACCACCGGGCAGCACAATGAAGCCTTGGGAGTACTTGGCGAACATGGTCTTGCGGACAAAGAAGTATCGGAAGTTGATGCCCAGGTCTATGTACTGGTTCAGACCTTGTTCGTGCGGGAGCTCAATGCCCAGGCCCACGGAGGTTGCCCCCACCTCATGAGCACCCCGGTTGGCCGCTTCCATGATGCCCGGGCCACCACCGGTGATCACCGCGTACCCAGCTTCTCCAAGCGCCTGACCCACTTCACGGCCCAAGGCGTACTCGGGTGAATCCGGCGCTGTGCGAGCTGACCCGAACACGGAAATGGCGGGGCCCAGCCTGGCCAGGGTGTCAAAACCGTCCACGAATTCGCTCTGGATGCGCAGCACCCGCCAGGGGTCGGTCCGGGTGAAGTCACCGGGTTCGCGCCCCGCCACCACCTCTGGCTCCAGGAATCGTTGATCGGAGGTACTGCGCTGCAACTCACGCCCGCGCAGCAGGATGGGGCCTTTGTGGCGGAATGGTTTGCCGTCTGCAGCACTGTGGGAGGAAGGTGACGTCATGGTCCCACGGTAGCGGGCTACAGGATGGGTACCCCTCATGCGCGCGTACGTGAAGTACATGTGGCGGCCGCGATTGGAAGCCTGATGACCAAATCCGCAGCTTTTTTACCCCAAAGTAACGTGTTGGTCCTCACAATGTGACTTTCTCCACTATGTTCTTCACATGCCCAACCAGTCTGTCAGTCCGCCAACCAGCCCCATCGCCACCCAGACGGGCGAAGTCCTGGTGCACATTGCCAACGTCAACAAGCATTACGGCAGCTTGCACGTGCTGCGTGACATCAATTTGGACGTCAAGCGCGGTGAGGTGGTGGTGGTCATCGGCCCCTCCGGTTCCGGAAAATCCACGCTGTGCCGCACCATCAATCGCCTGGAAACCATTGACGAAGGCGTCATCACCATTGACGGCAAACCACTGCCCCAGGAGGGCAAGGAACTGGCCAAGTTGCGTGCAGATGTGGGAATGGTCTTCCAGTCCTTCAACTTGTTCGCACACAAGTCCGTGCTGCAGAACGTGACGCTTGGCCCCATGAAGGTCCGGGGCAAATCCTCAGCCCAGGCCAAGGAACGCGCCATGGAACTTCTCAAGCGCGTGGGGGTGGACAACCAAGCCGAAAAGCTCCCCGCTCAGCTCTCCGGCGGTCAGCAGCAGCGCGTGGCCATCGCCCGAGCGTTGGCCATGAGTCCCAAGGTCATGCTCTTTGACGAACCCACCTCCGCACTGGACCCGGAGATGATCAACGAGGTGCTGGACACCATGGCTGACCTGGCAAAACAAGGCATGACCATGATTGTGGTCACCCATGAGATGGGCTTTGCCCGCCGCGCCGCAGACCGTGTGGTGTTCATGGCAGATGGCCAGATCGTGGAGCAGAACACCCCGGAAGAGTTCTTCTCCAGCCCGGAGTCGGATCGCGCCAAAGACTTCCTCAGCAAGATCCTCAATCACTGAGACCACTGACCCCTTTCCGCAACGCACCCTCTAATACAACGGGAGAAATCAATGCACCGCAGCAAGAAGATCTACAGCGCCGTGGCTCTCAGCGCAGCAGCCGCCCTGACCCTGTCCGCCTGTGGCGGGAGTTCCAGTGACAGCAGTGGCGACGGCGACACCGTGCGCATCGGCATCAAGTACGACCAGCCCGGTCTGGGCTACGCCGACGGCGGCGACTACACAGGCTTCGACGTCGATGTGGCCAAGTACGTGGCCAATGAACTGGGCTACTCGGAAGACCAGATCGAGTGGGTTGAAGCACCATCGGCCAACCGCGAAAACATGCTGCAGAACAACCAGGTGGACATGATTTTTGCCACCTACTCCATCACGGATGCCCGTAAAGAGACCGTGGACTTTGCCGGACCGTATTTTGTGGCCGGTCAGGACCTGTTGGTCCGCGCCGACGACGACTCCATCCAAGGCCCCGAGGACCTTGACGGCAAGAACCTGTGCTCGGTGACCGGCTCCACCTCCGCGGAGAACGTGCGTGAAGAGGTGCCCGGCGTGAACCTGGTGGAGCAAAGCGGCTACGCGGACTGCGTGACCATGCTGGGCTCCGGCGGTGTGGATGCTGTGACCACGGATGACATCATCCTGGCCGGCTTGGCTTCCACACCCGCCAACCAGGGCCAGTTCCGCGTGGTCGGCAACACCTTCTCCGAGGAGAAGTACGGCGTGGGCCTACCCAAGGGCTCGGACCAGTGTGGAGACATCAACACCGCCATTGAGAAGATGATTGACGATGGCGCCTGGGAAGAGGCCGTGACCAGCAACACCGAAGGTGCGGACTATCACTACAACACCGACTGGAACCCGCCCACTCCGGATGAGACCTGCTCCTGACCTGTGGCTCCGGCTGGTGTCATCCGCATACGTACCCACCGCGGATGACACCGGTCGAGTACAGAGCGCTGCTCACTGACGCGGTGCCGGGTTGCAATGCATTGCAGTCGGCACCGCGTCACTGAATCCATGTAGTCGCTGAATCCCAGTCACCCCCGTCCATGAGTCAACCCTTCCACTTCGCTAAGAGGCACAGTGAATAGCTATTTCGCCGACTTTGCGAGTCTGTTCGAGCAGTTCGACGTCGCCGCCGCCTTCTGGGTCAATATCCAACTGACCTTTTTTGCAGCCATCGGCTCCATGCTGCTGGGCACCGTGCTCGCCCTGATGCGCGTATCCCCCATCGCGTCCATGCGGTGGCTCGGTGCCGCCTACGTCAACGTCATTCGGAATACTCCGTTGACCATCATTCTGGTGTTTCTGGTGTTGGGCGTGTGGTCGCAGCTGCAGTTCAACCTCAGCTCAGATTTCAACGTCAACTTCTTCCGCTACGCGGTGGTCGGTCTGGCTGTTTATCACGCGGCGTTCGTGTGTGAAGCCATCCGCTCCGGGGTGAACACCGTCCCGGTGGGTCAAGCTGAAGCCGCGCGCGCCATTGGCCTGGGCTTTCTGCCCGCGGCCCGCTTGATCATTTTCCCGCAAGCCCTGCGCGGAGCCATCACGCCGTTGGGCAACACGCTGATCGCTTTGACCAAGAACACCACGGTGGCGGCAGCGGCTTCCGTGACTGAGATATCCGCCCTGATGAAGTCCATGATCGAGTTCCGCCCGGACGTGATCATTGCCATCTTCTTGACCGTGGCCGTTGGTTTCGTTCTGATCGTGGTCCCGGTGGGTCTGCTGACCACCTGGGCCTCCCGAAAGTTTGCGGTGGTGCGCTGATGTCCTCCAAGGCACAAAACGTTCTCTTTGACGTCCAAGGTCCCCGCGGGCGTGCCATCACGCTGGGGCTCAACATTGTTGGTGCCCTGATCGTGGTGGCTGTTGCCTGGTATGTGCTGGCGCAGCTGGGTGAGCGTGGTCAGTTGGAACCCTCCAAGTGGACACAGCTCTTCACAGCCCGGTCCTGGAACAACTTTTTCATTCCAGGCATTGTGGCCACTCTGCGTGCTGCAGGGCTGGCCGTGGTCCTCTCCATTGTGTTCGGCGTGATCTTTGGGTTGGGTCGCCTCTCCCAAGTGGCTGTCATCCGGGCCGTGTCCACCGTGGTGGTGGAGTTTTTCCGCGCCGTGCCGGTGCTGGTCATGATGATCTTTTTCTACCTGGGCATCGGACGCACCGGGTTGATCCAGCCGTCGGAAACTCCGTTTTGGGCCGTGGTGCTGGCCCTGATGCTCTACAACGGTTCGGTGATCGCCGAGTTGATCCGCTCGGGTGTGCACAGCTTGCCGCGCGGACAACGTGAAGCCGGCCTGGTGGTGGGTCTGACCGAGTCCCAGACCTTGCGGGCCATTTTGCTGCCGCAGGCGTTGACTGCCATGCTGCCGTCCCTGGTGAGCCAGTTCGTGGTGATTTTGAAGGACACCGCGTTGGGCTACATCATCACCTATCCAGAGTTGCTGGCTTCCGCCCGCCGCCTGGGCTCGGGTGACGGCAACATCTTGCAGACCCTTCTCATGGCAGCCGTGATCTTTGTGGTCATCAACTTTGCCCTGACCTCACTGGCACAGTGGCTCTCCGGATTCCTGAGCTATCGGACCTCCGGGAAGACCAAGCCCACGGCAGCCCCCGCGCCGGCAGCTCCCGCACCGGCCAAGTAGTTCCGTCCGACTCCAAGCCGTGCGCAGTTTGATACCCCATCAGCTCTGATGGGGTATCAAACTGCGCACGGCTTTCTCCGCTCCAAGTTCTCAGGCGCTCAACCACGTCTCCAGCGCTGCGTAGCACGCACGAATTTCCCCAGCGGTGACGTGTTCGTCGTCGGTATGGGCCAGTAGTGGGTCGCCCGGCCCAAAGTTCACGGCCGGGACACCCCGTTCGGAAAACCGCGCCACATCTGTCCACCCGTACTTGGGCTTTGGCTCCTGACCTACTGCAGCCACGAATGCCGCTGCTGCCGGGCGGTCCAGCCCAGGGCGAGCGGCCGGGGACAGATCCACGAACTCAAGATCATGCCCCGGGAACAAGTCACGGCAGTGCTGTAGAGCATCCTCCAGCGACTTGTCCGGGGCAAAGCGATAGTTGACCTCCACACATGCGGCATCCGGAATCACATTGCCCGCCACTCCCCCGCTGATCCGAATGGCGTTGAGTCCTTCCCGGTACACCAGCCCCTCCACCTCCACTGCGGCGGGCTCATAAGCGGCCAGGGTGCTGAGCACATCAGCCAGTTTGTGGATGGCGTTCTCCCCCCGCCAAGCCCTCCCGGAATGCGCAGCCAACCCCCTGGGGCTGATGGTGAAACGCAAGGTCCCGTTGCAGCCACCCTCCACCGTGCCGTTGGTGGGCTCCAGCAGGACCGCAAAATCTGCCTCCAGGAGATCGGGGCAGTTGCGGTACAGGCGCCCCAGCCCGGATTTTTCGGAAGCCACTTCCTCGTGGTCGTAAAACACGTAGGTGATGTCCCTGTTCGGTTGGGTCAGCGCCGCCGCGAGCGTCAATTGAACGGCCACCCCACCCTTCATGTCGGTTGCCCCACGCCCGTAGAGCACACTGGCGTCGTCGCTGGCATCACCGGACCACGACGACGGCACGGTCCCCCTTGATCCCGCCACGCTGGGTAACGGGACGGTGTCCAGGTGACCGGCCAGCACCACCCGCTCGGATCGGCCGAGCTCCGTGCGGGCGACCACGGCGTCGCCGTCGCGGTGAACGCTCAGGTGAGAATACTCACGCAGGGCGGTCTCAACAGCGTCTGCCAAGGCAGTTTCGTGGCCGGAGACGGACTCCATGTCAATCACGGTGGCCGTGAGTTCCGCCGGGTCAGCCGTCAAGTCCAGGTGGCGCGGTGTGGGCGCTTGTGGGTCCGCGTGAGGGTTCGTCATCCAACCACCCTAGCGGCGCGCGATCCGTAGGATGGACCCATGACTTCCATTCACTCTGACACCCCCCGTTACGCCGCCGGACTCGGGGTGGCCTCCGTGGTGGCCGATGGCCCCAAGGCCGGCACCATTTTGGACGTGTGGTACCCCAACCCCGTGCTGGCCCAGGAGCCAGATACCTCCTTGGACGCTGACCTGCGCGGAGCTGCTGTTCCGGATGCCGAGCGCAATGTGACGGCCGAACTTGTGGAGCGCGTGATTGATCTTGATGCCGCTCCTGTGGATGCCGCAGATGCCTACCTGCGCCTGCACCTGCTCTCCCACCGACTGGTGCAGCCCAACACTTTGAACCTGGACGGCATTTTTGGCCTGTTGGCCAATGTGGCGTGGACCTCGCGCGGGCCGGTGCTGGCGGAAGAACTGCAGTTTGCGCTGCTGCGGATGCGCTCCACGGGCAATGTCACGGTGCTCTCCGTGGACAAGTTCCCGCGCATGGTGGATTACGTGGTGCCCACGGGTGTGCGCATTGGCAATGCGGATCGAATCCGTTTGGGTGCCCACCTGGCCGAAGGCACCACGGTCATGCACGAAGGCTTTGTGAACTTCAACGCGGGAACCTTGGGTACCGCCATGGTGGAGGGCCGAATTTCTGCCGGAGTGGTCATTGGCGATCACACGGATGTTGGCGGCGGTGCCTCCATCATGGGCACTCTCTCCGGCGGCGGTAAGCAGCGCATCCAGCTCGGTGAGCGCGTGCTGCTGGGCGCCAACGCTGGTGTGGGCATCTCACTGGGCGATGACTGCGTGGTGGAAGCCGGCCTGTACGTGACCGCGGGAACCCGGGTCAACGTGCTCAGCAACGGTGGAGAACCGCACGTGGTCAAGGCCGTGGACCTGTCAGGTGTGCCCAACCTGCTGTTCCGCCGCAACTCCTTGTCCGGTGCGGTGGAAGCTCTGCCCCGGGCCGGACACACCGTGGAGCTCAACGAGGCTCTGCACAAGAACTGAGCGGTTCGCCGTTGGCCACCGCCGGGATCGCGGAGGCCAGACCCACAACAGAAAGGCATTCCATGCGCATCTTGGTGACCGGTGGCTCCGGTTATATCGGCTCACACACCGTCCTGTCCTTGTTGGAGGCCGGGCACGACGTCGTTGTGCTGGACAATCTTGCCAACTCCTCCCGTGAGTCCTTGACCCGCGTGGAGGAGTTGGCGGGGCGGCCCATTGAAGGATTTGAGCAGGTGGACCTGCTGGATGTTCCCGAACTCAATCGGGTGTTCCAGACCTGGAAGCCGGAGGCCGTGATCCACTTTGCGGGGCTCAAAGCCGTGGGCGAATCAGCGGAAAAACCCCTGTGGTACTACTCCAACAACGTGGGCGGCACCCTGAATCTGCTGCATGCCATGGAGGAGAACGACTGCCGGACCATCGTGTTCTCCTCCTCCGCCACCGTCTACGGAGAGGTGGACACCATGCCGCTGACGGAGAAGGTGGAAAAGGACGCCACCAACCCCTACGGGCGCACCAAGGAGCAGATCGAGGACATTCTCACGGATCTTGCTGCAGCCGATT
The DNA here is from genome assembly GCF_030538595.1 of Kocuria sp. Classification (GTDB taxonomy): domain Bacteria; phylum Actinomycetota; class Actinomycetes; order Actinomycetales; family Micrococcaceae; genus Kocuria. Next base: position 59,169 of record NZ_JAUNTS010000001.1, read on the forward strand.
ACCGCTGGAACGTGGCCCTGCTGCGCTACTTCAACCCGGTGGGTGCCCACGAATCGGGGCGCATTGGGGAGGACCCCACGGGCATTCCCAACAACCTGATGCCGTTTGTGGCCCAGGTTGCCGTGGGACGCCGGGAGAAGCTGCGGGTATTCGGTGGGGACTACCCCACTGCCGATGGCACGGGCGTGCGTGACTACATTCACGTGGTGGACCTTGCCGACGGTCACGTGCGCGCCGTGAATTGGCTGGCCGCCAACGGCGGATTGAAAATCTGGAACCTGGGTACGGGCCACGGTTACTCCGTGCTGGAGGTCCGGGATGCTTTCGAGAAGGCCTCCGGCGTGGAAATCCCCTACGAGGTGGTGGATCGCCGCCCCGGGGATGCTGCCACCACCTACGCGGATGCCTCCGCAGCCCTGGCGGACCTGGGCTGGTCTGCTGATCGTGACATGGACACAATGTGCCGCGACCACTGGAACTGGCAGAAGAACAACCCCAACGGTTACGCCGGCTGAGCCGTTCCCGACCCTGCGCCGATCAGTGAGTTGTGCCGCCCATCAGCTTTGATGAGCGGCACAACTCACTGATCAGCAGTCGGTACGACGACGCCGGGGGGCACCTTCCGTACGGAAGGTGCCCCCCGGCGTCGTCGTTACGAAAGTTGAGCCTCAGCGCTGCGGGTAGGGGCGCTCGCCTTCACCCACGTAGAGCTGACGCGGACGGCCGATCTTGGTCTCCGGGTCCTGAATCATCTCCCGCCACTGGGCAATCCAGCCCGGCAGGCGACCGATGGCGAACAGCACGGTGAACATGCGCTCCGGGAAGCCCATGGCCTTGTAGATCAGGCCCGTGTAGAAGTCCACGTTCGGGTAGAGCTTGCGCTCCACAAAGTAGTCATCGGCCAGAGCCTTCTCTTCCAGCTTCATGGCGATGTCCAGCATCTCGTTGTTGCCGCCCAGCTTCTCCAGGATGTCGTGAGCGTAGCCCTTGATGATCTGGGCGCGGGGGTCGTAGCTCTTGTAGACGCGGTGACCAAAGCCCATGAGCTTGACGCCGTCTTCCTTGTTCTTGACCTTCTCCATGAACGTGTCCGGGTCCATGCCCTCGTTCTGAATCTGGCCCAGCATCTTCAGCACAGCCTCATTGGCGCCACCGTGCAGCGGGCCGTACAGGGCATTGATGCCCGCGGAGACCGAGGCAAAGATGTTGGCTTCAGATGAGCCCACCAAACGCACGGTGGACGTGGAGCAGTTCTGCTCATGATCCGCGTGCAGCATGAGCAAGACGTCCAAAACCTTGGCCATGTCCGGGTCCACTTGATAGTTGGCGGCCGGAACGCCAAAGCACATGCGCAGGAAGTTCTCCGCATAATTCAACTCATTGTGGGGGTAAAGCATGGGTTCGCCCACGGACTTCTTGAAGGCGTAGGCAGCCAGGGTGGGCACCTTGGCCAGCAAGCGAATGGTGGAAATTTCAATCTGCTCGGGATCGTGAGGATCCAAGGAATCCGCGTAGAACGTGGACAGAGCCGAGACCGCGGAGGAAAGCACGGGCATGGGGTGCGCCGAGCGCGGGAATCCGTTGAAGAACATTTTGAGGTCTTCATGGACCATGGTGTGCGTGGTGATGCGGTGCTCAAAGTCCTGGTACTGCTCCGGGGTGGGCAGCTCGCCGTAGATCAGCAAGTAAGCCACTTCCACAAAGTTGGACTTCTCCGCCAGCTGCTCAATGGGGTAACCCCGATAGCGCAGGATGCCGTTGGCGCCGTCAATGTAGGTGATCGCCGAACGGGCATTGGCGGTGTTGACAAAGCCGGGGTCGTAGACCACGTTGCCGGTCTCTTTGAGCAGCGCACTGACGCCGTAGCCGTAGTTGCCTTCGGCTGCTTCCAGAACGGGCAGGTCCAGGCTGCCGTTCTCATAATTGAGCTGGACGTTTTTGGCGTCGGTTGCAGACTCGCTCATGGATGTCCTCCGCGGTGGTAGTCCGTGATCGTTGACCCGGTGGGTCTGGCGTAATGCCGGCGCGCCCGCGCGGTGAGGCGGGAGCCGGTGGTGCGAGAGATGGAGCGCACAACGGTGTGCATTCCACGTACGTGTCCCAAGACACAAAATCGCTCGACCCCCAATTTACTCCGTGGGGACCGCAACGTGCCAATTTCCATGCTCCCGTCACGAGTGCTAGAGCCTGTGCGCACCCGGACAGTCAGGCAGCAAGAGCTTGCCAGTGCGCTCAGGCGCCTTGGAGCCGTTCGACGGCGGCGTGGATACGTTCATCCGTGCCCGTCAGCGAAACTCGGACATGGCCGGCACCGGCGTCACCGTAGAAAACACCCGGACCCACCACAATCCCCAGCTGCGCAAAACGTCCCACGGTCTGCCAGGTATCGGCTCCGTCAGAGGGCTTGGCCCACAAATAGAGGCCAGCCTCCGAATGCTCCACCTCCAAGCCAAAGGCCTCAATCGCCGGGAGCAACTGTTCGCGGCGAGCACGATAGAGGGCTTTCTGGGCAACCACGTGGGCGTCGTCGTTGAGGGCGGCCTGCATGGCCGCTTGCACCGGTGCGGGGACAATCATTCCTGCGTGTTTACGCGAGTTGACCAGGTCCTTCATCAGCGCGGCATCCCCGGCCACGAAGGCTGCCCGGTAGCCTGCCAGGTTCGACTGCTTGGACAGGGAGTATGCGCTCAACAGGAGGGAAAAATCTCCCCCGCTGACTGCTGGGTCCAACACGGAGGGGACCGGTGTGCCACCGTTTTCCACGTCCCAGTCGCCCCAGCCCAGTTCCGCGTAGCACTCATCGGAGGCCACCACGGCACCCAGGGCGCGGGCTTGATCCACCAGTTTCTTCAACGACTCGGTGGAACGCACAATGCCCGTGGGATTGCCCGGGGAGTTCACCCACACCAGGCGGACTCGGGCACGAACGTCGTCGTCCAGCTCATCCAAATCATCCGCGGCAACGTGGTCGGCACCGGCAATCTGGGCACCGATGTCGTAGGTGGGATAGGCAACGGTGGGGCGAACCACCACGTCTCCGGCGCGCAGCCCCAGCAGCAACGGCAGCCATGCCACCAGCTCCTTGGAGCCCACCGTGGGCATCACCTGCTCGGGGTCAAGCCCAGGTACGCCGCGGCGTCGTTCAAACCACCGCACAATGGCTTCCCGCAGAGCTGCCGTGCCGTGCGTGGTGGGGTAACCCGGGGCATCGGCGGCAGCCGCCAGAGCGTCCTGGACCACCAGGGGCGTGGGGTCCACCGGGGTGCCGATGGACAGGTCCACCACACCGCCCGGGTGCTGCTGGGCCGTGGCGCGATAAGGCGCCATGGCCTCCCACGGGTATTCGGGTAGGGACAGGCCGAAAGCGCGCGCCGAATCCGTCACCAATCAGTCCTGGTTCTGCGGGGGCAGAGCGGCGATTCCCGGGTGGTCCTTGCCGGTGTTGCCGAGCTTGGCGGCGCCACCGGGAGAGCCCAGATCATCAAAGAACTCGACGTTGAACTTGTAGTACTCCGCCCATTCCTCCGGGGTGTCATCCTCGTAGTAAATGGCCTCCACCGGGCAGACGGGTTCGCAAGCGCCGCAATCCACGCACTCATCCGGGTGGATGTAGAGCGAACGTTCACCCTCGTAAATGCAATCGACGGGGCACTCTTCCACACACGCCTTGTCCTTGACATCAACACAAGGCTGGGCGATCACGTAGGTCATGAAACTCAGCGATCCTCTCTCACGGTCGGTTCCGAACCATCCTACGGCGTCGTGCCATTGGCCCAAGACGGAATGTCATCTAGGAAACATGCGGCTACGGTGATTGCGTGAACACGCCCCGATCCGCCGTCGCTCTCCTCCGTTCCCTGCCACTTGGAACTCGGGTCACCGTGCGCTGGGCGCTTCCTTCCGGTGATGCCTCCGGCAAGCGCTTCACGGACTCCATCGGCACCATTCTTGGCCCTGACCCAACCCTGGACCCCGACGACGACGCCCGCCATGACTCCCGTCAACCCTCTGCCCATGCGGTGGAGGGCACTGCTCATTCGGGTGACATGAATACAGACGGCACAGCCGTGGCTGATGCCGGGGATGTTCTGGTGCTGGAAACCCGCCGCGGGCGCGTGGAAATCCCCTGGTCCGCCATCCACCTGGCCAAGCCGGTTCCCCCACCGCCACCACGCCGAGCCCCGCGCGCATCCACCGAGTAGCTGGCGGGCAGCCAACTGGATAGCCACCCTGCCGCTCTTGCCTGCCATGAGTGCGTATTTTTGCGGCTCCTGATTGACTCAGCAGCCGCAAGAATGCGCACTCGCGGATGGTGCCCCCTCAATCATGAGGACAGCATGAGCAAAGTGGTGCCGATCAGTCGCTGATCAGTCGCTGCTCATTGAGTGAGTAGCCCTGTACCAGGTACTCCTTGAGGCACTGCGTGGCCCAGATACGAAACTGGGTGGCCACTTTGCTCTTGACTCTGTACCCCACCGAGATGATGAAGTCGAGGTTGTAGTGGAGCACCTGCCGTTTGACTTGTCTGCCACCCTCCTGACGAACTTGTAAGAATTCCTTACTAGTTGCCGTTGGATCGAGTTCGCGCTCGTCAAAGATGTTTCGGGCGTGCATGGTCACGTTCTCGCGGGTGGTTTGAAACAGCTCCGCGATCTGCTTCTGCGTCAGCCAGACAGTCTGATCCTCCAGCTTGACCTCGACCCCCGCTGAACCGTCATCCCGTTGGTACAGGAGAACTTGCCCCCGCGCTTCTTCCTGCATCATGTCCCGCCTAGTCCCGCCATCAAAAGATCATCAAGTCATTTGAGGCTAGACCAACGTTGCGCGTCTGCATATGGCAAGCGGCCGAGTGCGCAATTCTGAGTCTCCTGGGGCAATCAGGAGACTCAGAATTGCGCATTCGGCGGGGAAGATGCAGGGAAGGCATCCTGGGAGCGGTGGCGCCGATCAGCTCAGTTGGAGGCAGGCGCTCGGCAGTCAGGCGGTGGTGAACGTGCGGCGGCGCTTGCGCCACCAGCGGCCCACAATCACTACGGAGAGCAACGTGGCCAGCAAGATGCCGCCGAACCAGGCAAGACCCACCCGTCCGATAGCTGAATCAAAGCCCAGCACAATCAGCGGAGAGTCCGGCCGCACAAAGGCCAGCGCAAACGCCACCGCGTAGGCCACCACCCCGGGCACGGCGGCAGCCCAGATACGTCGGGTGGTGGAGCCGGCCCACACAGACGCACTCACCACCAGGACCAAGGCCAACACCACACCCCAGGGCAATGCCACACCAGCCATCCGCAAGATATTGCCGTGCACGCCGGTACCCAAAAGTCCCGCCAGCAGCCCAACAACCACGCCAACAGTCATGCTGACCGGCACAGATGCCTGATCCAGCGGGTCCCTCCCCGTGCGAGCGCCAGCCCCACGGGGCGGCATTCCCTGACTGTGTGGCATTCCTTCACCGTTTACGACGCCGGACGTCGGGGTGGTCTGGTGACCAGCCTGGTGAGCGCCGCGTACCACATCACCCCCAACACCAGCATTGCCCCAGTAATCCATGACCGCCGGAAGCTCCAAACCCGCCACCAACCGAAAGGTCTCCACCCCACTGATTTTCTGCGGCACCCCGTTGGAGAAGGCAAAACTCAACTGGTTGGCATCCGATGGCAAAGTGACCTGCGTGGCGTGGGCCTCCAGTGCCGCGCGCTTGGCGCCAAGATCGGCCGGCGTGGCTTGGACAACCGCTTGTGGGCGCTGATCTTGGGCCGAGAAATCGCCTTCGATCGCCCAGACCATCGGCACGTTCCAGCCCTGGCCGCCAGCACCCGGGCTGGACGCCAGTTCCACCGCCTGCATGGTTGCCTGCGCTGTACGGATGTGATCGGGGTGGCCGTAGCCGCCGTCGTCGTCGTAGGTGATGACCGCCAGCGGACGAATGGTGCGGATGGCTGCGGCAATGTGGGCGGCAGCCTCCTCAACGGGTGCAGCCGTCAGAGCGGCCGGGGAAACGTCCGCCGCACTCACGGCACGGCCGTCCGTACCCCATGACATCCCCGAGTCCAAGTAACGATCACGCCCGTTGAAAAACCCCACGGAAGCATCAAACGCGGGCTGCTGACCGGCAAAAAACTGCCCCGCAACCCCCAAAGCGGCACACGCGGCGTGCAACTCCCCCACGCGGTAGTTGCCCAGCGCCGTGCCGTCATCCGTGCACCCGGGCTGCCCCACCTCCAGGTGGCGCTGTTCAGTAGGGATGACCTCCCCGCGCTCGCCACGGGTCATGGTCAGCAGCGTCACCTCAGCCCCGGCGCGCGCCAGGTGAGCCATGGAAGCACCGGTGACCACGGTTTCGTCGTCGGGGTGAGCGTGCACGTAAAGCACCCGCGCCCCCACCGGAGAGGCACCGGCAGGCAGTACGGAACGCAGCGCATGCGGCAACACCGCCGCACCCTGTTCGGGGTACGACGGCGTTGCTTCAGTCCCGCGCTCAGGCTCAGGCACGTGCCCGCTGACGGGCCGCCCGCACACGCTCATTGACGTCCAGAATGACCTTGCGGATGCGGATGGCCTCCGGGGTGACCTCCACGCATTCGTCCTCGCGGGCGAACTCCAAGGACTCCTCCAGGGTGAGGATCTTGGGCGGGGTCAGGTTCTCAAAGTTGTCCGCAGTGGAGGAGCGCATGTTGGTGAGCTTCTTCTCCTTGGTGATGTTCACGTCCATGTCATCGGCACGGGCGTTCTCACCCACGATCATGCCTTCGTAAACCTCTTGGGTGGGCTTCACAAAGATGGTGCCGCGTTCCTGGAGGTTGATCATGGCAAACGGGGTAGCCACACCGGCACGGTCTGCCACCAGGGAGCCGTTGGTGCGGTACTCGATCTCTCCGGCCCAGGGCTCGTAGCCGTCTGAGTAGGAGGATGCGATGCCTGCGCCGCGGGTTTCGGTCAGGAACCGGGTACGGAAACCGATCAGACCGCGGGAGGGGACCTTGAACTCCATGCGCACCCAGCCGGTGCCGTGGTTGGTCATGCCCTCCATGCGGCCCTTGCGGGCTGCCATGAGCTGCGTGATGGCACCCAGGAACTCCTCCGGGGTGTCAATGGTCATGTGCTCCATGGGCTCATGGACCTTGCCATCCACGTCCTTGGTCACCACCTGGGGCTTACCAGCGGTGATCTCAAAGCCTTCGCGGCGCATCTGCTCCACCAGGATGGCCAGCGCCAACTCACCACGGCCCTGGACCTCCCAGGCATCCGGGCGCTGGGTGGGCAGCACCCGCAGGGAGACGTTGCCGATCAGTTCCTTGTCCAGGCGGTCCTTGACCTGACGGGCCGTGACCTTGGCGCCCTTGACCCGACCGGCCAGCGGGGAGGTGTTGATGCCGATGGTCATGGAGATTGCGGGATCATCCACGTGGATCAGGGGCAGCGGGGCCGGGTTCTCCGGATCGGTCAGGGTCTCACCAATGGTGATGTCCTCAATACCGGCAACAGCCACGATCTCACCGGGGCCTGCCGACTCAGCCGGCTCGCGCTCCAAGCCCTTGGTGGCCAGCAGCTCGGAGATGCGCACGTTCTTCAATTCACCGTTGGAACGCGCCCAGGCCACGGTCTGGCCCTTCTTCAAGGTGCCGTTGAAGATGCGCAGCAGAGCCAGACGGCCCAGGAACGGGGAGGCGTCCAGGTTGGTCACGTGGGCCTGGAGCACGCCTTCGTCGTCGTAGGACGGGGCCGGGATGTGCTCAATGATGGTCTTGAACAGCGGCTCCAGGTCCGGGTTCTCCGGCAGGTTGCCGTCACCCGGGTTCTCCGTGGAGGCGCGCCCGGCCTTGCCGGAGGCGTAGACCACGGGGACGTCCAGAACGGCGTCCAGGTCCAGGTCCGGGTTGTCCTCGGCAATGTCCGATGCCAGGCCCAGCAGCAGGTCCATGGACTCGCCCACCACCGCTTCAGAGCGGGCATCCGGGCGGTCGATCTTGTTGACCACCAGGATCACGGGCAGCTTGGCTTCCAAAGCCTTGCGCAGCACAAAACGGGTTTGCGGCAGTGGGCCTTCAGAGGCATCCACCAGCAGCACCACGCCATCCACCATGGACAGACCGCGCTCCACCTCACCGCCAAAATCGGCGTGGCCTGGGGTGTCGATCACGTTGATGGTGATCTTCTCCCCGTTGGCGGAGGGGCCGTCATAGAACACCGTGGTGTTCTTGGCCAGGATGGTGATGCCCTTTTCCTTCTCCAGATCCCCGGAGTCCATGACGCGTTCTTCGACTTCCCCGTGGTCGGAGAAGGCGTGGGTCTGCTGAAGCATGGCATCCACAATGGTGGTCTTGCCGTGGTCCACATGGGCCACGATCGCCACGTTGCGGAGGTCGGATCGCTGGACAGTGCTCATACGCGTATGGGGTCTCTCTGTGCGAGATCAAGGAGTGCGAGATCAAAAACGGGGTTGGCCGGACAGCCTGCGGAAGTCTACCCGCACATGACCCCTACGGACCGGGAATGTGAGAGGGAGTACGGTGGGTCACAGCGGCCGCCCGGCCACTTCCCGTCCGATCCAGGTGCGCATGCTCTCCGATCTCTCCACCACAGCCCTGCTCCTGGCAGCCGCCTCCATCCTGGTGGGCTCCACCCTGCAGCGACTCTCCGGAACGGGTGTGGGGCTGGTGGTCACCCCGGTGTTGTCACTGTTGCTGGGACCGCTCACCGGTGTACTGATGACCAATGCGACGACGACCGTCTCCGGTTTCACCATCATGCTGTCCGTTCGCAAGCGGGTGCAGTGGCGAAAGGCGGCGATCATCATTGCCCTGGCCTTACCCGGTGCGGTGGTGGGGGCATTCCTGGTGCTCCTGATCCCGCCCGCTTGGTTGCAGATCATCATTGGTTCCCTGGTGCTGCTGGCCCTGATCCTGACGGTCAGCACCCCGCGCCTGCCGCGCAGTGGAGATCGTGTCACGCTGCCGTTGGCCGGTTTTGTTGGCGGCATCTTGAACACCACGGCCGGGGTGGCCGCTCCCGCCATGGTCATTGCTGCGCGGCTGACCCGGTGGGACCAGCGGGCCTTTGGGGCCACCCTGCAACCGATCTTCATGGCCATGGGCCTGTTTTCCGTGCTGACCAAGACCGTCATGGGTGCCAGCGTGATCCAGTTGCCGCCGTGGTGGGTGTTGCCGGTCGTCGTCGCCCTGGTTTTGGGTGGGGTTGGGTTGGGGACCATGTTGGAAGCGCATGTTTCCCCGGTGAAAGCGCGCACACTGGCGCTGATCATTGCCGGCGCCGGTGGTGTGGCCGCCGTGGTCAAGGGCGTGACTTCTCTGCTGTGAGGTGCTGACCACCCGCAATCACCATGCCGGCCGTATGCAACGTCATACCCCGGGATGACTCCGCGACCTGCCCAAATGGGCCTGTCGATTGATGCCCCAGGCCCCTTGAAGGAGCAAGCTTAGGGGTATGTCGCACCCACACCCTGCCCCAGCCTCCGCAAACACCAACCAGCCACCCGTCTCTGTGCCGTGGTCACATCAGAATCCCTCCGGCCAAGCCCCGCTCAACCCGAACCAGGGCAGCATGGCCGATGCCGCAGTGGTGGCCCAACATGTCTCCCGCACTTACGGCTCCGGTGACCTGTCCGTCACCGCGCTGCGGGATGTTTCCCTCAGCATTCAACGCGGTACCTTCACCGCCGTGGTGGGGCCATCCGGCTCCGGCAAGTCCACGCTGGTGCATTGCCTGGCTGGACTGGACTCCCCGGATCAGCGCCCGGAGACGGTCATCCAGGTGGGTGGCCAGGACATCACCCGGATGAACGACCGCACCTTGACCGAGTTCCGGCGCGAGCACGTGGGGTTCGTGTTTCAAGCCTTCAACCTGGTGCCGGTGCTCACTGCCCAACAGAACATTGAGCTGCCCCTGACCTTGGCCGGAAAAAAGTTGGATTCCCAGCGGTTGGGTGTGGTGGCGGAAGCCTTGGGGATCACCGACCGCTTGGATCACCGCCCGGATGAACTCTCCGGTGGTCAGCAGCAGCGCGTGGCCATTGCCCGTGCCCTGATCTGCGATCCAGACGTGATCATTGCTGATGAACCCACCGGCGCACTGGACACGGAAACCACCGCGCAGGTTTTGAGCCTCCTGGCGGATTCCGTGCACCAGCAGGGCCATACCGTGGTGGTGGTCACTCATGATTCCCGCGTGGCAGATTATGCCGACCGCATCATTCGGGTGCAGGACGGCCGCATTGTCTCTGACGAACTCCGCAGCCAGGCCACGGACAGCACCCCCTCTACGACGACGACCCTCACCTCCGGTTCCGAACCCTCACAAGCCGTGGCGCAGTCACCCGGTGAGTCAGCGCCGGCTCGACAGGATCAGCAACCACATACTCCCGGGCAGGGCAACCGACTGGGGACCGCCCAGCCGTCCATCGCTTCCCTGGCGGATGAAATCCGGCAGCGCGGCGGTGAGCTCTGATGCGCCGCATTGTGCTGAATCGCCTGCGCTTGCAGTGGGCCCGTTACGTTTTGATCGGCCTGTGTGTTGCGGTCTCCGCGGCATTTGCCACCGCCTCTATGATGCTGAACTCCACCCTCAATGCCTCTCTGGTGGGCACCCTGGCCGAAGGCACCAAGAATGCCGATCTGGTGATCGCACCGCAGACCGACCCGGCAGCTTTTGACAACGGACAGGACTACCTGACGATCCCGGATGCGCAATCCCTGACCGATGTGGACGGAGTTGCCAGCGTGTGGGCGCCTCCCTACACGACCGTTGAGGTTCCAGGCCAACCTCAGCGCGAGTCCATGCTGGGGTTGGCCACTGCGCCATCGGACGCCCAAGTCTTTCCGTGGGACTTGACTGCGGGTGAGTTCCCCCGGGAAGACGGCCAAATACTGCTCAGCTCCGCGCGTGCCGATGCCATGGGTGTTGAACTGGGAGACACCTTCACGGTGCAGCCTGTCGATTACTACCAAGAGCTGCCCACGCCCACGGATGCCGCCGGGAACATGGCTGAGGATTTGGAGAGTGACCTGGGACAGCCCATCCAGCTGGACCCCGCTGAACTGACGGTGACAGGCATTGCCGATGTCCCGGAAATGAGTTCCTACATCCAAGGCTGGATCACCGAATCACAGTTCACCCAGTTCTTTCCCCTCCCCCAAGACCAGCTGGGTGTGGGTTCAGAAACCCAAATTCGGCTCAGTGATGGTGCCGACTTGGAGACCGTTCGCGCCGAACTAACAGACCGGATGAGTGAGCTCAACGTTGCGGCGGAGGTTCTGACACCCCAGGAACAGTCGGACCGGATGATGGAGCAGATCTCCGGGGAATCCAACGTGATGCTTGCCTTCCTGATGGCATTTGCCTTACTGGCTGCCATAGTGGCGTTCCTGGTGATCACCACCACCTTTGGGGTCCTCACGGCACAACGTGCACGGGAGCTGGCTCTCCTGCGATGCCTGGGAGCCACGGGGACCCAACTGCGCCGCTCCGTCCTGCTGGAGGCCCTGGTGATCGGACTGGTTTCCTCCGCACTGGGTATTGCCGCCATCATCGGTGTGGGCTTTGCGCTGGGCACAATCCTTCCCCAGTGGGTGATTGTGGCCGTGACAGTTCGGGACATTGTGGTGGGCTTGGCCTTGGGTGTTGTGGTCACCCTGCTGGCGTCCTTTGGTCCGGCACGCAGAGCCATGCAGGCGTCGCCTCTGGACGGCATGCGTGGGTCGCGCGCCAGCGACCGCCTGCCCAAGGTGCGTACCGCTGTGGGTGTTCTCCTACTACTGGGCGGTGCCGGAGTCTTGACCTGGGCGGCCATTGAACAAGACCGCCCGGTGGAAGGCATTGTGTCTGGCGCAGCCACGGGACTGGGTCTGGTTCTGACCTCCCGCCTTTGGATGCCACCATTGGTGCGTTTGTTGGGCAACCTCCTGCCCGGCCGAACCCCCTCCACCCTGGCTGCCGCCAATGCGGCCCGGCATCCGGCCAGAACCACCACCACCGCCACCGCCCTGCTGATCGGTATAACCCTGGTGGCCACGGTGCTGACCGGGCACGCCGTGGCCCAACGCTCCATCTTGACTCACCTGGATGAGCGCAATCCCGTTGATGTCACCATCGCGCACACCGTGGACGATCAAACCCTGGAGACCATTGCCCTGACTCCCAACGTGGAAAACGTGGAGACGGGCGACAATCAAACCCGCGTGAATCTGAGGCAGGGCATCGGAAGCCGGGATGCGGCGTCGTCGGTCTCTGCCATTGCAAATGCCACGGACACGGATCAGTGGGAAATCGGCAGTGTGGCCATGGAGAAAGCCATGTATGTGGACATCCTGAACATCATGCTGGGGGTGGCGCTGGGGCTGCTGGGCGCATCCGTCCTGGTCTCTGTGTTGGGCATTGCCTCCACCATGTCCCTGTCCGTGCTGGAGCGCACCAGAGAGAACTCCCTGTTGCGCGCGCTGGGGCTGTCCCGAAGGCAGCTGGGCGCCACTATTCGGCGGGAGGCTCTGCTGATCGCGGCTGCGGCCTGCCTGGCCGGTGTGGCTGCCGGTTGGCTCATGGGTACCGCGGTGGTGCGGGCCATGGTCACGGATTCCATTCCAGTGCTGCTGACGGTGCCCTGGGTGGGGTTCATTGCGGTGGTGATCGGCGGGTGGCTCACGGCCATGGTGGCCGCAGCGCTTCCCACTCGCCGCGCCACACGGGTCTCTCCCGTGGAGGGACTGGCCGCCGTTGAGTGAGTCATGAAGCCGCATGTCACCGCGGCGGGGTGGGTGGAGGCTCACCCGGTGGCCACCAATGCGCTGGTGGTCACCGCGCTCGGCCTGCTGAGTTCGGCCATGATGGCCGGGCTGGGCGCAGCGGGAGTTCTGGGTGCTGTCCTGCTCGCGGCTCCGGTGTACTTGCGCATCCACCGTCCGGCCCTGGCCGCCGTGTTGGTGGCAGCTGCGGCGGTGGTGGCCACCGCGGTCCTGCAGACCTGGCCGGTTGCCACAGGTCTGTGGGCCGTGCCCATGGTGGTGCACCGTGTGGCCGCCAGACGCACCCGCGGTGCGCGCCTGGCGATCCTGGGGCTGGCTCTGTTCACCGCACTGTTCACCACCCTCATCAGTCCCCGCTGGTCCGCACCGTTGTTCGGCCCCGGAGGATTTGGCTATGGCAGCTTGGATTGGTGGGCTGCGTTGTTGCTGCTGACCCCGTTGATGTGGCTGACCATTGTCACCGCTTACCTGTTCGGGGACCTCAAACGCGTCAAATGGGAGCGGCAAGTGGCGCAGCAGCAGCGCGCCCAGGCTTTGTCCGACCGTGCGGAGGCGCTGGCCTCCTGGGCTCATCGCCTGGAAGTCGAACGTGACCAGGAGGTTCGCTTGGCCGCTCAGGATGAACGCACCCGCATTGCCCGGGAAATGCACGACGTTGTGGCCCATTCCCTCTCCGTGGTCATCACCCAGGCCGACGGCGCCCGGTACGCCGCCGCCACCGATCCACATGCCGCCACGGACACTTTGGCCAGAATCTCCACCACTGCCCGCGATTCCCTCACGGAGATGCGGCGTTTGCTGGGCATCCTGCGCACGGATGAAGGTCAGCTAACGGCTCCCGTCCCCGGTCTGGAGAACCTTCCTGAGCTGGTGGCTGGTGTGCGGCAGGCTGGTTTGCCGGTGGAGTTCATCAGGCCCGCAACTTCCGACGGCGCCCTGGCCGCCTTACCACCCGGCGCCTCCCTGGCGATCTATCGTCTGGTGCAGGAAGCCCTGACCAACACCCTGAAACATGCCCCGGAGGCCACGGCCGCCGTGGTGCAGCTGCGCTCCGGACCGGACTGGGTGGAAGCTGAGATCATCAATGACGGTCTCTTGGCCGATCCGGCTCCCTCAGCCCCAGCGCCACTGCCGTCATCCGGGCAAGGATTGCAGGGTCTTGCCGAACGCTTGGGTGTTTACGGCGGTCAGGTGCAAGCTGGGCCCATGGCCTCCAACCCAGACCGGTGGGTTCTGCGCGGTTGGCTGAGAACCCACCAGCCGCCAACAGCCACGTCCGCCCCAGAAAACACAACCAGGTGAACCATGCAGAGCACAGCTCATCCCATCCGTGTCCTGCTGGTGGACGACCAACCGCTGGTGCGCGGCGGGTTCTCCATGCTCATTGGCTCCCAACCTGATCTGGTGGTGGTGGGTGAAGCCGGCGACGGCACCCAGGCAGTGGAAGCGGTCCGGGACTTGGGTGCGGCGGGGGACGGACCCGACGTCGTGCTGATGGACATTCGGATGCCGCACCTGGACGGGCTGGCGGCAACACGGGAAATCCTGACGGTGAACCCAGCGGTGACCGTGGTGCTGCTGACCACCTTTGACCTGGATGAATACGCCCTGGATGGGATTCGGGCTGGAGCCAGTGGGTTCCTGCTGAAGGACGCCATGCCGGAGGAACTGCTTTCTGCCATCCGTACCTGCCACCGCGGGGATGCGGTGATCGCGCCGTCTACCACGCATCGTTTGATGCAGCGCTTCATTGATCCGCCGCGTCCGGAAACTCAACCGGACCCACGGCTGCAGGCGCTGACACCCCGCGAACATGAGGTTTTTGTGCTGGTGGGGCGGGGCCTCTCCAATGCCGAGATCATGGACCGGCTGGTGCTCTCCGAACCCACCGTCAAAACGCATGTGTCCCGAATCCTGGCCAAGCTGCAAGCACGCGACCGGGTCCAGCTGGTAGTCCTGGCCCACGAATCCGGCCTCCTCTAATACAACTGCCGAGCGTCCGAGTTTGGTCGTTTCCAGGGCTTGGAAACGACCAAACTCGGACGCTCGGCAGGGGGTGGGAGGGGGAGGGGGGAGGGGTCAGACCTCCAAGAGGTCCTTGCCTGGGATGGCATCCAGCAGACGGCGGGTGTAGTCCTGCTGGGGATTCTCGAACACCTGGTCCACGGACCCCACCTCCACCAGCTTGCCGGATTCCATCACGCAGACGTCGTGCGCGATTTCACGCACCACGGCAAGGTCATGCGTGATGAACAGGTAGGTCAGGCCTAAGTCCTCCTGCAACTGACCCAGCAGTTTGAGCACCTGGTCCTGCACCAGCACGTCCAGAGCCGAAACTGCCTCATCACAGACCACGATTTCCGGGTCCAGGGCCAGCGCCCGGGCAATGGCCACACGCTGGCGTTGGCCACCGGAGAGTTCGTTGGGGTACCGATCCCCCAACTGACGCGGCAGCGCCACCCGCTCCAGGAGGTCATAGACCTTTTCCTTACGGGATTTGGCATCGCCCACCTTGTGCACCCGCAGCGGCTCTTCCACGGAACGGAACACGCTGCGCATGGGGTCCAGGGAACCGTACGGGTTCTGGAAGATCGGCTGCACACGACGTCGGAAACTGAACCACTCTTTGTTGGAGAACGTGGAAATGTCCTTGCCATCCACATGAATGCTTCCGGAAGTGATGTCCTCCAAACCCAACAGCATCTTGGCGATGGTGGACTTACCGGACCCGGATTCACCCACAATTGCGGTGGTATGGCCCTTGCGGATGTTGAAACTGACCTCATCAACCGCCCGGAACTGGGTGGACCGGCCCCAAGACCCTCGAATCTTGTACTCCTTGACCAGATCCTTGATCTGCACAATCTCTTGGGCCGCGTCCCCCTCGTCTTCCGCACCCAGGTCCTCCGGGGTCAGGGACGGCACCGCACGGACCAACTGCTGGGTGTAGGGGTGCTTGGGGTTGCGCAGCAAAGCCTGCGCAGGCCCGGATTCCACCACGCGGCCTTTTTGCATCACGACGACGCGGTCGGCCCGTTCCGCTGCCAACCCCAGATCGTGGGTGATCAGCAGAACGGACGTTCCCTTCTCCGTGGTGAGCTTGTCCAGGTGGTTGAGAATCTGGTTCTGAACGGTCACATCCAGCGCGGAGGTGGGTTCATCCGCAATCAGCAGGCGCGGGTTGCAAGCCAGCCCAATTGCAATCAGTGCGCGCTGGCGCATGCCGCCGGAGAACTCATGTGGGTACTGGTTCATGCGCCGTTCGGCATCACCCAGACCGGCATCTTTCAACGCCTGCACAACATCCTTGTCCGCGTGGGGTAACCCGTTGGCTTTCAGGGTTTCACGGACCTGGAAGCCGATTTTCCACACGGGGTTCAGGTTGGACATGGGGTCCTGGGGCACCATGCCGATCTCACTACCGCGCAGTGCAATCAGGCGCTTGCGGGACGGGTTGGTGATGTCCTCACCGTCAAAAAACACCTGGCCCTCTGAAATCCGGCCGTTCTCCGGCAACAGGCCCATGGCGGCCAACGCAGAGGTGGACTTACCGGAGCCGGACTCCCCCACAATCGCCACCGTTTCACCGGGCATGACCGTGATGTTTGTTTCCTTCACGGCCTCCACATCGCCGGTGGTGGTTTTGAAGGTGATGCCCACGTTGCGTAGTTCCAGCAGTGGCGCAGCACCTGTTGCACTCACGGCCATGGTCTGGGCTGTCTGAGCCGCACGATCAGTACGACGACGGCCGCTTGGCTGGGTTGACTCCGTTGACGTGCTCATCGGGTCCGTCCCTTCGGGTCCAGGGCGTCGCGCAGGGCGTCACCCAACATCATGAAGCTCAAGACCGTGATCGAGAGCATGAGCGAGGGCCAAAATAGTGCGCCCGGGTTGGTGCGCAACTGCGGACGTGCTGCGGAAATGTCGTGCCCCCAGGAGAGGATGGATGGAGGTAGTCCAATGCCCAAGAAGGACAGCGTGGCCTCAACCACAATGAAAATGCCCAAAGAAATGGTGGCCACCACAATGATGGGACCTGCCGCATTCGGTAGGACATGCTTGAACAGAATGCCCATCTTGCTCATGCCCAGTGAGCGTGCGGCAGTAATGAACTCCGCTGTGCGGACCTCCATCACGGCACCGCGGGTGATACGCGCCATCTGGGGCCATCCAAAAATGGTCAGCACAATCGCCAGGGTCACAATGCCTGCGTTCTGCCGCATGATCGGAACTGCCATCAAGACAATGGCACCCAGGATCAACGGAATGGCAAAGAAGATGTCCATCACACGCGAAATGATGGAATCCACCCAGCCGCCGAAGAAACCGGCGATGCTTCCCAGCAGAATACCGACGACCAACACGCCCAAGATGGTGCCGAAGCCCACCAGCAGGGAGGCAGGGGCGCCGTGGACCACACGAGCCAAGATGTCGCACCCTTGGTTGGTGAATCCCAAGGGGTGCCCCGCCTGGGGTGCTCCGTTTGCATTGGACAACATGCACTGGCTGTCTGGGGAGGCAGAGGTGAACACCGTGGGGAATAGGGCCACGAACAGCACAAAGAGCATCAGTAACGCGGAAATGATGAATATCGGGTTTTTGCGCAGGGACTTCCAGGCATCTCGCCACAAGCTACTGGGTTTGTCCGAAAGTTGCGTCTCGATCCCAGCACGGCCCTCGTCATCCAGAACGGGAGCCACAAAGTGCTCGGCAGTGGGGACCTCGCGGCCGGCTGGTTGCATGACCGGCCCGCGTGCAGCTGTTTCCGGTGTTGAGTTCTGATCAGGCATAACGAATCCTCGGGTCCAGAACCGCATACAGCAGGTCCACCAGCAGGTTGGCCACAACAAATACGATCACAATCAATGTCACCAGGGAGACCACCATGGCACCGTCACCAATGTTGATCGAGCGGTAGAGCTGGTTCCCTATGCCGTTGATGTTGAAGATGCTCTCGGTCACGATTGCACCACCCATGAGAGCGCCAAGATCTGCACCCACATAGGTCACCACGGGGATCATGGAGTTACGGAGCACATGGCCGTTGCGAACCCGCCCTGGCGTCAGGCCCTTAGCAGTAGCTGTTCGGACGTGGTCTGCGGTTTTGGTTTCTGCCACGGAATTTCTGGTCAGACGCACCACGTAAGCCAGAGAAATCGAACCGAGGACCATCCCTGGCAGCAACAGGTCTTGCAACGGGGCACCTGTGCCTACAGTAGGGCTGGCCCATCCCAGTTTGATGCCGACCACAAACTGAGCCACAAAGCCCAGGACGAACACGGGAATGGAGATGACCAGAAGGGAGAGGAAAAGCAGGCTGGAATCAATCCAGGTACCTTTCTTCAACCCCGCGATCAAACCCAAGGTCACGCCAACCACGGACTCGAAAACAATGGCAATCAGTGCCAGCTTGACTGTGTTGGGAAAGGTCTCCGCAATCACAGAAAGGATGGGGCGGCCCGAGAAATTGTTACCCAGATCAAGCGTGAATACACCCTTGAGATACAGCAAGAACTGGATCAGGAACGGCTGATCCAGATTGTACTGAGCTTCCAGAGCCGCTTTGGTGGCCGGGGTACACCCACGGTCACCACACAGAGCCGCCGTAGGGTCGCCGGAAGTGGCAAACATGAGGAAGTAAACGATGAAGATGGCCCCGAAGAAGACGGGGATCATCTGCAGGAGGCGCCGGACCAAGTACCAAGCCATGTCAGAACACACCCCCCGATACGACGGGGTGCGTAAGCACCAGAGATTGGGTGGACATGGTGAAAACTCCTGGGAAAAGCGGGGCACCCGGTGAAGATGGCCGACGCGCCACGATCAAAACAAGGGACAAGGGTGGGCACCACGGTCCGCGGCGCCCACCCTATGCAAAACACTCAGGCAGAAGTTACCTGGGCGTAGTTGATTTCACCGTTCCACATGATGCCAACGTCAGTCACGTTGGAGCTCCAGCCCCAAGTGCGTGCCGGATAGTACAGCGGAATGGACGGCAGTTCTTCCAACAAGATTTCATCGGCTTCAATGAACTTCTCGTTGGCGGCGTCGATGTCATCTGCCTGACGCCCCTCAGACAGCAAGGTGTCGAACTCCTGATTGTCGAACTTGGTGTCGTTGGAGGACCCGTTGCTGGCAAAGTTGGAACCCAAGAAGTTGGACATGGAGGGGTAGTCAGCCATCCAGCCTGAGCGAATGGCAGAGGTCAGATCGCCCGCGTTGGCTTCGGTGCGCAGTTCCTTGAAGGTTGCGTAGGACTTGCCCTGGGCTTCGATGTCCAAAGTGTTCTTGATCATGTTGCACACGGCATCCACCCATTCCTGGTGTCCACCATCGGCGTTGTACGCGAGCTCGAACGGACCACCGGGGTAGGCTTCCATGTCCTCGGCCTGTTGCCACAGTTCCTTGGCTTTTTCGGGGTCGTACTGGACGAACTCCTCGTTGGTGAAGCTGTCCGGGAACCCTTCAACAGCCGGTGAGGTGAGGTCCTTGGCCGGCACGCCCTGCTTGATGACCTGATCAATCAGTTCCTGGCGGTTGATGGACATGGAGATCGCCTGACGGCGCAGCTTGCCTGCTTCACCGGACCAGCCATCCAGGTAGTACGGGATGGCAAACGAGTAGTTACCGGCGTAGTCCTGCTGTTCCGTACGGCCAGAGAGATCATCTTCGCGTACATCCATGCTGGACGGAGGGATCTGATCCAAGATATCCAGGTTGTCGGAAATCAGGTCGGAGTACGCACCCTCCGCTGACTGGTAGAGCTTGAAGGTCAAGGCATCCACCTGGGCCGGCTGAGAACCGTCGTAGTCCTCGTTCTTGACCAGACGGATTTCCTCGTTGTGGGACCATGCACCTTCGCCATCCATCTTGAAGGGGCCCCAACCCACGGGGTTCTCTCCGAACGCTTCCATGTCATCAAAGGCAGAGGCCGGTAGCGGCGAATATGCGGCGTAGCCCAGGCGGATCGGGAAGGTGACATCGCCGTCGGCAAGCTCCACGGTGAAGGTGGTGTCATCCACCACGGTCAGACCTTCCATCTGGTCCTCTTCCGAGCCCTCGGCAGACACGGCGTCGTAGCCCAGCACGGGCTCAAAGAAGTAGGAACCGGTGTGGGCATTCTTTGCTGCCGCGCCGTAGTTCCAGGCATCCACAAAGCTCTGAGCGGTGATGTCCTCACCGTTGGTGAACTTCTTGCCTTCCTTGATCTTGATGGTCCAGGTCTTGTTGTCATCGGATTCGATGGACTCGGCAAGTTCGTTGACGGGTTCAGAGTTGTCGTCGTAGGAAATCAAGCCCATGAAGACCAAGCTCACAATGCGTCCGCCACCCTGCTCAGAGGTTGCGGTGGGGATCAGCGGATTCTCTGGCTCAACACTGAAGGCCGTCACGGGTGAACCGTCTCCGCCGCTTCCACCTCCCCCGTTACCGCAGGCGGACAGGACAACGGCAGCTGCACCGGACAGGGCGGCAGCGCCGAGCAGGCGACGTCGGGAAAGCAGAGGGTTCATGGTGACCTCCAAGTTGAGGAGAGAGAAGCGCCAACAGGTGTGATGTAGGCCATACTTCAAGTAACGGAGCTTAGATTAACAGCTAACCAACAGTGTGGGACCACAAGTCCCACCTAAATTGTGACTGCCGTCCGTTACGAACAGGTAACCTGGGCTCTGACCTGTGCATATATAACTTGCCAAGCGGGGCGCCAACGGCGAGTTCCCCACCTGAGCTTTCAGCGTCCGCACCCTCTGGGGCGGAGACCGCGCCCGGTCATTGCCCCGCTCCTACTCACCTGACCAGCACTGACATCATGCCCCCACCAATGTGGTCACGCCCAGGTGAGCCAGCAGTCCAAAGCCCAGGCCCCACAGGACAATGGAGATGGTTTGCCACAAGATCACGGCGTTCTTGGAGGCGCCGAAGGACACCATCAAGGATGACGTGATCTGGCTGGGCAACACCCACTGCCCCAGCAGAGACACCCCAGGCACACCAAAACGGTCAAACATGCCTTTGATCTTTTGCTTCCGGGGTGAGAGCTCGGGCTGCTCGCCCTTGATCCGCTGCCGGGCGCTGTGTGCCACCAGCACAAAGATCAACATGGAGGCAAAGTTGCCCACAATCGCTGCGGGAATCGCAATGAACAGCGGCAATCCAGCCACCACCCCTATGGCTGCCCCCAGGTAAGACTCCACAAAGGGGATGGCGCTGATCAGCATGATCCCCAACCACTGCAAGGCATCAGGTAGGGACTGGGTGAAGTTCTGCAAGGACTCGTACATGGTTCTCTCCATTACTGCTGGGTTCATGGCGCAGGGAAGCGCCAACAAGCGGCTGAGGCCCGTGCGGCAAACAAACCAACCGACTGCCTCAAATCTCCCAAATCTGCAGTTCACACGGCAGTGCTGGCGCGTCACGTGATTCCCGGAGATTGTGCACGGTGACACCGTGACAAAAGTCATCGGTCTACGGTGGGAAGCATGTCACCCCGCACACAACGCGTCCTCGCAGACCGGGTGCCCACCACGGGCGTTGGAGTCCAGGAAGCCTGGCTCTACACCTGGTGCGGGTTGGTGCTGTACGCCCTGATGCTTTACGGACTCAGTGGCACAGTTCTGGTGGCTCGCGCGGCCCCACCCGATGTGTGGCTTTGGCTCCTCCTGGCAACCGGTTCTGCCGCTTTTGTGGGTTTCACCCTGTTCTGCCGAGTCCTGTACCACGGTCTGTGGGCGGCCACGCTGAAGCTCAGTGACCTGGCCATGCTGCTTCTCCCCGCTGCAGCCGCCTCCATTGTGAGTTTGGTCCACCCGGATCGCTTTTTGCTGGGCCAAGTTCCACTCTTCATTGCCGCCAGCACCCTGGCTTTTGCGGTGCCCCGCAGCATGTGCTTGCCGGTCCTGGCCACGGCTGCAGCGTGGGTTGTAGGGGCGGTGACAGCAGGGCAGCTTCTGCAGCCAGCGGCCACTCAGCAGATGTGGGCGGACCTGGCTCCCAATCTGGCTCCCACTTTGTTCATGGCAGCCCTGACGCCCCTGATGGTCCTGATCAGTGTGTGGTGGTGGAGTGTGGTGTTCCGCCTGGACGCTGCGCGCCAGACGGAATCTGATCTTGCCGTCACCCGCGAGCGCCTGCGGTTTGCCTCCGATCTCCATGACATTCAAGGCCACCACTTGCAGGTGATTGCACTGAAAGCGGAATTGGCGGAACGGCTCCTGGACCGGGATCTGCGTGGCGCCCGGCAGCAGTTACAGGAGACTCGCCAAGAGGCCCAGACAGCTCTGGAGCAGACCCGGGCCTTGGTCCAGGGGCTTCGCCAGGTTTCCTTGGAGGAGGAACTTGCCAATGCCGCGGATGTTCTGAGCAGCGCGGGGATTGTGACCACCCATGAGGCGGGGGGGGGGTGCGCCGTCGTCGTCCGCAGTCCGGCACACGCTGGGGCTGGTCACCCGGGAGGCCACCACAGCCACTTACACTGTGGGGCGCGGTTCCGGCGGGGATTGGCGGTTGACTGTCACCAACGACGGCGCCGCACCTCCCCCGTCTACCGCCCTCCCCAGTGGTGGTACAGGGGTGCAGACCACCGGCACGGGATTGCAAGGGCTACGGGAACGAGTGGGTGCGCTGGGCGGCCACCTGTCCGTTGAACACTCCGGCGACCAGTTCAGCCTGACGGTGACCATTCCCCACGATCCCGCCGTGGACAGCACCCATCACGACTCCGTAGGAGCCCACTGAGATGATCACGCTCATTGTTGCTGATGATGAACATTTGATCCGCGGCGCCCTGGTGGCCCTCCTGAATTTGGAGGAAGACATCCAGGTGGTGGCGGATACGGACACCTCCACGGAGGCCATTGCCCTGGCTCAGAAACATCAACCAGATGTGTGTTTGCTGGATTTGGAGATGCCGCCCACAGACGGACTGGATGCCTCCGAGCAGATCCTGCGTACCGTTGCCACCAAAACCGTGATCGTCACCCGGCACGCGCGCCCCGGTGTGCTGCGCCGGGCTCTGGCTTCCAAAGTCTCCGGCTTTGTGCCCAAATCAACACCGGCTCAGGAATTGGCGGATGTGATTCGTCAGGTGGCGGCCGGCAAACGCTACGTGGACCCGGAGATTGCCGCGGCTGCCCTGTCTGCAGAACGGTGCCCACTGACGGAGCGCGAGTTGGACGTACTGCGGGAATCCCGCGCCACCACACAGATCACAGACATTGCACACCGGCTGCACTTGGCCCCGGGGACCGTACGCAATTACCTGTCCACCGCCATGACCAAACTGGACGCCCGGACGCGGCATGAAGCTGCGGAAACCGCGTGGCAACAGGGCTGGATCTAGCTACCGGCCACGCTCAGTCGCCTATAGGTCAACCGGGTCACCAAGCTGGTAGCTCCGGTGCTTCCACGCCCTCCGGTAGGTACACATTCTCAGCATCCCCGCGGGCCAACCACGCCAAGATGCCCTCCCGGTCGCCTTCCACCCGCAGGGCACCGTCCCCCACGGTCCACTCATCGCGCTCATCAGTCACAATGTGCATACCGGGAGCATTCTTGACCTGCATGGTGCGCACGGCAGCCTCCAGGGCATCCCGCACGGAATCAGGGTCAGCTTCCTCAATCTCCCACTGGGTGTCCAAGTCAGCGTGATGCAGCACAATTTCCGTGACCATCACGCCGGGTAGTTGATGCGGGGCAAAACGCTTGCGCCCCAAGGCCAATTCTTCCACCGCCGGTTCGGCCAACAGTCGCGGTGCATTCTCCAAGAAGAACTGAATGGCTGCACGCGCTTCAGCTTTGAGTTCAGCCGGAGACAGGGCAGCGGTCTCAGCAATGAGCTGCGCACGTTCCTCCGCGGAGTCGTAGGGCGCTTGCTGGTTTCCCGTTTCAGCCCAGTCGATCAGACGCACCAAACGCCGGGACACCACCGCCACGTGGGCCACCACATCGGCTCTGCTCCAGCCGTCGCACAGGGAGGGGTGAGTGAATTCATGGTCGTGAAAAGACTCCACGGTGGAGAGGTACTGCTCAGTTTCGCGCTCCAGACGGGAGAGATCGGAGCGGAGACGTGCGGGGCTGTGCTGACTCATGTCACCCACCCTAACCACCGATTGTGACGCTCAACACCCGTTAGAACCCACTGTTTTATACCCCTTTTTAATGAATGGCTTGCTCTGTCTGTGCCGATGACCGCCGGGCACTCTCCGGGTTGGCACCCCGAGTGCTGCTAAAACCCCTCAAAAGCGACGGCAAGGCCAACCCTCCCGTAGGCTTCCTGACATGAACGAGCATGATCCGGAGGTTGCCGCCCCCTACGCTGCGCAGCCAGAGACCAACCCGGCCGACCGCACCGCAGCTGCGGACTCCCATGGCACGCCTGCGCCATCCGATCCGGTGACCTACCTGGTGGTGGACGGGGAGAACATTGACGCCACGCTGGGCATGTCCTTGCTGGAGCGCAAACCGCGTCCGGATGAGCGCCCGCGATGGGAACGGGTCATGCAGGGTGCCCGCAGGCTGTGGGACCAGCGCACCAAGGGCTTGTTCTTCCTCAACGGCTCCAATGGGCACTTGCCGTTCAGCTTTGTGGCCGCTCTGCGTGGTTTTGACTACCAGGTGGTCCCGCTCTCCGGCCCGGCACGGGTCAAGGTGGTGGATGTAGGTATCCAACGCACCCTGGATGCCATCCTGGAACAGGGCCACGGTGACGTGGTGTTGGCCACCCATGACATTGACTTTGTGGACCAGTTGCGAGCTCTGCTTGCTGACGGTCGCAAGGTTTCCGTGTTGTGCTTCCGCGAGCTGCTCTCCGCAGGTCTTCATGATCTGGAGGAGGAGGGCTTGGAGATCGTGGATCTGGAAGACGATTTTGAGGCTTTCAACGCCCCACTGCCGCGTCTGCGGATCATCGACCTGGACGCCTTCGACCCCGTTCGTTACCTGTAGTTCCGGCGCCGCGTACGTGGTGGATGGGGTTTTGGACAGTGCACTGCTGAGCGAATTCAGCGGCACCATGGGCGTGGCCTTCACGCTGACTCTGCTGGCTGGATTGGCCACCGGAGTAGGCGGCTTGATCGCGCTGATCGCCAGCCGCTCGAACGCAAAATTTCTGGCGGTGAGCCTGGGCTTTTCGGCCGGCGTGATGCTCTATGTCTCTTTCTTGGAGATCATGCCCAAAGCACTGGAGTTCCTGGCCACAGATCTGGGCCAACGCCCCGGCGCGTGGGCCATGGTGGCCGGATTTTTTGGCGGGATCGCCCTGATAGCCGTGATCGACCGGCTGGTGTCCGCATCAGCGAATCCCCACGAATTCACCTACGACGCCGCGGACATCCACCCGGAAACCAGGCAAGCCGTCCAGACGCAGCCAGGTGCCACCACCACGACCAGCACCAGCACCGCCGAACGTGCCCTGCTGCGCATGGGACTGATGACCGCTCTGGCCATTGCCATCCACAATTTCCCCGAAGGTTTTGCCACCTTCATGACCGCCCTGGCCGACCCCACGCTGGCCGTTCCCATTGCCATCGCAATCGCGCTGCACAACATCCCGGAAGGCATTGCCGTGGCAGTGCCCGTGTATCAAGCCACCGGTTCCCGCACGAAAGCCGCGGGGTTGGCTTTCCTCTCCGGACTGGCAGAACCGGTCGGCGCGCTCCTGGGATTCGCCATCCTGGCCCCATTCCTCACGGGCACCCTGTTCGGCGTCGTTTTTGCCGCGGTGGCCGGGATCATGGTCTTCATTTCTCTGGACAAACTCCTGCCCACCGCAGAGAAATACGGCGGCCATCACCTCTGCATTTACGGTCTGGTGGCTGGAATGCTGGTCATGGCCCTCAGCCTGGTGCTCATGCTCTGACCCGCCACCAACTGCTCTGCCCCTCCACCGACCCTGACCTCCCAGGGTTTACCTGAGCAATGAACACCGGCCTGAGCCAACCACGCCGAGCGGCGTCGTCGTCAGCGGTATTGCTGCACCGAATCCCCGCGGGCCACACCGCGCTGCGGTTCAAACATGCCCAGGATCAGGCTCACCACGGAAATGACCAGCGAGCCCAGAACTGCGGCTGGCCAAAAACCATCCACGTGCCAAGCGCCACCAAACCAACCCATGATGGCCGATGCCACCAGCAGCATGATCGCGTTGATCACGATCAGGAACAGCCCAAAACTGAGGATCACCAGACACCCGGTGAGGAACGTGAAAATGGGTTTGACCACGGCGTTGAGCGCCCCCAGAACTGCCGCCACCGCCACAATGGCCAACACTTGGGCCCCCACGCTGCTGTCCGTGATGTAAATCCCAGGTACCAACCAGGTTGCAGCGGCAACCGCAAGTGCATTGACCAACCAACGCCAGATCACGTGAACCTCCAGAACACACGAGTGAATCAATTGATGACCACTGTGCCCCACAAACCTTTGGACAGGGCGCGTCAACCCTGATGATCCGCTGACGGTGGACGGTCACACGGGTCCGCTGAACGTGGCCACGGGAGCGGAATCGGGTAAGTTTGAGGCTGATCGCATCCTGTATTCCGCGCGGCATTTGATCTGGCCGGCGCAGGACGCATGACGTCGCACACAAGGGAGTACCGACTCATATGCCCAAGATCATCTGGACCAAGACTGACGAAGCCCCGTTGATGGCCACCTACTCTTTCAAGCCGATTGTGGAGGCTTTTGCCACCGCGGCCGGTGTTGAGGTGGAGACCCGGGACATTTCGTTGGCTGGTCGCATCATCGCCCAGTTCCCGGAGCGTCTGTCCGAAGATCAGCGCATTGGGGACGCCCTGACCGAGTTGGGCGAACTGGCCAAAACTCCTGAAGCCAACATTGTGAAGCTGCCGAACATCTCCGCATCGGTGCCGCAGCTCAAAGCAGCGGTCAAAGAGCTCCAGTCTCAGGGTTATGACCTCCCGGACTACCCGGAGGACCCCCAGACCGATGAGGAACGGGATACCCGTGCTCGTTATGACAAGGTCAAGGGTTCGGCCGTCAACCCGGTGCTGCGTGAAGGCAACTCAGACCGTCGTGCCCCCAAGGCTGTGAAGAACTACGCCAAGAAGAACCCGCACCGGATGGGTGCTTGGAGCGCGGATTCCAAGACCAATGTGGCCACCATGGGGGTGGATGATTTCCGCGCCAATGAGGCTTCTGTGGTCATCCCCGCTGATGACACCGTGCAGATCCGCCTGCGGGACACCTCCGGCAACACCACGGTGCTCAAAGATTCCTTCCCCGTTCTGGCCGGTGAGGTTCTGGATGCCACCTTCATGTCCGCACGTGCCCTGGACGCCTTCCTTGCAGAGCAGGTGGCCCGGGCCAAGGAAGAAGGTGTGCTGTTCTCCGTGCATCTGAAGGCCACCATGATGAAGGTCTCCGACCCCATCATCTTTGGTCACGTGGTCAAGGCTTTCTTCCCGGAGGTCTTTGAGCAGCACGGGGTTCAACTGGCTGCCGCCGGGCTCTCCCCCAACGATGGCCTGGGGGCCATTCTTTCCGGACTGGACGCCCTGGATGACGACGACGCCGCTGCCGTGCGTGCCGGGATTGAAAAGGGTCTTGCAGAAGGCCCCGCGCTTGCCTACGTGAACTCCCACAAGGGGATCACCAACCTGCACGTGCCCTCCGATGTGATCGTGGATGCTTCCATGCCCGCCATGATCCGCACCTCCGGTCACATGTGGTCCAAGGACGACACCGAGGAAGACACCCTGGCCGTGCTGCCGGATTCCTCCTACGCCGGCGTGTACCAGGCTGTGATCGAGGACTGCCGCGCCAACGGTGCCTACGATCCCACCACCATGGGCACCGTGCCCAACGTGGGGCTCATGGCTCAGAAGGCCGAGGAGTACGGCTCTCACGACAAAACCTTTGAGATCCCCGCAAACGGTGTGGTTGAAGTGGTCAACAGCGCTGGTGACGTGCTGCTGTCCCACACCGTGGAGGCCGGGGACATCTGGCGCGCCTGCCAGACCAAGGATGCACCCATCAAGGACTGGGTCCAGCTGGCCGTGCGCCGTTCCCGTGAATCCGGGATGCCCGCCGTGTTCTGGTTGGATGAGTCCCGCGCCCACGACCGCAACCTGATCGAGAAGGTCAACACCTACCTTGCTGATGAGGACACGGAGGGCCTGGACATTCGCATCCTCTCCCCCGTGGAGGCCACCAAGTTCTCCATCGAGCGCATCCGCCGCGGTGAAGACACCATTTCCGTCACGGGCAACGTGTTGCGTGACTACCTCACGGACCTGTTCCCCATCCTGGAACTGGGCACTTCCGCCAAGATGCTCTCGATCGTGCCGCTGATGAACGGCGGTGGCCTGTTCGAGACCGGCGCCGGCGGCTCCGCACCCAAGCACGTCCAGCAGTTGGTGGAGGAAAACCACCTGCGCTGGG
Source organism: Kocuria sp. (assembly GCF_030538595.1). Lineage (GTDB taxonomy): Bacteria > Actinomycetota > Actinomycetes > Actinomycetales > Micrococcaceae > Kocuria. Next base: position 87,320 of record NZ_JAUNTS010000001.1, read on the forward strand.
ACTCTCTGGGTGAGTTCTTGGCCCTGGCAGCCTCCTTTGAGCATCTGGCCTCTCGGTATGACAACCCCCGCGCCCAGGTGCTGGCGGATGCCTTGGATGCCGCCACCGGCCGCTTCCTGGACGAAAACAAGTCCCCGTCCCGCAAGGCCGGGGAGATCGACAACCGGGGCTCCCACTTCTACCTTGCCCTCTACTGGGCCCAGGAGTTGGCGCAGCAGACTGAGGACGCCGAACTGGCTGCCGCCTTCAAGGACGTGGCCGCTGCCCTGAGCGACAACGAGCAGGTCATTGCGGAAGAACTGCTGGCCGTGCAGGGCACTCCCGCTCAGATCGGCGGGTACTACCAGCCCGTGGACGAGAAGGCCTTTGCCGTCATGCGCCCCTCCGCCACGTTCAACGCCGTGATCGACGGCATGAAGGGCTGAGCACCTAGCTGCGGGTGAGCTTGTCACCACGACGCCCCGGGTTCCCGTACTTTCTCGGGAACCCGGGGCGTCGTCGTCGTACCGGGTGTTGCGCCGGGTGCGCCGGTTTACTCAGGCGTGCGCCTGGGAGTCAGCGCGATCTTCGGCATCCTGCCCGCGTTCCATGGGGACGGAGATCTGCCAGTTGATGCCGTAGCGATCCGCGCACCAGCCAAACTTGGGGCTGAACGGATACTCCCCCAGTTCCATGAGAACCTGACCACCTTCCGTCAGCGTGGACCACGCGTGGTCCACCTCCTCCTCCGTGTCGCATTCCACGGTGTAGGAGTGCGCGGGGCTGAAGCCGAACTGATGGGCATGGGCGCTGTCCATGACCCGCACAGGTACACCGGCAATCACGGCCTCGGCCTGCATCACGGTGCCGGGGGTCTCCTCCCCCGCGCCCTCTTCCCAGCGGTTGATCCAGCCCAGGCTGGAATTGGGGAATGCCGAAATCCACAGCTCCAAAGCGGCCTCAGCGTGACCGTGCTGGTCATTGGCAAACATCAAAGTGGGGGTCATGCTGGCGCTCATGGTGCTCCTTGGTGAGGCATCGCGGTCGGTATCGGGTTGTGGGGTCGGCTCTGGGCTGTGCTGTGTCCTGAGTCGGGACACAGCGTAACGGGCCATTGACCGGCCACCGTCAATTGCTGTGCTGCGTGTGGTGGACAGGTGGTGGACCGGGACTGGGGTGGGGCCGCTGCTGTGCGGGTACGGCCACCCACAGGCAACGTGGCTCCACGCGGACGTGAACTTCCGTGGTGAGCCCCAGGAAATCGCCGTCAACTTGCAGCGCCACCGGACAAGGTGTGCGCAGCACTGCTGAATCCACGGTGCGGTAGGTCAAGGCTCGCGCATCTTTTGCCTTGCCACGCAGCCCGTGGAAGGCAACCCCTGCCCAGTCAGTGAGTCTGGCCGGGGTGCTCAGCAGCATTTCCAGATGACCATTTTGTGGATCTGCTTCTGGGAACACGGAGATTCCGGCTGGAATCCGGGAGGTGTTGCCCCACAGAACAGACCAGGCGGTCACGTGCCGGCTCGCTGCCCCGTCCACACTGAGGGTGTAGTCCTGCGCAGTGGCCGCCAGGTGACGTGCCCCGGTACGCAGGTAAGCCATCCACCCGAGCTTGCCTTTGGTGGCCTCGGAGGTTTCGGCCACCGCAGTGGCATGGTGGCCCACCCCTGCGGCCGCCAAGAAAGACTGACTCTGCCACGTGGTCTGTTGCCGAGCATCCTTGGATACCGCGGTATTGACCCTTGGCCGCTGCACCCTCCCCGCAGCGGTGCCCTGCGCCCCCGGTTCTGCGGTGGGGTGGATGCGCCAGGTCAGTTCCGGGACATCATGAAGTTGTGGGGCCTCATGCAACGCACGGTGCACGGCACGTTGCACCCAGGTGCGTCCCGTCACCCGCGTGGCAGCTAACCCCAGATTCAAGGCAAAGAGGTTGGCTGTTCCGGTGGGGATGATTCCAAGTACGGCCTGGGTGGATTTCAGCCCTGCGGCTACCTGACGTACCGTGCCGTCACCGCCCACCACCACCACACGCTGCGCACCCCGTTCCACGGCCCACTGAGCCTGCGCGCGCCCCGGTTCCGCCACCGTGGTGTGCACGATCTCAGGCTCCGGCCATCCCGCCGCGCGGCACTGTTGAATCAACGTTTCCCGCACCGCAGTGGCATGACGGCGAGCGGGATTGATGATCCCCACAACACCGGTCACGGTGGGCCGACCGCTCAGCGCAGGGTGCGCTTGATCGACTCCCGTTCTTTCTCCAGCTTGTGCAGACGGCGGGTGACCACAATCAATCGGATGGAACCCACCATGGCCATGATCAAACCACCGGCCACGGCGGCCAGCAGCATGGCCACCCCCAGTGGCAAGTTGAACTCCCAGGCCATGTAGGAAATCAAGACGTCGTTCATGTTCTGCAGGACGAACACCAACAGGAGTACCAGCAGTACCAAACCAATGATCAGAGCCACCCAGGTGGCGCCTGTGGCTCCTCCCCTGGCACGTCCGTCCAATGCTGGATCAAGCTCGGGCTGCGGCTGTGCGGCACGGTTGTCCTGCGCCACCGGCCGCTCGGCCTCCGGGCTGGTATTGCGCCGACGGTTCTCAGCAGGCCGCGTCTCCTGGGGGGTCTGCGGCGATTGCGAAGCCGGGGCATTCTGCACGGGCTGTTGACCGGCCGCTGGATTCTGCTGGCCGGATGGCTCTTGCCACGGGGTTTGGCCCGGCGTGTTGCCGGCGGGGTGCTGGGACATCGCTGCCTCCAAAGGGTCAAGGATGGGGACGGTTCATCAGTATTCTTCAGGTTACATTCCAGCTGGTCATAATCCAGCGCGGTCCAATGCCTCCACAGCCATGCGACGCCCCACGGCAATGACTTCTTGGGCACGGTCAAAATCAAAAGTGGCACAGACATCCGAGGGTACGGAGACCAAAACATCTGGGGGTTGGACAGCAAGACGGGGCAGTTCAATGGCCGTCTGCATGACCTCCAAGGCGGAAACCATCATGTCCACGGTTGACAGGTCCTTGGGCAGAGCCTCAAAGGCGCTGGACCACTCCGGTCCAGGTTTGCCGGAATGCCGCCCGCCCAGCCACCGGCTCTCCGCGTGGTCCTCCGCACCATCCTGTTTGCGTGTGCGCAGAAAAGCTGCTGACTCCCGCCACGGTTGGGCCACGCGCTCTCGCCACCGACCTGCCAATCCGGCAGACATGGACGCAGACGACGGCGACGCACCGGAGCCGCCTTGCGACCCCCGACCACCGGATGGAGATGGCGCCGCCACACCGTCAGGCAGCGTGAGCAGATCCTCCGTTGGCGGATCAATCTGCTCATCTTGACTGGTGGGGCCCTGCTCCGTGTGCAATCCGGTGTCCACGCTCTGTTGACCCAAACCAGGTCTGTTACGGCCGAACAGGGACACCGCCACGGTGGCCTCCGAGATGAAATGGGAGGAGGCATCCACCGGCAACGGATTCAGAATCCCACCATCCGCCAGCAGACGCCCCCGGTACACCACGGGAGTGATGGCCGTGGGAATGGCAATGGAAGCCCGGACCGCGGTCAGCAGCGGACCGTCATGGAACCAGACCTCACGGCGATTGGTCAGATCCGTGGCCACGGCCGTGTAGGGAATGGGAAGCTCCTCAATACGGATGTCCCCGATCAAGGAATGCAGCTTGTCCATGAGCCGGTCGGATTTGAACAACCCCGGACCTGACACGGACAGGTCCGCGTACCGGAAAACCTCGCTACGCTTCAGCGGTTCCACAAACGCCCTGAAATCCTCCAGCGCGCCGGCTGCATACATGCCGCCCACCAGCGCCCCCATGGAACACCCTGCAATGGAGACAATCTGATGTCCACGGTGCAGGAGTTCATCAATCACACCAATGTGGGCATAACCGCGTGCGCCACCTGATCCCAGCACCAAAGCAATTTCCACGGTGACTCCTTCCCACGGTTGACCAATCACTGTCCACAGCTGGCTCATGACTGTTCGCCAGAGCTGTTGTCCACCGGTGATTTCACCCCGGGCTCCGGCAGGGGCCCGGGCAACGTGCACCTCCGATGGCTTTCAGTCTGGCACCCCTGACTGACAGCGCAACTGCTCAGGATGGCAGTCGGCCGTTCCCCCGTGCGTTCCGGATGCGGCGTCCGGGGTGCTTTCCGGTTGTTCTCCGGGTGCTCTCCGGGCACCGATTCGGAAGTGGCGCTGTGATGTCGGAGCCCTCCTTTAGGCTCGGTTTCACCGGACGGGCCAGCTCTGCGGAGCCCATGCCCGGTCCAGGTTCAGTGGTTCACATCAGGAGGTTCCCGTGGTTCGTTTCATCCACACCAGTGACTGGCAGTTGGGCATGACCCGTCACTACCTGGATGCTGATGCCCAACCGCGGTTCACGGCAGACCGCATCCGGACCGTGCGCCGAATCCTGGAACTGGCTCATCAACGCCACTGTGACTTCGTGGTGGTGGCCGGAGACGTGTTTGAACACCCCAACCTGGGGCGGCAGGACATTGGGAGAGCCATGGAAGCCATGGGGTCTCAAGCAGTTCCCGTTTTCCTGCTACCTGGTAATCACGATCCCTTGGGAACCGGGTCCATGTGGAGCTCTCCGCTGGTCCAAGAACTGTTACCGGCCAACGTGACCGTCCTGGATCGTGTGGGCACATGGCCCGTTGCCTCAGATGTTGAGCTGGTGGCGGCTCCCTGGTCCTCCAAACGCCCGGACTCTGACCCGGTGGCCGGCTCGCTGGCCGGGATTCCGGCAGACGGGACCGTGCGCATTGTGGTGGGTCACGGGATGTTGGAGGAGCTGGAACCGGACAAGACCTCACCCGTCATGGTGCGCCGCGCGCCCCTGGAGGCTGCACTTGCGGCAGGGCAGATTCACTACGTGGCCTTGGGAGATCGCCATATTCGCTGGCCAGAAGATAGCCACGGTGCCATTCACTACTCAGGAACCCACGAAAGCACGGACTTCCGGGAACCGGGCCGGGGACAGGTGCTGGAGGTTGAGTTGGAGCCGGGCCACGCGCCGTCCATCACGTCGCTTCCCGTGGGCAGTTGGCAACACGTGGTGATCGAGCGGCAGCTGAACACCGCTGCGGACTTACAGGAACTTGCTGATGCCATGGATGCCTTGGACCCCAAGGAGAACATCATCCTCAAAACAGCGTTCACGGGATCGTTGACCGTCTCTGAACATGCCCATTTGGATGAGATCCTGGAACAGCGGCATGAGCTTTTTGCCTCCGTGCAGCAGTGGGAGCGGCACACAGAGTTGGCTGTGGTTCCTGACAACGCCGAACTCGCCCAGGCCCAATGGGGTGGCTACGTTCAGCAAACCTTGGAGGAGCTGATGGCACGTAGCCAGAATGATGGTGACCCTGCCGCCCAAGATGCTCTGCGCCTCTTGATTCGTTTTGCCGGGGGCGTGCGCGCATGAGACTGCACAGCATTGAACTGACCAACTTCAAAGGCGTGGAAAACCGTCGCGTCGACTTTGCCGAACACGGTGTGACCGTGTTGGTGGGCCAGAACGAAACTGGCAAGTCATCCGTGATTGAAGCGCTGGATCTGTTGTTGGATCAATTGCCCACCGCCAAGAACAAACACACCAAAGCCGCTCGCCCCCAGGGCCGGGATGTGGGAGTGGCTGTTGAAGCCGAACTGACGCTGGACAACCAACGTCTGCGGTACGGGAAACGGTGGTGGTTGCAGCCCGGGGCCGAACTCGAATACCTCTCCGGCCCCAAAAAGGGCCACAAAACCACAGGTCGGGAGGCTCACGACGCCGTACGGCAGCTCATGGAGCGTAGTGATCTGACTCTGTGGCATGCCCTGCGTGTGCTGCAATCGGGGCACCGCGCCCAAGATTTCAAAGGCTCTGCCAGTCTGCGGCGGGCTTTGGAAGCCGGGTCGGAAACCACTGAACAGGACGATTCGTCGTCGTTGACGGTCTTGCAGGCCGCGCAGGCGGAACGGGCAAAATACTTCACGGAACAGGGCCGGGAAAAGTCCGACACCGCAGCCCTCCGGCGTCGTTTTGACCAAGCGGTGCAGCGGGTTGACAGTGCCCAGGCTGAATTGGATCGGATCACTCAATCCGTTGCCGCCTTTGACCGGGCTGCTGCGGACACCCAGGCTGCCCGTGAAACAGACAAGCGCGCTCGGGAGGATCTGGCTCATGCTGAAACTGCCGCGGCCGAGGTGGAGCAGCTGCGGAACCAACGCACGCACGCGGAGCAAGAACTGGAGCAGGTGCAACTGCGCACCGAGCATTCACGTGCGGAGTGGACGGCTCGCCAGGTACTGGTTCAAGAGGTCCAAGCTGCCAGGGAACTGCTGACGGAGTTGGAAGCGTCCCTGGCAGAACAGTCCGGAGCTGCCGCACAAGCAGATGAACTCGCGGCGCAGGCGCGGCGTCGGCTGGGACGGGACAGAGACTCCGAGCTCGCGGCGCGCAGACGTGAAAAAGCGGCTCGCGCTGCTGAGCGGCAAGCCTCTGATGCTCATCGGCTGGCGGAATTGGAAACGGTGGCGCGCCAGTTGGACGAGCTCAGGGCGGAAGCCGCAACTCTGTCCACCTATCAAGTCAGTGGCATCACCACCGACCAAGTGGAGGCTCTGGATCGAGCACAACGGGCAGTGGAGTTGGCGCAAACTCAGCTGGATGCAGGATCAGCACAGGTGACGCTCACGGCATTGCATGCCGAAACCACGGTCACCGTGGAGGGCATCCCCACCACCCTGGACCCGCAACACCCCGTGCAACGGGCCGTCACAGAGCCCTTGCTGGTGGAACTTCCGGACCACTTGCAGATCTTGGTGGAGCCAGAGGACGGCCTTCATGACCGGCGTGCCACAGTTGAAGCTGCCCAGGACGCCATGGATGCTCTTCTGGCTGCGGCCGGTGTGGATTCGCGGGAGACTGCCCACCGCCATCACCAGGAGGATCGCCAGCACGCTGACACATTGGCTTCCTGGGAGCAACGTCGAGCCCTGGTGCTGCGGGGACAAGAGGAAAGTGCCCTGCGCTCAGAGATCGCGTCGTTGCGGGGACGCACCACGGCCCGTGCCACTCACGGCCCTCATGAAACGGGCCAGAACGGAGCAGACACAGGGGCAGCCACAGCTGGCCACACGGACGTGGAATCCAGCACCGGAACGGCTGCTCTCCAACCTGTCTCCGCATCCGATCTGGCAGCTACAACGGATGAACAGGAAGTCTCCTTGCTGCCGCTGCCGGAGGGGGCGGACCCTGAAGCATTGCGTGTGGCGGTCGCCAGCGCTGAAGCGGACTGGGCAGATGCGCAGGATGCCGTGACCCGCAGTGAGCAGGTCTTTGCGGATGCGGAGAAATCTGCCCAGCAAGCGCAGTTGGTCCTGGCCCAAGCCAGGACACACCGGGATTCAACACAGCACCGCCAGAAGGAACTGACGCAACGGTTGACTCAGGCACGGCAGGACAAGCCAGATGGTGAGTTGGAGAAAACTCACCATGCCCAGCTACAACATCTGGATCAACTGCGTGCCCACCGTGATCGGCTGGAGGCACAGTGGAGCGCCGGAGACGCAGACGGCGTCCTGCTGCAAGCTCGGGGGCACAGGCAGCGTGTGGCCACCGCCAAGGACACCCTGGAGGCAGCACGTGCCACCCAATCCCGCGCAGAGGGCGCCTTGGAAGGCTTGAACCGGGATGCCATGCAGCGCGAATTTGACAGCGCCCTGACCCAACGGGACGCCTTGGACCGGGAACTCACCAGTTACTTGCGCCGTGCTGCCGCCGCCAAACTTCTGGCCGACACCCTGGAACACTTCCAGGCGGAGGCGCACCGGAAATACAACGCACCGTTCCGGCACCAACTGGAACAGTTGGGTCGCACTGTTTTTGGTCCCACCTTCCAGGTGGAATTGGCCGATGATCTCACCATCACGCGCCGGAGTCTCCACGGAACGTGGTTGGACGTGACAGCTCTTTCCACGGGCGCCCAGGAACAGCTGGATGTGCTCATTCGCCTTGCCGTGGCCACGCTGGTAGACGCCAACGACGGCGTCCCCGTGGTCCTGGATGACACACTGGGCCACTCGGATCCTGGTCGGCTCATCAGCATGGCAGCTGCCCTTCAAGCCGCCGGCTCCGTTGCTCAGGTGATTCTCCTGACCGCCACACCTGATCGTTTTGCCGCACTACAGGCGGCCAAAACCATCAGGATTCAGGACGATCAGTAACCTCCGCGGAGCCATCAACGGGTTCCCCTGGGTCTTCGGCGGTCTGCGGAAGCCCCTGTTCAGGGGCGGTGACCGCTACTTTGCGCCGTGTACCGCTGATCCACCGGGCCAATCGACCCTGCGCAGCACGGGCGGCATTGGCTTGGTGGGATGGCAGTCCATCCTCCGGTGTTGCCGCAATCAGTGCGTTGACAAAGCGGGCCTGCGGGTTGGGATCAATCAGCAGTGCCTTGACCAACAGCGTTGCGGGCAGCGCCAACAGGGCCCCCAACGGCCCCAGCACGGCAGCCCACAGCAACACTGAGATGAAGGAAACTGTGGGGGTCACACCAACGGCGTCGCCGGTGAACTTGGGTTGAATGAAGGACTGCATGACCACGTTGATGACGCTGAATCCAATCACCACAAGCAGTGCGTCCGTCCACCCTCCATCCAGCAGGGCCATCAAAGCCGGTGGCACCATACCGATGATGAACCCGATATTCGGAATGTAATTGGACACAAAAGCCAGCACCGCCCATACACCGGCCAGTGGAACACCCAGGATCACCAGGTAACCCAAATCCATCAGAGCCACAATCAGACCAAAAATTGTGGTGACCACCCAGTACCGGCGCACGCCGGCCGCAAAGTTCAGCAGGGCACGTGCGGTGGCTGGTTTCTGCCGGATGATCACCCGCATCCGGCGGGTGATGGTCATGGAATCCATGGTGAGGAAGAACAGGACCGTGACTATCACAGCCATCATGGCCGCAACGCCGCTGATGTTGGAGGCAACACCTACCAACCAATCCGTGGAGAAACTCACAATGTTGCTCACATTATTTTGCAGATTGGCGGCAACACCCTCAGTGGTGACACCGAACTGACCTAGCCAATTCAGCAGGTCGGTCCACATCACTTCAAACTGCCCTGAGTAGGAGGGCAGTTCGCGGATGAGAGCAAAGATGGCCCAGCCGATGGAGTAGAAGAAGGCCACCAGGGCCACCAAAACTGTCACCAGGGACACCGCTGCGGCTGCCCAGGTGGGCCAGTGGTGAACCCGTACCAGCCAGGCGTGCAGCGGATGGACAATGATCACCATGTTGATGGCAAAAAACACCGGGGCAACCAGCGCCGCATAATGCGTGATGCCCTGGAGCGCCAACAAGGCCGCGGCAACCCCCACCAGGATGATCACCAGGTGAAGGCCACCGCGGCCTGCCGGGTCCGCTGCCTCGTGAACGGTGGCAGCGGCGCCGGAATCGGTCTTGCGTGAGGAGGCCATGGGGCCAGTCTGTCAGGAGTTCAATGTTCCGATCTGATGTTCTGCCAGAGCGGCCTTGGCTTCGTCATTGTTACCGTGTTGACGGGCAAAGGCATCGGTGGCGTCAGTGCCGCACAGACCGGTGATGGCACTCTGCCCACCCGGATGCTGAGCAATCCAATCCGTGAGGTCATAGACATTGTTGTCCACTGCGGCCCAGCAGTCCGAGGAACTGGAGTGTTCTTCCACATCGGACATGGTGTAGCCCGCGGCTGTTGCTGAGGAAGCTGTTGCATCCGCCGTAGCTGGTTGGGATACGGCGGAGGCACTGGCGGCGTCGTCGGTGCTGCTGGAGGTGGCGGCGCCAACCGTGCCACCCCAAACCGCCTGGGCACCCGAATGGCCGGTGAGGACAGCCAGCACAATGACTGCCACGGACAGAGCCGCCGTGATGAAACCCAAGATGGCGGCCAATCCCCCGCCGGAACGTGAGGCTGAGGAGTCCGCGGTGGCGGCGCGCGCAGTGGAGCGGCGGGCCACTGTCCACCACACCACGGCCAGCACCAGGAAGATCACGGAGACCACCATCAAGCGATCCCCCCACTGCGCGTGGGATTGCGGCTCCCCCACGGTTTGCGCCAGCGCTTCACCGGATTCTTTGGAGATGTAGGTGGCCGCCACTCCGATGATCGCCCCGATCACCCCGAGCCCCAGGAAACGCCTGCGTACGGCCGGTACAAAGGCCGCCAGCAACAGCATCAGGGCGGACAGCGGCAAGAGCACCACTGCAATGTGAACTACCAGCGGGTGCAGCGGAAGATCCCCCACTGAGGAAAAGACCGATGATTCAAACGGCAACTGAATGTGCATGTCGCAATGCTAAAGGCCCGCAATGGTTGACATGACCATATTTCAGGACTTCCGGCGTTTCATCAGGTAATTCAGATCATTCAGCTGAGGCTTTCCTTACCGTCCGCACCCACACCCGGTACACGCTCCGTCCCTGCACCATCACTCTGCCCGCTCCGGGGAAGTTGGCCTCCACCCCTGGGGAGTTGGTCCACGTCCGTCCCTGCTGAGTTGACCCCGGTGCCGAGTGCAGCGCACCCTACATCCCATGGATCACCATGCAGCGGTACACCCGCTGGGGGAAGAGCACTGGGCTACCACGCGGGACGGGCGTCTCTTGTACTACATGAGCCGCGGACGCGGCCCCGTCACCGTGGTTTTTGAGTCCGGCATGGGTTTTTCCCGCAACATCTGGGGATTGGTGGCCCCCACCATTCGGGGGCAGGCCCGTGTGGTTGTCTATGATCGCGCGGGGTTGGGCCGCAGCCCGGACTCACCGCATCGGCGCACGCTCCATCAACTGGCAGATGACCTCAGCGATCTGCTGTCCGCGTTGGGGCAGGGGCCGTTTGTCCTGGTTGGACACAGTTGGGGTGGACCCATTGTGCGGACCCTGGCGGCTCGGAATCTCCACCACGTGGCCGGGCTGATCCTGGTGGATCAAAGTGATGAGCACTGGACCACGGACATTCGCCCGGACCCGGCATGGCAACGCACCATCTTCCATTGGATTTTGCCCGCCGTGGCAGCGGTGGGTTTGTACCGACTGGTGGGACCACGGCTCTCGCCGGGGCGCCATCAACCGCCTGCCGTGGCTCATGACCACGCTCGGGAAGACTTCACGCACCGTGCGGCGCGCACCCTGGTGGCGGAAGATCGCCCGTACACGCAGCAGATGCAACGGCTCCATGCGCGTTCGCCCCAGCTGGGCACCTATCCGGTGATCCTGATTTCCGGCACCAAGCCCGTGCGCCTTCCGCTCCTGGGGCGTTTGCGGCGGGAGCTGAACGCCGCCCACCGGCGATCAGCAGACAGCGCACCCAACGGGTACTTTGTGCCCGCTGCCAACTCCCACCATCAGGTGATGTTCACGGACCCGGAAGTCATCACCACCCAGGTTCACCACATCCTGGATCAGCTACCCGATCTGGATTAGTCCGCCACTCGAATCAGAATCTTGCCCGTGCCGCTGCCCTGCTGGTTGTAAGCGAAAGCCTGCGCCACCTCATCGAGCTCAAAAGTGCGATCAATGGCAACATCCAGCGCGCCGTCCTCCACCATGGACAGCAGTAATTCCAAGCGGGCACCATCCGGACGCACCCACACCCAGCTGCCGCCCGCTTGGACATAGGCAGGATCGGCAATGGAGGCCAGAGCTGCGCCGTCGCGGACAACGACCTGGCTCACGCTCAGGGTCTCTCCCGCAAAATCAGCCACGGCGTCAAAGCCATCGGGGTTGAGCTGCGTCAAGGTCGCTTGAAGCTCATCACCGTAGGCCACCGGGACAGCACCCAGTTCCCGTAACTTTTCGTGGTTTGCCCGTGATGCCGTTCCCACCACTTCAGCGCCGCGTGCCAGTGCCATTTGGGTGGCCAGGTACCCCACCCCGCCGGAGGCGGCGTGAATCAGCAACCGGTCCCCCGTACCAACTTCCAGGGTTTCCAACGTCCGCAGTGCGGTCAGGCCCGTGAGCGGCAAGGCGGCTGCGACGTCGTCGGACACCGAATCCGGGACATGGGCCACGTGATCGGCCCATACCGTCACGTACTCCGCAAAGGTGCCTGCCTGGTTGATTTGCTTGCGCGCGTAGGCGGCCACCCGGTCACCAGCGCTGAATTCGGGCACGTCCGGGCCCACAGCATCCACCACACCGGCCACGTCCCACCCCGGAATCACGGGAAAGTGACTGTCCATCAGGACATCCAAGCCCCCCGCCATCAGCTTCCAGTCCACGGGATTCACCGCTGCGCGGGTGACCCTGATCCGAACCTCACCCGGACCAACCTTGGGCTGGTCAATTTCAGCCAGATCAAGAACTTCATTGCTGCCGTACTGGTCATAAGTCATTGCACGCATGTGGGTACAACGGTCTGAGAGCCACGCAGATTCCGCGGGTGAGGCGCGGTGTGATCAGTCAGACTTCTTGACGCCGTTGACCACGGCCAGTTCATTCGGGGTTTCCGGCAGATCAAAGGTGTCCACCACGGTGCCGGTCTGCACGTTGACCACATGCAGTTTCTGCCGGGCAGGCTCCGTGACATAGGCGTAAGCGCCGCTGACCTGCACTGCTGGGCCGGGCTGTTGCCAGTTTTCGTTCTCCTCCCACGGTTCGGTGACCTCCACCCGCTCAGTGATCTCCCCGGTCTGGGGGTCAATGATGTTGAGTTGGCCGTCATAGGTGAGCACCACACCTTGCCCCTCGGCACCGCGAGCCAAGGAACGGAACCAGTACGGGGAACCCAAGTCCACCGTGGTCATCTGATCGCTCCTGGTGTCCAGCAACCCCACCCGCGTGGGCCGCTCCAATTCAGCATCCGCATCCACTTTGTAATCCGTGAGCACCACGGGCGACCCCGGAGCAGCAAACTGATTACCGGAACGCTGATAGCTCTGGGGCACCGCGACTTTGTGGAACTGGCCATCACGGAACACCACGGGCCCGTTCTCGCACCCAAAACTGACGACGTCGCCACCCTGGCCTCCGTGGTCAGCCCCGGTCACCACAGCTTCACCGTGCACCCCGGGGCAATCCGTGGTCTGTGCCGTCACGTTGCCCTGGGCATCCAGGGCTTGAATGGTGTGACGGGACTGTTCAGTGCCCTGCGTGACCAGCAGTCCACCGTCAGAAATCGGTATGGCCACACCGTGATGGCTGTCCTGCGTTGTGTACTCGGTCAAGTAATTCTTGCTCTCGGCATCGTTGGCCACGGACTCGGCATTTTCACCAAAGGCCGACGTCTCCACCACCTGAACTTGACCCGTTCCATCCGCGAACAGCGCCGTACGACCGTGGTGACTCACCACGTGACCCGCTTCCGATGCCTCAAATGCCGCCCCGGTCCATGCCGGATCCTGCTGGTAATAGTGGTCGTGATCGCCGTGCTCACGGGTGATCAGTCCGGAATCCAGAACCCTGAATTGGTCCCCACCGGTAACCATCAGGTGCCGCCCGTCGCCGGCATGGTTGAGCCGTAGGAAACCGGGGGTTTCCACGGCGCCCTGCACCTCACCCGTGTTGCCGTCCAGAGCCAGCACACCGCCGTCGTAGGTCACAAAAATGCGCGGGGTCAGGGCAGCAACTTCCTGGCGTGACTCTCCTGCCTGTGCAGAACCCTCCGCAGAGGCAGCTGATGTGTCGGTTGTGCCACGAGCATCAGGGGTGCTGCTACCAGCGCCGGTGCTGCAGGCAGTCATCATGAGGGCCGTTGCGGCCAGGACGGAGGTCAGTGTGACGGTACGGGTGCGGTTCATCATGACCACACCCTAATCGCTATTGCGAATGATTCTCAATTAGGGGTTAGAGCTTGTTCCTGCCCGGCCACCGCATTCGGCCCGTACAGCTGATGAGCGCGGCGCATGATCTCCAGGACTTCAAGCTGCTGGCGGCCAAATTGCTGCGGGAGTGAGTGCACCTCCACACCCGCAAATGAATCACTGCGGCGCATGGCTTCCCGGCGCGGCCCCAGCGCACGGCGCGCGGAGAGCTCAGCCTCCGGGGTCAGGGTGTAACACGCCAACAAAGTCGCAGAGGATGGGCGGAAAGCCCCGAACCACCGAATCCAGATTTCATCCACGTCCACCCAACGCACCGAATCTCCACGGGTACGCGGGCCCACGCGTCTGACCTCAGTGAAGAAGCCACCCTGAGTGATCACCAGGCGCTCCCGCGCTCGAACGCCGGAAACGGCGGTCACGCTGGCAGCCCCGGCGGCAAGCGCCACCACCAAGGCGGCCCAGAACCCCGGTTCACGGACGGCCGTCTGGAGACCTCCAGACATCACCACCACCGTGACGGCCACCATCAGCAGCAGTGCTGTGAGCAGCACCAGAACAATCAACATCCACACGTGGCGATGCCTGGCTGCGGAGAAGGAGACCTTGCCTCCCCGCTCCAATTGATCCAGCACAGCCACCACCATCCCCTCATCCAAGTTCGGCGCCAGTCTTCGCCGAGCTTTTGGCCCCACAGCCCATACCCCCACTCCCCCATGAGCGCGCCACAACGCGTCCTTTCGGAGTGGCAGAACTCCGAATTTCCATTACGGTAAAGGATGCGCTCACATAGATTGCAATATGTCGCTATGCGACACATTGCGGATCGTCCCACATTTCAGGGGTGACGCGGGATTTCCGCAATCACATCCTCTACGGGGAAACGCTGGACAAGGCAAAACAGGGGCGCCATGTTGTCTCAGGCGGGGACGGTCGGCGGAGCCTTGGTGGTGAAGGAAACCGTGATCCAGCTGTGTGGATCATGGCCGTCAAGGCGAGCGCGAACGTCGTCGCGGATTCGGTCCCAATCCTCCAGGGGGCGCGGCGCCATGCCCGGTTCGGCGTAAAACACAATGTCAATGGTTCGCGCGCGCCCCTGCCGCGAGGCATAGGCGCGGTAATGCGGCAAGCCTTCCTGCTGCGCCACGGCGGCTGCCACCTCTTGGGCTTGCTGCTGCAGATCTGCTGGGGTCACCAAAGCAATTTCAGCCACCGATTTCCGCAGGACCGTGAAGGGAACGGGCAGCAGCACCATCGCCACCACAGTCAGGACCGCCGGATCCACGTAGGGCATCAGCCATTCCGCCTGGGTGCCTTCCAGGAACATGCCAAGCACAAAGGCGATCAGCAATGCGCCGGTCACCCCACCGGCCATGAGCCACCCCTTGACGTCCATGGCCACCAAAGCTGACTGGATGCGCCTGTTGGCGCGGTGTTCCACCACACCGATGACCAGGGTGATCACCACGACGACGGCCGCGTAACCCACCGCCGGACCAAAATTGATCTCCCGGCCACCCGTCAAGAGTGACGAAATGGCCTGAAAGAGGGCATAGGCCGTCACCGAAATCATCATCAAGGCATTGACCGCCAACACCAGGGGCTCAAAATGCCAGAAACCCATGTTGAAACGGTCCTGTGTCCGGCGAGAAAGCGTGTTGCTGGCGGATTTGGCGATCAGTCCCGCCAACATGATGGACACCACAGACATGACAGCGTCCACCAGGGAGAACACTCCGTCAAACATGATGGCAAAGGACCCGGAAACCAGCCCGAATCCGATCCCCAAAGCGGACAGAACCAACACCGCCACCAGGGAAATCTTGAGGGCTTGTTGTTCGGTGCGCATGGTGGTTACTCCTGGAAGTGTTGGCGCGGAATGGGGCAGCCCATCACTGTAGCTGACCCCACCCAGACTGACCCCGCCCAGGGGGCCCACCTACGGTGCTTCAGACCCCCAGAACGCTGTCAATGTAGTCATTGCCGAAAATCTGCTGGGGGTCCAAGCGAGCGCGCAGCTCCACGGCATCTGTGAACCGCGGATAGAGCTCAGCCAGTTCCGACGCTGCAAGGCGGTGCACTTTGCCCCAGTGCGGACGGCCCCCAAAAACAGCGTGAACAGCCTCCACCGCCGCAAAGTACTGGCGGTGATCCGCGCTTCTGTGCTGATGAACCGCAATGTACCCCGTGGGACGTCCGTGGTTGGAGGCAAGCCAGGCCGTATCCGGGGCTGCGCAGCGCACTTCAACGGGAAACGTAACCGCCATCCCTTTCCGGCGCAGCACCGAGCGAATCTCTCCCAGCGCCGCCGGGACGTCTTCCAGCCGCAGAGCATATTCACATTCGGCAAATCGGACTCTACGGGGGCTGGCAAAAAGTTCATGGGAGGCCCTGGTTCTGGGTGGAGAATGCCACACAGAAGTGGCGATTTCATTCATGATCGGAACACTGCGCGGGACTCGGGCCCCAACACGACATGCCAGGTCAAAGACTGTGTTCCCCAGAATCTCGTCATTGACAAAAGCGGCCACACCGCGGTTTGACGTATGAGGCTGCCGCCCTGGGGCAAGCCGGTGAGAGGTTTTGGTCACCACTCGGTTGCTGTGGCCGAACCAGAAGAACTCAAAATGATCCACCTGCCGGCAGCGCTCTTCCCAGGTCTGCATAACATCAGCCAGCGGTTCAACCTTTTCCACCACGGAGAGGTCAAAGGCATCCACCAGTTGCAGCGTGACTTCTGTGATGATCCCGTAGGCACCCAGGCCCACACGCAGGGCATCCAGAAGTTCGGGGCTGCTTTCATCCACCACAAGTTCTTCCCCGGTTCCGGTGAGCAACCGCAGCCCCACCACTTGGGAAGCCAACCCGCCAAAAGCCAATCCCGTTCCATGGGTTCCTGTGGAGATGGCGCCGGAAACAGTTTGCCGGTCAATATCCCCCAGATTCTGCATGGCAAGCCCGGTGGGCGCCAATATCCGGGGCATTTCCCACAGGTGGGTGCCAGAACGCACCGTGATGCGTTTCTGTGCTTGATCCGTGGCGACCACCCCGGACCATGAACTGAGGTCCAATCGGATATCAGGGGCCACCGCTATGGAACTGAAACTGTGCCCGGCACCCACGGCTTTCAATCGCCGACCACTTTGCACAGCACAAGCAACCGTGGTGCGTAATTCCTCTTCCGTGCGAACAGCCACCACCTCTTCTGAGGTGCATTTCTCCAGGCCAGACCAGTTACGCCAGGAGACAGCGTGTTTTTTCACCTAAAATGCCTTTCCTTCTCCCCGGTAGGTGGGCACGGTGTTCATGATCTTTGCGCTGTGGATCAGATGCAGATCATTGACGTGCTCACACAATTCACCCGCCTTGGTGTGGCGCATCCACACCCTCGTGCCGATACCGGGCTGATGCCCGCGAACGGCCAACGGGGTCTGAACTTCACCGGCACCCTCGGCCGCCAACAACTTCAGCCCGGGTGGCCAAACCGGCACCGGAAGCCGGTCAGAGCCACTGGCTCCGGAGGCCACCCAGCCACCGCCATAGACAGTGACCAGCCCGGGTGCGGGATGGCGGACGACGTCCACCGCGAACAAAGCCGCCGCACGCGGTCTGAAGCTGCGGTAATGATCAAAAAGATGCGGTCCGAACAGTCCCGAGCCCGCAGCCACTTCTGTGACCGCACCCTCTCTGGCTGTGGTGTCCAGTGATCCCGTTCCACCGCCGTTGACGAATTCCAGCGGCGGTTGCCCCATGCGAGCCAGCACCTCCCGCACGGCGTGGACCGCCTGAGCACGTCGCCTGGCAAGTTCAGCGACCGAAAAGCGCTTCATCACCCGTACCGCCGGGCTGGAATCTGTCACGCCGGCAATTTGTGCTTCATAGCCCATCAACCCCACCACCCGGTAGCGCTGACCGGCGTTGATGCGCTGCACCACATGATCTGTCAGGGCCACTGCCTGGTGGGGAGTGTGGATGGGTGAACGCCGCGCCCCCAGGTGCAGCTTTCCTGCGCGCAGGGAGCAGTCAAGATCCACACACAGTTTCAGGGCGTGGGAACGCTGTGGCGCAGCGCGCTCCAGGAACTCCAGTTGGTCCGGATGATCCACCATCAGCGTGATGCGTTCGGCAAGTTGGCGCTCCCCCGCCAAGGTGCGCACGGCTTCCCGCTGTGTGGTGGGGTAAGCCACCACGACGTCGTCGCTGACCCCGGAGTGCACCAAGTGGATGGCTTCAGGCAGGGAGTAGGCCAAGATGCCGTTGAAGCCGGGGCGTGCCAGGACATGGCGCAGGATGGCGGTGCAGCGCACGGACTTGCTGGCCACCCTGATGGGGAGGCCCCGTGCGCGTTGTACCAGATCATCCGCGTTGGCATTCAAGGCATCCAGGTCAACGACGGCAAACGGGGCCTCCAGGCCCCCACCGTGTGACACATGCTCATCCACAGCCTGATTGAGGCCAGCAAAAAATACTGAGTGTGCGGCCTGTGAGGATCTGCGCACCACACTCTCCCGGATCAGTCCACCGTCATGTCCGATGGGTGACGGTATTCACATGAGGTGAACACCTGAGACCAACCTAGCGCCCAGCAACCTTTGGTGGAGCCTCACTCCGGGGATGACTCACACGTGTCAACTTCTTCCAGCTGTAACCATTGCGCCAAAGCACGTAATTGATGCTCCAGGGCCACCTGCGCTTGCAGCGGAGCATGCGGTTCCCACGTGCACCGTTGGACCCGCAATACACCAGCGGCCCGGTCAGCTTTGAGATCAACCCGGGCCACCAGGGAATCACCGTAGAGAAAGGGAAGAACGTAATAGCCGTGAATGCGCTTCTGAGCCGGCGTGTAGATCTCCAGGCGGTATTTCATGCCAAACAAGGATTCCGTGCGTTCGCGCTGCCAAATCAGGGAATCAAAAGGGCTCAACAAGGCTTCCACATGGGCACTTCTCGGTTTCCGCGCGGTTGAGTGCAAGTACACCGGCCCTTTCCACCCGTCCACCTGCACCGTCTCCAACTCTCCCTGCTCCACCAAGTAGGCCAGCGCTTGGGCAGATTCGGCCGCTCCCAGACGAAAATAGTCCCGTAGACATTTGGCGGTGCCGATCCCGTGGGCGTGTGCCGCCACGCGCATCAATTCCACATGAGCCTGGGCGCTGTCCGGCGCTGAGTCCACAGACAGGATCTTGTCTGCCACCACGTAGCGGCGTTCAAATTGCGCCGTCCGGCCAGTACTTGTGATCTCCCCGGCCCAGAACAGATACTCCAACGCGGTTTTGACCGCGCTCCAATTCCAGCCCCAATGGTCACGGCGCTGAGGAAGGTCAAGATCCAACGCCACATCCAGCCCCTTGGCCGTGATGGGGCCTCTCACTCGTACCTCTTGGAGGACTGCGGCCACCAGGTCGGGACGCTCGCGCTGCATCCTGCGCATGCCGCCCCACGCCTCATCTCTGGCCCGTTCCATGCGGAAGTTCAACAGCGGCCAGGTACTGGGT
This sequence comes from Kocuria sp., assembly GCF_030538595.1. Taxonomy (GTDB): domain Bacteria; phylum Actinomycetota; class Actinomycetes; order Actinomycetales; family Micrococcaceae; genus Kocuria. The sequence continues at coordinate 106,612 of NZ_JAUNTS010000001.1, forward strand.
TGAATCAAGCTGGCTTCATGCGCCCAGTACTCGACCAACCGGTGTGGGCTGCGGTCCCGCATGGCATCCAGGCGGGACGTGTCATAGCCACCCAGCCTGGAGAAGAACGGCAGGTAGTGACTGCGTGTCAGGACATTGACCGAGTCAATCTGCACCACTTTGACCCGCTGCATGACACGATTCAGGTGCCGGGTGGTCACCGCACCGGGGTCAGGCCGCGGGTCCAGAAAACCCTGAGCGGCCAGGGCAATACGGCGGGCTGCGGCCGCAGAGAGCTTGGGCCCACCCGTTTCCATGGTTCTCACCCTGCCACGGTAAAGCATGCAGGGGGCCAGGGGACGCATGCGCCCCTCGCCCCCTGCTGCGGCCTACCGGCCCCATGCTTCTGGTTGAACTCCGCCAGACGTTGGGAGCCTCAGTCAGGCTGAACTGACCCTGGTGTCAGGAGACTTTTCCGGTCAGCCCGTGCGGGTCAATCACGAACTTCTTGGCCACCCCTGAATCGAACTCCGCGTAACCCTGCGGGGCCTGGTCCAATCCAATCGGTGTGGCATTGACCGCTTGGGCAATGTTCACCTTGTCATGAAGAATCGCCTCCATGAGCTGCCGGTGATAGCGCATGACGGGGCATTGTCCGGTGGTGAAGGACAGCGATTTGGCCCAGCCCAAACCAAGCCGCAGGGACAGCGAACCCTCCTTGGCGGCGTCGTCAACACCTCCCGGGTCACCGGTGACATAGAGCCCTGGAATTCCCAGCGCACCTCCGGCTTTTGTGATGTCCATCAGGGAGTTCAGCACTGTGGCTGGTGCTTCCGATGCACCCGCTCCATGCCCGCGGGCTTCAAAACCGACCGCATCCACACCGCAATCCACTTCCTCGTGCCCCAAAATCCTTGCGATGCCTTGACGAGGGTCTTCCTGAGACACATCGACCGTTTCGCATCCGAAAGCCGCTGCCGCTTCCAAGCGTTCGTCAACCATGTCCGCCACGATCACCACAGAAGCACCCAACAGTTGCGCCCCGACTGCAGCGGCCAGGCCAACGGGTCCGGCGCCCGCAATGTAAACGCTGGAACCAGGGCCCACACCTGCTGAGACCGCCCCGTGGTAACCGGTGGGGAAGATGTCAGACAGCATGGTGAGATCCAAGATCTTCTCCATGGCCTGGTCCCTGTCAGGGAATTTCAGAAGGTTCCAGTCCGCGTAAGGAACCAATACGTACTCAGCCTGGCCACCAACCCATCCACCCATGTCAACATAGCCGTAGGCGCTGCCGGGGCGGTCCGGATTGACGTTGAGGCAAATTTCCGTTCGCCCTTTTTTGCAATTGACGCAGCGGCCACAGGAAATGTTGAACGGAACGGAACAGAGGTCACCTTCTTTGATGAACTCGACCCCCGGCCCCGTCTCCACCACCTCCCCCGTGATTTCGTGCCCAAGAATCAGACCGTCCGGGGCTGTTGTTCGCCCCCGCACCATGTGCTGGTCCGAACCACAGATGTTGGTGGTGACCACTTTCAAGATGGCCGCGTGCGGCAGCTGGCGCCCCACATTGGCTGGATTGACCCCCGGCCCGTCCTTCAACTCAAAGGTGGGGTAGTCAATGTCCACCACCTCCACAATCCCTGGACCCTTGTACGCAACAGCACGGTTGTTCGACATCATGACCTCCTTGTCATGGTGGTGTCCGAGCAGCGAAATCCGGGGACCGGAACCCGCCGTACCCACAACCTCATGTTCTATGGCATGGATCACATTGGTCAAGAGATCCCCTGAAGCCCGAAGGGGTGAGGGGGCGCATGCGTCCCCTCACCCCTTCACCAGGCGAGATCTGCAGATCTCCGTCAGGCTTGCCCCCGTGGCCTGCGACTCAGTAGGAGCCGAAGTTCTGAGTGGCGTACACGTATCCGTTGGAGGACTCAGCCAGGCTGAAGCCAATGGCATTGAGGTCCGGATTCATGATGTTGGCGTAGTGGCCCGGGCTGTTCATCCAGAAGTTGTAGAAGTACTGCGCGGTCTCCTGCACTGACTTGCCGGAGGTGACGTCATAGGCCACGTTCTCAGCCATGTTGGTGGAACCAGTGGCCTGGGTCTGCTCAATGAACGTGGGGCTGTGGCTGGCCGAGTTGCTGGCGGCCATCTGCTGAGACCATCCGGCGGCAATGGCGGTCAGATCGGCATTGGTGCTCAGCGGAGCCAGTCCGGCTTCTGCGCGAGCTTGATTCATCATGCCCAGCATCTCCTGCGCCACCTGATCTGAGAACGACGACGTCGCAGCATCCGAGGTGGTCGTGGTGGTGGACTGCGTGGTGACCTGGGTTCCACCATCCGTGGTGGCGGAATCTGTGGCGGGCGCCGTCGTGACCTGCGCTGAGGGTTCAGCCGCCTGGCCAACGTCCTGGCTGTTGACCTGCGGTGCGGCCACGGACTGGAAGCTGATGTTCTGAGCCTGGGCTTCCTGACGCTCCGGTTGCGCTGCGGCGGAGAAGCTGGAGGGCGAAACCTGCTCAGCGCCCCTGAAGCAATCGGCGGCTGATGCCGGCGCTGCGGCGGCGCCGGCCAGAGCCAAAACGGCGGCGGTGGTGACCAGGGTCTTCTTCATGGCGAATCCTTCGCGGTGGACGGTGGCCGCCTGGGGCGACCAGACTCAGCGCGGTGCTGAGATGCCGATGAACGTACGGAGCCCAACGGCGTCTCAGCAACCCAAATCTGGTCGCCAGCGTTATTAAAACGTGATGTTTTCGTTATCTGAATGTTATCTGGGAACTAGCCCAGAGGCCCTCTTCCGCGTCAGCGCGGGCATCGCAGGGCAACCGCCACATCCGATCCAACCCTTCCTGGGAAAACCCTCAGAATTGTTGATGCGTCATCAAAAATCCACGGCTTCCGGATGCTTTCTAATCATCCCCTCCACGGAGCATGGACAAAACCTGAAGGGGTACAGCCTGCCCCACGCACCATGAATCGGGTGTGGGAATCAGGTGTGGCAATCGAGTGCAGCAACGCGGTCGGCAAAGTTATCCACAGGTTGAACATGACCCGTGCATCGGGTGCGGGTAGGGCGCAGCATGAATACATGAGCTTTGAAGACCTACCCCAGAACTGGTCCACACTCCCTCTGAACACCCCCGGATTGGGGGCTGATGTGGTGGACCTGATTGTCAGCATCAGCGACCGACATCAGAACACCATGCTGGTGGAGCTGTGCGATTCCCACGGTGTTGGTCATCCAGCGCCCATCAAGATCGGTGGCATGCACTGGAGTTGTTCTGATGCCGAGCGAACTGAAGTTGCCACCTCCATTGCCCAGCTGGTGGAACATGGTCCGGAGGATGTGGGGGCCATGCTGGTCGCAGTCTCCTCCCCGCACACCTTGCCTGCCACGGTGACGCAGGCTTGGCATGAGTCCATGACCGCCGCACTCCAGAAGGCCAACTGCCGTCTTCTGGGCTTCTATTCGGCCACTCCCCAAGACGTCCGGGAGGTCACGGGGTAGCGCCACTGCGCAGAGAGGTGGGGGGGGGGGCCGCCGCGGGGGCCAGCGCAGCCCCCGCCCGCGCCGGTGGGGGTGGAGGACT
>NZ_JAUNTS010000001.1:110199-255011 GCF_030538595.1 Kocuria sp.
GGGGGGCGGGCGCCGGCGGGGGGGCCCCCCCCCCGGGGGGGGGGCCCCCCCCCCCCCCCCCCCCCCCCCCCCCACCTCTCTGCTTGCTCCGTTTTGCGTTCTCCGTGCGGGTCAGTGGTCGTTCTCGGTGGTGGCCACTGGACGAGCGCCCAGCTCATCATCCAGACGCAGGAGGCCGGCGCCGTCGTCGCCAGCGCGTTCCAAGCGGCCCACAATTTCACTCACCGTGGCCTCTTCTTCAATCTGTTCATCCAGGAACCAGTTGAGCAAGGGGCGGGAATCCAGGTCACCGGCAGATTCGCAAGCCCGGTAGAGCTCACGGATGGATTCGGAGACCTTCTGTTCGTGTGCCAAGGCGGCCTTGAAGATTTCCACGGCCGTGGGGGCCTGCGGCACCTGCGGCGCAGCAATTCCACCGATGGTGGCGTGCCCGTCCCGGTCCGTGACGTGGTCAATGAACTTGTTGGCGTGCACAATCTCTTCATCTGCCTGATGGCGCAGCCAGGCAGCCATTCCCACCAGATCCTGCACATCAGCTTCAACAGCCAACTGGCGATAGACCAGCGAAGCCTCAAACTCCATGGTGATTTGTTCGTTGAACTTGGTTTCGAGTTCCGGTGTCAGCTTCATGTTTCCACTGTACCGAAGGCGCCACCGGACCCGGGACAAGTACCGGCCCTCCCCTCCTCACCGCAGTACATCCCCCGATACATTGGAGGGCAGAGGTGTGGTTTCCAAGGAGTGTGATGGGCATGGGCGCGCAGCTTCCAACTGCCGGGGATGTGATCAGCGACTATCTCAAGGCGCAGGTGGATGCGATTCACTCACGCCAGGACGCCTTACGCGCCGATCAACCTGACGCGGTTCACAAGACTCGTGTGGCCACTCGCCGATTGCGCAGCACACTGCGCAGCTTCCGCACAATCTTCCATGAAGACGCCACGGACCCCCTCCGCGCCGAACTGAAGTGGTACGGGGAGGTTCTGGGCGGCCCCCGGGATGCCGAGGTTCTCAGGCAGCGCCTTGTGGAGACCCTTGGCACCTTGCCCCACGACGCCGTCGTAGGTCCGGTCCGCGAGCGCTTGAAGTCCGAGCTGGACGCTTGGCACACCCGGGCTCATGCGGAGCTGGTGAAAGCCATGAACTCCACCCGCCACCGGGAGTTGCTGAATGCACTGACCGAGCTGGCGACTGCCCCTCCCACACGGCCGGTGGCCGATGAACCTTTCCGCAGAGTCTTGGACCCACTGCTCAAGAAAGCCACCCAACGGGTGGTGAAGCGGTGGCGGGCCACGCAGGCGGCTGAGCCGGGAGCTCAGATGGAGTTGGCGCACGAAACTCGAAAGAAAGCCAAAGCTGCGCGCTATGCTTTCGAGGCCCTTGCCAAGACCAATCAACGCTATGTGACTGGCGCCAAAGCCTGGGAACAGGTCACGGAAGCTCTGGGCACAGCACAGGATTCCGTGGTGGCTTGCACCCACTTGAAGGAACTGGCAATGGCTGCTCGGTCTGCCGGAGAGCCCAGTTTCACCTATGGTGCCTTGTACATGCGTGAATTGACGCAACAGGGAGATGCCCATGACACTGCAACTCTTGCCATCAGCAAGGCGCAGGAAGCATCACGGGCAGCGCTGGCAGAGGAGAAACCGTGAGCACAGCCGTTGATTTCAAAGACGTTTCCACGCAAGGCCTGGAATCTTCACCGGTTGCCGAAGCCCTGGCGGGCTTACGGGCCAACGAGGCCCGCTACTTTGCCAACAAGTACAAGCATTCGTATGAGGTCACACCGGCTACTGAAGCTGCGGACACCCTGGAATGGGTGACGCGTATCCTGCGGGAGGAGCGCGACATTGTGATTGGCGCCCGCCCGCTGGAGGTGAGCGTCAACGACGTCGAAGACATCCACTGGGTGCATGTGTTCTACGAATCCGGGCTGAGCATCAATGTCCTGTGGGGCCGGGAGGCCGGCAGCAAGCGAGCCGTTGGCTTCAAGCTCTCGGAGGGCATGGACGTTCCGACGGAGCTGTCGAATTTCAAGTTCGCGCGGCAAAAGTCCAAGCTGGCGGGGACAATTCGCGGTTCGTACTTTGTGATCAAGGGTGACTACTGACCAGCCGCTTTCGGAAAACGGTGGACAACACCTGGTCAAGGCCCCGGATTGTTAGAGTCAACTCACAACTGGCTCCCGGAGTGAGGCCCCATGTTCCAGATCAACCAGCTCTCCACCGTCCCGCCGTTTGAGCAGATCAAACAGCAGATCACTGCTGCGCGGGAGTCCGGGGAATTACCTGCCGGTCATCACCTGCCACCGGTGCGAAAATTGGCGGAGCAGCTGAGCCTGGCCCCCAACACGGTGGCCCGTGCCTACAAGGAACTGGAGGTCGAGGGAGTACTTGAAACCCGAGGTCGGCACGGGTCATTCGTGACCGGAACGGCAGAGTCCGCTGACCGGGCCGCAGCCCATGCCGCCCGTCAATTTGCGGCGCAGATTCGCAGACTCGGAGTGGATGACACCGTGGCTGTGGAGTTGGTCAAGGTGGCCTTGGCCGCACAGCGCCAGAGTTGAACATCCATCCGCCCACGGGGAGTTGGGTCCGTTGTCATCGGAGTTCCCGGGCGTCGTCGTAGCGGTTCCGGTTTTCCTGCACTGCATCGACGTGCTGCTCAGCCCATGATCGCAAGGCTGCCAGCGGTCCCACAGTTGATGCCCCCAGTTCAGTCAACTGATAGTCAACACGCGGCGGCACACTGGCTGTGACCTGCCTCAGCACCAAACCGTCACGTTCCATGGAGCGCAGTGTTTCCGTGAGCACTTTGGGAGAAACGCCCTGGATGGTGCGCCGCAACTCGGTGAAACGGACAGGCTCACCATGGGCCAGGACTGTCACGATCATGGGAGTCCAGCGATCCGTCAAATGACGCAGAACCGTTCGTGACGGGCAGTCCTGATTCAACACATCAGCAGGGAGCTCCGCGCGATCCAGAACAACTGTTGCATCTGTCACAATCGTGCATCCTTCCATTAGTTACATTGAGGTAATCAGTTACCAATCCATACTATTGATTCAGTTGGTCAAAGCCAAACACTCAGGAGGACATCGTGAAGATCGCAGTCATCGGCGCAGCAGGCATGGTCGGTTCTGAAATGGTGGCGGAAGCCGCCGCTCGCGGACACCAGGTCCACGGGTACACCCGCAGCGGTCGCAGCGTGGGTGATACGCCCACGCAGAGCCTTGATTTCAACAACACGGATGCCGTGATGGAGGTCATCAATTCTTCCGAAGCCACCGTGATCTCCGTGGCGGGACGCGACGATTACGACGCCGTCGTCAACGCTCACCAACGCCTGATCGCCGCCGCACCAGCGGGCCGCTTATTGGTGGTTGGCGGCGCAGGCGCTCTCCAGGCCGGCGACGGACTATTGCTGGACTCCCCCGATTTCCCAGCCGAATACCTGCCGGAAGCCAAGTCCTTTGCCCAGGTGTTCGCCGACTACTCCGCGTCGAACAGCGCGCAGTGGACCATGATCGCCCCGTCTCCTGAGATCGCCCCGGGTGTGCGCACGGGCAAATATCTGATCGCCGAGAACACCCCCGCCGGCGGATTCGTGTCCACCCAGGACTTTGCCGTGGCCGCACTGGACGAGATCGAGAACCCGGCGCACCGGGGAGCACGCTTTACCGTAGCTTCGGCTGACGAAACCGCAGCCCGCGGCTGACAGCCTGAGAGCCCCGCCTCACCAGTCGGCCACCTTCCGTTGCTGGTTGAGGTGTTGCTGGTTGAGGTGGGGCTCCGCCGTCGCCCGGGGCAAAAGATGGCTTCTACCCAGAAGCGCATCACCCCAGAGTGGGGGCCGTGTAAACGGGGACGTAGCCAGCCGGGTAGCTCACACTGGGGATGGTGCCGTACTGCCGATAGAACACGGACGTATCCAGAGTTCGGTTGTCCCACAGGCTCCATCGGCCCACCATGGGCTCCGTGCGCACCCACACGGAGCTTCGATTGGCCATCAGAACGTCGTTGCCCGAATTGTCGTCGGCCGTCTCTCCAGTGGGGGACGGTAGGCGCTGGGTGATCTCAAAGGTGTATTGCCACGTCCCATTTACTCCATTGCGATCTGGCCAGTTGATCTGAAAATCTGCTGACCCCGCGGAAGTAAAACCGGCGGGCAATGTGATGGTCTGCTGCCAGGTGTTCACCGCACGTGGGGAAGTTTGCGCAGCCCCTCCGCGGTAACCCGTGTCCGTGGTTCGGATTGGCGCCCCCAGGGTCAAGACGGAGCTACTGGTTTGCAGCATGGGAGTAACCCCGGCGGCATTGAGCGCCCTGTAAATCTCATACGCCCTCAGGGTGATCACCAGACCGGAGGTAGGCCGATTTGAGCTACCCACCCACGCCAGCCGGAAAGTGTCAGCACCTGCAGCAGCAGGCAAATGGTGGTTGGTCTGCCATAAAGCCAAGTCCATAGACTGGGAGGCTGCGTAAGCCGGTGCCGCCGTGGCAACAGCGACGGCCGGAACCGCCCATGCAGCGTGCCCCAGCACGGCCCTGCGGTCGATTGAGCTCATCGTCGCATCCACTCGTAGACATCAAATCGATGCGAATGTATCAAAGGTTCGATTCTTGAACTACATCAGCATCCATGACACGTCCGTGGGGACCATCACCAGAAACACAGCGCCCCTGCCTGTGGCGTGTTCAAGATCAGGCAACTACTAGGGTCAGTGCACCGTTCACAGCAGGAGTGGGTTCGTGTTCACCATAGAATCATCGCCCACTACCCCGCCATTCGAGCAGATCAAACGGCAGAGCAGTTGGGGCTGGCTGCCATCATAGTGGCTCGCGCGTACCCGGAGCTTGAAGGCGCCGTCGTGATGAGACCCATGGGCGGCAGGGGCTTGGGAACGCGATTGATCACCTTCAGTCCGTCTCAATCATTCCTTGCTCACACCGCCGCACGCACGGATTCTTGAATCGAACGCAACGGGCGGCCCACCAACTCAGCCAAAGCCTGAGATTCCGTGTGCATTTCACCGGCGCGAATGGAGGCATCCACACCAACCCACAAGCCCGCAGTTGGAGGCGGAAGTCGACCGAGCGCGGGTCAGTGCTGAAGCTGATGATTCCTGGCAAGCCCTGATGGACTACCTGGAGGAGAGCATGCGCCTCCAGGCTGGGAACAAGGGCTTGCGGGCCCTCATGTGCCCAGCGGGGTCGGTTTTTGACTCCGTCCGCGAGTGCAAAGCAGTGATGAATCCGTTGATCGAACAATTGGTAACCAACGCCCACTCGCAAGGCACATTGCGCCAAGACTGTACGGCGCGGGACATTGCATTGCTGCAACTTGCTCTGGTGGGAATCATGGACGCCACCCCCCAAGAGCCGGAGGCTTATCGGCGGCATCTGGAGCTGTTCCTGGATGGCGTACGGGCTTAACTCGGCCGATCATCGCCGGTGGCCGGATATTTCGGCAGGGAAGCTCAGGCGTCAGGCGTCAGCTTGGCCACGTACGGCAGGTTGCGCAATTTGTCTTGCCAGGGCAACCCAAAGCCAACCAGCATGTCATCGCTGGCCATCTCACGAGCAAAGTACTGACGGACCGGTATCTCAACCCGTCCGGGTTTCACAAAAAGGGTTGCCACAGAAATCGACGCCGGATTAAATCCGGCAATGTGCTCCACCAAGCGCTTCATGGTTCCGCCTGATTCAATGGCGTCATCAATCAAAAGGACGTCGCGGCCCTCAATCTGCACGTTCTGGTAATAGACAATCGGTGAGGCATTCTGGCGTTCACCAGGTGTGTGCGGGCAAGAAATCCAGTCCATGGCCACGTCAAAGGTCAATTGCCGCACCAGATCTGCCGTGACCAGAATTCCGCCCGGTACCACTGTGATCACCACCGCTGAGTCAAAATCGGCATTGAGACGGGCAGCGACGTCGTCGAGCCCAGCCTTGATCTCCTCTGCGGTGAGTACTGTTTCGCCGATGTTCTGGCTCATGTCCCATCCCCTCTCCAACGATCTACTGCAACGCTACTCGCATGAGGTGACTCAGCAACGTTGCCGAACCAGTACCTGGGCCGAATCCCGTCAACTGGGATGTATGGGTCATCGGTAAACCTTGGCAGGGGCGCGACCACGCGACCTGCGCGGCGCAACAGCTTGTCCGACATCTCCGTGCGCAAGGCATCAGCCATTTGGTGGCCCGCATTCGCCCCGAGCACTACGCCTCACAGGCAATCGCGCGGAAGTTGGGCATGACACCAACGGATGCGACCGTTGACGGGGAAACTCAATGGGAGACCTGATGTGCACACCATGATTGGGTTAAATGAGACATTTAACCCAGAACACTCGTTGGGGTTGCAAGCTGTCAGCTCAGGCCAAGAGTGGGCGCCTCAGCTGCGACAGATCAGTGTGTTGCAGTCGTCTGGGTATACAGGGCGAGGCGTGGAGCCCCATCTACCGTGACGTAAACACTCGTCATGGCCGCGTCGAAAGGCAGATCACCCGCCCGGTGAGCTCTTGCCCTGTATACCAGCGCGGCCGATTCAGATCCCAGTTCCACGCGGCGAGGATCACTGATCTCGTAGCGGTCCCACCCCGGCGCTTGGTCAAGGGACTGCACGACCTCAGTTTTGTCCATCACCAAACCGTTCACTAGTACCATCACAGCGTCCTCGGTCATCAATGCCCCGTAGAAGGAGGCGCCAGACTGACGGCAAAGCGCGTCCCAGCCTTGGCGCTCCAGTGCCATCAACTCGTCCATGGTCATCACATCCATGGCATCAGGCTAGCGCGGACATCAGCCTCACAGTGCGGCTACCACCTCGGCCACATGTCCTCCCGCAGCACACTCATCCGCAGCTTGGAGGACGTCGTGATTGTTCGGGCAGACTGGGCGCCTCAAAATCGGTACAGGTCTTCAACACCAGGCGTTCCGCCTGCAGGATCGCGGTGCATACCTAATGTGAGTGCCAGACGCACCGATGCTGCGTTTGAAGGGTCGATCACCGCAACGATGGGCCGCTTGGCACTGACCCCCTCAGCCCATGCGAGGACAGCTCGCGTCGCCTCTGCGGCATAGCCGTGCCCCTGAGCACGGGGCGCGAAACGGTAATAGAGGTTCAACACTGCCTCGTCCTTCTCCACGGATCGCCTCGCTCCAGCAAAGCCAATCCGGTCGCCCGCCAACGTGGACACCACGAAATAGCCGATCCCATCAGCGGTCCAGTCAGCTTGCCACCCTTCAATAAGCGCTACAGCTTGCGCTCGTGAGCGCATCACAAGGTCAGGACGGTGCCTAGAGGTCCGCAAATCCGAATGAATCTCGAAAACCGCGTCCACATCAGCGTCCTGCGGCACAGTGAGCCGCAATCGGTCAGTCGTGATCACCGGCTCCGCGCCGTTAGAGGAAAGATTCTGCGCACGGTAAGTCAAAGCGCTAGCACCAGACGCAACGCTGCATCGACGGCGCGTTGTTCGTCGAACCCCAAGTAGTTCCCCACCCGGTCACCGAACCGGCTGGGGTCAACGGCTGCATCCTGGTTGACCAGCACGCGCGTGTGGTTGCCATCGAGGTTGATGGCTGGTCGGAAAGTGATTGTGGAAGCCATACCCCAATGTCTCACAGGCGGTAAGACAAGGGAACAATTTAGAGCTGACGCCCGTAGTCACCCTGTTCGGGGCGGGTACTTAGAATAAATTAGGTAACTCCGATTCTCACCGAACGCCTCCGCTTCCGCTGTATGGGCCCCGCCGACATCGATCTCATGGCAAGCATGTTGGGAGACCCAGAAGTCATGCGCTTCTACCCTGCGCCAAAGACTCGCGAGCAGACAGCCGCATGGATCGCCTGGAACGAAAAAAAATTATGCGGACCATGGATACGGCCTCTGGATCGTGGAAACCCACGACGGCGATTTCATCGGGGATTGCGGACTCACCTGGCAGAAGGTGAATGGAATACCAAAATTGGAGGTCGGGTATCACATCGTCACCCGGGCCCAGGGCAATGGATACGCAACAGAAGCTGCCATGGCATGCCGCGACTACGCACGCGATGTTGTGGGTGCTACAGAACTCGTGGCGATCATTCACCCCGACAACACGGCATCTGAGCGCGTCGCCCGAAAGCTCGGCATGCAGCAACTCGAAGATGATTACGGCGGCAACATCCCCGTACGAACGGTCCTTGGAATGGCATTTGATGTCTCTCCTAAGCGGTAACGATCTCACCATTCCGGTGAATTTTCCACTCAGCCGTTGCAATCACAAACGTCAGCGGAGTCGCCCCGGAGATGGGCGACGACGTACTGCCCTGTGATCAGGTTCTGAGTCGTGTATCTATATCATCTCGTCCGAAACTGGCCACAAAACGGCAGCACCGAAACCCGCGATAGATTCCGGAGACTCAGGCCTGAGAATCGAGGCCCACGACTTCTATGACGTAGTCCCTCTTGATATGTGCAGTCACTCGACCCCATTCACTTGATCGTACGCGCTCCTGGTGTGCGTCGAGGGATTGCTGATCCTCAAAACGTTCGGAGACCTGCCAGACATAGTGTTCATCTGCCGGCTCAACGCTGAAATACAGACATCCAGGCTCGGCACGAGTCAGGTTTACGTGCCGATCAAGATGGCGGCGGACCATAGAGGCTTCTTCTGCGTTCGCACAGATCAACCTACCCCTGAGCACGACCACACCCATGTGGCCTCCATCAGCTCGATCACTTCGTTCAAGGCCCACCATGAGCCAGATCGTAGCGGAGCTACAGCTCTTGCGCTAAACCACCAAAGATGACAAAGTTAGCGCATGTTTGCACTCGCACATTAGGTCGGATTGGTCGGCCACAACTTGGAGAGACGAACCATGAGCCAACCCTATGACCAGACCGGCCCTCACAATCCCTACGGTCAGTCGCCCCGCAATCGTAATCAAGAGCCCAAGAGTGCTTGGGGCAAGATTCCCGTTGGTCTTTGGGTGGGACTTGCCGCCAGCCTGGTGGGCTTCTTCCTGCGGCTCTCCATGTATTCAAGAACCACCACCAACGGTGTCGTAACGCAGTGCACGTATTTCGATATCGGCGCAATGATGATCGCTGTCATTTGCTTCGTGAGCGCCGTCATAGGGGTAGTGGCCTGGTCGCGCCGCCCCCGGGAAACACGCATGACTCCCGCCCTGATCGTGCCACTGACTGCACTGATCGGTTTGTTGGGTGCGGTGCATGTGTTACGTGGGTTTGGAATCATCGGCGGCCTCTGCTGAGTGGGCTGCCGGCCAGCGCTTAAACCTTCTGGGTTAGACCGGTCTCACACCGAAGAAGCCCCGCCACCATCAATAGCATGACTGCCTGGCCATGAGTGTCGCGGAGTCTTACACGCACGCTAGATACGCTGATAAATTCCTGCCCAACGACCAGGAAAGCGCTCTCGTAATGCATCGCGGAGGTTGTCCCGTACATCCCACAGCTCTATGGTGACAGCCAGAGTCCCGACGGCGACTCCGCTGTCCAGGCCCCAATAGTCCATGGGGATCGTTGTTCCGCATGCAGGACAAGTCAGCTCCGGGGCAACGCGGGTGCGCATCCACTCATCGCCCAATTCATAGAGATCCCAGTCGTCGTCGCTCACCATAAAGTTACAGCGCAGGCAGATGACACCTTCTAGAGCCTGAGCGCCGTCGTACATCTCCCAGGAGTCATACACAGTCAGAGTTTCGTCGTCGTAATAGTCCATATCCAGACTCCGAGCCAGATCCTTCATGCGCGGTCCGTAACGGTCCGCTGGAATCGCCCCACTACTCGGCGAGAGCCAATCGGACAGCCCTTCCGCTTCGATGGACCAGCCTTCAGAACGCAACCACTCGCGCAGTTCTTGGGACAGGCGCCCAACGTTCTCGGACGTCGCTTCTAGATAAACCAGGTGGTAGCGCTGATCGCTCATGTTTGTAGATTGTACCTAGTGAGCCGGATGTTCAATTGAATAGCGCGCAACCTGCTAGCGTTCAGCGGCACGAACGCTGGCGCCCCTGTCGAAGCTCACGGTGATGGTCATGACTTGAGTCTCCCATGATACGAACGGCACTGGACCGAGCGTCGTCGTGCTTACCGTGACGAACACGTTGCACTGACACACTGTGTGGATGACCTTGAACGAGCACGCGGCATCTCAGTCGGGCGCACACACCCGAGAACACTGGGACGAGCGGTATTCCGGTGAACAGGTGTGGAGCGGGCAACCGAACGGCACCTTGATCAGTGAAGTGGCCGATCTTCCGGTGGGGCGCGCCTTGGACGTGGAGTGCGGAGAGGGCGCCGACTCCGTCTGGCTTGCGGAACAAGGGTGGGAGGTGACTGCCCTGGACATTTCTTCACAGGCGATCGGGCGGACCCTCACCGCAGCTTCGACGGCCGGAGTGAGCATCACGGGTGTTGCCCAGGGGCTGCTTGAATCCAAGCTCCCATCTGGCGCCTTTGACCTTGTCAGTGGCCAGTACCCCGTGCTTCCCAGAACGTCGCAACAGGTGGCCGAACGCCGCTTACTCGACCTGGTTGCGCCGGGCGGAACGCTGTTGGTGGTGCATCACGACGTCGACTGTGAGCACGCCCAGGCGCACGGTTTCAATTCGGACGAATTCATCACGCCGGGTCACGTCAGGGATTACGCGGTAGCTACGGGCGAATGGAAGGTGGTCACAGACGATCGCCGCGAGCGCGACGTGGCCGGTGGCGCTGGGGCTCACCATTCCCACGATGTGGTAGTCCGGTTGAGGCGAGTCTGAGGTGCGGTGACATCGACCCTATGGACACAGTTACACCGGAGGAACGACTACCGATCGTCAGCATGATGCCGCCGGTGAAGCGCTCCCCAGCAGGTCGCGCAGCTGCACGAGCTCGCGGAAGTCCTTGCCAGGAGCCCGCTCGCTGGCGTTGACATCGAAGGCGACGACCCGACCGTCGTCGTTACTCGACGACGGTCTCCAGCAAATGTGAGCGATCTAAACCGACAAAACGAGCGGCATTGGCGCGAAGTTGAAATCCGTATGGGGGACGGGGAGCTCGGTCTCCGCGCAGGCCGCCGCAGCGGTCCGTACATCGAGCTGACCCTCCAACGCCTGAGCGGCACAGGGAGCTCTGGTTGCCGTACAACAGTGCCAATGGTCCACTGTCCCTATGCCAAATACCGTGACACTGCGCCCCATCACGATCCAAGACGCCGAGGTGATGGTTGGGGTGTTGTCAGACCCCACGCTCTACCAATTCATGGGTGGCGAACCGCCGACCGTCGCGGAGCTCGAACAGCGCTACACAATTCAGACCCGAGGCCAATCACCAGATCGGTCCGCGGAATGGATCAACATGGCAGTTGTCCTTGATCCCGGCCAAAAGCTCATCGGCTATGTGCAGGCAACGGTGCCCCACGACGGCGGACCGACCGAGATTGCATGGGTCATCGGACGGCCCTGGCAGGGTCAGGGTCATGCATCCCGTGCAGCGGAACTGCTCTTTCAATATCTTCGCCAGCGAGGCGTCTGCAATCTGGTGGCCCACGTTCACCCGGAGCACGCTGCCTCCCAGGCAATCGCATCAAAACTAGGTATGACACCGACCGAAGTCCTGGTTGATGGCGAAACTCGATGGGAAACCTGAGTCCACTCGCGCGGGTCAGGTCAGCCACTCCCGGCACCGCCCACGCCAGTGGCGGCACACTTGCCTCCACACAACCTGGTGAATACAGTGTATTCAAGTGATGCAAGGGGGAACGATGAGCACCATGACAGTGCGCATGAACGAGCAGGACGCCGAACTCGTCCGCAAGTTCGCCAAGTTCGAGGGGGTCACGATCTCCGACTTCGCCCGTACGGCGATCTTGGAGAAGATCGAGGACTCCTACGACCTCCAAGAGCTACGCGAGGCCATCGCGCAAGACTCCGGCGAGCGCTACAGCATCGACGAAGTCCTCGCCGAAATCGCCTGATGACCGCGCGGGTCGGCACCTACCGCGTCGAGCTCACCGCCCGAGCCCGCAAGCAGCTCAGGAAACTGGATCGATTCGACGCAAAGATTTTGGCGACGTGGATCAAGAACAACCTCGATGGATGCGCCGACCCTCGCGCCTGTGGCAAGGGCCTGACCGCTAACCGCTCAGGCGAATGGCGCTACCGCGTGGGCTCCTACCGGATCCTCGCCCTCATCCACGATGACGTAGTCACGATTGAAGTATTCTCCATCGGTCGCCGCGACAAGGTCTACGACGACTCAAAACGAGGTAGTGTCAACCGATCCACTTGAAGTAGCGCGTAACGGACCAGCGTTCGCACCCGGCACAGGTTCCCTCACGCCTACGAAAACGGGCCTCACGACCGCAGAGCGACGTCTAGCGCAGCGTCCCTATGGGCCGAGTCATAGCGGACGATCGACTGGCCCCATTCCGGCTGACGAGGATCGGTCATGCCCGCTGTAGCGGTGCAATGGCTTCGATCTGTGCCTGAAGAAGGCGCCTCTCCAGCCGCAGTTCGTAGTTCGACTGCAAGTTCATCCAGAACTCTTCGGATGTCCCGAAGTATCGGGCGAGCCGGATCGCCGTGTCCGCCGTGATGCCTCGCTTGCCATGCACTATCTCGTTGATCCGCCGCGGCGGAACACCGATGGAGACAGCCAGCTTGTTCTGGGTGATCCCAAAGCCCTCAATGAAATCCTCCATGAGGATCTCACCAGGGTGAATCGGCTCGATCCGGTCCACGTCAGTGGTAGTCGACGAGTTCGACATCCTCTGCACCCCCATCCCTCCAGACGAAACAGATGCGCCATTGCGCATTGACGCGGATGCTGTGCTGCCCCACACGATCGCCCTTGAGTGCTTCCAGCCTGTTCCCTGGTGGCACTCTGAGTGACTTCAGATAGCGGGCAGCTTTGGGCTGCGACAGCTTACGGATCGTAGTGTTCTGCACCCGGGGATCAATGACGCACCCTTCCCTTCATCGAAGGCCACTTGAAAGCGCTCGGTCGATTCAATCCCGCGATCCCCACCTAGGTGAAGGATGCCCGCTAATGCGGACTCTAGTTTGCCCCTTCGCGACGTCCCGGTGTCATGGACGTGAGGTATTCCCAACTCCAAGAAGTGGGAAGCGTGCCATCACCCGTTCCGCTAGTTCGTTCGTGCGGTTCTCGATGTTCTCGGCGGTCCAAGACTCTCTTGCGGCCAGTTCTTCATTGAGCGAAAGGCCGTTGCGATATCCAATATGCCGCCCCTTGGAGTCTTTACGGTCGCGTTTCTCGACAAAGGACTTGTTACCTAGATTGCTGTTGTACGCAGTGATCGTCAGGTTCCCGAGCGTGTGCCTATGCTCCTCCTGCACCTGGGCAGCATGATCTGCACCTCCGAGCATCTCCTGCCACGCAGTAGGGAGATTCTCGCCCTGTGGAAGGATGTGCTCAATCGTCCAGACGAAGTGGTTCTTCTCCTGACGCCAAAGGTCAACCTTGGTTTCTTTGGTCATAGCGTCTTCAGCCAGTGTCGCCAGAATAAACCTCGCAATGTCAGTGTTCTCCTCGTAGATGCGACCCAGGAGGCGTGCCCGGAACTCCTCGTCGGACGCCGAGACGGCGTTCAGTCTCGCGTTGATGATCTCCGGCACCCCAGCCCCACGGGAATCACCCACGGCATCGATGGTCGTCATGAATAACTTCGACAGAGCGTATGTCGGCGGGTGCCCGGTCAAGTTGCGGCGCACGAAGAAGCTGGTTAGGTGATCCACGATGGCCTCAAGCTGCACTTCACTCAACTGAAGCTGTTGTTGCTTCGCCATGAGCCACATCAAGAGAACGTAGGACGGCGCGCCCTGAGCATGCATCAGCCGCTGGAAGGCACTGTCGAGCGATATCGCATCATCAAGTTCAGACACGCAGTTGATGCGTCCGTATATCTTGCTCGCTTCAATGAGATCATCGACGATTCGCTTGAGGTCCTGCTCTAGGAGAGTCTCGTATATCCGAATCAGACTTGACTTGGTGGCGACGGGCGCATTGGGAACATCCGGCAGTTCTGACTTGAACGCGTTGTAGTAGTGCCGCAGAAATCGCTCCTGAGTGGAGTAACTATCACCAAGGCTGGTCAGCATGTTGTTCCAGTGCTTGAACGCCTGATCGACGTTCATGACCTGCTTCTTCTCAGACTGCGCGAGAAGGTTGTTCTTGATCAAGTCCACCGGTGAGAGGGGCATACCCCGGTTATTGAGTGATTCGAAGAGCACGAACGCATCAGCGTGGCTAGCCACCTCGATCTTCACTATGACGGCCTTGAGCGCTGCCTCGTGCACTTTCAGAGCCGCTTTTGGCTCCGTGAGAGCTTCGGCCTCGGCCAGCTTCAGAATGGCCAAGCGAAAGTAGCGGTAGCACTTTGCGATCCTACGGCTGGGGTAGTATGCCTTCCACTCACCCTCAACCGGGAGCCCCGCACCTTCAAGTACCTTGCGGTAGTCAAAGAGGTTTTGCCCCTGCCTCTGCGGGGTCACCCGAAGTTCATGATCAGACTTGCGCACTAGCAGACGACCGAGGTTGGTGACGTCTGTTCGGGTGTCGTCATCAAGTTCGTCTATGTGCTCCTTGAGCACCGAATAGACGGCCGCAAGTAGAAGCGTCAGTGTTGTAAGACGCTGCTGGCCATCAACTACCTGAAGGATGCTTCCTTCAAGTGCGTCCTTGGTCTGATCTAAAGTTATGATCGTGCCCAAGAAGTGTGCACCGTCGGCTTCCACCAGGTCCTCGAAGAGATCCTCCCATTGAGCCTTGTACCAGGAATACTCCCGCTGGTACGGCGGAATCCGGTACAGCACGTTCCCCTCGTGACTGAAAAGCGTGTGGACGGGGTACTGGTTCGCGGACTTGATCACCGGTAGTCTCCAAGATCGATGAGGGGCGGCTCACTTCTTATCTCCTGCACGTTAAACCTAAACTCCACCACGTCGCCGGTTCACGGCCGACTTGCCCTGCGGGCGGCGTTCCATTCGGAGGTTGTAAGGTCGGTCCAGGTCGCACGCGGGCAGCCCAAGCTCACGCCTCAGGCTCGAACGAAGAGCCATGATGACCTCGTTGAGGTTCGCCTCTCCACTCTCAGCCATCCCCACCATGAACCGGCGCGCGGCTTCCACTTCTTGGGTCTCGCCCAGAAGCATGACGTCCGATAGTGAAGCCTCCAGCCCGGCGATCTGCTCGTCTGTCGGGCCGCCAGGACGGTTAGCCGCGTCGATCAGACGGCGATAGGCATGGACAAGGTAATCAGTCCGCTGCGCCCTACGCGCGCCCCGAACTTCGCGAACCGACGCGAGGTGGTGGACTAGAAACCCTCCGACTAAAGCCCCGAGACTCGCCGAAAGAAGGGGAACGAGGACATCCAGCCAATCGGTCACTTCTCACCTCTCACACGTTAAACCTAAACTCCACCGCGTTCCGAACAAGACTTACGTATCTTTCGCTGGGTCTTACGCTCTCAACTGCCAACACGCGCCCCACCTTGCTACACTTGATAGCCTAGTCGAACGTCGACTACTACCCCGACCGGAGCAGTGCTCATCCGGCGGAAAAGCTGAAGACCCCGGCACGAGCACACCGGGGTAAGAAGGACTGGCGGGCGACCCACCACCTTCGGATAACAGGGCAGGGTCGCGTGCCGGATGCCAGGGATGGGCTCCTCCGACTGCCACTGATGACCCACACTCGCGGGACCGGTGTGACTCCCGGCGCGAGAACAGAGGCCAGAGTCACGGGTTCCGAGCGAGATGGACGCGCGCGGGTAGACCGGCCGATTGCGAACCACACTCGTCGGTCCTGGTGCTCCAGCGACGAGGACAGAGGCCAGAGCGCAACCGCCCTCATCGGTAGGTGAGGGACCCAAGAGGCGGCCACGAGTACACGGGTACTGACTCCTAGGGAGTCCCTGTGTCCTCGGCACCTCACGTCCAACCTACTTTTCTCACCCTCCAGCAGGCAGCCGCCGATGGCTATGCCGCGTACTCCACACTTCGGAAGTACATCGCTGACGGCCGGTTGCCCGCCGTCAAGGTCGGTTCCCGCGTCAAGGTGCTGCGCACCGACCTCGACGCTCTCGCGGTGGCCGTCAGGCCTGCGACCTTCGAGGAGATCGAGGCCGCCGCACGACGGCTCGCCGCTACCGCTCCCCCACTGAGCGACGCCCAGGTTCGTCGCCTCAGCACGATCTTCGGCGATGCGTCATGAGGGCCGCGGCTCCCGGTTGGGAGCGTCACGAGATCACCGATGGCGCACGGCACGGCATCGTCTTCGAGGTGCTCGTGCGGCGCCGTGCCCGAGCAACGGTCAGCGGGGGCGTGAACGTGCCCAACAACGCCTCGACCGGCGGGGCAGCAGGGTCTCAGCCTCACGTCACCGGGTGTGACAGTTCCGAGCTGTCACACTCTTTCGACCCCTCCGAGACCACTGTTTCCCCTGGTCAGGAGGCAGATTGTCGGGCACGGTCATTAGCCCCTATGGGGAGCCCCGCGTTACGACCGTATGACCGTGGTTCCGTCACCGGCTCGACGACGTCCTCGCCGAGCTGTGTCGGTGGGGGCGCGCCTGTGCCTACGACCGCGTTCCGCGACCTTCCGTCGGTGAGGGCGATGGGGACGGGTCGGCTCGGGATCATCGTGGGCTTCGACACTGAGTTCACGACCATCGACGTGGAACGGGTGATCGACTCGTACCAATTCGCGGTGCCTGACCCACTCGATCCGTCGGTAGTCGTCGAGGTCGTCATTCTGCCTCCGCTGGGCTCTGATGCTCGCATCTCATTGCACACGGCGCTGTGGACCGTGGTGGTGGCCGCTGAACTGTGGCGCTCCCCGCTGGTGCCAGACGAGGTCGGTCCGCGTGGCGTGTCGCGCGGTGCGTTCTGGTCGGATGACTGGTGGGAGCGCCGGGAGGCGCTGGCGAAGCTGCGCGTGCCCATCGTCCTCGCTTGCCACTACGGGGCAGCGGATCTCACGGCCTTCCGCTCAGGTGGGCAGGCTCGGGAACTGGACGCCCTGGTCCGCCTGACTTCAGCTGCCGGTGGTCTCGTGACGCTGCTGCCGTTCCGCTCGCAACGCGGTAACGAGAACGGGTATTGGTGGGAGAGTCTCTCGGTGTCCGTCCGCGACACGATGTCGCAGGCCCCTGCCGGGAAGAAGTCGCTCGCTGTGCTTGGCAAGGCGTGCGGGGTGGCGAAACTCGACGTTCCGGAGGGTTGGGTCTCCCGGATGACCGAGTACCGGCGCGAGCATCTGGCCGAGTTCCTGGAGTACGGGGTCAACGACGCCTACATCGTCCTGGAGTACCTCGCGAGGCTCTGGGGCGATGGCGTGGTGCCTCCCATCACGCTGAGCGGAGGTGCCGCCGCTGCCCTCGTGGACTCGGGAAGCGCTTACCTCGGCGCGTCGAGCCCGGCAGAGTTCCGACGGAAGTTCGCTGGCCTCGTAGACGAAGATAACGGCGTAGAGGCCGTCGAGGAGGGAGACCGGCTGAGCTTCTACGCGAAGCGAGGCCGCAACCCGCTTGATGGTTCGGCGGCGCAGCTGTCGTCGGCATTCGCCCGCGCCTATCACGGTGGGCTCAACTCGTGCCCGATGCCGGGCTACTACCCGATCCCCACCGTGGACATCGACGCGCAAAATGCCTACCCCACCGCGATGGCGCTGGTGCGCGATCTCGACTGGGAGGCCGGTGCCATCGAGGAGGTCGTGCACGAGCGTTTCCTCACCATCGACGACCTGCCGACTGCGTCGACCCCGTTCGTCGGGTTTGTGTCCTTCGAGTTTCCTGCCGAGGTCGCTCACCCGTGCCTGCCTATCGTCGCCGACGGCACACTTGTCTACCCGCGCACCTCCGAGGGCGTGGCGGGTTCGTGGTCGGGTGGCCCCGAGGTGTGTCTCGCGCTCCGCCTCGGCGCCGAGGTCTATTGCCAGATCGGCTTCTTCGGGCGCGAACTGAGGCGGGACGGGAGGCCGAGCTTGTCCCTGCGTAACGGCGTGAAGCAGCTCATCGACGATCGGAACGCCGCCAAGGCGCTCTTCGGCAAGGGTTCTCTGGAGGAACAGACCCTCAAGACCGGTGTCAACTCCGTGTATGGGAAGACCGCGCAGGACGTGGCTGAGCAGCGGTCCTGGGATGCTCTTTCGCAGGAGATGGACAACGTCGGGGGTTCGGCGATTTCCAGCCCCTACCATGCGGCTACCACCACGTCCTTTGTGCGGGCACAGCTCCTGGCGACTATGAATCAGATCGTCGATCGGGGTGGGTGCGTCTACTCGGTGACCACGGACGGGTTCATCACCGATCTCTCAGTTGACGAGGTCGCTTCTCTCGACCTGTACGGACTTGCGGAGCCGCTCCGCGAGTCGCGCACTGCCCTGACGGGCGACCCGTCCATCTGGGAGACCAAGCACCAGCAGGACGATCTGGTGAATTTCACGACACGGGGCAATGCTTCGTTGTCCTTTGGCGGGGTGTGCGCTCACAACGGTCTCAAGGTCCCGAAGGGGGTCGTTGAGGATAGCGCTGAAGACCGGGAATACCTGCTGCGCGCTGTCGTCACCCGCGAAGGCCGGGTCCCGAATGGCTATACACGGTTCCCGTCCTTCCAGGAGCTGTCGCGGACGGAAAACCGCAGGGACTTCATTCCGTCCCGCGTTGAGCGGTCCGTTTCGATGGACTACGACCTCAAGCGCAAGCCAGTCATGTCGTCGATGACTCCTGAGTTTGTACCGCTTCCCGACGGAACGATGCATGAGGTGGCGACCTTCACCACCGAGCCCTGGGAGACCGTCGAGGAGTGCCTGCGGGCTCGACAGATCGCCCGCGAGATGGCGCAGACCAGCTGTCTGCGCACTGTGGCGCAGTGGCGCGACTGGGATGTGCGGTATTCCCATGGCAAGGGACGTCGCATCGTCACACCGCAGCGCGCTGTTCTCATGTCGATCGTCATGGCCCACCGGCAGGGCGTGGTGGAGATCCCAACTCTGGCAGAGGGCGCGCTGAGCGTGCAGCAGCGCCTCGACTGGCTCGCCGAGTGGGGGCTCGGGACGGTATCCCGTGGGGACTGGGACAACGCGCGCCGACCGGAGAGGACCTCACAGATGCTGCCTCGGGAGACGTTGGAACCGTACCTGAGTCGTATGCGGCAGATGCCGTCCGGCGAGCATCCCGGCCCGGCCGACCGGCTGCCGCTGTAATGCTTCCTCGATACCTAGCCGTCGAGCCCATCGGCTCATCTCCCCACCGGCCCCCAGCACAGCGATGTTCGCGACAAGGGCATTCCCGCGAGCGTCCATCAGGGTCTACCCCGTCGGACAACTCAGGACACCTCTGATTCGCCGTTCAACGAGGTCCATCAGCAACTCATTAAACACATTCGTAGGAGGGTCCAAATGTCATCGAACACTACTGGGCAGGTGGTCGGCTACGTGCGCGTGAGCGCCGCCGACCAGAACGAAGCGCGGCAGCTCGAAGCGGTCGGCGACGTCGACCGGCTGTTCTCCGAGAAGGTCTCTGGGAAGAACACCGCTGACCGCGAGCAGCTCCAGGAGATGCTCGCGTACGTCCGTGCGGGCGACAAGGTGCGGGTGAAGTCGCCGGACCGGCTCGCTCGCTCGACGACGGATCTGCTCTCAATCGTCCGGGGCCTCGCCGCGAAGGGCGTCGCCGTCGAGTTCGTCGACAACCCGGCGCTCAACACCGACACGCCTCATGGTGAGTTCATGCTGACGATCCTCGCGGCCGTCGCCGAGTTGGAGCGGGCCACGATCCGAGAGCGGCAGGCCGAGGGCATCGCGATCGCTAAGCGACGAGGTGTGTATGACCGGGGACCGAAGTTGTCGGTTAAGCAGATCGATTCTGCTCGGGAGCAGGTCCGGGGTGGGGTGGCGAAGGCGGTCGTTGCCCGTGATCTGGGCGTGAGTCGGTCGACGCAGTATGACGCGCTGAACGGCAGGGGCCGCTATGCGAGGCGGTGGCTCCCTCTCCCTGAATGTTGACGCCGCCGTGTCAACAGTTTGCAGCGGTGCGGTGGTCGCGCCGTTCGTGGGGTGGGCGGCCAGGGACCGCCCCGGGTGAGGGGGTGAGAGGAAAGCAAACATGAACGGCGCTCTGAGCAATCCGAACATTGCAGTCCAGCAGCGTTCACAAGAGCACCGGCATCGCCGGGTGAAGAGAGGAGACCAGCATGGCGAACCAGACGAAGGCACAGCGGATCGAGGCGAAGGTCGACAGCGGCTTGTCGCATATCGAGGCGGAGATCGAGGTCGAACAGGAGGACGCCGCTGCTCGTATCGCTCGGCTGCGGAAGCGGCAGGAGAAGGAGGACGCGAAGGTCCGTGGGATCGTCGTCGACCTCTTGGAGGAGGAGCACTCGGAGGTTTTCGAGCGTCTCCAGGCCAAGGCGCGGGAGCGGCTGGTCGGTGAGGCTCAGCGTCGTCGGGAGCGTGCGAAGCGGGCGGCGCGTTCGCCTCGGGTCGCGGCACCGGTTGGCGAGGAGACCGAGCAGTCGGTGTATTCCACCGGGGCGTGAGGCCGGTGGTCAGGAGGGGTCGAGGGGAGGGCGCAGCCCTCCCCCGCAAGCTCCTTTGAGGAAGACGAGCGCCTGCGATGTCTGACGAAAAGGTTGCTTGCACCTCATGTGTCTGGGTCACCGGGCAGAGCAGGCATTTGAAGCACGACGACGAAGGAGGAGGGATTCACATGGCAAGCAACAACCCAGACACGCGGCCACCGAGTAAGGGTAAGCGACTCACCGTGCGGTTCGACGAAGGAGAACTCGCACGCGTGAGGCGGCGCGCCCTTGCGATGGGGGTCGCTCCGTCGGCACTGGTCCGGGCCTCCGTCCTCGACGTTATCGGGGCCGGGGCTGTGCCGACGGCGATCGCGGCAGCGATCGCGGACCCCGAAGGGGTCACTGCGGACACTTCTGCTCTGCGAGAGCTGCGCATCGAAGTGAACCGCATCGGCGTGAACTTCAACCAGCTGGTGCGCAAGGTCAACCAGCACGGGACTGCGGCGTTCAGTCCAACTGCGTTGGCGGTGCTCGCGCAGCTGACAGACGCGCTGCGTCGGGTCGAGGACGAGCTGGGCGGGACGAGGCGGGCGGCATGAGCGTCACCAACTCCAAGCGCATCGCCAAGACCCGGCCCAAGGTCGAGTACGAGTTGTACGGGGCCAAGGGCACCGAGAAGTACCGGCGCAACAAGGCCGAGGGCACCGACCGGGTGGCAGCGCTGCGTGTGGACGCCGAGAGCCCTGATGAGTTCATCGAGCGCGCCGACGCACTGGCGAGGGCGCACGGCCGCCGGATCGAGGCTCGCTCCTTGATCCAGAGCTTCGAGCGCAGCGAGTTCGACCCGAACGATCCCGAGGCTGTGCAGCAGGTCAACGACTTGGGCTACGAGTTCGCCAAGACGCTGCACCCGAACAGCGACGTGCTGGTGATCACGCACGTCGACGGTGCGGGCGGTCACCCGCACAACCACATCACGGTCATCAACCACGACAACGTCACCGGCCGTGCACTTCAGGGCAACAACATGCACTGGCACGTGGCAAAGCAGAACGACGAACTGATGCGGGAGTACGGGCTGCGTGTGGCCGAGCGCGGTTCGCGCAACGTGGATCAGCGCTCGCTGTGGGAGCACCGGCGTGAAGGCGAGGCTGTCTCGGAGTTCGACCGACAGCTCGGCGACCTGATCGAGGAATCGCTTGCCGATCGGCGCTCGGTCGACCTCGAAAGCTTCCGGCAAGTGCTCGCGGAGAAGGGCATGGAGCTGGAGCAGAAGGTCCACAAGATCAAGGCCAGCGCCGACGGATCGGCCCAGGACCGCGAGTCGATCGGGTGGACCTACAAGGCCGTCGATACCACGGGTGAGAAGCCGAGGAAACGACGCAGGAAAGCCTCGTCGCTCTCGGATGAGTTCACCTATCAGGGTGTTCAACAGTTTTTCAATTACAACCAGGAAAGGACGGTGCGTCATGAGCACTTGGGACAAGATTGCACAGCAGGAATTCGAGGAGTCCAGGAACAGGCAGGAGGAGCTGTCGAGCACGAGTCACTCGATCGAACCGCAGAACGACGCCGCACAGGCGGCGGAGCCGGTGAACAGCTCGGTGGGCTCAAGTCAGAGTTCGGCTCCGGGGGCCGACGGGTCGCCGATGAGCAGGCAGGAGGTCGTGGCTCTGGTGACGACGTTGCTCGGCGCGTCCAACGTGAAGCAGCTCGGCGAAGGCTCATCGAAGATCTCCAACGAGGAGATTCTGACCAGGATCGAGAAGCTCATGGAGCAGAACGAGGGCCTTCGCTCTGATCTGAACCTCCTCAAGGAGGAGGTTCATGCCAAGGCACGTGCAAACATCGATCACAATCAGCTTGCCGAGCGTATCGGAGACTATCTTGCACCTCAGCTGGAGAGGCGTCTTAGCCCCCAGTTTGATGCTAGTGAAAAGCGTATGGCAGCGGCTTTCAAGGCTCAGGAGCGCCACCTCGAAGAGCTGGGCCGTACGAAGACTGCCGAGATGAGGGAGACGCTTCAGGACTTCACCAAGGGCCTGGACAGGGGCGAGAGGATCGTGGCGGGGCTCAAGAGCGCACTGACCTGGGCAGGTATCGGGAAGATCGCTGTAGCGTTGCTGCCGTTTGTATTTGCCGCAATGGTATGGGGGATGCTTGTGGGCATCGTCGCGCAGATGTTCGGTATTCCCCAGATCTTCCACTGGGCCTGGACGTCATTCCTGGAGGCAGAGGCGTGGTGGTCGAAGTTGCTCATTTTCCTCGCCACGACTGGTAGTGCTTTCGGTTTCTGCTGGCTCGTCTACTGGTCCGGCAATAGGGCGGCAAAGAGTCTTTCCCGGATGATGACCTGATGCATCGAGAAAGCAGCAACCCCGCAGCCATTCGGCTGCGGGGTTGCTGCTCTTATTGGTCTCCTGATCAGTCCTTGATCCAGTTGCCGGAGCTGTCGCGCATCCAGTCGCCGGTATCCACCGAGGCAACCGAGACGCTGCCGTCGGTCATGACGGCGAGGTTCGCAGTGGCGAAGTTCTTGTAGATCTCATGCGAGCCGCCGAGAGAGTTTCGCGTTCCGAGGTAGCTGAAGCCGAGAGTGATGTCGGCGTCGTCGTCCTGGGGCGAGGATGCGCAGTCAGCGACCTGGACGATCTGCGAACCGTCATCAGAGGCGTAGATGCCTTCCTCCGGGTCGGTTACATCGAGTTCGTCGAGTGTGGCGATCTCGCCCCGGTACAGGGTGGCGTGGGCGATCTTCTGCCCCTCTGTGTCGTCTCCGTGGTTCTCCAACGTGCTGTAGAAGTCCAGGAGCTCCGTCTTCGCTTGGTCAGAGACGAGTTCAACGCGGATGTCCACGGCGCAGTACTCGGCCGTTTGCAGGTCGTGGGAGGAGACGGTGAAGCTCTTGACCACGACGCTGCTGGCTTCCTCACCCGCGGCCTGCTTGAGGTCGTCAGGCAGGACCACGGTCAGCTGCTCGCCCTTGCCCACGGGCTCCATGCCGTTGAGCGGGAAGTCGTAGACGGCGGCCGACTGTCCCTGCGAGGAGTCCTCGCCGGTCGAGCTGGAGCTGTTCGTGTCGTCCCCCGTGGGTGAAGACGAGCAGCCGACCAGCATCAAGGCTGTGATGGCAGCGGCTGTGGTGAGGGCGGTGGACAGGGTCTTGCGGCGTGGCATATGGGCTCTCTTTCTCGTCTCTAGTCTGGTGTTCCGCTCGAACGGGCACAGGTCTACCGGGTATCAGAATACCCTGGTATAAGGCAGGAATCGGGCTGACTCTTGAAAGAGTGCCTAAAGATGAACGTCCCAATGCGGAGCGAGTCGACCTCCCCGTCCTCGCCCGCCCCCTCCAGGAGTACGTAGGCCGCAACCTCCGCGCCTACCGCAGGCACAAGGGCATCACCCAGGAGCGCGCTGCCGAGCTGCTCGGCTTCGACGTCCGCTACCTCCGGCGCATCGAGACCGGGCAGATGAACCTCCAGCTCCAGACGATCGACCACATCGCCCGGACCCTGGAGGTCGACCCGCTGGAGTTCTTCACTGGCGGCCCCTGGGATGAGGACGCAGTCACGGATCAGGGCTGATGCCCAGCTCCTCGTCGGTGTCGTAATACCCGAGCAGGTCACGCTGATCGCGGATCAGCTCGACCGTCGCCCTGTGCAGCGCCAGCAGGTCGTGCAGGCGCGCCTACTCGTCGGTGAGCTTGGGGCAGCCGCGCCACCAGTTGAATGCCAGGGCATGGCTGCTCGCGTTGGACTCTGCACTCATTGCTGTCCCCTCCTCCGGGCACGGATAGCGCGCATGTCGACCACGACGGCGATCGACAGCGGCCCGTGCACCGGGCAGTAGTAGACCCGGCTCACGCTCATGTCCTCAGACATGACGAGCGCCCGCTTGGCAATATTTGGCAGCTCACACTGCACGCACACGCGCAGCTCCCAATCCTCATCAGTCATCAGCACAACTCCTTCCCGTCACAGGTTGCGGAAGACGAACACGCCGCCTCCCGGCGCGTCCTCGACCGTGTAGTCGAACGCGAGATCACGGGTCCACGCCGCCCAGTCGAAGTACCGAGCAACGTCCTCCGGTACTCCTGACAACAGGCCGGTGCTGTCAGCCAGCTCCTCTGCGTACTCACGGAACGACTCCCACTCGCCGCAGTAGCGGTCCTCGAAATCGGGGATGCTCGGCAGGTCACCCGTGCCCTCAGCTACGTAGTCACCGCTCCTCACCCACGCGCACAACGCCTCGCGCTGGTGCTCCGGAACCGACGCCAGGGAGCTACCCCACTCAGTAGCCTCGTGCGGGCTCATCTCGCCGCGCACGGGCAGATTCTCGTGGTCGAAGCACCACAGCTCCTCGCAACCGGCGCTGCTACCGCCCGCGCCCCGGTGCACGTCGGTCAGGGTGACCTCGTCGGCATCGACCGCGTCGAACCACTCACCGACGAGGCGTCCGGTGTTGTAGCAGTGCAGGCAGCCGACCCACACTCGGGGCGCGCTGTCCAAGGTGCTCGTGTCCATGGATCTCCTCCTCATGTCGAGGAGAGCGGCGAACGCGACCGGCAGTCAGGCTCTGATGAAATGACGCGCTTACGCCGCGTCAACCGCTCTCAGGAGACACCCCGGGTCCGCCTGCGGCGGACCTAGTCATTTCCAGACGATTTCGACGGATGCTGGATCAAAGCCTTTTCGCCCTCGGGGCTGCGGCAACAGCAAAACAGTTGCCAGAACATCAATTATCTGACGCCGCAATTCGAGCGAAGCGTGCTCAAAAGCGGCAGCGGGGTTGTCGACCCCGAGGATCGGTAGAAGAGCGCCCGTACGACTTTGGAGCATCTTTTGGGCTTCCAGTTCTTGGATGCGCGTGCCGGCGGCATCACGGACACGTTTGAGGTCGTGTCCTTCGATGATCTCTGCATCGTAGTCGTGCTGTGCACGGGTTATCCTCGCGCGCTGGTCGCTTATCGCGGCGTCAATAGACTTAGTCTTGGGCGTATCTACAGGCGTTATGATCTTCTTCACGGCATCTTTTTTGGCGAGACGGACACTGATGACCCGCGTCACAAAATCGTCAATGGCTGGACCTGATCGGACCATGTGACCTGGGCACGTGTACCCGCGAGGCGCGCCTGTAACCTTCTTGCCGCACGCCTGACCAGTCTCGGAATCGACGAGTCCGCAACGGTACAGCCCACTCCCGAGGCGCTTGCGTTTGGTAGCGCCACTGGTGTTGGTGACGCGCTTCTTATCGTCGAGGATCTCCTGAACTTTCCACCATATTTCGTCGTCCACGATCGCGTCCCACTGACCCCGGATAGGCTCCCCGGCCTCATCACGAATGATCTGGGCTCGCCAAGTTCGTCGACGGTTACCGTCCTTCTGGTATTCCTTGGGCGTGTACGTCGACAAGGCCGCATATCGCGGGTTGCGGAGGATGCCGAGCACCGTCGAAGGTGACCAGGGGCCGTCAGGTTTGGGTTCTCGCGGCTCGTACGGCCGATTCTCGTCCTCGGCCCGGATCTTCCGCGCTTGCTCGCGTTCCATTGACACCGTGTGGGTATGTTTCGGGAGCGCGGGCAACTCTTTGATGACCTCGGTGCCGCTGAGGGCTCGAGCTAGCGAGCGCAGCGACTCCGGATGTTCTGGTTTGCTGAATAGTGCATAGATTGCTCTCACCGCGTCGGCCTCGTGCTTGATCACGTCGCCGTTAACTGCGTACCCGAGCGGTCGCATACCCTTCGGCGCGCGGCCCATCTTGGCTCGCTGCTGCTGCGCCTTGGACTGCCGCTTGCCCTTGCGCACAACCTCTGCGCGCGCCACCTGGATCTTGATCCCGGCGATCAGCAGCCCGTTTTCGTTCGTCAGGTCCACATCACCGGACACTGACTTAAGCAAAAGCCCGCGGAACCGAGCGGCGTCAACCCAGTCCTCCATCTGCCGGGGCTGACGAGTGAGTCGGTCTAGGTCCCAACACACGATCGCGTCGAATGCACCGGTTTCATAGTCAGAGACCATGCGGTCGTAGTCAGGTCGAGACTTAGTGGCGTCTGTGGCGCTGATCGACTGGTCGATGTATGTCTCCACAACGGTCCACCCTTCGCGCTCAGCGAGCCGTTCGCAATCCTCACGTTGACGCTCAATGGCGAGCCCGTCCATCTCGCGGTCGAGGGATATGCGTAGGTAGATGGCAGCACGACGAGGGGCGGCTGACGGCATCTTCATGAATCCAGTCTACCAACAACACGTAAGACGTGTACGAACTTCTTTTCAGTGTCCGTCCGACTGCAAGTGGTACTCTCAAATTGTTCGCCCGTCGTCACAACGTGCCACAGGAGCCTGCCATGCCGCAGATAACCCTTCGAGTCCCAGATCTGGTTGAGTGCACGCACCGAGTCCATCCCGACTTGGGGAGCGTAGTTGAGGAATTCTGCGACGCCGACCAGAACAATCTTGCAGAGGCGGCATCTCTATGTCAGAAGTGGATTGCTCCCGAGTTCATGAAGCTCCTCAACGAGCTTGAGCTCGATGGGCGCCTCCCTGACATCGACTTCGACATCGACGCTACCGATGCTTCTAAGCGCGTACTGACGTTTAGAGCGCATGAGGGCACGACGACTGAGGATGTTCGCGGCCTCGTCCAACGCGCATGGAAAGCAACACTCAACACCTATGCGGATGCCCTGTACTATCGCGCGCAAGAGTTGGCGACCGGACACTCCACACCGGATTGGACCCCCGACAAGGCCGTGGGTTCCCCGACGCTCTAGGTGTAGGAGAATCGTCGTGTGAAGATGCATCCGAACACGGCGCGCACGTTCTGGAAGGCCCTCATGGACAATGCCTCCGGGCTCATCGCTGACGCCCACACTCTGCTCGAGCGCGGGTCGTTCGGTCGCGCCCGATCGCTCGCCGTCCTCGCTCAGGAGGAGCTGGGCAAGGCGCTGTGGATCTATGAGACGTTCGAGCATGACTGGAGTACCGGGACCGAGCGCGCGTGCGATGTGCCACGGCTGACGTCAGACGGCCGTCGACATGCGATCAAGTACATGGAAGCCTTCGTTTTCGGACAGGAACTCGCTGCGTTCTGGGGCGACTACGAGTCCTACGAACTACCGGAGGACGAATCCCCAGAAGGCTGGAAGACTTACTTCGCGAAGAAGAGAGACGAAGCACAGGCCGCGGGTAAGCGAGCCAACGAGGAGAAGATGGCCGGGTTTTACGTCGACCTTAGTGACAAGGAGGTCCGCTCTCCCGCCGACATTTCCGCGGGAACGATCAATGCCGACCTCCAGACAGCGGCACAGGTCGTCGAGATGCTGCTCATCAAGGACCACAGCCGGATGAAGCTCGAGGCCACGACGCCTTACGACAGCACGCACGCGCAGCAGCACCGACTCCTGCCGATCTCGCACCCCGAGGACTGGGCTGCAGCGTCGCAGGAGTTCCGAGACGGTGACTACCTCAAGGGCAAGGAGGTTTGAGCAGCGCTATCCGGCCCCTCGGGCCAGCCGGTCGGCGTAGCCGATGAGGCTCGTGACGAGCATAAGCACTTGGATGCAGTTGCGCTTGCTGAACTGACGCGAGGAGACGCCGTGGACGCTGGCGTGGCGGGAGTAATAGTGCGGTGCCTTGTCGCCCTTGTGACTCCAGAACTCCTCGTGCGCGTTCCAGATCGGCAGCCACACGAACGCTTCGCGGACGCCCATCTCATCAATCTCCTCGGGGACGTCCGCTCCTCTCTTGCGGTTCGTGATAGCCCCGCGGGCCTTCCGGTCGGGGTAGAAGCGGTAGATCAGTGTGTCCAGCGTGACGGTGAACATGGCCTGGGCCGAACGGGCATGGCCGGCGCGCATCGCGCCGAGACCGTCGAGCGCGAAACCGAGCTCGTCGCTGACCGCGGCGTGGTCTGCCCGCTCCAGCACCGCCGCGCAGTCCTCCATGAGCGACTCATAGCAATCGCTGAGCACCCGTCGTCGCCCGGCGCGGTCCTTCGCTCGCAGCAGCCGCAGGGCCGTCCGGCCACGCGGCACGAGGTAGAGCGGGATGCCCTCCTGCTCGACGAACTCGTGGACCTGACTGGCCCTGATCTCGTCCGCATGATCTTTGAGGTTGGGCGGCAGCAGGGCGCGGTTGAGACCACGGAGTGCCTCGGGTTCGAAGAGGGGCCCGAGAGACCTTCGCAGGCCTTCCATTGCCTGCGCCTGCTGCTCCGAAATCCGCTTGAGCATCTCCTGGGTCGCGGGATCGAGGACCGGTCCCTTCCGCGCGGACAGGTCGAACGGCGGCATCGAGAAGGTGGGAACGCTCGCGGCGGTCGACGCCATCTGCTCCCGGAGCCGCTCGTTCATCGGCGCGAGGGCCTCGCGGACTATGGCGCTGTAGTCGGGCATCGACGAGCGGATCCGCTCCTGCAGGGGCGCGAGGACGCTGGCAACGAGATCGTCCATGTTCGGCAGCAGCGACCGCGAGAACCCCGCTGGCATGCGGAAGCCGACCCTTCGATCCTTCTGATCGCCCTCGGACGGCTCTTCCAACTCCGACGCTCCTTCCCCGGCACGGGAGGCGTCCTCGTCTTCAGGTTCGACCCCGTGGCCGTCGTCATCGTTCACGGCGAACTTCCGTTGGACGCCGACACGCCGTCAAGTCTTCGATGGACCGTGGAGACCATCGTCAGCACTTCGAGCAGCTCGTCGTCGCTGATCGTGCGGCTCAGCCGCGGGTCGTGAGCTGTCGGGTTCCGGTAGAGGCCGTTCAAACCCTTCACGAGATTCGCGAGCCCGGTCTGCTCGTCCTTCTCGGTCTGCGTCCGCAGCGAGTTGATCGCGAGCATCGGGACGCCAGACTTGCCGAGCGCCAGAGCGGCGTCGATAAGGGCGGCTCCGTCGCCCGACGCTCCGGTCAGGCTACGTAGACGATCGAAGATACTCTTGGTCGCTTCGAGGCAGGCATGAAAGTGCGCCTGCTTTAGCACCTCCATGGAGCAGTACCGGAGCACTTCCGGATGGCACTTGCGGCGGCGAAGCTCGTCGCGGAGCGACGTGGCGATGCGTGAGGCTTCATCCAGGGACTGGGCGACTGCACCCTTGGCAACCTTGCCCTCGTCGTTGACCCGCAGCCCGACGAACGCGAGATGCTCGTTGAGGCCGTCCTGGCGGAGGGAGAACAGCTCCGGCTGGCTCCGATAACGCACTGGCTCCATCGCCGTGACGATGAAAGTAATGATGCGCTTCGGACTCCCGAATCGGTTCTGCGCCACGACGAAGGCCTCGGCGAGGCGAACCCGCTTGGTCGCGCCAGGAAGCGGGTCCTGCATGTCAAGGCGCGCCAACAGGTCTTGGATCTCACTCCCGGTCAGTCCATCCTCAGTATCGGCGAGCACTGCCGCGACCGACTGCAGGACCGAGTACGACCACGGCGGTAGCGGCGGCTTAGACGCGGTCCCTTCTGTCAACGATCCAAGCACCGCTGACCGGAAACCCGTCCGTGATCTGGTAGAGCAGAGGGATTCACTTTGTCGGCCAGACTCACCGCTTCGGCAATCTCGGACTCGGTCTCATCGCTTGAAGCAATAAGCCCTCCAAGGACGGCGCATCCGACCTCCCTGCCCAGCAGCGTTGGGTTGACTCCCTCAATAGCGCGAGCGACGTGCCTGAAGACGAGAATGTCTTCATAAACGAGCGCCCCATAACGACTCCGGAACTTACGCTCATGCTTTCCGACTAGTTCTAGGCCACCGCTACCAGTTGCCATTTCATACACTATCTGCGGGTTCGGAACTGCAGACCCGCGGACGCTAGACTCGCGTCCAACCACCCAAACAGAAACGCCGCCATTTCTCACCGCACGCAAACTCTCGCGCAGAGTCTCCCCAATGTCTTGCGCGTACTGAATGATCGTTAGGAAGCGATTCTGTCGATGCTTCCTGTTCGACCCGAACTCCGCCCGGGCCGCGGGCAGAACCCCGTAACCAAGCAGCTCCACAGCCTTGCGATAATTTTGGTGGTAGTTGAAGACGTTCACGTACGGTGGAGACGTCAAAACCATCCCTGCTTGACCGTCCGGGACAAAAATTGATCGGGAGTCACCTAGTTGGATAGAAAGCTCAGGCCCGGCATCGGGCAAGCTCTCCACCAGATCTGATACAAGTCTGAGCGCGCGATCAAGATTCCTCCTCAAAACCGTGTCACCATTCTTTAGAGCAAGAAGGAACACAGCATTGGCGACGAGAGACTCAAGCGGTTCGTCGGACTCCTGCACCACTCTGAGAAGGGAACCCGTGTCGCTACTGGCAGCGCGATCGGCAGCGAACCTCGTGAACACGCGATTGAGTGCTTTTTCTCTTTCACTCGGGTGGAAATTGACCAGCAGATAGAGACTGGCAAGAATCTGCGCCGCGGGATTCACCTCTACCCCATGGCTGGGAAGTCCAGCGCGCGCAGCCTCGATCATCGTAGTGCCGCTCCCGCAGAAGGGATCGACCACCAAGCCACCTTCAGAGTATGTCTGGAGGAGTACCTCGACCAACCCCGGGCTAAACTGCCCTCGCCATGGGAGCGAGTTGACGCGCCTTCCGGGCTCGATATCGAGGCGACTCTGCGGGATCACGTCGCGAGAGTACGCAATTTCTGAGTAGGACACAGCTTCAGCCACAACCATCAGAAATAGCCCCGCTCCACAGCATCAGAAAGGTCGGTCGTCTGATTCTGAAGGATAGCCCGGACCCTGTGGACGAATCGCAAGACGACATCGGTCCTTACCGGAGTATTTCGGAGACGTGCAACGTACGCCTGGCGATTCTCACGCCGATAACGGGCATTACTATAGTTCTTCCGGTCTTGAGAGCCTGTTCGTTTGCCCCGCAAGACAAGCACTTCGGAGATGTCTGTGCCAGCCGAACTGATAGGCGTCATATCCAGATACTCGCAAATCAAGAAATAGTGAGACCCGGGAGCCGCAATAGTCAGATCATGGCTTGTAGCCGAGGCTTCCTGAAACATCGTTTTGTCGAGATTCGTCTTAAGTTCCGCGGCAATATAAGCCACATACGTCGAAACTTCGTCAGTCATCGACGAGTCGAAAGAAGAACTAAACGACGCCTTCATATATGCCGGCCGACCAATCGTGAAGTCTTGGTCCTTGCTCCGCACGACCAATCCTGGGCGGCCCGTCCCATCAGTTAGCGCTGACTGGAACCGAGCCGCAGCGAACGCCTTCGCCGGCCCGACGACCAAGTCGATATCGCCAAGTTCAGGCATAATGACCGGATCGACGAGCCACGGGAACCATTCTTCGAGCACCGAATTGTCGAGCTTCAACTGTCCTTTTTGCCTATAGAGGAACGATTCATCGCTATCCCAGATGAGATCGACTTCGATCTTCTCCTTGTAGGCGTTGAGAAGGCCCACAAGGTCTTCAACCTTTGCATCGCCAGTTGAAGTCAAGTTGGACATGTCTTCGATCCATTGCGCGTAATGCCGAACCAGTGACTCGACCTTCGGCAGGTCCGAACCGGGGAGCTTCGCATTATTGACAAGTTCACGCAGTTTGTCCCCGTGCGGCGTGGGGCGACGGTATGGAGCAGCAGCAACTTCCTCGACTGGGACGGTCTCCTCGAAGGCGTCCTGATCTTCACGCATCACTTCTTGCCTCCAGACGTAAGACCTGTCCTGAACTCCACCACGTCCCCATCCTTCATGACGTAGTCCTTACCCTCCATCCGCACCTTGCCCGCCGCCTTGGCCTCCGCCATGGACCCCGCAGCCATCAAGTCTGCAAAAGACACCACCTCAGCCTTGATGAATCCCCGCTCAAAGTCCGTGTGGATGACCCCGGCGGCCTGCGGCGCGGTGGCACCCTTGCGTACGGTCCACGCCCGGGATTCCTTGGGACCGGCCGTCAGGTAGGTCTGCAACCCCAAGGTGGAGAAGCCCACCCGAGCCAACTTGTCCAACCCAGATTCTTCCTGACCGGACATCTCCAGCATCTCCCGGGCCTCGTCCTCGGAGAGCTCCACCAGCTCGGACTCCAGCTTGGCATCCAAGAACACACACTCGGCAGGTGCTACCAGCGCAGCAAGTTCGGCTTGACGCTCAGCGGAACCCAGCACGCCGTCGTCGGCATTGAACACAAAAATGAATGGCTTGGCGGACAGCAGCGTGAGGTCACGCAACTGCTCCATGTCCAGGTCAGCGGCACGGGAGAACACCGTGTGCCCCTCCCCCAGAACCTCCAACGCGGCCTGGTAGGCAGCCAGCTTGGCGGGGTCGGCCTTCTTGATCTTGACCTGCTTCTCCAGGCGCGGAATCGCGTTTTCCAGGGTCTGCATGTCCGCCAGGATCAGCTCGGTGTTGATGGTTTCCATGTCGGAGGCCGGATTCACGGCGCCATCCACGTGAATCACGTCGGGGTCCTCAAACGCCCGAACCACCTGGGCAATGGCATCAGCTTCACGGATGTTGGCCAGGAACTGGTTGCCCAGCCCCTCGCCCTCGGAAGCACCCTTCACAATGCCCGCGATGTCCACAAAAGACACCGTGGCCGGAACTTCACGCTCGGAACCGAACACGGATGCCAGCTGGCCCAGACGCTCGTCCGGCAGGTTCACCACGCCAACATTGGGCTCAATGGTGGCGAACGGGTAGTTCGCCGCCAGCACGGTATTACGGGTCAATGCGTTGAACAGGGTTGACTTGCCCACGTTGGGCAGTCCCACGATTCCAATAGTTAAAGCCACGGAAGCCGAGTCTACCGGCCACGGACCATGCCAAATGTCATGCCCAGAACGTGACACTCGCCAGATTCGCTGCAGCGCCACACCGGGCAGTCTTGGACCATGAGCACTCCAACCACACCGCAGACACAGGCCACACGGCCCGCAACGCC
Source organism: Kocuria sp. (assembly GCF_030538595.1). Lineage (GTDB taxonomy): Bacteria > Actinomycetota > Actinomycetes > Actinomycetales > Micrococcaceae > Kocuria. The sequence goes on from NZ_JAUNTS010000001.1 coordinate 143,624, forward strand.
ACCCGCCATCCAGCTCACCGATCTCCACAAGACCTTCACCACCCGCGGGGGTAAAATCCAGGCCGTCAAAAGCCTGGATCTGCGCGTTGACTCCGGGGAGGTGGTGGCGTTCCTAGGACCCAACGGGGCAGGAAAAACCACCACCTTGGACATGATTCTGGGTTTCACCTCCCCCACGTCGGGCTCCTGCCAGGTCTACGGCACCTCACCTCAGACCGCGGTCAAACAGGGAAGAATCTCAGCGGTCCTCCAGTCGGGGGCTTTGCTTGACGACCTTTCCGTGCGGGAGACAGTGGCAATGATCGCCTCCCAGCACGCTCACCACATGCCCGTGGATCAGGCCCTGGAGCGAGCGGGAGCCAACACCTTCGCCTCCCGCAAAGTCTCCAAATGCTCCGGTGGCGAACAGCAACGTCTCCGCTTTGCCCTGGCGCTGCTGTCCCAACCAGACCTGTTGATCCTGGACGAACCCACCGCCGGCATGGACGTCACCGCGCGCCGCGAGTTCTGGGCCACCATGCACGCGGAAGCCGAGCGCGGCCGCACCATCGTCTTTGCCACCCACTACTTGGAAGAGGCAGAGCAGTTCGCGGACCGCATCGTGGTGATCGCCGCGGGCAGCCTCCTGGCAGATGGCACCACGGAGGAAATTCGCGCGCTGGGTGGCCTGCGCACCGTCTCGGTCCTGTGGCACGACGACGCCGACCCCTCCGCCGTCGTCGCCCAAGTCCCCGGCATTGAGAAATGGCACCGCGATCACCAGCGTGTGGTGTTTTCCGGCGCGGATACGGACGCCATCGCCCGCCACCTACTGACGCACACCAACTGCACCGACCTTCTGGTGACCCAGGTACCTCTGGAAGAAGCCTTTGTGGACCTGACCCAAAACTCCGCGACTCACAGCACGCCCGGGAAGGACTGAGCTGCCATGACCACCACAGCCAATTCGCCACGTCAATCCGCCGGAGCAACATCGGGACCATCACCCCGGCCCAATTGTGTGAGCACCACCCTTCGCTATGCCGCCTACGACTGGCGCCGCCAGATCCGCATGGTGGAATCCCTGATCTTTGTGGTGGTGCTGCCCACGGTCCTGTTCTGGATTTTCGGCCTCAACGCCGACTACGCCACGTATCCGGCGGGCAACGGAAACGTCTCCGGGGCCACCGCCACTGGTATGGCGCTCTACGGTGCGGTGATCGCCACGACCAGCATTGCGGGATCGGCCGCTGTGGAACGCTCAAAAGGGTGGGGTCGCCTGTTGGCACTGACCCCCATGCGGCAGTGGCAGTACATTGTGGCCAAAGTGCTGGTGGCCTGCGCAATCGCCGCCATGCCCGTGGCATTGGTCTTCACCATTGCTGCCTTGACCAACGGAGAACTGGGCTCCACAGCCAATTGGTGGGCCACGGGCGCCATCATCGTGGTCGGCTCAGCAATGTTTGCCCTTTACGGATTGATGTTCGGTTTGATCTTCAGAACGGAGGGCGCTGTGGCTGCAGCAAGCGGACTGTTGGTGGTGTTGGCCTTTTTTGGAAACCTGTTCATGCCGCTGTCCGGAACCATGCTGGAAATAGCCAAGTACACACCACTTTACGGTCTGCGAGGACTGGCCTCCTGGCCCCAGATGGAAGGCGCACTCAACAGCACGGATGGAACTGCGCTGACACCTGACTCCATGGGCCTGCTGATCGCTAATGTGGTGGTGTGGACCGTAATCTTCGCCATCATTGCACTGCTGGCAGCCCGTCGGGGAACGCAACGGAAATGAACACTCCCGTCGCACAAGAAACCGTCCCGGACCGATACGGCCGCTCCATTGGAAATGCCCTAGGTGGCGTGGGCTACCCCTCCATTTGGCTGCTCTTCCTGACATTCCCCGTAGTAGCGGTGTTTCAGTCGGAGGCCGGTGCTGGTCCCCGGGCACTCGGTGCCGCAGCAATCCTGCTCTTTGCAGTGGTCTACGTTGCCTCCTGGTGGTGGACCACTCCTTTCCCCGCATTGGGCAACACCGTTAACACGCTGCTGTGGTTTGCCGCGCTGTCATTGCTGATGGTGGCCATGATTCCCGCCATTGGTGCCGGTGCCATGTCCCCCGGGCCCTTCCTGATCGCCACCTTGGCTTTCAAACTGTCGCCGCGAACATCCATTCCCTTGATTGTGGTGCTGGCCACCACCTTTGTGATCATTGCCGTCCGGGCGGGTGCTCCATTCACCTACTGGGTGCCGTCCATGATGATCTTCTCCGCTTTTCTGATGCTGAGTATTTCCACATTGATTTACCGCGAAGAACGCGCTCAAGCCATGGCCCATGACCTTGACTTGGCACGACAACGCGAATCCATTGGCAGAGATGTTCACGATCTCCTGGGCCACTCTCTGACCGTGATCACCGTCAAGACCGAATTGGCTCGCAAACTCCTGGATCGGGACCCCCAGCGGGCCGCCGTGGAACTGGACGAGGTCCTGGCATTGTCCCGCGAAGCCCTGGGCGAAGTCCGTGCCACGGTTGGGCAGTTGCGGAGCCCGGAATGGTCCGCGCAATTGGCCTCTGCACGGACCGCATTGCGTGCGGCACGGATAGAGGCCACATTGCCCGGTACGGCCGTTGACATCCCGGAGCATCACAAGCCGCTACTGGCCTGGTGCCTGCGGGAGGCTGTCACCAACGTGATCCGCCATTCTCAAGCCACTCAGTGCACGGTGGAGGCTGGGCCGGGCCACCTGCGGGTGGACGACGACGGCGTTGGCGCACCTTCCGCCTCCGCCTTTGGCAACGGGCTGCGCGGCATGTCAGAACGGGTACAGGAAGCTGGCGGTAATCTGTCCGTGCGCCCCGTCGATCCGGGGCAGCAACGCCCTGGAACTCGACTGGAGATACTGCTTCCGTGACCACATCCATCCGGCTGTTGCTGGCCGATGACCAAGCCCTGGTGCGTGGTGCTCTGGCTGCCCTTCTGTCCTTGGAAGATGACCTGGAAGTGGTGGCCCAGACGGGGACGGGTAGCGACGTCGTTGAGATGGTCCGTGCACATCAGGTGGACGTGGCGCTCTTGGACATTGAAATGCCTGGCCGCGACGGAATAGACACCGCCCGTGCCATTCGTGACGCGGGGGTGCCTTGCAGGAGTTTGGTGGTGACCACCTTTGGTCGCCCCGGGTATTTGCGCCGCGCGCTGGAGGCAGGTGCCAGCGGGTTCGTGGTCAAGGACACCCCAGCGGATGAACTGGCTGCGGCCGTCCGGTCAGTCCACGCGGGACAGCGCATGATTGACCCGTCGCTGGCGGAGGAATCGCTGGTTTCGGGAAACAACCCGCTCACGGTCCGCGAGCAAGATGTCTTGCGAGCAGCCTTGAGCGGGCGGTCCATCAAGGAGTTGGCGGCACAGTTGTGTTTGTCCCCGGGTACGGTGCGCAATCACTTGTCTTCAGCGATTGGCAAGACCCAGACCACCAATCGCGCTGAAGCCGCTCAGAAGGCACAGCGCAACGGCTGGCTGTAACTCTTGGAGCTTGTCAGACAAACTTCAACGCTTGATTCCTTGTGTTGTCTGAGGTGCCTGGCACGCTGTGGGCATGGAAACTTCAACCGTCACCGTGCTGGTCCTGCCGCTGATCTTGTTGGCGGTGGGGCTCGTGGCCGGCATGGCCGTGGGATGGGGATTGGGTACTCGGCGCACCACAGCTCGGTGGGAAGATGAGCAGAACACAGCACAACGCCAGGTGGAAGCACTGTGGAGTGAAAACACTCGTCTGACTCAGGAGCGCGCCACCGCGGTGGAAGCATCACGGTTGCAATCAGCCCGCGTCCAGGAGTATCAGGACCGCGCAGATCAGGACCACGATCTGCTGCGTGCCTTGGCCCCTTTAACGGAACGGATGCGTCAGATGCAGGACCACGTTCAACGTCTGGAGCGGGACCGCGCAGAACAGTTCGGGGATGTGTCCCAGGCTTTGCGGGAGGCACGGGCAACAGACGTGGAGCTGCGGCGGGTGACGGGCGCACTGGAAGGTTCGTTGAGGTCCAACTCGGCGCGTGGCACCTGGGGAGAGATGCAACTGCGGCGCGTGGTGGAAGCCGCCGGAATGCTGGCGCACGTGGACTTCACGGAGCAGGTCCATCTCACCACCGATCAGGGTGCACAGCGCCCTGACATGGTGGTTCATCTACCGGGGCAACAGCGCATGGTGCTGGATGCCAAAGCGCCTCTGGCTGCGTATTTACGCGCTCAGGAGTCTGGTGTGGCCGGCACCGGGTCCAACAGTTCGGGCACTAGGAGCGCCGGGTCGGTTGCAGGTGATGGGGACAGCGCCACCCATCTGGCCGCCCATGCCAAGGCCGTGCGAGCTCACGTGGATGAACTGGGTAAGAAGAAGTACTGGGAGGCTCTGGGCCACTCCCCTGACCTGGTGTTGTGCTTCATTCCGGTGGAATCAGCTTTGGCAGCCGCTCTGGAGGCCGACCCCAGTCTCCTGGACCATGCGGCCACACGCAATGTGGCTCTGGTTTCTCCGGTGTCTCTCTTGGCCTCGTTGAAAGCGGTGGCCTTCTCCTGGCGGCAGGAGTCTCTGGCGCGGGAGGCCACCGAGCTGTTGCGACTTTCCCGGGAGCTCTATGACCGTCTGGGCACCATGGGAGGTCACCTGAGCAAGATGGGCGGCTCTCTGCGGCGCAGCGTGGAACAGTACAACGAACTGGTCGGTTCCTTGGAACGGCGTGTGCTCCCCACCGCACGCAAACTGAATGACCTTGATCCAACCGCCGCTCCGGATCAACGTCTGGACACGGTATCCGTGGAGGCCCAACTAAAAGTCATCACGGCACAGGAGTTCTTGGACACCTCAGTGTCAGTAGAGGCCCCAGATCATGCTGACCGGTGAACACAACCGGTGCAGCGCTCAGACACCAATAGTGCGCCAGGCAGCCGGCAGGAGATCACCTGAAATCCCCTGAATGGTTCCGGGATCAGCGGTTGGGCCTGGTGCCGCGCCCGCCCAGGTTGCGGTCGGCGTCGCCGTCTGCCGTGAGACGTGCTCGCAGTTCTTTGGGCAGGGAAAACAGGATGTCTTCCTCAGCTGTGACCACTTCTTCGATCTGGCCGTACCCGTAGTCCGCCAGCAAGGCCAGAACATCCTGAACCAGAATCTCCGGTACGGACGCGCCGGAGGTCACCCCCACGGTGGACACCCCTTCAAACCAGGCTTCATCCACCTGGTTGGCGTTGTCCACGCGCTCAGAGTGGGCGGCACCGTACTCGGCGGCCACTTCTTTGAGCCGAACCGAGTTGGACGAGTTGGACGACCCCACAACAATCACCAGATCGGCTTGCGGGGCAATCTCCTTGATGGCGCCTTGCCGGTTGGATGTGGCGTAGCAAATGTCATCGGAGGGGGGATCCTGCAAGTTGGGGAAGCGCTTGCGCAATCGGGTCACCGTTTCCAGGGCCTCATCCACGCTCAGTGTGGTTTGGGAAAGCCACACCAGATTGTCCGGATCATCCACCTCAATGGTGTCAGCCTCTTCCGGGCTGTTGACAATGATGGTCTGATCGGGCGCTTCACCGTACGTGCCCTCAACCTCTTCATGCCCCACGTGACCGATCAGCAGAATCTGCTGACCCCGCTTGGCAAACCGCACGGCCTCGCGGTGCACCTTGGTGACCAGCGGACAGGTGGCATCAATGGTTTCCAGATTTCGCTCGGCAGCCGAGCGAACCACTGCCGGGGACACCCCGTGGGCGGAGAACACCAGGAGTGAACCCTCCGGGACTTCCTCCACTTCCTCCACAAAGATGGCACCTTGCCCTTCCAAGGTCTCCACCACGTGCTTGTTGTGCACAATCTGCTTGCGCACGTACACGGGAGCACCGTAATGATCCAACGCCTTTTCCACTGCGATCACCGCGCGGTCAACTCCCGCGCAATAACCACGCGGGGAGGCCAACAGGACCTTTTTGGGTCCGTCAACGGGTGCGGCAGCTGCAACTTCCTCGGGCGTACGGCGGATGCGCGGGACGGTAGGCATGGCAAGAGCGACGGGCGTGGACATGTCCACCATCGTACGGGGTGGCGTCTCAGAAGAAACCTGCCCCGGGTCAGTCGTGATGAGGATCGCACAAGGCTTCAGCCCGTCATCGGCTGGGCGCCCGGGATCGGCCGGGTTCACTCAGCCGGCCTCAGCACACGGTGAGGGAGAGTCAGACCTCGACCACGCGACGTCGTCGTTGGGCATCCGTGGCGCCATGGGCCGCTTCCCAACCATCGCGCGAACCGGAGCGCCAGAGCACGCGCGTGGCCGCCAACAGCAAACCGATCACGGCCACCACCACACCACCCCACAGCCAAGGGTTCAAGGTGGCATCCATGCCGGCCAGCAAAATCTGGAAGACCCGATCCACCACGCTGCGGCCCACATCCTGCAGATCAGGAGAGGCCAGCACATCCGCGGTCAGGGCATCAGCGGCCCGGTTTGCCACGACGACGGCGATCACCGCCCCCGCACCAGCACCCACCAGAGTCCATTCGCGGTGTCGAGCCATCAGCACCGCAATGAGCAGTCCGGCCACGCCACTCCACGTGAACAGCGGTGCCTTGACCGCCAGATCGGCAAGGGCGTCAAATGCAGGCCCCGTGGCCGAGTCACGAACCACCAGGATGCCGTCCGGGCCACCCAAGGCTTCTTGTTCGCCCAGGTCCAAGTTGAGCCGAATCCCGATCAAACTCTGGAGGCGGTCTTCAATGTGAGCGCCAATCGAATCCACCACCGGCCCCACGTAGAGCTCCAGGTCCTCCGGAGCGCCGTCGCCCGAAGTCTCCGGAGTGCTCCCGGCGGACTCGATGTTGAGTTCGTGGGTGGTCAGCAGCATGCTGTTCCAGTCATCCACGTACTGATCAGACTCCACGTACTCCCGGATATAATCCGAAATCCGCCGATCCGCCATGTCCTTGACGGTTCCACTGAACGGGATCGCCCCCAGATCTTGCTGCTGAATGGCTTGCGATGCCTGGGTCACCGCGGTGTCCACCAGTTCGTCTTGCAACGCCTGATCCTGGACCAGCTCTTCAGAAATCCGGGCAAAACCATCACGTTCCACCACGGAATTTTGCAACCACTGCAAAGTCACACCAGTGACCACTGCGGCAGCACCCACCAGCGCCAGCACGCAGGCCATCACAGTGCGCAATCGGCCGATCCACCCGCCAGAGAGCCGCGGGTGCGGGTTGCGGTTGAAGCCAAGCAATAGTGCCTCCGGGCTGCGATGACGCGGCATCAGCTGAGTGTCTTGCGGGGCCAGTCGTGTGACCTCCCTGCCTACCATCCACCCTACGCGGCCCCAGCTACACCGGCCCCACGGTTGGAGGCCACGCTCAAACTGTCTCCAGGCGCCCTCCACCGGCAGCCGTGCAGCTTCCTGAGCACGCGGGTTCGCACAGTTTCTGAGATTTTTGGGTCGGGCCACCGCTGTGCTGTCTGCTTCAGGTGATAGTCATGTGCTTATGAGTTCTGACGACGCCGATCAGCCCACCGTAGAGCGCATGCTGCCACCGCGTGCGGGCCTGACCACGCCGGAAAACCCATGGCCACTGCGCCTGCTCTCCGAAAACCTCCATGCCTACATTGCACGGTGTGATCCCACCTGGGTTGAGGGACAGGTGGTGGAGCTCAATCAGCGTGCCCGAGTCACTTACCTGACCTTGCGGGACGTGGAGGAGGAAGTCTCCGTGCCAGTGACCCTGTTCGCTCGCGAGATGGCCCAGATGGAGACTCCACTGGAACGCGGAATGCGCGTGATTGCGCAGGTCAAACCCGATTTCTGGACCAAGACCGGCCGCTTGTCCATGATCGGCCAAGGAGTCAGACCGGTGGGGCTGGGCGATCTGCTGGTGCGCATTGAAAAGCTGCGCCGAGCGTTGGCTGATGAAGGTCTGTTTGACGCTGACCGCAAGAAGCCCTTACCCCCGTTGCCACACCGGGTGGGATTGATCACCGGACGCAATTCCGATGCGGAAAAGGACGTGGTGCGCAATGCAAAACTGCGGTGGCCGGCCGTGGAGTTTGAAATCCGCAACGTGGCCGTACAGGGCACCAGCGCTGTACGCGCCGTGATGGGCGCCTTGGAAGAACTCGATGCTCTCCCTGAGATAGATGTCATCATCATTGCCCGCGGCGGCGGTGCCTTTGAGGACTTGTTGCCCTTCAGCGATGAATCTCTGATTCGCGCCGTTGCGCAGGCCCAGACTCCCGTGGTCTCGGCGATCGGCCACGAAAATGACCAACCGCTGCTGGATCATGTGGCCGACCTCCGTGCCTCCACACCCACGGATGCCGGAAAGCGCGTGGTCCCGGACTTGACTGAAGAGAAGGCCAATGTGGCCCGAGCCCGAGTGGTACTGGATCGCGCCATCATGCAGTTCCTGGACCGGGAACAGGACGCGCTGGAGGCCCTGCGGTCTCGCCCCGTTCTGGATCAGCCCGAAGGCATGATTCTGGTGCGGGAAGAAGACCTGGACCGGCTCCGTGAGCGTTCCCTGCGCACCGTTACGCATCGCACGGAACGTGAACAAGAAACCATCCGGCAGATGAAACACCGCGTTCGAGCCCTTTCACCGCAAGAGACTCTGTCCCGCGGCTATGCGGTGGTCATGACCCAGGACGGCGGCGTGGTGCGGCAGGCTGACCAGGTTGAGGCCCACGACTCCCTCAAAATCCGCTTGGCGCACGGGGAGCTGGCTGCCACCGTCACGGGCACTTCCAGCCGTCAGCCCGGTGAGCACTCGGATTGACGTGGCCTGCCAGGAGCAGTTCCTCTTCATACCCGAACCAGACCCACCCATAGCCCATAGACCTGAGCTAGACCCGCCCATAGACCTGAACCACACCACACACCAGACCCGAGCTAGATCAGACCCAAGGAGTACACCTCATGGCCCAGAAGAAGGCCCCCACCAACCCATCCACCGGTCCGGATCTCTCCGACATTGCGGAGATGGGCTATGAACAAGCCCGGGAGGAACTGGTCCGCACCGTGGCACAGTTAGAAGCCGGGGGCACCGCATTGGAAGAGTCTTTGGCCCTGTGGGAACGCGGGGAGGCACTGGCCAATCGCTGCGAACAGTGGTTGGACGGAGCCCGCGAGCGCCTTGAAGCAGCCCGCGACCGCCGTGAGGAGGCCGTAGCAGATCAGGACTGAGAATTGGTCAGGGCCGAATTGATCAAGGCCGAATTGGTCAGGGCCGCAGCCGCTCCAGGACATCCAGCAGTTGCTGCAAGATCGCCTGACTCTCAGCCTTGTCGGCCGGTAGCCACCCTATGGTGGCGTTGTAGTAGAGCCCGTCCCCCATGTGCAGCACGGCATTGGCCACGGCAGGCTCACCCAAATCTGCCAGCAGGAGTTCATACCACTGTGCTTTGAGGGCCTGCAGTGCTGCCCGGGCGGATTCTTCCCCGCCCTGCGCCAAGCGGGAGACCGCCACAATCGCCAGGTCAATCTCCGATCCGGCCCAGACCGAGTTACGCAAGAACTGGCGGGCGGCCCCGTCCGGTGCCTGTGCCATGGACTGGCAATCCGCCTCCCCCAAGGTTTTCATCCGGTCCAGGAGTGCTTGCACCAGATCTTGGCGGCTGGCGAAATGGTAGAGCAGCCCGCCTTTGGAGACCCCCGCGCGGGCGGCCACGGCATCCAGGGTGGCGGCGCGTTCGCCGTCGTCTACCAGGATGGCTTGGAAGGATTCGACCGCACGGTCACGGGCCACCGGCTTGCGTCCCACGGTGGGCCTCCCTTGTGAATTGAACGTCAGGCATGCGGATCGAATTTCAGCCACACGGATCATGTGTTGCGCAAATCGTGAGCGCCTTGCGCTCGCGCTGCGCAGGTTCGAGCATACGGGTAACACCAGCAGCCACAACATCATTGCCGAGGTGGGCAACGGCACAACGGCCAGGTGTTGCCTGAAATCACTTCAAACTGTACCGTCTGGTCGGTAAAGGTTCGATGACTGCCAAGGCGCCCGAACCACATCACGTCAACTCTTGTCACCCGTGGGGAGGTTTCCATGTCCGCAGCATCCACCAGCACCGAACAGGCAAATCAGGTCTCCGGCGTCACCAGTCGCCGGCCGCGCACCATCCGTCCGTGGCTGGCACTGGCAGCCCTGATGTTCCCGGTCCTCACGGTTTCCGTGACCACCACCGCGTTGAGCTTTGCCTTGCCGGACATCGCAGCTGATCTGCGCCCCACTGCCGCTCAACTGCTGTGGATCGTGGACATTTATCCCCTGATCCTGGCCGGGTTGCTGATCCCCATGGGTACCGTGGGTGATCGCGTGGGCCGCCGCCTCCTGCTGATCATCGGCTCACTGGGCTTTGCCGGCGCCTCCGTGTTCGGTGGCCTGGCCACGTCCGCGGAAATGCTGATTGCAGCGCGCGTGGCCATTGCCATTTTCGGTTCCATGCTGCTGCCCGCAACGCTGTCCCTGATCCGCGTGATTTTTGACGACGACGCCGCCCGCCGCACCGCCATTGCCATCTGGACCGCAGGCTTCAGCGCCGGTGCCGCTCTGGGACCGATTGTGGGCGGAGCGCTCATGCAGGTGTTCAGCTGGCACGCAGCCGTCCTGGTTGCGGTGCCCGTCTGCCTGGGCTTTGCCCTGGTGGCACCGTTCACCCTGCCCGAGTCCAAGGACCCCCGCCCCGGCAAGCTGGACATCATCTCTGCGTTCCTGGCCATCTTGACCATGACCCCCATTGTGTACGGCATCAAGACGCTGGCCACGGGTGGTGCCCCTCTGTCCGGTGCAGTGGCCATGGTCTTGGGCCTGGCCGTTGGAGTGATCTTTGTGCTCCGCCAAAACCGTCTGGCCAGCCCCATGGTGGAGCTGGGCCTGTTCCGCAGCGGTCGATTCACCGGGGGCGTCCTGGTGAACATCATGGGCAACTTGGTGCAATTCGGTTTCCTGTTCTTCATCACCCAACATCTGCAACTGGTTGCCGGGCTGGAGGCATTCACCGCCGGCCTGCTGATCATCCCCGGGATGACGCTGGCCATCATCGCGGGTCTGTACGGTGCCCGATGGGCAGGCCGTGTGGGCGCGCGCACGGTGGTGGTCACCGGACTGGTCCTTTCGGCCTCCGGCTACCTGGTGGTTGCCGCCACCGTGAACACCTCCGTGTGGCCCATGGTGATCGCCTACTGCGTGCTGGGTGTGGGCATCGGTTTTGCCACCACGCTCTCCACGGAATTGGTGGTCGGTTCGGTCCCCGCCGAGAAGTCGGGAGCGGCCTCGGCCATCTCAGAAACCGGCTACGAGGTGGGCGCGGTGCTGGGCACCGCCGTCGTTGGTGGTCTGGTGACCGGGTTCTACCAGAGGTTTCTGGCCGTCCCCACGGGCATTGACGCCACCTCCGCCGCAGCAGCCCGCGAAACCCTGGGCGGTGCCTACGCCGTGGCTCAGAACATTCCAGGAGGTGCGGAACTGACCGCCGCGGCAGCCCTGGCCTACAACCAGGCCATTGCGATCACCGGCCTCAGCGTGGGGATCACCATCCTGGCCTTCACCGCGCTGGTGTTCTGGTTGCTGCGCACGCCCCGGAAGGTCATGGAACTGGACACCCGCACCGGTCAGCTCACCATGGTTCCGGCTCCGGGGCTGAAGGACTGATCCGGTACGGGCTGACGGGCCCGACTTGAGCATGGAAAATGCGCCTCAGATCAGTCTGGGGCGCATTTCCCATGCTCAAGTTCGCAGGTCCCGATTCAGTTCACCTGGTGATACCCACCCAGGAACTCCTCGATCCGATCCAGCGCCGTACTCAACTGCTCCACGGACGGCAGGAACACCAGCCGGAAGTGATCCGGGGCGTCGTAATTGAATGCCGAACCGTGGCTGATCAGGATTTTCTGCTCCTTCAACAAGTCCAGGGCAAAGCGTTCATCGTCTGTGATGTTGAACTTCTCCACGTCCAGTTTGGGGAACAGGTACAAGGCACCGTCAGCCGGTTGACAGGTCACACCGTCAATCTCATTGAGACGTTCATACGCAAGATCCCGCTGAGCCTTCAACCGCCCTCCGGGCAGGATCAGGTCATTGATGGACTGATACCCACCCAGCGCCGTCTGAATGGCGTGCTGGGCCGGCACGTTGGCGCACATCCGCATGTTGGCCAGTAATTTGATGCCCTCCAAGTAGGACTCAGCCTTCCAATTCGGTCCGGTGATGGCCAACCAGCCGGCGCGGTACCCCGCCACGCGGTAAGCCTTGGACAAACCGGAGAACGTCAGACACAACACGTCCTCCCCCGTCAGAGTGGCCAAATTGATCATGTGGGCGTCGTCGTACGTGATCTTTTCGTAGATCTCATCGGAGAACACCACCAGTTCGTGTTCCTTGGCAATGTCCACGATTCCCTGCAACGTTTCGCGTGAATACACGGCACCCGTGGGGTTGTTGGGATTGATCACCACAATGCCGCGGGTGCGTTCGGTGATCTTGGAACGGAGGTCCTCCAGGTCTGGGTTCCAGCCATCCGCTTCATCGCAGAGATAGTGCACCGCCGTACCACCGGACAGTGTGGTGGCTCCGGTCCACAGCGGGTAGTCCGGAGACGGGACCAGGATTTCATCGCCGGGATTGCACAGAGCTTGCAGGGACAGGGTGATCAGTTCGGAAACACCATTGCCCAGGTAGACGTCATTCACATCCAGGTTCATGATGCCCTTGGTTTGGTAGTACTGCACCACGGCGGTGCGCGCAGAGTAAATGCCGCGAGAATCCGAATAGCCCTGAGCTGTGGGCAGATTCTTGATCATGTCCACCAGCACCGCGTCCGGGGCTTCAAATCCGAAGGGCGCGGGGTTGCCAATGTTCAGGCGCAAGATGCGGTGCCCCGCATCTTCCATCTTTTCCGCCTGTTCCAGGACCGGACCCCGGACGTCATAGCGAACGTTGGCAAGTTTTTCTGACTGCGTGAACTTCTTTGGCATGCAGTCACGATACCCCCGCACAGGCCGTGCCCCGTTCCCCCATCACCCGAACACATGCACTCAGGGACGCACGGTCCCGTACCAATAAGCTGCGGCATCCTCCGGCGAATAGGGGGTGGATGCGGTGGTCATGCGGGTCAGCAGAATCAGGGCATCCGTGTCCAGGTCGCTGGAAATCCCATTGATCTCCTGCCCAGCTGCGTCCGGAAGGTTTTGATCCGCTATGGGAATCACCCGCTCCGGGACCAGGGCATCCCGGTTGTCGTCCAGGGCCTTCAGGGAGTTGTCCCCCACCTCCGGTGTGGCTGAGAGCAGACCGGCCACATCAATCTGGCCGTCCAGCAGCGCCTGAGTCACCTCCTCCTGGGAAGCAAAGTCCTTCACGTCCTTGGGAGTGCAGGAATAGGTCTGTTCCACGGCCGCAGCGGTGACCGCAGCCTGGTCCTCCCCCACCAGCGCACCGAACGTGAGATCGGAACAGTACTGGGACAGTTCGCTGAGGCTGTTCACGGACAGTTTGGCCTGAGTTGCAGAAGTCACCGCCAGAATCCTCTTGTTCTCCGCGGGAGCCGGATTGAGCATCTGCACGCCGGTGGGCAGTTGCTCAGCCAAGGCCGATTCGACGTCGTTGTCCGTCACCCCCTGCTGCCCCTGCCCCAGCAAATTGGCCAACGAATCCACAAAACTGCCCGGATTCGCAGAGGCCGTGGCCTCCTGTGTGGGGGACGGCGTGCTTGATTCAGTGCCACGCAGCTGCAAGTAGAGATCACCGGTGTAATCGGGGTAAACGTCGATCTCCCCGTCTTGAACCGCTTGCAGATAACCGGCACGGCCACCGTCAACCTCACGGACCTCCACCTGCACGCCCGCATCTTCCAAGGCCAGAGCCCAGACCTGCGCCACAGTGCGGCTCTGGTCGGTGGGCCCCACACCAACGACGACGCTGCTCACCGTCTCGCCGTCACTTCCCGTCGGCTGGGGGTCCGGGCTGCCGGAATCGCCGCAGGCACTCAGCAGCAGCACGGCGGAGGTCAGCGCGGCTGCGCGGGTCACGTCCCGGCGTCTCATGCGTTCACTCCCTCAGCTGCAGGAGTTTCGGTTGACACCCCGGCCAGTTCCAGACCGACGCGCACCAGATCCAAGGTTGGATGATCGCTGAGCGATTCCAGGGGGAACCAACGGGCGTCGTCGGAAGAACCATCAACTTCCGGGGTGAGGGTGCCCCCGGTGACCGTGGCCCGGTAGACCACGCGCAAAGCGTGGAGAGCAACCGTTGACGGTGACTGCCGCAGCTCCGGTTCAATGTAGAAACTGCTCACACCCAGCAGTTCTTGCAATTCCACCGTGTAACCGGTTTCCTCCCGGACCTCCCGCACAGCGGTTTGCGCCGGTTGTTCCCCCAATTCCATACCGCCACCGGGCAAGGTCCAGGAGGGTTGCAGTGTGGGGATGCGCGGCACCCAGCGGGTCAACAGGACGTGGCCTTGATCCACGATCACCGCATACGCACCTGCACGAGTGTCCATGGGAGTGCGCACCGCAGCTGGAGTGGAGGCTGACCAGGATGATGCGGGCTGGGCTGGCTGCTGTGTGGACATGGCATTCAGTGTAGGCAGGCCAACGCCACGCAACCCCAACGGCCACGGCATGGTCCCTGGCCCGTCATGTGCAAGTGCTGACCGATGATGTGCAGGTACTGGCCCGTAGTGTGCAAATACTGGCCCGCGGTGGGCAGATAATGGTGTGGTGAGCATTGTTGACAACGCCGTGTACAAAGCCGGAAACCGTGTTGCCTCCCCCGAGTCCCTGGAGGAGACTTTCAAGCTGCTGGCCGAGCTGGATCAGCTGCCTCCGCCTGATGCGGACTGTTACGTGGCGCCACACACCCCCTGCACGGAAGCAGATCATCACCACGAACACAGCGCGCTGGCGTGGATCGGTCTTTACCGCCCGGGCAAGCACGAAATCATGGCGATCAAAGAGCAATTTGGGCTGCACGATCTGGCCATCGAGGACACCGTGCTGGCGCACCAGCGCCCCAAAGCAGAGCGCTACGGCAAGACCCTGTTCACAGTTTTGCGCCCGGCCTCCTATCACGATGCCGATGAAGCGATCAGGCTGGGCGAAATTCATGTGTTCACCGGCCCCAATTTTGTGATCACCATCCGGCACGCTGAAACGGCAGGTGTTGGCAAAGTACGCAACCGCGTGGAGCGTGAACCGGAGCTGCTGGCCCGTGGGCCGGAGGCCGTTCTGTACGCGCTGATTGACCAGGTGGTGGACGATTATTTTCCCATCCTGGAAGCTGTTGAGGACGACATTGATCAAATCGAAGACAGCCTGTTCGCCGATGCCACGGATGTTTCCCAGCGCATTTACGAACTCGCCAGACAGGTCAACATCTTTCACCGTGCGGTGGCTCCGCTGACCCTGCTGGCGGATCAGTTTGAGGCCGGGTTCAAGAAGTGGCACACGGACCAGGAGCTGCAACACATGCTGCGCGATGTCCGCGACCACGTTCTGGTGGTCAATTCCCGGGTGGAGTCTTTCCGCGCCCAACTCAACGACGCCATGCAGTTGGACGCCACTCTGACGGCCGCCCGCCAGAATGACGCCGCCATGGAGCTGAACGAACAGACCAAGAAGATTTCTGCCTGGGCTGCCATCCTGTTTGCTCCATCCATGGTGGGCTCCATCTACGGCATGAACTTTGAGCGAATGCCGGAGTTGAGTTGGGAGTACGGGTATGCCTACTCCCTGGTCCTCATGCTGGCCGTTGCCGTGGTGCTCTACGTTGTCTTCAAACGCAAAGACTGGCTCTGATCAACCGCGCCGCCGCGCCGCCTTGCGCTCCGCAACCTCTTGGGCATGAGCTGCGATCGTCTGATCCCGCCTGGCCAGAACCTCATCCACAGTTTCCTTCCGAACGCCGTCGGCAAGACCCCGCCGGTTACGGATGATGCGTTTGGTCACCCACCACACCACAAAGGCAATGACCAGGACGTACACAATGTTGGAGAAGGTGCCCGCGTACTGTTCCGCAATATGCCACTGGGAGCCCAGGAACCAGCCGGCCAGCACAAAAATGGTGTTCCAGATCAAAGAACCCACCAAGCTGAGACCCACAAACAGGCCAAAGTGCATCCGTTCAATGCCCGCCGGAATGGAGATCAAGGAACGGAACAGAGGAACCATCCGGCCAAAAAAGATGGTGTAGGGACCGTACTTGTCAAACCAGTCTTCGGTACGTTCAACATCGTGAATGTCCACCAGAGGCATCTTGTCCACAATCAGATACAAGCGGCGGCGCCCCAGGGCCGCACCCAACCAGTAGAGCGCAATGGCACCCACAATGGAACCCAACGTGGTCCAGAACAGGGCCTCCCACAAGGTGAAACCACCCTGCGCTGCAGTGAACCCGGCCAGTGGGAGAATGATCTCCGACGGCAATGGCGGAAACAGGTTCTCCAGGGCCACCAACAGTCCTGCACCTGGGGCACCAATGGCCTCCATGATGTCAACGGCCCAACCGGCAATACCGGTCAGCCCGGACTCTTCGGAAGCACTTTGAGCTTGAACAGCGGCGGGGATCAGTGAGGTATGCACGGGGCTCCTTGAGAGTCTTGGCAGTACCAGCAGGGTGGTCTGCGCCGTCGTTCGGTCGATACTAAGTTGATGTTGAGGTGAGCTCACTACCGTGAGGCCCATGGATTTATTGGCGAATGCGAGCACAACCATGCCGAATGTGGCTACCTGGGAGTTCTGGCTGGGAGTCCCCGCAAGGGTCCTGCTGATCATAGTGATTGCGGGGGTGGCATCCGCTGCGATCCGTTTGATTATCCACCGACTGGTGCGCGGGATCGAGCGTGGGACGCGCTCCCGGGTGATTCGTAAACTGGATTCGGGCAAAGCCAAATGGGTGGAGGACGCCGGATTGGCGCGGCAACGTCAAGCTCAACGCGCCCGAACCGTGGGCTCGGTGCTGGCTTCTGTGGCCACTTTGGCCATTTGGGCCATTGCCCTGCTCATGATCATTTCTGAACTTGGCTTCAACATTGCCCCGGTGATCGCTTCCGCCGGTATAGCCGGTGTGGCCCTGTCCTTTGGGGCTCAGTCCCTGGTCAAGGACTATCTCTCCGGGATTTTCATGGTGGCTGAGGATCAACTGGGCATTGGCGATGTGGTGGACCTTGGGGAAGCCTCCGGCACAGTGGAGGATGTGGGGCTACGTGTGACTCAGGTCCGCGATGTTCAGGGCACCCTGTGGCACGTGCGCAACGGTGAGATTCTGCGAGTGGGCAACTCCTCCCAGGGCTGGGCGCGGGCTGTACTGGATGTGCCGCTGCCGTATGACGCGGACCTGGACTCCATGACCACCCTCTTGAAGGAAACTCTTTCTGATCTCAAGGAAGACCCCACGGTGGGTGAGTTTGTGCTGGCCGCCCCGGAAGTTTGGGGCGTGGAGTCCCTGACCGGCGAATCAGTCACGGTGCGCGTGGCGGTCAAGACCGCGCCCTCTCAGCAGTGGGCCGTGAGTCGAGTCATGCGCGTGCGGGTCAAGAAGATGCTGGATGAGCACGGTTTGTCCGTTCCGTTGGTCAACCAAACGGTGGTGCGCGACGGTTCGGCAACGGATCTGCGCGGAGGAAGCGCGCCGTCGTCGTCTCCGAGCTCGGGGACCTGAGCCGAGATCATGGGGGGAGGTAGCGATTCGGGCCTGAATCGCTACCTCCCCCATGATCTCAACCACGTCAGACGCTGAGCGCTTCCGCCAGCCACCGCACCAACTGCGCCCGCCGGTAAGGGTCCCTCAAGTCCTCCGCCACCACCAGGCGAATTTTCCACCCCATGTCCTGCAACTGGTGCAGTCGGTACATTTCGTCCCCATAGGCCTTGCGGTCCCGGTAGTGGATCTCACCGTTGTATTCCACCCCCACCTTCTTGGCCGCCCAGGTCAGGTCAATAATGGCGCGGCGGCCACTGGGCAGTTCAAGAACGGTGTTGGTTTCCGGAACCGGGAATCCCAGGTGAACCAGCAGCAATCGGAGGACTGTTTCCATGGGAGACCAGACGTTCGGCACGGCCAACTCCAATGCTCGCCGCGTCCGCGCCAGCCCGCGAGTACCGTGCGGCAGCTGATCCAAGATCCCTGCCACCTCTTCCGGCGTGGCACATCCCGGCCCGCCAAGGTATTCCAGCCCGGTGGAAAGCACATGGTCCATGGCCGCCACCCCGCGCCACCCCATCAGATGGTGGTGCATGGAGACAAGGGTTTCCACCGGGTGGGTGACCTGAATGTCCCACGGTCCTGATGTGAACGGCAGCCCCAGACTCTTGTGCATCACAAAGGTTCGGCTGGATTGATTCCGCCGACTACCCGCGTAGGCAAAGTGCGGCCCTGGGAGGACTTCCCTGGGCCTGATGGGTTCACCCAGGAGTTGATCCACCCACTCCATGCCCTGAGACAGCGGAATCTTCCACACGTGCGCTGCGGAGGCGTGGGCCACGGCAACCCGGGGGCCGAATCGCGGCTGCAAAACAGCTGCCAGTTCCCATGGCTCCACGTTGTTGGGGTCCATACCTCTTGGGCAACGCATCCAGTACCCCGCCGGCAACCAGATCATGGTGGGGTCACGTTCGAGTTGCCAGCGTGTCATGTTCCACTCGCTGGCAGTGGCGACCCGGGGTTGCCGGTACCTGGGGATTGCCCGTTGAAGCGTCATGTCCCGACCGTAGAGACTTCTCACCGGCCGATCGGGGTTATCCACAGGCTCGATTCGGTCGAACCGCTGTGGCGTGGGTTCAGATCATGGGGGACGTCACGATTTCCCCCTGAATCACTACCTCCCCCATGATCTCGCCACCGGGACCTCAACCCCGTTTGCGCCCACCACCGCCGCGGGTGCTGGGACGGCCTGGTTTACCGCCAGGCTTTGACCCCGGTTTGCCTCCGCGGCGTTGCTTACCACCGGCCAGGCGCTTGCCCTTGAGCTGATCGCCCCGGCTGGTGCCCTTTGCCGTCCGAGTTGCCGTCGCCCCCGGTTTCAGTTTGGTGGTGCCCGCTTTGGCCTTGGGCTGCTTGGGTTTGCTTTTGCTCTCCATCCGCTCAGCCGGGGCTTCCCCAGCCACCACGGCGGTAGCCTGGCCGCGCGAGCTGTCTTTTTTCCTCCCCCGCACCACTCCCACCAGGTCTTGCACCATGGCTTCAGTTTCCTCCGGCAAGTCCTGCGGCCACACGACGACGACGTCGATCCCCGGCACGTCCGTGACCGCCCGGTAAGTGAGGTCCTTACGGTGGAAGAACCGTGCGATGGACATGGGCACCACTGCCAGGCCGATGCCGGCTGCGACATATTCGATGACATCCTCATAACTGCGCGCTTCAAGGGGCGGGAGGGGTGCGCCGTCGTCGTCCGTGCCGGCGCCGGTGGGTGACGCGCGGTATTCGGGGAGGTCCGTGAGTTCATGGACCAGGCGTTCATCCGTGAGGTCGGCGATGGTCAGTTCATCCAGGAGAGTGAGTTCGTGATCCGCGGGGAGGACCGCCACCTGAAGTTCCTGGTAAGCGGGGATCGCTCGATAGTGTCCGCGTAGCCCCGCCAAGTCCTGGCTCCCCGGCTTGGGGTGGGCGGGCAGGCGGATCAGGGCCACATCCTGTGTGCCCCCGATGTGTTCCGACCAGGTGGTCGGCGTCAATTCCGTCTCAACCAAGCGGGCACCTGGGATGCGGTCACGCCAACGGTCGAACCATTTGGCGGGCATCATGCCGGTCTCATACCCCACGCGGAGGGTGGGTACATCCGGTACGTCTGAGTGCTCTGGGCGATCGGGGGAATCGGCTACCTGGTCCATGGGATTCAGCGTAGTGGCGCGCGGGGACTCGGTGCCGCGCGGGGTGCACGGTGGTTGATGGCTGTCGGTTGGTGGCGGTCACGGGACGGGCGTAGCATGAACGGCGTCGCCACGGGCCGAATGCCCAAGCGCGGGGCTATAGCTCAGTTGGTAGAGCGCGTCGTTCGCAATGACGAGGCCAGGGGTTCGATTCCCCTTAGCTCCACCCTTCCCACTAGGGGCAACACGCGCCGCGTCTGTTTTGTGTGGGACGCCATGTGTTCAGGCTGCTTGATAGCTTCGAGCCGGAACACGACGCTGTAGCCGTTCACCGGCGTGTGGCATGCCTTGCCGCAATCTGCACACGAACATCATCAGCGTTTGCGACATCGTTCGGATCGGCCACCAGCGCATCGTAGGAGGCAGCGACTTCCTCGCGTAGCCACGCTTCAACTGCTTGGTCTCGAACGAACAGTGCGCGCAGACCGTCACGGATGACCTCGCTCTCACTGGCGTAGGCACCAGATCGCACCTTTTCACGCAGAGCATCGGCCATGTCGTTGGGAAGCGTGATGCTCAACTGTCGTGTGGTCCGCATGATCAACCTCGGGTCATTGATAGGACTCAGTTCTATTCTGGCCGTGCTTCGGCGCTCACTGCCGAGCCCGGGTTTGAAATGTGCTCGACGCCGGGATGTTAGGCTGATCGGCATGTTTGGTATTGCCTCGATGAAACTGTGGACTCGCCGCTGACGGCGGCAGAGTCGACTTTTAGAACTCATCCTCTGTTCGCCGTCCTGACCCTGTCGGGCGGCTGAATCTTGTGCTGCCCGGCTTCTCAGACGAGCCGAAGAGAGCACAGTGCAAAACTCATACCGTAAACATTCCCCATTTTCGGGTGGACTCCCCGCAGGTACCTCCGCCCATATTCGAGCCGAAGACATCAGCGTCACATTAGGTGAGCACCACGTTCTCCAGGGTGTGGACGTCGTCGTATCGGCAGGATCACGCCTGGCCATCGTCGGTGAGAACGGAAGGGGTAAGACCACCCTCCTTCACGTTCTGGCCTCCCTGCGAGAACCGGATTCTGGCACGGTCAGCCGGGTTGGTACTTTCGCGCTGGTGGAGCAGGCATTGGACGTTCTAGCTGATGAGACCGTCGGCCAATTGATTGATACCGCAATCAGTGACTCCATCTTGGCGCTGGAACGGCTCGACAGTGCCACGGCAGCACTCGCGGAGGGGCGTGCGGGTGCGGAAGAGGCGTATACCGAGTCACTGGAGCTGGCAACCACACTGGACGCATGGGACGCCCAGCGGCGGGTGGATGTGGCGCTGGCGGGCCTGGACGCCTGCACAGATCGGGGCCGCCGGCTGTCCACGTTGTCAGTGGGTCAGCGTTATCGGGTTCGCCTGGCCTGCGTACTGGGGTCCAGCACAGACCTGTTGCTGCTGGATGAGCCCACCAACCATCTAGACGCGCAAAGTCTGGCGTTCCTGACCGAGAACCTACGATCCCGCGCCGGTGGGTTCGCCCTGGTGAGCCATGATCGCGCGTTGTTACGCGACGTGGCAAGCAGCTTCTTGGACCTAGACCCCAGCGAGGACGGCCTACCCCGCCAATACTCAGGAGGCTATGACACCTGGATCGAGGGACGACGTCGCACCCGGGCACGTTGGGAGCAGGACTATTCCGATCAAGTCGCCGAAATGGCACGCCTGACCCAAGCTGCGGAAGACGCCAGAGGGCGGCTTCAGTCCGGCTGGCGACCGGAGAAAGGCCACGGCAAACATCAGCGGGCGACCCGAGCAGGCAGCGTGGTCCAAACCTTCAACCGCCGACAGGAGGCACTGGAGGCGCACGCGATCACGGTCCCTGAACCGCCGACGCGCCTACGGTGGCCTGATCCGGGAGTCCCGGCCGGACGTCCGGTGCTTGCCTGCGATGCCGTCACCGTGGAAAGCCGTTTGGTGTCTCCGATTGATGTTTCCCTCCAGACCGGTGACCGGTTGCTCGTGACCGGAGACAACGGCACCGGCAAGTCCACCTTGCTCGCGGTGCTGGCCGGGCAGCTTTGCCCCACCACCGGGGTCTGCCACGTCCAGCGGTCTGCCCGGATCGCCTATCTGTCCCAAGAAGTGCCCGATTGGTCTCCGGACCTCACGGCTCATCAGGTCTACGAACGACACCTGGCATCCATCCCGTCACCGTCGCAGGAACAAATTTCTGCGGCGCAGACCGGTCTCCTGCAAGGACCCACGTGGCGCACTCCGGTGTCTCGCCTGTCTCAGGGACAGCAACGGCGCCTCCACCTGGCCCTGTGCCTAGCCACACAACCCGACTTGCTCATCCTTGATGAACCAACCAATCACCTCTCTGCGAGCCTGGTCGACGACCTCACCGAGGCTCTTGAGAACACCAGCTGCGCCGTGGTTGTGGCCAGTCATGACCGACAGCTTCTCCAGGATTTGGGGAGCTGGCCCTCGCTACACATCGAGAGAGGCGGGGCGGCTCCGGGACCAGAATTCGCATGACCCAGGTCAGGGAAGCTGTGACCTTGAAGTCGTCGCTGCCCTCCGGGGAGTTCAACTCGTACTTCTACTGCGGGGCAGGTTGGTGGGTGTGGTTTCAGCAGCCGGCGCCGTGAGGGTTTTGGATGCAGTCATCAGCATAGTTACGTACCTTGGCCCGCCATACGGAGAGCTCCACCGGGGTGCTGGTCACCGTGGAGGTACCCTCCACCGCCAGCCAGGGACCACCGGCCACGGAGTACTCACCTTCAAAGACAGTGGTCAGGGTGACCTGCACATCCCCGGTCTCGGTGTACCGGTGACTGGTATCAGTGGGGGTGTCCCACTGGTCTTCATCCAACGGGTACCCCGACAGCGGGCTGGGACCAAAAGCAGTGCCGTCACCGTAGTCCCAGGCGTACTCGATGGGGTAGACGCGTACGGTGACGGGGTATCCGGCCAGGGTGGTGGTGAATTCCTGGGCTGTGGCTTCTGCGTAGACGTTGGTGTTGTAGTTGATCAAGGTGTGTGGGGCCGGTTCCACCACTGATACCGCTGCGGCGATGTCCAAGCGTTGTAGGTCTTGCACGGTGAAGACGGGGAGGGGCATGGACCCTGATTCCGGGACTTCACCGGTAGGTAGGCACAGGGGCCGGGAGACCCGTTGGGTGTTTGATCCTTGATCGACCTCGACGTAGTAGTTCTGCCCGGTGGAACCATCTTCCATGGTGCAGGACTCTTGTTCTTGGCATGCTGCTTGGTCCGGGGCGTCTGCGCAGGTGTCGACCACGGCGTACTGGCCAGAGCCAGCGTCTGGGAGGGCACTGAGAACACCGGAGCTCTCGCCTTCCTCTGCTCGGACTTGGGTGGCGAATTGCACCAGGGTGGTTTCGTACTGTTCCAAGGAGAGTTCCTGTCCGCTGCCGCTGCTTTCCTGGGATGCCATGACCCCCGGGGCGATCTCGATGGCCATGGAGCCGGTCTCTGCACCAGAGGAATCTGGTGAGGATGGTGTCCCAGGACGAGAGTCAGATCCCCGCACGATCACAGACCCGCCATCAGCCTGCGCACTCGTCTTAGGACTTGTGTATCGGTCCGCGAAACCTTCCCCCGTCAGACCGAAATCGTTCGCATTAGCCGCTGAAGGTATAGAAATGATAGCGAAAATGCTGATGGTCATAATTAGAAACTTGAGCGACATCATTATCAACCGACCGGTGCTCCGGTGATGTACGTCCACTCACCGTCTAGATAAGCGAGATGCATGGCAAGACTTTCATCGCTGGATTCCTCGCCGCTGACTTCTTGAACGACTTCTCCACCTGGCCCCCAGGCGGTGATGTCTTCTGCATCCACACTGACCTCGGGTGCGTAGAAACCGTACGAATCCACCGGCAACTCTTTACTAATGACGGTGACTTTCTCATATCCTCTCGATGCCCAACCGCCAGCTTCATATAGATCGTCGATGGTGTCGTACAAATTCATACAGGATTGGCACTCCTTGGCGGTCACTTCCCGCGCCAGAGAGGTATCACCGGTCTGTTGGGCGTAAGCCCGAGCATCCGACAGGTAATCCAAAAACGCCTGTGCACCCTCAACGGACTCCTCATCCGCCAGAGCCGGTTTGGTGGGCTCGGGAACGTTCTGGGCAGGGCCCTCAGCAGAAGCCTCCACATATTCACCACCAGAAGCAGAGGCAGAGCCACTACCAGACCCCGAAGCAGAGGTGGAGGTAGCCGAAGGATCACCACCGGCGTCGTCGTTGGTGTCACCGCAGCCGGTGAGCACCCCGACCGTGAACACCACTGCGGAAAACCCCAGCACAACCCCACCACGTACCATAACCAGCCCCCTGATCACAAGACTCAATCCCGGGCAAGACCACGCGGGGCAGAGCCACCGAGCGCACTCACCAGGGCGAACGTGATTCGACCCTAAACACCGCCACCCCGCGAACGGAACCTGGACCCACCAAACTGTGGAAAACCACCCCGGATTCCCCGTCACGGACCGTCATCAGAGACCAATTCATCAACCCCCTCCACGGAGGCCTACTGAGCTCAATCGGATTGGGCTGCCTGAAAACGCAGTTCATCGGCGTCAAACCGGGCCTGGAGCGTTTGCAATACGGGGTCATCAATCACGCCGTCGTCGCGCAGCTTGACCACCGCGCTGCGCTCCAGGTCAATGGCTGCCAAACGCAGACTGATGAGTTGCTGCGCCTGAACCTGAGCACCTGGGGCGGATGGCTCAAGCGATCCGTCCAACGCTCGCAGGTTTTCCTGAACGCGCCTGAACTCCTCCACAATCACCTGGGTGATGTCATCCGAAATACCCCGTTCACGTGCCATCTCAGGGAGTTCGTCCAAAACCTTTTGGCAGGCAACGTCCTGGGCAAGGTGAATCTCCTCAGCCTCGGAGCGGTCCTGGGGAAGATCAGCCCAGCGGATCACACGCGGCAAGGCAAAACCTTGAATCACCAAGGTGAGCACAACCACCAACCCGGTCACAAAGATCACCAAATCACGTGAGGCAAACCCTCCAGCAGCCACGGTGGCAGGCACCGCCAAAGCCATGGCCAGCGAGATCCCGCCGCGGAAACCCGCCACCGTGCTGATCAGCCGGGCCTTGTTGGTGACACGCAAAGTGCGTTGATAGGGGCGCCGGTCCACAAGCCGAATGATGTAAGCGCTGGACACCAAAAATACAAAACGCGTGAGCATCATGGTGGCGTAGGCGGCAATCACCAGCAGGATCGCGTGCCCCACGGTATCCGTGGACAGCCCCGCCACCGTACTGGGCAATTGCAGACCCACCAAAACAAACAGGGCACCATTGAGCAGAAAGGTGGTCATGGCCCAGAAGCCCGCACCTTGCTGCCGGGCTTCTGCGGTGACAAAGGTTGGCGCAAATCGTGCCGTCAGCAGTCCGCAAGCAACGACGGCGAGCACCCCGGAGGCGCCCACTTGTTCCGCCAGTAGATAGGCCAGAAACGGTGCCACGATCGCCGCAGCGTTGGCCAAAACCGGGTCGGGAATCCGACGCCGTGCCTGCCAGAACAGGAGGCCAATCGCCACACCGATCACCAGGCCACCGCCAAAGGAAATCCCGAACTGCCCGGCTATGGGCAGCGCCCCGGTGTCTGCCGTCCCCGTGACCAACCCCAGGGCCAGAGCGTAGAGCACCAACGCCGTGCCGTCGTTGATCAGACTTTCGGCTTCCAACACAACCCGCGGGCGCCGCCCCAGCCCCCGACCAAAGGCCGCCACCGCGGTGGCATCTGTTGGGGCAAGAGCGGCGCCGATCAGCAGTGCCACGCTCCAGTCCACCCCCATCCAGTTGAGAACCAGGGCAATGCTCAGGGCTGTGATGATCACCAGCACCACGCCGGTCAGCAGCACCCCACGGATGAATCGGCGGACCTCACGCAGGGAGGTGGTGAGGCTCTCCCAGTACAACAGGGCAGGCAAAAAGAGCATGAGGACCAGTTCCGGTGGCAGTCCCGTGCCGTCAAGCGCCGGGATCAATGCCAGGCAACATCCGGCCAGCACCAGCACCACCGGTTGGGGGATTTTGAGCCACCGCGCCAGCAGGCTGCCAAGCACAATGGTCAGCCCAATCGCCACCACCATTTCCAATGCCAGCACGGCGGCCCCACCCTTCAGCAGTCGCTCAGGTGATCAGACCTGCCCAGCCTGATGGACCTGCATGTTGATTTCAAAATTACCGGTCACCGAAACCATGGTGAAGTACAAAACCATGTACGTCTCCGTGCCCCCGGACCCCACGAATACCGTCAAGATCAATCACGGAATCTTCCGTCCAGCCAAAATCGCGCAGGATGCGGCGGCCAACGTGCGGCCCACCATTCCGGTTCCCAGTACGGCAATTTTCATGTTGAATCCTCATGTTCTTGGTGTGTTGGTTTACTGCCGTGGTCAGGGCACAGCTTCCCAGATCAGCTCAGCGCGGCGAGTTGTTCGAGTCGGCTCCGACTCTCTGTATCGGCCTGCGCGGACCAGGTGATGATGTGGATGGAAGGGTCGGCGTTCCAGGTCAGGGCATTCCAGTTCAAGTGCAAGTCCCCCACACAGGGATGCCTCAGATGTTTACGCCCGGAGGTTCGACTGTCCACTTGATGACTCTCCCACCACGTACGAAAATCAGGATCGCGCTCCACCAACTCGGCAACCAGACCATTGATCGTGGCATCCCGTGGATGTAATGCGTTGTGGCGCCGCATTTGCTCCACCGCCATCCGGGTGACCTCTGGCCAATCCGCGTAGAGCGCACGCATGGCCGGATCTGTGATGAGAAGACGGATGAAGTAGCGCTGGTGGGCTGGAATTTGCCCAAAGTCGGTGATCATGGCAGCTGCCAGGGAGTTCCACGCCAGGATTTCGGTGCGTGGGCCAATTGCAAATGCCGGAGTGATTGGCATGTCAGCAAGAAGTTCTTGGACCAGCCCCACCTGCACTGGATCAGGTGTGGAGGACTCGGAAACCTCCGGATAACCATGTTCCCGGGCCACCAGCTCCGTGAGATAGCTAGCCTGCGCTTCATTGAGTTGCAAAGCGCGAATCAAGGAGGCCAGAACATTGGGAGATGCCTTGATACGTCCCTGTTCAAGCCGGGTGTAATAGTCCACACTGATCGCAGCCAGTTCCGCCACTTCTTGGCGGCGTAACCCCGGAACACGACGCCGCCCGCCCACGTTGCCCATGAGGCCCACATCTGCGGAATGCAGTTGGCCACGGCGAGCGCGCAAGAACTCGCCCACAGAGTGCGCCGGTTTCCGCGAATTACTGTCCGGCTGGGTCATTGATGGTGACTGACTACGCTCCATACTCGCCATCATGCCGCATGATTGCACAGTTTGTCCCCGCTCTCACTTGCGGGGACACTCCCCTACCCGAAGGTCTGGGAACGCCCCCACATTCTGAGATGGCGAGCCTTGCTCAGCGGAGCGCGTTCAGCACAGCGTGGGCCAATGGCGTGGCTGAGCCCGGGTTTTGACCGGTGAACAGGGTCCGATCAATTTCCACGTGCGGCTCAAAGGGATCGACTTCCACATAGTCTGCCTTCAAGTCATCAATCAAGCGATCCTGTAGCAGCCAGCGCGCCCGGTCAGCCAGACCATTTTGGATTTCTTCCGCATTGGACAACCCGGTCAAGCGGTATCCCTGGAAGGGAGAGTTGCCGTCGTCGTCAATCGTGGCCAGCAAAGCGGCCGGCCCGTGGCAGACCAAAGAAATGGGCTTTCCGGTCGCCAACCACTGCTCCAAGAGGTGAGTCGATTCGGCATTGGTGGGCAGATCTTCCATGGGGGCCCAGCCACCCGGGTAGAAAACGGCCTCATAATCCTCAATCCGGACATCTTCAATGGCCATGGGTGCGCGCAGCTCCGTGGCCTCCTCCAGGGCTTTCCGCATTGCGGCAGCCCCTTCTCTTCACCTCCGTTGAAATCTGGCGTCAGACTCATGGGGTCAGCGGTGGGCACACGGCCCCCCGGTGTGGCCACCGCAATCCGATATCCAGCTTCCTTGTAAGCCTGATACGGACCAAGTGCCTCCTCGGCCCAATAGCCTACGGGTTGTCGGGTGCCATCGGCCAATGTCCAATGATCGGCAGCACTGATCACAAAAAGAATACTCGGCATGGTGTTTTTGATTCCCTCATTGAAGTGGTTTCCCCGGCTGACGGTCTCCTCTGAAATCCGGGGCAAGTGCATACTGGATCAGGCGATCAGCTGTTGCAGCACATGACTGTCCGCGCTTTGAATCAGCTGAGCCAATTTCCCGTCCTTGATCGTCCAGTCATGAGTGAACCGGATATCGGCAGTCTGACCTGCATGGGAAACAGCGTGATAGTGCCCGGATACAAAAACGTGGTCCTCCGAGCCGTGGAATGCGTGCGTCACGGGACCATAACTTGCCAGTTCGGGCATGATCCTGCCAAAAAAGTTCTC
This sequence comes from Kocuria sp., assembly GCF_030538595.1. Taxonomy (GTDB): domain Bacteria; phylum Actinomycetota; class Actinomycetes; order Actinomycetales; family Micrococcaceae; genus Kocuria. The sequence goes on from NZ_JAUNTS010000001.1 coordinate 171,916, forward strand.
CGCAACATCAGGCCATCCGTTGTAGACGCCGCCGAAAGGAAAGCCCGGCGTGATGTCAAAAACCAGGTCCTCGGCCATCACTTCCGCCACTACTTCCGGAGCCATCCCGGATTCATAGAGACGGCGGACCAGGGCAACGTTGGAGGATTCTTGATTCAGTGTTTCAGTCATACTCCACACCGTAGACACCGCAACCAAGTCCAACCAGGGAAGGATGCTCCCTCCCTGGCCGGTCATGACACAGCACCGGAGGGGCCGCGGATCAGCCAGCAGACCGGAGCCAGCCGGCCCGGCCTCACCTTCCAACAGCATCCAGTGCTGCGTTGATGATGGAATCGCTGTCAATTCCGTGGAACCGGTAGGCCTCCTGAACGGAGGAAGCCCGCCCGAACTGGGTCACTCCCAGATTTGTCATGCGATCACCGCGAACTCCCGCCAAGAAAGCCAGCGTGTGCGGGTGGGCGTCCTGGACGGTCACCAACGGCACGGGGGCATCAGCGGGAAACAAGTGCTCCAACACACCGCCGCCAGCCCGACTCGGTCCACCCCTCAAACGCAGTGCCTCATACACCTTATCCGGGCTGCTCAGACACACCACCCCGGCCTGAACTCCGTAGCGCTCCAGGGCATCGGCGGCAGCGCAGACCTCGGTCATGATCGCACCAACCCCCACCAACGTGACGGCGTCGTTGTGGGCGGGGTGCTCGGAAATTCGGTAACCGCCTGCCAAGACTGCACGACGACGCCGCTCACGCAACACCGGATCTTCCGGAAGCCGTGCCAGTGATTGATCCACCGGGCGCGTGGTGAGTCGGAAGTAGGCAGAAGTGCCTTCAGGCGAATGCAGGGTTCGCATGGCCTCCAACATTGACCACTCCATATCTTGCGCAAACGCCGGCTCCCAGCTGGTCAGCCCGGGCACTTCCATGGTCACCGACGGTGTGTTGAAGGACTGGTGCGCCCCGCCCTCTGGGGCCAAAGTGACCCCGGACGGGGTCCCCACCACGATGGAACGTCCCCCGGCGTAAATCCCGAAAGTCCACGGCTCCAAGGCTCGGTTGATGAAGGGGTCATAGATGGTGGCCACGGGAATCAACGGTTGACCCCAGCGGGAATAGGTGGCGCCCAGCTCACCGGCCAATCCCACCAGGTTGACTTCGGCAATGCCCAACTCAATGTGCTGTCCGCGCTGAGCATCCTCTTGCCAACGCAGAACCCGCTCACGGTCATCGGCAAACCAGTCTGCTCGTTCGGTCAGTGACCACACCCCGGTCTTGTTGATCCAACCACCCAGATTGGTGGAGGTGGCCACGTCCGGGCTCAGTGTCACCACACGCTCCGCAACCTCCGGCGCCGCCCGTTTGAGGTCAGACAGGAAACGGCCCAAGGTGGCTTGAGTGGAGGTCACGTTTTTGTGATGCCATCCGAGTTCGGCCGGAACGGGTGCCGTCTCAGCAACGCGGTATGGGGTTCGCCTGAGCCGCTGGGTGGTCTGCTCACACACCTGACCGGCGGCACTGTCCGGGTGGAACCGTTGCCACGGCTCCTGAAGGTCCATCCCGGACAGTTCGGCCAGCTCTTGCATCTGCTCGGCGGTCAACTGCGCCGAATGGTTGTTCGGGTGTCCTTCCGTGGCCAGACCCTTGCCTTTGATCGTGTAGGCAAAAATCACGGTGGGTCGGGTGTCCTCAATCTGCTCAAAAGTCTCGATCAGGCGTTCGACGTCGTGTCCGGCCAGATCGCGGACCACCTCCGCCAGCTCACGTGCCGAGAGCGTGCTCAGAAGCTCGGCCAACGCACCGGCTTGGCCACCCTCAACCCCTGCCAGCAAACGCTCCCGCACCTCATCCGGGTGGGAGCGCAAAATGCGCTGGTATTCCTCGTTGGGCATCTGAGTCATCCGCTCGCGCAGCGCCTCTCCGCCGGGCTGGCTGAACAATCTCTCCAGGCGCCGCCCCCAGGTGCAGGTCAACACCTGCCAGTCCGCTGCGGCAAACATGCCCTGCAACCGTTGAATCTGTATGTCCGGGATCACCCGGTCCAAGGACTGCCGATTGAGGTCAACAATCCAGACCACTTCACCGAGCTGCCGGACCTCCGGGTCAATGATCGCTTCCCACACTGCGCCTTCGTCCATTTCGGCATCCCCCAACAGGGATATGAACCGACCAGCCTCCGGGCTCTGCGGGAAACGATCCTTCAGGTAGCGGTGGGACAGAGCCGCCCACAGGGGTGCAGTGGCCCCGATCCCCACAGATCCGGTGGAGAAATCAACGGTGTCCGGGTCCTTGGCGCGGGACGGATAGGGCTGCAATCCGCCCTCCCCGCGCAAAGTGGGCAAATAGCGTTCGTCCAAATCTCCCAATAGGTAATTGATCGAATGCAGCACCGGAGAGGCGTGCGGTTTGACAGACACTCGATCATTCGGCCCCAAGCTGGAGAACCACAGAGCCGTCATGATCCCCACCATGGATGCCGACGACGACTGGTGTCCGCCCACCTTCACCCCGTCCTGGTTGGTGCGGCCTCGGTTGGCGGCATCAATCATGGCGGTGGACAGCCACAGAACTCGCTGGGCAATTTCATCCAGCACCGAACCGTCCAGGGAGGAACCCGCCGACAATGGTCGGGAGTTCACGCTGGGTGGATCAACCTGTGTGCCGGTTTCAAACTGTGGTTCATCGGCATCCGATACCTCATGGGCATTCACTTCAGTCATCCTGGTCTCCTTTGACCCGTTGACGTTCACACCATCAGTCACTCACACGGCAGACCATCAGGCACGGGAGGTGCAACGTCGTCGTGCCCCTCGGTGGTCACGCGTGGACGCTGCCCTCAGTCGGCAAAAATCGACGAGTACGCGTTGAGTGCCAACTGTCCACCGAGGTGAGCATAAAGAACATTGGAGGCCTTGGGGATTTCACCACTACGGACCAAATCCATCAGCCCCGCCATGGACTTGCCTTCGTACACGGGGTCCAGGATCACACCTTCCAATCGTCCCGTGGTGCGGATGGCATTCACCGTGGACTCCACCGGGATGCCGTAGAGGTCACCGGCCCAACCCTCCAGAACGGTGACCTCATCATCACGGATCTCCCGCCCCAGACCGATCAGCTCCGCGGTGTTTTGTGCAATGCGCCCCACCTGGTCCCGAGTTTTGGCCAGGGTTGCAGAGGCATCAATCCCCAAGACGCGGCGCGGACGGCCGCCGGCTTCTTCCAGTGCTGCAAAACCGGCAATCATGCCTGCATGGGTGGACCCCGTGACTGTGCAAACCACAATGGTGTCAAAGAAGACACCCAGTTCTTCTTCCTGCTCGGCAAGCTCATAGGCCCAGTTGGCAAAACCCAGTCCACCGTATTTGTGTTCGGAGGCTCCGGCAGGGATCGGATAAGGCTTGCCGCCCTGCTCCTCCACCTCAGCCAGGGCTGCCTCCCAGCTGGAACGGATACCGATGTCGAACCCGGCCGGGTCCAAGCGGACATCAGCGCCCATGATCCTGGACAGCTCGATATTTCCCACCTTGTCATTGACGGGGTCATCCCAGTCCACCCACTTTTCCTGCACCAACCGGGCCTTGAGCCCCAGGTGTGCGGCCACGGCAGCCACCTGTCGGGTGTGGTTGGACTGATAACCCCCAATGGAGACCAAGGTGTCTGCCCCGGAGGCCAGGATGTCCGGGACAATGTACTCCAGCTTGCGGGTCTTGTTGCCGCCAAAAGCCAGCCCGCTGTTGACGTCCTCCCGCTTGGCCCAGATCTGAGCACCCCCTAAGTGCGCGGTCAGGTTCTTGAGCTGATGCACGGGACTCGGTCCAAAGGTCAGCGGATATCGGGAAAAATCGGTGATGGACACAGGTGCTCTCCTGGTAGCTCGGCGCTGATTCGATATGCAATATATTGCGTATCGAATCAGTAGACTGTCAAGGAACTTCCTGCACCCAAACCCGTAAAGGCTCCCGTGCCGATCCCCGCAACCCGTGGCCTCCATCAACGTTCCCTCCTGCGCGAGAACGTCTACCACACGCTGCGCGATGCCATCATTCGCGGGGATTTGGAACCCGGAGAAAAGCTGCGCGACTCAGAACTGGGCCAGTGGCTGGGGGTCTCCCGCACCCCCATCAGAGAGGCGCTGCTTCGTTTGGAGCAGTCCGGGCTCGTGATCTCCACTCCGGGGAAGCTCACCATGGTGGCCCCCGAAAACGACGACGCAGTCCGCCACGCCCAGCAGGTGGCCGCCCAACTGCACGCGCTGGCCATCACGCTGGCAGCCCCCAGGCTCACCGCCGAAGACCTGGCGGAGATGGAGCGGGCCAATCAGATCTTGGCCACCTCCCTGGCCAAGATTCCTGCCAGCAGTGAATCGGCATCAACCACAGACCGGGAGCAGGCAGCTGACATGGCCCAAGAAGCCATTGCCGCAGATGATGCCTTCCACAATGTGGCAGTTCACGCCTCCGGCAATCCTTTGATCCCCGAGCACCTGGAATCGGTGACGGCCGCCCTACGGCGTCGTGAATACCTGCATTTCGGCTCCCTCACAGGCTCCGACTCCCCCACCCAGCACGCCCGGATCATCCAGGCTCTCCGGGACGGGCACACCTCAGCCGCAGCAGAACTGACCCGGCAGAACTGGCTACGGCTCATCGACTCAGCAGCCGAATGAACAACCAGCGCCATCCTTCTTTGTGGGATGGTGCGTTCGCCTACCTGAAACCTCACGAATCGGTGAGTGTCCGTAAGTAGTTTTGGACCGCCAGCCGTTGCGCATCGTCCAACCCCAGCAGGGGTTGAGGCAAGCAGGGCCGCCGCACCAGACCCAGCTCCTCAGCAACGGCGGCAATCACCCGCAAGCTGCCGTATTGAGCAAACAGGTCCCACAACGTGGTCAGGCCGTGGTCCCGGTTGATCTGGTCTTCGGATTTTCCGGTATCCGCTGCAGCCACTATCTGCTGTGCCAGTTCGGGCAAGGTGCCGCCCAGCACCGAGTACCACGTGTCGCAACCAGCCCTGAGCCCGCGTACAGCGGCAGCATCCCCGGAAATCCCCACCACAACCTCATCTCCGACTGCGTTCCGCACGTCGGCCACGTGAGCATCCATGGCCTTCTGATCACCGGGAATCGGGGGAATCTTGATGGCAGCCACCCCCTCCAGAGCAGCTACGCGGCTGTAGAGGTCCAGGTGAAAGGTGAACCCTGTGGTGACGGGGTTGTCATAAAGCACCACGGGAAGGTCCGTGGAATCGGTGACAGCGCGGAAAAGTTCCAGGACGTCGTTATCGGTCAAGGGCTGATAGCTGACCGGGGCCAGCAGGACACCGGAGGCTCCGGCCTGCTCAGCCTGCCGGGCGTGGGTCATCACGTGAGATGTTCTCAACGCGCCTATTCCGGCCAGTACGGGGATGGCCCCGGCAGCTTCCAAGGCGCAGTCCAGGACCGCTTGGCGTTCGTAAGCGTCCAGGTAGGCATAGCAGCCCGTTGAGCCCAACACCGTTATCGAGTCCACTTCCTCTGACTTCAGCCGTTGAACCAGATTCCCGAGAGCCGAAAAATCAATGTGGTCATCCACCATGGGGGTCAGAGGAAATACGCTGAGCCCGCTCAGCTTGAGTCGCGGTTGCACTTCTGTCACCGCGGCGGCAGGGTCCATTCCAAGGCCTGCCGCAACTGAGCATGCCGGAAGGGGAACCCTGCGATCTCCAGAACCTCGGGGGTGACCCGTTGATTGGCCAGAGCCAGTTCACGCGCGCCATCACGCCCCAGAAGCAGCGCGGGTCCAAAGGATGGCACCGGCAACACCGCGGGTCGATGCAACGCACGCCCCAGGGTCTTGGCAAACTCCTTCTGACGTACGGGCTCAGGGGCCACCGCGTTGACCGGCCCGGAGAGGGATTCATCCAGCACCGCCCAGGCATACATGCTGGCAATGTCATCCAGTGACACCCAGGAGAACCACTGCTGTCCGCTGCCCAAGGGTCCACCGGCACCGGCCAGGTACAGAGGGAGTTGTAATTTCAAAACTCCACCGAGTGTGGAGAGCACAATTCCCGTGCGGATAGACACCCACCGCATGCCGAGGTCTTGGACCCGAGCCACCTCCGCTTCCCACTGCCTGCACACATCGGCCAAGAACCCCTGACCGTAGTCATCTTTTTCGGTCAGCACGGCGTCCCCGCGGTCCGTCCCGTAGGCGCCGATGGCCGAGGCGCAGATGAAGGCTCGCGGCCGCTCTGAAGGCTCCAGTGCCGCACAGGCCTCCACCAGCAGGCGAGTGCTGTTGATCCGCGACTCCAAGATCTCGCGCTTGTTGGCTTCCGTGAAGCGGGTGGCAATCGACTTTCCCCCCAGGTGGATCACCACATCAGCCCAGACCACAGCACCCGGGTCCAGGACGCCCTTGGCGGGGTCCCACTGCACCTGGTCATCACGACGACGACGCCCACGAACCAACGTCCGCACCTCATGTCCTGCGGTGGACAGCAAAGCAGCCACCTGGGAGCCGACCAGTCCGGAAGCTCCTCCGATCAGTATTTTCAGCTTCTGTGGGCCGAAGCGCTGTTCCAGATGTGACTGAAATTCCAGGTCGGCACGCAAACGCCTGGTGCGGTCGGCAAAAGTCTTGGCCAGGGTCGATTCCATGGCACGCCCCGTGAAGGCACCGGCCATCTTGTCCCCGGCAGCGCTGAGTCCACGGAGTTTCTGGGGTACCACCTGGTATTCGATCCGGTCATGAACCACGCACGCCTCGCTGCCATCTCGACCCGATCCCGTACTGGTGCCAGGATCGGCAAAGGTGTGCGTGTGCGTCCAGGAAGCCAACGGCCCCTTGACCATGCGGTCCACGAAAGACCGGGGCACGGGGCCGTCGTCGTGCTCAGAAACGAACGGAACACGAACGGTGCCGGCAGTCCCAGGTACGGAGGTTTTCAGCTGTGCACGGGTACCGGGCTTCAGGGGCGGGTAGGACTCGCTGATCACGGTCTGGGCCCATTCCGGGCTCAGCCGGGTCAACGCCCCGGGCCTCTGATGCCAGGCATATACCTGGTCCAGGGGGTACTCCAGGCGTTCGGTGGACTCGAATACAGCCATGGGAGGCTCCCTACGGTGCTCAGGCTTCAGGTGATGTCTCTGACAGTAGCCTGTTGATCAGCTCCGGAGCACGTACTTCATAAGACTGCACGCGGGCGCGTTCATATCCGTGCAGCAGTCCAACCACGTAACGGTCACCTCCCGTGCGGATCAGCGACCGTGCCGCAAAAGCGAACCAATCGTCCATGACGGCGGCATCCATCATCTCTGAAAGTTCCGTCTGGAGCTGTGCCGAACCATCCAGCAGGCCCCGCCAGGATTTTTTGGGTACCAGGCCGGTGGTCACGGCCAGACCATCCAGGCCGTAGCGCAGATTGCGCAGTGCCTTGCGATGCACGTGGACCAGGTCAACGGCATCTGAGATCTTGGCTGCTGCCTCCGGGGTCTGCGGATTCTGCACATCCTCTGACATTGCCTCAGAAGATGGGTCCGCAACCGGCCGGTCCGAGTCTGCGGCCTCCTCAGCGGTGGACTCCAGCGTGGCCTGAGCCTGAGCCAGAGCCTTGCTCCACCGTTTGACCGCGCGGGTTGCTATTTTCTTGGCGGAGAACTCCCGCGCCTTGGGATCAAGCTGCACGGATTCGGCCCACTGGGTCAGCTCCTCCAGCAGGCCCAAATGCTGAGCGCTGTTGAGGTGGCGCACCGCGGCGGCTCGCGTGGACTCCTTGTTGGTCTGGGCCAGAGCATTGAGCTGCCCCAGACCCGCGCTGCTGACCTGCTCCCCCACCACGGCAGCCCGTTGCGGCAGCAGTTCCACCACAACTTCAGCATCCCGAGCAGCAGAGAGGTGGTCGCTCAAGGCGGACAGTTGATCGGAGAGCTCCGGGTGGGAAACACCTGCCAGCTCCGGACCCACACCTTCGATCACTGCAATGAGGCGCCGCGCCGCCACACGAACGGCATGCACGCCCTCCGGGTCCCCAATGCGCAGCAGGAAATCTGCGTAGAGCAGCCCTGCCACGCTGGAGTTGATCAGGACCCACACCTGATCTTCCGCGGACTCAGGCGCAGTCTGTTGCGGCTCACCAGCAGCAGGATCAGCCCGCACATCCTCAGCGGCCTTGGTGCCCTTCTTCGACTTCTTCTTGGCGCCGGCCTTTTTCTTGGACTTCTTCTTGCCGTCCTTGTCCGAGCCCTTGGAAGCGCCCACGGGATTGTTGTCCAGATCCGTGACGGTCACGGCCGGAGCGTCGTCGTCGGCCCCCAGTGCGCGGGCGATCTTGGCGGAGGAGGCAGAAGCTGTGAGCCCAGCGGCAAACAGCACTGTTTCAATCTCTTCAAAAACCGCGCCAACATCTGCGCCGGAGCCGTTGACCAGCTCCACCTCGTACTCGACCCACGCGCGTTGAAGCCCGGCCCGCTCATCTGTTGCCACGACGTCGTCAAGGCAGACCTCGGCCACACGGCCAAAGTCCGGATGCTGCACGTCGAGCACCCGCCGGTTGTTGACCACCGTGGCAAGGGGCGCCAGTTCCTGACCCGCCACAAGTCCGGCCACATACTGTTTCATCTGCGCGGGCATCCGGTCCGAGGTTTTCAGCAACGGCACGTGAAGTTCGTGCTTGCCCAACTGATCCCGATACTTCAGGTGCCATCCGGCATCCGGGCCGCCCTTTCGCCGACGCAGAGCAATGCCAAAACTGGCCAATCGGTTTCCGGGAGTGTCAAAGTACACGGCCTCAAGATCACGGCCGGTGGCTTCCGGTACCACACTCAGGGTGGGCAGCGCGGCCCAATCCGGTTCGGCTCCGGCCGGCACTTCATACTTGCGCTCGACCTCCAACTGCACGTTCGGGGTCATGAGAATCCTTAAGTGTCAGGATCAGGCGCGGCGACGATTCAGGACGTCATCCAAGTTGATGCCTGCGGTGTTGGTTTCTGGCTGGGGAGCCTTGGCGGCATCTTTCAAGCTGAGACCGCGGTCCGCAACGGGAGTCTTGGGAACCTCCAGGGCTTGCGGTGCCTGGCGGTGAACGACGGCGGTGCGTGCGTAGGTGGGTTTGGGCACGGGAACCGGCTCCCAGGTGCTGCCCGCCGACTCGGCGGACTTCTGCGCCACCTTACGGGCCGCGGCCACCAATTCGTCATGGGTGGGAATGTCCCGGGCAACCTTGGTGGAGGCTGCGACTTCCAGTTCCGCGTCCGTCAGACGCTCCGGCAACTGCTGCGGAGCAGGCTGTTCAGCCGGAAGGTTGTAGGGGGAACGCTCCGAGTCTTGGGAATCCTCCGCAAAGTGAAGATTGTCCAGGAAGGTCTGATCTTCGGGGAGGTCCAGGTCCGCCCGCTGCTGTTGTTCGCGGCGCACGGATTCAGCTTCCACATGCGCCTGATTGTTGAACACGGCTGCCCGTGCTGTCGTGTTGTTCTCCACCACGCTGTCCGTTGCGGTGCCGTCCGTGGCTCCAGCGGCGCGCTCACGGCGTTCCTGGACTGCCAGGTAGCGCAAGGCCGCAATGGAGCCTGCGCCAACCAGCATCAAGAACACCGGCCACGGCCAGGTCACCGCAACGGTCAGCGGTGCCAAGATTCCCGTGATGATGGCCAGGAAGAGAGCAGCGCAGCCCAACAAAAAGATGATGGTGCGATCCCACTTGATGTTCAGGCCCTCAAAGGTGGACTCCACCTTTTTGGTCGCGCTGATGGCCATATCCTGACTCCTTGGGGGTCATCAGTCACGGGCTCAGGTGTACCCGTGACTGGTTGTGTAGAGAATGCTCGACGTTGGTGGGAAGTGGACCCGGAGTGATGCCCGCACAGCACAGCAAGCTGGCTGCCGGTATCACCGGATCGGGGACAACTTTAGCGGAGAATCACACGCGTGTAATGCTGGCTGACAGGTGTGTCCGCACTGAACCCCATCAGGCCGCCGTCGTGGTTCCTGCATGGCCCGTATCTGAGCGCTCCCGGAGACTTCGCGGCACGGTCACAGGTCAGCCCGAGTGCACCGTAATTCCCGTATCCGTTCCGGTGAATGGACGCACCAGACCATGTGGCACCTCCGGAGCCGTGAGCGCAAAACACCGGTGGTCCGCCCACCGTCCGGCAATGTGCAGATAGTCCTTGGCGTACCCCTCTTCCCGGAATCCCAGCTTCTCCACCACCCTCAGAGAGGCCGTGTTCTCCGGGCGAATGTTGATCTGCATCCGGTGCAGGGCCCTGTGGTGAAAGCAATAATCGGTGGCCATGGCAACCGCCATGGGAGTGATTCCCCGCCCGGCCTCCCGGCCATCCACCCAGTACCCCACGGTGGCTGAGCGGAAAGCTCCCAGGATGATTGAACTCACGGTCAGCTGCCCCACCATCCGATAGGTGTCATCCGTAGCGGTTCGTTCGGTGATCAACCACGGCAGACAGTGCCCAGCCCGGGCATCCCGGTGCTGTTCACGAACGAACCGTCTGAACGACGGCAGCCGTTCAGACGGTTCAGGTTGGGAGCCCTCCCAGGGCGCCAACCAGTCCCGGTTGTGCCACCGCACCGCATCCCATTCGGCGCGGTCACGCAGGTGCATGGGCCGCAGTAGCAGGTCTCCCCAGGACAAGCTGACGGGCCAAACGGCCCCCACGGTCACTTGGAGTCGAGCCCTTCCACAAACTCCACCAACCACTCGCGCAGGTCAGGACCAAGGTCCTCGCGCTCGGAGGCAATGGTGATGTTGGCCTTGAGGTAGGAGAGCTTGTCTCCGGTGTCATAGCGGCGGCCGCGGAAAATCACGCCGTACACCCCACCGCCTTCACCGTCGCGGGCGGCCAGTTCCTGCAGAGCATCGGTCAACTGAATCTCGTCACCGGCGCCGGGTTCGGTGTGCTCCAGGACTTCAAAAACATCCGGGTGCAGGACGTAGCGGCCAATGATGGCCAAGTTGGACGGTGCTTCCTCGGCCTTGGGCTTTTCCACCAGGCGATTGACTTTGACGTAATCCTGGCCCTCCACCGGGGTCACGTCCGCACAGCCGTAGGCGCTGATGGCCTCCGGGGCAACTTCCATCAGTGCAATCACGGTGGCGCCGGTGGACTCCTGAACGTCAATCATCTCGGAGAGCAGGGTCTCCTTCTCGTCGATCAAGTCATCACCGAGCAGAACGGCGAATGGCTCCTGGCCCACGTGCGTCTTGGCACGCAGCACAGCGTGGCCCAAGCCCTTGGGGTCTCCCTGACGCAGGTAGTGCAGATCCCCCAGGTCGGAGGCGTGCTGCACGGCCTCCAGCAGCTTGTGCTTGCCGGATGCCTCCAGCTGATGCTCCAGCGACGGAATGCGGTCAAAGTGGTCTTCCAACGCACGCTTGGAGCGGCCCGTGATCACCAGCAGGTCATCCAGCCCTGCATCCACGGCTTCCTGCACCACGTACTGGATGGCCGGACGATCCACCACTGGCAGCATCTCCTTGGGAGTGGCCTTGGTGGCGGGCAAAAAGCGCGTACCCAACCCGGCAGCGGGCAGGACGGCTTTCCGAACGGGGTGCTTCACGTTTTCATGGGTCATGGGCCTGAGAATATCGGAGATGCACCCCTATCCGAGCGTGCGCTGTGTCTCTGTCACCACGGGACGGCCTACAAGTCGGCAACGGACACTGAGATCACCCCCACGCACTGAGCAAGCCTGCTAGCACCAGAGGACAGTCGACGTGAGCCAGAACGCACCAACCGGTGGCGTCACGTCAACCACACTGGGGACGAATCGGAATGGAATATTGAGTTCATGAACGTACATCTTGACGCCGATGACCCCAAGAGGGCCTTGCGCCGCAGGCTTCAGGCTCTGCGTCACGCTCTCACACCGGCGTTTCGCAGACGGGCCGAGGTTGGATTCGATCAGGCGTTGGCCCACCTGGCACAGTCCCACCCCACCGGTGCCGTACTGGCTTATCTTCCGAGCGCCGTCGAGCCACCGTTACGCCCTGCCCTGGAACGCCTGACTTCCACCCGGGACGTGTGGTTGCCCGTGACCGGTCCCCAGCGCAGGCTGACCTGGGTCAGGTGGCAGTCACAGACTCAATTCGCTCCCAGCGGTCCCGGCGGGCTCCTCCAACCGACTGGACCCGCACACCCAGCACCCCGGGACATCGGCATGATCCTGGTTCCTTGCTTGGCTCTGGACGACGACGGCCTGCGGCTGGGCATGGGCGGAGGGTTCTATGACACCTTCCTGGCCACCGTGGATGCCGAGATTCCGCGCGCCGGATGCGTATTTGCCCGTGAGATCTTGCCCGCGGGCAAAGTTCCCGCTGACCCGTGGGATGTCAGACTGCCGATGGCGCTGACCGAGCGCGGGCTACGCCGTCTGCCTGGGTTCCAGGCTGGCTGTCCAGCCCCACCGTCCGGCATAGAATGACCAGTCGATATTCCGGCCACTGCGCAGGTGAGCCCTGCGGCACATGTGCCGCCCGTGGACCATCTGCTGTGGTCACCCCGTCCTCAATCAGGAGTTCTCAGTGCCCGTTTACGCCTATAAATGCAAGGACTGCGGCCATCAGTTCGATGTCCGGCAGTCCTTTTCGGATGAGCCCCTGAAACTCTGTCCGGAGTGCGGCGGCACGTTGCGCAAGCAGTTCAATTCAGTGGGTGTGGTGTTCAAAGGCTCCGGGTTCTACCGCAATGATGCACGCCAAGGATCGGGCAGTTCCGGTGGCTCGACTCAGACCGGAGCCAAGGACGCCGCTGATTCCGGCAGCTCCGGCAAGGCTGCAACCTCCGGCACCAGCGGCTCGTCCGGCGCGGACTCAGCCTCATCGGGTACCAACGGCGCTACAGGCTCCGGGCAGAAATCTGCCTCCACGCCTTCGGGTTCCAACTCGTCAGGTTCCGCGAACAGCACTTCCTGACGGCTGACGTGGGCATCCCAGACCCGGGCGGCTACAGCCTCCCGTACCGATGTCTCCACAGCTTGGGCTGACACGGACAAAACTTCCTCAGTCATCCACAGATTCCGGTTTGCCCTGGTGGCGGTGTGCGGAGACTGTTTAGCGTCAGGTCATGCGGCTCTTTGGTTCATCTGATTCACCTTCTGCGGTCCGCGGACGCACCGCCTCACCTCGGACACGCTCTGCCCGCGGACGTGGACATTCCCGGCCCAGAAGGTTGCGTCCCACGCGGCCCAGCTACCCGTTGGCATTGCAGTTACGGACGGCGATTTCGCGCAAACGTCGGTTGGTTGCAGCCGCGCTGATCAGCATTGCTGCCGCCATTGTGGTGCTCCAGATCAGTCCAGGGGAGCGGGAGACTGTCCCCGTGGTGGTTGCCGCCAAATCCTTGGGCGCGGGAACGGTGCTGTCTGCCGGTGATCTCACTGTTGCCCAGTACCCGGTGGCCTTGGCTCCGGCCGGCCATGCGGACCCACCACCGGACCCCACCACAACAACCACAGCTGACACGGTGGACTTGGCGGCCTCAGCAACCACACCGGAGTACCGCCGCGATCCATCACCTGGCCGGATTGAGGACTGGGCGGGGCGCACCCTCTCAACAGCCGTGGTGGAAGGTCAGCCCCTCACGGTTTCCAGCGTGGTCGGTCCTGATCTGTTGGCGGGCCAGCCCGCCGGGACCACCGCGGTGACCATACGGGTGGCTGACCCCGGTGCCTTGACCCATGTGCGTCCGGGCCAGGGGGTGGACCTTGTGCAACGCTCCGGGAGTGCCACCGATTCACAGCCGCGGGATCGGGTGGTGGCACGTGACGTCACGGTGTTGTGGGTGGCTGATCCGGTGGAGCCCAGCGGCGGTCTGTTGTCTTCGTCAACTGGTGGGTCCGATCAAGACCTCTTGGTGGTGGGCACCGATGCGCACACCGCACAGAACATTGCGGCCAGTGACAGCCAGGCGTTGGTTCCCGTTCTTGTAGCCCGCTGAGCTCCAACGGGCTATCTGCACTCCATCACGCGGTGGATCATCCCCAGTGGGGAGGTTTCTGGGAGCGCAACCACTCCGCCCGGGACTCAGCGTGGTTCTGGCCAGCTGAGGGGTGGTCTCCCCCATGCTCCGGGGTGGTCAAGCCCGCCCACTGAGGTTCGCGCTGCACGGGGATTCCAGTGGGCCCCTGTTCACCAGCTTGCTCACCGACTTGCTCACCGACCTGGCTCTCCCGCCGATCCACCGGCGCGGGAGTCCCTCCCGTGGCTCGGCGCGACCCTTTCGGTCGGCGCACCGGTGACGGTTTCTGCCCGCCTAAGGATTTTTGCCCGGAGCTTTGCTCAGGACACATCACACTTCCTGCCCGTCGGTCCGCTCCACGCGATGAGCAGTGTGCGGTCCATCCGTGGAGGCAGTGTCGCTGGGCAGCCCAAGGTATCGGCGGATCAATTCAGCCACGGTGTCCGGATCAGTGAACACCTCAATGGTCCACAAGGTCAGGTAGTTCCAGCCCGCTCGTTCCAGGCTTTGCGGGCGTAACCGCGCCCGTTCGCGCACGGAAATCTGCGCCGAGGCCTCTGATCCATCAGATTCCACGGCCACGGGAATCCGCAGCGGATCACCTTCGGGACGCCGTCGCCGGTTCACCACTGCCCCGGCGGCCATGGATTCTGCGGATTCGGACCAGGCCACCAGATCAATCTTGTCCTGGAAGTGATGACGGACCACGGCTCCGCGCTGGACCAATCTGCGGGAGAGGTCTTGCACCAGAGCATCTTCATGGACGGCGGCGTCGGCAAGTTCCATGGGGTCGTGCACCACGGCGCGGGGTTGCTCCTGCGCCGGCTGGTGGTCATCTGACGTGTCTGTGACCGGATGGGTCACATCCGCAGTTTCCTGATCCCGTTCGGACCGGGTCTCCTCCGGCGCGGAGGGCCGACGGCTGATCGTGGGTTCATCGGAATCGGAGTCACGGACCAGTGACAGCACGGGCCGCCCCGTGGGACCGGTGGCTGCGACCTCGGCCTGGTATGCAGCCGGTGGCACTGCGGGGTCGTCATCCGGCGAGATGTCCTCACCGCGTACGGCAGCACTCTGAGCGGCGTTGCTTGGGGTGAGGTTCGGTGCGGCGTCGTCGTCGGTCTCGGGCTCTTCCTGCGGCGCCACCAAGGGTGCCAATGCCACCGCTTCCCGGACATAACCGGCCTCTTCCAGACGGTGTAGGAGCCGGTGAAAGTCGCGTGCTCCGTGCTGGAGCGAAAGCCCGTCAAGGTCCTCGGGACGAACGGAGGAAACCACCAATGTCTGGTGGCGCGCCCGGGTCATCCCCAGCACAAAGTTCTGGCGTCCTTGGCGTTGGGAGAGCTCGCCAAAATGCGGGCGTACCTGGCCATCTTCCGTCCGGCCGAAACCCAAACTGAAGATGATCGTGTCCCGCTGCAATCCAACGGCACGGTGCAGATCCACCACGCGGAAGGACTCGGGTCCGGCTTTGAAAAACTCCGCGGCCTCCGGGCGCTGGTCCAGGACGGCCCGGATCCCCTGCGCCAACCGGCTGGCGTGAACAGCGCTGGGGGTCACCACGGCCAAAGAGCGCTGCGGTGTGCTTTCAGCGTGCCGTAGTACCAGCTGGATCACGCGACGGACCTCCGCGTTGGGCGACTGCACGCCCTCACGGCCTGCCGTTTCTACGCCCACACCGTCCTCCACGTACTCCACCTGCATGGTGGGGGTTCCGCCGATCACAGCAGAAGCGGTGGGCATCAGAGTCAGCCGGGAATCATAAAAGTCATGGTTGAGCTGATCGAACAGCTCGCCATCCATCTCCCGGTACAGCGTGGTGAGGACACGTTCCGGGACCACCCGCGCCATGGCGTCATAGGCTGATTCAACCTCAGCCGTCGCCGGACGCTGGGCAGCGGTGGAAGTCATGGGCGCCACTGTGAACGGCTGCGGCACACCCAGGGCGGGATCACCGAACACCACCACCTGCTCAGCCCGTGTCACGGCGGGCAACACGGCGGCCAGGGGCGAGGACTCACCGTCCAAGACCACCACGGCATCCACCTCCGTGTCCTCCGGAAGGGCGGCGGAAAGCACCAGGGGGCTGGCTGTCCACACCGGAACCAGGGAACCGACCAGAGGGTGGCACGCACGCAACAGTTGGTGGAGGGGTGCGGAACCGTGGCGGAGCATGTCCCGCAGCTGTCCCGCAGCTTCCGGGTTGTCACCCGTTGCCCGGTGCCACCGCTTGGCCAAGGACCACTCCAGACGGGAAGGCCCGGAGGAGATGTGAGCCCAGTCGGCCCGCCGGAACTGCTGTTCGGCCGCCCGCAGGGATGGGCCGTCTGTCATGGGCAGGAAGTCATCTCCGGAGACCATGGCTTCCAGAATCGACTGCCACCAGGCAAGATCAAATTCCTGGGAGACCTTGTCCCGCGGGGTGCGGTGTTTGACCAGATTGTCAATGAATTCCCCCAGACCGCGATCCCGTAAACCCTCCAACAACAGGATGCGCTCGGGGATGGTGGCCAGATTGTCCTCGTCATCAATCAGATCATTGAGAACTTCCCGCAGGGCAGAGGCCTCCCGGTCCATCAGTCCACGGCCAGTCTCCGAACCCTCCAGGGCAACGGCCAGACCCTCCAAATCCTGCATGAACCGGGCGTGAACTGCTGCAATGCTGTCAATGTCTGCGGAGACGCTGGGGTGTTCCAGGGTGGATGACCAGGAACGCCAACGGTCCCGTTCCGACTGCACCTTGACCAGCGCCGAGTGCAGATCCGGCAGGTGCACGCCGGGACGGATGTACTCTTTGGCGGCTTTGCGCAAGCGCGAGCGCTGCAATCCGGACATGGCAATGGCGTGGTCTTTCCGCCATGAAGAACCTGCGGTGGCCGCAATCAGATCCGTGACCGGGCGGTCAAAGATGTCCGGGGTGAAGCGTTTGAGGGAATCCCTGACCTCCTGCAGCAATCGCAGCTGTTGACCCCATTCGGGGACGGTGGCAGCGGGTGGGAGGTCGGAGACAGCCAGGACCTTGCGCATGCCGGTTTCCAGGGTGGTCAGCTCCAACAGGAGAGATTGGGCAAGGTGGCGGGCCTGCTTGGTCTCTTCCTCATTGATCAGCCGCGCACCCTCCCACGGGCCTTCCAGGGTGCTGGCCTCAAAGGCGCCCAGTTCTGCGGCACGTTCCAGCTGCCGGGTGATCTCCTGGCGGTGGGCGGAAGCATCCAACACCCCGCGCGAAAAGCGCACCTTGGTGCGGGGACCATCAGGCCGAGAGGTCAGATCGGCCAGAGCCTGCATGGCTTGGTAAGGGGATGCTCCCCAGCGGTTGCGGTGGGCGTGCAGTGACTCCATGTGCCCGGCCAGCTTGGCCCGGGTGGAACGCAACTGATCATGCAGGGCACCCAGATCAGGTTCCTCAGCACGTTCATTGCGGGTGATGGCGGCAATCAGCTGTTGAGCCACGTCCTCACCGGTCAGATGGCTGCCCAGTTTCAGCACGGTGGAACTCAAACCCAGCATCTCGAACCCGCGGTGGAAGTCCGCCAACGTGGCTCGCCGTTCTGCAAGCACCAGGACGGAACGCCCCTGCGCCACCAGGGCCCCCACGGTGTTGACGGCCGTGGCAATCTGGCCGGTACCGGGTGCTGCTTTGACCACAAAGGAATGGCCCTCCGTGGCCAGATCCACCACGTCCTGTTGGGAGCTGTCTGCATCCAGCAACAGCAGTTCGTCCTGGGGGTCGCGGTGATCAAGCGGTGCCGCCGTGGAATGAATGGGCTGCACCTGGGCCACCGGGGCGCCGGATTCTTTGAGCCGTGCCAGATCTTTGACCAGCTCGCTGCGGGCCGGCACTTGATCGTCGCTGGGACGGTCATGCAGATCGGCAAAGGTGGAGACCAACAAACGGTGTTCCACGTGCATCCCGGGCACATGCGCCGCTACGGCACGCAGGGTCTCCAGCACGGGGGCTGGGTCCAATCGCCTTGTGCCGTAAGCCAGGCGGGCAAGCTCCCCGGTGCTGAGGTCGACGTCGTGATCCGCCAGCAGACGCCGCACCAATGCGGGGTTCAGACGCGCGGGCCCCACCAGTTGAAGGTCAAAATCGCCGTGATCGGCCCGGGGCTTGATGGTGACCGGCGCCAACAGCACGGGGGCAATGAAGCGCTTTTCCCCGCTGAGGCTCCCGCCTCCCTGACCTGCCATGGAGCCCTTGGGGCCTTTGCCCGCAGGCCCCTGGTACAGCCACGACGCCGTTCCGGCCGCCAGATAGGCAGCGTCCAGCCCGTGCTGTGTGGACAGTTCATGGACCTTGGTCCGTAGGGCCTGCGCCGCCGTGGCGGCCCGGGAGAACTCTTGCGGCTCACGCAGGATGGTGGACAGCCGGGTGGGGCGACCCATCAACAGCTGCGCCTGACCGGAGGAATTGGCCTCCGTGAGGTCAATGCAGACGTTGTCCACCTTGTTGAAATCCAGCAGGGTGTCCGGACCCGTGTACGCATCCATCTGCCGAGTCCAGGCATGGAGAGAGACGGTGCCCTGGGTGACGGGCGTGGTGGACGAGGGGGACAATGCTTCTCCTGATGAATTCATTTGCGTGAGTCGTCAAGCGGGTGGGGTAACCGCGTCACTCCCATTCAATGGTTCCGGGGGGCTTGGACGTGATGTCCAGCACCACCCGGTTGATCTCCTCCACCTCATTGGTGATGCGGTTGGAAATCTTGGCCAGCAATTCGCTGGGCAGCCGGGACCAGTCAGCGGTCATGGCGTCTTCGCTGGACACCGGGCGCAGCACGATCGGGTGACCGTAGGTTCGGCCATCGCCTTGGACACCCACGGAGTGCACGTCTGCCAGCAGCACCACGGGCATCTGCCACACTTCATCATCCAGACCGGCGGCCGTCAGTTCCGCACGGGCAATGGCATCAGCCCGGCGCAGGATCTCCAACCGTTGCTCCGTGACCTCACCGATGATGCGGATTCCCAACCCGGGTCCGGGGAATGGCTGGCGGCCCACGATTGATTCCGGCAAGCCCAGTTGGCGGCCCACCTCACGGACTTCATCCTTGAACAGCTCACGCAGGGGCTCAACCAGCTCGAACTCCAGGTCTTCCGGGAGCCCTCCCACGTTGTGGTGGGATTTGATTGTGGCAGCCCCTTCACCGCCACCGGATTCCACGATGTCCGGGTACAGGGTGCCCTGCACCAGATACCCCACCTTGGCGCCGTCGGCCTTGGCCTCCAGCAGCACCGCAGCTTCCGCGGCTTCAAAGGCGCGAATGAACTCACGGCCGATGATCTTGCGTTTGGTCTCCGGATCGGTGACCCCCGCCAGGGCGCTCAAGAAGCGCTCGGGCTCACGGGCGATGTGCAGGTTGACGCCGGTGGCAGCCACGTAGTCCTGCTCCACCTGCTCCACTTCTTCCTGCCGCATCAGGCCGTGGTCCACCAGCACGCAGGTCAGGCGATCCCCAATGGCTCGCTGCACCAGGGCTGCGGCAACCGCTGAATCCACCCCACCGGAGAGACCGCAGATGGCACGGCCATCCCCCACCTGCTCACGGATCTTGGCGACTTCACGTTCAATGATGTTTTCCGTGGACCACGTGGGTTTCAGCCCCGCCGTCTGGAACAGAAAATTGCGTAGCACCTGCTGGCCGTGTTGGGAATGCCGCACCTCCGGGTGCCATTGCACACCGGCCAGCTTGCGATCTTCATCGGCAAAGGCGGCCACGGGCGCACCCGGGGTGGAGGCCAGTACCTCAAAGCCCTCCGGAGCCTGGGTCACGGAATCCCCGTGGCTCATCCACACCACTTGGGTGGCGGGGGTGTCCGCCAGGATCGACGACGGTTCGGCACCATCCGTGACATCAACGGCTGCGTCCGTGGAGCCGTACTCCCTGGCTCCCGTCTGAGCCACCGTGCCGCCCAGGGCTTGCGCCATGACCTGGAATCCGTAGCAGATGCCAAACACCGGAACACCGGCCTGGAACAACGCAGCATCGCGCTGCGGGGCGCCTTCGGCCCACACGGAGGACGGCCCACCGGAGAGAATCAACGCGGAGGGCTTCTTGGCCAGAATCTCCTCCGTGGACAGGGTGTGGGGAACTATCTCCGAGTAGACATCTGCCTCCCGCACCCGCCGGGCAATCAACTGTGCGTACTGGGCACCGTAGTCAACAACAAGGACGGGGCCTTGCTGGTCCTGGTCCGGTGCGGCACCAAGCTCGGATGCGGCATTCGGGTCGGCTGAAGTCTCTGCGTCCAATGGGGTGCGGGCGGGGTCTGAAAGCTGCGAGGTCACGGCCGTCATTCTAGGCCACGTCAGCACCCAACATGGGTCAGGACCGTTGCCCGGTGCAGGTCAGTACCGTTTGGCGGCCTTGGGGTTGGCGGCAAGCTCCGCGGTGGTGGTGCGGTGAATCTTGCGTTCCACAAAAAAGGACAGGAACGGCACCACGCCGCCCAAGGCCATGACAATCAGCTGCGGGAAGGGCCAGCGCATCATCAACCAAATGCGGAAGCAGGAGAACAGGTAGACCACGTAGAACCACCCGTGGATGATCAGAATCCAGGTGGAGATGTTCACTCCACCGTCAATGGTCATGAGCTCGTTGTTGCGCATGCCCAGGACATTGGACTCGCCGGTGGCGGCCCAGGTCCCGCCTGCAATCAAGTCATAGCCAAAGCCGTAGCGGGTGATCATCTCCGCCACCAGCAACAACAGGAAGGTGCCGGAAACCCAGGCGCAGACCATGTAGAACCACAGCGCCCCCCGGATCTGAGATTCGGTGCCGCCAAAACGACGTCGTGTGCGGATTGCCGTGGAATCCGGACCACCCGGGCGCGCAGCGTTGGCCGGAGTTGCGCCTTCGGGCACCGGCACGCGAACACCATCGGTGCGCTCCTGCGGACGCGGGGTTTCACCGTCTGTGGGCAGGCCGTTGGAGTCTGGGGGCTGGGTCATGATCGTTGGTCACTTTCTGTGGGCGTCATCTCTGCTGCCGTGCCGTCGTGCGGCTGTTGGCCGTCAAAGAAGTAGTAAGTCTCAGCCACGGGGTCGTAGTAGTAGTAGCGGCCGCTGGATTCGTCCCAGTAGTAGGGGGTTTCCTCCCCGCCCAACACAAACCAGGATTCGGGGTCGGTTTCACGCCGGTGGGTGTCCGCCACGGAGCGGAACCAGATCCACAGAGCAAAAGCTGCGAACACAATCCATTCCACGGCGTAAAACAGGTTGAGCCAGTTCACGGAGGTGTCCGTGGGCTGCTGATCCACCTGCACCACATCCAGTTGCGGACTCAGCAAGGTGCCGTCCGCGGGCAGCGTGCCATCGGCATTGAGCTGCGGACCGTCGGCAGCCAGCGACTCGGCATCGGCGGTCACAAAGCCCGAGTACACCGGAGCGGCCCACACGTTGGTCAGCTGCGCCGGGGAGAGCGTGCGGTAGGCACCGTTCTCCGTGCGCTCCGTGGACAGCGGCGCTTCCGGTGGCAGGAAACGGCCCACCACAACGACGTCGCCTTGGGGCACCTGAATCTGCTCGGCCGCCTGCGGCTCGGAGACCCAGCCGCGCACCACCGGAATGATCACGTCCCCGCCTGCATCAGGCCAGTCCTGTGCGGAGTCACTGACCGTCAGGGCATCCACCACCCACCAGCCGGTGTCACCGTCCTGGAGGCGCCCCGCCACCAGAACCTGCGAGTCCGGCCGGTAGGTGCCCTCTACTTCAACGGCTTGATCGGCAAAGGAGGCCAAGGCTGGTTGCCCCGCCGGAATGGCCTCCTGCAGCGGCTGAACCACCTCTTTGCCCGGGTCAAAAATTGTGCGCCCTTCTTCACTGGAACTCAGCTGCCATCGGCTGAGCAGCACGAACACAGTGGCGATGCTCAGACAGACCAGCAGAAGGATCAGCGACTTGGGTCTGAGAGCGGTCCGGAGCACCGTGCCAGTCTAGTGAGCCTGCCACACGGGATCGAATCAGCCCCGGACCACAACCTCCGAGCGCTGGAATGATTTGAGGTCCGTGTATCCGGTGGTGGCCATGGCGTGACGCAGGGAACCCACCAGGTTGGAGGTGCCGTCCACGCGGTGGGACGGTCCGTTGAGCAGTTCTTCCAGGGGTGCCACTGCCCCCAGGTGCGTGCGGGCACCGCGTGGTAGTTCCATGTGGTGGGCCTCCGCGCCCCAGTGGAATCCCTGGCCTGGGGCCTCCTCCGCCCGTGCCAGTGCCGTACCCAGCATGACCGCATCCGCACCCATGGCCAAGGCTTTGACAATGGAGCCAGAGGTGCCCAGACCGCCGTCGGCAATGACCTGAACGTAGCGGCCACCGGATTCATCCATGTAGTCCCTGCGGGCTGCGGCAACATCGGAGATCGCGGAAGCTCCGGCGGCGTGAATCCCCAGAACCTGCTCCGTTCGCATGGCAGCCCCACCCCCCAGGCCCACCAGCACGCCCGCAGCACCCGTCCGCATCAGGTGCAAGGCCGGTGTGTAACCCGCAGCCCCGCCCACGATCACGGGAACGTCCAGGTCATAGATGAACTTCTTGAGATCCAGCGGCTCCTGAGCCTCGGAGACGTGCTCGGCGGACACCGTGGTCCCGCGAATCACGAACAGGTCCACACCGGCTTCCAGCACGGTGCGGTAGTGCTCCTGAGTACGCTGCGGGGTCAGCGCCCCCGCCACGATCACCCCGGCTTCACGAATCTCCCGCAACCGCTCGGTGATCAAGGCCGGCTGGATGGGTTCGGCGTAGATTTCCTGCATTCGCCGGGTTGCTGCAGGAAGGTCCTCCTGGGACAGAGCCGCAATCTCATCCAGCAACGGCTGAGGATCCTGGTACCGGGTCCACAGACCTTCCAAGTTGAGCACACCAAGAACACCCAGCTTGCCCATCGCAATGGCTGTGGCCGGGGAAGTCACCGAATCCATGGGCGCGGCAATGAACGGGGTGTCAAAGCCATAGGCGTCAATCTTCCACCCGGTGGAGACTTCCCGTGGATCACGGGTCCGCCGGGAAGGGACCAAGGCGATCTCATCCAGGGAGAACGTCCGGCGAGCGCGCTTGGAACGCCCAATTTCAATGTCCAGATTCATGTTCACGGTGCTTCAGTCCTGATCAGTTCGATACTGCTGCGAATGCGGGCTGGGGTTGGGGCTCAGCGCTTGTAGTTCGGGGCTTCCACGGTCATGGAGATGTCATGGGGGTGGGATTCCTTCAAGCCCGCCGGGGTGATGCGCACAAACTGGCCCTTGTACTTCAACTCCGTGATGTCTGAGGCACCCGTGTAGAACATGGTTTGGCGCAGGCCACCATCCAGTTGATGCAGCACGGAGGCCAGCGGACCGCGGTAAGGAACCTGACCCTCAATGCCCTCCGGAATGAGCTTTTCGTCCGAGGCCACATCCGCCTGGAAATACCGGTCCTTGGAAAAGGAGGTGTTCCCGGCCCGGGTCTGCATGGCACCCAGGGAACCCATGCCGCGGTAGGCCTTGAACTGCTTGCCCTGGACAAAGATCAGATCCCCCGGCGACTCATCCGTACCGGCCAGCAGAGAGCCCACCATGACCGAGTCGGCCCCAGCCACCAGGGCTTTGCCAATGTCTCCGGAGTGCTGCAGCCCGCCGTCGGCAATCAGAGGAATGCCCGCGGGAATCGCGGCCTTGGCGGATTCATTGATGGCGGTCACTTGCGGGACGCCCACACCGGCAATCACGCGGGTGGTGCAGATGGAGCCCGGCCCCACCCCCACCTTGATGGCGTCAGCTCCGGCATCAATCAAAGCCTGGGCACCGGCGCGGGTGGCAGCCTGCCCGCCGATCACGTCCACGTGGTCAGCCACGGAATCGGCTTTGAGGCGCGCGATCATGTCCAACACGCCCTGGGAATGCCCGTTGGCGGTGTCGATGAACAGCGCGTCCACACCGGCTTCGATCAGCGCCATGGCACGCTCCCAGCCATCACCGTAGAAACCCACTGCAGCACCCACGCGCAAACGCCCCTCTGCATCTTTGGAGGCATGCGGGTACTGCTCGGCCTTGGTGAAGTCCTTGATGGTGATGAGCCCGGTCAAACGGCCGGACTCATCCACCAGTGGCAGTTTTTCCAGCTTGTTGGAGGCCAGCAGCTTGAAAGCCTCTTCCTTGTCCATGCCCACGTGACCGGTGATCAGCGGCATGGGAGTCATGATTTCGCGCACCGTGCGGGTCTGGTAGTCCGCTTCCGGCAGATAACGAATATCACGGTTGGTGATGATGCCAACCAACTGATTGTCATTCTCCACCACGGGCAACCCGGACACCCGGTAATAACCACACAGGCGGTCCAGCTCCGCGATCGTGGCCTCCGGGCCCACCGTCACGGGGGCCGTGATCATGCCCGATTCACTGCGCTTGACCCGGTCAACGTTCTCCGCCTGATCCGCGATGGACAGGTTGCGGTGCAACACGCCCATGCCCCCCAGGCGAGCCATCTGGATGGCCATTTTGGACTCCGTCACCGTGTCCATGGCGGCTGAGAGCAAGGGAACTTCCAACTCGATCCGCTTGGAAAGCCGGGTACGGGTGGATGCTTCCGACGGAATCACGTTGGTGTTGCCGGGCAGCAGAAGGACGTCGTCGTAGGTCAGTCCTGTCAGACCGAAAGGATCCTGGGACAGAGCTGTGGGCACGGGGGTTTGGGACACTACGGCACCTTTCATCAAGACTTTCCCTCATTCTAGAGCGGTGCTCCGTCACGGGTTTCCGGGACGGTGCCGCCCCTGTCATGACCCGTCCAGATCCACCTGATCGGGTGCCACGGGGTCCGCCGTGGGATTCCGTGTTCCGTCCGCATCGGTGGGCAAGGTGAAATCTGGTTGGACGGGCACCTCAAAACCGTCCTGGGCCAAGGCTGCCGTCATGCGTTCGGTGAACACCGGCGCCAAGGAACGGGAATACGGGAGGCTCAAATGGTCCCGGTCACGTTGCACAAAGATGTTGCCCACAGCCGGACGGCACTGCTCATCCGGGCAAATCTGATCCAAGAGATCCACTTCAGCAAAACGTGGGTTCTCCTGTCCCATCTCCGCCATGGGGTCTTCCGTACCCAGCATGGAGTGGGTCCGGAAGCACTCAGGATCATTGATGTCCGGGGCGGTCAGGGCGCAGTCCACCAGGGGCTCGTCAAAACGCGGGATGTCACGGATACCCAAGATCTGCCGTCCCTCATCCGTGTAGCGCTGCATTCGTTCCCGGAAGCCGGCACGTTCGTACTCCACATCCACATTGGTGAACGTGGATTGGGTGACTATCAGATCCGGATCCACTGCTTCAATGATCGGATCAACGCCTTCCAGCCACGGCTTGCAGTTGTCAAAAGCTTGATCTTCCGGACTGGTGATGAAGCAGCCCAGGCCGATGTACGTCACGATCCGCCAGTTGTTGGCCTCAGCCACCGGGCGCAGAGTGTCCAGCCAATGCTCCGTGTGGGAGTTGCCCACCAACAGAACTGTCCGGTCCGGGTCCGTGATGGCGGGGGTGGCATCCGTACATTCAACTTGTGCGCTCTCCGGGATGTCCCACTCCTGCGGGCATTGCGGACCACGTTGTGGAGTCTGCCAATCCAACTGGGCAGGCAGCGGAATGGTGACGGCATTGGGGTTCCCCGTGTCCTGGTAGCCCGGCTGGAAAATGTACGCCCCGGGATTGTTGACGTTGGGTCCCACCGCAACTGTTGCCAGCTGCCGGTCAATGGACTGTTGCCAGGCCACGGCCGGGGTGATTCCCACCGCCATACACAGCACCACGGCACCGGCCAGGCGGGGTTTGGTCAGCTCCGGCCACTTCCAGGACTTCAGCGGTTGCTCAATGAACTTGGTTGCGGCAATGGCCAAGACCAAGGAGAGCAGAATCAAAGCGATTCCGGAGATGGGGCCCGCGTAGGTTCGGTCCCGGATCACCAGGTAGGTGATCAGCAGGGGCCAGTGCACCAGGTACAGGGCATAGGAGGCATCCCCTAATTTGACCAAGGTGCGTGAGGCAAAAATTCGGTCCAGACCCAACGGGGAGTTGGACTGGCCGGCCACCATGATGGCGGCGGCTGACAGCAGCGGCCACAGGGCGATCCACCCGGGGAAGGCACCCTGTACGTCCACCACAAGACCCACCAGGATCATGGAGACAAAACCCAGCCAGCCCAGCACCACGCGTGCCCATTGGGGCGGATTGAGGTAAGGAATGGCCAGTGCCAGCAGGGACCCCAGGGCAAACTCCCAGAGCCGGGTGCGGGTGTCAAAGTAGGCAAACTCTTGCTGGCTGGCCGTGGTGATCACCGAGAAGGTCAGGGAGGCCACAAACACCAGGCCGAATGCAGTGGCCAGCACCGGTACCGCCCGCCAACGGGTCCGCCGCACAATCAGCCACGTCAGCCCAAAGATCAGGGGCCACAGCAGGAAGACCTGCCCCTGCACAGACAGCGACCAGAAGTGCTGCAGCGGGCTGGCGGTGGAGCGATCCACGGCGTAATAGTCCACCTGGGTGAACGCCAGTTCCCAGTTCTGGGTGTAGGTCACGGTGGCTATGGCCTGATCAATGACCTCCTGGTAGCGGGAGGCCGGAAGAAACAGCGCCGTGAGACCCAAAGTGCCCAAGACAGTCAGAACGGCCAGTGGGAGCAGGCGTTTGAAGGTGTGCAACCAGTAACGCACCAGTTGCAGGGGACGCCCGCCTTCCAGCTTGCGCACAAAGGACAAGGTCATGAAGAAGGCGGAGATCAGCAGGAAGATGTCCACGCCACCGGAGACTCGGCCCAAGAAGATGTGGTAGAAGACCACCATGAACACGGCCACCGCGCGTAGGCCCTGGATTTCCGGACGGAAGCCGGAGTAGCGGGCCACACGGTCCACCGCCACCGGGTCCGGTTGTGGGTTGCCAGCCGCATCGGTGCTGGCTGAATCTTCTCCCCGTGCCCAGGGCAGAGCTTTCTCACCCATGGATAACCTCAATCACTGTGCGACATCTCTGGGTGACCACGCCCCAGGGCACCCGGGGCATGAACCTATCAGCGAAAAGCCTCGCCTCCCCGTTATTCGGGGAGGCGAGGCTCATCACGTCACAATCCGTTCATCCGATGCTCACCGCATCAGCGAAACGGGCGGCTCAGTGCTGGTGTCCGTGCTCGTCCTTCTCAGCAGGCTTGTCCGTGACCAACGTTTCCGTGGTCAGCACCAGCGCTGCAATGGAGGCGGCGTTCTGCAAAGCGGAACGGGTCACCTTGACCGGATCAATGATCCCGGCAGCCAAGAGGTCGGTGTATTCACCTGCCTTGGCGTCGTAACCCTGTCCCGGCTGCATGTCCGCCACCTTGGAGACCACGACGTAACCGTCCTGACCCGCGTTGGCAGCGATCCAGCGCAGGGGCTCGCGCAGCGCGCGGCGCACGATGTCCACGGCCACCAGAGCGTCACCGCTGAGGCCCAGGTCATCGCCGTCGAGCACCTTGGCGGCGTGCACCAGCGCGGAGCCGCCACCGGCCACGATGCCCTGCTCCAGGGCGGCGCGGGTGGAGGAAACGGCGTCCTCAATGCGGTGCTTGCGTTCCTTGGCCTCAACCTCGGTGGCGGCACCCACCTTGATCACGGACACACCGCCGGAGAGACGGGCCAGACGCTCTTGCAGCTTTTCCCGGTCCCATTCGGAGTCGGTGCGTTCCACCTGAGCGCGAATCTGAGCCACACGATCCGCGATGGCTTCGGCACTGCCGCCACCATCCACGATCGTGGTTTCGTTCTTGGTCACCGTCACGGTGCGCGCGGTACCCAGCTGATCCAGGGTCACCTGTTCCAGAGTGATCCCCAGTTCAGAGGTCACCACGGTGCCACCGGTCAGAGCGGCCAGATCTTCCAAGATCGCCTTGCGACGGTCACCGAATCCGGGAGCCTTCACGGCCACCACATCCAGGTTGCCGCGCAGCTTGTTGACCACCAGCGTGGACAGGGCTTCGCCCTCAACGTCCTCCGCAATGATGGTCAGCGGCTTCTTGGCCTGCAGCACCTTCTCCAGTACGGGCATGATGTCCGCGGCGGAGGAGATTTTGCCCTGGTAGAGCAGGATGTGGCCGTCAGACATCACGGCTTCCTGGCGCTCGGCGTCCTTGACGAACGACGGCGACAGGTAGCCCTTGTCGAACTGCATACCTTCGGTGACATCGAGCTCGATCTCGGTTCCCGAACCGTCCTCAATGGTGATCACACCGTCCTTGCCCACCACGGAGAAAGCGCGAGCGATCAGCTCACCGATTTCATCCGACTGGGAGGAGATGGCAGCAACCTTGGCGGTCTGCTCCCCCTCCACGGGACGGGCGTCTTCCAACAGGCGGTTGGAGACGGCCTCCACGGCAGCCTCAATGCCCTTCTTGATCTGGGCGGGGGCTGCACCGGCCGCTACGTTGCGCAGACCTTCGGTGACCAGCGCTTGGGCCAGCACCGTGGCGGTGGTGGTGCCATCGCCTGCGACGTCGTTGGTCTTGGTGGCGACTTCCTTGGCCAACTGCGCGCCAAGATTTTCGTAAGGATCATCAAGTTCGACCTCACGAGCAATGGTCACGCCGTCGTTGGTGATGACGGGCGCGCCCCACTGCTTGTCCAGGACAACATTGCGCCCACGCGGGCCCAAGGTGACCTTGACGGTGTCAGCCAGCTTGTCGACTCCCGCCTTCAGGTGGTTGCGGGCGTCCTCATTGAAAATGAGTTGTTTGGCCATGGTGTTGTGCGCTCAGCTCACTTCTCGACGACGGCGAGGACATCACGGGCCGGCAGCACCAGGTACTCCTGGCCGCCGTACTTGACCTCGGTTCCGCCGTACTTGGAGAAGATCACGACGTCGCCCTCCTTGACATCCATGGGCAGGCGGTTGCCGGATTCGTCAAAACGGCCCGGGCCAACGGCCAGAACCTTGCCCTCCTGGGGCTTCTCCTTGGCGGTGTCCGGGATGACCAGACCGGAAGCGGTGGTCTGCTCGGCTTCCACGACCTGAACAACAATGCGGTCTTCCAGCGGCTTGATGGAGATCGACACGATGTCTCCTTTTCCTGGGCTCGATCACGAGCCCCAGTTGAGTTTTTGTGCTTGTCATGTCCCACCCACATGAAGCTGCTGCCCCCGGCTGCGGCAACCACCCGGAGGTGGTTGGTCACGGTGCCGGGGATCCTCACGCGGGAGTTGACCTGCGGGTGCGCCGATCGTCGTCGCGGTGCCGACCGACCCATTTTCCCTTAGCACCCTCCCGAGGAGAGTGCCAACGCTCACTGTAAAAGCCCCTTAGCAGTCGGTCAAGGTGAGTGCCAAAAGGGTCGCCGTGAGCGGAACTCACAGGGGTTACCACGAACTTTGCGCCGTTCGCAATTAGGTCATAGTTATATAACGTAATTGACCACGCGGGGTGAGTGGTGCCAAGTAGTTAGGCTAGCCTTCCCTGTGTAATCCGCGCGCACCACACCTCCCCGGCTTGACCGGTGGCCGAGCACTTACCCGAGCCACCGGCCCGTGTGGCCACTGATCAGGCATACATGGCGGCCGGTTCACGCAGACAAGGATCACCATGCTCTCCACCCGTACCCGCTGGGTTGCCGTGACCGGCGCCTTGGCCTTGGCACTGTCCGCCTGCAGTGGCACCGACGGCTCGGATGACGCCTCCGGGGAAACCACCACCATTGAGGTGGAGGACAACCACGGCACCCAGACCGTGGACGTTCCGCCCACCACGGTGGTGGCCACCGACAACCGCACCTTTGAGACTCTGGACACCTGGGACATCCCGCTGGCAGCAGCACCCAAGGCGATCATGCCGGACACGGTTTCCTACGTTGACAATCCCGATGTGATTGACCTTGGCAATCACCGCGAACCCGATCTGGAAGCCGTGGTGGCAGCCAATCCTGATCTGATCATCAATGGTCAGCGCTTTGCTGATTACTACGGAGATTTCCAGCAGCTGGTCCCGGATGCCGCCATCGTGGAACTCGACCCGCGCGATGGTGAGGAGTTCGACTCGGAGCTCAAGCGTCAGACCTCCACCCTGGGCGAAATCTTTGACAAAGAAGATGAGGCCGCTGAGATCAACGGGGAGCTGGATGACTCCATGGAGCGGGTACGCAACTCTTATCAAGAGGGCGACACCGTCATGGCAGTCAACGTCTCCGGTGGAGAAATTGGCTACATTGCCCCTGACGTGGGCCGCACCTTGGGCCCGGTCTTTGCACTCTTTGGCTTCACCCCTGCCCTGGAAATTGAAGGTGCCAGTGATGACCACCAGGGCGATGACATCTCCGTGGAAGCCATTGCCGATTCCAACCCGGACTGGATCCTGGTGATGGACCGTGATGCCGCTGTGGGCGCAGACGAGAACTACACCCCGGCCCAGCAGGTCATCGAAAACTCCGAGGCCCTGCAGAACGTGACGGCTGTCAGTGAGGGCAATGTGGTCTACATGCCCGCAGACACCTACACGAATGAGGGCATCCAGACCTACACGGAGTTCTTCAACACCTTGGCTGACGCTTTCGAGCGGAAGAACGGCTGAGAGCACCCATGACGCAACCCCGAGCAGCGCTTTCCACCAACGGACCGGCACCGGAGCGACCATCCCAGCAACCAGCTGCGGATCGGCCCAAGGGCAGGTTGTTCGATTGGAAGCTGCTGCTCGGGGTTCTTGGCGTGGGCATTCTGCTCCTGCTGTCCCTGACCACCGGGGTCTATGACATCTTTGGCGCTCAAGATGGCTCTCAAATGTTTGCCATCACCCGGGTGCCGCGAACCATCGCACTGGTTCTGGCTGGAGCCGCCATGGCCATGTCCGGTCTGGTCATGCAACTGCTGACCCAGAACCGGTTTGTGGAGCCCACCACCACGGGCACCACCGAATGGGCCGGTTTGGGCCTGTTGACGGTCATGATCCTGTTCCCCACCGCCTCCATCATCGGGCGGATGACCGGTGCGGTGATCGCCGCCTTCATCGGCACCATGGTCTTTTTCCTCTTCTTGCGCCGCGTTTCCCTGCGGTCCTCCCTGATCGTGCCGATTGTGGGCATCATGCTGGGTGCGGTGGTTGGCTCCATTTCCACGTTCATTGCCCTGCAGACGGACACCTTGCAAAACCTGGGTGTCTGGTTTGCAGGTTCCTTCACCTCGGTACTGCGGGGGCAGTACGAACTGCTGTGGATCGTGGCTTTGATTGCCGTTGCCGTGTTCCTGGTGGCCGACCGTCTCACCGTTGCCGGGCTGGGTGAGGACATTGCCACCAACGTGGGGTTGAACTACAACCGCATCATCTTGTTGGGCACCGGATTGATTGCCGTGGCTACGGGAGTGGTGACGGTCGTCGTCGGGAATCTGCCGTTCTTGGGGCTGATCGTGCCGAACATTGTCTCCATGTTCCGGGGCGATGATCTGCGTTCCAATCTCCCCTGGGTATGTCTGCTGGGAATTGCAATTGTGACCGTGTGCGACCTGATTGGGCGGACCATCATCATGCCGTTCGAGGTTCCCGTGTCTGTGATTCTGGGCATTGTGGGAGCTGCGGTCTTCGTTTTCTTGCTGTTGCGCAGCAGGCGCCGTGCTTAAGGCCGGTGGAAAGCTGGAACGGGCCATGCGTAGACCGGGTCGGCCGTTGACCGCCACTGCAGCCCCCGTCAGACACGGTGCGGGAGCTTTTCCCGATGCCCGTGCCAAACGGCGCTACGTGATCATTGTGGTGGGGCTGGTGCTGGCCGCCGCAGCTTTCGGCTTCGGACTGCTGGCCTGGAACAATCCCGCCCCGTACGGCAGTTCCGGGTTCTGGCGGATTGCTGAAATGCGAACCACCAACGTGGTCATCATGGCGGTGGTGGCGTTTTGCCAGGCCATGGCCACCGTGAGTTTTCAGACGGTGACCAACAATCGCATCATCACCCCGTCCATCATGGGCTTTGAATCCCTGTACGTGGCCATTCAAACCTCAACGGTCTACCTGTTGGGGGCAGCCGGACTGGTGGCCTTCACCGGGATTCCGCAATTCCTGTTCCAGATCTGTGTGATGGTGACTTTTGCCCTGGTGCTTTACGGCTGGTTGCTGTCCGGGAGATACGGCAACATGCAGGTGATGCTGCTGGTGGGCATCATCATTGGCGGCGGGCTGGGTTCCGTGTCCACGTTCATGCAGAGATTGCTCTCCCCCAGTGAATTCGATCTGCTCACGGCCCGGTTGTTCGGTTCGGTCACCAACGCGGAGGCCGGTTATCTACCGATTGCCATACCGCTGTGCCTGGTGGCCGGTGTTGCCCTGTGGCTCAATGCCCGCCGCCTGAATTTGATCTCCCTGGGCCGGGACTCCACGGTCAATCTGGGGCTGAACCACCGCTTTGAAACCATCAAAGTGCTTTTTCTGGTCTCCATCCTCATGGCCGTTTCCACCGCGCTGGTGGGCCCCATGACCTTCCTGGGTTTCCTGGTGGCAACTCTGGCTTATCAATTCGCAGACACCTACGACCACCGCTACGTTTTCCCGGTGGCCTTCCTGACCGGCTTTGTGGTGCTCACCGGCGCCTATTTTGTGATGAACCACGTGTTCTACGCCCAGGGAGTGGTTTCGATCATCATTGAGCTGGTGGGCGGCTCGGTCTTCCTGTACGTCATCTTGCGAAAGGGACGCTTGTGATCACCCTGACCAACGTGGCCAAAAGCTACAACAGCGAGGTCTCCATCGGCCCCGTCAACCTGGATCTTCCAGCCGGTGGCATCACCGCGTTGGTTGGCCCCAACGGCGCCGGCAAGTCCACGCTGCTGACCATGATCGGGCGGTTGCTCGGCGTGGATCAGGGCGTGATCGAGGTGGGTGGTTATGACGTTGCCACCACCAAGTCCAAGGATCTGGCCAAGATCGTCTCCATTCTGCGGCAGGAGAATCACTACGTCACGCGGTTGACGGTGCGGCAGTTGGTGGGCTTTGGTCGCTTCCCCTACTCCAAGGGCCGATTGACGGTGACGGATGAGGAGATCATCTCCCGCTACATCGACTTCCTGGACCTGCGGGGGTTGGAGGATCGTTACCTGGATCAGCTCTCCGGTGGGCAGCGGCAGCGCGCCTACGTGGCCATGGTGCTGTGTCAGGAGACTGATTACGTGCTACTGGATGAGCCTCTGAACAACTTGGACATGCGCCATTCGGTGCAGATGATGCAGCACCTGCACAAAGCAGCCCGCGAATTGGGCCGAACGGTGATCATTGTGCTGCACGACATCAACTTTGCGTGCCACTACGCGGACCGCATCTGTGCGGTCAAGGACGGCCAGATCGCCGAGTTCGGCACCCCGGAGGAGATCATGTCTGATGACCTGCTCAGCCGCGTGTTTGAAACCCCCGTCCAGTGCATCAACGGCCCGCGCGGCCGGCTAGCTTGCTTTTACTGAGGCCGCTGCTCCCCCGGTAGCGTGGCCCTGTGACCGCTTCCCTCCCGTCTCCCCCTCCCGACAACGACGACGCCCCCGCCGGCCTGGCCCCGCTGCTCACCCCGGAGGGGATGCGGCTGTTGGATTCCCTAGGGCCTTACGCACCAGATCAAGTCCTGGCTGTCTCCACTCAGCTGCGGGCACAATGTTTTGCCCCTGATCTGGTGTCCGAGGCCCTGACTCAGTCCCGTTTACGCGCCGCCGGAGCGGAGAAGTTTGGGGAGTTCGCCTCCCGCATGCTGTTCACGCAGGCCGGTTTGGAACAGGCAACTCGGATGTCCGTGGCGGCCCTGCACGCTCAACGCTTTGTGGCCAGCGGAGTCACCTCTGTGGCGGATTTGGGCTGTGGGATCGGTGCGGATGCCATGGCGTTTGCCGGGTTGGACCTGAACGTGGTGGCTGTGGAGCGCGATCCCACCACGGCTGCGGTGGCCACGGTCAATCTGATGCCTTTCCCCAATGCTCGGGTGGTGGCAGGCGATGCCCAGGCCATCGACTGGGAGGCCGTCCCCGGTGGCCGCCCCGAATCCTTGTGGTTGGATCCAGCCCGGCGCACGGATGACAGGCCGCGTTCGGGGTCATCCCAGCGAATTTTTGATCCGGAGGCGTTCTCTCCGCCGTTGTCCTTTGTCCTGGAGTTGGCTGCCACCGGTGTCCCCATGGGGGTCAAGATGGGCCCCGGGATGCCGCACTCTGCCATTCCAGCCAACTGTGAAGCCCAATGGGTCTCTCACCGCGGGGACGTGGTGGAGGTGGTCCTGTGGTTCAACGCATTGGCCCGCCCCGGTGTGCGCCGATCTGCCTTGGTTCTGCGCCAGGATGGCCCAGCCCAAGAGCTCACCTCCACCACCGACTTTCCCGATCTGACTGACGAGCCCGAATCCCGTGACTCACTACCCTTCGCTGAGGAACACACCCCATCGGACCCTCTTGCCAGGCAGACTCACCCTGACGTGAGACCGGGCAGTGTGCTGTGGGAGCCAGATGGTGCTGTGATCCGCGCGGGTCTGGTTCAGGATGTGGCCGAACACCTGGGTGCGCAGTTGATTCATCCGCGCATCGCCTACCTGGTGGCCCCTAGCGCCTCTGAGCTGACGTGCGGAACCGGGGATGCGGCGTCGTCGTCAGGTGTAGGCGCTTCCGGGCTGTCCCGCGGTTACACGGTCCGGGAGGTGCTGCCGCACACCGTCAAGGTCCTGAAGTCCTGGGTCAAGACCAACAAGGTGGGCACGCTGGAGATCAAGAAGCGCGGTACGGACGTCACCCCGGAGCAACTGCGCAAGCAGCTCAAGCCCTCGGGTCCGAACAAGGCCACGTTGATCGTGACCCGAATGGCCACCCCGGACGGCGAGCGCCGCGTGATCCTGGTGGTGGACCCCATCCGTTGAGCATGTTCCGACGCGTCCCTCCCCATTGAGTGGTCACTTTAAGTTCCAGATGTGTAAGACGCGGACCAATTAGACGTCCGCAGAAATTCCACCATTTCGCCTTTTACCGGAGAGGGAGTACCCCGATCCCGCGACAATCAAACCCAATGCGGCTGCACCTGAGATAACCACACCTGCCAGCATTCCAGAAAGAATCCACTGGGGAGTGTAACCAGGATCCATTCCAACATTCTCCATTTGTCGATACTGCATCCCCGAAATCACCACGAAGAGGAATAGTGTTGAGATCCCCAAACCAAGCAAAATGGAGAATCCAATGAAGGTCTTTTTCACTTAAAATACTCCTATGGCTAATTCGATGTTATGTTTATCTAGTTTCAGCACGGCATTACATTCCTGGGGGGTGCCGAACGCTGCCCCAGAGCGTCGTTCGGCACCCCCGTCTTACCAGTTGCAGCGATGGAACCAGATATTGGAAATCCAATTTGAATTGTTTCTTCTGAACCTTTCTAAATTGTAGTCCTGAGTAAAGAAAAGTCCGGGCGTACTCGCCAGAACGTGACAGTTGTACTGCTGCTGAAGGGTGGCTTTATTGGAAACTCCCATCAAGATTTCAAACCATCGACCGGTATAGAATTTCCCGGATGGGCATGTTACCCATGGCCCGAAGGTACGTCTGACCAGCACCTAGATCAAGACCGTTATGGTAACGTTATCAATTTGGTCAAATTGGAGACACGTCCCCAAACCTTTGGGATCCCGCCGCCAATAAAATTGCGGCCACTTTGAGCATGAGCACAGCCAGGTCAAGGCAGCCCCTTCGCCAAAGATTCAAGGAAACTCAGATTCTGTATGGTTGCGGTATGGCGCCACAACACACCCCGCATGCAGGTCCTGCGGTTGTTGCCTCCGTCGAACAGCGGATGGCTGCACTCCGGCAAGTGGGGGTCGGTTCACTGAGCGGACGGAGAACTTTGGCTCGGCCGGGGTCACTGACGACTGTCCGGTACTCCACGGTGTTCCAAACAGAGCCGCAGAATGTGATGGATCTATGTTTGTCCAGAGAAGGGTTTCCGGCCATGATGCCGGGCCCCATCACGCTGGTGCGGTCATCATCGCTGAATGGAGAGCTTGCAGGCACCTACGAATTCATCTGGAAATTCAAGGGGGTGGTTCCTGTTCGGTGGGCGGCCTTCATCGACTCCTACACACCGGGTCTGGAGTTCAGTGATTTACAGCTCAGAGGTGTATTTCGGTACTTCCATCACACGCACACGTGTGCACCTCACGTAGCTGGGTGCAGGTATACGGATACCGTAAAGTTCCGCACCTTACTGGGCCCAGCTCTGGACGGCGCGTTGCTCAAACGTGAGATGCAGCGACTCTTTGCCTACAGGCACGATCGCATGCGTGAGCTGTTGACCTGAGACACCACGGGAGGGCCCAGCGCTCAGCGGGCGTCCTCAATCCGAGTGACCACGTCCTGGTGACTTCCCGGTTCGGAAGGCGGCACGGGGAGGTCGTCTTGCAACTGGCTGTAGCGCATCTGCATGGCCACCACCCGGGTGGCTGCTTGATCCAGGCGTTCCTGCGGGATGGCGCCGGAGTTCACGGCTTGGACAATGTCCGCGTGAGCAGCAGGTGTGTCGGCGGGCATCAGCAGCAGGTCAGCACCTGCCTGCAACGCGGCACCAGCCGGGGTTTGCACTCCGGTGTCCACTGGAAGTCCGGGCCCCACCAGACCAGTCAGGGCACCCATGTCCAAGGCGTCCGTGACCACCACACCGTGGAAACCCACATCCTCACGCAGCGCCTGATACGCGGCAGGCTCCAACGTGGCCGGCACATCGGGATTCCACTGCTCCACCGCAATGTGGCCCATCATCACGGTGGGCACCCCCGCCTCCACGGCGGCTTGGAAGGGTACCCAGTCGGTGGATTCCAGTTCCTCCACGGACATTTCTTGCAACGGCAATCCCACGTGCGAATCGGTGGTCACTCCACCGTGGCCGGGGAAGTGTTTGGCCGAGGACACCACACCGGCGTTGTTGTGGCCTTCCACGGAGGCAGCCGTCTGCTCGGAGACCAGGTCAACATCTGAACCGTAGGCCCGGTCCAGGATCACGGCGTCCCCGGGCATGGTGATGTCCGCGGTCGGGGCATTGTTCATGGTGAAGCCCAGCCCCGCGAGTTCGGAGGCCAGGCCTTCGGCCGCCAGACGGGTCAGTTCGGGGTCATCGGCTGCGCCGATCTCTGCTGTCACAGGCCATTCCGTCAGGGGTGAGCCCAGGCGGGTGACCGTGCCACCTTCCTGATCCACGGAAATGATGCCGGGCCATTCCTGATCTTCGTGGGTTTGGGACAGCGCCCCCTGCAAGTCCCGGATCTGCGCGGTCATGGCTGCCACATCCACGTTCTGTGCTCCACCCAGCGGGGTGTCCTGCTGGGTCTGACCGGTACCGGTGATGGTGGGTACGTTGCGACCCATCACGATCACCCCGGCCAGATGGAGGTCCTGAATCTGGTCAACCTGGGTGCCTATCGAGGCGGAATCGGCACCGTCGTAGGTGGCCACCATGACTTGGCCAGCTTTTTCCTCCACGCTCATCTTCTCCACGGCGGCTTGTGCCGCCTCCCAGGTGGCATCGTCCACGGCCCACGGACCCGAGTCTGGGCCGCGATTGCCCGCACCTGCTGCTGGTTGAGCGGTGGCACCATTGCTTGCGCTGTCTCCGGTGGGAATCCCCGATCCGGTGGAGCCGGCAGCCGATCCGGTGGTGCTGGTGGCAGATGCGGTGGGCGTCGTCGTTGTGGAGGGCTGTGATCCGCCGGTGGAGCATGCGGGTAGCAGTAAGAGCAACCCGGCAAGAGCCAAGGGGGTGCTGAGGCGCTGGAGGGGGGTTGAGTTACGGCGCATGTCCACCAGGGTAAGGGTCGGGCAGTCACGCGGCTCATCTTGCCTAAACTAGAGTGAACTTTTCTGGGTGCCCAAGCTGGCAGCCAACCACCGTAGGTCCACACGCCAGCGAGGTCCCGTGCACATTGATTTCGAGCACTCCTCCCAGTCCACCATTGGCCTGGAATGGGAGGTGGCGCTGGTTGACACCGAATCCGGGGCGCTGGTGCCCCGCGGCCAGGAGGTCATGAAGGCGGTGCACGCCGCTCTGCCGGAGCGAGCTGATGAAGGCTCCGATGGCCCCACTCTGACCGGCGAGTTCCTGGAGAACACCGTGGAGCTGGTCACGGGAGTGTGCTCCACCGTTGGCCAGGCCACGGGCCAGCTGGGCCAACTACTGAGGGACATTCAGGCGGTGGCCGAACCCCGGAATCTGGCGGTGTTCGCAGCCGGCACCCACCCGTTCTCCCGTTGGCAGGAACAGTCCGTGGTGGACAAGGATCGCTATTACACCGTGGTGGACCGTGCCCAGTACTGGGGTCGGCAGATGGTGATCTACGGGATGCACGTACACATCGGCGTGGATTCGCAGGAGAAGGCGCTGCCCGTCCAGGATCGTTTGCTGGCGCACTATCCGCACCTTCTGGCGCTGTCGGCAAACTCCCCGTACTGGAACGGTCAGGACACCGGTTACGCTTCCCACCGATCGCTGATGTTCCAGCAGTTACCCACCGCCGGCCTCCCGTACGCCTTCAAAGACTGGGCGGAATACGAACAACACCTGGGTGATCTGCTGGCCACCGGCGTGATCGACGACATCAGCGAATCCCGCCTTGACGTCCGGCCCGTACCCAAATACGGCACTATCGAGATGCGCTTCTGCGATGCCCCCTCCAGCCTGAAGGACATCGGCGCCATTGCAGCGCTCACCCAGTGCCTTGTGGAGGAAACCTCCCGGATTCTCGACGACGGCGGGGACGTGGAACAGATGCGTCCCTGGCTGGTCAAGGAAAACAAGTGGCGGGCAGCGCGCTACGGGCTGGATGCCCTCATCATCAAGGACAACTCCTTGCAGGAACCGCTGGTCACGGACCACCTGCGGGAAATCGTGGAACGCCTCACGCCCATTGCCCGCGATCTGGAGTGTGTGGAGGAGCTGGACTGGGTCAATCACATCATCGACCACGGTGCCGGGTATCAGCGGCAACGGGCAGTGGCCGAATCCCCCGCGGGCGATTTGAGGGCCGCCGCGCTGGACGTGGTCCGTCAGGTTCGACAGGTCTGACGCGCCGCAGTAGCAACGATCCCCAAGAACAGCACCAACGCCGCCGGGATCACCCAGACATGAGTGGTGCCGCCCATCATGACTGATGGGCGGCACCACGCTTGGTATTCCAGCAGACCGAGAACACTACAATCTGGGCCAGATCACGTGTCAGGCGGCCACTTCCGTCACAACCCGCTCCCGGGACGACGACGCCGACCCTGCTGTGTCATCCCCATCTTCCGCACGCTGAGCTTCAGCTGAGAGGCACTGCTGATACGCCGGAACTGTGAGGAAGGCCGGGAACTCATCGGCCAGAGCGGAGGCCACGAACAGCTGACGGGCGGTGTCGAACCGGTCACCTGCGCCACGCGGCAACTCGTTGAAGACTTCTTCCACCAGCTGCTGCACCCACTCACGCGTGACCTGGCGGGTGGTGGCGTCGTCGTCGGGTGAGGCTGGTGTGGTGCGGGCGTGAGCACCGGCGTCGATCCACTGCCAGATCTGCGAGCGCGAGATCTCCGCGGTGGCAGCATCCTCCATCAACCCGTGAATGGCGGCCGCACCAGAGCCGCGCAACCAGGACTCCAGGTAACGGATGCCAACGTCAATGTTCAGGCGCAGCCCGGCTTCCGTGATCTCCCCCTCAGTGGCCGCCACATTGAGCAGGGCCGCGGCATCCGGGACCACATCGGTTCGCTTCTGGGTCCGGATCTGGTGGGGGCAGGTGCCCAGAACCTCACTGAAGGCCTCCATGGCCACGGGAACCAAGTCGGGGTGGGCCACCCAGGATCCGTCAAAACCGTCGTTGGCCTCCCGCAGCTTGTCCGCGAACACCTTTTCCAGCGCAGCTTTGTTGGCCTTGGGGTCCCGTCGGTTGGGGATCTGGGCAGCCATGCCACCGATGGCCGCGGCACCGCGCCGGTGACAGGCCCGCACCAGCTGATCGGTGTACGCACGCATCATGGGGGCGGTCATGGTCACCTGGGCACGGTCCGGGAGCACGAACTCGGGGCCGCGATCACGGAACATCTTGATGATGGAGAAGATGTAGTCCCAGCGCCCGGCATTGAGCCCCGCAGCGTGGTCGCGTAGCTCGTAGAGGATTTCTTCCATCTGGAAGGCCGCGGTGATGGTTTCCATGAGAACTGTGGCGCGGATGGTTCCCCGGTCCAGGCCCACGTAGTCCTGGGCGGCGCAGAAGACATCGTTCCACCAGCGCGCTTCACGGTAGTGCTCCAACTTGGGCAGGTAGAAGTACGGACCGCGGCTTCGCTTGAGCAGTTCCTTGGCGTTGTGGAAAAAGTACAGCCCAAAATCCATCAGGGCACCGGAGATCGGCTGACCGTCCACCAGCAGGTGGTCCTCCATCAGATGCAGACCGCGCGGGCGCACGTTGATGGTGGGCACCCGATCCTGGGGTTCGGGCTCCAGGTGGTAGCGCTTACCGGCCTCCGTGGTGAAGTCGATGTCACGGCGGATGGCGTCGCGCAGGTTGACCTGCCCCGCAATCACATTCTCCCAGGCCGGCGTGGAGGAGTCCTCAAAGTCAGCCATCCAGCCCATGGCCCCGGAGTTCAAGGCGTTGACCGTCATCTTGCGGTCCACCGGGCCGGTGATCTCCACCTGGCGATAGTTCAAACCCTGAGCCAGGGGGGCCACCTGCCAGGAGTCGTCCTCCCGAATGGCCCGGGTCTCTTCCGGGTAGTCGGGGGTCCACCCCTGAGAGATCTGCTCTTTGACTTGCTCCCGCGCCTTCATCAATTCACGACGACGCTGCTCGAACTTCCGGTGCAGATGGGCCAGAAAGGCCAGTGCATCCAGGGTGAGCACCTGACGTTGACCGCTGACCTGGTGGCCGCGCAACGTGATGCCATTGACGGTGATTTCGCTGGTGTTCAACAACATGATGTGCTCCTGATCAATATGTGCCGAGCGGTATTGATGTCTATTGGTGGGTCCGGGCCCGCCTGCCTGCGGCGGACCCGGACGGTGCTGCGGTGTGAGGTGTTGGTACTGTTCAGCAGGTCCGGCCAGGCTCAGTGGAACTGGCCGGCCTCCGTGGACCCGGCCAGAGCCAATGTGGAGCCCTCCGGGTTCAGTGCGGTGGAGATGGCATCGAAATACCCGGTGCCCACCTCACGCTGGTGCTTGGTGGCGGTGTACCCGTTGACCTCATCCGCAAACTCGCGCTCCTGCAACTCCACGTAGGCGGACATCTGGCGCTCCTTGTAGCCGCGAGCCAGATCAAACATGGAGTGGTTCAGGGCGTGGAAACCTGCCAGGGTGATGAACTGGAAGGTGAAGCCCATGGCACCGAGTTCGCGCTGGAACTTTGCGATGGTGGCGTCGTCCAGGTTCTTGCGCCAGTTGAACGACGGCGAACAGTTGTACGCCAGCATCTGGTCCGGGAACTCGGAGCGCACGGACTCCGCAAAGTGACGGGCCAGCTCCAAGTCCGGAGTTCCGGTTTCCATCCAGATCAGGTCCGCGTACGGGGCGTAGGCCTTGGCGCGGGCAATGCAGGGATCCACACCGTTGCGCACCTTGTAGAACCCCTCAGCGGTGCGCTCACCGGTCAGGAACTCCTGATCGCGTTCATCAACGTCTGAGGTGATCAGGGTGGCGGCCTCAGCATCAGTACGGGCCACGATCACCGAGGGCACATCAGCCACATCCGCAGCCAATCGGGCCGCGTTCAGGGTACGCACGTGCTGGCCGGTGGGGATCAGCACCTTGCCGCCCAGGTGACCGCACTTCTTCTCCGAGGCCAGCTGGTCTTCCCAGTGGACGCCAGCTGCACCGGCGCCGATCATGGACTTCATGAGTTCATAGGCGTTCAACGGTCCACCGAATCCTGCTTCGGCATCAGCCACGATCGGCACCATCCAGTCATCCACCGTGTGGATGCCCTCAGCGTGTTCGATCTGATCGGCACGCATCAACGCGTTGTTGATCCGGCGCACCACCTGCGGAACGGAGTTGG
Organism: Kocuria sp.; assembly: GCF_030538595.1. GTDB lineage: Bacteria > Actinomycetota > Actinomycetes > Actinomycetales > Micrococcaceae > Kocuria. The sequence goes on from NZ_JAUNTS010000001.1 coordinate 213,857, forward strand.
CCGGGTACAGGGACTGATCCGGGTACGTGTGCCCGGACAGGTTGGCATCTGCGGCCACCTGCCAGCCGGAGAGATAGATGGCCCGCAGCCCGGCCTTGACCTGCTGGACCGCCTGGTTGCCGGTCAGAGCGCCCAGGGCGTTGGTGAACTCACCGTTGCGGTGTTCGGTGGTCAACTGTTCCCACAGTTTTTCCGAACCGCGGCGGGCCAGGGTCTGTTCCTCCTGGATTCTGCCCCGCAGCTTCACCACTTCGTTGGCCGAGTAGCTGCGTTCGACGTTCGCCCACCGCGGGTTGTGATCCCAGTCGTGCTGGATGTGCTCGGCGGAGGCGGGGGTGCGCTGCTGGTCCATGATCTTGCTCCTCTGGTCACTGAGTTGACGGGGCTGCCCAACCTCTCGGTGGGGCTGATGCAACAACTCTGATGGCCCATCAACCGCTCCACGAGGGGTTCCCCACAGAAAAATCCGCAACACCTGACGCCACCTCAAAAACCCCAGAACTTGCAGGACTTTCCAGCTATTCAGCGCACCTAGCACCCAGAGGGGTGAACAAAGAGCGTTTCTTGACGGGATCGCGTGGACAGTTGGGCTCACGCGTGTCATAGTCCTGGCATGTTGATCCCCCCGCCGTCGACGTCGGGCCCGCCCGCCAGTACTGCATCCCAAGCACCTGTGCGGACTGCATCCGGGCCACACACACCCCTGGAAGCCGAGGCTCCGCCGTGGGACGCCGTGGTGCTGGGCCGGCGGCTGCGGCACCTGCGCACCGCCAAAAATCTGACCTTGGACACCCTGGCCGAACGGGTGGGCGCCACGGGGTCTCATCTGTCTCTGGTGGAGAACGGCCGCCGGGAACCCCGGCTGAGCCTGCTCGCAGATCTGGCGCGTGCCCTGGAAACTGATTTGGATGACCTCTTGGCCCCGGAGGCGCCCAGCAGGCGCGCGGCCCTGGAAATTGCGGTGGAAAAGGCCCAACGTTCAGCTCATTACGCCTCCCTGCAGCTTCCAACCATCAAGATCACGCCCCGCACCCCAAGCGAGGTCCTGGAGGTGATCGCGGGTCTGCAGGGTGAGTTGCGACGTCGTATGGCGGAGCAGGCGGCCACGCCGGAGGAGGCCCGGCGTGCAAATGTGGAGTTGCGGCAGGAGATGAAGGCTTGCGGTAACCATTACCCGGCCATTGAGCAGGAGGCTCAGCGATTGTTGGAGGCGGTGGGGCATGCTGACCGCCCGCTGAGTCACCACGCTGCGGCGGACATTGCCGAGTATCTGGGCTTTTCGGTCCATCTGGTTTCCGGCTTGCCGCACTCCACCCGCTCGGTCACGGATCTGAAGAACCGCCGCTTTTATCTGGCCCGTGCGGGCACCCCCGGACACGAACCACGTTCAGTGCTCCTGCAGGCCATCGGGGCGTATGTGCTCAACCAGGGGGAGCCGGAAGACTATTCGGACTTTTTGCGCCAGCGCGTATACACCAACTACTTTGCGGCGGCCCTGATGATGCCGCAAAAACAAACCGTCCGGTTTCTGAAAGCGGCCAAAGACCACCGTGACCTGGCCATTGAAGATTTACGGGACGTTTTTGGCGTCTCCTACGAATCAGCTGCGCACCGATTCACCAATCTTGCCACTGAGCACTTGGGTATCACGTGCCACTTCCAGAAGGTGCACGAATCCGGAATCATCCACAAAGCCTACGAAAACGACGCCGTAACCTTCCCCTCCGATCACATCGGCGCCATCGAGGGCCAACAGGTCTGCCGCTACTGGACATCACGGGAGGTATTTGGCGTGAGCGATCACTTCCGGGCCTTCAACCAGTACACGGACACCCCCAACGGAACCTACTGGTGCACGGCAGTGGTGGAAGGGTATTCCTCCGGGTTGTATTCGTTGTCCATCGGCGTTCCGTTCAAGGACGCCAAGTGGTTCCGCGGTAAGGACACCCCGCACCGGTCAGCGTCACGGTGCCCGGAGCCCACGTGCTGCCGACTACCTTCCCCGGAGCTGGAGTCGGCCTGGGGCGGTAACGCCCGGCCAGCTGCCCGAGCCAATGCTCATCTGCTGGCAGCCATGCCCTCCGGTGCTTTCCCGGGTGTGGATGAGGTGGAGGTCTTCAAGTTCCTGGAAGCTCAAACACAACAGAACTGATCAGGACGCCTTGGGGTTGTTCCGGGGTTCGCGCAGGTCCAAGGGCTGTTTGCCAACGTTTGAGGGTTTGCCAACATTGGACTGCTTGCCAACGGTGCCCCGACGATCCGTGGCGAGCGCGGCAGACGATTCGGTCTGCTGCACCCGGGGGCTGAAGGGGACGCTGCGCTTCAAGGACGTCACTCCGTTGCGGGTGGTCACACTGAATTTCTCAGCCATGAGCCTCTCCTTCCGTGGTTCCTGAGTCTAACTGTCTTGGACCAGGTTGGCTGCACAAGCAGCCAGGCCAGCAAAAATGACCAGCGCATTGGCATCGTTTCTGTCCAGCGAGCCAGTCTGGGGCACATCAAAGGTCAGCATCCCGAATGCTTCATCGTCAATGACAACGGGGCAGGCCACAAATGCTTCGTACCCTGATGCCGTTCCGTTCCAATGTTCCGGTCGCTCAGATGGGTTGTTGACATCGTTGCAGATCAACGGCTGTCCGCTGAGCAAGAATTCCTTGACCGCAAACCATCGCGGGGTATCTGGCTCAAAACGGCGCGGCTGGTCCAAGCGGCCGCTGGAGACCACGGCTTCCAGAGCCAAGGTTGAGTCGAGCCTGTAAAGCACCACACGGCCGCTCACGTGGCGTGTTGCCAAGACGCCCAGAAGGTTGCGTGCAATCAACTCATTGATGACCTTGAACTGCGAGCGGCGTTCAGGCTCGGGCTGCACCATGACTGCTCCGATACGGTTGACCACCTCACCAACACTTTCGCCCAGCCGATCAACCAATCCCTCCTGGGACTGCATGCGTTCCTGATGCGATGCCTCTAATTGTTGGTGGCGGTTCTTGGATTCACGTGCGTCCAAACGGCTACGAATTTCCAGTAGAACAACGCTGGTGGCTCCTAGTACGAATACTGCAATGGCCAGGAGCATTGCCACAGAGGGTGGCCACAAGCTGTCCATTCGGCCGATCCAAAATGTAGCCACTGGAGCCAGAACCGTACCCAAGGCCCGCAAAAGCCACGCGGGAAGACGCCCCCACCAGGACGCTGGTCTGTGGTCGGCGGCAGGTATGGATGTGGTGCTCACTCAAACACGTTAAAACGCGGCTCTGACAACACAGTCAGGGCTGGTGAGCCGCTGTCAGCCCACGGTCACCGCAGTCACCGGCAAGCCAGGATCGGCAGCGAACCCCAACGACGACGCCCCTACTCCCCGGGACACCAACCTGGCGCCCAGGGCTGCCACCATTGCCCCGTTGTCCGTGCACAAGGACAGGGGTGGCACCACCAGACGGATGCCGCGCTCGGAGCATCGTTGCTCCAGCAGTTCACGCAACCGTGAATTGGCCGCCACTCCCCCACCCAGCAGCAGCGTGGTGATGTTGTTCTCCGTGGCAGCCAGAACAGCCTTCCGGGTGATCACATCCACCACAGCTTCCTGAAAGGATGCCGCAATGTCCGCCACGGGTACTCCTTCCCCCGCTGCCTCATAAGCCTCGACCACCCGGGCCACCGCAGTCTTGAGCCCGGAGAAGGAAAAGTCGTACCGGTGCTTGCCGGGAGCTTCCGCTGAACCCATGTACTTGGCGTTGGACAAACCCCGCGGGAACCGGAAAGTAAGGGGATCACCGGATGAAGCAGCTTGGTCAATGGCAGGCCCACCCGGATAACTCAAACCCAACAGCCGTGCCACTTTGTCGTAAGCCTCACCAGCAGCGTCATCAATGGTGGCGCCCAACAACGCGACGTCGTCCGCCACATCTCCCACACGCAAGATTTCGGTGTGCCCACCTGAAACCAGCACAGCACCCAGACCGGGCACCAGCTCGCCGTCGTCGTCGATCAATTCCCGGGCAATGTCCGCGCCGCTGTGTTCCAGCAGCCCCACGGACACGTGCGCCACCAGGTGATTGATTCCGTACAGGGGTTTGCCGCTGGCCAAAGCCAGCGCCTTGGCTGCGGAAACCCCCACCATCAGGGCACCGGCCAGCCCGGGACCAGCCGTGACTGCAATGGCATCCACTTCATCCAGGGTGACCCCGGCCGTTTCCAGGGCCTGGTGGAGCGTGGGCACAAAGGCTTCCACATGGGCACGGGATGCAATCTCTGGAATGACCCCGCCAAAACGCACGTGTTCCTCCATGGAGGAGGAGACCGTGTTGGCCAAAAGTTGGCGGCCGCACACAATTCCCACACCGGTTTCATCACAGGAGGTTTCAATCCCCAAGACCAAAGGTGCGGACACGGACGGGATGGTTTCAGTGGTCATGAGTGGTGTCCTGAGTTTCAGTGCCGGAGCCCACGCCCATGTGGCTGGTCAGATCGGTGGTCGTGGACGGGGTGGCCAGGGCCAGTTCAGCGCGCATGATCAAAGCGTCCGCTCCGCCGGGGTAGTACCTGGGCCGCACCGTCAGAGCCACGTAGCCGAACCGCTGATACAGCGCCTGCGCCCGGTGGTTGTCCACGCGTACCTCCAACAGCACCTCCCGCGCACCGCGCTCCTTGGCTTCCCGGTGCAGTGTGGTCAGCAGCGCCGTCCCCACACCCTGCCCTTCATGCTCCGGAGCCACCGCAATGTTCTGCACATCCGCGGTGTCCGCCACCACCATCACCCCGGCGTAGCCCATCACCTGGCCGTGTGCCTCAGCCACCCAATAGCTGCGCGTGGGGTGAGTGATTTCGGACAGAATCATCTCCAGGGACCAGGCATCCTCCGGGAACAGTTGTTGTTCCAAAGTCTCAATGGTCGCCACATCTGCCACCGTGGCCGCCCGCAGATTCCATTCCGGTGCCCCTGGCTTCACGAGGTGGCCTTTTTACGCGGGCCCGGCACCTTGGCATCCGATTCACGCAAGTACAGCGGCGTGGTGTTCGTGCTCAACACCCCACCACTGTTGACGACGTCGCCCGCAGCCAGTCCCAGCGACGCCGCCGTGGGCTGCCATTGCGTGGGAGGGGCGGCCAGTCTTGCCCCGGGAATGGGAGCCAGGACAGCACCCGCCAACTCTTCCGTGTAAAGCCCGGCACCACGCCCGTAGACAGGCAAGGCGGGCAAATCGGCGGCCGGACCCACGGACGGCCCCTGCACCACCGTGGCACGGGCACCACCCATCAGGTACTTACCAACGGGATTACCTGATTCCGCATCCCGCTGGGTGGTCCGGTAAACAGCCCAGTAAACCTCGCGGCGTCGTGCATCCGTGGCCACCACAAACTCCGCCGGACGCGCAGCGGTAGGTAGCACGGCAACGTCATGCGCTATTGCTTCCAAGCTGCACATGCCGTACACCGGCAGCTTCCACGCGTACCCAAGGGTGCGGGCCGTGGCCAAACCGGCGCGCAGGCCGGTGAATGGCCCCGGGCCGGTTCCCACCAGAACACCATCCAAGTCGGTGGCCTGCAGATCAGCCGCGGCCAGGACGGACTCCACGGCCGGAGCCAGGACTTCTGCGTGGGAGCGGGTGTCAGCAGTTTCCCACTGAGCCAGAACACGGGGGGCGTCATTGGTGACGGGGGTATCCGTGTCAACCACAGCCACGGAGGCGGCAGCGGAGGAATCCATACACAGCACAAGCACCCGCTCAGTCTAGAGCCTGCGTTGGGTGCTGAAGGGTGTCAATGGACTTAGAGCGTGCAATGGAACGCAGCGCCTGCACTGCGGCGGTGGGAGCTGCGGCGGTTGAGAGCAGTGCCCCGTGAGCCCCAGTAGCACGTCTAGGGCAGCACCGGTACAGAGTCAGTCAGGGAGTCCGGAGGACCGTGAGCACCAGGATCAATACGGGCACCAGGCCCACTCCCCACGCCACGGAAATGATGGCCCAACCGGCAAAACCCTGGCGTCCCGCTGCCAATGCGCCCAACACACCGAAGGCCGAAGGCAGCATCATCAACCAAGCCGGGCGGGCCGTGCTGGTTCCGGACCAGTCAATCAACACGAACAAGGAGACAAAGGCCGCGATCATGCACAGCAGCGTCAGCACGGGACATTCCCGGCGCGGTTCAGGTTGGTCATAGTGCTTCAGCACACCGTTGCCCTCCCGCCCGCAGCATCTACCGGGCTGTGCCCAGTACGTGCACCGAGACTAGCTGCTCAGGCAGAGCCTGTCAGGGCGATCACAGAGATCAGCCCCACGAACAACACCAATCCCAGCCCTGCCGATCCCCACGCCAAACGACGACGCTTGTCCAGCAGGGCGAACAACGCTCCGAGCACACCAAAGGCCAGTGGCGCAACGTAGAACCACCTGGGCCACGGGTTTTCGGGATCTCGCCAGTCCGGGACCAGAAACACAATCAGGACCGCCATGATCATGCAGGCGTAGACCTCCCAGGGCTTTCGGTTGGGGTCCCTGGGTGGACGCCGACTGGGCGGAAACAATCCCGGCCGCACGGCCTGCTGGGAGTCAGTGGGCCGGCTTTCCGAATGTGCTGATCGGGACGTGGCTCGCTGACGGGCGTCCTGCACGCTGTTTCCGCTGCCCGCTCCTGAACCGGTTGGACCTGTTTCTGCGCCGGCTGGGGCCGCTCCGGAACTGGTTTGTTCGCGCAGCTGTTGTTGCCGGGCGCGCTGCTGGTCAGACATCTTGCGCCCGCGTCTGGCGTTTTTGTTGCGTTTATTGGACACCGGGTTCAGCCCTTCCGCAGCTCAGGTCAGTCAGGTCAGTCAACGGTGCGTTGGCCCAGCGCGGGCCAAAAGCACGAATGATCATTCTGCGTGGCTCATCTCCGTCCGCATCAGACTCCTCGGCATCCGGTTCGGCCTGAAGCTCTGCCACAACGGAAGCCAGGTTGGCACCCGCAGCCATGGCGTCAAGAACCCCGGCGTGCTGCGCTTTTCCGCCCACTGCACGGTCGATGGTGATTTCCAACCGGGAATCAGTGAGGTGTTCCACCTTGCCATGCCCCCACTCCACCACGGTGACGGAGCTGGGCAGTGTTTGCTCCAGATCAATGTCATCCACCTCTGCCAGGGTGGCCAGCCGATAAGCATCAACATGGACCAGCATGGGTCCCCCCGGGTTGGAACCGGCAGGATCATTGGGGTGCTGACGGGCCAGCACAAAGGTTGGGGAAATGATGCCCTCCCGGACTCCCAAGCCAGCACCCAACCCCTGGGTGAACGTGGTTTTCCCCGCACCGAGTTCTCCGGACAGGATGACCAAGTCGCCGGGTTTCAGGTGCGCCGCCAGGTGTTGGGCCACACGCTGGGTGGCAACAGCAGACTCCGGATGGAAAGTCAGGGACCAGACGGGCTCACGGGCGGCGTCGGCGTCGGCGTCGGCGTCGGGCGCATGATCGCGGCCGGTGTCCACGTATTCGCGCGGGACGCGAGGGGAGATTCGGGTGACAATCTCATAGTCAATGGTCTGCGCGGCCTGCGACCACAGGCGCACGGAGGGATTCTCATCCGCACCGAACAGGACAGCTTCCGCCCCCACCAGCCCGTTCTGCGAGTTCGCCGCCAGACCGGGTGCGCCCAAGTCCACCACCATCTGATCCATGGCCACCCGGCCCACTTCGGCATAGGTGACCCCCTGGATCTGGACGGGGCCACCAGTGCCGATCCGGGGAACACCGTCCGCGTAACCCAGCGGAATCAGCGCCAAGGTGGTGGGCCGCTCAGTTCGATAGTTGAAGCCGTAGGAAACTCCCTGACCAGCGGGAACGTCCTTGACGTTGCTCACCGTGGTGCGCAGGGTCATGGCGGGGATCAGACCCAGATCGTGCGCGGAACGGTCCACAAAGGGAGAAATCCCATACACGCCGATCCCCACGCGGACCAGGTCACACAGCATGGCTGCGGGATCGTCCATCTCTTGCGCGTCAAAGGTGCCGGGGGTGTTGGCTGCGTGCAGAAGCCGTGGATTCAGCCCCGCCTCACGAGCCATGCTCACAGCCTGGCGAAAGGTGCTCAGCTGTTGGTCATTTTCGGGGGCGGCAGGATCATCGGCAGCACCCAGGTGCGTCATGATTCCCACGACGTCGATCGCCCCCGCCTCCACCGCCACAACCGCCGTGCGCAACACGGCTGGCCAATCCGCCATGGTGTACCCGTTGCGGCCCAGGCCGGTGTCCACTTTGAGGTGAAGCGCGGCGGTGCGTCCCATCCCAGCGGCAGCCTGAGCGATTTCCTCCAGTTCCCAGCCTGAGACGCCCAACTGGATGTCCTGGTGGATGGCCGCTGCAAAGTCCGTAGTGACGGTGTGCAGCCAAGCCACCACGGGTGCGGTGATCCCGGCCTGGCGCAACTCCAAGCCCTCGGACACATGCGCCACACCCAGAAAATCTGCCCCAGCCTCCACCGCCGCCCGTGCCACCGGCACCGCACCGTGACCGTAGGCATCCGCTTTGACCACCGCCATGAGCTGGGCCGGTGCAGCCAAGCTCTTCAAATGCCGGACATTGTGCCGGATGGCAGCCAGATCAATCACGGCGGACCGTTCTGGGCGGCGTACGCGGTTTAGAGGTGGTTGGCTTTCTGAGGTCACGCTCCCATTGTGGCACTGGTGGACAGTGGGCTCAGCGCCGGTCCGCGAGTCCGGCCCTGAACTCTGAACACGGCAAATGCGTTTTTGCGGCTGCTGAAGCGCATTCCCCACGTCCAAAGTTGAGTTCAACCACCACCACGTACCGTGGTGGCGTGACCACTGCGCTACACATCTCCACTCAGCCCCCAGGGCGGCTGCACATTGCCCTGCTGAGTGTGCACACCTCGCCCCTCATACAGCCCGGCCAAGGGGACGCCGGAGGAATGAACGTGTACGTCCGCCAGCTGGCAGATGCGTTGGTGAAGTTGGGGCACCGAGTGGATTTGGTGACTCTGTGGCGCCGTGCAGAGCATCCACATGAAACCGCACCGCAGAGCCTGTGGACCTGGTCCGAGCTGGGCAACCACCTTCACTTGCTGGAAATTACGCTGCCGCAAACCGTGGACGCCACCAAAAATGAGCTTCCCGAACATCTGGGGCTGATCGCCAACACCGTGCAGGCGGCCTACCGGGACATCGGCCAGGAAACTCCGGATGTGGTGCACGGACACTACTGGCTTTCCGCCGTCGTGGCGCTGATGCTGGCACAAGACTGGGACGTTCCTGCGGTGGCCACATTTCACACGACGGCGCTGGCCAAGAACCAACGTGCTGGTGTTGACGAGGCCCCTGAGCCGCAGCTGCGGGCGGATGCTGAACGTACGGTCCTCCAAGAAGCTGCGGGCATTGTGGTCAATACGGACACGGAGGCTCGGGCTCTGATCGAGCTGTACGGGGCAGCGCCGGAAACGGTCAAGGTGATTGCCCCGGGTGTGGACACTACCGTTTTCCACCCGGCGCCCGAACCCGGTGAGCCAGGGGTGGCTCCCTCTCCGGCCCCAGAAGAACAATCATTCACCATCGGATTTGCCGGACGGTTGCAAGCGCTCAAAGGCCCGCACATCCTGATCAGCGCAGTCCACGCCCTACGCCAAGACAGACCGGAATTGGCGCCACAGGTGTGGATTGCCGGTGTGGGGCCGCAGCAATTCACAGCCGACCTGGAATCCAGCATCCGGGATGGGCACCTGGAGGATGTGGTGAAGCTGGTGGGGTCCATATCCGTGGGCGAGTTGGCGCAGAGGTTCCGGAACTCGGATGTGGTGGCGGCGCCGTCGTCGTCGGAGACTTTTGGTTTGGTGGCCCTGGAAGCGCAGGCGTGTGGGACGCCGGTGGTGGCCACGGATGTGGATGGATTGCGCCATGCCGTGGTGGACGGGGAGACCGGGTGGTTGGTGCCCGAGCGCTCAGCCGCCGCTTGGGCCAAGACCCTGGCGGAGGTCGCGGCAGATCCGGAAGAGCGGGAACGGCGAGGCAAGGCTGCAGCAGGCCGGGCGCAGAGATTTTCGTGGTCCGCCAACGCCCGCGCGCACGTACAACTCTATGCGGACCTGCGCGCCCGTCACCCTAGAGTGGAGGGGTGACTGAACCCAACGCAGCCCACTCAACGCCCTCAGCCCTTCACCACAGTGCACCCATGACCCGCGACCTGCTGATGGAGCACCTGGACAGCACCCGGATCACCGGGCACGTGGCCACCCCCAGAGAGGCCAATCTGGCCAATATTCACGACTTCCTGGCTTCCTCCGAACACCAGTACATGGGCATCACCCCGGAGCCTGCGGACACGTGGGAGTCCGTATTCCAGCTCATGGTGGCCGCAGTGGGAATCAACCCTGATCCGGCTCATGAACACGGCCAGGACACCATCAGCGCCCAGTCGTGCGTGGATGCGCTGGAGCGCTATGCACAGGTTTTTTCTGAGGTTGTTCGTGCGGGTGGGAACGTTCTGTTTGCCACCGCGCATCCGGCCGCCATGCCGGCTGTGTACGGACCCATGGCCGCAGCCGCACGGCAAGCAGGCGCTCACGTGTTGACTGTGACCGGCGGAATCCCTTGGGACACGGGGGATGTCAGGGCCGTTGGGGACATTGTGATGGTGGAGCAGTACGGGGGTTTGCGTCACACGCATCGGCCGGAACCCATGGAGTTGGCGCTGGACCAATTGGAGGCCGCCCACGCCGCTGATCCAGCGCAGCCCCTACCCGATCTGATCGTCACGGACCACGGAATGGCAGGTGCCGCCGGAACACGCGGCTATCGCGTGATCGCGGTGGGAGATTGCAATGACCCGGCGGTGTTTGTGGGCCAAGCCCAAGGACTGATTGACGTGGTGGTACCGCTGGACGACAACGTCCCGCCTCATGCCTACGCCCCCATGACTCGCTACATTCTGCGCCACGCACGGCTCTGAGCGGCAGCGAACCCTCACGCCACTCGGCCATCACGGGCTGATCGCCGAGTGGCGTGAGGGTTCGTCATCCGGGTGTGGTGTCAGTCCGTGGATTCCGTGGCCTTGGCCCAGATGTTGACTCCAGCATCCACCGCGAGTTCGTCAATCGTGGCCAACTCGGCTTCCGTGAACTCCAAGTTGCGCACAGCCGCCACGCTGTCCTCAATCTGCGAGGCTTTGGAAGCCCCCACCAGGGCGGAGGTCACCTGACCGCCGTCTTGCTCACGCAACGTCCAGGCAATGGCCATTTGCGCCAAGGACTGCCCGCGACCTTCCGCGATCCGGTTCAGTTCACGGATGTGTTCAATGTTCTGCTCGGTCAGCCAATCGGGGTTCAGGGACTTGGACGCTGCCGCGCGCGAGCCCTCCGGCACACCATTCAGGTACTTGTCTGTGAGCATGCCCTGAGCCAGTGGGGTGAACACAATGGAGCCCATTCCCTGGTCAGTCAGGGTTTGCACCAGATTGCGGCCGTGCGACGGCCCCATGGAGTCCGACGACGGCGTCTCAATCCACCGGTTGAGCATGGAGTATGACGGCTGGTGAATCACCAGCGGGGTCCCTAGTCCCCGCATGATCTGCTGGGCGCGTGCCGTCAGATCTGCGCTGTAGGAGGAGATGCCCACATAGTTGGCACGCCCGGAACGCACAATGTGGTCCAGCGCCCGCATGGTTTCCTCCAGCGGGGTCTCCGGATCGGGCCGGTGGTGGTAGAAAATGTCCACACGGTCCAGGCCCATACGCTCCAAAGACTGGTCCAGGGAATCCACCAGGTACTTACGTGACCCACCAAATCCGTAAGGCCCCGGCCACATGTCCCAGCCGGCCTTGGAAGAGATCACGAGTTCTTCACGCAGCCCTGCAAAGTCCTCGCGCAGAATGCGACCGAAGTTCAACTCCGCCGACCCATTGGGCGGACCGTAGTTGTTGGCCAGGTCAAAGTGGGTGACACCCAGGTCGAAGGCCTTGCGCAGAATCTCTTTCTGGGTCTGCAACGGGGTGTCATCCCCAAAGTTGTGCCACAGCCCCAAGGAGATCGCAGGCAGTTTGAGCCCGGAATCCCCCAGTGCGCGGTACGGCATGTGCTCGTAACGGTCTTCCGCCGGCGTCCAGCGTGTGCTCTCTCCGTAAATCAACATGCCTTCTATTACACACCCGGCCCGCCTGGTTCGCCAGAACTTGGGCAGACACTCCGGACCAATCTCGCTAAGAGCTGGACGAACCCAGCATCTGGAGGAATTGGTGTGGTTCGTTCAGGAACATCCGCCAGCCGCGCACCAGGTCTAGGTCATCGTAGGACCGTTGGCGTAGCCCCCACGGCCCCACTTCCATCAAGTCGGCTCCCGGCAGTGCGGCAAGAATCGGTGAGTGAGTTGAAAGCACCACCTGCGAGCCTCTGGCCACCAGCTGGGTCAGTTGGTCAAGTAACGCAAGACACCCGGACAGGGACAGTGCCGACTCGGGCTCATCCAGAACCCAAAAGCCAGCGATTCGTGAGCGCTGCTCCACGTAGTCCAGGAATGCTTCCCCATGGCTGCGCTCGTGGAGTCCACCCAGTCGAATCTCCTCCAAGTAGGTAAAGTGGCTGTGCATGGCCTCAGCCCGTAGGAAGACCCCGCGTTTTGAGGCACCCACGCCACGCACCATCTGTAGGTGATTCACCAGCTCGGATTCTGAAGCACGTGTTGTGTGCAGTGCAGAGTGCGTGCCGCCCTCCGGGTTCAGCCCGAAAGCAGCGGCCAAGGCTTCCACAATTGTGGATTTACCCGCCCCGTTCTCTCCGACGAACACCGTGGCCGGCCCAAGTTCCAGACCGCAGTCCAGAATGTGCCGCACGGCTCCCACGGTGGCGGGCCAGACGCCCCGGTCCATCGGCGCCTCTGCATCTTCCTGAACGCGCCGCACCGGCAGTCTGCTGAAGGGCTCCATACCGGCCAGTCTGCCAGGGCCCACAGTTCCATCAGGGCACACCAACCGTGGACACACATGATCCGCACGGTCATACTTTTGGTATGAGTTAAAGACGATCAAAGTCACTGTGGAGCTGCGCGATGCCCTCAAAGCGCAAGCAAGTCACCACAATCGAAACATCGGCGAGCACCTTCGGCACCTACTGGAGGTACAAGCCCACCGGGGGCGCTTCCGGCAAGTCCAGGTAGCCATGGCTCAGGTCCCATCGGATGGCGACTACATCCGGGAAATGCGCGACTGGACTAGCGACGCATGGACTCTTGATTCCCAGAGGAGAGCTTTTGGTGCTCTCTGCGGGTCATGGACCATGACGGGCGCAAGGTTCAAATCAACGAGTCTCCAGATATTCAGAACTGAGGATCCCCATCTGGACTTGATCCCAGTATCTTCCGTCGTGGAAGGCAGCCGCACGTCTACGGCCTTCCACAACGAAGCCTGCTCGTTGGTATGTTCGGAGAGCACGAACGTTGAATTCCCAGACGGCTAGCTCGATCTTGTTCAGCGCCAGTTCGTCGAAGGCGTAGCGTTTCAACACAGATATTGCATCGGCGCCGAAACCTTGTCCTATGTGCGGGCTGCCGATGATGATGCCCAGCGTCGCCGCCCGCACGATCGGATCGATTCCCCACAACGTCAGATGCCCAACGAGCTCTCCGGTCACAGTATTCTCAATGGAGAACCCGACAGAACTAGAGGTGCTATTCTCGCTCCACTTTCGGAACATATCGACTTGGGATGAATAGGGAGCCGGCATGACTGTGGCAGCCTGATACGCCATCCACTTCGGGTCGTTCCACCAGGCTGTGAGGTCATCAAGGTCTCGCTCCTCAAGCGCACGCAATCGCACCTTATGGCCAAGAAGAAGTTCTGTGGAGTACCGCCCGGCGCTAGGCCATGGATCGGTGAATTCATCGCTCATATCGCAACTCCCATCATTAGTACATGAGGTGAAACGGAAATCGCTTCTAGCGCCTCAACACCTGCCAGCTCGCCGGCGATCGCGTTCAGACAGTAACTCTACCGAGTATGCCAACCCGACTCACGCCTGGTCTTGTTGAGCTCTAACGCATCAATGGTGCTGACACATTTGTCATACGTAAATTTTGTGGAATTTGAAGAGCATCAGATTCGCAAGATAGCAGTTCCGTAGGCCGGCAATGTCACGACGGCGCCGCCCAACTCGCCGCTGGAAAGCTCAGCCTGGCCACTGGTCCAGAGCGTTTCCGCCTCAACCGGGACCTCCACGGACACCTCAGCCTCAGCATCCGAGAAGTTGAACACCACGGCCACACCGGAGACCCCCTCACGGGATACACCGTGGGTCAAGCGAGCCAGTTCACCCCGATACAGCACCAACGTCTTGGTCGACTCATCCGCAACAGCCCGGATGGAGCGGAAATCCTGCTCCGTGAGCTCAGGAGTGGAACGCCGCAGAGCGATCAACTCCCGGTAGGCGGTGTGCACGCGGGCGTGGGCGTCGTCGTCGCGTTCTGAGCGCTGGAGAATTGCAGAGGTGAAGGTGGCCGGGTCCTGCGGATCCGCGATCTCCGACTCTTTCCACCCCATTCGCGCAAACTCCCCGATCCGCCCCTTGCGCACGGCCTCGGCAAGTTCGGGCTCGGGGTGTGAGGTGAAGAATGGCCACGGCGTGGAGGCGCCCCATTCCTCCCCCATGAACAGCATGGGGGTGAACGGCTGAGTCAGCAGAACAGCCGCGGAAAGCACCTGTTGGTCCGTGGAGAGGAACTGGGAGAACCGGTCACCGGCAGCACGATTGCCCACTTGGTCGTGGTTCATGATGTAGCTGACGAACTGCCAAGGCTGCTCCACGGCGGGGTCCACGGGGTGACCGTGCGAACGGCCGCGGAAGGAGGAGAAGGAACCGTCGTGGTAGAAGCCGCCGCGGTAGCTCTTGGCCAGAGATTTCAGCCCGGCAAAGTCCTGGTAGTAGCCCTGCTCTTCACCGGTCAACGCCCAGTGAGCGGCGTGGTGCCAGTCATCCAACCACTGCGCATCCATGCCCAAACCGTCCTGCGCCACGGGCCGGATCATGCGGGGATCATTCATGTCGGATTCGGCGATCAGATACGACGACCGCCCCGCACGCGCCGCCGTCTCATGGGCCACCTGGGACATCTCCTGCAGGATGTGACGTGCGCGTACGTCCTTCAAAGCGTGCACCGCATCCACCCGGAAACCGTCCACGTGGTAGTCCTCCACCCACATCCGGATGTTGTCCAAGATCAGGTCTCTCACCCCGTCTGAACCCCAGTCATCCAGGTTGATCTGCTCGCCCCAGGAGGAATTTCCGGCGGTGAAGATTTCCAAGAATTGGGGCAGGTAATTTCCCGAGGGCCCCAAGTGGTTGTAGACCACGTCCTGCACCACGGCCAGACCGCGCGCGTGGCAGGCATCCACAAATCGCTGATACCCCAGCGGGCCGCCGTATTCTTCCTGCACGGTGTACCAGGCCACGCCGTCGTAACCCCAGTTGTAGTGACCGTTGAAACCGTTGACCGGTAGCAGCTCAATGGTGTCAATTCCCAGCTCCACCAACTCGTCCAGGTGCTCGATGGCGGCCTCAAACGTCCCTGCTGGGGTGAACGTGCCCACGTGCAGTTCGTAGAGAATCGCGCCTTCCAATGGCTTGCCGGTCCACTGCGCGTCTGACCACTGGAACTCACCGGCATCAAAGGTGCAGGAGAAATCGTGCACTCCCTGCGGCTGCCGCGGTGAACGGGGATCGGGCAGCACCTCAGAGGTCAGGTGCTGCTCGTGATCGGTGCCTTCGTCCTTGGTCTTGGACAGGATGTAGCCGTAGCGCACCGTACCCTGGGGCACCTCCCGCGCAGCCGAATCCGGCAGGGCCCACCAACCGTCAACCCCGCGCTCAGTCTGGGCGTATCGCGGCTTGGGTTCCAGGCCGCGCGGATGGTGCTCCCCCAGCTGGGCCGCGGGGATCATGTCAAAATCCTGGCCATCGATCCGCACCGTGACCCCCGCGGCATGCGGAGCAAACACGTCAAAGCGGTCCAAATGAGTTCGGTTGTCAGTCATGAGCACATCAACTCTTCACACAATCGGTGGGGCCGGTGGCGGCCCACAATTCTTGGTCGGTCAGATTCAACGACGACGCCGGTCACGCCTTGCGCAGCAACGCCACCGGCAGCAGATCCAGGATCTGGGCAACTTCCACCCGACCCTCAAAACGGCCACCGGTCAGCTCCTCCACCCATGCGCCTTGCGATAGATCAACGGTGGTTTCTCCCCATCCACCAGCCTGAGCCAACCCCATGGGTAGGCGGGTCACCAGTGTGATGGCGCCACCGCGGTCAAAGCCGAACAGATGATCTGCTGCCCTGCCCTGAGCTTGGACAGGGTTGTACTCCGTGAACAGCTCCGAGCGGTCCCGGCGCAGGCGCAACGCCCTGGAAGTGACCAGCAATTTGGCTTCACCGGACTCATCAACGGCGGGGACAGAATGGGCGCGGGCGATGCTTGGATCATCACGACGAGCATCCACAGCTGCCAAACGCTGGGCAAGATCGTGATAGTCCACCGGGCGTCGATTGTCCGGATCCACCAGAGCCGCAGCCCACAGCTCACTGCCCTGGTACACATCCGGAACACCGGGCATGGTCAGCTGGACCAACTTCTGCCCCAGCGCATTGCTGTAGCCGGGCTGTTCGATCTTGCGAACAAAACCCTCAAAAGCTCCACGCACAGATGGTTCATTCAAGACCACCTCCACAAACCGCGTGAGATCTTGTTCAAATTCCTCCGAGCCGTCCACCCACGCGGTGGCGGTCTGGGCTTCCCGGGCAGCCTTCAAGGCATAATCCACTGCGCGCTCGCGCTCAATCGGCCAAGCCCCCGCCAGGGCTTGCAGCACCAGATTGCCCAGCGTGCGGTCACTCAGTGGACCAGCACCCACAGCAGCGGCTTGTTTCTGCACGTAAGCCACCGTGGATGCCCAGTCATTGGCAGCTTCAGCCAGAACGGAGATGCGGGCGCGGACGGATTCAGAGCGTTTGGTGTCATGCGTGGACAGCGTGGTCATGGCCAGAGGTTCTTCCCTGTGACGCTGCTGCATGTGCGCATGAACATCATCCGGAGACAACGCAAAGATGGAGGGGTCTCCCCCAACTTCCGTGAGAGAGGTCAACCGGGAGTAGCGGTAAAAGGCCGCATCCTCCACTCCCTTGGCCATGACCATCCCGGAGGTCTGCTGGAAACGGCGGGCCACGGGAGTCAGATCGGTCTCCAAAGCCGTCAGTCCCAACACCGGACCCAACTGAGTGATCACTGCCTCCAGATCACTGCGCGCAGCAATGGCCCGCTGCAGTGCACCCTCAAGGTGCTCCACACCATCTGGAAGATAAGTTCTGTAGACGTCAAAGTTGGCCAGAATCTCACTGAGGCCATCCACCAACTGCTCGTGGCTGAGTTCCGCAAGAGCGGGCTCCGCCGCAGCCTCTCGCGCCAGGCGCTCAACTTCCGCGTGTAACGCACCATCCACCACAGCCCGTTTAGTGCCGTGGATCATGCGCAACCAGTTCCCATCCTGCGTGCCCGCAGCGGTGGAAGCCTGCCGTAAGGAAGCGTCCAACGTGGTCAGTGGATAGGCTCCGTCCGGGTCCACGAACAACCGATCCACCGTGCCCAGGGCGTCATAACCCGTTGTTCCGGCAGTGGAGCCGTTCTCCAACCATTCGTGAGGCAGAGTTTCCCCGGGCTCCAAGATTTTTTCGATCAGCACGTACCGGCCACCCGTGATGGCCTGCAGATCTTTCAGGTAGTGGCCCGGATCCCGCAGTCCGTCAGGGTGATCAATGCGCAGACCATCCACCAGCTGGTCATCGAACCATCGTTTGATTTCCGTGTGGGAACGTTCCAGCACGTCAGGGTCCTCAACCTGCACCCCGGCCAAAGTGGTCACGGTGAAAAAACGGCGATAATTCAGTGCCGCGTCCCCGGTGCGCCAGTTGACCAGGCGGTAATGCTGGCGCTCATGCACGGTGGCCGCATCTTCCACCACTGCACCCGCGGCATCCAGCGTGTAGGTGCCATCAGCCAGCGGATACAGGTTGTCCCAGTACGCCAGGACCGGTTCCCCGTCCTCCACCCGGACAGTCAGATCGGACAGCGCCTGTTCCGCTTGACCGGGCAGAGCCACGCCGTCGTCGTCCGAGTCGTCCCCCAGCACGGGGATCATGAGCTTGCCGCCAAACGCCTCCCAGTCGACGTCGAAAGCTGCAGCATGCGGTGAGGCTGCCCCCTGCTTCAGCAGAGACCACCACCACGGGTTCTGCCGTGGCTCAGCCACACCCTGATGGTTGGGCACCACGTCCACGATCACACCGAACCCGACCTCATGAGCGGCCCTGCACAGGCGATCAAAAGCCTCCCGGCCTCCGCGAGCGCGGTCGATCACGGTGGGGTCAACCACGTCGTATCCATGCTGTGAACCCTCCGTGGCTTGCAGCACGGGCGAAAGATAGATCCAGTCAACGCCCAGGTCCCGGAGGTATTCCAGTTGTTCGGCAGCCTGGTCCAGAGCAAAGTCTGGGGTGATCTGCAGTCGGTAAGTGGAAGCCGGGATACGCACGGTGTGAAGAACTCCTGTTGCTGGTGCTGTGCACGGTTCTAGACCCGTGTCCGCACCCGCGGGCGGGTGCGGACACGGTGAGGGGTCACTGGTCGGGCTGGGACTGCGCGGAGTAGGCGGCAACGGAGGCTGCCACGGACACATCCGGGTCCTCTTCCGGTTCCTCCCACTGCCGTAGCACCACCACGGACTTTGCCTTCAGCATGAAGGTGGTCGAATGGGTGAGGACCGAGCCATCGCCGTGTTCTCCAGCGGTGTCCAGCAGTTCCTCCCACTTGGTGCCATACGGTGCCGGCGGAACCGTGACTTCAACATCTTCCGGGGAGGAGTTGAACCACACAATGAAGTCCACGTCTTTGATGCGGCGTCCCCGGCGGTCCACACCTGCAATGCCATGCCCGTTGAGCCACATGCCCAGCGTTCGGGACAGGGGTTCATCCCAGTCACCCGGGGACATGGGGGTGCCGTCCTTGTCCAGCCAGACAATGTCTGGCATGGGATCGCCCACGCTGAGTTCACCCATGTCCACGGGGCGTCCGTCAAAGAACTGTCCACGCCGGAAGGTGGGGTGATCACGCCGAAGATGGATCAGCGCAGCGGTGAACTCCATCAGCGGGGTGTCGGCGTTCTCCCAGTTGATCCAGGAGATTTCGTTGTCCTGGGCGTAGGTGTTGTTGTTACCGCCCTGGCTGCGGCCCAGCTCATCGCCGTGCAGCAGCATGGGGGTGCCCTGGGAGAGCATCAGCGTGGCAATGAAATTGCGCTGCTGACGGGCGCGCCAGGCCAAAACCTCCGGGTCATCGGTGGGGCCTTCCACCCCGCAGTTCCACGACCGGTTGTGATCTTCGCCGTCGTTGCCGTCTTCACCGTTGGCCTGATTGTGCTTTTCGTTGTAGGAGACCAGATCCCGCAGCGTGAAGCCATCGTGGGCGGTGACAAAGTTGATGGAGGCGTACGGGCGGCGGCCGCTGTTTTCATAGAGATCGGCGGAACCCGTGATGCGGGAAGCAAACTCCCCCAAGGTGGAGGGTTCGCCACGCCAGAAATCACGCAGCACGTCCCGGTACTTGCCGTTCCACTCGGTCCACTGCGGCGGGAAATTGCCCACCTGATAACCGCCAGGGCCAATATCCCAGGGCTCAGCAATCAGTTTGACCTGGGAAACAATGGGATCCTGCTGGACCAGTTCAAAGAAGGTGGAGAGCTTGTCCACGTCGTAGAACTCGCGGGCCAGGGTGGAGGCCAAATCAAAGCGGAAACCATCCACGTGCATCTCGGTCACCCAGTACCGCAGTGAATCCATGATCAACTGCAGCGAATGCGGATGCCGGACGTTCAAAGAGTTACCGGTACCCGTGTAGTCCATGTAGTAGCGGGGATCGTCTTCCGTGAGGCGGTAGTACGCCTGGTTGTCGATCCCCCGCATGGACAGTGTGGGGCCCAAGTGATTGCCCTCCGCGGTGTGGTTGTAGACCACATCCAGGATCACCTCAATGTCTGCGCGGTGCAGTGCCCGGACCATGGCCTTGAACTCCTGCACTTGACCACCCAGAGTGGTGGAGGAGCTGTAATCGTGGTGTGGGGCAAAGAAAGAGATGGTGTTGTAACCCCAGTAGTTACGCAGCCCTTTTTCTTCCAGCGTGGAGTCCTGCACAAATTCGTGCACCGGCATCAGTTCAATGGCCGTGATCCCCAGCTTCTTCAAATGGGAAATGACCGCCGGGTGGGCCACACCGGCGTAGGTGCCGCGCAGATTCTCCGGGACCTCCGGGTGCAGCTGGGTCAAGCCTTTGACGTGAGCCTCATAAATCACAGACTTGTGGTAGTCACGGTCCGGGGAGCGGTCACCCTCCCAGTCGAAGAACGGGTTGATCACCACGCCCTTCATCATCAACTGCGCCGAGTCCTGGTCATTGAAGGAATCCGGGTCACCAAAGTTGTAGGAGAACAACGGCTGACCCCATTCGCGGACAAAGCCGTCCACAGCTTTGGCGTAGGGGTCCAGCAGCAATTTGGCGGGATTGCACCGGTGCCCAGTGGCGGGGTCCCACGGCCCGTGCACCCGATAGCCATAACGCTGACCGGGCTGAATTTCCGGGAGGAAGCAGTGCCACACGTACCCGTCCACTGCGGTCAGCTCAATGCGGGTTTCGTTGTCGTCTTCGTCAAACAGACACAGCTCCACGCGCTCGGCAGCCTCGCTGAACAAGGCAAAGTTGGTTCCGGCGCCGTCGTAGGTTGCCCCCAGGGGGTAGGGCTTTCCTGGCCATACTTCGGTCACGAATCAAATCTCCTGTCCAGCGACTGTCAGTTCGGGCCATGATGGCCACATTGGTTTCGAGCTTACTCGCCCGACCTCCCGCACGCGGTACTAAGTACCCTGCTTATGCCCAGGGGAAACGAGGCTCACGGGTCAGGGCGGCGCGAATATGCTCCGGTTGACACGGTTGCGGGCCCTCCCCCTGAATCCGGGAGGCGGTTGCGTGCAGTCCTACACCCACTGCGGCCACCAACGCCCACCTACCTTCCCCGTGGAACTGCTCCAGCAACTGCGCCCTCACGGATGGGGTGAGCGGTGCGGTCTCCAACCACTGCTGTACTCCTTCTGCAAATACCTCACCGCGTCCCTCCACATGTGCCGCCAAAGTTCCCAAAATCCCGGCCAGACAATCCCCGGAACCTGCCGTGGCAAGCCACGGACTACCGTGCCCGACGACGAACGCCGGGCCACCACCCGCACCTGCCACCACCGTGGCTGCTCCTTTGAGCACAACGGTGGCTCCCGTGGCAGAAGCGGCCGCCCGCGCCCAGGTCAACGGATCACTTTCAATGCGGTGCCGGGAGGGAGCCGCCTCCATCCGTCCCCAGGCCTGGCACCAGCGTAGGAGCTCAGCGAGCTCACCGGCATGCGGGGTGAGAATGTGGTGGGCAGCCAGATCACGATCGGCCAGGGCCCGGCCCACGGTGTCCAGTGCCCCGGCATCCAGCACAGCGGGCTGGTCCAGATCCAAGATGGTGCCGATCCGTCCGCGCTGCTGATCGTCAACGGCACCGGGGCCTGCCACCCACGCTTGCACGTGCACCACGTCCGGATCATCCGCGCTGGCCACCACCTCCGGGCTGGTCAGAGTCACCATGGTCTGGGTGTTCTGATCCCCCAGGTAGCGCACCATCCCGGCACCGGCGGCCACTGCGGATCGCGTGCACAGCACCG
Source organism: Kocuria sp. (assembly GCF_030538595.1). Classification (GTDB taxonomy): domain Bacteria; phylum Actinomycetota; class Actinomycetes; order Actinomycetales; family Micrococcaceae; genus Kocuria. Next base: position 235,615 of record NZ_JAUNTS010000001.1, read on the forward strand.
CTGCTCCCGGATATTCAGGGCTGCCTGCCACAACACCGAGCACACCGCGGGTGTACTTGTGGTCATCCGCGCGCGGGGTTGGCCACAATTGCTGCACATCCGTTGCTTGCAATGTGATCACCGGTGGCACTGGCAGATGGTCTTCAATGCCGATCTCTACGGGCACCACATGTCCGCTGACCGAGCGTCCGGGTGGTACGGCGTGGCCCGCTTTGGCTCCGCCAAAGGTGACGGTGGTGTTGGCCATCAAGACGTGCCCGTTGTGAGCACCGGTGTTTGGATCCAGACCGGACACGGTGTCCACGGCCACCACCACAGGCCGAGCCGCGGATGAACCACCGCGGGTGGAATCGCGAAGACGTGGCGCTGAATCTGTGGCATCTGGGCTTTGTACCGCGGCAGAAAAACGCTCTACCAACTTCTTGAAATCGCCACGCAGCCCACCGCGAGCGCCGGTGCCCAACACTCCGTCAAGCACCACAGCCGCCGCCAGACAGCTCTGCAAGGCAGCATCTACACCTGTGTCAGCCAGTCGGTGGACGGGAATCCGGGCTGCCCGTACTGCCGCTTCCGCCTCAGCATGGAGGTGGTCCCCCGTTGCAACAACAGTCACAGCTGCGCCGCGCCGTCGTAATTCCACCGCGGCCCACAGTGCGTCTGCCCCGTTGTTACCCGTCCCCGCCAACACGGTCACTCGGGAGCCCGGCACACCGCCGGAGTCACGCAGCAAACGAACACACTCCACACTCAGAGCGTGCGCGGCACGGCGCATCAGCGCAGGCCCAGAACCTTGGTCAAGGAGTGGTTGTTCAGCTGCCCGGATCTGCTCACCGGTCCACGCGGGAATCATGCCGGCTCAGCACTGTCTGCACCCGGTACCGCCTCCGGCAGGGAGTCCACGGGAAATCCCTCGGCCACCACGTAAGCCATGGCCAGACCGCCATCGTGAGACATGGACAGATGCCAGCGGTCAATGCCCTGCTGAGCTGCTTCAGCCGCCACCGTCCCCGTGGTCCGCAACACCGGAGCGCCCCACTGAGTTTTTTCAATCCAGCAGTGCTGCCAGATCATCCCGGGTGGGGCTTTCAGCGCCTTGGCCGCCGCCTCCTTGGCGGCAAAACGGGCTGCCAAGGACTGCACCGGAAGCTCACGTTCGGATGGCACGAACAGCCGTTCCCGCAACCGTGGGGTGCGCTCCAGCTGCTGGGCAAACCGGTTGATGTCCACCACGTCAATGCCGGTACCAATGATCATGCGGTCAGCGTATCGCCTGGGGCAGACATCCCAACCGCGTGAGCTGGCATGAGTGCGCCACCGCAGCACAGCTACGGTGGCGCACCAGTTTCAGCAGCCCAGCGGACTCACTCGACCGTGACGGACTTGGCCAAGTTACGGGGCTGATCGACGTCGTACCCCTTGGCCTCGGCCATGGCGCAGGCAAAGATCTGTAAAGGCACCGTGGCCAACAACGGCTGCAGCAGGGTGGGTGACTGCGGAATGCGAATCACGTGGTTGGCGTAAGCCTCCACCGCGTGATCCCCTTCCTCTGCAATCACAATGGTCTCGGCACCGCGAGCGCGAATCTCCTGGATGTTGGAGACCACCTTGGAGTGCAGGGAGTTGCGGCCGCGCGGTGAGGGCACCACCACAAAAACCTTCTGGCCCGGTTCGATCAACGCAATCGGGCCGTGCTTCAACTCACCAGCCGCAAAACCTTCGGCGTGGATGTAGGCGATCTCTTTGAGCTTGAGCGCGCCTTCCAAGGCCACGGGGTAACCCACGTGACGGCCCAGGAACAGCACGGACTCCGTCTGACCCATGTCCGTGCCCATCGCCTTGATGGCATCCGCACCGTCAATCACGGTCTGGATCTTCTCCGGCATGGCCTGCAATTCACGCAGCACCTCACCGATTTCATCGGCAAACATGTTGCCGCGCAGCTGAGCCAGGTACAGACCCAGCAAGTAGGCCGCAGTGATCTGAGCCAGGAATGCCTTGGTGGAAGCCACCGCGATCTCCGGACCGGCGTGGGTGTAAAGGTTGGCATCCGATTCGCGCGGGATTGAAGAACCGTTGGTATTGCAGATGGCGATCACCTTGGCGCCCTGTTCCCGTGCGTGACGGATGGCCATGAGGGTGTCCATGGTTTCGCCGGACTGGGAGAGGGCCACCACCAAAGTCTTTTCGTTGACAATCGGATCCCGGTAGCGGAACTCGTGAGCCAACTCCACCTCGGTGGGGATACGGCACCAGTGCTCAATGGCGTAGCGGGCAACGTGGCCGGCGTAAGCAGCCGTGCCGCAGGCGATCACCACAATCTTGTCCACCGAACGCAGCAGTGATTCGTCGATCCGCAGCTCATCCAAGGTCAGGTGACCGGTTTCATCCAGGCGACCCAACAAAGTGTCGTGGACAGCTGAAGGCTGATCGTGGATCTCCTTCTCCATGAAGGAGTTGAAGCCACCCTTCTCTGCAGCAGCCGCGTCCCAGGTCACCTCGAACGGCTTGCCCTCCACTGGGTTGCCGTCAAAATCAGTGATGGAGTAATCCGTTGCTGTGATGGTCACAATCTGGTTGTTGTCCATCTCCACGGCGCTCTTGGTGTGCTGGATGAAACCGGAAACATCCGAGCCCAAGAAGTTCTCCCCCTGGCCCAGGCCGATGACCAACGGAGAGTTGTAGCGGGCAGCCACAATGCGGTCCGGGTGGTCGGCGTGAACGGCCAACAGGGTGAAGGCGCCTTCCAGCCGCTGAGCTGCCAGCTGCATGGCCAGGGAGAGATCCCGGCCTGCTTCCTTGTTGTAGAAGTCGCCCAGCAGAGTTGCCGCAACTTCCGTGTCTGTTTCCGACACAAAGCTGTAACCCTTGCCGGTCAGTTCATTCTTCAATTCGGCAAAGTTCTCAATGATGCCGTTGTGCACCACAGCCAAGCGGCCGTTGTCCACCACATGCGGGTGCGCATTGGAATCCGTGGGCCCACCGTGTGTGGCCCAGCGGGTGTGGCCAATGCCCAAAATGGCATCCGGCAGCGGGCTGACTTCCAGCTCCACGTCCAGGCTGGACACCTTGCCAGCCTTCTTGCGGTAATCGACCTTGCCATCGGCCACCACGGCAATACCAGCGGAGTCATAGCCGCGGTATTCCAGTCGGCGCAGGCCTTCCAGCACGTAGTCCAGGGCAAAGAGTTCACGGTCCGGCGTCTCGGGCAGACCCACATATCCAACGATTCCACACATGGGCTCAGCCTAACCCACGGGCACACCCGGAAACCGTTTGAGTTGCACAGATCAAGAGTCGCCCCAGTCACTAGAAGCAACTAGACAATTCGCAGCCTTCGGGTGCCCCGGAACACGGAAAGGCCCCGGTGCGGGTACCCAGCGGTACCGGCACCAGGGCCTTCCCTTTCAAGAGGTGGCTGTCTCTTCAGCCTGAGAACACCTCAGGCCGCCGCAAACGCTTCCGAAAGTGCCGGAAACAACGGGTGCTCTGCTGCAATACCGGTCAGCTCTGTGACCAGAGTGTCCGTGGCGGCTCGATCACCGCGGGCTGCGGTGAGCTTGGCCTGCAACTCGGCGGCTTCGGCGTCGTCGTCCACGGTGAAGGCCAGAGCGGCACCAACTGCCGCCACCAGGGCGGAGGCGTCTATGCCGCGTTCGGCAAGCTCAGCGGCCGGCCCCACAAATCGCTCGTTGCGGGAGATTTTGCGCAGCGGTGCACGGCCCACTCGCTCCACGGTGTCCGGTAGATGCGAGTTGGCAAAGCGGGTCAGGATCTTGTCCACGTAAGCCTGCTGAACCTCCGGAGAAAACCCGAATTTTTCAACCAGCAACGCCTTGGTTTCACCCAGAACACCAGCCACCTTGGCATGTACGGAGCTGTCCTCCAGCGCGTCCGAAATCTTGGAGATTCCGGCCTGGTAGCCAAAATAGGCCGTGGCAGCATGCCCTGTGTTGACCGTGAACAACTTGCGCGTGATGTAAGGGGCCAGGTCCTCAACCCAGGTGACTCCCGGAATCTCCGGACGATTGTCACCAAAAGCAGGTGATTCCACAGCCCACTCGTAATAGGTCTCCACCGTGACATCCAAGCCCTGTCCGGGAGCCTGATTGGGCACAATGCGATCCACAGCGGTATTGGCGAACACCGCAATCTGGTCAACGTCCGGATACGTCTCCCGGATGGAATCCGCCAGACCGTCCGTTGCGTTGATGGCATTTTCACAAGCCATCACTGCCACGACCGACCCGCCTGCTTCAGCTCGCGCACGCAGCCCTTCAGCCAGCGTTGGGGCAATGATCTTCAACACGGTGGGTCCCACTGCCGTGGTGATCACATCTGCCGTCTTGATCTGTTCCAGCAAACCTTCCTGGTCAGCGGCCGAGTTCACGCCCGAAAACCCGCTGACCTCAAGATCCCTGGCCTCCGCGCCGACCTCGTGAACCGTGTAGGTGTCCTGCTGGTTCAGAGCATCAATCAGCGGTGGCGCCACGTCTGCAAAAACCAGTTCATAGCCGGCTTCATGGAGCAACACGCCTACAAAACCGCGGCCAATGTTGCCTGCACCAAAATGTAGGGCTTTCATCCGTTCACCTTTCCAAAGATCTCCAAGATCTCCTCCGGAGTCTGGGCTGACTCCAGTTGAGCAAGAGATTCCTTCTTGGAAAAGATCTTGGCGATTTTTGCCAGCAGACCCAAGTGCTGCCCATCCGCGCCGGCAATGCCGATCACGTACTTGACTTCATGCCCGCCCCAGTCCACGGGCTGGTCATAACGGATGAAGGACATGGCCGAATCGTGAATCGCAGACTTGGCCTCATTGGTGCCGTGCGGAATCGCCAGTCCGTTGCCCATGAAGGTGGACACGGAGGACTCACGTTCGTGCATGGCGTTGACGTAGGAACGGTCCACAGCTCCGGTGTCCACCAGCAGGTCACCGGCCTGGTCAATGGCCACGCTGCGGGAAGCCGCGGTGGCACCCAGACGGATGGTGTCCGTGGTCAAGATCTGCTTCCCGGCGTCGGCAGCAGCACCTTCGCCTGCGGACGACGACGCACTCGCCTGTGCTGGGTCGGCCTGCGGCGCGGCACCTGCCCCACCAGCAGAACCACTCGCAGCACTCGTTGCAGCGGTTGCGCCGGCAGCTGCTGCCGGAACCGCAGCAGCTTCAGCACCACCCGAATTGTCACTGCCTTCACGCTGTTCGCGGATCAGTTCCACGATTTCGTCATACCGCGGTGAACCCATGAAGTTGTCCACGGACACGTGCATGGCAGATGGTGTGGGGGTCTGCGCCCGGTTCAACAGGTCCTCGTGGACCACCACCAGATCAAAGTCATCGCGCAGGTTGTTGATTGCGGAGTTGACCACGGAAACGTCGTTGCCAAAGCCTGCGTCCTTGATCTTGTTGCGCAGCACGGAGGCACCCATGGCAGAAGATCCCATGCCTGCATCGCAGGCGAACACAATCTTGGAGATGGTGTTCTGGGCAGCAGCCGCACCGCCGGTCAGCGCGGAGGACACGGAGGACTTCTTGCCCTTCATGCCTTCCATCTTGGCAGTGGCTTCGGCCAGATCGTCCTCTGTCTGCTTGGAGAAACGCAGGATCACGGAAGCCACGGCAAAGGAAACCGCGGTAGCGGCCAGCACACCCAGAATGATGCCCACATGTGACCCGCTGGCTGCGGTCAACATGATCGCAATGATGGAGCCGGGGGCGGCAGGCGAGGCTAATCCGACGTCGAAAATCTGGAACACGGCAATGCCGGACATGCCACCTGCGATGGCGGCGATGATCAGCTGCGGCTTCATGAGCACGTAGGGGAAGTAGATTTCGTGAATACCGCCCACAAAGTGAATGACAGCAGCACCGGGTGCGGTGGCGCGGGCGGTACCGCGGCCAAAGACCATGTAGGCCAGCAGAATACCCAGACCGGGTCCCGGGTTGGTTTCCAGGAGCAGCAGAATGGACTTACCTTGCTCCAACGCTTGTGCGCTACCCAGGGGCGTCAACAGGCCGTGGTTGATCGCGTTGTTCAGGAACAGCACCTTGGCCGGCTCAATGATGAGGGAGGTCAACGGGAGCAAACCGTTGTCCACCAGGAACTCAACAATCACGCCGGCAACGTTGGTGAACAGGTTCATGACCGGAGTCAGGAGGAACATGGAACCGATGGCGGCAATGGCACCGAAGATACCGGCGGAGAAGTTGTTGACCAACATCTCAAAGCCCGGCTTGATCTTGCCGTCCCACAGGGAGTCCAGCTGCTTCATGCACCATGCGGCCAGCGGGCCCATGATCATGGCACCCAGGAACATCGGCGTTGCTGGCCCATCACCGATGAAGACCGGTGAAGAGGTGCCCATGATGACACCCATGGTGGCGATGGCACCGACCACACCACCGCGGACGTCGTAGACCAGCTTGCCACCGGTGTAGGCAATCAGCAGCGGCAGCAGGTAAATCACCATGCCGCCCACCATGGTTTCGATTCTCTCGTTCGGGAAGAACCCGTCCGGAATGAACAGCGCCGTGATCAAGCCCCAGGCAATGAACGCCGCGATGTTCGGCATGATCATGGAGGACAGGAAAGTGCCAAAGCGCTGAACGGCAACGCGAACGCCGCCCTTCTTCTCAGCCCCGGCGGCTGCCCCCGTCTGTGAAGAGGTTGTAGTAGTCAAGACATCCTTCTTTGGATCGCTCCGTTACCGGGGAGTGAAGGAACCACATCTGCCGTGCCAGTGCTGGCTGTTCCTTGTATGCCCCTACGGACTGTTGGTGTTGGACGCGAACAGCAGCTTGGTGGAGGGCGCCGCTGCCCATGTGCACAGAATGGTCTCATGAGTTTGACACCCCGGTAACCACTTGGACGGGTGCCGGATTCGGAGCCAGCTGATGGCGGTCATAAACTGTCCTGCAATGAGCACAACGCCTGGGGTGAGCCGGGTTTCTCCGTTCGTCGAATTGGATCGAGACACCTGGTCACGTCTGTCAACGGAGATTGACGTCCCCCTCACCGAAGATGAAATTGAAGCCCTCCGCGGCTTGGGTGACCACTTGGACGTGGACGAGGTCCGGGAGGTTTACCTACCGCTGTCGCGGCTGCTTACTTTCTACGACGCCGCTGCCACCTCCCTGAACACCTCCACCAACCAATTCCTGGGTCAGGAGCACGCGCGCACACCGTTCGTGATCGGCATTGCCGGTTCAGTGGCCGCCGGCAAGTCAACGACGGCGCGATTGTTGCGCGAGCTCATGGCGCGCTGGCCGTCCACCCCCCGGGTCCAGTTGGTCACCACGGATGGATTCCTCTACCCCAACGCGGAGTTGGAACGCCGCGGATTGATGGAGCGCAAAGGTTTCCCTGAGTCCTATGACCGGCGGGCTCTGCTGCGGTTCGTCGCCAAGATCAAGTCCGGTGCGGAGGAAGTTCGGGCACCCAAGTACTCCCACGTCACCTACGACATCCTGCCGGACGAAGAAGTGGTGGTGACCCGCCCCGACGTCGTAATTGTGGAAGGACTCAATGTTTTGGCGCCGGCCAAGATCGGCCCGGGCGACCGTGCCTCTCTGGCACTGAGTGACTTCTTTGACGTGTCGATTTATGTGGATGCGCGGACCCAGGACATTGAGCGGTGGTACATCGAACGGTTCCAGGCTCTGCGCCACGGGGCTTTTGCGGATCCTGCCTCCTATTTTCATCGCTACGCCAGCCTCTCCGACCAGGAGGCGGTGGAAACCGCCACCAGCATCTGGCGCCGTATCAATGAGCCCAATTTGCTGCAGAACGTGCGTCCCACGCGCGGCCGCGCCCAATTGATCCTCTCCAAAGCCTCGGACCACTCGATTCGTCGGGTCCTGGTGCGCAAGAATTGACCCAACCGCCTGACTGTCCAGGGAGTCCCCCGGTGAAATTTCAGATGTCTGCCCCGATGATGCTGCTGGCTGCCGCCGCAGCTTTGGTTGGATGCGGGCCAGATTCCAACCCCGGTCAGTCACCATCTGAGTCCCCCGGCACTGCTGCGGCTGTTGAGAGCACCGATGGTGCGCCTGGCGGCACCGGCACACAGGGTGCGGACGCCGACCCGCACACCGCCAGCTCGTTCACGGTTGTGGTGAACAAGCACAACCCGCTGGACCCGGAGGATTACGTGCCAGCCAACCTGGCGGACATTGAGGGTCACCAACTGCGCCAAGAAGCAGCCGATGCCCTCCGCACCATGCTCTCGGACATGCGTGCAGAGGGTGTGAACGTCAACATCACGTCGGCTTATCGTTCCTATGACACTCAGGTGTCCACCTACGATCATTGGGTGCAGCAAAATGGTCAGGCTGCTGCCGATCGCGTGTCCGCCCGACCAGGATTCTCCGAGCATCAAACAGGCCTGGCGGTGGATCTTGCCGATGGTTCAGGCTGTGATCTTCAGGTGTGCTTTGAACAGACTCCAGCAGCCGAGTGGGCCATGGAAAATGCCGCAGAATACGGATTTGTGCTGCGATTCCCGGACGGAATGGAGTCCGTCACCGGCTACTCCTACGAACCCTGGCACTTTCGCTACGTAGGTGCTGACCAGGCCCAAGGCATCCAGGCAAGCCGATTCTCCACCTTGGAGGAGTACTACGGAACGGGTGCTGCACCGGATTATCGGTGACCCAGCATCGGTGGCGTACCTGCAATAGAGGGCCATTAGTTGGTCCATGAATTTGCAAACCATCCAGTGATTCATGACATAGTGTTCGGAATCACTAGCGATTTTCCCAGAAACTTCTGGAAACACTCACAGGCTCACGCTAATCTTTGGCTCATGCTTCAGGGTTTCAAAGATTTCATCATGAAGGGCAACGTCATCGACCTGGCCGTCGCGGTCATCATCGGTGGTGCATTCGCCCCCGTCATCACCACTCTGGTGGACTCCATCCTCATGCCGCTGATTTCCGGCCTGATCGGTTTCCCCAACTTTGACCAGTTCCTGGCCATCCAGGTTGCCGACACCGAAAACTACGTACGCTTCGGCGCCTGGTTGACTGTGATCATCAACTTCTTGATCATTGCTGCCGCCCTCTACTTTGTGGTGGTCATGCCGATGAACAAGATGATCGAGGCTCGCAACAAGCGCTTGGGCATTGACCCGGATGAGGAAGAGGTGGAGCCGAACGTGGCCCTGCTGACCGAAATCCGCGACCTGCTCGCCGGCCAGTCGGGCACCCCGGCTCCCGGCTCCGCCGCGGACAAGGATCCCAACGCCTGATCTACCCCCACCTGTAAACCTCAAAGGCCCCGTGTCCACCGGACACGGGGCCTTCTACTTCCCCCAACCCTCCGCCGAAATCATGCTTTGCCTAAGAATCTGGCCCAAAAATTGCCACAAAGCATGATTTCGGCGGAGGGTGGAGGGGTTAGAGGGCCAGGCGCTGCTTCACGACGTCGGCCAGCGCCTCAGCCTCCTGCTGCGCCTGATCGTGGGTGGCGGCCTCGACCATCACACGCACCACAGGCTCGGTGCCGGAGGGGCGCAGCAGCACTCGGCCCGTCTCCCCCAGACGCTGCTCCGTGGCAGCAACGGCTTCCGCCACACCGGAGTCCGTGCTCGCGGCGGAACGGTCCACGCCCTTCACATTGATCAGCACCTGCGGGAGTCGGGTCATGACCTTGCCCAGCTCAGAAAGTGGCAGCCCGGTCTCCGCCACCCGGGAGGCCAACATCAAACCGGTCAGAAGACCGTCCCCAGTGGTGGCCCAGTCAGACATGATCACGTGCCCGGACTGCTCGCCACCCAAGTTGAAGCTGTCCCGGTTCATGGCTTCCAGGACGTAGCGGTCACCCACTTTGGTTTCGTGAATGTTGATCCCACGGTCCTTGAGCGCCAGTTTGAGGCCCAAGTTGGACATCACGGTGACCACCAGAGTGTCTTGTGCCAGGCGGCTCTTTTCGTACATGGACAGCGCCAGGATGCCCATGATCTGATCACCGTCGATCTCATTGCCCTCAGCATCCACGGCAAGGCATCGGTCCGCGTCACCGTCATGGGCAATGCCCAGGTCAGCCCCGTATTCCACAACGGCCTGTTTGAGCGGACCAAGATGTGTTGACCCCACGCCGTCGTTGATGTTCAAACCGTCCGGCTGCGAACCGATCACCTTGACCAGCTCCGCACCGGCCTCGTTGAAAGCATCCGGTGACACTCCGGCCGCCGCACCGTGGGCGCAGTCCAGAACCACTTTGATGCCCTGCAGCCGGTGCGGAATGGCGCCCACCAGGTGCAAAACATAACGGTCTTCTGCATCCGACAGGGTGGAGATGCGGCCTACTCCCGCCCCGGTCGGTTTGCGGAACTGCTCAGACTCGTAAATTGCCTGGATCTTGTCTTCCACCGCATCCGGCAGCTTTTTGCCACCGCTGGCCAGGAACTTAATGCCGTTGTCCGGGGCCGGGTTGTGAGAGGCAGAAATCATCACGCCAAAATCAGCTTTCATGTCACCCACCAGATAGGCAAGAGCAGGCGTGGGCATGACACCGGCGTCATACACATCTACGCCAGAACCTGCCAGTCCAGCAGCAACGGCCGCCCCCAGGAACTCCCCGGAAGCTCGCCCGTCACGTGCCAACACGGCACGGGGGCGTTGATCGGCAGCAGCGTGATCATGACCCAGCACAATGGCCGCAGCCTGAGCCAGCTTCAGTGCCATGTCAGCTGAGAGCAGTCCGTTCGCCAGCCCGCGAACACCGTCTGTTCCAAAAATACGTTTCATAGATTCCGTCCTCTGGGCGGGCCACACGAGCGGTGATGCGCGCTGTGCTTGGGGTGTCAGGGGGTGTGGTTGCGTCATGCTCCCCCGGCCCACCGCCGATTGTCGTAGTACTCCATAGTATGTCCACCGCTGGGTTCCGCAGCTGTCAGCAGGGGAAACCACCTGGACATGAAGTCACCCCGTGACCCACGGTTGAACCGTGGGTCACGGGGTGAGAGTGCCGTACAACAGCGTTGAGATCAGCGCTTGGAGTACTGCGGAGCCTTGCGGGCCTTCTTCAAACCGGCCTTCTTGCGCTCAATGACGCGGGCGTCACGAGTCAAGAAGCCAGCCTTCTTGAGGGCGGGACGGTTGTGCTCGGCGTCGATTTCGTTCAACGCGCGGGCCACACCCAAACGCAGGGCGCCGGCCTGGCCGGAGGGGCCACCACCGTCAATGCGTGCAACGACGTCGTACGCACCCTGCAGTTCCAGCAGCTTGAAGGGGTCGTTGACCTCCTGCTGGTGCAGCTTGTTCGGGAAGTAGTTTTCCAGGCTGCGGCCGTTGATGGTCCACTTGCCCGAACCGGGCACCAAGCGCACGCGGGCAACAGCCTGCTTGCGGCGGCCAACGGCCTGGCCGGGAACGGTCAGCGCGGGACGCTCGGAGGCCACAACGCCTTCGGTGGCCGGTGAGGACTCGGAGGTGTAAGAGCTCAACTCTTCACCTTCCACGGCGTAGGTTTCTTCAGTGTTCTGAGCCACGATGTCTCCTAGTCAGTCGATCTCGAAAGGCCCGGAATTACTGGGCGACCTGGTTGAATTCAAAGGTCTTGGGCTGGTTTGCAGCATGCGGGTGCTCGGGACCCGCGTAGACCTTGAGCTTGGAGAGCTGGGCAGCGGCCAGCTTGTTCTTGGGAAGCATGCCGCGAACAGCCTTCTCCACGGCGCGCACCGGGTTCTTTTCCAGCAACTCCGCGTAGGAGGTTGCGGTCAGGCCGCCGGGGTAGTTGGAGTGACGGTATGCCATTTTCTTGCGCAGTTTGTCGCCGGTCAGGGCAACCTTGTCCGCGTTGACAATCACCACAAAGTCACCGGTGTCCACGTGGGGAGCAAAGGTGGCCTTGTGCTTGCCGCGCAGCAAGGTGGCGGCGTGGCTTGCCAGGCGGCCCAGGACGACGTCGCTGGCGTCGATGACGTACCAGTCACGCTGGACGTCACCGGGCTTCGGAGAATACGTACGCACGTTGATCTGCCTTCGTTTCGGTTCGATTCATGGATCTGAGGCTTCCTCAGATCGGGTCCTGTGTGCCATTGGCCGGGGCTCGGGTGAGGGCCGAGCAGCATCCGGGTCCACAGGCCCCGGAGCACCAGATCGTCATGAGCCCTGCAACTGGGCGACAATTCCGGGTACACGTGAACCGAGGTGGGACATGCACAACAGCAGACAAACATACCGGAGTTGGGCCGCTGTTTCCAGCGCGGACCCCCAGAACTGTTGCATCTCACATCGTTCAGGTGTTCCAGCCCCTCATGTGACGGGTGAATCCCTCCGCGCCCTGGTTTGTTCGGCGCGCGCCGCCAGTTCGACGTCGTCCGGGTAGAGCACCTGTTCCAGCACCAGTCCCTGGGGTGGCGCCAACAGCATGTCCGAGGACCGCTGTTTTTCCGCCAGGCGTTCCCCCATCCATTCAACAGGGCGCTCCCCCTTGCCCACGCGGACGGTGGCCCCCACCAGGGAACGCACCATGTTGTGGCAGAAGGCATCGGCTTCGATCTGCACCTCGATCACGCCTTCGGCAGTGCGCTGGACATTGATGTCCCGGACTTCACGGACTGTGGTGGCACCGGCCCGTGGCTTGCAGAAACTCAGAAAATCATGCAGACCTGGAATCGCGGCCGCCGCAGCCCGCATGACATCGACATCCAGCTCTTCACGAATCCACCAGCTGGAATTGCGGGTCAGGGGGTCGTGGCCGCCCGCGCCGTCGTGGATTCGGTAGGTGTAACGGCGCGCCACGGCGGAGAACCGCGCATCAAACCCGTCTGCTGCGCGGTTCACGTGACGCACCACGATGGCACCGGGGACTTCGGCCAGGCCACGCTGCCGCCGGTCAGCACCCAGCACCCTGGCCAACACACCTGCCAAGCGGCGTTCCAGAACTTTGTCTGGCGATTCGGGGCGCCCACCACCGATCTGCAGCCATTCCTGCTGGGTCACGTCAAAGTGCAGGACCTGACCCCGGGCGTGCACTCCGGCATCGGTCCGGCCGGCCACCACCGTGCGGACCTCACGGCGAATCAACATGGACAAGGCAGCTTCCACGCTGCCCTGAACCGTCTCACGGCCCGGTTGGCGTGCCCAACCGTCAAAAGGGCCGCCGTCGTAGCTCAGGTCAACACGGATGCGCACGGAGGGCGCCTGCTGACTCGTGGCGGTGCTGGACACGTCCGCAGGCGTGGCGGCCAGCGGCTCGGAATGACTCTCAGACAAGGGAAAAGACTTTCTGGCCGGGGAGTTTGAACATGCGGCACCAACCATAAACCCGTGGCCCCTGGATCGTCACGATCCAGGGGCCACGGGTTGTGCGAGTCATGCCGACGGCATGCACTCGGGGTGACGGTTAAATCACTCGCCGTCCATCTTCTGAGCGGCAGCACCACCGGCCGGGGAGAACCCGGCAGCCTCGGCGTTGGCCTTGGTGTCGAACCAGACCTCAGCCTTGGTGTTCTCGTACCAGCGCGAGCCGGGTACGTGGAACTTCATGGACTGCTTGTTGCCCTTGATGGTGAAGCCTTCCGGGGCTTCCCCGGATTCCAGCGGCTTGGCGGAACCTGCGAACTCATCAGACTCAGCGGCCTTGGCGGCGGGGGCGTCTGCGGAGGTGGTCTCCTCAGTGGCCTCACCGGCCGTGGCGCCACCTTCTTCTGCCAGGGAAGCAGCGGGATCACTGACGACGTCCTCAGTCACGGTCTCCTCAGCCGGTGCGGCAGCGGGAGCCTTGGCGCGCGTGGCGGCCTCAGCCTCTGCAACAGCGGCCTTGGTGGCAACCGGCTCCATGACCAGTTCGATCACGGCCATGGGGGCGTTGTCGCCCTTGCGGTAACCGATCTTGGTGATGCGGGTGTAACCACCCGGGCGGTCCTCCATGGCAGAAGCAATGGTGGTGAACAGTTCGTGCACCACGGACTTGTCGGTCAGCTGCTTGAGCACCTGACGACGAGCGGCCAGGTCACCGCGCTTGGCGAACGTGATCAGACGCTCGGCGTGGGGACGCAGGCGCTTGGCCTTGGTCACCGTGGTGGTGATGCGCTTGTGCTCAAAGAGCTGCTGCGAAAGGTTACGCAGCATCAGGCGCTCGTGTGCCGGGCTGCCTCCGAGGCGGGCGCCCTTAGTGGGAGTAGGCATTGTGGTTGGTCTCCTGGATGGTTCTTGACCGTGGCGGGCCGGTGCTCAACGCACCGTGCCGCGCCCGGAGCAAGAAAGTCGAAAGAATTACTGCTGGATGTCGAACGGGTTTTCGTCGTCAATCGACGCCGGGCGGGCGGCCGCCTCAAAACCTGGGGGCGAATCCTTGAGTGCCAGGCCCAGCTCAACAAGCTTGACCTTGACCTCGTCAATGGACTTGGCACCGAAGTTGCGGATGTCCATCAGGTCGGCCTCGGAACGAGTCACCAGTTCACCCACCGTGTGGATGCCTTCCCGCTTGAGGCAGTTGTAGGAACGAACAGTCAGTTCCAAGTCCTCAATGGGCAGTGCCATGTCCGCAGCCATAGCGGCGTCGGTCGGGGACGGCCCGATCTCGATGCCCTCGGCTTCCGCGTTGAGCTCACGAGCCAGACCGAACAGCTCAACCAGGGTGGTGCCTGCCGATGCAACGGCGTCGCGCGGCGTGATGGCTTCCTTGGTTTCGACGTCCAGGATCAACCGGTCAAAGTCGGTGCGCTGCTCAACACGGGTGGCTTCCACGCGGAAGGTCACCTTGAGCACGGGCGAGTAGATGGAGTCAACCGGAATGCGGCCAACTTCAGCGTCGCCGGCCTTGTTCTGCGCAGCAGTCACGTAGCCACGGCCGCGCTCGATGGTCAGCTCAAGTTCCAAGCTGCCCTTCGAGTTCAAAGTGGCAATGTGCAGGTCCGGGTTGTGGATCTCGACACCAGCCGGAACCTGAATGTCAGCAGCGGTGACCTCAGCGGGACCCTGCTTGTTCAGGTAGGCAACAACGGGCTCGTCCTCCTCGGAGGAAACGGCCAGCTTCTTGATGTTGAGGATGATTTCGGTGACGTCTTCCTTGACACCGTCCACGGTGGAGAACTCGTGGAGCACGCCGTCGATCCGGATGCTGGTCACAGCAGCGCCGGGAATCGAGGAGAGCAGGGTGCGACGGAGAGAGTTACCGAGGGTGTACCCGAAACCGGGCTCCAGCGGTTCGATGGCGAACCGGGAGCGGTTGTCGGCCACAACCTCTTCGGAAAGGGTGGGGCGCTGTGCGATGAGCACTGATAGTTCCTTTCAGCGTGTATCCGCTATATGACACACGCAGGTGGTGGAGCACTCTCAAGTGTGCGAGTTCAGGCGGGCGCCTGAACCGCGTGAAGCACGGACCGCTGACACACGTCCATCCGAGATGGGTGGTGAGTCAGCGGACCGTGCACGTGATCAAACGCGGCGACGCTTGGGCGGACGGCAGCCGTTGTGGGCGCTGGGGGTGACGTCCTGAATGGAGCCAACCTCCAGGCCGGTTGCCTGAAGCGAACGAATCGCGGTTTCGCGGCCCGAACCCGGACCCTTCACGAACACGTCAACCTTGCGCACACCGTGCTCCTGGGCGCGCTTTGCAGCGGCCTCAGCAGCCATCTGAGCGGCGTAAGGGGTGGACTTACGCGAGCCCTTGAAACCCATTTCACCGGCCGAGGACCAGGACAGCACGGCGCCGCTGGGGTCGGTGATGGAAACAATGGTGTTGTTGAACGTGGACTTGATGTGGGCTTGGCCCGAGGTGATGTTTTTCTTGTCCTTGCGACGCGGCTTGCGAGCGGCAGTCGCGCGAGTCTTTGGGGGCATTTAGCTTCTCCTGCTACCTGTCTGACCAGTGGATGGCCAGAACCGTGATGGTCTTGTGCCTGGGGCGAGATGAATCGCCACGAAAACTTCGGGTGATTACTTCTTCTTGCCTGCAACGGTGCGCTTGGGGCCCTTGCGGGTGCGCGCATTCGTCTTGGTGCGCTGACCGTGCACGGGAAGACCCCGGCGGTGACGCAGACCCTGGTAGCTACCGATTTCAACCTTGCGGCGGATGTCAGCGGCCACCTCACGGCGGAGGTCACCCTCCACCTTGTAGTTGCCCTCGATGTAGTCGCGCAGCTGGACCAGCTGAGCATCGGTGAGGTCCTTGACTCGGATGTCTCCCGAGATCTCGGTGGCCTCAAGAGTTGCCAGCGCGCGGGTGCGGCCGACGCCGTAGATGTAAGTAAGGGCGATCTCGATCCGCTTTTCGCGGGGAAGATCAACGCCTGCGAGACGAGCCATTCTGGCGGTTCTCCTTGGTTCTTCCAGAGGTCTGAAGCATCGCTTTCCGCATGGGCGTTTCAACGCCCGCACGGTCCCCGGCCTCTGTAGTCCGGGGGTACCCGCCTGGAATCTCTCCGGTCGGGAGCGGTGCAATGTCACCCGTCATCAGACGGGCTGTGCGTCCGGGGCTGTGTCAGCCCTGACGCTGTTTGTGGCGCGGGTTCTCGCAGATCACCATGACTCGCCCGTTGCGGCGAATCACCTTGCACTTATCGCAGATCTGCTTCACGCTCGGCTGGACCTTCATCGCATTCCTTCGCGTTAGCTCTTCGAGTTGACTGAAACGGTGGATCCCACCGCTCAACAGCTCACTTGTAGCGGTAGACGATCCGACCCCGTGAGAGGTCATAGGGGCTCAGCTCCACCACTACTCGGTCCTCGGGGAGGATTCGGATGTAGTGCTGGCGCATCTTTCCGGAGATGTGGGCAAGAACGATGTGTCCGTTGTCCAGCTCCACCCGGAACATTGCGTTCGGGAGGGCTTCGACCACAGCGCCCTCGATCTCGATGACTCCGTCTTTTTTAGCCATGTACTCCGCTCACTTCTGTGCCCGGCTTTCACCGGGCGGGGTTCGGTTCTTGTGGCGCCTACACCATGGCGCACCCGTGAGAATCCGGTGCACGCCGAAAACTGCCGCACGCTTGCGGACAGTGACGATGGGCTGGACCTTGAAGAATTCGCGCATGGGTGGGCGCAGACAACCAGCAGTCAAGAATACGCGTCAGAGCCGTGTAGGACAAGACGGGGTTGTGATCTCACACTGTGAGCTTCGCTGCTCAGCTCGCCGCTGCCAACTGGCCGCAGGCGCCGTCGATGTCCGAGCCCCGGGTGTCACGCACCGTGGTGGGGATGCCGTGGGCACGCAGGCGCTCCACAAAGTTCTGTTCCACGCCACGGCGCGATGCCGTCCATTTGGAACCTGGCGTGGGGTTCAGCGGGATGGGGTTGACATGCACCCAACCGCGGCCGCGGGCGTTGAGTTTCTCCCCCAACAGATCCGCACGCCACCCTTGATCGTTGATGTCACGGATCAGGGCGTATTCAATCGAGATCCGCCGACCCGTGGCGTCAAAGTACTCACGCGCAGCATCCAGTGCCTCATCCACTTTCCACCGGGTGTTGATGGGGATGAGTTCATCACGCAGTTCGTCATCAGGTGCGTGCAGGGAAAGAGCCAAAGTGATGGGCAGCCCCTCCTGCGTGAACTTGCGCATGCCGGGGACCAGGCCCACGGTGGACATGGTCAACCCGCGCGCCGAAATCCCCAGACCCTCCGGCGCCGGATCAATCAACCGGTGGACCGCCTCCATGGTGGCCTTGTAATTGGCCAGGGCCTCCCCCATCCCCATGAACACAATGTTGGAAACCCGCAGTGGGTCCTGTTCCTTGCGGCCCACTTCACCATCGCGCAGCATCCGAATGCCCTCAACCACCTGGCCCACAATTTCTGCCGCGGACAGGTTGCGGGTCAACCCCGCTTGCCCCGTGGCGCAGAAGGGGCAGTTCATGCCGCAGCCCGCTTGGGAGGAGATGCACATGGTGACGCGGTTGGGATAGCGCATCAGCACGGACTCAACCAAGGCGCCGTCGTACAGACGATGCACCCGCTTGACGGTGTCCCCGTCATCCGCCTGCAAGGTTCTGACCGTGGTCAGCAGCTGTGGCATGGCTTGGGCCACCAACTCCTCACGGCCGTCCTTGGGCAGGTCGGTCATGTCCTCAGCATTGGCTGCAAAACGCTCAAAGTAGTGCCGGGACAGCTGCTGAGCCCGGAACGGTTTGTGCCCCAACTCGGCCAGCATCTCCCGGCGACCAGCCATGTCCGTATCCGCAATGTGCTTGGGTGGCTTGCCCCGCCGGGCCGCCTTGAACACCAGCTGCCCCGGCACCGGACGGGGTGTGTCCGGGGTACCGGCGTCAGGGTCGGTGTTCACAAAATCATCGACGACGTCGGCGGCCGCCCTGGCGACCGCGCTCTCCTCAGCGGCCGGCCCCACCGTGGGGTCCGGCAGCGGCGTACGGTTCTCACTCACAGGAACTCCTGGTGCATTCATGAAATCAGCCAGTCAACAATCAGGGTACGGGTACCGGCGTCATACTGTGCTCACCTGCGCCCGCGGAAGTCGGGTACCGCTCAGGGCACGGGTACCGGCGTGACACCCAAGGGCTCCAGCCACGCAGCCCCGCCGTCTTCTGCGGTCAGCACCCAGATGCCATCCTTGTGCCGCGCCACGGAGTGCTCCCACTGACACGCGCGTCCGGCGTCGTTGGTCACCACGGTCCAATCATCCTCCAGAACCGTGGTCTCAATCCCACCGGTCACCAGCATGGGTTCAATGGCCAGGCACAGGCCTGGTTTGAGCGCCGCGGTCTTCTGCGTGGTGGCGTAATTGAGGACGTCCGGGGCCATGTGCATCTGCGTGCCGATGCCGTGACCCACGTAATCTTCCAGAATCCCGAACCGGTCGCCCACCAATTCGCGGACCCGCCCTTCGATGGCCGCGCCGATGTCCCCCACCTGCGACCCCGTGGCCATGGCTGCAATGCCGTGCCACATGGCATCGCGGGTCACATCCGAGAGCAGCTGATCCTCGGGTGTGGGTTTGCCCAAAATGACCGTGCGCGCGGAGTCCCCGTGGAAGCCGTCCACAACTGCTCCGCCGTCGATCGAGAGAATGTCCCCCACGTCCAGCACCCGCTCCCCGGGGATTCCGTGGACCACTTCCTCATTCACGGACACACAGACCGTGGCGGGATAACCGTGGTAACCCAAGAAATTCGACGTCGCCCCGTGGTCCGTGAGCACTGCCCGAAAGGCAGCATCCAGATCCACCGTGGTGGCCCCCGGCACGGCTGCTGCCACCGCAGCGTCCAGGGCACGGGAGGTGACCTGACCGGCGCGCACCATGGTGCGCAACTGGGCGTCAGTCTTGTACTCGATACGGCGGCGGCCGAACATGAGGCTCCTTGGCGTCAGTGGGTTTTGATGGTCTCACAGGTGAGGCCCCCGGGGGACTCCGGGGGCCTCACCTGCATTCGCGGCACTCATCACGGCGGTTGCGATCCGTGGAATCTGCAACCTGTGAAATTGGCGGCCTG